>JAWKIT010000003.1:0-460966 GCA_041394165.1 Acidimicrobiales bacterium
GGTAGGTCCCGTTCCGCGAGTTCCCCGTGCCCCTACCCTCGACCGCGTGCCGCTCGTAGCCCAGGTGCTCAGCCATCTCCACCTCGAGGCCCCGCTGGAGCACGCTGCGCATCAGGTCGGTCAACAGACCACCATCGCCCGTCAGCGCGACCCCTCATCACGGGCCCGAGCCACCAGCTCCGCCGCCCACGCATCCATCGACGCCGGGTCACCCCCAGCAGGCACCAACGACGCCGGCGTCAACGCCCCCTCGTCCCTCGTTCGCTTCGTCATCAACATGATCCTCTCCGCCCCGCAGCCCTCAGCCCGGGACACTCAGATCACGCCACTTACACAAAGTTCCTGACAGACCCCACCGTGGAGGCGCACAACCGAGTGCGCGCCTGGGAGGGGCAGGGACAGCGCATAGGTCGGTGACAAGCCGATCTGTGGTGCCGGGAGGTGCCGCTGGACCGAAGTTCACCGTGCCATCAGCCACCACCATCGGCCCGCCCTCACCAAGCCGCGCGGCCACGGACCACGGACCACGGAGCTCGAACCGCACCAGACGCAGCGTGACCAGAGGCCCCGACGATCAGCGCTGGGCGTCGGCCAAGATCTGGGCGAGGTGACGCGGCCGGGTGCCGGGCATGGCCTGGGTGGCCTGGGTGCGGCAGCTGAAGCCGTCGGCGAGCAGCGCCGTCCCATCGTTCGCGTCGCGCAGCGCCGGCAGCAGAGCGTGCTCGGCGCAGGCCATCGACACGTCGTGGTGGCCGTCCTCGAAGCCGAAGTTGCCGGCCAGGCCGCAACAGCCCTCGAGCACGTCCACGTCGCCCTCGAACACCTCGTCGAGCAGCTCGTGGTCGCCCTCGAAGCGCATGATGGCGTGGTGGTGGCAGTGCGGTTGCACGATCGCCCCACCCGGCACCGACGGCGGCTCCCACCCCGGCGTGCGGTCCCGCAGCAGCTCGGCCAGCGTCACCGTCTGCTGGCGCAGCCGCTCCACGTCCTCGGATCGCTCCAGCAGCTCCCGGGCGTCGCTGCGGAACACGGCCGTGCAGCTCGGCTCGAGGCCGAGCACCAGCCCGCCACGCCGCAGGTGCGGCGCGAGGGTCCGCACCGTGCGGCCCAGCACCCGCTGCGCAGTCGCCAGCTGGCCGGTGGAGATCCACGTCAGCCCACCCAGCACACGGACCGCTCAGGCACCACGGCGCGCCAGCCGGCCCGCTCGATCACCTCGACCGCCGCTCGACCCACGTCGAGGTGGAACCGGTTCGTGAACGTGTCGGGCCACACCAGCACCTCGCCCAGGTGGCCGTCGCCCTGCGGCGTGCGCTCGGCCATCCACGCCGTGAACGTCTCGGTGGCGAACTCGGGGATGGTGCGCTCGGGGTCGATCCCGCCCACCCGCTTGGCGACCGCGGCGAGAGCCGGCACGCTCGTCGCCGCGTTGACCAGCCGCGGGGCCCGCGAGCCAGGGCGGCCGCCACCGGCAGCCAGCCCATCGAGTAGTGGGTGCGGGGCCGCAGCCGGTGCCGGTAGTGGTGGGCGAGGAACTCGGCCTTGTAGGTGGCCATGTCCACGTCCACCGGGCAGTCCGAGCGGCAGCCCTTGCACGCCAGGCACAGGTCCAGGGCGTCGAGCACCGCCTCGGAGCGCCAGCCGTCGGCGATCGGGCCGCCGCGCCGCCCGCCGTCGAGCATCTCGAAGAGCAGGCGCGACCGGCCACGCGTCGAAATTGCTCCTCGGCCCCCGTCGCCCGGTACGAGGGGCACATGGCCCCGCCCTCGGTGCTGCGGCACTCCCCCACGCCCACCAGCTGCACCGCCCGCGAGAAGCTGCCCTCGTCGTCGGGGTAGCGGAACCAGGTAGGCCCGCTGCGGTGCTCGAAGTCGGCGCCGAGGCGCAGGTCGGCGTCGAGCGGGAACGGTCCACCACCTTGCCGGGGTTGAGGAGGTTGTCGAGGTCGAACGCCGCCTTGCAGGCGCCGAACGCCTCCCCACCTCGTCGCCGAACATGGTCGGGAGCAGCTCGCCCCGCGCCTGGCCGTCACCGTGCTCGCCCGAGAGCGAACCGCCGTGGGCGGCCACCAGCTCGGCGGCGCGCTCCACGAACCGGCGGAAGGCAGCCACGCCCGGCGCGGTGGTGAGCTCGAAGGGGATGCGGCAGTGCACGCAGCCCTGGCCGAAGTGGCCGTAGAGGCTGGCCTCGCCGTAGCCGAACTCGTCGAGCAGGCCCCGCAGGTCTCGTAGGTAGTCGCCCAGGCGGTCGGGGTGCACGGCCGAGTCCTCCCAACCGGGCCAGGCGTCGGAGTGGCCCGGCAGCCGGGAGGTGGCGCCGAGCGCGGACTCCCGCACCCGCCACAGCTCCTGCTCCTTGCGGGGATCGTCGAACCAGGCGACGCCGTCGTCGTCGCGCTGACGGCCGGCCGCCTCGAGGATCCGGTCGCCCGCCGCATCGGCCTCCTCCCGGCTGTCGCCGCCGCCTTGCACCACGAGCCAGGCGCCGGCGTCGGGCAGCAGGTCGAGGGCGTCGGGGTTCAGGCTTCGGGTGCGCTCGAACGACACCAGCTTGTGGTCGATGGCCTCGAGCGCCGTCGGCCTCGGCGGCCAGCACGCCCGGGACCGCGTCGGCGGCTGTGCGATGTCGGGAGAACAACCGAGGACCACAGGCTCGTGCGCCGTCAGCACGAGCTGGAGCTCGGCGGCGAGCACGGTCGCCAGCGTGCCCACCCGGACCTGACCAGCTTGGCGAGGTCGAAGCCCTGCTCCGGAAGCAGCGCATCGAGGTTGTAGCCCGACACCCGGCGGGGGATGTCGGGGAACCGCTGGCGGATCTGGTCGCCGTGGCGATCGCGGATGGCGCGCAGCTCCCGCAGGAGCCGGCCCTCGGCGTCGCCGCGGGCGCACCGCTCGTCGAGCTCGTCGTCGGCCAGCGGGCCCACCCAGCAGCGGGTGCCATCGGCGAGGAGCACCTCGAGGCGCCGCACGTTGTCGACCACCTTGCCGGTGCGCTGGGCGGTGGCGCCACACGAGTTGTTGCCGATCATCCCGCCGAGCGTGCAGTGCGAGTGGGTGGCCGGACGAGGCCCGAACTCGAGGTGGTGGTCGGCGAGCCGTTCGTTGAGGTGGTCGAGCACGATCCCCGGCTCGACCACGCACGTGCGCGCCTCGGGGTCCACCGAGAGCAGGCCGTGGCAGTGGCGCGACCAGTCGACGACGACGGCGACGTTGGTGCACTCCCCCGCCAGGCTCGTCCCGCCCCCTCGCGACACCACCGGCACCGAGCGACGCCGGCACACGCCGAGGGCGGCCACGGCATCGTCCACCGACGCCGGCACCACCACGCCGATCGGCACCTGGCGGTAGTTCGAGGCATCGGTGGCGTAGGCGCCCCGCGCCTGGTCGTCGAAGCGCACCTCGCCCTCCATCGTGCGCTCGAGCTCGGCGCGCAGGGCGTCCACATCGACGCCGCCAGCGAGCGATCGGCGGGTGGCCGAGAGGGCGACGGGCGTCTCGGTCGCGCTCACGCCCGCCACCGATCGATGTCGGGCCGGCGCAGGGCCAGGCCGTGGCCCGGCCGGTCGCCGGGCACCGGGAGGGCGGAGCCGCTCGGGAGCACGGCGCCGTCGAAGACCATCGGTTCGAGCCGGGCGTGGTCGGCGAACCACTCGAGGTCGCGCACGGCGGGGGCCGCGGCGGCCACGGCCAGGCTGGCCTGCGGGGCGCAGTGGGCGGACACCGGCAGGTGGGCCTGCTCGGCGCGGGCCGTCACCTGGAGGAAGCCGGTGATGCCGCCGCAGCGGGTCACGTCGGCTTGGAGCGCGTCCACGGCCTGCTCGCCGATCAGGGCGTCGTAGGCCCACGGGCTCCACCCGTACTCGCCGGCGGCCACCTCCATCCCCGGCGGCACCCGCTCGCGCAGCAGCCGCAGGTCGTGCACGTGGTCCGACGACACCGGCTCCTCGAACCAGCGCACCCCGCACCCGTCGAGGGCCTCGGCGAGCGCCAGCGCGCCCGACACCTCGAGCGCGCCGTTGGCGTCGACCATCAGCCGCACGTCGGGCCCCACGGCGTCGCGCACGAGGGCGACGCGGCGCGGGTCGTCATCGGGGCGGCGCCCGACCTTCACCTTCACCGCAGCCATGCCGGCCTCGGCCCAGCCCGCCACCTGGTCTCGCAGCTCGTCGTCGTCCATCGAGGTGAAACCGCCGCTGCCGTAGACGGGGACCGCATCGCGCGCTCGGCCCAGCAGGTCGCCCAGGGGGCGGTCGAGGAGCCGGGCGTGCAGGTCCCACAGGGCGATGTCGACCGCGGAGATCGCCGTGGCGCCGATGCCGGGCGCGCCGGCGTTGCGCAGGGCGCCGTACATCGCCAGCCAGGTGGCGGGCCGCTCGTCCACCGGGCGGTCGCGCACGACCGAGGCGAGGTGCTCGTGCACCACCGCCGCCGCCGCCGGCGATCCGTAGCTGTAGCCGAGGCCCGTCTCGTCGCCGGCGCGCACCTCGACGACGAGCATCGTCGTGGCGTCCCACGTCGCGGTCCCGTCGGACTCGGGCGCCTCGGTGGGGATGCGCAGCACCGTCGTCTGCAGGTCATCGACCGGAGGCAGCGCGGCGAGGGGCACGGCATCGGACTTCCCACGCCCGTCCCGACCGACACACACCGGGCGCCTTGGTTGCCGGGCCGATGCCCGGGGAAGTCCCCCCATGGCCCGATGAGAGGAGCGCGCGATGGAGCAGACCGTGGGAGAGAGCCTGGCGAGGCGACTGGTGGCGTGGGGGGTGGACACCGTCTACGGCCTCCCCGGCGATGGGATCAACGGGCTCATGGAGGGCTTCCGCCGAGCATCCGACGAGCTCGAGTTCGTGCTCGTCCACCACGAGGAGGCCGCCGCGTTCATGGCCACCGCCCACGCCAAGGCCACCGGTCGCCTCGGCGTGTGCTGCGCCACCTCGGGCCCCGGTGCCATCCACCTGCTGAACGGCCTCTACGACGCCAAGCTCGACCACGCCCCCGTGCTCGCCATCACCGGCATGCAGGAGACGTCGGTGCTCGGCACCCGCTACCAGCAGGAGGTGCACCTGCCGCTGCTGTACCAGGACGTGGCCGACTACAACCTCCAGGTCAACAACCCCCAGCAGATGCCGAGCGTGGTCGACCTGGCCATCCGCAACGCCCTGGCCAAGCAGACCGTGTCGCACCTCACGTTCCCCAACGACGTGCAGCTGGCGCCGGTGGACCAGGACCCGTTCGCCCACCCGGCGCCGGCCTCCTCGCCCACCACCGGGGTCGGGCGCAGCCGCCCGCACCTCGAGCCCGATGCCGAGGCCGTGGCCGCCGCCGTGGCCCTGCTCGAGGCGGCCGAGCGTCCGGCGATCCTCGCCGGCGTCGGCGCCCTCCACGCCCGCGAGGAGGTGGCCGAGCTCTCCGAGCGCCTCGGCGCGCCGATCATCAAGACCCTGCCCGGCAAGGCGGTCGTGCCCGACGACCACCCCAACACCACCGGCGGCATCGGCCTGCTCGGCACCAAGCCGAGCGAGCAGCTGGTGGACGACTGCGACGCCCTCGTGATGGTGGGCACCTCGTTCCCGTACACCAAGCACCTCCTCGCCCGGCCAGGTGAAGGTGGTGCAGATCGACGTGGACCCGTCGCTCATCGGGCTGCGCCTCCCCGTCGACGCCCCGCTGCTCGCCGACTCGAAGACCGGGTTCGGGCCCTGCTCGACCGCCTGGCGCCCCAGGACCAGGCCCACCTCGAGCGCTACCGCGAGAAGATGGCCGACTGGCGCAAGGACATGGCGGCGCTCGAGGACCCCGATCGCTCGCCGATCGCCCCGCAGTACCTCATGCACGCCATCGACGAGGCGGCCGCGTCCGACGCCGTGCTCACCTGCGACTCGGGCACCATCGCCACCTGGGCCGCCCGCCACTGGACCATCCGGGGCGATCGCGAGTTCTACCTGTCCGGCAACCTCGCCACCATGGCGCCCGGGCTGCCCTACGCCATCGCCATCCAGCACGCCCAGCCGAACCGCCAGGTGATCGCCTTCGTGGGCGACGGCGGCTTCGCCATGCTCATGGCCGAGATGCTCACCGCCGTGCGCAACGAGCTGCCGATCAAGGTCGTGGTGAACAACAACAACTCCTACGGCCAGATCCTCTGGGAGCAGATGGTGCTCGGCTACCCCGAGTACAAGGTCCGCCACCAGGACCCCGAGCCCGACTTCGCCGCCTGGGCCACGGCCTGCGGCGCGTTCGGCGCCAAGGTCACCGACCCCCACGAGCTGCCCGGCGCCATCCGCTCGCTGCTCGACCACCCGGGGCCCGGCCTCATCGACTGCTCGGTGAACCCGAACGAGCCCCCCATGCCCGGCCAGATCACCTACGAGCAGGCCAAGCACTTCGCCCAGGCGTTCCTGCGCGGCCAGCCGCACAAGGCCTCGACCCTGGCCGCCATCGCCGGCGACAAGATCCGCCAGCTCGCCGACTGACGCCGGCGAGCGGCCGCCGTCGCCGACCGCTCAGCAGCGGTCCTTGCGGAGCCGCTCCAGCCGGGTGGTGGCGATGCGCCACGCCCCACCCTCGCGGCGGTAGGTCTCGTGGTAGTGGCCGTAGCCCTGGAACCCACGGGGCTCGCCGCTCGCCGACGTCCACGTCACCAGGTCGGCCATGGCCCAGATCCCCCGCGCGTCGTCGGGACCGAGCACCTCGATCTCGGGGGTGTGGCCGTGGTGCACCGTGGAGGCCGGCCCGATGATCGACGACACCCGCGCCACGATCTCGGTGCGCCCGTCGAGGACGGTGTCGGACTCGGGGATCTCCATGCGGGCGTCGACCGTGAAGACCTCGCCCCACTCGTCCCACGCCTTGGTGTCGAGCAGCCGGAAGTAGCGGGCCTTCAGCTGCTCGATCTCGTGGACGGCCACGAGCTGCTGGGGATCCACGGCCACCTCCTCGCTCGGCGGCCGCACCCTACGGCAGCGGTGCGGGCCCGGCTCAGGTGCGGTTGAACTGCCGCACCGACAGCGGCACGAACACCGCCAGGATCAGCACGATCCAGCCGATCGACTGGAGCACGTAGCTGCCGGTGGAGGTGGTGAAGGTGCCGAACTGCTCGAGCTTCGCCGCCGCCTCGGGCCCGAGCATCAGGCCTCGGCTGGCGTTGACCACCACGGTGACCGGCTGGTGGGCGGCGAACGCCTGGAGCCAGCCCGGCATGGTGTTCACCGGCACGAACGCCGAGGAGGCGAAGGTCAGCGGGAACATCAGCGGGAAGGCCACGGCTTGGGCCGCTTCGGCGTTGGCCACCTTCAGCCCCACCAGCGCCATCACCCACGACAGCGAGAAGGCGAAGGCCAGCACGATGAGGGCACCGGCGATCACGCCGCCCACCGAGTACGGGCGGAAGCCGACGGCGATGCCGACGACGAACATCACGATCACCACGCCGGTGTTGCGGACCAGGTCGGCGCCGGTGCGCCCGGCGAGGACGGACATGCGGACCATCGGCAGCGAGCGGAAGCGCTCGATGATGCCGCCGCCCAGGTCCTCGGCCAGCCCGATGGCCGTGGCCGTGGCGCCGAACACGACGGTCTGGCCGAAGATCCCGGGCATCAGGTAGTTCACGTAGTCGAGGCCGGGGACGTCGATGGTGCCGCCGAAGACGAAGCGGAACAGCAGCACGAACATGATCGGCTGCACGAAGGTGAACACCAGGAGCTGGGGCACCCGCGTGTAGTGCAGGAGGTTGCGCCGGGCCAGGGCGAGCGTGTCGCCCAGCGCCCACCGCAGCTTCGACCCGCTCGCCGGCGTGGCGGCCACGGTCGGGGCGGCCGGGGCGAGGGCATCGTCGGCGGTGGTGGTCATCGGTCGCCTCCTCGATCGGGATCGTCGGCATCGGGCGGGGCGTCGCCCTCCTCGGCGCGGTGGCCGGTGAGCGAGAGGAAGACGTCGTCGAGGCTCGGCTCGCGCACGGTGATGCCGCTCACGTCGACCGACGCGTCGTCGAGCGCCCGCAGCACCTCCATGGCGGCACGGGCGCCGTCGTGCACGGGCGCCCGCACGAGCGACCCATCGGTCTCGGCGCCGGGGACCACCCCGCCCACGGTCCCCAGGGCAGCGGCCGCGGCGGCGTCGTCGGGAAAGGCGACCTCGAGCACGGTGGCGCCGAGCTGCGACTTGAGCTCGCCCGCGGTGCCCTCGGCGATGACCGTGCCGCGATCGATGACGGCGATGCGGTCGGCGAGGACGTCGGCCTCCTCCAGGTACTGGGTGGTGAGCAGCAGCGTCGTGCCGTCGGCCACCAGCTCGCGGATGAGGTCCCACAGGTCGTTGCGGCTCTTCGGGTCGAGGCCCGTGGTGGGCTCGTCGAGGAAGAGCACCGGCGGACGGTGCACGAGCGACGCCGCCAGGTCGAGGCGGCGGCGCATGCCACCCGAGTACGTCTTGAGCGAGCGATCGCCGGCGTGGGTGAGGTCGAAGCGCTCGAGCAGCTCGGTGGCCCGCGCCCGGATGGTCGACTTCGGCTGGTGGGTGAGCTGGCCCACCAACTCGAGGTTCTCCCGGCCGGTGAGCACCTCGTCGACCGCCGCGTACTGGCCGGCCAGGCCGATGCTGGCCCGCACCTCCTGGGGGTGCTTCGTGACGTCGAGCCCCAGCACCTCGGCGGTGCCGCTGTCGGGCGTGATGATCGTGGTGAGCACCCGAACCGTGGTGGTCTTGCCGGCGCCGTTGGGGCCGAGCAGGCCGTACACGGTGCCCGGCTCGACCACCAGGTCGACGCCGCCCAGCGCCTCCACGTCGCCGAAGCGCTTGGTGACCCCCCGGACCTCGATGGCTGGTGCTCGGCTCACCTGGCGACGTCCTTCCCGGCCCTCACCCGATCGGACGATCGCCGGACCACCGCACCAGGGTGGGGCCGACATCCCCTTTTCGCAACGTCCGCCACCGAACCGACGGATGGAGCGGTTCGCTCAGGCGAGGACGGGTGCGTCGGGCTCGATCTCGGCGCCGGCGAGGTCGACGTCGACGTCGGACGGGCCCGGCAGATCCGGGGCGATGCCGAGGTAGGCGGCGAAGCTCGGGTTGGCCCGGAGCGTGCCGGCCTGCAGGTCCGCCACCCGCCCGCCCGCGGGCAGCAGGGTGCGGCCCGCGGCGGTGAAGCACGGGCCGAGGCTCTGGAACGGGATGCCGTACTCCTCCTGCAGCACGTCGAGCAGCCACGGCTCGACGCCCACGGCGATGCTGGCCGCCCGCGACGCGACCGCCCGTTGGTAGAACGACCGGTACATCGCCTCGGCGAGCCCGTCGATGCGCTCGACGCCGGCGTTGCGGGTGATGGCGATCGACACCAGCTCGCACACCGGGTCCTCGAGGAGCTCGGGCCCGGGGAGGGCGAGGCCCCGCGCCGCCATCGCCTGGCCGAGCGGCAGCTCGGCGAACGGGCCGACCGCCGAGGAGGCCACGCCGAGCGGCCGGCGGGTGGCGTCGCATGCCACGTGGAACGTCGTCGGCGACGACGCACGGTGAGGCTCGGCAGCCGTGAGCGGCAGGCCGGCATCGGCGCACAGCTCCGCCTGGATCTCGCGCACCGCCACGAAGTTGGGCAGCCCCGAGATCAGCTCCACCGCGTAGGGCTGGATCGATGGGTCGATCTCCGTCATGTCCCGCCACCTCCTGCCGAGCGGACCGACCGCCCGGTTCCCACTTCTGCCGTGGAACTGACCACCCGATCGGGTGGCTCGGGGCGGGTCCGGTCAGCGGCGCTGGGCCACCGTCGGCTCGGCCCGCGCCGATCGCGCCGACCGGTCGTCCGCGTCGTTGCGACGCACGGCCTCGGCGATCTGGGCGTTCTGCTTGCGGCGACGGTGGCGCCACACGCCGGAGCCGGCGACGGCCACGAGCGCGCCGACGAGCAGCATGACGATGGCGATGGCGTACACCGGCGGGTTGGCGTCCCACACGAGGAGGTCCACGTGCGCTCGCTGGGTGTTCTGGGCGGCGAGCACGACGAACAGCACCCCGAGGATCACCAGCGCCACCGTGTAGCGCGTCACCCCCGTGCCTGCGGTCGCTGCTGCCTGGTCGTTGCGGTCCATGCCGTCTGCTCCCGGTCGCGTGTGCGGGTCGCCCTCCCGGTACCCGCCCGCCCGGACCCCGATCCGCTCGCCCGCGACCCGGGGTCTGTGTACATCTGCGCACCCCATGCGCAAACGTGCACACCGACCCCGCCCGACCCACCCGTGTGTGCACATCTGCGCACCCCATGCGCAAACGTGCACACCGAACCCGCCCGGCCCGCCCGTGTGTGCAGATATGCGCACCCCATGCGCGGTCAGCCTCGGTAGTCCGACGTCTCCGCCAGGTCGGCGGCCTCGCCCATGAGCTGGAGGACGATGTCGCCGAACGCTCGCAGCTTCGGGTCGTCGCCGGCTCGCTGGAAGCCGGCCTCGAGCACCACGGCGAGCTTCCACTTGGCCAGCACCGAGTAGTAGTCGATGTCGTCGACCTGGCGACCCGACACCTCCGCGTAGCGCTCGAGGATCTGCGTGCGCGAGGGCATGTCGGTCATGTCGACGTAGCCGGCGACGCTCCCCGCGCCCGACGACGTGTCCTCCGGCCACGAGTGCACGACCCAGCCCAGGTCGAGCTTGGGGTCGCCGACGGTGCCCATCTCCCAGTCGACGATCGCCACGAGCCGGGCCGGCGCGCCGTGGCCGAACATGACGTTGGCGAACTGGTAGTCGCCGTGCATCAGCCCGGGCACGTAGTCGAGCGGCGAACGCGCCCGGAGCCACGCCGCCGCCTCGTCGAAGCCGGGGAGCTCGCGGCCCTTGATGCGGTCGAGGAAGCCGGTCCACCGGTCGACCTGGCGCTCGTGGAACCCGTCGGGCCGCCCCAGCCCCTCGAGCCCCTGCGCCCGCCAGTCGACCTTCGAGAGCAGGGCGATGCCCTCCACCAGCTGGTAGGCGAGGCCGCGCTTGGCCTCGATGTCGGAGGCGAAGGGCTCGGGCCAGTCGTCGACGCTGATCGGCGACCACCCGTCGACGTAGCCCATGACGTAGAAGGCCCGACCGAGCACCGCGGGGTCCTCGCCCACGCCGAGCGCGGGTGGGTGGGGCACGTCGGTCCCCTCGAGGGCGTTGATGATGCGCCACTCGCGCAGGATCCCCTCGTCTCGCGACGCCGGTGCGGAGGTCGGCGGTATCCGCAGCGCCGCGTGCAAGTCGCCACGGCGGATCTCGTAGATCTCGTTCTGGCTGCCACCGGTCACGAACGACACCTCGGGCGCGCTCCCGTCGCCCGTCAAACCCTCCTGGTCGAGCCAGGCCGTGAGCCGATCGACGTCGATCACCAGTTCCCCACCTCGTGCTCGAGCGCCTCGGCGTACTTCTCCCGCGCCGCGGCGAGGAGCTTGGGCCGGTGACGGGTGGGCCACAGGTCGTCGCTCGGCCGGTGGTCGCGCAGCACCTGCCGGGCGACGGTGACCTTGTGCACCTCGGTGGGCCCGTCGGCGAGACCCAGCACCGCGGCGGCCAGCATCATCCGGGAGAACGGCATCTCGTTGCTGGCCCCCAGGGCGCCGTGCACCTGCAGGGCCCGCTGGGCGATGTCGTGGAGCACGCCCGGCATCAGCACCTTCACCGCGGCGATGTCCTTGCGGACCTTGCGGTAGTCGTTGTGCTCGTCGATCGACCAGGCCGTGTGCAGGACGAAGAGGCGGAACTGGGCGAGCTGGGCGTAGGAGTCCGCGATGTAGCCCTGCACGAACTGCTTCTCGGCCAGCAGGCCCTCGCGGGTCTGGCGCGACAGGGCCCGCTCGCACATCATGTCGAGCGCCTGCTGGGCCATCCCGATGGTGCGCATGGCGTGGTGGATGCGGCCGCCGCCGAGCCGGGTCTGGGCGATGGCGAACGCCTGGCCCTCGCCGCCGAGCAGCGCCTCGGGCCCGACGCGCACGCCGTCGTAGTGGATCAGCGCGTGCGAGCCCTCGTCGGGCGCTTCGCCGCCGAGCCCGACGTTGCGCTCGATCACCACGCCGGGCGCGTCGGTGGGGACCAGGAACATGGACATGCCCTGGTACGCGCTCACCTCGGGGTCGGTCACCGCCATGACGATGAGGAAGGCGGCGGTGCGGGCGTTCGACGAGAAGAACTTCCACCCCTCGATGACCCACTCGTCGCCGTCGCGGGTGGCCCGGGTCTCGAAGAGCGTGGGGTCCGAGCCGGCCTGGGGCTCGGTCATCGAGTAGCAGGAGAAGATCTCGCCGTCGAGCAGCGGGCGCAGGTAGCGCTCCTTCTGCTCCTCGGTGCCGTAGTGGGCGAGGATCTCGGCGTTGCCGGTGTCGGGCGCCTGGCCGCCGAAGATCACCGGCGCCCACGACGACCGGCCCAGGATCTCGTTGAGCAGGCTCAGCTTGAGCTGCCCGTGGCCCTGGCCGCCGAGCTCCGGACCGAGGTGGGTGGCCCAGAGCCCCTGGGCCCGCACCTGCTCCTTCAGCGGGTCGATCACCCGCCGGCGCTCCGGCGTGGGCGGCGTGAACTCGAGGCCGGGCCAGATCAGGTCGAGCGGCTGGACCTCCTCGCGCACGAAGGCGTCGGCCCAGTCGAGCTTCGCCTGGTAGTCGGGCTCGGTGCGGAAGTCCCACGCCATCAGCGCGCCCCCTCTGGTGGTGCCGGCGCGCCGCCACGGGCGCGCAGGCGGTCGATGTTGGCGCGCAGCTCGGGCGAGTCGAACGACCGGTGCTCGGCGGCGAGGGCGTCGTCGAGCACCGCCAGGACCACCCGCTCGAGGTGCGCGTTCATGATGCGCTTCGTCTCGCGCACGGCGCCCGCGGGAAGCCGGGCGATCCGCCGGGCGCACGCCAGGGCGGCGTCGAGCACCTCGCCGTCGGGGCACACGTGGTTCACCAGCCCGATCTCGGCGGCTCGAGCGGCCGGGATCCGCTCCCCCGTGAGCGCGTACTCCTTGGCGAGCTGGAGGCTGGTGAGCAGTGGCCAGCTGATCGGCCCGCCGTCGGCGGCCACCAGCCCGACCGCCACGTGGGGATCGGCGAGGTGGGCGCTCTCGGCCATGAACGAGATGTCGGCGAGGGCGACGAGGCTGCACCCGAGGCCCACGGCCGGACCGTTCACCGCGGCGATCACCGGCACGCGACAGCCGATCATGCCGGTGACGATCTCGCGCCCGTGGCGCAGCGAGAGGCTGCGCAGCTCCGGGTCCTCGATCATCTCGGCGATGTAGTCGAAGTCGCCGCCGGCGGAGAAGGCCGGGCCGTTGCCGGTGAGCACGACGGCGCGCGCCTCGGCGTCGGCGTCGACCTGGGGCCAGAGCGCAGCGAGGCCCGAGTGCAGCTCGTGGTCCGTCGCGTTGAGGTCGTCGGGTCGGTTCAGCCGCACGAGGCGGACGGGCCCGTCGCGCTCGAGCTGGATCGACGGCGGGAGGTCGTAGGTCATGGGAGGCGCACCGTCCTCGGCAGGGCGAGGGCGCCGCACCGCAGCGACGGCGACGGCGACGGCGACGGCCCATGGCGCTCGGCGATCGGCAGCACCCGCAGATCTTCGCCCACCTGGCGCGCCGGTGCAGCGGAACCTCGCCGGAACCCGTGCGCCGAGGCGAACGCGCCTAGGCGTCGACGGTCTCGCCGGGCGACTCGGCCTCCGCCGGATCGGCGCCACCCGAGCGGAGCTGGTACCAGCCCCAGAACACGATGGCGCCCACCAGGAACGCAACGAACAGGGCGAACATCTGCCAGAACGAGGTGCTGCTGACCCCGCCCCAGCGATTGGCGCTGGGGTGCAGCAGCAGCTGCACCAGGAAGAAGAGCGCGGCCACGTAGAGGGCGAGCCACACCCGCCAGTTCCACCGCTGGAGCGTCTTGCCGTAGAGCGCGTCGAGCGGCGCGAACCCGAAGATGACCGCCTGGAGCGCCGAGATGAACAGCGTCGCCAGGAACGCATCCATGAAGAGGGTGATGAGGCCCGGATCGGGCTCGACCACGGCGCTGGCCCACGGGATCCACAGCAGCCACGCCCCGAGCGAGGTGGCCAGCAGCAGCACCCCGGCGAGGGCCAGGCTCGCGGCGTGCTCGTCGTCGCCCACCTCTGGCGCGAGCAGCAGGCCGCAGGTGATCCCGAACACCCAGCCCGGACGGAAGTCGGCGACCCGCGACAGCACCACGAACACCGCCGCCATCACGAGCGCCAGCGGGAACAGCCGCAGGTGGTGGTTCCAACGGGCGCCGCGCTTGGCGTGGATGTAGGGGATGCGCACCAGCTCGAGCACGCAGGTGACCACCACGAACGCCATCACCAGGCCGGCCATCAGCACGATGGAGGTCGAGTCGAGCCCGAAGTTCGGGTCGAGCTGGCCGGAGATGGCCGCGCCCACGATGGCGAACCCGACGAGCAGCACCGCGTTCGGCACGCCCAGCAGCCGCGCCTCGAGGCCGGCCAACAGGGCCCGGATCCCGACGAACGGCCGGTTCACCTCGTCGTAGTGCTCCTTCAGCGTGCTGTTGATCAGCTCGGCCGGGAACCCGACCATCACGATGAGCAGCAGGACCAGCATCATGTTGGCCAGCACGTGGCGGAGGTTCCAGGAGACCTCCGAGGGGCGCGGGATGGCCGACACCAGGGCCGAGCGGTGCGGGTCGAACCAGGGCCGATCGGCTGCGGGGCGGGTGGGATCCGGGCTCGTTGACGGCGGCCTGCTCCCCCGGCACGGCGCGCGGCGCCGGGCTCGTGGCGGCCGCGGAGGTCGTGGTGCTCGGCGGTCTCGAGATCGGCGGTGGGGAGCCGGCGGCCTCGACCTGGATGCCCTGCACCGCCGCGGGTGTCGGTCCGCGGACGATGGGCACGGCGGGCGGAGCCGGCGGGGCGGCCGACGGGCCCGGCCCGGCCACCACCGACGTGGACGTCGTCGTCGTCGACAGCCGAGCGGTGGTGGGGACGACGACGGTGGAGGTGGTCGAGCTCGCCAGGGTCGTCGTCGTGACCTCGGTGGTGGTGGTCGGCGGTTCCGTGGTGGTCGAGGCGGCTCGGTGGTCGTCGTCGTGGTCGGCGCTCGGTGGTCGTCGTCGTGGTCGGCGCCTCGGTCGTCGTCGTGGTCGCGCCTCGGTCGTCGTCGTGGTCGGCGGCTCGGTGGTCGTCGTGGTGGTCGGCGGCTCGGTCGTCGTCGTGGGCGGCGCCTCGGTGGTCGTCGTGGTGGTCGGCGCCTCGGTCGTCGTCGTGGGCGGCGCTGTCGTGGTGGTCGTGGTCGGCCAGCACCGGAACGTCCAGCCCGCCGCATCCGGCGACGATCCGTGGCGATCGTGGGGCCGCCACCGCCCGTCGCAGTGGTGGTGGTCGTCGCCATGGGCCCACACGGACGAGCCCGGGATCTGCAGGAGCGCGCCGACGAGGATCAGCGCGACCAGCGATGCCCTCACGACGCCCCTCGACCCCACGTTCCCTCTCCGCGCCGTCGGGGTGCGCCCGGCATCCTCGAACGGCGGGCTGGATCGTACGGATGTGATCGTCGCCACGGGGTCGTTGCGGCGAGAATTGACGCGCCCGAAACACGAGCGACAGGTTCCCGTCAGCAGCTACCGAGCCCCGACCGAGCCGACCGGGAGCGGCGCTGGCGGCCGCCGGCCGGACCGTCAGGTCAGCTTGCCGGTCAGGAACTGGGCGACCGGGGTGGCCGGTGGGAACGACTCGGTGGTGCCCGAGCTCAGGTAGCCGGCGTCGGTGACGAGGGTGATGCCGCTGATCGCCGCGGCGGCGTCGCTGCACAGGAACAGCAGCGGGTAGGCCTGCTCGAGCGGGGTCGACACCCCGACCCCGACCTCGTCGCGGTAGTCCGAGCCGAACCCCAGCCACATCTCCTCGTTGGCCAGCGCGAGCGGCGTCTCGGTGGGTCCGGGACAGATGGCATTGATGCGGATGCCCTGCTTCAGCAGCTCGAAGGCGGAGGACGCGACGTAGGCGCACATGGCCTGCTTCGAGTTCATGTAGTCGGCCTTGTGGTGGGCGACCATCCACGCGGCCGACTCGTCGAAGTCGTCGAGGGCCAGCAGCTCGCGGAGCTCCGCCAGGTTGGCCTCCCAGCCCAGGCCGGCGGCCGACGAGATGAAGCCGATGGCGCCGCCCCGCCCGAGCTTGCCGGTCGCGATCGCTCGGGCGATGAGGTGGCGGTGCCCGACGAAGTTGATCCGCTCGATCCCGGGCGTGCCGTCGGCCACCCCTGCGCACGACAGGACGGCGTGGACGACCCCGTCGACCTCGTCGACGGCCGCCTCGATCGATGCCTGCTGGGCGAGGTCGAGCGAGATCGACTCCACGCCCTCGAGGGTGACGGGGGCGCGGTCCATCACGATGACCTCGGCACCGGCGTCGATGGCGAGCGACGCCGCCGCCGCGCCCATCCCCGTGGCACCGCCCACCACCAGGACGCGCTTGCCGTCGTAGCGGAACGCATCGAACTGCGACATCTGGTTCCTCCTCGGTGCGACCGATCGACGTCCCCTTGCGTCGCCGGCGTCCGGGGCCGAAGGCGCCCGGTCACCAGCGCGGTCTAGCACCGCAGGGCGGCGCACGCGTCGGCCCGGCCGACCACGGGTCAGTCGACCAGGGTGTTGGCGAAGATCTGCCAGGCGAGGGCGCCCTTGGCCACGAGGCTCAGCACGATGTACGCCGTCTCGCCCACCAGGTAGTCGCGCCACGGCCCGACCTTGCGGTACTGCAGCCACTGGTTGAGGGCGAACGAGTTGAACAGCACGAAGATCGACACGAGGATCCCGTACACGAACCCCGGCGGGCCCTGGGCGCCCTCGCGGCTCAGGTTCACCGCGAGGTAGGTGGCGATGGCCAGCCACGGTCCAGCGCCGGCCACGCAGCCGAACCAGAACGGGGTCCACCACGTGCCCCGGCCGGGCCGGTTCACCAGCTCCATCACCCAGCCGAAGAGGATCATGGCGGCGTTGGCGAACCCGATGGCGATGAGCGCCGCCAGGTCGGTGATGCCCGTGATGAGGGCGATCAGCACGATCATGAGCGTCGCCGACAGCGAGTACTCCACCCACCGGAACCGGTTGCGGCCCCGTTCGAGCTCGCGGATGTAGGCGCCGAAGCCCACGGGCGAGGCGATCAGCAGGTGGAAGAGGGCGGACAGCCCCGAGAAGGCCGCCGTCGCCCAGGCCAGGCGGACGGTGAACGCCTCGCTGAGCGTCCCGTCGGCGATCGGGGTCCCGGGCGGTCCGCCGAGCGACAGGGTGCTCACCTGCAAGGAGAAGTCGTTGCCGAGCCCCACCATGGCCCCGGCGAAGGCGAGGTGGACCAGTCCCATCGCCAGGTTGAACCGCCGCAGCCGCGAGCGCCGGTGGTCATCGACCTCGACCCACGGCTGGTCGAAGGCGAGGGCCTCGGCGGTGTCGGTGGGGCGGTCGGTGACGAGCGAGCTGGCCATGGTGGCCACTACCCGCAGGGGGAGCGCTGAACCACCCGCTCGGGCGGGAGCCCCGGTGGCAGACCGGAGCCCGGCCCGTACGCTCCCCTCATGGCCGCCACCGACGGGTGCTCGCACCTCGACCAGATCGACGCCGACGCCGAGGCCCGCAGCGCCGGCTGCGAGGACTGCGAGCGTGAGGGCACCCGCTGGGTCCACCTCCGCCGGTGCACCACCTGCGGGCACGTCGGCTGCTGCGACAGCTCGCCCCGCCGCCACGCCACCGCCCACCACCAGGCCACCGGCCACCCGCTGATCCAGAGCTTCGAGCCCGGCGAGGACTGGCTCTGGTGCTACGTGGACGAGCTCGCGTTCGAGATCGAGGCGCTCGCCGACAGCCCCTCCCACCCCTGAGCGAGGTGCGCCCGGTGGACGTCGAGCGCCGGGCCTGGCCGCCGCCGGTCGTCGGCTCGGGCATCGCCTTCCTCGACGGCTCCATCGTCAGCGTCGCGCTCCCGGCGATCCGGGCCGACCTCGGCGCCGACCTGGGCGGCCTGCAGTGGGTGCTGAACGCCTACCTCGTCACGCTCACCGCGCTGCTGCTGCTCGGCGGCGCGCTCGGCGACCGCTACGGGCGTCGACGCTGCTTCACGATCGGGGTCGTGGGCTTCGCTGCCGCCTCGGTCGCCTGCGGGCTGGCCCCCTCGACGAAGCGCTGATCGCGAAGCGGGCCGTGCAGGGCGCAGCCGCTGCTGCTGATCCCGGGAGCCTGGCGCTGCTCACAGCGACCGTTCCGCCCGACGATCGGGCCCGCTGGATCGGACGGTGGTCGGGGCTCACCGGGGCGGCCAGCGCCGTCGGGCCCTTCGTGGGCGGGTGGCTCATCGACGCCGCCAGCTGGCGCTGGGCCTTCCTCATCAACGTCCCGTTCGCGGTGGCCGCGGTCGTGCTCGCCGGCGGGGTGCCCGAGTCGCTCGACGACGACGCACCCCGCCACCTCGACCGCTGGGGTGCCGCCATCGCGGCGGGCGGCCTGGCCGCGCTCACCGCCGGGCTCATCGGCTCGGGCGAGGGGTGGTCGCTCGCCTCCGCGGGCCTCACGGTGGCCGGGCTCGCCGCCCTCGGCGGGTTCTGGGCCCACGAGCACCGGACGCCGGTGCCGATGCTCCCGCCGTCGCTGTTCCGCTCGCAGCAGTTCACCGGGGCCAACCTCGTCACCCTCGCCGTGTACGCCGCCCTCGGCGTGACCTTCTTCCTGGTGGCCGTCAACCTCCAGCTCGCCCTCGGGTACTCGGCGCTCGAGGCCGGGGTCGCCCTGCTCCCGGTCACGCTGCTGATGCTGGTCCTGTCGCCGCGAGCCGGCGCGCTCGCCCAGCGCATCGGCGCCCGGGTGCCGATGACGGTCGGCCCGCTCATCATCGCCGTCGGCGTCGCCTGGCTCGGCCGCATCGAGCCTGGCGACGCCTACGCCACCGGCGTGCTCCCGCCGACGATCACCTTCGGCCTCGGCCTGTCGCTCACCGTCGCCCCCCTCACCGCCGCGGTGCTCGCCGCCGTGGACGACCGCGCCCTCGGCATCGGCTCGGCCACCAACAACGCGGTCGCCCGGCTGGGCGGCCTGCTCGCCGTCGCCGTGCTGCCCGCCGCGGCCGGCGTGGACCTCGACGGCGCCACCTCCGCCGGCCTCCCGGGCTATCGCACCGCCATGACCGCCGCCGCGGTGCTGTGCGTCGTGGGTGCGGCCGTCGCCGCCGCCACCATCCGGCGCACCTCCGAGGTCGAGCCATCGGTCCAACCGAGCGTCCTGCAGTCCTGCCTCGACCCCTGCACCGACCCGACGTGATCGCCGGGCGCGGCGATCGACCCATCTGCTCCCAGCGGACGGAGCGCCTCGCCCACGAGGTGCCGGCCGTGTGGTCCGCCCTCGCCCAGCCCGATCGCTACCCGACCTGGTGGCCGTGGCTCCTCGAGCTCGATGCCCGGGCGCTGGCGCCGGGCGAGGTGTGGCAGGCCCGGATCCGCACCCCGCTGCGCTACCGGCTGCGCTTCTCGATCGAGCTCGTCGAGGTGGACCGGCATCGCTCCATCCGGGCCGACATCGACGGCGACATCGTCGGCACGGCCACCATCGAGACGGCAACGGGGCCCGCCGGCACCGAGCTCGGCCTCCTCGCCGAGCTGCGAGCCGCCGCCCCGGCCCTCCGGCTCCTGCGGGCGTGCGCCCCTCGGATCGCTCGCTTCGGCCACGACCGGGTCATCGACCGAGCGCTCGAGCAGTTCGCGACCCGAGCCCTGGGCCCGGGCGAGGCGTTCACCGGACGCCCGGGCGGGTAGTGCGAGAGCGACGACGAACCGAGGAGGAGCCATGACGGTCACCCAGTTCCAGGACCTGCCACTCGCCGACGAGGAGCGTTCGTGGGACGGCGACGCGGCCGACGACCGCGTGCGGCGCTTCACCGACGCAGAGGACCACCCCACCCCCGCCTATCGCGATGCGCACGTGTGGCACGACGCCCCCGACGACGATGAGTACGGCGCCTACAAGCTGCTCATCGCCGACGTGGTCGACGGCGAGCTCGTGGCCGTGCCGCGAGCGATCATGGCCGCCGGCAACGTGGTGCAGGGCGGGCGTGGCGGCGTCGACCTGCCGCAGGACGACATCGCCCGGGTCAAGGGCCACCTCGCCCGCTACTACGAGAAGATGGGGCGCACCGCCCCGTGGGAAGACGGCTGAGCGGTCTCCCGGTCAGAGGCCGAACAGGGTGCGGTAGGCGGCGCGCACCTCGTCGGGATCGTCGCCGCGACCGAGGAACTCGTCGTCGACCTGCACCTCCCAGTGGAGGTGGATGGAGTACGGCGCGTCCTCGCCGGTCCCGGCGGCCTGCGTGCCCGACTCGCCGATGGCGCCGACGCGGGTTCCCGCCGGGATCTCGAGCCCCGGGCGAAGCGCCGGGTCGACCTCGGCCAGGTGGGCGTAGAGGGTGACCACGTGGCCGGCGCCGTCGATCACGCCGTGGTCGATGACCACGAACTGGCCGTAGAGCAGCCGCAGGGTCCACGGCGGGGTGTCGCCCAGGGCCTTGGCGTCGGCCAGCAGGTCGACGCGCTCCTCGGGCGTCGGCTCGGGCAGGTCCCGCGCCGCCACCATCACCCGGCCCGGCAGCGGCGTGGTGGCGTCGTGGCCGAGCTCGCGGCAGATGAAGTCGACGCCCTCGTGCACCCCACCGCGGTAGTCGCGCGCCGCGTTCGGGAGCAGGTCGGGGTCGTCGAGCTGCAGCGGGCAGTCGGTGGGGAGCGCCAACGGGCCGATGGCCGCCGCCACCTCGACCGACGAGCGGCCGGGCGCGCCGGCGCTCGGACCGGCCGCACCCGCGTCGCGGCCGGTGAGGGCCCACGTGGCGATCGCCCCCACCACCCGGCCGGCGAGCGCCGCGAGGGCCACGACCATCCATCGGGAGCCCGACGCCTGCGGGGTGGCATCGGCGACGGGGTCCACGGTCCGATGCTACGACCGGCCGTGACGGGCGCCGAGACGGCCGCGGTAGGCTCGCATCGCACCTCCGAGACGGGCGGAGGCGCAGGAGGGAAGAGCGAACGTGGGTGCAGTCGCGGCGGTCGGGCCCCTGAACGGGCGCGACCTGTCCGAGCTCGGTGCCCTGTTCGCCGCCCGCAGCGGACGACCCGCGGACCTGGACCGGTTCGCGGCCTGGATCGACGCGTCGCCATCGGCGGGGGCTCGCCTCGACGGTGCGCTCGTCGGCTACGCCACCACCGCACCCTTCGGGCCCGAGGTGGTGGAGCTCACGTCGATGCTGGTGGTCCCCTCCGCTCGAGGGCGGGGCATCGGCACCGCACTGCTCGGCCACCTCCACGACGCCTGCCGCGCGTCGGGCATCGGCGCGGTCGTGACCGTGACCTCCGCCGGCTACGCCACGGCCGAGCCCCACCGGGACGCGGTGCCGTTCTACGAGGCTGCCGGCTACCGCGTGGCGGTGCGCACCGAGCAGACCGCTGTGCTGGTCCGCTCGCTCGGAGACGAGGGCTGATGGGCGCCGGGCCCACGATCGTGCTCGAGCGGTGCCGATCGACCGCGACCTCGGCCACCGGCCGCTTCCGCGTCGGGGGCACGACCCACACCGTCCGCTTCGACGGGGTCGCCCCGGTGCCGGCCGACGTGCCCGAGGCGTTCGCGTCGATCGGCCGGATCATGGGCATGGAGAACGACCAGCGGGTGGTGTCGATCCCGCCGCTCAGCCGGGCGTTCCGCCGCTCGATCGACGCCTTCGAAGACGTGCACCTCTCCCTGTTCCCCCACCACTCCGCGTCCCCCATCCACGCCCTGCCCCGCCCCAGCCCGAGGCCGCCCGAGCCCGACGGGCGCCGGGTCGCCGCCTTCTTCTCCGGCGGCGTCGACTCGTTCGACCTGCTGGCCGACCACGGTGACCGGATCGACGACCTCCTGTTCGTCCGCGGCTTCGACGTGGTGCTCCACGACACCGAGCGCACCGCCGAGGTGCTCGAGGTGGTGCAGGAAGCGGCCGACGCGGTGGGCAAGCCGCTCCTCGTGGTCGACACCGACCTCCGCGACTTCTCCGACCCCACCTGCGACTGGACGTGGTTCGTCTACGGCGGCCTCATCGCCACCGCCATGCTGCTCGGACGCACCCACCGCGAGGTCCTCTGCGCCGCGTCGGTCGCCGACCACCATCTGCCCGAGGTGGCGGTGCGGCGGCGGGCCGAGCCCTTCGGCAACGACCGGGCCCACCTGCGCATCGAGGGCCGGCAGCGGACCCGCGTCGAGAAGCTCGCCGCGGTGGCCGCCGCCGGCCAGGCCGCCGACACCTTGCGCGTGTGCTGGCAGAACCACGCCGGAACGGTGAACTGCGGCACCTGCCCGAAGTGCCTGCGGACCTCCGCCGCGCTCGCCGCCACCGGCTCGCTCCCCCTCGTGCGGACCCTGCCCGACGAGGTCGACCTCGAGCTCCTGGCCGCCCACCCGGCCCGCACGCGCTCGGACCGCGCCTACCTGGCCGAGATCCGCGACGTGGCGCTGGCGAACGGCCACCGCGAGCTGGCGGGAGCACTCGACCGGGCGCTCGCCGCCGAGCCGGCGATCCCGTGACCGAGCGCCCCCTCCTGCTCGACGGGCTCGCGGCGCCGGTCGTCGACCGCGCGGCGTGGGGCGCCGAGCCGGCCGTGGACTGGCCGCCCGAGCGCTCGGCCGTGCGGGCGATCGTCGTGCACCACACCGCCACGTCGAACGAGGAGCCCGAACCGCTGGCGATGGTGCGCCGGGTGCAGCGCTTCCACGCCCACGACCGGGGCTGGGGCGACATCGGGTACTCGCTGATCGTGCTGCCCGACGGTCGCGTGGCCGAGGGACGGGAGGGCACGCTCGCCAGCCCGGCGCCCGAGGTCGTCCAGGCCGGCCACGCCTTCGGCCACAACCCCGGCACGGTCGGCATCGCCCTCGCCGGCCGCTTCCACGACCGCCTCCCGTCCGAGGCGGCGTGGGCGACGCTCGTCGACGTGATCGCCACCATCGCCGCCCACGCCGACCTCGACCCGTTCGGCACCGAGGTGGTGCTGGCCAACGGCCGGACCCTGCCCGCGGTGATCAGCGGCCACCGCGATGCGTGCGCCACGAGCTGTCCGGGCGACGCCGTGGCCGACGCGCTGGAGGGCCTGCGCTACGCCGTGGCCGAGCGCCTCGCCGGCTCGGGCGCGGGATCCGCCGGCGACCGCGCCGCCCGCCACCGGGCCAGTTCGTCGGCCAACGGGCCCGACGCGGCCCAGAACGCTGGGTAGAGCGACCACGACGCGAACGCGAAGGCCGCCATGTCGGGCGACCAGCGCAGGAAGCACAGGATGCCGACGTGGAGGATCACCCCCACCACGACGGCGAGCTTGCGGGTGAGGGCGAACCAGAGGCCGATGGCGCAGAACACCTCGGCGATCCCACCGAGCAGGTTGAGGGCGACCGGCAGGTGCGACCACCCGATCCGCTCGACGAGGGGCCCGTGGAGCTGCCAGGCGATGGTGTCGCCGCTGAGCGACGAGTGCCGGAACTTCTGCACGCCGGCGTAGAGGTAGACGATCGTGAGCTGGCTGGCGAGGAGGAAGGCCGGCCACCACGACGCCCGTCGGCGATCGGGGCCCCACGGCGTCGCGCTGGCGCCGCTGTCGGCCAGCACGAGCAGCATCCCGATCAGGACGATGAAGTAGCCGCCGTTGCCGTAGTGCTGGCGGTCGACGGCGTAGAAGGCGAAGGCGGAGAGGGTGACGGCGGCGGCACCGACGCGGGGCACGACGCCGACGAGCAGCAGCAGCGCCCCGATGACCCACGCTCCTTCCACCAGCGCCGGCGGCAGGCCGCGCAGGTGGCCGCCGACCAGCGGCCAGTCGAGGTGGAGGCGGTCGGGGTCGAAGCCGGTGGCGAAGCGGCGGTGGTCGGTGCGCAGCAGCCACAGGGCACCGATGGCGTAGAGCACCCGAGTGACGGCGAGCGGCCGGCCGCCGACCGTCGCCGACGCCAGCCGCTCCCAGGCGGCGATCACCGGCACGCCACCGTGGTGCTGCCCGATTCGACGTCGACGACCGTGACGGACAGGACCGCCGGGTCCTCGCAGAGCTTCGGCACGAGGGCCGGGGCGTAGCGGATCTCACGACGCATCGGCCCGGTGAGGAGGGGTCGGACGTCGACCGCCCGCGAGCCCGATGCGGTCGTGACGGTGAACGACTCGGCCGGTGCCTCGAGCTGGTGGCTGAACATCTGCCACGCGAAGGTCCGCGGCCGCGGCTTGCCGCCGCGCTCGACCAGTGCGATCGCCGGGACCGCCAACTGCACCGCCAGCCACCCACCGACCACCAGCCCGACCCAGATCGCCCGGCGGCGCCGCCGACGCGGATCGTCGCTCGCGTCGCTGGCCTCCACCGGGCGATTCTCCCGAAGGCGCCGGGTGAGCGTCAATCAGCGGCACCCGAACGATCTCCGGGCGCACGATCCGGCGCAGCCACCGGCAGCGAGTCCTACGATCCCGCCGTGGCATTGCCGGGCGCTCCGATGGCCTCCCCTCCCGGACGCCGGGGCCGACGGCCGCGCTCGCAGCACGCCGTCGCGATCGTGGCCTTCCTCACCCTGGTGCTCGCCGGCACGACCGCGTGCGGCAGCACCTCCACCTCGGCCGGTCGGCGCTTCGAGCCGCGCATCGCTGGCACCCTCACGGTGGCCACCGCCTACCTCCCGGCACCATCGCTGTGGATCCCGAACCACCAGACCTACGCGGGCTTCGAGGCCGGGCTGGCGGAAGCGATCGCCGACGAGCTCGGGGTGGAGGAGGTGGAGGTGGTGCAGGTGCCCTTCGCCGATCTCGTGGCCGGCGACCTGGGCGGCGCCGACATCGCCATCTCCACGATCACGCCCACCGCCGAGCGAGACCGGGTGCTCGACTTCACGTCGCCCTACCTCGACGCGCCGCCCGGAGTCCTGGTGCGACCGGGGACCGAGGTCCGCGACGCGCAGGACCTCCGGGCGCTCCGCTGGGCGGTGGTCGGCGCGTCCACCCTGACCGATGTCGTCACCGAGCGCATCCGGCCCGACGAGGCGCCGCTCGAGGTGGACGACCGGACCGAGCAGCTCCGGGCGCTGCGCGGCGACGAGGCCGACGCCGTGCTCCTCGACCTGCCGGTCGCCCAAGGCCTCGCGGCGTCGGCGCCCACGCTCTACGAGGTCGCCGGGCAGCTGAGCCGAGGCGAGACGCTGGCCGTCGCCCTCCCCGACGGCTCCCCGAACCTCGAGATCGTCGACTCCGCGGTGCGCGCCCTGCGCGCCGACGGCACCATCGATCGTCTGGCGGACCGCTGGTTGGGCAGCAGCGGCGACGAGATCCCGCTCATCCGCGTGGCGAGCTAGCTGCGTCCTGCCCCAGGAGGTCCCCCACCGTGATCGCCGTCGAAGCGCCATCGGGCGCCGCCCTCGAGTTCGTGCTCCTGTTCGCCGTCGTGCTGCTGGGCCCGGTGATCGTGCGACGCGCCGGGATCCCCGGGATCATCGGTCTGCTCCTCGGCGGCTTCGCCATCGGCCCCCACGGCGTCGGGCTGGTGGAGGCCGGCAACCAGACCATCCCCGAGCTGGGCCAGCTCGGCCTGCTCTACCTCATGTTCGTCGCCGGCCTGGAGCTCGACATGGGCGTCCTCCGAGCGCACCGCCGCGAGGCCGTGAGCTTCGGCATCCTCACCTTCGCCTTCCCGATGGTCGGCGGCGTCCTCGTCGGCGTGGGCCAGGGGTGGGAGCTCCCCGCCTCGCTGCTGCTCGGGTCGCTCCTCGCCTCGCACACGCTGATCCTCTACCCGGCGATCCGAGACGCCGGCCTCGGCGCCAACCCCGCGGTGGCCTCGGCGGTGGGGGCCACGGTGCTCACCGACACGCTCGCCCTGGTGGTGCTGGCCGGCGTCGCCGGGTCCGAGTCGGGGTCGGGGTCGACGACCGCGGTGCTGATCGAGGTGGCGATCGGGCTGGTGGTCCTCGGGGTCGGGGCGCTGGTGGTGCTCCCCCGCGTCGCCCGGACCGCCCTGCGCCTCTGGGGCGGCGACCGCGCCGCCCGCTTCCTGGTGGCGATCGTGTCGTTCCTCGTGATGGCCGTGGTGGCCGAGGTCTTCGGCATCGAGGGCATCGTGGGCGCCTTCTTCGCCGGGATCGCCCTCAACCCGCTCGTGCCCAACGAAGGGCCGGCGATGGAGCAGCTCGACTTCTTCGGCAACGCGGTGTTCATCCCGATCTTCTTGGTCTCGGTGGGCCTGCTGCTCGATCCCTCGGTGATGTTCACCGGCACGACCCTCGGGCTCGCCGCGCTCATCTCGCTCGCCTGCCTCGGCGGCAAGGCCATCGCCGCCTTCCTCGGCGTGCCGCTCCTGCGCTTCACCCGACCCGAGGCCGGGGTGATCTTCGCCCTGACCACCCCACAGGCGGCGGCGACCCTCGCCGCCACCCTCGTCGGCTACGACATCGGCCTGTTCTCCACGTCCCTCGTCAACACCGTGCTCGTCCTCATCCTCGTGAGCATCGTCGCCTCCACCCTCCTCAGCGGACCGACCACGCGCCGCTTGGCACCGCCCGACGACGAGACCACTGCGCTCGGCGAGCACGGCCTCGTCGCCTGCTAGCCCGCCGGGCCGACCCGGCTGGCCCGTCGCGTCGCCGAGCGCCTCGCCCGACCCGATGTGGGCATCATCGAGGTGGTGCTGGTCCACGAGGAGGGCCAGCGCTCGGCCAGCGGCGCCGACCTGGAGCGCATCGGCAAGGCGGTGTTCCGTGGGGGCATCGATGGCGAGATCCGGTCGGTGGTCGACGAGAGCATCGCGTCGGGCGTCGCCCACGCCCTGCTCACGTCCTCGCCCTCTGCCGTGGTCGTGGACGCGCCAGCCTGCCCCGCCGACGGCGCGTGGGGCGCGCTCCCCCGCCTCGCGGGCGGCACCCCGATCGTCGTGCTGCGCGGCGCCACCGAGCACCTCCCGACCCGTGTCCTGCTCGCGGACGCCGGTGCCGACGAGCCGGCGCTCGCCATCGCGGAGGACGTCGTGCGACGGCTCACCGGCGGCCGAGGCCAAGCGGTCGAGCGCCTCCCCACCAACGAGGCCGGCGACGTCCCGTCCGGGGTGGCCGTGGTGGTCGCGGACGGTGCGTGGGTGGCGCCGGCCGACAACGGTGACGGCGCAGGGGTCCGGATCGACGTGATCGCCACGGCAGCCCGCCCCGACCCGCAGCTCCTCACCCCCACGGACTGAGCCGAATGGCAGCTCGTGCGCCAAGAGGTGCCGGGGCGGGAGCGAGCCTCAGCAGTCCCCGTCGGTGACGTCGATCTCCTCGCCGGACTCGGGAAGCGTGACGCAGGCGCTCGAATCGCCCACGGTCAGCTGCACCTTGCCGTCGTCGTCGAGGCCGTCGCCGTCGCCATCATCGACGCCCGAGACCTCGGGGTCGCCGGGCAGGTCCTCCACCGCCTGGTCGATGGCATCGACGGAGCGGACGCCCTCCTCGTCGGCGGTGTCGTTGGCCTTCAGGCTGACGCGCAGCGCCTCGGCCTGGGCGCGGACCTCGGTGTCGTCGGCCGCCTGGGCCGCGTCGTCCTTGGCCGACTCGACCGTCTCCTTCGCCGAGTCGGTGGTGTCGCTCGAGCAGGCGGCGACTGCGGGGGCGAGCAGGGCGAGCAGGATCAGCAGGGCGAAGCGGGAACGGCGCAGCATCGGTCTCCTCCGGGTTCGATCGACGCCGCCCCAGTGCCCGAGCCCGGCGATCGCCAGCCGCGCCAGCGACCTCGCGAGGTCACCGCGCTCGCGGCGATGGCGGGTCTGGAAGGATCGGGCGCACACGTCGCGAGGGGAGACCGATGGCACCACGGATGGCACCAGCACGGCTGGAGGACCTCGATCCCGAGACCGCGGCGCTCGTCGAGAGCGCGGGCGGCCTCAACATCTTCGCCACCCTCGCCCGCCACCCGAAGGCGCTGAAGCGCTGGCTGGTCTTCGGGAGCCACGTGCTGGCCAAGAGCACCCTCCCCGCCCGCGAGCGCGAGCTGCTCATCCTGCGGGTGGGCTGGCGGTGCGGCAGCGAGTACGAGTTCGGCCAGCACACGGTCATCGGACAGGAGCGTCGGGATCACCGCCGAGGAGGTCCGCCGCCTGGCGAGCGCCGACCTCGACGGCTGGTCGGACTGATGACGCGATGTGGATCCGGGCGGCCGACGAGCTCGTGGCCGACCACGCCATCGGCGACCGGACCTGGGCGCAGCTCGCCGAGCGGCTGAGCGACGAGCAGCTGATCGACCTGCTGTTCACGGTCGGCCAGTACGCCTTGGTGTCGATGGCGCTGAACTCGCTCGGCGTGGAGCGCGAGGCGGAGGTGCCCGGGTGGCCGAGCTGATGCTGGAGGGCCAGGTCGCCGTGGTGGTGGGCGCCGGCCAGACGCCCGGATCGACGATCGGCAACGGCCGGGCGACCTCGCTGCTGCTCGCCCGCGACGGCGCCCGGGTGCTGGCCGTCGACCGCGACCTCGACCGCGCCGCCGAGACCGTCGCCATGGTCGAGGCGGAGGGCGGCGAGGCGAGCGCGCTCGCGGCCGACATCACGAGCGAGCCCGACTGCCGCACCATCCCCGAGGCGGCGCTCGAGCGGTTCGGGCGCATCGACGTGCTGGTGAACAACGTCGGCATCGGCACGGGCGACGGCGGCGCCACGAGCCTGGACGAGGCGGCGTGGGACGCCATCTTCGACGTGAACCTCAAGGGGATGTGGCTGACCTGCAAGCACGTGCTGCCGATCCTGCGCGCCCAGGGCTCGGGCTCGGTGGTCAACATCTCGTCGGTGGCCGCGGTGTGCTCGGTCGGCCTGCTCGCCTACAAGACCTCGAAGGCCGGCGTGAACGCGCTCACCCACCAGCTGGCGATGAGCAGCGCCAAGCGCGGCGTGCGCGTCAACGCGGTGATGCCCGGGCTCATGGACACCCCGATGGCCATCGAGAGCATCAGCGCCGCCACCGGCGTCGACCCCGACGAGCTCCGCCGCGGGCGCGATGCGCTGGTCCCGCTCGGCGCGAAGCAGGGCACGGCGTGGGACGTGGCCGAGGCGGTGCGCTACCTGGCCAGCGACCGCGCCCGGTTCGTCACCGGGGTCATCCTGCCCGTCGACGGCGGCCAGCACGCCCGCATCGGCTGAGCGCGGTCGGGAGGCGGCACCGATCGGTTCGAGGTCGCGGTGCCGGGCATCGGGCGGCGACGTGGTCGGCGGTGTCGGCGGTGTCGGCCCCACGCCTGCGGGGTAGTGCCCAGGGCCGGCTGATCGCGCACGGAAGGAGACCGGCGCATGCTCACCCGAGGCGTCACCCGCCCGATGGTCCTCGACCAGCTCGCCGAGGACGAGCCCTCGCCCGACGGCGAAGGGCCGAGCCTCCTGGAGCGCCACCACCGCGCCACCCTGTGGATCCCGTGGACGCTGGTCCTGCTCGGGGCCTGGCTCGTGCTGGCGCCGTTCACGTTCGGCTACCTCAACCGCGCCCTGTGGGCGGTGCCGAGCGGGGGCCGGGGCGCGTGGTTCGCCGATGAGGTGACGACGCTCTCGCTGCGGGCGCACCTGATGGTCTGGTCCGATGTGATCAGCGGGCTGCTGCTCGTCGTGCTCGGGTGGCGGGCGCTGCGGCCGAACCGCCCGATCAGCCGCTGGCTCGCGTGCGGGGTGGGCATCTGGCTCGTCTTCGCCCCCGTGGTGCTCTGGTCGCCGACCGCGGCCGGGTTCGCCAACGACTCGCTCATCGGCCTGCTGGTGATCGCCCTGACGATCCTCATCCCGGGCATGCCGAACATGGCGGCCTTCATGGAGATGGGCCCGGCGCGCCCGCCGGGGTGGTCGTACAACCCGTCCACCTGGTCGCAGCGGTCGGTGCTCATCGCGCTCGGCTTCGCCGGGATGGTGATCTCCCGCTACCTCGCCGCCTACCAGCTGGGCTACATCAGCTCGGTGTGGGACCCGTTCTTCGGGTTCGCCGGCGGCACCCAACCGGTGCTCGACTCGCAGATGTCGCACCTGTGGCCGATCTCGGACGCGGCGCTGGGCGGGGTGGCCTACACGTTCGAGTTCCTCATGGGCTTCATGGGCGCGAGCTCGCGGTGGCGCACGATGCCGTGGATGGTGGCCATGTTCGGGATCCTGGTGATCCCGCTCGGCCTGTCGCACATCGCGCTGGTCATGTCGCAGCCGGTGGTGGTCCACCACTGGTCGACGCTGGCCCTCGCCGCGGCCGCGGTGATGCTGCCGATGATCACGCTCACGGTCGACGAGGTGGTGGCGATGGGCCAGCACCTGCGCGCCGCTCGTCGACGGGGCGATCGCGACGGCTCCACCTGGAAGGTGTTCTGGCTCGGCGGCTCGGCCGAGGACTGCCTGCCCGACGACGACGAGACGACGATCGCCCAGGTGCCCGACCACCCGCTGGCCGTCGCCCGCGCCGGGGTGCGCGGGGCGACGGCGCCGCTGGGCCTGGTGCTCATGGCGGTCCTCGGCGTCGCGCTGCTGGCCGCGCCCGGCCTCTTCGACGTGTCGACCCGCAGCGGTGCCGCCGACGTCGGCCACCTCGCCGGGGCGGCGACGGTCGTCGTCGCCGTGGTCGCCATGGCCGAGCCGGTTCGCCTCCTGCGGTGGCTCGCCGTGCCGATCGCGGGGATCGCCATCGCGACGCTCGCCCTCACCGCGCCGCCCACCGGCTACGCCGTCGCCATCGTGCTGGCATCGGCCGGCGTGGCGGCCTCGGCGACCTGGCGGGGCCCCGTGCTCGACCGCTACGGCGCCTGGACGACCATGACCCGCTGAGCTCGGCCGGTCCTCGCCGCCGGAGCGCCCGACGTCAGCCGAGGTGGCCCAAGCCGAGCGCGGTCACCACGCCGAGCGCGGTGGCCAGCCCGGCGAGGTAGCTGTCCTCCTCGAACGCCTTGGGGAAGACCTCGCTCGCCAGCGACGCCACGACCGCGCCGCCGGCGAAGCCGCGGATGAGCGCCAGGGTCGAGTCGGGCACGCCGTCGAGGAGGAGGTAGCCGGCCACGGCGGAGGCGGCCAGCAGGGCGGCGGCACCCGCCCAGAGCCCGAACACGGCACCGTCGGACCGGTCGCCGCCCGCCATCTCCTTGGCGCCGCCGGCGGCCTCGGGGAGGTTCGACAGCAGGATCGACCCCGCCAGGCCCGCCGCGGCGGCCGGCTCCACGCCGATGAGGGCCACGCCGAGGGCCAGGTTCTCGGGGATGCCGTCGAGGGTGATCGCGGCGAGCAGCCCGCCGCCGCTGCTGCTCCCCCACCGCTCGTCGACGAGCCAGTCGGCCCCGACGAACACGAGCGCGCCGGCGAGCACGACGATCGACGTCGACCACAGCGCGGCCTCCTCGACGCCCGGCTCGATGAGCTCCACGACGGTGGAGACCAGCAGCGAGCCGCCGGCCAACGCCACCACGAACCCCTCGACCCGCTCGGGCAGGCGACCGAAGATCCCCCACGCAGCACCCACGAGGAGGGCGGCCGAGACGACGAGGATGACGCCGAGGGCGAGCACGCTGCTGGTTGCCCGGACGCGGCGCGGGCCAGACCTACCGGTGCTCGACCTCGTCGGCCGCCACCGCCACCTGGGCGCGACCGGCGCGCTTGGCTTCGTAGAGGGCGACGTCGGCTCGGGCCAGCACGCCGTCGGCGTCCTCCCCAGGCTGGGGCCGGGCCACGCCGACCGAGGCCCGGACGTCGATGGCGACACCGTCGAGCTCGATCTCGCCGGACACCGCGTCGAGGACCCGCCGGCCGACGCCCACCGCATCGTCGGTGCCCCGCACGCCCCCGAAGAAGGCGGCGAACTCGTCGCCGCCGAGCCGGCCCACCACGTCGCGGGGCCGTTCGCCCTCGTCGTGGCGGGTGGCCCCCGCCATCCGGCGCGCCACCTCCCGGAGCACCTCGTCGCCGGTCCGGTGGCCGCGCCCGTCGTTGATGGCCTTGAACCCGTCGAGGTCGAGGTACAGCACGGCGAGCTCGGGGCCGAGCCCGTCGGCGAGGGCGGCGTCGAGCTGGTCGAGGAAGTGGTTGCGGTTGGCCAGCCCGGTGAGGCCGTCGTGTCGGGCCTGGTGGGCGAGCTGCTCCTCGAGGGCGCGCCGATCGGAGATGTCGCGCAGGGTCTGCACCACGCCCTGCACTGCCGGGTCGTCGATCAGGTTCCGGCCCACGACCTCCGCCCACACCCACGACCCGTCGCGGTGGCGGATGCGCAGCACGCTGCGGTACGAGCGCCCGGGGCCCGAGCGCACGTCCTCGGCGGTGCGGGCCGCCTCGGGCAGGTCGTCGGGGTGGATGAGCTCGTAGGTGCGCAGGGCCGTGAACTCGTCGGGGGTGTAGCCGAGCACGTCGGCGACCGACGGGCTGACGAACGCGATCGACCGGTCCTCGCGGTGGATGAACACCACCTCGTCGATCAGGTGGCCGAGCGCCGCGTACCAGAGCGTCGGCTCCTCCTCGCCCGTCACCCGGGCGAGCCTAGGGGTGGCACCCGGCCGCGACCACCGCCTCTCGGCGCGCGAAGCGAGCCCACTGGGGCTCGCATCCCCGAGGCGAAGCCACGGTCGGGGAGGACATGGGTCGAATCGGTCGGGCATACTCGTCGATTGGCGACCCAAGGCGTGGAGGGTGAGATGGCTGGGATCTCGATCTCGGAGCAGCAGGACGCACGAGCGGCGCGGCGAGGCGCCAGGTGGCGGTGGGGTGCCGTCGCCGTGCTCGCCGCCGCCACCCTGCTGAGCTCGTGCGGTGGCGGCGGTGGCGGCAGTGGCGGCGGTGGCGGCGATCCGGTCGAATCCGCGAGCGAGTTGGTGGAGAAGATCCAGACGGCGGGCCTCGGATGCGATGAGGCCGTGCCTCGGAGCGTCTCACCGGAGGAGGACGAGGGACAGACCGGCCGCGTCGACTGCCTCGACCTGACACCGGCGCTGTACGTGACCGTCTACGCCGATGAGGAGGCCGTCGCCGCTCGAGTCGACCGATACTCCGAGCAGGGCTACTCAGGGTCCCGATGCACCCATTACGTGCGGGGTCCGAACTGGCTCGTCCAGCACCCGATCAGGGGCAACGATGACGAGCCTCTCGCCGAACGGCTACAGGATCTGCTGGGCGGAGAGATCGGCGAGGCCGGTTCCGGCGATCCTGGGTGCAACTGACCCTTCGGCCTGCGCCGATCGGGGTGACCGGTCGGCGCTTCGTCGCGTCGGCAGTCTCCTAGTTCCCGTCGGTCACCGCCTCGAGCCAGTCGGGCGGCGCCACCTCCGGCTCGTCGTTGAACGGGTAGTCGTGCCGGTCGGCGATCTGCCATGTGCCACGACCATCACGCTCGAGGAGGAACGCCACGAGGGCCTCCCCCTGGAAGTACCCGAACGTCACGATCGCACGATCCTCCACCTCGTCGAGCACCGACGTGCACAGCGCTTCGGCGCTGAGGTCGACCTGTCCGGCGATCAGCTCATCGCAGTCTCCGGCACGATCGGTCTTGAGGAGCTCGACGAGGAATGACTCGAGCGTTTGGGGCTCGACGGTCCCCTCATCACCGCTCGCCTCGCCGGTCGTGGTCGTGGTCGTGGGTCGACCATCAGGATCGGGTTCCGGCACCTCGCTGCTCGATGCCACCGTCCTGGAGGAGATCTCGGGCTGGCCGGGGCACGCGGCCTCGACCCCCTCTGGGATCTCGAGCGCCTGACGATCCTCGTCGGTCAGTCGCCGACCCGCCTTCGGGCACAGGGCATCGAGCAGCCGGTCAGCATCGAGGTCCAGCACGCGTGGACCTCGTCCTTCGATCCCGAACGCCAGTCGTCGGCCATCGGGTGAACCAGCGAGGGACGCGTCGAGGCCGGGCTCGGTGACCGTACCGAGGGAGCCGAGGTCGGTCTGGAGCGCGACGTCGTGCAACGACAGGCCGCTCGTCGTCCGCAGCGCGAGGAACCTCCCCTCCGCCAGTGCCACGATCCCCGCGATGGCGCCTCGTCCGGTGGGGATGACCTCGCCCTCGGCCTCAGGTCGGATCACGCCATCTTCGGGGCGGACCAGCTGATAGCGGAGCACCACCCCACCATCGGCGCCCAGCAGAAGTTGATCGCCCGTCGAGAGGGTGGCCGATTGGATCCAGCGACCCGCTGGGATCTGCACCCGCGTCCACACGGCGCCGTCGAAGTAGTCGCCGGGTGGGATCGGGCCGATGCCACCGCCGATCCCGCACCGACGGAGCATGTCCTGGGGCGAGCCTTCATCCTCCGGCGCCCGATCGTTGCACCGCTCGGGCTCGATGTTGGACGCGAAGTCGCGGAGGTAGACCTCGTCGGAGGCCAACCCGATGCCGCTCCTGTCGTACGGCGTCAACGTCCCCGACGCGGTGAACCTGGTCGCGGTCGTCAGGAGGATCGTGCCGTCACCGCTCCACTGGTTGAGATCCACCATGCCGAACGCTCCCGGCTCGACCGTGGCTCCGTCGTCGAGGGCGAGCAGGGACGCACCGCCCGCGAGGAGGGATCCATCGGGCGCGAACGCTGGCGAGACGAGTCGCCGCGGGGGCTCGGTGGCCGAGGTCGGTACGGCCCATTCGAGCCCGCCCCCGAACTCGCCATCGGTCACCGTGACGGTGCCGTCGCGCTGGTTGATCGCGATCCGGCTGCCGTCGTTGGAGATGGCCGCGGCGATGGCGTCGCCCTCGACGGACATCCAGCCCTCGCCCTCGATCGGACCCGCCTCCACCGCGCCTTCGGTCACGACGACCGCGTCGTCGTCGCCGAGGTCGAGGCATCGTCCGGAGCAGTCGGCGAGGGGCCCGTCCGCGCCGAGCGCGCGCCCGATCTGCGTGCCAGACGGATCGAGGACCTCGACGGCGCCGTCGCGCCCGGCTACGAGGACCGTCGAACCGGCTGCGTCTGCCCGCAGCGTGCTGATGTCGCCGTCGAGCCCTCCAGCATCGGTCGTGAGCCCGGTCTCGACATCGTGGATCAGCACGCTGCCGTCCGTCGTTCCCAGCACGACGATTGCCCCGAGATGGAGCGCGGCGACGAACTCGGTCTCGGCGTCGGGCGTCGACGCAGCACTGCGCTCGCCGCCGTCGTAGAGGTAGGCGGTCGGTCCGTCCAGGACCGCGAGGCGGTCGGGATCGTCCGCGGGTGCGAGGTCCGCAGCGGCCAACGGCGTGGCACGGTCGGTGAACGGCGGCCCCGCAAGAACATCGATGGTTCCGATCGCCGCGCCGTCGATCGGATCGACGAGGTCCACGGTCGCTCTCGGCCCTTGCGTCGTCGTCGGCCAGCCCACGACCCGGACCGAACCAGAGGGGGTCCGGGACAACTGGCCGACGGCCCCAACCCGTCGGGGCTCCTCGTCGCCGACCGCCACGACGGTCGTCCCGCCGGCATCAGCGGACACGACGAAGCCCCGGGCATCGACGACGGGGGCCGACAGCTCCATGCCGGTGTGACGATCCAGGACCTCCAAGGTGTCTGGATCGAGCACCAGGTAGCCCTTCGGACCGGCGACCACGAGTCGGCTGGGACGCGCGTCGACGAACGCGACGTCCAGGTCCGTTCCGAGCACCGGGGTGACGGACTCGGACCCGGTGACGACGTCGTCGCCAAGGACCTCGTCCACGCGGACGAACCCAGAACCATCGATCGTCGCGACGCGACTCCCATCGGCGGACACCGCACCATCGACGACGGTCGAGCCGAGGTCGTAGCGGTAGCCACGGGTGAAGCGAGCGGCGGACGTGGCGGCGAGCAAGGCCGCCTGGGCCGCCGGCGTGTCGTCCACTCCCCAAGCTTCCGCGGCGAGCAGGATGCGCTCGTCCAGGCGGTTCCCTCGGTAGCCGATCGACCGGGATGCCAACGCCTGACTGGTCGCACGATCCCGCTCGGCGATCGCTTCCTGCCGCTGCTCTCGTGCCTCCGCCGCGTTCACCCCGGCGAGCGCTCCGGCCACCACGGCGACCAGCGTCAGGAGGGCGAGCATCGAGACCGCCCCTCGGGCAGCGCGCCGCGTCCGGCGTTGCTGGCGCACGTCCTCACCCTCGAGGTCGTCCTTCGTGAGGCCGTGCATCGGCGCGGCGATCTCGGCGATCTGGTCCCGGAACCGGGGATGTCGGATCGTCAGGTCGGTCTCCGACCGGGCCCACTGCATCTCGATGTGGCGCGGCTCGCTGCGGAACACTCCTCGCAGCGCCGGATGGAGAGCCGTCGATCGCTCGGGGTCGTAGTCCCCGGCACGGTCATCCCAGACCAGCGACCCATCGGTGACGACCAGGAGCAATCGGTCCGAGCCCCGGGCAGCGACCCAGCGCTCGACCTCCTTGCCCACCCACTCCGAGCGAGCTGCATCCGGCGAGCACAAGAGCACGAACCAGCCGGAGACATCCAGGGCCGCGCAGATCGACGCCCAGAGGTCAGGATTGACGGCCAGACCCGTCTCATCCCGGAACACCTCGAGCGCGCGCCGGCTTCGCCACGGCTTGGCGAAGCGCTGCAACGCCCGCTGCAGCGCTGGAGCGAAGCGCCCATCCGCACTGTGCGAGTACGAGATAAACGCGTCGTAGGACTTCGCGCCCTGCTGGAGCGCAGTCGTCGCCCCACCCGACCTGTGCCTGCCGCCCACTGGAAGACCCCCCTCGCCCGCCGAGCACGAGCACCCTACCGCACCCTCCCTCACGGCAGCCGGGGCTGGCCGGGCCGAGGTTCGCTCGCTCAGAGCGAACGAGCGGGCACGGCGATTGCATCACGGGTACCGTCGCCCCATGGCGGACGGTCCGTATTGGGGCCCCGATGCCTGCTCGGCGTGTCGCGGGTGGGGATGGGTGGTCGATGGCTACGGCAACGGCCTCCGGTGCTGGAGGTGCGCCGGGTCTGGCCGGGTCGGCGGGCGGATCAGCCGGCCGGCCCCCGACTGGGTGTGGGCCCGCGCCCAGCAAGCCGGGGGTCAGGTGTTCAAGGCCGGCTACCCGAACGGCTACCGCGGCGCGCGCGATCCCTCCGTCCAGCCGACGTCGTTCCGGAGCATCGGACGCACGATCCTCGCGCTGGTCATGCTGTTCGCGATCGCCATGGGTGTGATCGTGGTCGGCGCCGTGTACGCCGCCATCACCGGGCGTACCCCCGAGGCCAGGCAACCGACGAGGGTCGAGTACTTCGCCGGCCGGTTCACGTGCGCCGAGGGCGATGTAGGGGCACGGCTCGAGGTGGCAGTCCCCTTCCCGGCAGTCGGCGCCCGCGACTCCGATGCACTCCTGCGGCTCTACGACACCAGCGACGGGACGCTCGAGGAGATCGCCAACCTGAACTACCGGGTGGAGCGGCTCGACTCGAACCTCGTGAGCCTCTCGTCCACGGACCAGACGTCGTATCCCTACGTGGAGTCTCTGTTGGTGCTGTACGCGGAAGCGGCCGATGGCGATGCGCCCCTCGACACGATCGCCCTGGAGGTCCGGTCGCAGGCGTGCGACGACACGGAGCTCCGCTGGGTCGATCACTGACCGTGGTGCTCGATGACGCGTCGCCGCCTTGCGAACGGCCAGCCTCCTGGACCACGCGGCGCGTCCGACCACCGACCCGGCCCGCCGGGGAAGGAGCGCCCCTCCGTCAGAGCTGGGCCGTCCCGGGGGGTCGCCCCGGTCGCAGCAGCTGGTCGAGCGCGGCGTGGAACTGGTCGTCGAGCGCCGCCGCGTCGAGCTCCGTGAAGGGCTGGAACCGGACCCGCATCGTGACCCACCCCACGACGAGGCTGAGGGCGATGGCGACCTGGGCACGATCGGGGCCCGGCTGGGCCGCGTGCTGGAGCTTCTCGTGCAGCGCCACCAACGCCGGGACCTGCGTCGGGTAGGACGGGTTCGAACCGACCCGGAACGCCGAGCTCAGCGCGGCCAGGTCGATGGGGTTGTCGATGAGGTACGCCGCCGCGACGTGCGCGGCATCGGACGGGTCCGCCGCCTCGATGGCCGCCGCGAACTCGTCGAGGATCGACGCGGCGGCGGCGGTGACCAGCGCGTCACGACCGTCGAAGTAGCGGTTGATGAGGCTCGGCTGGAGGCCGGCCTCCTCGCCGATCGCTCGAACGGTGAGCTCGTGGGCGGGCACCGCGACCAGGAGCCGGCGCGTCGCGGCCAGCAGCAGCTCTCGGATCTCCGGTGCCGAACGGCGACCGCTCACCAGGTGGGGGTCGCGGGTCGCGGCCATCGGCCCTGCTTACAACATCCCTCGACAGCTTGTGAACGCGTGATTACATTTGCCCGCAGGCAACGGTGAGAACGGGAGGGGTCATGGGGTTCGAGGATGGCGAGCGATGCCCGCGAGCGCGGCGCGACGGGCTGACGGTCGAGACGATCGACAACGAGGTCCTGGTCTTCGACGAGGTCGCCCAGCGCATGCACTGCCTGAACCGTGCGGCCGCGCTGGTGTGGGAGTGCTGCGATGGCACGACGCCGGTCGCCGAGATCGCCGACAAGCTCGGGAGCGACCTCGGGGCCGCGGCCGACGAGGAGGTCGTCCACTTCGCCCTGCGCCAGCTGGCCGAGCAGGACCTGCTCGAGGACGCGGCGGCGCCGCCGAGCGACGGCGGCGTGACCCGCCGCCAGCTGCTCGCCCGCTTGGGCGTCGCCGCGGTCGTCGTGCCGGTCGTCACCTCGATCGTCGCTCCCAGCCCCGCCGCGGCGGCCAGCGGGCCCGGCGGCTTGACGGAGACGACCACCAGCGTGACGGGAACGATCACGGGCGTCGGCTGACGTGCGTCGGAACCGCCGGCCGCGAGGCGGTCCGACCCGGCGCGGACGAGGCCCGCGTCGGTGAGCCCCCGGTCCGAGTTCCGCGGGGAATCCCTCGTCTTCATCCTCTCCCAGCACCGCTCCGGTTCGACGCTCCTGCAGCGGGTGCTGGGCGGCCACTCGCAGATCCTCACGGACGCCGAGTCGTTCGTCATGCTCCACCCCCTCTACGCCCTGAAGACCACCGGCTTCCGGGCGGAGTACCAGGAGTGGGAAGCGCGCGTCGCGGTGCACGAGTTCCTCGAGCACCTCGCCGGCGGAGAGGAGACCTACATCGAGGCCCTGCGGGCCATGGCGTCCGTGCTCTACGGGAGGGCGCTCGAGGGCACCGGCAAGCGGTACTTCCTCGACAAGACGCCCCGCTACGCCGGCGTCATCCCCGAGCTGCACCGGGTGCTGCCCGAGGCGACGTACATCTTCCTCCTGCGCAACCCGATGGCCATCATCGCCTCGATGGTCGAGCGCATCGACCGACCGTCGACGTACCAGCGCTACACGCTCGTCCGCAACGACACCGTCCTCGCTCCCGGGCGGCTCCTCGCTGGCATCGATCTCCTCGGGCCCGATGCCATCGTCGTCCACTACGAGGACCTGGTGACGGACCCCGCGGGCGTCGTCGCCGGCATCTGCGAACGGATCGGCGTCGACTTCGAGCCGGCGATGATCGACTACGGCGACCGCCCGCTGCCCAAGGGCCGCTTCTACGACCGGCGCGGCGTCCCCAAGCACCGCCGTCCGCAGCCCGAGAGCCTGCACAAGTGGCGCGCCCTGGCGGACGATCCCCAGCGGCGCCACATCGCCCGGTCCATCCTGATGGAGCTCGGTCCCGACGTGGTGGCACGGCTGGGCTACTCGTTCGACGAGCTCCTCGCCGGCGTGTCGGGCGGTCCTGAGGGGACCGTCGTGTGCCCGTGGCCGTCGCTCATGTTGCCCGCCGTCGCCGCCGACGCGTACCTCGAGGCCTTCCCGGGCACGGGCGACTTCCCGCCGGGCACGACCGAGCGGCGCATCCGGCCGGCGACCCCGTCGCGGATCAGCGTGGTGATCCCCACCCACGGCAGCCCGGCGCGCTTCGAGCGTGCCGTGCGCTCGGTGCTGCTCCAGGGACGCCCGAACGTGGAGGTGATCGTCGCGCCGGACGCGACCCAGCCCGGCAGCGAGGCGATCGTCGACAAGTACCGACCTTGGGTCGCGGCGGTGACCGAGCCCGCGCCGGGGGGCTTCTTCGATGCGGTGCAGCGCGGGCTGGAGTGCGCCACCGGCGACGTGCTGACGTGGCTCCGCCCCGACCAGGAGCACCTGCCCTGGACCCTGGCGACCGTCGGCGAGATCCTCTCGGAGTGCACCGACGTCGAGTGGCTCTGCGGCGAGGAGCACCTCACGCTCGACGAGCACGGCCGACCGGTCGGCCGCTCGTGCCTGCCGACGAGCCTGGCGCCCTGGGTACGGCGTTCCGACGGCGAGCACCTCGAGCCGCTGCTCTTCCCCTTCATCCGGCGCACGCTGTGGGATCGGGCCGGCGCCCACGTCGACGTGACCCTCGTCGATGCCGCCGACGCCGAGCTGGCCGTGCGCCTGGCGCGGCTGGCGCCGGCGACGCTGGTGCCGACGCCCCTCGGCGGCGTCCACCTCGCCCCTGGTGGTTGGCCGCGCGCCACGTGGAGGAGGCGGAGTCCTACGTCGACTCGCTCGACCCGGCGGAGGTCCCGCTGCAGCCCTTCGCACGGGTGCGGCGACGTCGCCGCTGGCGTGTGGCGCCTGGAGGAGCCGGAGGCTGCGCTCACGTGACCGCAGCGCCAGGCGATCCCGGAGCCCTCGCCGGAGCGACGTGGCAGGCCCAGGCCCCGCCCACCTGCACGGGGTGGGCATCGGCGTCCGGGTGGCCGAGGCCGACCACCTCCCCCTGCTCCTGCGCCACCTGCCCCACGGTGCGGTCATCGACCCGACCGTGGAGGTGAAGCGCCTCTACAGCGTGCTGCGCCACCGAGGCGCCGCCGGGCCCGCGCTCCACCTGTACGCCGGGAGGCGGCACGTCGCCCAGCACGTCGACCTCGAGCACCTGGCGCGCTCCTTCGCGGCCCGAGCACGGCACGTCGTCGCGGCGCGAGCGCGGGGTCGGATCTTCGTCCACGCCGGGGTGGTCGGCTGGCACGACCGCGCCGTGGTCGTGCCCGGGCGAACGCTGATGGGCAAGACCAGCCTGGTGGCGGAACTGGTGCGGGCGGGCGCCGACTACTACTCCGACGAGTACGCCGTGCTCGACGAGGACGGCTGGGTGCACCCGTTCGCCAAGCCGCTGAGCGTCCGCACCACCCGCGGCCAGCTCCCGGACCTCGTCGAGGTCGCCGACATCGGCGGCCGGGCGGGCACGGCCCCGCTGAGGATCGGCGCAGTCCTCTCGACGCGCTACGTGCCGGGCGCCGGGTGGGAGCCCCGCGTCGCGTCGCCGGGCGCGGCGGCGCTCGCCCTCTTCGACAACGCCGTCGCGGCCCGCAGTCGCTTCCGCGAGGTGTCCGACGCCATCGCCGCCGCGCTCGACGGCGGCGTCCGCACCTGGGAGGGGACCCGCGGGGAGGCGCCACCGGTGGCGTGCTGGGTGCTGGCTCAGATGGCGGGCGATCGGGTCTGATCCCGTGCGGTTCGCCCTGCTCCGCGACCTCGAGCTGCGGCTCGTCGATCGGATGTTCGCCCTCGGTGCGCTGCGCGACGTGCCCGTGGTGGTCCGGCCGCCCGCCGACCTCGGGCCGGCGGAGCCCCGGACCGCCGCGCTCGTCCCCCTCGCTGCCCAGGTCGACGCGACGGCGCAGCGCGTCGGCGACGTGGTCGAGCACGGCTCGATCGACGAGCTGCTGCGCATCGCGGCGCAGCTCGACGTGGGGCCGCGGCGCCGGCGCCGAGCGCACCCGTGATCGGCACCGCCGTCAGTGCCATCACGTCGGCGGGGTTGGTCGCCCTGTTCGTCCTCAGCCTTCGCTACCAGCTCCACGATCGAGCGGAGCTCGCGCGCCGGCCGTCCCGGCTCCTCCTGCTGCGCCAGTACCGCCTGTTCGCACCGATCCCGGGACGCAGCGACCTCCACCTCGTGGTGCGCGACCACGGCGTGGACGGCGCGCCGCGCCCGTGCCGCGAGGTGCCGATGGTGCCGCTCCGCCACTGGTCGCAGGTGCTGTGGAACCCGCAGAAGCGCCGCTGGCTGCCGGTGCGGCCGCTGCTGGTGGACCTCGTCCGCGCCGGCGCCGCCCTGGAGGACCGTCCCGTCGCCATCGAGCTGACGACGCCGTACCTGGTGCTGCTCGGGGTGGTGGGCGCCGAGCCCGCCGCTGACGACGTCCGCGCCCGGCAGTTCCTCATCGTCGAGCGCTACGGGCACGAACCGGAGGAGGCGCCCCGGGTGCTCTTCTGCTCGGCCGTGCACCGACTCGAGCGCACCACGGCGGTGGCGCGGTGATCGCCGCCACGGGTCTCGACGCCAGCCTCGACTGGTTCGGCGATCCGGACCACGTCTTCCGCGCCTCCGCAGTCCTGCTCGGCATCGGCCAGACCATCACCACCCTCGAGCACCTCGCGGCGCGCCAGGAGCTCGGCCCCGGCGGCCTCCACCCGTGGGCGGTCGTGCGGTCCTCGGTGCCGCGTCGACCCGCCGCGCTGGAGCGCGTGCGGGAGACCTTGTTCGGTGCCCCCGGCATCGTCGCCCTGCTGGTGCTGCGCCTGCTCGCGGCGGTGACGCTGGCGCTCGCGACCGCCGAGGCCCTCGCGCTCGTCGCCGTCGTCATGCTGGCCGCGCTGCTGGTGACGTTCTCGGTCCGCCTGCGCTGGGGCCTTGAGGCCGCGGACGACATCTCGGTGCAGGTGGCGCTCGGGCTCTCGGCGTTCGCCGTCTGCCGCTGGTTCGACGTCCCCAGCATCGGGCTGTACTACGTCGCCGCGTTCGCCGCGCTCGCCTACGCCACGTCGGGCGCGACCAAGCTCGCCTCACCGCTCTGGCGCGAGGGCGTGGCGCTCGGCTGGGTGGCGAACCTGCGCAGCCTGGGAGCGCCCTGGGCGGCGGACCTGCTCTCGGGTCGGCCGCGCCTGCGAGTGGCGCTCTCGTGGGCGGTCATGCTCGGCGAGGTGTGCTTCCCCCTGGCCCTGCTGCTGCCGGCGCCCGGCGTCGTCGCCGTGCTCATCGCGGGCCTGCTGTTCCACGTCGCGACGGCGGTCTGCATGGGGCTCAACACGTTCGTCTGGGCGTTCGCCGCGACCTATCCGGCCGTGCTGCTCTCGTGGACCGCCCTGCACCGCTGATCCGTCGCGGTGGAGCTGGACCGGACCTCGACCCCCAGGCCGGCGGCGGGCGAGGTCGCTCCCGTTGCCGGATCGAACGCGAACGATTCCCGAAACTCTCGGCGATCCTCGAACGCTCGCCGCCGATCGGGGAGACACTGATCGGGTGAAGCGCGTCGCGGTCGCCCTCCTCGGCCTCACCCTGCTCGCCGGATGCGGCGATGCGACGCCGGAACCGGTCGAGCCCGGCGAAGCGGTGCCGGCATCGCCGGACGATGGCGATGCCGCCGCCGTCCGTGCTCGGCTCGAGGAGATCGATGCGCTCGTGTCGATGTGGCGCGAGAGCGAGGACCTGCGTGAGGCCCACGCGTCCGCCGAGGCCGCGGCGAACCTCGTGGTCGGACCGAACGGCCCCGGCTACGGGGATCGCGACGGCGACGGCGAGATCGCGGGCGCGAACGACGAGGGCCTGCTGCCCGGGATCGACGGCACTCCGGCGGGCCTGGCCTCCCCGCTCTCGACCGACGGGTGCGTCGCCCGAGACGTCCTCGCCGGCACGACCAGCGACCCCGCCGCGGCGTGGGCTCAGCTCGACGACGTCCTCGCGGCGTGGACGCCCTCGAGCAACACCATGCCGCAGCTGGCCAGCCATCCCATGCGGCTGGTCGGCTGGGCCACCCTCACACTGCGCTCCGATTCGCTCGACGACGCCCACGAGTTCGCCGGCCACGCCGCCCTCCACGTCCACGTGGCCCAAGACGCCCTCGACTGCTGAGCGCCGAGGCGCCTCGTGGCGCTCGGCCAGGTGAGGCATCCCGAACCCCTGACGTTCGCCGTTCGCGCCTCGTTCGCGCCGCGGTCCCTACGTTCCCGGCATGGCGAACCGCGGACCCGTCCCCTCGATGTCGCTGGCGGCCGCGACGCTCGCACGGAGGGCGATCCGTCGACCCCCAGCGTCGAGCGACGCACCGCTCTCCCGCCGGCGCCGGGGCCGTGGCCGGAGCACCGCCTGGCGGATGATCGCCGTGGTCGTCGGGCTGGTCGCGACCTCGCTCGTCGCGGTGGTGGTGATCGACGCCCCGGCCGACGCCGCGCCGTACTTCACGGACACCTGGCCGGTCGGGCCGAACACCCCGAGCAACGAGATCGCCTACTACGGCGCTGCCATCACCAGCCTGCAGGGCCGGGAGTTCAAGACCGAGTTCAAGACGACCAGCTGGTACGACGTCGCCGGCGTCCCGCACCCGGCCAGCTACGTCCGTCTCGACACCGATTCGAGCGAGTACACCATCGACGTCCCCGGCGCGGAGATCTCCTACATCGGCCAGTCGTACCTGGGCGGTCCGGGCTGGCGGATCTCGTGCGCCAGCGGCCCCTGCGGGCAGGGGGTGGCCTCGTTCACGATCACCTACCACTGGGTCGGCACGGGACAGGACGCCGCCTGCATCGACGCGTGGAACGCGGCTCCCGTCGGCCCGCGCGACGTGGCGTGCCCACCCCAGACGATCGACTGGACCCAGACGCGGCTGGTGCGCGCCGGGCCGCCGGGCGGCAACACTCCGCCGACCGCAGCGTTCACGGTGGTGCCGTCGTCCACCGACCCCTACGAGTTCACCTTCGAGGATCGCTCGACGGACGCCGAGGACCCGACGGGCCTCACGTACCGGTGGGACTTCGGCAACGGCGCCACGTCGACGGCCACGAGCCCGACCTACCGGTACCCCGCCGCCGGCGCGTACACGGTGACGCTCACGGTCACGGATCCCGATGGGCTCTCGGCCGTCGCCCGTCGCGACGTCACGATCGCGGCCGGCCTGGTGGTGAACTCGACCGGCGACGGCGGCGCCATCGACGCCGCCGAGCGCGGCTGCGACACCGGGAGCACCATCGGCCAGCAGCCCGAGTGCACGCTGCGCGCCGCCATCGAGGCGGCCAACGAGATCGGCGGCGGCGAGATCACGTTCGACATCGACGCCGCCGGGATCCCCTCCATCGCGGCCGCGTCGCCGCTGCCGACGGTCACCGCCCCCACGAGCATCGACGGCACCACCCAGGCGGCTGGCTGGGTCGAGGTGGTCGGCACCGGCGCCCGCGTGCTCCAGCTCCAGGCCGGGCCGTCGCTCGTCACCGGGCTGGTGGTCCGCGGCGGCGAGCTCCAGATCGACATCGCCGGCGGCACCGGGCAGGTGGTCCGGGCCAACCGGATCGGCACCGACGCGGAGGGGACGGCGGGCGATGCCGGATCCTCGCAGGGCATCTACGTGCAGGGCGGGGCCGGCGCCGTCATCGAGGGCAACGTCATCGGCACCGCCGACATCGGGGTCGGGCTGCGCGGCGGGTCGAGCGGCACGACCGTCCGGGGCAACCGCGTCGGGGTGGCCGACGATGGGGCGTCGGCCATCGGCGACACCGATGCCGCCATCATCGTGTCGGCCCCCGGTGCCGTGGTGACCGGCAACACCGTGCGGGGCACCACGGTCGGCATCGAGCTCCTCCGTGCCGCCGCCAGCGGCGCGAAGGTCACCGACAACGCGGTCGGCGTGTCCGACGACGGCACGGCCGCCTTCGGCGGTCAGGCCTACGGCATCCGCAGCGACGGCGCGCCGGGCGCCACCATCACCGGCAACCGGGTGGCCGCCGTCGACGGGATCGTGCTCGCCGGCTCCGACCAGACCACCACCGATGCCGACGGCATCCTCCTGGGGGAGCCCAGCACCGATCCGATCGCCGGCGCGGCCACCGGCGCGAAGGCGACCGTCGCCGACAACGACATCGCCCTGCTCGCCGACGGCTCCGCGACCGGGACCGCCGCCTACGGCATCACGGCATGGGCGGCCATGGCCGACACCACCATCGACGGGAACCGCATCGGCACGACGCAGGCCACCGCCGTGCGGCTCCTCGGCGGGAGCCGCCACTCGCTCACCCGCAACACGATCGGCGGCGACCCCGATGCCGGCACGCCGACCCCCGTCCACGACGGGGTGCTGGTCGACGGCAGCACCGACGTGACGATCGGCGGGCCCGGCGGCGGCGGCAACGCGATCGTCCACACCGACGACGGCATCGACGCCATCGAGGCGGGGAGCGGGCTGCGCATCGAGGCGAACCGCATCGCGGCGCCGAACGCCGAAGCCGAGGGGACCGGCATCGAGGTCGGCGACGGGCCAGCGGGTGCGCTGATCACCTCCAACCGAGTCGTCGGCGGCTCGGCCGGCATCGTCTCCGCGGCCCCGGACGCGGAGCTCACCGGCAACCAGCTGCTCGCCCAGTCCGACGTCGGCATCGACGCGGCGGCCGACGGCGTCACCATCTCGGGCAGCGTCGTGGTCGCCGGGGTGGACGGCATCCGCGTCGACGGCGCGGGCGTCGCGGTGACCCAGAACCGCATCGGCCTGGAGGACGGCAGCGAGGCCGTCACCGGCAACGGCGGCGTCGGCCTCCGCATCGACGGCGGCAGCGCGGTCGCATCGAAGAACCTCATCGCCGGGACCGGCGCCCAGGGCATCGAGGTGGCGGCCGGCGCCACGGCCACCCTCCGGTCCAACCGGGTGTGGGAGACCACCGGCGCCGCGATCGACGTCGCCGATGGCCCGGACGCACCCGACCTCGCCGCTGCGGCCCGATCCGGCGCCGGCGACGACACCCGCACGACGCTGCTGCTGCGAGACCTGCCCGAAGGCGACGCCGGCACCATCGAGGTGTTCGCCAACTCGAGCTGCGCCGCCTCCGAAGCGCAGTTCCTGATGGACATCACCCGCACGAAGACCGCATCCGAGACGGCCCGCATCATCCAGATCAAGGGGGCGAGCACCCGCGACCACTTCACCGTCACCTACACGGACGAGGACGGCCGCACGAGCGAGCTCTCCGACTGCGTCGACGCCGGGGCGTACCCCGACGCGGACGGCGACGGCAGCATCGACGCGCTCGACGAGATCTTCGGTACCGCCGACGACCCCAGCGCCGGCGTCTACGCCACCGACAACGAGAAGCTCATGCTGGCGCTGGTCCCGCCTCGCGACCCGGAGACCGGCGTCGGAGGTGGGGAGATCGACGACCTCGCGTTCACGAGCGATCCCGCACCGGGCGAGCACCCGGCCGGGTGGTCCGCGCCCTACGGGGTGATGAGCTTCCGGATCGTCGGCCTCGAGCCCGGGGCCCGGACCCGCATCGGCTTCGCGATCCTCGACCCGAGCGACGCCTTCCCCGCCGGCACCGGCTACTGGAAGTACGGGCCGCAGACGCCTGGGGCGGAGCCGACCTGGTGGAACTTCGCCTTCGACGAGGCGACGGGCACCGGGGCCGTGGTGACCGATGCGAGCGACGTCCCAGGGATCGGCATCACGCGCGTGGTCGGGCTCGAGCTGGGCGACGGGCTCCGCGGCGACTCGGACGGCGGAGCCAACGGGACGATCACGGACCCCGGCGGTCCCGTCCTGTTCCAGGAGACGCCGCCGACCACGACCACGACGGTTCCCACCTCCACGACCACGGACCTGGAGGGGACGACCACGACCGCTCCCCGTGGGGTCACGACGCCGACCCCGGGCGCCGCCGGGGGGACTCCCCCGCCGGGGTCGTCGGAGCGCCTGCCGCGCACCGGCACCGACCCCTGGACGACCGGCCGGATCGGCGTGGCCGTGCTGGCGCTCGGGGCGCTCGCCACGGCGGCCAGCCGCCGACGACGTCGGACCGCCGCCGCGCCGAGGGCATCCGCCTGATCCCGCTTCGCGATGGCGGAGCGATCACCCCGGCCGCTCGCCACCTGACCGCCTGCGGATCAGCGCCGCGAGCGGATTCGGCGCCGCTCCGCCAGTCGCGTCGGCCGTTCCCGGGCACGAGATCGACTCCCAGCCCCACCTACCCCAGGCCGTAGGATTCGCCACTCAGCCCTCGTGGGGCCGGTAGGAAACCCCATTTGGCCAGGTCAGACGAGGTGAGTTAAGCGAGCTCGGAACGGATGTCGGCGATTCGGGAACGGATTGCCGGCACTCGTCCAGATCAGGGGCCAGCGATCCTGGGTGATCGCCGGACACCGGCCGCGCCGATCGCTTAGCTGAAGCGGGCGCCGTACTCGTCGGATCCCAGCAGCGTTGCGAGCAGCTCGGCATGGCTCGCGCCGCCGGACGAGGCGTCGGCCTAACCATCGGCTTCACCGCTGTTCGGTGAACGTTGCAGGAGGAAGATGTATCCCACAGCGGAGTCGGTGTTGCTGGCCTGCCTCCTCTTGTATTCGTTGGACTTCGGAGAAGCCGACCATGACCGAGCCCCGGCCACGGCGCTGAGATCAGTTGGCGGGTCCAATAGTCGACACCGGAGGGATCAGCTGGGCGCTCCATCACATCGGTGTGCCAGATCCGGGTGACGAACTGACGGACGGTTGGGTCAGGGTGCCGTACTTGGCCTTGAACTCGCTCGAGTTCGCGAAGTGGTTCAGCACCCGCGCGAGGCGCCAAGAGCCGGTGCGGCGGCGAGCGATCCAGAACTGGAGCCCTCCCTGTCCGGGATGCGCTGGAGGAACGCCCGGTAGAGGCGGGCCATCGGGTCGACGTAACCGGTGTTGTCGCTGGACCGGCGGAGCGTGTCGACCATCCCGCCCGGCGTGACCGGAGCCGCTCGAGAGGGCGGCGACCCAGAACGCCGATTCCCCCGAACTCGGCGAGCGACCGAGCACGTCAAGGTGCTGGCGGGTCACGAAGGCCGCCCAGTCAGGAAATGGCCAATAGGGCTGGCGACCACCGAGGTCGAACGTGGCCTGACGGATCTTCGAGACGCTGTAGGCGTTGTTGCAGGTCGACGTTGCCACCGTGGACGCCTTGGCACCGCGTAGACATCGAAGCTCGCGGGGACGGGCTCCTTGAGGCGAAGCCGGTAGGTCGTCGACATCGGCACGCCACGACCGAGTTGGCTGACGGCAGGGCCAGCTGCCTCGACCACCTCGAACGATGCCTTGGGCCGGATGTCGGGGAGCGTGTCGAAGTTGACGCAGTGCAGCACGGCGGAGGAGTCGTTGCGGGCGGTGGCGGTGAGCTCGAACTCGTCGCCTGCCTGTTGTGGCAGGTGGTCCACGACAACGTTGGTAATCGTGAGCTCCTTGTCGATCGGCGTGGTCACCGAACCCTGAGCGCCTTGCGGGTCGAGCACGTAGAGCTTGACCGTGTACGCACCGGGGGCCGTGTAGGTGTGCTCGACCGTCTCACCTTCCGCGGTCGTGCCGTCGCCGAACTCCCATACGTAGCGGACGATCGGGTCGCCGTCCGGGTCCTGGCTCTCCCGCCCGTCGAACTGGTAGGTGACCGCGTCGTAACCGAGCGGGGCGATCCGGATGCGGGCATCAGGCCGACGGTTGTCGGTCTTGTAGAACCCCACGGCGATCCGCGTGTTCCCGTACCCCCACAAGGTCGGGTCGTTGCCGTTCACCACCGGGACACTGATGATCGCCGTTCGCCACGTCGGCCCGTCGCCCAAGCCAGCGCTCACCGCCGCCCGGAACGACAGGGGTTCGAATCGGTACGTGCACGAGCCGGCGTCGGGTGCGCACGCAAACTCCGGGTCAGCGTAGAAGTAGACGCCGGCGTGGAAGAAGGTGAGACGACTCCAGTTGACGCGGGTCGCCCAAAGCGTGTCGGGGAACTGGGTGTGGCTGGCGGTGATCACGAAACTCGGCGGATCCGAGAAGGCGCCGTAGCTCGTCACCCCAATCGTTACGGTCGAGAAGGTCGGGCCTCCGTAGACGAGCAGGTTTCCCTCCCCGTCGCAGCAGTCGTACGAGCTCGACACCTGCCACGGGATGCTGCAGCCGGGCTCTTGGGGGAACCCGGTCCCATCGATCGCCGGATGACAGTACGTCGGCGTCGGTGGAAGGTCCGTCACGTTGTACGCCGCAGACGGGCGGGGTGGGCCGACGACGGCCGCCAACGCCGTCGCCAACAAACCGACAACCACGCCGAGCCTGACCCCGAGATGGCCATGTTGCCGAACTCCGACCACAGGGTGCGCTCGCAGACCCTCACCGCGCATGGACGCAGTTTTCACCGAATCGGAAACGGCCGCAAGACCCGTGGCTCTGAGGCCGGCCGGTACTGGACCCAGGCGCGCGGTCTGACGGCTGCCAACGCAGCGGATCCGTCACCGATCGTCCAGCGATCGACGAACACGTCCACCACGTCCACCCACATCGAAGACCGCACCATCACCACGCCCACCGGCGAGCAAACCATCTCGCTGTTCGCCCAAGGCGGCGCCGTCGGCATCTCCGTGCTCACCGACACCGGCCAGCGCACCTTCCTCCCCCTCGAGCGGGTCCGGACCCATCGCAACACCGACAAGGGCAGCTACCGCTGGTACAACGACTACCGCCTCCCCGAGCAGTACGGCGGCGGGACGATCACGGTCCGGCTCCACGACAACGCCAACGCCGAGAAGCGTCGCTTCAACCGGACCGAGAACATCCGGCAGATCCCGCAGACGGACCCGGACTTCAGGCGGCTCAGCCACTGACGCAACGACGCCGAGTCGATCAACCGGGCGCTCGACGACACCCTCTGGCTCCGCCGAGCACATTCGGTCGGGCACGAGCGGCAGCACCTCAACCTGTTGACCTACGCGCTCACCGTCAACAGCCTCGCCCTCTGGCGCCACCACGCACGCCACGGCGACCCTCCCCTGCCGGTCGCTGCCTGACCGGCCCCGGACGGGCGGCTTGAGCGGCTTCAGCGCGTCCCTGCTCAGGTCTCGGGGCCGCTGGCCGAGATCAGACCTCCGATCGGCTCGCGATGGCCTCAGATCGGGGTCGTAGGATCGAGCGACCAGCCGGATCCGGAGCAACAACCGGGTTTTCTCCCACGTTCTCTTCCGGCCCCGCCCTCGTGGGACCGGAAGAGAACCCCTCCTGACCAGGTCAGATGAGGTACCACCAACGGCGTGGGAACGGATTTCTGCGACCTGGAACGGACTCGTTCCCAGCGGGGCGCTGCGGGCGGGGCGATGACTGGTCGGCGCCTGCGCAGCCACCGTCATCAGCAGGTGACCGTGAGCGAGAAGGCCGTGTCGATCGGCGATGCGCTGGAGTTCGACGTACGGACCTCGACACTGGCCCCGTCGGAAACGATGATCGCCGTGGCGGTGCGGGTGGTGCCCTCGGGGGTGGCCTGGATCGCACAGCCAGCGACGTTCCGGTCGAACTGGATGCCGTAGCCACCCAGGGCCAGCTTGAAGTTGGCCACCACCCGCGATCCGGATCGGACGGTTCCATCCGCGTTGATCACGGCCGCCAGCGGTGCCTCGTAGTACCCCAGCACGTCGATGACCAGGTCGGTGGAGTTCCCATAGGCGCGGGCGGTGAGGTCGGCGGTGCTCGAGCAGCCCGAGGAGCACAGCGCGATCGTGCCCGAGTTCGAGACGTTGAAGGCCGAGTCGTAGTTCATGAACGTGGCGTTCGGCGGCGTCGCACCGGTTGGCCACAGCCGCAGGAACCCGCTGCTGGCTCCCACAGCGGTGGCGGTGAGTTCGACCGACGTGGCGCCCGCCGGGATGCCGCACCCCCCGGACTTGCCGCCTTGGGCGGCGAAGGATGATTCCGCACCGCGCACGTCGAAGGTCCGCGACGAACCGGCGGCGAGACGACCCCCGCCGGTGCGAGTGTCGACGATGCGACAGGGCGTGATGGCGACGAAGGTGGCTGGCGCCGACCCGTTGCCCAGCCGACGTGACTGGGCCTGCACCCTTGGAGTCGATCTGCGCCAGCGATCTGGGCGGTTGCCGTTGCGGCCACGAGGACCGCCGTCACCGAGATCTTCCATTTGCCCATGTGATCCTCCTCGTGGGTGGAGGCTCCCCTCCGCCCCCCCTCAGCCAGAGTCTTCCACCCGCGTGTCGAAGTGGCGAGGGGTCACGGAAGGCAGCGGACGCTCGATCCCGACACCACCTTGCGCAGCGTGAACTCGAATGGCTGCACCGGATCGGTGGATCGTGCGACGTGCTCACCAGACGGGTCGTACGCCGACTCCCCCGTCAGGACGAGCTCATCACCATCCCAAGAGCTGCTCACCTCGGTCAGCCTTCCCGCAGGGCGATCGCCTTCTGGTGCGAGCCGCAGGTCATCGACGTCCCCGCTGCGCGACGCGTTCCCGGAGACGCTGAACTCCTCCACCACCCCATCGATGCAGTACCGGCCGGCCCCCACCAGGTTGTTGCCGTCCTCGTCAGGCGCTCGCTGGAGCTCCAACACCAGCTCGGCGGCCGAGCCCCGGAACATCGACGGCACCGACCCGTGCCCGTCATCGTTGCGCGCCCGCCCACCCCCACCGACCATGGCGTGGAGGTCACCAACTGCACCACGACATCGCCCAGCGCGACGGCTGCGAGCAGCACGACCACGACTGCTACGAAGGCGAGCTTCCGGGTGCGCGACCCGCGCTCAGAACCCATGGCACCATGCTCGCAGAAGTCCAACCGGCGCAGGGCGGAACTGGTGCAGACATCGCTGGGAACCGGCCTTCGGGCACGGAGGTGGTTGGCCTTGGGCGCGTGGAAGCTCACCGACACCAGCAAGCCCAACTTCCTGCCGCTCGAGCAGATCCGGACGCATCCTGCTTACCGACAAGGGCGGGCATCGCTGGTACCGCGACTGCCGGCTCCCCGACGATGACGGCGGCGGAACCATCACCGTGCGGCTCCACGGCAACGGCGAGAAAGCGGGAAGCGGAAGTTCAACCGCACCGAGAGCATCCGCCAGATCCCCCAGAGCAGCCCCCGACTTCACGCACCTCTACGGCGCCGCAAAGTCCATCAGCGAGCCCTCGATGACACCCTCTGGTTGCGGCGTGCCCACTCGGTCGGCCGAGCGTAGCCTGAACCTGCTGACCTACGCCCTCACGGTCAACAGCCTCGCCCTCTGGCGCCACCAAGCTCGCCAGGACGAACCACCGCTGCCGCTCGCAGCCTGATCGCTTCGGGTCAGCGGCACCAGGCGCTCTTTGGCGCGGCTGAGCCGATCAGCGGCCGCCTAGCAGCTGCGACATCAGGCTCAGACGGCTCTCAGCCGCCACGATCGCCAGGCCGTGGATTCCAGCTCAGCCGGAGCTCGGGCAGCAGCGAGGTTTTCTCCCACGTTCTCTACCGGCCCCGCCCTCGTGGGGCCGGTAAGCTCGTGTTCCACCAGGTCAGAACCATGGCGGTAAGGGGTTCCGGAACGGATTTGGCCGATTTGTGAACGGATTTCGGTCGTCCTGTTCTGTCCTGTTTTGTCCGCCCCTGGCGTCATTGGAGAGGCTGGTCAGTCCCGTTCCGGTGAAAGGATCGCGAGCGGGAGATCCCCGTCCACATCAGGGGCCTCGCTCAATCGCCAGCACCGGTGTTGGAGCAGCGAACGGTCTGGGCCCAGAAATGGATCGACGTACTCATGGAACTGGTCGGTGTCGCTGATGCGGTCGAGTGCCGCACGATGGCGCTGACCCAAGGTCCGGTCCAAGCGCCTTTGCCACCAGCATCCACCGCACGGTCATCGCGAAGAGATCTGACCCCTGGTACAGGGCGCGGTACTCACGCATGAGGTGCCTGGTTGGCGCCGGCATGCCCAGAGCACGGATGAAGGCGTGACCGATCGTCTCGGGAACGGGCTCGTCGGCGCGGCAGGTCAGGATCTGCACGGCCGCGAACATCGGGCTCTGACGAGCGGCGAGCAGTTCACGCTGCTGGTCGTTGTCGCGGGTGATCCACGCCATGACCTGGAGGTTGAACAGGATTGACGGACGCAACACCGCGTCGAGCCACGCGACATGCCGATCGTCGAGATCTTCTCGGGCGATGGCGTCGAGGACGTGCTCGTCGTCGAGCGGCTGCTCTGGCACGTCATCACGTTCAAGTCTGCCGATTCGTTGTTCCAGGCTCATTGCTCGTCCTCCGCGTTGTCTGCGGCGTGGAATCGCTCGAGCTGGCGGGCCACTTCCTTGGCCCCGGCGTGGCGGGCTTCGAGTTGTTCGACGCGTTGTTGCAGATCGATCTCGCGTTGGGCCTGATGGTGGAAGCGGCCGGCGATCTCGAGCATGCGGGTCGCAGCTCGCTCTCGGACGCGGTCATCAGGGCTGTCGAGCAGTTCAACGAGCACGTCGATCGCCCGGTCTGAGTGGATCACGAGGCGTGATCGAACGCCGGCGCGATCGGCTTGATCATCGCGTGATCGCAGCTGCCACTCCTGGCAGAGCTAGTCGGCGGCGCACGGTACGTGCTGAGTAGCCGAACAGTGCGCCGATCTCGTCTTCGGTGGCACCTGAGGCTCGTGCTTCGATGATCGCCTCGACGTCGGTGGGCCACGATGGTGTCGGCCACCCAACTGTGGGTTCTTGGATTCGGACATGTCGACCTCCTGGGGTCACAGTGCAGGAGTTCTCCTGCACTACTTCCGCGTTTGGAGATTTCGGGGTAAGACGGCATCGCGGACCGAAATTTCCTCGGAAGATTCCGCCCCAAGCCGGCGGGTGTGGGGTGCACCGAATCCGCGTCGGCCGTGTTCGGGTGCCAAGTGGTCACCGGTAGCTTCGTTTCGCGCTACAGGCCCGTCGTGCGGCTACCGGGTGAACCCGATCTCCTCGCTCTCGGCCACTCGGCGGTCCCGCTGCAGTTGCCGCAGGGAGCTGAATCTTCCGGGAAAGCTCCCGGCCAAGGCTCGCCTCGGCCCGCTGGAGCGCCGTCAGCCGCTCCTGACCCACCGCCTCAGCGACGGCCTGAGAGAACGTCACCGCCAGATCGCGGGCCCGCGACCCCTCCGGCGCGACGAGCCGCCTCAGCCATCGCGTCCGCTGCGGCCTCCCGGCTGCTGTCGTGGTCGGAAAGCAGCCCATCGATGAACTCCACCCACCCTTGGGGTGTGGTCGGACGCGGGTCGGGCCAACTTCCATCCACATCGATCCCGACGTGGGTTCCGACCCCGATCGCAGCCATCAACAGAACCTTCAGATCCGTCTCAGCTTCGAGGTCAGCCATCGCCTGCACGCCGCCGCCACTTCGAGCTCGTGGCCCTCCCGGTCCGCCAAGCCTTCCTCCCACTCCAGCGCTCGCCCGGTGTTGGCGAGAAGCGATGCCTCATAGAGCGGGACCCTGGCATCACGCCACTGGAGATCCGCGATGGCCTGCGCGAGCTGCTCCTCGCTGGGGCCGACCGGCCGCCAGTAGTCGATCACCCCCTCGCAGAACTCCCGGTACAGGTCGGGGTCTTCGGCCAGCGGCCCATACGGCACGACCGCCACCGTGGAGGCGTAACAGCCATGGCGCATGGCGCGTTCGCACGACTGACCTGCTTGCCAGCCGCTGTCTTCAGCCCCGTCGAGTAACGACGTCGTTCTCAGCCCGGGCAGCGGCTTGCGCTGGGGTAATCATGCGACCCCCTCAACGTCCCAGCCACGACCATGTCGAGCCACCTCGCTCGACATCGATCCCCCACCAACCGACTCACAGATCCGGCCATCTCGATCTCCCTTGGTCACAGCACAGATGTGCCTCTTCGCTCCTTCCGTTTGGAGATCCGGTGGGTCGGACGGCATCAAAGGACGAAATCTTCGGATTGGGACTGCCGCGTGAACTGGTGACATCTGATCTGTGGTGCCGAGAGGTGCCGCTGGAAGGATGTTCACCATGCCCAACCCCTATCCCGTCGAGTTCCGCGAGGACGTGATCGGTGTGGCTCGCAACCGCAGGCCCGGCGTCCTCTTGAAAGACATCGCCAACGACTTCGGGATCTCGGAGTCCTGTCTGAACGGCTGGCTCCGCTCCGCTGATGTCGAGGACGGCATCGAAGCCCGGCACGACCGCTGCGGAGGACGAGGAGCTGAAGACAGCCAAGCGCCGGATCCGGCTCCTCGAGCAGAGGACGAGGTCCTGCGGCGTGCCGCTGCGTACTTGTCGCAGGCCAACCTGCCGGGAAAATGATGTGCCCGCTCGTCCGAGAGCTCGCCGCCGACGGCACGCCCGTCGCGGTGACGTCTGTTCGCCCGCCAGCCCTACTACCGCTGGCTCAAAGAACCAGTCACCGACCGTGAGTGGGACCGCGCCCATCTGGCCAACGCGATCTTCGATGCGCATCGCGACGACCCAGAGTTCGGCTACCGGTTCCTCGCCGATGAGGTCCGAGACGGCGGCCACACCGTGTGTGATCGCACGGTGTGGCGTCACTGTGCAGACAACGGCTGGTGGTCGGTGTTCGGCAAGCGCAAGTCCGGCAAGAAGGCAAAGCCCGGCGCACCCACGACGACCTCGTGAAGCGGATCTTCACCGCCGAGCGGCCAAACCAGCTCTGGCTCACCGACATCACCGAGCACTGGACCAGCGAAGGCAAGCTCTACCTGTGCGCGATCAAGGACGTGTACTCGAACCGGATCGTCGGCTACTCGATCGACTCGCGGATGAAGGCCCGCCTCGCCGTCAACGCCCTCGACAACGCCGTCGCCCGCCGAGATGACGTCGCCGGCTGCATCCTGCACTCGGACCGGGGCAGCCAGTTCCGGTCGCGCAAGCAGCAGCGGGCGCTCACCGCGCATCGCATGGTCGGGTCGATGGGCCAGGTCGGCTCCCCGGCGATGGCAGCATGGAATCGTTCTTCGCTCTGCTGCAGAAGAACGTCCTCGACCGTCAGCGATGGGAGACCCGGACGAGAAGCCCGGCTCGCCATCGTCACCACGGATCGAGCGCACCTACCACCGCCGACGCCGCCAGACCCGCCTCGGCCGGTTGACCCCGATCGAGTTCGAAACCATCATGCCCACCGCCGCCGATCAGGCAGCCTGACCCACACCCACCGTGTCACCCGATCGCGGCAGTCCCGACCTCATCCACAACCACTTCAACGGTGTCAACACCCTGGCTCTCCGCGGCGACGGCAAATGGGACCTCGTCGGCCAAACCGCCCAAGCCGGCTACGGCTACAACGACGGCATCTGGCCGGGAACCGCCTGCTGTAACCGATCCGCTGGCTACGCACCGTTCTCGTCGTGGGATGGGTTCGTTGCCCGGCAGTTCCTTGACTTCACCGGCAATGCCGGAACGGCGGCCTCCCGTGCGTCAGCGGTCAGCCAACTCTCGAACCGCTCGGTGACTCCCGCGGGCGTTTATCGCCCAGCAGATGAACAATCAGTGGTTCGGTCCAAGCATCGCCCCCGCTGCTGCACGCCTCTACTGGGCCTACCTCGGACGCACCCCCGACTACTCGGGGCTCATGTACTGGACCAACAAGCGCCGATCCAGGCTGGACCCTGTCACGCGCATCTCTCCTCGAACCGCGGCCTCGTCCGAGTTCCGGCGCAAGTACGGGTCACTCTCCGAACCGGGCGTTCGTCACCGCATCTACACCGACGTACTCGGACGCACCGCAGACACCGCAGGCGTCAACTACTGGACCCGCAAGCTCGACACCGGAACCAGCCATGCGGTCAGGTCATGATCAACTTCTCAGAATCCAGCGAGTACCAGCGCAAGATGACCGGCAAGATCAACGTCGTCATGACCTACGGCATGCTCAACAAGATGCCCACCAGCAGCGACCTCACCACTTGGGAACCCAAAGCCCTCACAGACATCATCGAGACACCCGCCTCTCGCCGGCCTACCGAACCCGGGTGAGCTGACTTCGGTCACTTGAGTTCAGCGGGCGCTACTGCCCAGGCCAAGCAGCTCGGGTGAGACGACGCCACCTCCAACCGATCGCCGAGACCCGAACAGCGCAACTGCCAGGTTCAGTACCCCGCCGGGTTGACCACGTCAGCGTTCCGCTGATCGCCACACCTGAGCCTCTCCCACCGGGGAATTCAGAGCAACGCTGGCCGACTGGGCATCGAGGTCGACCACGTCACCCCGGTACAGCAGCCCGTGTCGGAGAAGGGACAACACAAAGATCCCGAGTGGCGATTGGTCTCAGTGAATGCAGACCAAGTTGCGCCGCCCAACTCGTGGAACTGGGCGGCGCAGCGCTCGGTCGTCTTCACCCAGCCAGCGGCTACGCGCTCGTCAGATTGGGCATGACGATCGTCCGCATCCGAGAATCCCACCGGACCCACAACGGGCCACGAACGGTGCAGCCAATCCAGTTCTTATCGCGAATGTACATGTCGACCGTCCCGTCTGAATTGACACGGGCGCCATCAACCCACGCAACGTGTCCGGCATCCTTAGCGCCGGCGACATATGGGGGGAAAACCACGACTGAGCCAGGACGAGGGAAGCCCGAGATCGACCAGCCGAGACTCTGAGCAGCGTTCGTCCAAGTACTTGCGTTGCCGAGCTTCCAGTTGGGGTATCGCCCGATGTGCGCCTTAACACGCTCGGCGGCATACCAAGTGCATTGGCACTGGTAATTGGCTGCAAGCGGATTGACGGTCGGCGGAGCCGGGGACTTTGACTTGTCCGCGGCACCAGAGCATGTTCCAGCACCATTGCACCAGAGATTCATGATCCGAGCAGTGGTGGTCGATCCGAGGCGCAAGGTTGCGGACTTGTTGTTGCTTCCCCACTTGGCGGAGGTACCGCCACACCCAACATCCACCCGGTAACTCGCGGGGCGAGCGGTGGAGATGGTCTTAATGTAATTGGCGACGTGGGGATTGCCAGGAAAGCGGCGCCAATTTGAGTCATAAGCAACGAATCCACTCCCGCCGCCACTGCTATAGATGTAGATACCTACGACGGTCTTCCCCGTGGGACAGCTTACGACGCCGCGAATCTGCACATTCGCCACCGCAGCAGAGGCAGGCAATGCAGGCAGCAACAGCGTGGTAATGGCAAATCCAAGACCTGCAACCATTGCCCGCATGAGCATACGCTTAGAATACAATGTAGTCCGCTCCCACCTGGCCTGACCCTCAAGCCACAAGACGACGCTACCACCAAAATCCACCCCGGCACGCGGGCGATCAGCTGTGCAGATGTAGTTCAAGCCTGCACAAATATTGCCCTCCGCCAATAATTGTATACACCTCAGCGTCCTGCGCCTCGCTTCAGATAGAACCGCTCCCGCCAAGCCACTGCACGAAGTGCGGCCTCGCAGGTCACATCAAAGTCCGGACGGTCGTCGCTCCAAACCGCCCGATACACCAACGTCATCTCTCCGCCCCCATAGCGACGCCCGATCGGCCAGGCACCGGGAGACACGGCCGTGACGTTCACACGAGAACCCGTCCGCCACCTCTGACCCGTGGGCACCGGTGCCGAAAGCAATCTGAGCACATCGACCAGTCACCCCACATTGGCCGGAAACGTTCACATGGCGAGCTGCTCAGTAGGTGGCGTCGGGACCGTGAGGGCTCCAGCCCTTCAGGTACGGGCGAAGATCTTCGGCCTTCATCTTCTCGGGGGGCTCAGGGACCCCGGCAGAGGTGGCGATCGGGTCGAGTTGATCGGCCCGATCGAGCATCCAGACGACCCATTCCGCCGCGCCGGCGTCGTCCGGGTGGGCTGCGGTGACCGCGACGGCGTAGCTCCGGATGGTCTGGGCCTGGCCCCACCGCTTGAGCTGCCGGTCAAGTTCCTCGCGGCGGAGGTGCTCGAGGTACTTGTCCCGGGCCTTCGCCATGGCCTGTTCCCACTGGGCGCGTCGTTCGGCGGCTTGGCGTTCGGCTTCACGGCGGAGATGGGCGGCTTCGGCCGCTGCGACGGGTACCTCAGCGAGGATCTGTGGCAGGACGTCTTCGATGCGGGTGTTGCGGTGATCGGACCACTTCGTGACCCGCCGTCGCTCCCCCGCCCTGCCGGTGTACTGGAAGACGAGCCGGCCTGAAGCGTCCGAGTCGTCACGGACCTGGACCTGCTTGTAGTGGTAGAGCCCGTAGGGGTCGCCGGGCTGATCGCGGTCGGGGCGCTGAACCCACCGGTGACGGACCCCGATCTCCGACACCGCGAGGACCGACGTGTGGCCATCGGTGGTGAACCCGAGCCGGTGCTTGCCCTCCAGGTGAACGCCATAGCCGCGGGCTTCGGCCTCGACCACCAGCGCGTGCAGCAAGGTTGAAGCTCGGGGCAGCGCCGCCTTCGACACGTCCCAGCCGGTCAGGTTCGCCCGCAGCCCTCGTACGACGGGGTGGTACCGGCCGACCCGCTCCGGTACCGGCACCGGGGCGAGCACCGGCACCATGTCGCCGGGGAGTGCGCTGAGGGTGATCTCGTCGTGGTCACCGCGAAGCCGATGGAACCGAAGTTCCATCCCTTCGGGGACCTTCCCGCGTTCGATCGCCATCGCCACCCGGCGCTCCCAATCGACGCCTCCCCGACCCCACGTCTTCTTCGGCACCGCCAGGGTCCCGCCCGCCGCTGCGAGGTCGGCGAGCATCTGGTCGGTGACCGTCAGGTTCGGCCGACGAGGCACCGGCGGCCGAGGCCCATCGACCTCCGCGAGATACGCAACACCGGCATCGGTGATCTCCGCCCGCCACGTCTCACCGTGCCCGGAAGCGACGACGAGCCGGCGGCGGTGCAAGGCCGCAACCGAGATCCGATGGTGCACCCCCTCATAGATCCCATCCGGGCAGCCATCGCCGACCCACCGCAACAACTCCACCTGTGCCTCGGTCAGTGTCTTGCGCTGCGCCATCACCGCCACCTCGATCCATCACCGCCATGCCCTGCGAGGGCAGTCCCGAGCCTGCAGACGTGGCGCTCGCGTGTCACGCTTCCCCTCTACCAGCTCACGACCGGCAACTTTGCGCCGCGATGAACCTGAGGGAGCGGACGGCAATGGGACCACTAGAAGCCCGATACCTGGCGGTACACCCTGGAGCCACTACGGGTTTGGAGCTCTGCCGGTTCTTCCAAGATCGGCCAAACGAGTGGTTCACGCACTCCCAGATCAAGGCACGCCTGGGGTGCAGCGACCGCATCATCCGCGAGCACGTGCCTGATGCCCTCAATGGCACCAAGCTCACGATCGAGGTCGACAAGTCGCAGCGGGCATGGCGGTACCGGTATTTGTACCGGGCGAGCTAACGATCGAACGGGAGGGAGGCGGGTTGCGCTGTCAGATCGAGCGTGCTGCGCAGACCCTTACCTGCGCATTTGCGTTCTGACGACTCGTCAGCGGTGATCGCTCTGGAGTGGCAGCATGGGCGCCTACACGCATCAGACGGGCCGAACGTGGCGGAATCGGGGGAGTTGAGGGGTGGATGTCTTTGAGGTCCGAGATCAGCTGATCTCGGACTACCGCTCCTTCACGGCGGCGTTCGTTGAGCCGCGCGACGAGCGCATCTCTGCCTTCCTCGCGGAGCAGTTGGCGGCAGGTCAGCAGTGGCCGGACCCGTGGCTGTCGCTGAACCCGAGCTTCGCGTCAGGCGGATCAGTCACGGAGCTGGTCGATGCGGGTTTGCTGCACCGAGAGTGCGAGCGGATCTTCCGCGTGAAGGATCACGAGGACGACCCGGGCCGGTCGGTGCTGACGCTTCACCGCCACCAGCGCGATGCGATCGAGGCTGCTTCGAGCGGCGCCTCCTACGTGCTCACCACCGGTACCGGCTCGGGCAAGTCCCTGTCCTACATCGTGCCGATCGTCGATCGGGTGCTCAGAGACAAGGCCGAAGGCACGGCCCAAAAGGGCGTCAAGGCCATCATCGTGTACCCGATGAACGCCCTGGCGAACAGCCAGGTCTTGGAGCTGGAGAAGTTCCTTCGATTCGGGTACGGGGCCGGCAGGGAGCCGGTCACGTTCGCGCGCTACACCGGGCAGGAAGGCCAGGACGAGCGTCGCCGGATCCTCGCGGAACCGCCCGACATCTTGTTGACGAACTACGTGATGTTGGACTTGGTGCTGACGCGACCCGACGAACGGCGCCACCTGATGGCTGCGGCTCGTGGGCTCAAGTTCCTGGTGCTCGATGAGCTCCACACCTATCGGGGGCGCCAGGGCGCTGACGTGGCGCTGCTGGTGCGACGGGTCAAGGATGCCTGCGAGGCCCACGGCCTTCAGGTCGTCGGCACGTCAGCAACGATGGCATCGGGCGGTTCCCGAGCCGAACAGCGGGTGGTTGTGGCAACGGTCGCCTCCCGACTGTTCGGGAGCCCAGTCGCGCCTGACCATGTGATCGGCGAGACCTTGGTACGCGCCACCCCTGGTGCTGAGCCGTCAGACAGGGCCCTAATGGACGCCGTCGGGCGAGCGGTGCGTGATCGAACGCCCCAATCGTTCGAGGACCTCGCCGAAGATCCGCTGGCTTGGTGGATCGAGTCAACCTTCGGGTTGTCCGACGACCCCGACACAGGCGAGCTGATCCGAAGCACCCCGACCACGGTGCCAGCCGCAGCAGCAGCACTGGCCGAGAGGCTGGACGTCGAGGTCGATCTAGCAGCCAGCGCGATCCGCCAGACGCTGCTCGCCGGCAGCCGGACCCGCAATCGCGCAACAGGCCGTCCACTCTTCGCGTTCCGGTTGCATCAGTTCGTCTCGAAGGGCGACACGGTGCACGTGAGCCTCGAACCCGAAGCGCACCGTCACATCACCGGGCAGTACCAGGTGCGCGTGCCGAGCCAGCCTGACAAGGCGCTGCTGCCCCTTGGATTCTGCCGGGAGTGCGGCCAGGAGTACTTGGTGGTAGCGTGCGGACACCGCGGACGCAACGCACGCCTACGTGCCACGCCACGACAGCGACGCCTCAGGCGGCGACGCGGTGACCGGTTACCTGTACGTGTCGAGCGACCATCCGTGGCCGCTCGATCCGTCGCGGAGGGCCGGTTGCCCGACCACTGGCTCGAAGAGCATGACGACGGCACCACCAGCGTGGTGGCGAACAAGCGCAAGTACCTACCCGAGACCGTGTGGGTCCTCCCAGATGGGACCGAAGTCGGTCCGCACAGCGACGATGCGCTCGAGGCCTGGTGGATGTCGACGCCGTTCGCGCTCTGCCTGCGCTGCCGCGGTCCTACGAGCAGGTGCGTGGCAACGACTTCTCCAAGCTCGCCACCCTCGACCAGGAAGGGCGGTCCTCTGCGGTCACGGTGCTCTCCGCGAGCATCGTGCGGTCACTGCGCGGGTCTCGCTCCCGATGAACTCGACGCCAAATCGCGCAAGCTCCTGACCTTCGTCGACAATCGACAAGACGCATCCCTCCAGGCCGGGCACTTCAACGACTTCATTCAGGTCGCGCAGCTCAGAGGCGCCCTGCACAGCGCACTTCGAGACGGCGGAGGCGAACTGACACATGAGGTTGTCGCCCAGGCGGTCACCACAGCCCTTCGCCTGGAAATCCCGGACTTCGCCAAGAACCTCAACGCGAAGTTCTCCCAGAAGGACGACGCTGAACGGGCGTTGCGCCGCGCCGTCGAATACCGGCTCTACACCGACCTGAAGCGCGGCTGGCGGGTCACGATGCCAAACCTCGAGCAGGTCGGCCTGCTCGAGGTCCAGTACGCGGATCTAGCGGACATTGCCGAAGATCCCGAGACCTGGCACGAACGCCACTCCCTTCTGGCAGCCGCTCCGGCGAAGCTGCGCGAGGAGCTGTGCCGGATCCTGCTCGATGAGATGCGGCGGGTCCTGGCGGTGCAGGTCGAGTGCCTCACGCAGGAGGGCTTCGAGCAGATCGAGCGACAAGCCGATCAGCACCTGCGCGAGCCGTGGACCATCGCCCGCGGGGAGCGGCTCGAGCAGATCGGCACGGTGTTCCCGCGCTCCGGCTCCCTGGCGGAGCGCGGGCGGACCTCAACGTGTCGGGACGTGGAGCCTTCGGCCGCTACCTGCGGAGCTCCGCTGCGTTCGGCAAGGACCTCACCACCGCCGAAGCACTTGAGGTGATCAAGGACCTGTTCAGCGCACTAGAGGAGGTCGGTTCCCTCGTCCAGGTCGCAACCGACAGCAACGGCACTCCCGGCTACCGGCTGAGGGCATCGACGGTGCGGTGGACGGTCGGTGACGGCACGAAGGGCGCGGATGACCCGCTGCGTCGGCGGCTCGACAGCGAGGCGGTCGCCCGGGTGAACCCGTTCTTCCGAGACCTGTACCGAGACGTCGCAGTCGGGCTCGCCGGTCTCCACGCGAAGGAGCACACCGCCCAGGTCCCGCCGGATCAGCGTGAAGAACGCGAGCAGCAGTTCCGTGACGGCACCCTCCCGCTCCTCTACTGCTCACCGACCATGGAGCTCGGCGTCGACATCTCGAGCCTCAACGCCGTCACCATGCGAAACGTCCCGCCAACCCCGGCGAACTACGCCCAGCGTTCCGGGCGTGCCGGCCGCAGCGGCCAACCGGCATTGGTCACGACCTACTGCTCGAACGGCAACGCCCACGACAACTACTGGTTCCGGCGCAGCCGAGAGATGGTCGCCGGGTCCGTGCAAGCGCCCCGCCTCGACCTGGCAAACGAGGAGCTGGTCCGCTCGCACGTCCACGCCATCTGGCTTTCGGAGACCGACCAGTCGATGAAGGCCCGCATCACCGACCCGTCGACGCCGTCGGCGACGACCCAAGCTTGGCGTTCTTGCCCGACGTGTGGAAGGCGCTCACCGAGGAGCGTGCGGCCCGCAACGCGACGCAACGGGCGATGAGGATCCTCGCGGATCTCCGTTCGACCTGGACCGAGCACGGCGACGACGCTGCCTGGTGGCACGACGGCTGGGTGGCCGACGTGATCAGTAGTGCCGCCGAGAACCTCGACCGAGCGCTCGACCGCTGGCGAGACCTGTACCGGACGTCGCTCGCCGAGTACGTGGAGCAAGCGCAAGCTCGCCATCTCCCCCAGCGCCACGTTCGCCGTGAAGCGCGCCGCGGAGAACCGCGAACGAGAGGCCCGAGACCGGCTGAAGTTGCTCCGCAACGAAGACGCAGAGATTGGCCAGACCGACTTCTACTCGTACCGCTACCTCGCCTCCGAGGGCTTCCTCCCCGGCTACTCCTTCCCGCGCTTGCCCCTCGCCGCCTACATCCCCGGTGGCCGAGCCGGGCGAGCCCGCCGCGAAGGCGACTACCTCCAACGACCCCGATTCCTTGCCATCCGAGAGTTCGGTCCGGGTTCGCTGATCTACCACGAGGGCGCCCGCTACGAGGTGGTACGGATCCAGCTACCGCGCGGCGCAGAGGGCGGCGCCGCCATCGAAACCGACGAAGCGCGCCGCTGCGAGGCATGCGGTTACCACCACCCCATCGCCGTCGGCACCGACAACTGCGAAGGCTGCGGCGCCGCACTCGGCGCCAAGACCTACGGGCTGGTCCGCCTCCAGACCGTCCACACCCGCCGCCGTGAACGGATCTCCAGCGATGAAGAGGAGCGACGTCGTTCCGGGTTCGAGCTGGAGGTCTCGTACCGCTACGCCACCCATGGCGACCGGCCCGGCCGCATCGACGCAACCACCAGCCGCGCCGACGGCAGCGTAAGGCTCGAACTCACCTACGGCGACGCTGCGCTCATCCGAGTCGCCAACGTCGGGCGCCGCCGACGGAAGGACGAGCACGACCGAGGGTTCTGGCTCGACACCATCCAGGGCCGGTGGCTCTCGGACAAGCAAGCGGCCGACGCCACCATCGATGCCGCGGACCTCGAAGCCGATCTCGCTGACGTGCAGACGCGAGCCAAGGTCATCCCGTATGTGGAGGACACCCGCAACATCGTCGTCGTGCGTCACGCCGAACACCTCGACGACACCGCAACCAGCCTTCGCTACGCGCTCGAGCGTGGCGCAGAAGCATGGTTTCAGCTCGAAGACAGCGAACTCACAACCGACGTCCTTCCCGACCCGGCCGAGCGCGGCCGCGTCCTCTTCACGGAGTCCGCCGAGGGAGGTGCTGGGGCCCTACGGAGACTGGTGCTCGATCCCGGGGCAATCGCCGCTGTTGCCCGCACCGCTCTGGAACGCTGCCATTTCGACCCCGACACCGGCGAAGACCTCGACCACGCACCAGGTGCGAGCGAGCGGTGCGAGAAGGCCTGCTACGACTGCCTGCTCTCCTACAGCAACCAGCTCGACCACACCCACATCGACCGGCACGCCATCCGAGACCTGCTCCTGGACCTAGCGACGTGCACTACCGCCGCAGGCTCCGGAGGACGCACGCGTGCCGACGCCCGAACCATCCTCGATGCTCTCGCGGACTCGTCACTCGAGCGACGCTTTGTCGAGTGGCTCGACGAGCGCGGCCACCGCCTGCCCGACCGAGCACAGGTCACCGTCACCGAGGCCAACGCTCGACCAGACCTCGTGTACGACCTGCCCACCGGACGAGTCGCGATCTTCGTGGACGGCCCCGTCCACGACGCCCCAGCCCAGGCAGACCGAGACGCAGCCGCAGAAGAGCGCCTCTGGGACGGCGGCTGGACCGTGGTCCGCATCCGTCACGACGAGGACTGGGCCGCCAAGATCAGCACCCTGACATCCGTGTTCGGGGAGGGCGCCCGATGACGGGACACCTCTGGATCTACAAGAACAACTCGAAGCCCGACCCGGGCCGTTCCTACGGTGACTGGGAGGAATTCTTCGCCACGAGCGGTCCCCAATGGTGGGGAACGACAGCGCACATCGGCATAAACAACCGGGATACGACCTTCGACATGGAACCAGGCGACCAGGTGCTGTGCTGGCAGACCAACCGCCGACGCGCCGTCGGCCTCGCGCTCATCGCCGAACTTCCTGAATTCGAAGGCGACTCGGGATACATCGAGCGGGACTTCGTCCTGGAGCCGCTGGAGCGATTCGACCCGGCTGTCCCCCTCCTCGACCTTCGACGCACCAACCCCGCCCTGAAGGCGATCCAGGCCTTCCGAAAGGGCTTCGTCAAGACGATCTACCGGACCACCGACGCCGAAGCCGCCGCACTGCTCGCAGCATGCGGCACATCCGGTGCCCCAGCAGCGCGCAGCCGGAAGGCGCAGCGAGCTAACGCCGAGAGCGAGCGCGCCGCGGTCCGGCACGTCACCAGAGCCTTCAGAGCAGACGGATGGGACGTCACCAGCGTCGAGCGGGACAAGATCGGATACGACCTCCACGCCTCGCGCGGCACACAGGTGCTGCACCTCGAGGTCAAAGGAACCGTCGGGAACGCACCCAACTTCTTCCTAACCGCCAACGAGCACCGACGCGCCAGTGACGATCCCAAGTGGCACCTCTGCCTCGTGCTCAACGCCCTCGACGCCAAGAAGCGAAACATGCATACCTGGACCGGGGCAGAACTGCTCGAACAAGGCACCTTTGTCTCAGCATCGTTCCGCGTCGCGATGGAAGACCTCTCATGACCACCTCGTTCGCACCCGGGGCCCTCGTCCGAGCTCGCGGGCGCGAGTGGGTCGTCCTGCCAGACTCCGATCCCGAACTGCTCGTCCTGCGCCCGCTCGGCGGCGGCGACGACGACACCGCCGCTGTGCTCCCTGCGCTCGAGCCGGTCGAACCAGCACGGTTCCCGCCCCCGTCGGTCGACGACCTTGGCGACGCCGCGAGCGCCGGCCTCCTGCGCACCGCGCTGCGCATCGGCTTCCGATCCTCGGCAGGACCCTTCCGATCGCTCGCCAACCTGGCCGTCGAGCCCCGCTCCTACCAATACGTGCCTCTCATGCTCGCCCTGCGCCAAGACACGGTGCGACTCCTCATCGCAGATGACGTCGGCATCGGCAAGACCGTGGAAGCAGGCATGATCGCCGCCGAACTGCTCGCCCAGGGCGACGCGCAGCGTCTGGCAGTGCTGTGCAGCCCGGCTCTCGCAGAGCAATGGCAACAGGAACTGCGCACCAAGTTCGCCATCGACGCCGAGCTCGTCCTCCCGTCGACCGCCCCCCGTCTCAGCCGCAATCTGCTGTTCAACGAATCGCTGTTCGACAAGCACCCGTTCGTGGTCGTGTCGACGGACTTCATCAAGTCCCAGAACCGGCGCCACGAATTCCTCAACCACTGCCCCGAGCTCGTGATCGTCGACGAAGCCCACAGCGCCGTCGCCGATGGCGCAGGCGGCGGTGCCCGAGCGCGCACCCAGCGATACGACCTGTTGCTCGACCTGGCCAAGGACCCGAGCCGGCACCTCATCCTCGTCACCGCCACGCCCCACTCAGGCAAGGAGGAAGGCTTCCGCAACCTCGTCGGCCTGCTCGAGCCCACGCTGGCCACCGCTGACCTCGAAACGGTCAAAGGCCGTGAGCACCTGGCCCGACACTTCGTGCAGCGGCGACGCCCGGACATCCGCCGCTACCTCGACGAAGAGACAGCCTTCCCGTCAGACCGCGAGTCCAAGGAAGCCCCCTACGGGCTCACGAAGGAGTACGCCGCCTTCTTCGACCGGGTACTCGACTACGCCCGCGAACAGGTCACCGCAGACGACGGTGCCGGCCCCGTGGTCCGCCAACGAGTGCGGTGGTGGTCCGCGCTGGCCCTGCTGCGCACGATCGCCTCGTCACCAGCAGCCGCGGCCGAAACCCTTCGCACCCGAGCAGCAAACGCATCAGCTACCGACGCGGACGAAGCCGACGCCCTCGGCCGGGCCAGCGTGCTCGACACCGCAGACGACGAGGCCATTGAAGCAGCCGACGCCATACCCGGCGTCGACACCGACGACGAGGAGCAAGGCAGCAGTGATGCTGCCCGCCACCGGCGCCGCCTCCTCGACCTGGCGCACGCCGCAGACGACCTTGCTGGCCCGAAGACCGATGCGAAGCTCGCCCTCCTCATCAAGGAGCTCAAGGCCCTGCTTGCCGACGGCTACGACCCGATCGTCTTCTGCCGGTTCATCCACACCGCCGACTACGTCGCCACCCACCTGACGGGAACACTCGGCAAGGACGTCACCGTCTCATCTGTGACCGGCGCGCTCCCCCAGAGCTCCGAATCGCCCGCATCGACGAACTGACCTCGACGCCCGGCCGCCACGTCCTGGTGGCGACCGACTGCCTCTCGGAAGGCGTCAACCTCCAAGACGCCTTCCAAGCGGTGGTCCACTACGACCTCGCATGGAACCCCACCCGCCACGAGCAGCGCGAGGGCCGCGCCGACCGCTTCGGCCAGACCCGCGACGTGGTACGCGCCGTGACCATCTACGGACGTGACAACCAGATCGACGGGATCGTCCTCGATGTCCTGCTGCGCAAGCATCGGGCCATCCGCAAGCCACCGGCGTCTCGGTCCCCGTGCCGGACGATTCCGACAGCGTCGTCGAAGCCCTGATGGAAGGACTGCTGCTGCGCGGACGACGCGACGAAGCCCAGCTCACCCTCGATCTCGGCCTCGCCGAGAAGCGCGACGAGCTCCACCAGGCGTGGGAGTCCGCCGCCGAACGCGAGAAGCAGTCCCAGACCAAGTACTCCCACCAGGGCATCCGCCCCGACGAGGTGGCCCGGGAGGTTACGGCGATCCGAGCAGCGCTCGGCAGCCACCAGGACGTCGCCACCTTCACGGTCGACGCGCCCGAGGCCTTGGCGCATCGGTCAACGACGAGGCCGCCGGGCCATTGGCCGTAACTACGACCTTGCCCCTCGGCGTTCGCGATGCGTTGCCGGTCGGCCATGCCGAGCCGCTTCCCTTCCACCGCGACGTGCCCGTCCCCCGCAGCCACGCACTCCTTGCCCGCACCGACCCGGCGGTCGAGGCCATCGCCCGCCACGTGCTCGACGCCGCGCTCGACCCCCTCCTCGACGGCCGCGCCGCCGCCCGAGCCGGGGTGGCCGAACCGCGGCGTGCAGCAGCGGACGACGCTGCTGCTCGTACGGTTCAGGTTCCACCTCGACGTACCCGGCGCAAAGGGCATTCGCCAGACCGTGACCGAAGACGCCAGGTTCTGGCCTTCCGCGCGCGCCGCCTCCGATCCGACATGGTTGCCATCGCAGGAGGCCGAGACGCTCCTCGGCCTGCAACCCGACGGCGGCAACCTTGCTGCCGATCAAGCCACCGTCCACCTCGAGCGGATCATCAGCGACCTCGACCGGCTCGAACCCCACCTCGACGCGGAGGCTGATCATCTGGCCGAGGAGCTCCTCGATGCCCATCGACGGGTTCCGCCGGCGCGGGTGCGGCCCGACGGGGCTTGGCGGTCACCGCCCAGAAGCCGGCGGACATCCTCGGCCTGTACGTCTGGCTCCCGGTCGCATGACGAGGCGAACGCTCCCCAGCCCCGACCTGACCGCCGTACGCACGGTCGGCGCTGCATTGCCACCGGACGTCCTTGCTCGGGTCGTCGACCCCAAGGGCGGTCTGGCCGGCCTGTCGGCGGATGACTTCGGCCTGGAGCTCGGCGTCACGCCCGCAGAGGCCGCCAACCGCGCCTGGTCGGTCCTCACCGGTGCGTACGCCGGCTACCGGGCCGCACTCGATCGCTTGCCCGACGGCGAGCGGGCCACCTCGTTGACGCGCGACAAGTGGCTGCTCGTGCTGTTGCGGGAGCTCGGGTTCGGTCGGGTGCCCACCACACCGGCAGGTGGAATCACGGTGGGCGAGCGATCGTTCCCGGTGAGCCACGAGGCGGGGGCCGTTCCTGTACATCTGCTCGGCCGCGACGTCCCCCTTGACGCAAAGACCCCTGGGCTGGCCGGTGCCGCTGATCGAGCGCCGCACGCCATGGTCCAGGAACTGCTGAACCGGTCCGACGAGCACCTCTGGGCCATCCTCGCCAACGCCACCACCCTGCGGCTCCTGCGTGACTCGTCCACGCTCGTGGGCCAGTCGTACGTCGAGTTCGACCTCGGCGCGATCTTCGACGGTGATCTCTTCGCCGACTTCACGGTCCTCTACCTGCTCTGCCACCAGAGCCGCTTCCAGTCCGCCGACGACACAGGCGTGGCCGGTTGCTGGCTCGAGCGGTGGCGGACCGACGCCGCCGAGACAGGCGCCCGCGCCCTCGGCGCCCTGCGAGATGGCGTCAAGGAAGCCATCGAAGCCCTGGGCACTGGGTTCCTCCGCCACCCGGCCAACACCGACCTGCGCGAACGGCTCGAGGCCGGGACCCTCGACCTCGCCGATCTCCACCGCAGCCTGCTACGCCTCGTCTACCGCCTGCTCTTCCTGTTCGTCGCCGAGGACCGCCAACTGCTGCTCGACCCCAGCGCGTCGGAGACCACCAAGGCTCGCTATCGCGACTGGTTCTCCACCGCCCGGCTCCGCCACGTTGCCCGTCGCCGACAGGGTTCGCGCCACGACGACCAATGGCAAGCGCTCCGGCTCGTGCTCGACGGTCTCGGCGACGAAGCCGGACGACCCGAGCTCGGCCTCCCCGCACTCGGCGGCATCTTCGAGAACGGCCCCATCGACGTCACCGCAACCTGCTCGCTCGCCAACGAGCACCTGCTCGCAGCCATCCGCCACCTCAGCGTCATCCAACCCACCGGTGGCGGGCCGCGCCGCGTCGTCGACTACCGCAACCTCGGGGCCGAGGAGCTCGGCGGCATCTACGAGAGCCTCCTCGAGTACGTCCCTCAGCACGACCCAAGCCAGCGCACCTTCGCGCTCGAAGTGCTCTCCGGCAACGACCGCAAGACGAGCGGCGCCTACTACACCCCCACATCGCTGATCGACTGCCTGCTCGACTCCGCGCTCGACCCGCTCCTAGACCGAGCCGAGGCGGACTCGAATGGCGAGGCTGCCCTGCTCGACCTCACCGTCTGCGATCCGGCGTGCGGGTCCGGCCACTTCCTCGTCGCCGCCGCCAAGCGCATCGCCCACCGGCTAGCCCGCGTACGAGCCGAGGGCGCAGAACCAACCGTGGACCAGAGCCAAGCGGCCATGCACGACGTGGTCGCCCGCTGCATCTACGGGGTCGACCTCAACCCCATGGCCGCCGAGCTCGCGAAGGTCAGCCTCTGGCTCGAAAGCCTCGCGGCCGGACGCCCTCTCGGCTTCCTCGACAGCCACATCAAGGTCGGCAATGCCCTCCTGGGCACGACACCCGCTCTTCTCGCCGCTGGCATCCCCGACGAAGCCTTCGTCGCTCTCGAAGGGGACGACAAGAAGACCGTCAGTTCACTGAAGAAGCGCAACAAGGCAGAACGCTCGGGCCAGGGCGATCTTTTCGCCGCAGTTGGCATTCCGGTCGACAACGAACGCCTTGCCGACCAGGCCCGCAAGATCGACGCACTGGCCGGGCTCTCCCTCGCCGACGTTCACCTCGCCCAGCGACGCCAGCGAGATCTCGACCACTCGCCCGAAGCTCAGCAGGCCCGCCTTCTCGCAGACACCTGGTGCACAGCGTTCATGGCCCCGAAGGGACCGGGCGAGCCGGCAATCACCCACAGCCTCCTGGAGGCATGGAGTCAGACCGCTCCACCGGCCAGCGACCGTGCACAATCGATCGTTGAGCGGATGGCCGCTGAGTACCGCTTCTTCCACTGGCACCTCGAGTTCCCCCAGATCTTCAACGCCGATCCGACAGCGGAGGGCCCCGGCTGGCGAGGTGGCTTCGAGTGCGTCCTCGGCAACCCCCCTTGGGACACTCTCAGCCCTGATACCCGTGAGTTCTTCGGGCAGCTTGTTCCCGGCATCCGGGCGCTCTCCAAGGCCGAGAAGGACGCCGAGATTGAGATCCTGCTCGATGAGGATCGTTATCTCCAGGCCTGGACGAAGCACCGCCGCCAGCTATTCGCCACCGCTCATTTCCTCAAACAGAGCGGCCGGTATCGCCTCTACGCCGAGGGCAACCTCGGTAAAGGAGACTTCAACACCTACCGCTCGTTCGCGGAAGCCGCTCTCTGCATAGCCCGGCCAGGCGGATATGCAGGCCAGATCATGCAGTCAGGTCTTTACTCGGGAGCAAACTCAACAGAGATCAGGCGCGAGCTACTCGACCGGTGCACCTGGCTCCGCGTCTTTGGTTTCAACAACAAGGGAGGCAGTTGGTTCGAGGGCGTGACTCTCGAGAACTTCGCCGCATACACCGCGCGGGTGGGTACACCCGCACCAAACGACCATGAGATCGTGGTCGCCTTTGGCCTGGCAGGCCCAAGTTCGCTGGCGGCGGACCTCGCACGAGCCGAGCTATCGGTCTCCGTCGCCGATCTGCGGCGACAGAATCCGGAAACACTCGCGGTCCCGGACGTGCGGGACCGAGCGGCTGCCGACCTCACCAAACGTCTCTACCGCTGCTACCCGCCATTCGGCCAGCGAATCGAGGGGCTTCCACAGCGTGATTTCAGCCGCGAGATCGACATGAGCGACAAGGGCGGAGTCTTTGGCGACGACCCCGATGGTTTAGCGGTATACGAGGGTCGCATGATCGACTTCTTCGATCACCGAGCCAAACGGTATGTCAGCGGCCACGGCAACAGCAGTGTGTGGGAAGAGATTCCATTCGGGTCCGAACGCAAGGAAGTCATCCCACAGTGGCGCGTCACTTGGGATGACCTGCCGAATGACATGGTCCGAGACAGATGCAAGCACTACCGCATAGGTTTCATGGATGTAGCTGACCCAGGACGGCAGCGTTCGTTTGTATCTGCCTTCGTACCCCCCGGCACGGTTTGCGGCGACAAGGTTCCCACGCTTCGCTTCCCAAACGCCCCGTGGTACCAAGCGGCATATGTGGCAGTCGCCAACAGCTTGGTACTCGACTTTGTCGCGCGGCAACGCGTCCTAGGCACAGAAGATGGCACTCAACATCCTTGACAGTCTCCCAATTGCGCGGTGGGAGGCCGGGGGGAGTCCTCTTGTCGAGTGGCTCACCACGGCCGCCCTGCTGCTCACGTGCACGTCAACGGACATGCACGACCTTTGGCGCACGGCCAGGTAGCCGCTGGCTGGCATCCGCCCACCAGCACCCCCATGGGTGTCGAAGGGCGAGGACCGCCGTGCGCTCCGTGCACGAGTCGATGCCGTCGTGGCGCGCTACGTCTACGACCTCGACCGCCGGGACGTGGAGGTTCTTCTCCGCAGCTTCCCCCAACTCCAGGGGATCGAGGAGAAGCGCCATGGCGAGTTCGTCACCGCTCGCCTAGTCCTCAGAGAGTTCGGACGAACTCACCGGCAACCTACCGTCATTCGACGACGTACTGGACTAACAGGGTCCCCGATGGAAACGTGGATGGAACGCACCGGCTTTCGCCTTCGGGCAATCCTGCAGTACTCGCCGACCATGGCGGAACCGCGAATCGCAGCGAGATCCTGGCAGCCGTTGGGCCGATGCTTCCCCCAAACGACGAGGCGGCGCGCTGCGCTCCAGCGGCGAGCCCAAGTGGCTGAATGATCTCCTGTTCCAAACGACCACGCTGGTGAAGGCCGGATGGATGACGAAGGATGGGTCAGGAATCTGGTCCGTGACCGAGTCCGGACGTCGAGCGCTCGAGGAGCCCCCGATGCAACCGAGTTCCACCGTGAGTCCAGCCGGCGCTTCCAGAAGTGGCGTAAGGAGCGGAACGCTGCCCAACAGCGGGCGTGGTTGGTTCGCGGTTCGTCGGTCCTCGGGGTAAACATCGTCCCCGAATGGCTGACGGAGGGCTTCGTCAGCTTGGCGGCACGCAGGCCCGCGAGCCTCGGCGAGGCGTCGCTCCTGCAGAGCTTGAGGCCAGCTAGCGAGGACTACAGCCACCTGAAGCACCAGGGCTCAAGGCAGGTGGAGGAGATCGTCGCGTTCCTCAGCAAGGTGAAGATCGGCGACTTGGTGCTCACCACGAGCGATCAGCACGTGTACGTCGGCGACATCACCGGGGACTGGTCGTACGTCAACAGCGAAGGTGGTCGTTCGAACCTCCGCCGACAGGTCGCCTGGCGCAATCCCGATGCACCGGTGGACTACGCCGAGCTCACTAGCCCACTTCCGGCACGACTTCAGACGGGCGCAACCGTGCTCGACCTCACCAACGAGCTCGCGCTCATCGACGCCCTCGGCATGAGCACCGGTGAGGACGATGGGCTCGAGGACGAGGAGCCAGAGCTGAAGCGTCACGAGCACCTCCCGGAACCGTCTGCAGGACTCGGCGACAAGCTGTTTGTTGACCAGCACTGGCTCGTTGAGGTGCGAGACCTTCTAGATGAGCGCAAGCAGCTGATTTTCTACGGGCCACCCGGAACCGGGAAGACCTGGATCGCCCAGAAGCTGGCTGCAGACCTGGTCGGCCCGGAACAGGTGAAGCTCGTCCAGTTTCACCCCGCGTACACCTACGAGGACTTCTTCGAGGGGTACCGCCCCATGGCCGGGGCGACGGCCGGGACGATCGGCTTCGAGCTTCGGGCGGGACCCTTCCGACAGCTCGTCAACCGAGCCCGCCAGCACCAGGACCAGGCCTTCGTCCTCATCATCGATGAGATCAACCGGGCCAACCTGGCGAAGGTGTTCGGGGAGCTCTACTTCCTCCTCGAGTACCGCGACCAGGCCGTCGACCTCCTGTACTCGTCGGATGAAGAGGGCTTCACGCTCCCGAAGAACCTGTACGTCATCGGCACGATGAACACCGCTGACCGGTCGATCGCTCTGCTCGATGCGGCGATGCGACGGCGGTTCGCCTTCGTGGAGCTGTCGCCAGACCAGGAGCCGACCCGGTCACTGCTCGGCCGCTGGTCTAACCACTATGGCCTCGGGTCCGTTGCGGCCGATCTCCTTGCCGAACTCAATCGGCGCATCGACGACCCGGACTTCCGCATCGGCCCCTCCTACTTCATGAAGCGAACCGGGCCAGATGCCTTCGCGCCGGACCGGTTGGAGCGGACGTGGCGCACGTCGATCCTGCCGTTGCTGCAGGAGCACCACTACGGCCAGTGGGACCAGGTCGCGTCTCGCTACCAGCTGGGGAGCCTGCTCAAGGCGATCGCACCCGAGGGATCCCCGGCACCGGACGAGCCCGACGTGCCCGGTGATCGGTCGGCCGAGCCGACGCCGCCGGAGGTCCAGCCCGGGGCGCCGAGCGACAGCGGCGCGGACGCCTGAGGTGGCCGATCTGCGGCTCCGCGAGCTGGCACCAGCTTCGGTCGTCGCCATCGACGACGACGCAGCGACGGCTCTGACCGCCGGCGGCGTCCTCAGCGGCCACCGAGTCGCGCCTGGCCGCTGGGAGCTCGCACCTGGCACCAAGGTTGGCGTGGCCCGAGTTGGCGACACCACGGTTTGGATCCGGCCGAAGGTTCCGATCGGGCGGATTCTCTTCCTGATGGGCTACGCCCGCCACCCCGGCTGGCGGATCGACGACGTCGACCTCGAGACCGTCGACGACTTGCTCCCAGCACTCGCTGAGGCGTTTGCCGCCCAGGCCGAGACGGCAGTCGAACAGGGCCTCCTCCAGGGCTACGTCGAGGTCGACGACCAGCTGAACGTCTTGCGGGGTCGCCTGCGTGACCAGGAACAGCTCCGCCGTCGGTTCGGCATCGCCGTACCCCTGCTCGTGCGCTACGACGATCACACCGTCGACATCCCAGAGAACCGACTCCTGCGAAGCGCGACCGACCTGCTGCTCCGTGTGCCGGGCGTGGCATCCCACGTCAGGGTCCGCCTACGCGGCCTTCGACAGATCCTCGGCGAGGTCACCCCCCTGACCCGAGGTGCCCGCCTCCCTCCTTGGCAGCCAACCCGATTGAACCAGCGCTACCACGTTGCCCTGCGGCTTGCTGAGCTGCTCCTCCGAGACAACGCCTTAGATCAGTCGCCCGGTGCGGTAAGGATCAGTGGCTTCCTCGTCGACATGGCGAAGGTGTTCGAGGACTTCCTCACCGCCACCCTCTCCCGTTCCCTCGAGGACCGGGGGTACCGATGCCAGCCTCAGGACCCCCACGCCCTCGACGTGGACGGTCGGATCGGGATGAAGCCCGACCTCGTGGCGTACCGAGATGGACAACCGGCCGTGGTCGTGGACGCCAAGTACAAGGCCGAGAAACCCGCCGGGTTCCCCAACGCCGACGTGTACCAGCTCCTCGCCTACTGCACCGCCCTCGACCTGACCGACGGCCACCTCGTCTACGCCAAGGGCAACGAGGACACCGTGACCCACAGGATCCGCAACATCGCGGTCACGATCCACGCGCACACGCTCGACCTGTCCGCAGACCCGGCAGCGGTCGTCTCACAGATTGACCAGCTCGCAGGAGCTCTCGTTGCTGACCGCGCACCAACTGGGCTAGTCAGCGTGTCCGCCGGCTGAGGGCCGGTACTTCGAGCTCCGTGTCCCGGCCAGAGCGCCTGTGTTCAACGGTGGCGACACCCTCTCTATGGGCGCAACAAGGACCAGTCCCGGTCGCATCCAGCCGGTGCTCGTACGATGACCCCATGCGCGTCCCGATCGCTCGGACCCAGGAGGGTCTCCCGCTTCCCTCCCCATCCTTCGACGGCGACGCCGGGCTCGACCTTCGGGCATCTCAAGGACTGACTCTCGGGGGAGGCGCCACCGCCAAGATCGGCACCGGCATATCGATCGCACTCCCGCAAGGGTTCCTTGCCTTCATCGTGCCTCGAAGCGGCATCGCCCTACACCAAGCCGTCACGGTGCTGAACGCCCTGGTCTGATCGACAGTGGATATCGAGGTGAGATTCAGGTCATCCTGATCAACTTCGGATCCGACGACTTTGTCATCTCACTGCGGAGACCGGGTTGCGCAGTTGGTCGCACTTCAGCACTCAGACATTGAGTGGGATGTGGTGTCGGCACTGCCCCCAAGCCACCGCGACACGCGAGGATTTGGGGGGTCCGGGCGATCGTGATTAACGGGCGGACCCTCACAACGCCGCATCTAGATGCCATCGCAAATTCCGACGTGCACAAGCGGTCTCGCGAGGTGGCATCAGCCGAACTCGATGCGCTCATGCGTCGCTATGCCGCAGGCTCGGGTCCGCTCAGGGTTTCATTCCGGAACCTAGTCGGACCATTGCCGGCGCATGATCTCACGCACTCGCTTCACCCCTACCCGGCACGGCTGGTCCGGCATCTCCCGCGCTTCCTTCTGAGCTGCGATCAGCTCGGCCTTCCTGGAACGGCAGTCTTGGACCCGTTCTGTGGGTCGGGAACCGTACTGGTTGAGTCCATGGTACGAGGCAGGCCAGCCTGGGGCGTCGATGCGAACCCCTTCGCACGCCTTCTTAGCCAGGTTAAGACGACCCCTCTCGAACGGAGCAGTCTTCAGAAGAGCGCTGAACGGGCCATAGCCCATGCAAAGCGAAGCCGTACGATTTCGCCGCCCGATGTTGTCAACCTTGGGACGTGGTTCACCAAGCCATCGATCAGTGTGCTGTCGCGCTTCCGTGCAGGCGTCGACCAGGAGGACGACGAGAATCTACGGAACGCCCTCCGAATTGCCATGTCCTTGGCCGCAGATCGTTTGAGCCTGCGAGATCGGCGCATCCCCGTGCCGGTTCGCCGTCCTGATGCCGACGACGTCGCATCATCCGACACCCCAGCACGATCCTGGCACTACCTTGAGGAATCGATCAGCTTCGTAGCAGAGAGAATTCACCAGCTGAACGGGATTGCTGGCAAGGCCGACGTCCACGTCCTCGGAACGGATGCGAGAGATCTGCAGGCGCTATCGCCTAACGGAGCCGTATCGAGCCCCACGCTCGTAATCACCAGCCCACCATACGGGGCGGCCCAGAAGTACGTGCGAAGTTCCAGCCTGTCCATCGGATGGCTCGGCCTGGCAGCTCGGACTGAACTCTCTGCGCTCGAGCGGGAGAGCATCGGACGCGAGCACATGAGTAGCTCGGACCTCAGGTCGGTTCCAACCGTCGCCAGCCGGAGGGTCCAACGAGAGATCGACCGCATCGCATCCTCAAGTACAGTTCGAGCTGCGATCTACGCGAACTACTTCTCGGATATGGACCTCGCGTTGCAGGCCATCTACAACACCTTGGAACCTGGTGGCCACCTCGCCCTAGTAGCCGCGCGCAACTACGTTGCTGGGAGCGTCCTCCAGACTCCTGACCTCCTCAAGGTATTGGCCCTTAAGAACGGATTTGACCTCGTCCTGGAAGTCTTCGACCGAATTCAGGGGAGGTTGCTCATGACAAAGCGCGCGTCTACGTCCGGGCCACCAATTGATAGCGAGCACGTTCTGCTCCTGCGGAGGGGCTGAGCGCTTGAGTATCTCCGCCGCCGTCGACCTGGACCTTCTCGGTCGAATCAAGACCCTATCTGAGCAGATCTGGGAAGGCCGCTGCCGCGAGCCAGAAGTCCGGCGATGGCTCAACAATTTTGACGGGTCAGCACTTGGTGACGCTCAGCGTGAACAGACCCACGCCCTGCATCTGCTATCGCACATGACCTACTTCGGCCTCCGTGAACTACGGGTTCTACTTCGGTCGATGTATCGAGACTTCTTCAGGTACCCGCTTCTGCAAGATGCGCGCCAGAGCCTCGGGGACACACGCGATCTTGCTGCTGTGCAGACGATGTACGAGAACGAGCTGAACAACACACGCTTTCTGGGCATGGGCAACCCTGCCGAAAGCGGAACTCATCTTCTCTACTACTTCCGGCAAGAGAACGCCCTCCCCAAAGAGCTCTTCGTACATCACCACGGCCTGATAACCGGTCCCATCACAGATCCGCATTCTCGGATTTCACCGCCGACATTGAAGCGCCTGGTATTCATCGATGACATCTGTGGAAGTGGCCAGCAGGCGGTCGAGTACAGCCAGGGTCTACTTAAGGATCTGCAGGACGTAGCGGGCCGCGACGGACGCACCCTTGAATTCCATTACCTCGTCCTTCTGGGAACCGAGAGCGGACTCGAACGGGTCAAGACACAGACGGCATTTAACTCTCCGAACGCCGTCAGCCTCATCGACGATTCATACAAGACCTTCGCAAGTGGCTCACGCGTGTACATGGAGCCACCCGCCGGCATCGATCAAGCAACCGGCGAGAGCGTCGCTCGCCACTACGGCCTACGGCTTTGGCCACCGCACCCTCTCGGATATGGAGACCGCCAGCTTCTGATGGCCTTCCACCACAATGTGCCGGACAACACGCTTCCCATCATCTGGCACGATGCGGACCACTCGTGGCATCCAATCTTCCCGCGCTACCACAAGGCCTAACATGGAAGCACAGCAGAATCCGTTCGAAGTGACCAAGGCTGTTGACTTCTCGGATGAAGAAATTGCTCGAACATGGGTCGACCTACCGGGCGGCGGTTTCGCTGCCCTGGCACCACCTCGTTCGCCGATGCCCAGGTTTTTGGTTGGCGGCAAAGGCGGTGGCCGCACACACCTGATGCGTTACTACTCGTTCCCCCTGCAACAGCTTCGTCACGCAGATGAGGGGTTCAATGGAATTCTCAGCGACCGGTACCTTGGAATCTACCTGCGCTGCTCTGGCCTTAATGCATCAAGGTTCACTGGAAAAGGTTCAGAGGATGATACTTGGGCTGCGGTCTTTGCATATTACCTAGATGTCTGGCTAGGGCGGCTCGTTATCGAAAGCCTGAGCGCACTGTTCAGAAACCGTGACGGGCCACAGCCAGAAGAGGCTTCGACATTTGCAGGGAATGTCGCAGCCCTGTTCAATGACCCCATTCTCAACGCGCGAGAGACGCGTAGTTTCGATGACATATCCGATAAATTGCGTTCGCTTCAACGCACACTCGACTCAGCTGTCAACAACGCCGCGTTGACAAGAAGTCTGGATCTTCAGATCTCCGCTAATCCCGGCGCCCTTACGTTTGGTATTCCGGCCGCTGCCGCGGCTGCCTTCCCGGATCTCGCAGACATCCGGGTGGCCTACTTGATTGACGAGTTCGAGAACCTCTCGATTGATCAACAGATGCACGTCAACACTCTCGTACGAGAGAAGGAGCTTCCGAGTACCTTCATCATTGGCTCCCGCCTATGGGGCATCAAGACGCACCGAACCCTCAGTGGGGATGAAGAGAACAAGATTGGCAGCGAGTTTGAACAGACCATACTGGAAAAACACCTACCAGCAGGCAGACCACAAATATGGCGATTTCTGCCGAGGGATCGTACGCCGCCGGCTGGAGGCGCTAGGTCCATCGATCGTTCGAGATCCTGAGGACCTCTTCGAGCGTCCAACGGAATCATCCGTCGAGGATCGTGCACGGGTGCTGTGCGCAGAGACGGGAGAGGCCATCCGGCCCTGGATCCAGAGTGCCCATGGAAGCCTGATTGAGTCAGGTCTCTCCGGCGCCGAAGCCACACGCCTCGTCAGCCAACTATCCGTTGAGGATGATCCGCTCGGAGAGAAGTTCACACTCCTATCGTTCTATCGCCTATGGGCGGACGGGATCGACCTCAAAGTCGCCGCCTCGCGCGCGGCGGAGCTTTCGCAGGACCGAGTGACGGCGGGCTCCAAGACGCGCGAGAGCTACAAGCACTACCGAAAAGATCTATATGCCCAGATTCTTCGAGAGCTAGGGCATGGCCAGGAGTACTACGGGTTAGACACTTTCATCCAGGTGTCAGGCTTCCTTCCGCGCAACCTGCTCATCGTGCTCAAGCAGGTGACAAGGTGGGCACTATTCCTTGGTGATGAGCCATTCGGCGCTGGCCACGTCTCCCTCCGAGCACAGTCGCAAGGTGTGCTCGAGGCGAGTAGGTGGTTCATGTCTGATGCCACAGGCCTTGGCAGGTTGGGGGCCGACTCGCAGCGATCAATCAGGCGGCTCGGGGAGTACTTGGCGGCCCATCGCTTCGCGGAGAAGCCCGTCGAGGTTGAGTGCTCCCAGGTCGAGGTGAACCCACAGGTGCTCACGTCGTCTTCGATGGAGTGCCTACAGGAGGCGGTGAGCCATAGCCTCCTGCTTGAATCTGGCACTGGCCGTCGTGATCGAAACACTGGCGCCTACCACCAGAAGTACCAACTGAATCCAATGTTGTCACCGCTATTTGGTTTGCCGGTTGTGCGCAGGGGTTGCCTCAGCCTTGGGTCGAGCGACGCGAACGCGATCTTCGATCGAGACTCAACCGACTTGGACTTTGCGCGAGTTAGGGATAGGCGCGTGGCGGACTTGAGGCCTCCGTTCGGCCAGATGCCTGGCCAAGGAAGGCTCGAGCTTTGAACTCGAACATCGAGTACGGTCTGCTTCGACGAACTGCCTTCAAGCCGGGCAAGCTTCGCGGGGCTGGAACGTGGGATGTTGTGATATCAGCGTTCAATCAGTCACAACGTGTGCGCGAGCCATTCGACGAGTTGGTCAGCACTGAGAAACACTGGATCGTCCACCCTGAGTACGACTTCGGCGAGGCTGATCTGCCGACGAACGGCTATCTACACCGCTCTACGGCGCGCGACGAGGCGGAGTTCTGGTACGAGTACTTCACCGAAGTGGCTGCAGACGGATGGAATACCGGCGCACGGATCTGCATCGATATCACAGGGTTCATGCGGCCCCACCTCATGCTGGCGCTCCGGCTATTTCGTGACCGTGGCTTCGATCGAATCTGGATGATCTATTCAGATCCGATGTCCTATGCGAAGGGTGCGAAGACGCATTTTACTAAGGGGGCGGTGACGGAGGTTCGCCAGGTGCGCGGATTCGAAGGCGTCCATGAGCATGACGCGGGGATCTCGATCTCTTGATTCTTGGAGCTGGTTACGACGATGAGTTGATTCGGCGGGTGGCCGATAGCAAGCGGGCTGCCCGGAAGATCGAGATGTTTGGACTGCCTAGCCTGCAGCCCCACATGTATGAGGAGAACCGGTTTCGGGCCGCCCTCGCCGACGAGGCCGTCGGGGCGCTGGAAGATCGGCAACACATATTCGCCCCGGCCAATGATCCCTTCGCGACGGCGCAGGAACTCCATGAGCGAATCGCGATAGAGGAGACCCGTGGTCTGGTGAATCTCTATCTAAGCCCCCTAGCGACCAAGCCTCAAGCGCTTGGCTTCGCCTTGGTCTTCCTCACGGAGCGTGTCGGAACAGCCACCTCGATGCTGTTCCCCTTCGCCGAGTACTACTCCCAGGAGACCTCGGTTGGCTGGGCTCGCACCTCGATGTACGAGATCGAACTTGACTGGTTCCCGATCTAAGCACGGGAGATGCGTGAGGGAGTTGCGAGCAACGCGTCCGGCGGCGGTCGGCCTGCTGCGCTAACAGCGGCGAACCTAGAAGCCGGCCTCCCGCCCAAGGACGGCGAGCATCAGGAAAGTCTGTCGGTCTTCTTCGCCCAGAACTCAACATCGGGCCACAGCCAGATATGGATGTTCGCAAGGCGCTTCACCGGTGCCGGAAAGTCGGGATGCCGGCGTCTCCAGTCATGGACGACCTGGGGCCTCGCAACACCCAGTCGGCGTGCGATCTCGGAGGCGTCGACGAGATCGTCTAGATCGACCTTCCGTCCCATGACAAGAAGGTACCTGCGCCTAGTGACAGCCAGATGCATGGCGGAACGTGTCAGCGTTCGTGAGACACCGGTTGCTCAGTGGGTGGTGGTGGTCAGGGGTGTCTCCGGTGGTTGGTTGATCCATGCTGCCTCAGGGAGGCGGGGTGCGCGTGGTGGGCGGGTGAAGCGGTCGGGTCGGGTGGTGTAGGCGGCGTCGAGGACGGCTTGTCGTTGTGCTCGGATGTGGTCGGCTCGGTGGTGGTGGACGTCGGCTGGGGTGTGCAGGGCGATGCCGGAGTGGCGGTGGTGGTGGTTGTAGTGGTCGAAGAACTCGTCGATGAACGCCCGGCACTCGGCGAGCGAGCTAAAGCGTTTGGGGAACCGGGGCGAGTACTTGAGGGTCTTGAACTGGGCTTCGCTGTAGGGGTTGTCGTTGGAGACGTGGGGTCGGCTGTGGGACTGGAGCACGCCGAGGTCCGCGAGGAGCTGGGAGACGGTCTTGGAGGTCATCGACGAGCCTCGGTCAGCGTGCAGCGACAGCTGTCCGTCGGGGACCTGTTCGCGGTGGATGGCGTCTGCGATGAGTTCTTCGGCGAGGCGGGCGGACTCGCGTGGGGCGACGAGCCATCCGACGGCGTAGCGGCTGTAGACGTCGAGGATCACGTAGAGCTGGTACCAGGTCCACTTGTGCGGGCCGGCGAGCTTGGTGATGTCCCAGGACCACACCTCGTTGGGTCCGGTGGCGACGAGTTCGGGCTTGATGTGGGCGGGTCGGCGGGCTTGGGCCCGTCGTTCGCGCACGAGGGAGCGTTGGCGCAGCAGCCGGTACATGGTCGAGATCGAGGCCAAGGTGGTGCCCTCGTCGAGCAGTGTGGCCAGACCTGTGCAGGAGCGGTCGCCAGAACCGTTCGCTGCAGAGCACCTCGAGGATCTGCGCGGTCTCGGTGTCGCTCAGCGCCCGTGGGGGGCTTGGGTCGGGGCGGCTTGGGCCCGTGAATTGGGTGGGCGGCGGTGCCGGTAGTGGCTGGCGCGGGATCGCCCGAGCGCAGCGCAGGCTCGGTTGCGAAGGGGACGCCTTGGGCGACGAGCTCATCGATGCCGGCGTCGGTCCTGGTTCAGAGGTCCTCGGGCTTCGCGCTCTTCGAGATGTCCTCCAAGAAGCGCGTGCACTTTTCCTGGACTCGATGATCTCGCTTCCGCGCCCGGGCTGACTTGAGGCGCAGGCGTTCGTTCTCGGCGCAGCTTCGCCGCACCACGCTGAGGCTCGGGCCTCCACGCCCACCGTCGCTGCGTCCCATGGCGGCCTTCAGTAGACCCGGTGCTGGCGGCGCCAGTCGGTGATCAGGCTCGAGTACAGGCCCTCGCGGCGTAGCAGGGCGCCTTTCTCACCGGACTCCGGTGCGCGTCGTACTCGGCGAGGATCGACGCTTGTACTCGGCGCTGAACACCCGGCGGACCGGGTTGTGGTGCGAGGGGCTTGCCGGACCCGTCCGACGCGGTGCCGTCATCGACGTGCCAGTCGACGGCGTCGTAGATCGCCCGACGCTTCTTCCGGGCCGGTCGCGCGTCGCCGGTCAGGTCCTGTCCCGTCGCTTCCCTTGAGAGTGGCTGGGTTCGTCATCGTTCAACATCCTTCGTGCCCTCGATGCTCAGATCTGGGATGAAGGTGTCTCCTGATCGGCGGACACAGAGGGTGGCGGAACCGTGGCGCAACCTGCTGCGTGAGGTTGACGCAGGCCGACCCTGCTGCCGTAGACTATAACGCAGTGGCCCCGGCGCTGCGCCAACAGCCCGGGGCCTGGCCGGACCTGGCGAGAGGCGCCGACATGGTTGATACTAGAAGCCACCTCGCCTCGCCTTTCGAGCTGTGCGGGACACGCTCGAGGCAGACCTGCGGAGCCGTTGGGCTTCCGAGCTCAGGTGCGGCGGATTCTGCGGCTGGTGGAGCGGTTTGAGGTCTTCTGCACCGAGGCGTTCGACGTCTCGTCCCTGGAAGCCGTGGACTGGCGATCGTCCGGGCGTTCGTGGGCGCTGGTGACTCCGATGGGCAACCGGCTGGCGCGCCAGCGCTTCAGCGAAGCGCGACGGTCGGCGATCCGGCTGCTGTTCCAGAGCGCCCGAAGGCTTGGCCTGACTACCACGAATCCACCGTCGATCTCGCTCTGCCGCCGTTGACCTCGTTGCGGGCGCGTCCGCTCACCGACGACGAGGTGCTCGAGTGCCGGGCCGCGTCGATGTGGTCGCTGACCAGCGCTCGTCCGGTCGTTGACGTGGGCACTCGCGGAGGCGACGTGTCGTTCTGGTGAGATCCCGAACGTCCGCGTCGGCGACATCGACCTCGACCGGGGCCTCGTGAAGATCAGAGGCGGTGGCGCTGTGCTGCCTCGGACCGCCCGCCTGACCGGTGGGGTCGCAATCTGCTCGGCGAGCATCTCACCGGAACGGCCAGCCTGGATGCTCCGCTCGTCTACTCCGGCGACACGGCTCGGCTCGGCGGTCTGGTTTCGGCGAATGCGGCAATCAGCCAGGTGCTCCAGCGCGCCGGACTCGGATATGAGCCGGACGTGCGGCCGTCGTCGGTCGTGGCGTGGGCCGGGGTGAAGGTGCTTGAGCGAACCGGTCGGATCGAGTGCGTTGCAGAGGCGCTGGGGCTCAGGAATCTCGACAGCGCTGCATCGTTCATCGGCTGGGACTGGAAGACCGGACCCGGCGGCGCCGGTGGCTGAGCTGCATCGCCCGGGCACGAGCACGTTCGACCGCATCGGCGCGCTTCTGGCCAGCCCGGCGCTCTACGAGCTCGCCGATGCGGTGCCGATGCCGGATCCGAGTGCCGGGGTCGGCCTCGCCACTACCCCACGTTCATGGGTGCTGTTCGGCGCGCTGCTCTCCGTGTACGGGTCAGCCCGTCGGGTCGAGTGGAGTTGGCGCACCCGATCATCTGGAACCACATCCGCATGACCATCCGCCAGCGGTTCCTGACGACCCCGACCGGCAGCTCCCCGCCATGCCCATGAAGCGCCACCACTACCTCTACGGGCGCACCGCCTGGCTCACCCGGTCCGAGGTCCTCGCGGGCTCGCACCATCCACCGGCGCAACGCAGCGTCACAGGCCCAGACCATCGGGCTGCTCGACCCGGGGGTCCGGGTCGTGGACCAAGCCCGACCTGACCCGGCTGATCCACGCCGACAGCAAGGTCGTCACGCCGCTCTTCAAGGCACATCCCGGCGACAACAAGCTCGACAGAGACCGGCAAGGCACCGACCGCTGCTTGCCGAGACCGGCGCAGGGCTGCACTTCGAAGGCACCGGCGAGACCGCCTGGGGAACCAAGTGGGTCGCCGCCTGCCGCAGCGAAGACGTCCACGGCCGCATCATCCTCGACGTCGAATGGGTCCCCAAGGCCGGCGGCGGAAGCCGAATTTGCCGTCGACACCTTCGAGAACCTCGCACCCCACTGCCCCGGCGCCCAAGGCGTCATCACGACACCGCCCTTCGCGGCATCCACCACCAGACCCTGCTCCGAGACCTCAGGTGGTTGTCGATCAACAAGGTCGCCGCCGCCAAAGCCGACACCGAGGCAAGGCCGGCGCGGCGACAGCCAGCGTCGAGAAGTCCACCCACATCGAAGACCGCACCATCGACACGCCCTCGGGTGAGCAGACCATCTCGCTGTTCGCGCAGGGTGGGGCCGTCGGGATCTCGGTGCTCACCGACACCGGCAAGCGCACCTTCGTCGCCCTCGAACGGGTCCGGACCCGCAACCCCGACAAGGGTGGATACCGCTAGTACAACGACTACCGGCTCCCTGAGACCTACGGCGGCGGGACCATCACCGTGCGCCTCCACGGCAACGCCGAAGACGACAAGCGGGATTCAACTGCACCGAGAACATCCGCGCCAGATCCCCCAAAGCGACCCCGACTTCCGCCGGCTCTACCGCCGCCGGAACGACCGAGTCCATCAACCGCACTCGACGACACCCTCTGGCTGCGCCGAGCCCGCGTCGGGCACGAACGCCAGCACCTCAACCTGTTGACCTACGCACTCACGGTCAACAGTCTCGCCCTCTGGCGCCACCAAGCTCGCCACGGCGACCCGCCGGTCCCGCTCGCAGCCTGACCGCCTCGGTCGTCGGCTCGAGCGACGGCTTCGTGCCGACTCGATCCGACCGCAACGCTCGACATCGCGCTCAAGACCGGCTCTCAGCCGCCCCGATCCCAAGCCGTAGGATCGTCCACTCAGCCGGAGCTCGAGTCCGCAGGAGGTTTTCTCCCGCGTTCTCTTCCGGCCCCGCCCTCGTAGCTCAGTCGGATAGAGCGACCGCCTCCTAAGCGGTAGGCCACAGGTTCGATTCCTGTCGGGGGCGCTCGCGGAACCGCCGTGCGCCGCCGCCGTCAGCCCCGGAGGGCGACGGCGATGGCGATGGCGCAGGGGTCGCCCCACGAGGGGTCGGGCGCGGTGGTGCAGGTGCCGGTGGCGACGTAGCTGGCCGCACCGCTGCGGCTCAGGGAGTCGCCGGCCCAGCGCTGCTGGTAGGCGAGGCGACCGACGTGGAACTCGTAGGTGCCCTGGGGCAGCGAGGCCATCGTGAAGCGCCCGTCGGCGCCGGTCGACACCTGCAGGCCACCGACCGCCGCACCCTTGGGCCACACGGTCACCTGCGCTCCCGCCAGCGCCGAGCCCGTCGCGTACCGCGTGATCGTGCCCTTCGCTCCGATCCCGGTCGGGGCCGCCACCAACGTCCGGTCCACCACGCGGTCCGCGCCCAGCGCTCCGAGCGCCACGGCGGTGGGCTGGAACCCGAACGCGTTGGCCGTCAGCGAGTAGGTGCCGGGCAGGAGACCGGTCAGTGCGTAGCGCCCGGCGGCGTCGGTGATGGCGGTGACCGCCACCGGCTCGAGCCGCACGGTCGCCCCCGCGACGGGCGCGCCGTTCCCGTCGCGGACGACGCCCGTCACGGCGAGCCCGGCGAGCAGCGACTGGTCGACCACCTGGTTCGTGCCGTGCGCCACGACGATCACCGAGGCGTGCACCACGTTCGTGGCGTCCGGCCAGTAGGCGCCCTGGTAGGCGCCGCGCTGCTCGGCGTAGAGCTTGTAGAGCCCATCGGCCACCGTCCCGAACAGGTAGGTCCCGTCCGTGGTCGTCGTGGTCGCCTCCACCACCCCGCCTGCGGGCGTCCGCAGCGTCACCTTCGCCCCCGCGATGGGCGCGCCGGTCGCCCGGTCGGTGATGGCCCCGCGCACCACGCCCGGGTCCTGCGAGGCGTCGTGGTTGATCTGGATCGTCACCTCGCCGGTCGCCGTGTTCCCCGCCCGGTCCGCCACGGTCGCCGACACCACGTGCACCCCCTCGCCCGACACCACCTCGTCGGCCGGGCACGCCACCACGCCCGACAGGGCGTCGTCGCAGGTCCAGCGCACCGTCACCGCGCCGTCGAAGGACCCGTCCCCGTTCGCCGCCTCCACCGCGGCACCGGTGATCGTCGGCGCCGTCGCATCGATCGACACCGATGCCCCCGACACCGACCCGACGTTGCCCGCCGCATCCGCCGCCTCGGCCACCACCGGCTGATCGGCGCCCTCGCCCGCCAGCACCACCGGATCCGGGCACGAGGCCACGCCCGAACCGCCGGCGTCCAGGCACGTGAAGCCGACCTGCACCGGCGCCGAGAACCAGCCGTGCTCGTTGGCCGGCGGCACCTGGGCCACCACCGTCGGCGCCGTCAGGTCGATCCGCACCGGCACCTGCACCGACGCCTCGTTCCCGGCACCGTCGGTGACCGTGCCCGTCACCGTGGTGTCGACCTCGTCGCCGAACGTCTGCGGCTCGGTGCACGACACCACCCCCGCTCCGCCGTCGACGTCGCCGCACTCGAACGAGACCGTGACGGCCTCGCGATTCCATCCGGCCTCGTTCGGCGCCGGTGACACCGACCCGGTGATCGACGGGGCGGCGACGTCGATGCGCACCACCACCGACTGGGTCTCCTCGATGTTCCCGGCCACGTCGGTCGACCAGAACTCGACGGTGTGCTCTCCCTGCCCCGACACCAGCGGGGCCGTCCCCTCCTGCACGTCACCGTCGTCGATGCGGTAGCTGGTCGACCCGACGCCCGAGAGCGCATCGGTGGGCGACAGGGTCAGCGTCACGTCGGACGACGACCACGTCGGCGGCGACGACACCCCGGTCGAGGGCGGCGTCAGGTCCACGGCCACCGCCTCCGACGACACCGACGCCACGTTCCCGGCGCGGTCTTCCACCGTTCCCGGCACCGACACCGATGCGCCCTCGCCGACGGTCGACGACGGCGACGGGCACGCACCCGGCTCGATCCCCGAGAGCGCGTCCTCGCACGTCCACGCCATCGACACGGGCGCCGAGTACCACCCCGCCCCGTTCGGCGCCGACGCCGCCACGCCAGACAGCGACGGCGGCGTGAGGTCGATGCTGATGTCCGAGACCATGGTCGAGGCCGACTGGCCGAACGTGTCGGTCACCGTGCCCTCCACCGACTGGCCCGCGCCCTCCGACGACACGGTCACCGGTGCCGTGCACGTCGCCAGCGCCGTGCTCGCGCACGTGAACGACACCGTGACCGCCTCGTCGTTCCAGCCGAAGGCGTTGCCCTCGGGCGAGCGGGACCCGGAGATCGTCGGCGGTGCGGGAGCGAGCGCGGCGGCGAACACGTCGCCCCCGAGGACCGTCTGGATGCCGCCGACCCCGAGCTGGCCGATGCCCGAGCCCCAACAGCGCACCGCCCCCGACACCGCCGAGCAGGCGTGCTGGACGGCGACGTCGACCGAGGTGGCGCCGCTCTCGATCCCGGTCACCGCGACCGGCGTGGGGGCGTCGGCCAGCGACCCGTTGCCGAGCTGCCCTTCGGTGCCCGCGCCCCAGCACCGCACGGCGCCCGCCGTCGTGGTGGCGCACGTCGTCTGGTAGCCGGCGTTGACCGTGGCGACGTCGGACAGGCCCGCGACCTCGACCGGCACCGAGGAGTCGGTGGTGGTGCCGTCCCCGAGCTGACCGCGGTCGTTGCGCCCCCAGCAGCGAACGGTCCCTGCGGTCGTCACCGCGCACGCGAAGTTGTACCCGACGCTCACCCGGGCGACCCCGGAGGCCAGCCCGGTCACGGCCACGGGGACGAACGAGTTGGTCGTGCCGCCGTTGCCGAGGCTCCCGTAGATGTTCCCGCCCCAGCACTGCACGCCCCCGCCGGTGGTGACCGCGCACGACTGGTTGCCCCCGGCCGACACCGACGCCACGCCCGACGAGAGGCCCGAGACGCCCACGGGCACCGAGGACGACGCGTTGGTCCCCGCACCGAGGGCACCGACCACGCCGTTGCCCCAGCACCTGGCGGCGCCTGCGGTCATCACCGCGCACGAGTGGCGGCTCCCGGCCGACACCACGGCCACCCCGCTCGAGAGCCCGCTCACCGTCACGGGCGTGAGCGCGTCGGTCGTGGTCCCGTCACCGATGTTGCCGTAGGCGTTGAAGCCCCAGCAGCGGGCACCGCCGGCGACCACCGCGCAGGTGTGGGCGTCGCTCGCGTCGAGCGAGGAGGCGCCGGCCCCGATCCCGGTGACGTCGACGGGCACCGACGAGGCACCGGCCGAACCGTTCCCGAGCTCGGCATCGCCCCAGCACCGCACCGCGCCGCCCGTGGTGGTGGCGCAGGAGTGGATCCAGCCCACCGCCACCGAGCTCGCCCCGCTCCCCATCCCCGTCACCGCCACGGGCACCGAGGTGGTGCCGGCCCCGAAGGCGCGCCCGTCGCCCAGCTGGCCCGAGCTGTCGATGCCCCAGCAGCGGATGCCGCCGCTGGCGAGGAGCGCGCAGGTGTGCGACGAGCCCGAGGTCAGCGCGATCGGGGAGGAGAGCCCGGCGACGGCGATCGGCACCTTCGACGTGGTGGTGGTGGCGTCGCCGAGCTGGCCGGCGTTGTTGCGGCCCCAGCAGGTCACCCCGCCCGAGGCGACGAGGGCGCAGGAGTGGTAGGCGCCCGCCGCGACGGCGGTCGCTCCCGAGGACAGGCCGCTCACGGCAACGGGGGTGGTGGACCTCGTGGTCGAGTCGTTCCCGAGCTGGCCGAAGGCGTTGTAGCCCCAGCACCGCACGGCGCCGGCGGTCGTCGCCGCGCACGCGTGGAGGCTGCCCATCGAGATCGAGGCGACGCCCGAGCCGAGCCCGGTGACGTCGACCGGCGTCGACGATCGGGTCGTGGTGCCGTTGCCGAGCTGCCCGCTGTCATTGCGGCCCCAGCAGCGGACCGCGCCCCCGCTGGTCAGCGCGCAGGAAGCGTCGCTGCTCACGGCGACGTCGACCACGCCCGTCGACAGGCCCGTCACCGCGACGGGCGTCGGCGAGTTGGTCGTGGACCCGTTGCCGAGCTGGCCGCTCGAGCCCAGCCCCCAGCACTTCACGGCGCCTCCGGTGGTGACCGCGCAGGTGTGGCTGTCGCCCACGGCGACGACGGCCACGCCCGACGACAGGCCGGAGACGCCGACCGGCGTCGACGAGCTCGTGTTGGTCCCGTTGCCGAGCTGGCCGCTGCCGTTGTGCCCCCAGCAGCGGGCCCCGCCCGCCACGACGGCGCAGGTGTGCAACCCGCCCGCGGAGACGTTCGTCGCCCCCGTCGCGATCCCGCTCACGTCGACGGGCGTCGACGCATCGGTGCTGGTGCCGTTCCCGAGCTGCCCCGCGCCGTTCGCGCCCCAGCAGCGCACCCCGCCCGCGGCGGTGACGGCGCACGTGCTGGTCCCGCCAGCGTCGAGCAGGCCACCGGTCGACGCCGCCGCCTCCACCGGGTCGACCCCGAGGGCGCCGACCACGATCGACAGCGCCGACGCCACCAGCGCGAGCACCAGCACCGCCCGCCGCACCGGGCGGCAGCCCGACGAACCGATCGTCGCGTCCACCATCGTCCACGCCTCCCCGCGGGTGCGAGAACATCCCGCCACCCGGCCGCCGACGTCACCGCCGGCGCCTCCCGGCGCGCACGCTACCCGAGCACCACCGGGGCCGCATCGAGGGTGACCGCCCGCCGCCCGGGCGGTGGAGGTTCGCTCCTCGCGCTCCCGCCGCGCCTCAGGCCGGCAGCAGGTCGATCGCCCAGAGCGACCCGTCCTTCTCGTCGGCCACCAGGGGCGCGCCCCCGGCGGCGTTGCCCTCCCGCGGATCACGATGTCCAGGTACACGCGGTCGTCGATCCGGTCGATCTCGTCCGAGCCCAGGGTCGCGGTCCCCGGCACCGTCCACCCGCGCACCGAGCCGTCCGGCGACCACCACAGCAGGGCCGCGGCGGCATCGGAGGCGAGGGGACGACGGCTGCCCTCGGCGGTCACCAGCGCCGTGCCCGGCTGGTTCGGGGTCCCGAAGAGCACGCCACCGTCGGCGGCCGTGGTGACCTCGGCGCCGGCGAGCGGGAGCTCGGCCGAGACCGTGCCCGCCAGCGACGGCGTGCCGTCGAGCGCCACCCGCACGACCGCCAGGTCCGGCGCGTCGCCGGCGTCGATGGTCGCGTCGCCCACCTCCACGGTGCCCTCGAACTGGCCGACCGCCCAGATGCCGTCGGCGCCGAACGCCAGACCCTTGGCGATGTCGTCGCCGTCGCCGCCCCAGGCCGTGACCGCCTGCGGCTCGCCGTCGGCCGACCAGATCGACACCCAGGCATCGGTGGCTCCGCCGGGCGCCGCCGCCTCGAGGTCGCCGATGGCCACGTCCCCGGTCGTGTCGCCCCCGAGCGCGACCGTGCCGTCGTCCGCCACCGCGAGCGACTTGCCCCGCTGGGCGCCCGGCCCCGAGACCAGACCGGCCCACCGCAGCTCGCCGTCGGCGTCGAGCTGCACGAGCACGACGTCGCGCCCGTCGTCGGTCCCGAGCTCGCCGGCGGGCGAGTCCCAGCCTCCGGCGGTGTCGAGCGAGGTGGTCACCGTGCCGTCGTCGGACACCACCACCTCGTTGCACCCGTCGGCGCCCGGCCCGCCGAACGACGTGGCCCAGCGCACCTCGCCGTCGTCGTCGAACGAGACCACCACGCAGTCGGATCCGCCCTCGCTGGTGAGCTCCACGTCGTCGAACGCCACCGTGCCCTCGAACCAGCCGGTGCCCACCGCGCCGCCGGGCCCGGCGTCGATGTCGAAGAGGTTGTCCTCTCCCTTGCCGCCGAACGACCGCACCCACCGCACCGGACCGGCGGGGTCGAAGCGGGCCAGCGGGATGTCGGCGGCGCCCGCGCTGGTCAGCTCCTCGCCACCGAGGGTCGTGCTGCGCTCGAACTTGCCCGTGATCCAGACCGAGCCGTCGGCGGCGGCGGCCACGCCGTCGATCTCGTCCTCTCGCGTCGGCCCGGCCATCGTGGTGGCCCACGACACCTCGATGCCCCGTGCCGGGCGCAGGGTGGTCGTGGTGATCGAGGTCGCCGGCACCGGCGTGGTGGCCCCCCGCTCGCTCCCGCCGCCACCGTCGCCGCCCGAGCACGCACCCAGGACGAGCACGATCGCGACCAGCACGCTCCCCAGGACCAGATCTCGACGCACGGGCCTCCCTCCGAGGTCGACGGTACCGTGGCGGCCGTGGGGATCGGGGATGGGGTGCGTCGCACGGCTGCCGTGCTCGGGGGGCTGCTGATCGCGGCGGTGCTCGCCGGATGCAGCTCGGACGGCGACGACGGCGCGACCTCCACGAGCAGCGGAACCCCGACGAGCTCGACGGTCGCCGACGGGTCGACCACCACGACGGCGACGCCGACCACCCTCGCACGAGGCGAGCCCGGCGAGGGGTGCGAGCGAGGGTGGACCACCCCCGAGCCCGGCAGCGAGCAGGCCGCCTTCCCGCTCGAGGTGATCCTCGGGCAGATGGGCGTGGACGGCGAGCTCGACGTCGTCGACGAGCGAGCGTTCACCGGCCCCGAGGTGCCGTGGATCCTCGAGCCCCGGCCCGACCACGTCGACTGGTGGTACGTGAAGGCCACGCTGGCGAGCGATCCCGCCTTCGCCGGGCGGTGGCTGGTGGCGCGCCGAGACCAGGACCGCCAGGGCATCGAGGCGGTGGCCCTGTTCGACACCACCGGCTACGCCTCCCCGACTGGCGGGCCTTCGAGGGCGAGGGCGAGCCCCGCCCGATCGACGGCCTGCCCGGCGAGTGGCCGGGCTCGAGTACGACTTCGTCGTGGGCGACAGCGGTTCGCAGCCCGGGCTGCCCGACGAGGTGGTCGGCTGCCTCGACGGCACCTGAGCGCCGGGCGCCCAGCTCAGCCCGACGAGGGGTCGCGCCGCCGGCTCATCCACACGAACGCGGCCCCCGACGCGAGCAGCAGCACGCCCCACCACCAGGTGTCGAGCAGGTCGCTGCCGGTGCGGGCCAGGGTGCCGATCGACGGCCCGGGACCACCCTCGCCGGCGCCGCCCCCGGGGGCGTTCGGGTCGCTCGGACCACCCGGCCCACCCGGATCGGTCGGGTCGGTCGGATCGGTCGGGTCGGTCGGGTCGGTCGGGTCGGTCGGGTCGGTGGGCTGGTCGATCCAGTCGGTGACGGGCACCTGGTGCTGGTCGTACTGCCAGCCGGTGGTCTGGGTGGACGTGAACGATGCCGCCCCGGAGTAGCCCCAGCCCACGCCGGTGCGGGCCTCCACGTAGACCGGCACCTCCTCGCCCGGCGCCATCGCCGGGATCGGCAGCTCGACGCTGCGCTCGTCGGCGTCCACGGTGACGTCGAAGCCGAGGTCGGAGAACACCCGGTAGCTGGTGATGCGCCGACCCCCGTCGTCGGCCGGCGGCTGCCAGCTGACCCGGGCCCCGCCGGCGATCTCGGTCACCTGCACCGAGCGAGGCTCCGAGGCGGGACCGCCGGCGCCCATCTCGAAGGTCCCCAGCGGCACCTCCTTGCGCACGAACCCGTCCTGCATCACGAGGGCCACCACCTCGCGGGTGCCGGGATCGGGACCGCCCGCCGGCGTGAAGCGCACCTGGCCCGAGGCACCCGACGCCGTGCCGACGCCCGACTCGAACCGGTCGGTCCCGCCCACGCTGCGCTCGACGAAGAGCACCTCCTGCCCGTCGCGCGGGGTGACGGCGTAGTCGACGAGCACCTGGCGACCGGCCGAGGCCACCGAGCCGCGCAGGTCCACCGGCTCGAGCTTGCGGGAGAGGGCGACCTCCTTCACGGGCACGCTGTCGGGCGAGGACTCAAGCCGCCAGGTGCCGGGCTGGGGGTCGGCCACGAAGAAGAAGCGGTTGTTCGGCCCGGTGGAGACGATCGACCCGTCGGTGGGGTCGGCGTCGTCCACCCCGTTCGCCCCGTAGAGCGTGCCGTCGGGGGCCATGAGGGTCACGTCCGGCGCCGGATCGTCGGGCTCGAGCGCCGAGCCGAACCCGGTGGCGGTCACGCCGAGGACCTCCTCGCCGGCCGCGACCTCGAACTCGGAGAACTCGACCTCGGCTGAGCGGCCCACCCCGCCGGCCCCGCCGGCCTGCGAGCGAGCCGACGCCGCGCTCGCCTCGGCCACCACGTTCGGGATCAGCGGGCTGTCGGTCGGGTTGACCCCCTCCACGATGTAGCGGGTGTAGTCGCAGGTCTCCCGGATCCCGCCGTTGCGCCAGTAGATGCCCACGCCGGTGCAGCCGAAGAGGGGGATCTGCCCGAACGCGGTGGCCCCGATGTCGGAGATGTAGGCGTCCGCGGAGGCCACGTTGATCCCGAAGATCTGGGCGGCCACCCACCCGTGGGCCTGGGCGTGCCACCCGGTGAGGGGCAGGCCGGTCTGGGGGTTGGTCAGGTTGAAGCCCGCCCCGCTCGCGTTGAAGATCGCCCCCTCGATGCCGCCCTCCACCGACAGCACGTCGTTCATCACCTCGATGCCCACCGAGCCGCCGAAGCCGACGTAGCCGTTCGACTGGAAGATCGACACGAACTCGCCGCCCACGGGCAGGTCGAACAGCCGCACCGATCCGCCCGACGCGAAGTAGATGTAGTCGGCCTCGTAGTCGTTCGGGCTCTCGCCGGGCCCGAGCGGGGGGCCCTCGCCGGCGGCCACCCAGCCCTCGACCGAGGCGATGTCCACGGCGCCGGTGCCGAGCGACAGGCCGATCGAGCCGTTGGCGTGGAAGGGCGTCAGCCCGAAGCCGATGCCGAGCGACTCGAGCCAGACGGCCGGGTAGACGGGGATGCCGACGCCGAAGTCGATCCACCCCTGGGCGTCCACGAGCACGCCGTCACGGACCTCGATCGACACGTCGATCGCCGGCGCCGCGTCGGTGGGCAGCTCCATGGCGAGCCGCCCGGCCCACAGGCTCACGCCGTTGCCCGGGCAGTAGTCCGCCGTCGCCGCGGAGGAGCAGTAGACGAGGTACGCCGCCTTGAGCGGGAACCAGCTCATCCGGGCGTTGCCGCCGGCCGGCGGCGACTGGCCCGGCGATCCGTCCGGCTCGCCGTCGCCGTCGAGGTCGAAGCCGATCGCGCCGGAGATGAGCTTGCCCCGCAGGAACTCGGTGCCCACCACGAACGAGGGGCCGTTCTGGCCGATCTGCATGGCCAGCGACGCCGACCAGCGCTGCTCCACGCTGTCGAACGAGGCGCTCACCCGCCCCAGCGGGATGGCGTCGAACAGCTCCACCGCACCGAGCGTGAAGCTGCCCGCGGTGATGCGCCCGTCGGACATCGTCATCGAGACCTGCACCTCGCCGCCCGGGCCGCTGCTGCCGCCCGGCGGGATGCCCTGGCCGAAGTGGCCGCCGCGCCCGCCCGAGCCGCCGGTGGGCGGGAAGGTGATGCCCAGGCCCACGCTGAAGCGGACCCGCCCCGGGGTGGACCCGTCGATGGCGAGCTCGAGCTCGTCGAGGCGGAACAGGTCGAACAGCTTGATCCCCGACAGGTCGAGCGAGCCGCCGACGAGGCGGCCGTCGTCCATGATCAGCGACCCGCCCCCGCCCGCCGGCGGGTTGTCGCCGCTGTTCAGCACGACCGTGAGCCCGTACTCGGTGGTGCCCGTCGCGGTCGCGCCGATCGCCACCCGCAGCCGGTGGAGCTGGATCGGGCCGATCGGCACCTGCTGGAGCTCGATCTGGCCGCCGGTGAGGCGCCCGTCGTCGAACACGAACGAGCCGCTGGCCCCGCTCGTGCCGTCCGGATCTTGGAGGCGGCCGCTGAAGGTCAGCTGGCCCGGGCGCTTGGCGATCCGCACCGCCTCGAGCGTCTTGAAGTCGCCGAGCGGGAGGCAGGCGAGGGTCAGGTCGAAGCCGACCAGGTCGCCGTCGCCGAAGAGGAGCTGGCCGCGAGCGGCGAAGGTGTCGCCGTTGGCCCGCACGGTGGCCGCCGCCGTGAACTGGGAGAAGCTCCCGTTCCCGCGCGGCACCCCACCCGGCACGTTCGAGTCGTTCGGGGTCGCGCTGCACGAGTGGTTCGCGCCGGCGCTGACCGACCCGGTGCTGCCGCTGCTGAGCGCCCGCCCGAAGTACGACAGCTCGAGGTCCTCGAGCACGAACAGGTCGCCGAAGCGCACCTCGGTGGCGGTGAGCGAACCGCCGGTGATCGTGCCGTCGTCCACCAGGAGGTCGCCGGCGAGGGTCGCGTCGGGCCCGTCCTGCACGACCGTCGCGCCGAAGGCGTAGGCCGTCGAGCTCTGGGTGCGGTCGTAGGTGAGCGACAGGTTCGCCAGCTTGAGCAGGTCGCCCACCTCGATGCCGGCCACGTCGACGTCGAGCGACTGGAGCTGGCGGTCGCGGATCGAGAACGCCACGCTGGCGCTCGACCCCGATCCGGGGTTGGCCGGGTTCTGGGCGGTGGCGCTGCCGGCGAAGGCGATCGTCCGGCCCTGGGCGCCGACCGTGCTCGAGTAGGCCAGCGAGACCGAGTCGAGGATCACCAGGTCGGCGAACTTGAGGTCGCTCCCGCAGAACCGGCCCTCGGTGATGTTGCCCTCGTCGATGCGCAGCCGCCCGGCGAGCGAGGTGGTGTCGCCGTCGCGGCTGCGCACCGTGGCGCTCGCCGCGTAGCGCACGCCGGCGCCGGCGGTGTCGGCCACGCCGCACACCGCCGGCCCGGGCGCGTCGGCCGGGCCCACGGTGAGCGTCAGGCTCGACAGGTCGAGCGGGCCGAGCTGCAGGTTGCTGAGCTGCAGGCTCCCCGCCGACACCCGACCGTCGGTGAACTGCACCGAGCCGCCGAACGTCGAGGTGCCGTCCTGGTCGGTGACGCTGCCCGACGCCGACCACGTGCGGCCCTGCTCGTAGTCGAGCTGGAACGAGTCGATGCGGAACAGCTCGCCGATCGGTGCGTTGCCGAGCCGGAGGGATGCGTCGGTGAGCACGCCCCGGCGGAACGCCATCGACCCCTGGGTGGTGACGGGCGAGCCCTCTCCGAAGGCGACGACCGCCGACGTGCTCCACACGGTCGAGTCGCCGCGGTCCGATGCGGTGATGGTGAGCGACGTGATGCGCACCAGCTCGGCGATCGACAGGTTCCGCAGCCCGATCGACCCCGAGATCGCCCGACCGTCGGCCAGGACCAGGCTGCCGGTGACCGACGTCGTCGCCCCACCGCCCACGCTGAGCGACGCCGACACCGACCAGCTGGCGCTGGCCCCGTTGGCCCGGGCGCCCACGAGGCGGAGGTCCTGCAGGTGGAACAGCCCGCCCCACCGCACGTCGTCGGCCGTCACCAGCCCCGACCGGAACGTGCCATCGGGGGCGAGCTGCACCTCCACGTCGGCGCGGGGTCGCGAGCCGTCGGGCGAGGCGACGGTGCCCGCGCCGGCCCAGCGCTCGGCGCCGTCGGGCAGCCGCTGGAAGCTGACGGCGAGGTCTTCGACCATCACCAGCTCGCCCGCCGAGAACCGGGGCACCGCGAGCGAGGCCTGGGTGAGCGCGCCGTCGACGAAGGTGGCCCGGCCGCTCACGTCGGCGACGACGCTGCGGTCGTCGGGCGCGGTGACCTTGGCGTCGATCGACCAGCGGGTGGCGTCGTCGGTCCGGTCGAAGAGGAACGCGAAGTCCTCGAGCACCACCGGCCCGAGCGGGAGGTCGCCGATCCGCAGCGACGCCAGGTCGAGCTGGCCGGTGGCCCCGAACGCCAGCTCGCCGTCGAGCGTGGTGGTGCCGCCGCCGTGCACCGCGTCGCCGGAGATGGAGAACGACCGATCGGCCCGGCCGTCGAAGCGGCCCCCGCCGTCGTAGGCCACCGAGACGTCCTCCAGCCGCACGGTCGACGAGATCGGGATCCGATCCGCGGTGAGCTCGAGGGTGGCGACGCCGCCGTCGACGAGCACCAGGGAGCCCCCGAAGGCGGTCGGTCCTCCCCCCCGGGCATCGATGGTGCCGGCGAGCTCGAGCGTCGAGCGCGACAGCTCGACCGACTCGTCGCGGCCGCCCTCCAGCGCCACCTCGTAGGGGGAGCTCTGGGCGAAGACCGCCTCGAAGTCGCGCACCGAGATCAGGTCCGCCACCTCGAGCCGGGCGACCCGGAGCTCGGCGCCGACGAGCCGCCGGCCGGCGAACGCCACGCAGCCCGACACGGCGCTGCCGCGCACCGAGCCGCTCAGGGCGAGCACCGCCGCGTCGCGGCCGTCGACCCCGAGCAGGAGCCCGGCCCGGCGCCGGTGCGGTCGAAGGTGGCGACCAGGTCGTCGACGGTGAGCATCCCGGCCAGGGGCAGGCGGTCCATCTGGAGGGTGAGCCGCTCGACCTCGCCGTCGTCGAGGAGCACCTCGAACGAGGCGGCGGGCCCGGCCTCGGTGCCGTCGCCCGCGGTGGCCACCGTGCCCGACCCGCTGAGCCGGGCCGACGACCCCTGCTGGAGGTAGCCGACCGAGACGTCCTCCAGGTAGGCGAGGCCGGGCACCTCGAGGTGGGGGATCACGAGGTCGAGCTGGGCCAGCTCGCCGTCGAGCAGGCGGGCGCCGCCCGAGAAGCTCTCGACGGTGGCGACGGGTGCGCGGCCCGACTCCACGGCCGGGCCGCGCACCGTCCCCGCCACCGAGAAGCGCGTCTCGCGCGTCCCGCTGGATCCGTTGCGGTCGAGGGTGAGGACGAACGTGTCGAGCAGCGAGGGCCCGAGCGGGAGGTGCTGGGCGGTGAGCTCGGCGGCCACGAGCACGCCGTCGTCGAAGCCGAGCGAGCCGGTGATCGCCGACGGCTCGCTGCCGGGCAGCGTCCCGGCCACCTCGCCGCTCGCGCTCCACCGCCCCTGCGACCGCAGCCACGAGACCTGCAGGCCGTCGATCAGCAGCAGGTCGCCGATCGGGATCTCGGCGAACCGCAGGCTGCCAGCGGTGATGGCGCCGGCGTCGTCGAAGGTGAGCGTCCCGGTGCCCGACGGCCGGCCCTCGAGGGCGTCGCCCACCAGCTCGGCGGTCAGCCCGAAGGTCCGGCCGGCCGAGTAGCTCATCCGGAGGTCGAAGGTGGCGAAGGCGCCGAGGTCGACGTGGTCGATCTCGAAGGTGGCCGCCGCCACCCGGCCGTCGTCGAGGTCGACGGTGCCGCCCACGTCGACGCGCGGCTGGTCGAGGAAGCCGTCGACGATCCAGGTGTCGGTCCGCGCGTCGTGGTCGATGGTCAGCCCGCCGACGGGCAGCCACCCGCCGGCCTCGGCCACCGTCGGGGTCGTGAGGTCGCCAGGGGCGAGGTCGCCGAGGCGGATGCGCCCGCCCTCGAGGACGCCGTCGACGAACGACACGTCGAGCTGCTGGAGCAGCGCGCCCACCGACGGGACGGTCGGCAGCGACCACCCGCTCGACCCCTTGGCGATGCGGATCGGGCCGGGAACGCCGCGGACCCCGAGGTCGAGCGCCCCGAGGTCGAGGCGGGAGCCGGCGCCGAGGCCACCGCTGCCGTCCTCCACCAGGCGGAGCTCGCGGGTTCCGGCGGTCCCGTCGAGGTCCGCGGTCCAGGCCTGGGTGGTCCCGGCGAACTGCAGGACGATGCCGTCGAGGTCGGCGAGGTCGCCCGCCCCGAAGCGCCCGAGCGTCACCGACCCCGACGTCGGTCCCGCGGCGCCGAGGGCGATCTGCCCGGTGACGACCGTGCCGTTCCCCGGGGTCGGCGTGGCCAGCTGCCACCGGTTGAGGTCGGCGTAGGTGAGCGAGAGGCCCTCGACCCGGCCGAACTCGGCCACCGAGGTGCGGGCGAGCAGGCCCGTCGGGTTGGCCATGCGGCCGTCGCCGCCGAGGTCGCCCGAGACCGGGGCGGACGCCCCGCCGAGCAGGCCGGGGAGGGCGACGTCGAACGACGCCCGCCGGTGCCCGTCGACCACGGTCAGCCGGGGCGGGCCGGCGAGGCCGACGCCGAAGAAGCGGTCGGTCGGGAGCTCGACGGGCGCCCCGAACGCCCAGGCGATGGGGCCGTTCGCCGTCCAGCGGGCCACCCGCGTCGGCAGGGCGACGTCGATCCCGACGTCGACGGGGCCGGTGCTCGTGAGCGTGGCCGGGTCGGCCCCCAGGTCGAGCACCACGGTCGAGCCGTCGCGGGGGCTGACGAGCACGTCGCCGATCGAGGGCGTGGTGGCCGGATCGTCGGGATCGGGGTTCGCCGTGTAGGTGTCGTCCGGGCCCTCCTGCCAGCACCCGTCGACCTCCAGGCCGTCGACGTCGGGCACGTCGGCGCAGGGCGCCGGGCCGGCCTCGCGGACGACCCGGATGGCGGCGTCGTCGATCGCCAGGCTGGCGCCGGTCGAGGCACCGGTGAGCTTCTCGGTGGCGAACGCGCCGGCGAGCAGCCCGGTGGAGTCGGTGGCGAGCACCGTCACGTCGGTGCCCTCGGCGAGCTCTTGCACCAGCTCCACGTCGAGGGTGCCGTCGAGGTCGACGGTGCCGCGGGCGGTGACCGCCGGGGCATCGGCGGGGTCGTCGACGGCGAGGTCGACCACCGCCTCGCGGCCGAGGGCGACGTCGCCGGCAAGCACGACGCCACCGGCCGCCGGCACCTCGAGGATGCCGTCGAGGGCCATCGCGGCGGTGACGGTGGCGGCCTCCAGCGTGACCGTGGCACCGACCGGCACCGACCAGGTCCCCGAGGCGCCGACCGCCCCGTCCTCGACCACCGCGCCCCACCGGTAGCGCGGGTCGCCGAACGGCACGGCCGGGGCCGGGTGGTCGATCGCCCCCGTCGCCGCCACCGAGCCGCCGCCGACCACGGCCACGAACGGCGACGACAGGTCGCCGCCGACGGCGACCGTCGTCTCGTAGGCCAGCACCTCGCCCAGCGAGGCGGACTCGCTCACCTCGAGCGGCGCCTCCACCCAGAGCAGCGTGTCGAGCCCGGCGCTGAGGCGGCGCAGGTCGACCGGGGCCTCGACGGTGATCTGGTGCTCGCCGAGGGGCAGCCCACCCGGGATGCACGCGTGGTCGTCCACATCGGGCAACCGCTCCCCCGCCAACGGCGACACCGACCCCACCACACCCATCGGCGCCCAGTTCCCCGCCTCACCCCACACCCCCGAGCCCACCGCACCCGTCCACACCACCGAACACCCCACCACCGCCGGGAACCGCACCCCCACCGGCCCCAACCCATCCACCACCGACCCACCCACCAACGCCCGAACCGTGTAGCTCCCCTGCGCGAACGGATCCGCGTCCACGAACTCGAACGTCGACCCATCCACCGACCCAACCACCACCGCACCACCCGGACCCGACCGCACCACCTCGAACCCCTCCGCCGACCCCGACGGCACCGGCCACCGCACCCCCACCCCCACCGGCACCCCGAAGTCATCCACCACCAACCCCGCCACCTCCACCCGGTCCCCATCCGCCCACGCCACCGGCTCCACGACGGATGGCGGTGGCATCGACGAGCAGCCGGGCGCCCAGGGCCTCGCCCGTGACGGACTCGGTGGCGAACGCCCCGGTGATGGTCCCGCTCCCGTCGACGGCGGCGAGCACCACGTCGCTCTGGTCGGGGAGCTCCGGGCGAGCTCGACGGTGAGGGCGCCGTCGAGGGCGAGCCTGGCGGCGACGGCCACCACCGGCGGCGAGGCCGGGTCGTCGAGGGCGATGGCCACCTCGGCGGTCGGCCCGAGGGCCACGTCACCGGCGAGCAGGACGCTGGCGTCGGCGGCGATGTCGAGGGTGCCGTCCACGGTCGTGGTGCCCGCCAGCGCGGCTCGATCGAGCCGGAGGGTGGCCCCGGCAGGCACCCTCCACGAGCCGCCGACCGAGACGGAGCCGTCGGCGACGTTGGCGCCCCAGCGGAACTCCGGCTCGCCCGGTGCGGTGGACGGCTCGGGGTGGGTGAGGGCGCCGTCGACGAGCAGCGCCTCGTCGACCACGGCGACGAACGGCGAGGCCAGGTCGCCGCACCTCCACCACCGATCCGTCGACGAGGAGCTCGCCGAGCGACGCACCGTCGGCGACGGTCACGTCGGCCTCGGCCCACACCAACGAGTCCAGCCCCGCGCTCAGCCGACGCACCTCCACCGGCGCCAGCACCGACACGATCCGCCCATCCACCGGCAACCCACCCGGGATGCACGCGTGGTCGTCCACATCGGGCAACCGCTCCCCCGCCAACGGCGACACCGACCCCACCACACCCATCGGCGCCCAGTTCCCCGCCTCACCCCACACCCCCGAGCCCACCGCACCCGTCCACACCACCGAACACCCCACCACCGCCGGGAACCGCACCCCCACCGGCCCCAACCCATCCACCACCGACCCACCCACCAACGCCCGAACCGTGTAGCCCCTGCGCGAACGGATCCGCGTCCACGAACTCGAACGTCGACCCATCCACCGACCCCACCACCACCGCACCACCCGGACCCGACCGCACCACCTCGAACCCCTCCGCCGACCCCGACGGCACCGGCCACCGCACCCCCACCCCCACCGGCACCCCGAAGTCATCCACCACCAACCCCGCCACCTCCACCCGGTCCCCATCCCCCACGCCACCGGCTCCACGACGAGGCGCTGGAGCCGGATGCCGGCGGGACCGAAGGCGAGGCTCGCCCGCCGCCTGGCCCGACAGCGAGCGTCGGGGTGGTGGACGACGGCGTCGTGGTGGCGATCAGCAGGACGTCGGTCCCCTCGGCGAGCTCCTGGGCGAGCACCACCTCCACGTCGCCGTCGAGGTCGCCCTGGTCGACGGTGAGCGCCGGGCCGCCGGTGGCGTCCCACCCGGACCTGGAGGGTGGAGCCGGACTTGGCCACCAGCTCGTCGAGCTGCGCCGATGCCCCCGCCTCGACCACGAGCGTGCCGCCCAGCGTCAGCGGACCCTCCACGACCGCGGCCCCGGCGAGCTCGACGGACGCATCGGCGAGCACCGACCACCCGCCGGTGGCCACCGTCCCGCCGGTCACCACCGCACCGGCGGCGACGTCGGGGTCGCGGTCCTCGTGCTCGAGCGCGCCGTCGACGACCAGGGAGGCGTCGGCGTCCTTCAGGTTCACGAAGTCGACGACCAGGTCGCCGCCCACGTCGACCGCCGCGCCCTCGCCGACGAGGAGCCGGTCGATCCCGGCCGAGCCGACCGTCGAGAACGAGACGTCGGCCACCGGCTCGGTCCACCCGATGCCGATCACCGCCCGATCCGTCTCCACCGAGCCGACCGAGGTGCCCGGCTCGTCGACCTCGACCAGCACGGCGTCGTCGCGGCCGCTGGCGATGCAGGCCCGGTCGTCGACCTGCGGGAGCCGGTAGCCGTCGGCGAGCGAGATCGACCCGGCGGTGCCGTACGGGGCCCAGTTGCGCTGATCGGACCAGCGGCCCGAGGTGTCGTCGCCGGCGGCGTGGGTCCAGAGGATGGTGCAGCTGGTGTCGGCCGGGAACGGCACCCGGGCCGGGGCCAGCGCGGCGACGTCGTCGCCGAGGTCGTCGAGGGCCCGCACCACGTACTCGGCGGTGATCACCGGGTCGGTGTCGGTCCACTCGGTCGTGTCGCCGTCCACCACGTCGAGCTCGGTCGCCGTCCCGTCGACGACCCGATCGATGGCGTACGCGTCGGGCGGCCCGTTCGCGGGCGGCCAGAGCAGGGCGACCTCGACGGGCGCGCCCCCGGCGTCGGCCTCGACGCCGGCCACCTGGAGGGCGTCGTCGACCTCCCACCCGGGGCCGGCGGCCGGGCCGGTGGACACCACGTGCACCCCGTCGTCGCGCACGTCGACGTCGAAGCGCTCCACGTCCACGAACTGGAAGTCGACGTACTCCAGCTCGCCGGTGGTCGGCTTGGTCGGCGTCGGGAGGATGGTCAGGTCGACCTCGTCGGGCAGCGGGTTCCAGAGGTAGACGATCAGCCCGCCGTCGAGGGTCAGCTGCCCCTCGACGGTGCCCTCGGTGAAGGTGCCCGGGTCCACCCCGGCCACCGCGGCCGCGAGGGTGGCGCCGGGGTGCACGTCGACGTCGCCGGTGAACGTCGCCGCCCCGGCGGATGCCTCGTCGATGAGCCCGACCTCGAGGGCGCCGTCGACGGAGACGTCGCCGTCGACCGTCGCACCGGCCACCGCGAGGGTGCCGGTCCGCCGCACGACCCACGGCGCCCCCACCCGGACGGCGCCGTTCGAGATGCGGTGCCGGGCCGGGCCCTCGGTGGTGGCCGCATCGCCGTTGGGGTCGACGATCGTGCCGGCCACGTCCAGCGTGGAACCGCTGAGCACGTCGAGCTCGCGCACGGTCAGATCGCCGTCGATCGACACCGTCGTGCCCGTGTTGACGCGCAGCGACTCGAGCGCCCGCAGCCCGGCGAACGGGTCCGGCTTCCCGCCGGTGCGCAGCGCGGCACCGGGATCGTTCAGCTCGAGCTCGAACAGGGTGTCGATCGCCTCGTCCACCTCCAGCTGACCCCGGAGCCGCACGTCCGCGTTGTTCCACTCGACGTCGCCGCCGCCCGGATCCACGTCGAGCAGGTCGGCGAGGTGGGCCTTCCCGTCGACGCCGACGACGGCGTCGTCCTCCTCGCGGGACCGACCGAAGGACCACTCGACGTCGGCCTCGCTCGTCGCCCCGTTCACGTCGAACGACTGGGTGAGCAGCGTGGCCCCGCCGGGGCCGGCCTCGAGGCGGTTGGTCCCCTCGAAGCGCACGACCTCGGCATCGAGCACGTGGCCGTCGCGACCGACGAGCGTCCGCTCGATCGCCGACGTGTACCGCAGCTGCTGCACCTCGATGCGCCCGCCGGAGAGCGTGGTCGTCGTGTCGGCCACGCCGGTGATGAACCCGGTGCGGTTCCCCGTGGTCAGGTCCTGGCCCCGGAGCACGCCGCCGAGCGTGAGCTCGCCGCCGCCGAAGATGGCGGCGGCCCGAGCCGCGGTCCCGTAGAGGATCGAGTCGTCGCCGATCGACAGCGAGCCACCCGCCAGATCGAGGGTCTGGGCCTGGAGCGATCCCCCGAGGACCAGCTCGCCTCCGGTGGCGACGCGCAGGGTCGGCTGCCCCGACAGGCGGCTGGTGGAGAAGCTCTTGGCCACCGCGCCCGGCTGGCTCACCGTGATCGGCCAGTTGGTGATCGTCGGCGCGCAGGCGATGTCGTCGACCCCGGGCACGCCGGCCTCGCCCGCGCCCACACCGACCGACGTCCAGTTGCCCGCGAGGTGCCACGACCCGTCGATCGCACCCGTCCACACCCGGGTGCACCCAGCGGCACCGACCGGGAAGGCGACGTCGAGGGGCCCGAGGACGTCGATGGCGGAGCCACCCGACAGGGCGCGGACCTCGTAGCGGAAGCTGAGCGATCCCGCGGCGGCCACGCCGGTGTCCACGGCGCCCAGGTCGAACGGGCCGGCCGTGCCCACGACCGCGCCGTCGCGGACGATCTGGAAGCCGTCGACGCCCACCTCGGGCGCCGGCCACGAGAGGTGCACCGCCACCGGATCGCCGAGCGGGTCGGTCTCGAGGCGGGACACGACCAGGCGATCGTCGTCGGCCCACGCCGAGGCGGCCAGCGCCGGGAGGACCCCGGGCAGCACCACGGCCCCCACGACGACGGCGGCCGCGACCGCGACGAGGCGCACGGACCGCCACGACCGCCGTCGCACCTGCCGCACCCCGAGCGCCCGCTGCACGGCGGCGATCGCACCAGACGCGCGCGAACCACCCCGAAACCGGCGCGACGAGGTCGTCGTAGGGTGGCCCCATGCCCGCCGGCCCCGGTCCGCGAACCACGCCGGCCGTCGCGCGCGATCGGCTGCTCCCCCTCCTGCGCGAGCGGTTCGAGCGGCGGATCATCGCCGTCGCCGCCGGCGCCGGCTTCGGCAAGAGCACCCTGCTCGCCCAGGCCGTGGCCGAGAACGCCATCGAGCACCTCGGGGTCGACGCGCTGGTGCGGGTCGACGAGCGCGACCGCGCCCCGGAGCGCCTGTGCCGCCGGATCGGCGAGGCCCTCGACGCCCCCACCGTGCTCGACGCTCCGGCCGACATCGTGGAGCTGATCTGGAGCCGCGCCCCGACCTCGGTCGCCGTGCTCGTCGACGACGCGCACGTGCTGGGCGACGCGCCCGAGCCGTGGGCCGTGCTCGACCACCTCCTCGTCCACCTCCCCCGCAACGGGCACCTGGTGGTGTGCGGTCGGCGGGCGCCGCGCCTGGCCCTGGCGAGCTGGCGGGCGCGGGAGGAGGCGCTCGTGCTCGGCGAGGACGAGCTGCGCTTCGACGCCGACGAGCTCGCTCGCTTCGGCGCCCTCCACGACCTGGCCCCCGAGCTGGTCGACGACCTCCCGCCCTGGCCGGCGCTCGCCGCCCTCACCGGTCGCATCGGCACCCGGGCGTCGATGGCGTTCCTCTGGGAGGAGGTGCTGGCCGACCTCGACGCCCGGCGGCGCCGGCTGCTCGCCGCGGTCGCCCCGCTCGGGCTGCTCGACGCCGAGCTCGTCGCCGCCCTCGGCGACGAGCAGCTGGCCACGGTCGACGCGCTGGTGGAGGACCTCCCCCTGGTGGAGCGCGGCGGCGACGGCACCGCCCGCCTGCACGACCTGTGGGGCGAGGCGCTCGCCGCCGAGGGCGGGCCCGAGGTCGACCGCCTCCGCTGCGCCGCCGGCGACCTGCTCGCCGAGCGCGGCGACCTCGCCCTCGCCGCCGAGGCCTACGCCCTCGCCGACGCCCACGACCGCTTCGAGGGCCTCGTCCTGCGGGTGGCGCACCGCCCGTCGATGTGGACCGAGCTGGCCGAGATCGGCCGCATCCTCGAGCTCCTGCCGGCGCCGCGGCGCGCCCACCCGAGCGGCCGCTACCTCGAGGCGGCCCGGCTCTGGGCCTCCGACGAGCGCCTGGCCATCGCCCGGTTCCGCGCGGTCGCCGACGAGGCCGCCGCGCTCGGCGAGGGCGAGCTCGAGGCCCTGGCCCGCTGGCGGGTGCTCCAGTTCGAGGACCTCGACCTCCCGGGCGGCCCCGTGGCGTCGCCGATGCTCACGGCCCTCGCGGCGGCAGATGTCCCCCTCGCCCGGTCGGTGCTGGCGTTCCTCGCATCGCGGCGCGCGCAGACCGCCGGCGACGTGGAGGCGTCGATCGAGGCGCTCGCGGGCCTCGACCAGTTCGACGAGGACCAGCGGGCCAACGCCTACGCGATCCGGATGATCGACCTGGGCCGCCCCGAAGCGGTGCCGGCCACGCTCGAGACGGTGCTCGAAGCCGGCCTCGACAACATCTACGAGGCGCAGGCGGTCTGGCTCCAGGGCGCGATCGACCCCACCGCGGCGTGGCCGATCGCCCGCACGATCGCCGACCGGCTCGACGGCGCGATGGTGACCCTCCGCACCTCGACGCTGTGCGTGCTCACCTCGATCGCCCTCGCCGCCGGCGACGAGGCGGCGGCGCGCACCATGGCCGACGAGGCGCGCCGGCTCGCCCCGCTCGGGCCCCGCACCGTCGAGCTGTTCGCCGAGGTGGCCGCCGCACTGGTCGCCCTGTGCGTCGACGGCGAGGAGGTCGCCGCCGACCGCCTCGGCGCCCTCCTCGACGACATCCCCCTCGGCCGTTGGCCCGAGCGGCCGTACCTGTACGCGCTCGCCGCCATCCGCGCCCTGGCGCCGGGCGGCGAGGCCCTCGACGGGTGCTCGTTCGGGCCGTCGATGGCCAGCGCGGTCGAGGCGGGCGCCGCGCTCGCCGCCCTGCGCGCCGGCGACGCCGAGCCGGCCACGCGGCTGCGCTGGGACGCGCCCGACCTCCTCCGCGTCCACGTGCCCCCGCCGCTGCTGGTCGAGCTCGCCGTCGCCGTCGACGACCCGCGGGCCGCGGCGCTGCTCCCGACGGTCCCCCACCTGCGGCGCTGGCTCGCCCGCATCGCCGAGCGGGGCACCCTCCCCGCGGCCGCCGCGGCCGCCGGCCGGCTCGCGGTCCTGCCCGCACGGCCCGCGTTCGACCTCACCGTCCGGGTGCTCGGCGACCTCGACATCGAGCGCAGCGACGGAGCGAGCACCGAAGGGTGGGACCGTCGCGAGCGGGTCCGCCAGCTGCTGGCCTACCTCGTGCTGCACCGGCGGGCGACGCGCGCCGAGGTGGCCGCCGCCCTGTGGCCCGACCTCGCGCCCGAGAAGGCGGCGGCGAACCTGCGAGTGAACCTGGCCCACCTCCAGGCGGCCCTCCACCCCGATCGCCGAGACGACGAGCGGCCGTGGTTCGTCGACACCACCGGCAGCCGCCTGGCGCTCACCGACCACGGCCTCACCACCGACCTCGACCTCCACGATCGGGCGATCGCCGAGGCCGTGGCCGCCGAGGCCGCCGGCCTCCCGTCGCGCGCCCTCGAGCACTACCGCCGCGCCATCGACCTCTACCGGGGCCCGCTCCTCGCCGACCTCGACGTGCCGTGGGCCGAGCTCGAGCGCATCCGCCTCCAGTCCTCCGCGCACGGTGCCGTGGCCCGGGTCGGCGAGCTGCTCCTCGCCCGGGGCGAGCCCGAGCAGGCGATGCACCTCGCCGTGCGCGCCCAGCAGCTCGATCCCCTCTCCGAGCGCGCCCAGCGCCTGTTCATCCGCTGCCACCTCGCGCTCGGCTCCACCAGCTCGGCGCGGGCGGCGGGCGCCCGCCTCGTGGCCGAGCTCGCCGACGCGGGCATGCGGCCCGATCGCGAGACCGAGCTGCTGCTGGCCGGCCTCCAGCGCTGAGGGGCCGCTACGCGGGTCGGGCGAACCGGCGGTCGGGCTGCGCGGGCGGCGGGGTGAAGCCCGGGCCGGGCGTCCAGCCGCTGGCGACGATGTCCTCGAGCACGTGCGCCATGTTCAGGAGGTCCTCCTCGTAGGAGAACCTCCCGTCGCCGGCGTAGAGGAGGGTGGACACGCCCGATTGGGTCCACCGACCGCCGTCGGGCGCCTGGCCGGGCAGGACCTGGGTCCACTTCACCACCACGAGGTCGCCCTCGACGGCGATGAACTCGATCGGGAACTCCCAGTCCTCGAGGCCGGTCATCGACTCGGCCATGAAGGCGCGGATCTCGTCGCGGCCCTGGATGCGGCCCCACGCCGGATCGATGTAGACCGCGTCGTCGGTGAACAGGTCCGCCAGCGCCGGCCAGTCGGCCTCGCCGCGGCCGATGGCCTCGCGCAGCTCGCGGTAGCGCGCCACCGCGGCGGCCACCTCCTCGGGCGGGTGCGGCACCGCTCAGCCCTCCTCGGGCTCGAGCTCGACGGTCTCGGAGACCTCCTCGACGATGTCGAAGGTCCCGTCGCCGTCCACGTCGACCGCGGTGGAGGTGGTGCGGGCCACGACGTCGGGCGTGCCGTCGCCGTCGACGTCGATCATCGTGGTGACGACCTCCTGCACGATGTCGATGGCGCCATCGCCGTCGACGTCGAGGCCCGTCGTCTCCACGGTCTCGACGATGTCGGCCTGCCCGTCGCCGTCGATGTCGAGCGTGGTGACCGTGACCTCGCGGACGGTGTCGTCGACGCCATCGCCGTCGGCGTCGCCGACGACCGTGCTGGAGGCGGCGAACCCGTCGGCCACGCCGTCGCCGTCCAGATCGATCTCGGTGACCTCGACGTCCACGTCGTCGGCGGTCGGCTCGGGGGTGGCGTCGCTCATGGCGGTTCCTTCGCTCGCAGGGTGAGGGGCGCATCCTCCCACGGCGAGGGCCACGGCGTGGCTACGGTCGCCGGCCGTGGGGAGCACCGCACCGAGCGCCGAGGGCCCGACCGTCGCCCGGTTCGACCCCTTCGCCGGGCCGCCCCGGCTCCACGGCGCCCGTCGCGTGGGCGTGCGCCCCGGCACCGAGCTGATCCACCCCCTCGCCGCCACCGGCGCGCGGCCGCTGCGCTTCGAGGTGGCCGGGCTGCCCGACGGGCTCCACGTGGACGCCGAGGGCATCGTGCGCGGCCGGGCGCCCGCCGAGGCCGGCACCCACCGCCTCGAGGTCGCGGTGGCGAACGGCGAGGGCCGGGCGGGCGATGCGGTGGAGCTGGTGGTGGGCGAGGCGCTCTGCCTCACGCCGCCGCTCGGCTGGAACAGCTGGAACGTCTACGGCGCCGACGTGAGCGCCGAGGTCGTGGTCCGCGCCGCCGAGGCGCTGGTGGCCACCGGCCTGCGCGACCTCGGCTACCAGTACGTGAACATCGACGACCACTGGCATGCGGCGGCGCGCGCCGCCGACGGCGCGCCCCTGGCCCACCCCGACCGGTTCCCCGACGGCATCGAGCCGGTGGCGCGCCGCGTCCACGAGCTGGGCCTGAAGCTCGGCATCTACTCCGATGCCGCCCACCTCACGTGCGGGCGCTGCTTCGGCGGGCTCGGCCACGAGCAGGTGGACGCCCGGGCCTACGCCGCCTGGGGCGTCGACCTGCTGAAGTACGACTACTGCTTCGCCCCCTCGAGCGGCGCCGAGGCCCGCGCCCGCTACGGCGCGATGGGCGATGCCCTGCGGGCCACCGACCGCTCCATCGTGCTCAGCGTCTGCGAGTGGGGGTTCCGGCGGCCGTGGCGCTGGGCCCCGGCGGTGGGCGGGTCGCTGTGGCGCACCACGCCCGACATCTTCGACACGTTCTCGTGGTCCCCCTTCGGGGTCCGCCACATCGCCCGGCGGAACCTGCGCCTCGCCGACCAGGCCGGCCCCGGTCGGTGGAACGACCCCGACATGCTCCTCGTCGGCAACCGGGGCCGGGGCGCGAGCACCGGCGTGCTCCGGCTGCCGAACCAGCTGCCCGCACCGCTGCGCGGGCGCCGCATCTGGCGCTTCCGCGGCTTGAGCGACCACCAGGTGCACAGCCACGTGACGCTCTGGGCGATGATGGCCGCGCCGCTCCTCGCCAGCCACGACCTGGCGTCGAGCAGCGAGCTCGACCTGGCGCTGCTCGCCAACCCCGAGGTGCTCGCCGTCGACCAGGACGCGCTCGGCGCGCAGGGCCGGAGGGTGGCATCGCCGCCCGGGCTGTGGCAGCTGGCCAAGCCGCTGCGCGACGGTGGCGTGGCCATCTCGGTCACCAACCTCACCCGCGTGCCCCGGCGCGCCACCGTCCGGATCGACCGCGTCGCCGGCGGCGGCCACGGGGTGGTGCCCACGAGCGGGCGCTGGCACGTGCGCGACGCGTGGGCGATGGCCTCGCTCGGCGAGCGTCGGGACGTCCAGGTCGACCTCGCCGGCCACGGCTCGACCCTCGTGGTCTGCCGACCGGCCTGAGCCGCCGGGCCCCGCGCGGGCGAGGCGGGACCCGACGGCCGAGGCGATCAGGCGGCCAGGTGCGGCGCCGGTGAGGGGGAGAGCTCGGCGGTGACGGCGACGAGCTCGTCGAGCACGGCCTGCACCTCGCGGTCCACGCGCGCCACCTCGGGGTGGTCAGGCGAGAGCTCGGCGCGCCGACGGTGGAGCTCGATCAGCTCGAGCTCCAGGCCCAGCGCCCGATCCTCGGGGGCGGCGTGCCCGTCGGCCCAGGTGTCGGCGGTCGGATCCTCGTGGTGGCGGTGCAGCGTCAGCATCTCGTCCTCTCCCCGTCGTGGTCGACCCCTCGTTCCCCACCGACCGGGCGTCCAACCCTTCGCCGACCCAGATCCCCACCATCGGGTGACCGCACCGCGTGGCCCGGGTGCCCCGATCTCCCCACCCAGGGTGACGGTCAGGCGTCACGTCGCATCAACTCGGCCCTGTTCGTGCCGATGGAGCCGACGGACCACCTTGGAGGGAAGGCGGCACACCATGACCACGACCACCCGAACCCCGACCTTCGACGGATCATCGCTGCTCCTCGAGGGCCTGCCGGGGTTCTTCACGCTCCACTACCAACCCGAGTTCGACCTGCACGAGCACCGCGTCGTCGGCTGCGAATCGCTGCTGCGGTGGTGGCACCCCGACTTCGGCATGCTCCGACCGGGCGCCTCGCTCGCCCGCACGCGCTGGGACCCGAAGCTGGCCGGCGCCGAGGAGTGGGCCGTGGTGGCGGCGTGCCGCCAGGCGGCGGCCTGGCGCGAGGCGGGACGGCCGCTGCAGGTCGCGCTCAACCTGTCGCGCCGCCTGCTCGTCGACCCTCGCTTCCCGCACCTGTTCGACGCGGCGGTGAACGAGGCCGACGTCGACCCGCGGGACCTGGCGATCGACGTCCCCCTCGCCGCGTTCACCAAGCACCGCCTCGACGCCCTGCCGAACATCGCCGTGCTCGCGGACCTCGGCGCGACCATCGTGGTCGACGGCGTCACCGGCGACGTCCGCCAGGCCCTCGAGCACACCCCGGCGAGCGTGCTCAAGATCGACCAGCACAGCGCGGGCCGCCGGCGGCCCGGGCTGCACCCCTCCGTCCGGGTGGGGCTCCGCGTCGCCCGCGACCTCGGGGCGACGTCGGTGGCGAAGGCGGTCGAGACCGACGCCGACCTCGACGAGCTGCGGGCGTTGGGCTTCGACCGGGCCTTCGGCCACGTGTTCGGGCCGGCGGTCGATCCCGAGGAGCTCGTGGCCGTCGTCGACGCCGCCGAGCGCCACCGGCTCGACTGACCCGTCGCCGACCGCGGTCGACCCTGGGGGCGACCGCGGCGGCGCGCCCCACCGCGCACCCGCTCGGGCGTGCGGACGGGCGCTCGGGTCCCACCGGGGCCCGGACGCGCCACCAGCGCGCCCGGTGGGCGCGCTGGTGGGAGCCGGGACGGTGCAGCGGTGGGGGCGGCGTCAGTCGACGACGACGGACCGGTCGATCCACCGGCCCAGGACCTCTTCGAGCGCGCTCGTGCGGAGCGGCTTGGTGAGGTAGTCGTTCCTCCCGGCCTCGAGGGCGATCTCGCGGTCGCCGGCCATCGCCCGGGCGCTCAGGCCGATGATCGGGAGCGGCTTCAGGCCGTTGGCCCGCTCGTGCTCGCGGATCATGCCGGTCGCCTGATAGCCGTCGACGCCCGGCATCATCACGTCCATCAGGACGGCGTCGTACTCCTCGGCGGCGCACGCGGCGACGGCCTGGCCGCCGTCCTCGACGATGTCGACGACGTAGCCGAGCTTCTTCAGCGTGCCGACGGCGACGACCTGGTTGATCTTGTTGTCCTCTGCGAGGAGCACTCGGTGCTGCTGCTGCATTGCCTGGGTCCTTTCAGGACGGGCCCGCCCGGACGGGTTCTGGGGTGGTTGGGGTGGTGGAGGTCTGGTTGACGAGCGCGTCGACGATGCGGCGCAGCAGGTACGAGGTCCGCACGGGGCGGATGAGCACGGACTCGATGCCCGCCTCGCGCGCCGCAGCGCGCGAGAGGTCCATCGTGGAGCTGAGCAGGAGGATGACCGTCTCGGAGGTGGCGCGCTGCTGGTGCAGCACGCGGGCCAGCTCGACGCCGTCCATGCCGTCGAGCGCCCGATCGATGATCGCCACGGCGTAGGTGCTGTCGACCCCCTCGTCGGACCAGCCGTAGTGGTGCAGCGCGTCCTCGGCCGAGGTGGCCTGGTCGACGATGAAGCCCCAGCTGTGGAGCGTGGGCGAGGACGCTGCGGTTCACGGCGTTGCCGTCGACCACCAGCGCCCGCAGGCCCACGAGCGCCGCCAGGCCCTGCTCGGTGGCCTGGTTGCGCCGACCTTCAGCGGCAGCGTGATCCGGAACACGGTGCCCACGTTCTCCTCGGAGGCCATCTCGACCTCGCCGCCCATCAGGTCCACGAGGCCGCGGACGATGCCGAGGCCGAGGCCGGTACCGCCGTAGTTGCGCGCCGTCGACTCGTCGAGCTGCGAGAACGGTTCGAAGAGCCGAGCCTGCTCGGCCTCGGGGATGCCGATGCCGGTGTCGATCACGAGGAACGAGACCTGCTCGGGGCCGCCCGGGCCCGGCATGGCCTGGATCGTGACCGAGCCCTGGCTCGTGAACTTCACCGCGTTGTTGGCCAGGTTCAGCAGGATCTGGCGCATGCGGACCGGGTCGCCGCGGCGCTGGGTGACCATCCCGGGCTCGCAGTAGGCGATCAGCTCGATCCCCTTGCGGCGGGCGGCCTCGCCCATGAGCATCGCCACCTCGTCGATGAGGTCGGTGAGATCGAGGTCGATCTCCTCGAGGTCCATCTTCTCGGCCTCGATCTTCGAGAAGTCGAGGAGGCTGTCGATCAGCCCGAGCAGGCCCTCGGCCGAGGTGGCCACGCCGACCGCGAGCTCCCGCTGGTCCTCGTCGAGCTCGGTGTCGAGCAGCAGGCCGGTCAGCCCGATCACCGCGTTCATGGGGGTGCGGATCTCGTGGCTCACGTTGGCCAGGAAGTGGGACTTCAGCACCGAGGCGTGGATCGCCTCGTCGCGGGCGAGGGCGAGCTCGCGGCCCAGCGTGTGGTTCTCGACGATCACGGTGACGTGGAGCAGCACGGCGAGCGTCAGCACCGCGATGGTGATCCAGGTCAGCTCGACGGCGACCGGCTGGCCGGTGGCCTGGCGGAGCGTCGTGCCCACCACGATCAGGATGGACAGCCCGGGGGCCACCAGCAGCGCGAGCTGCGCCCGCTGCGGCACGGTCCCGGGCCCGCCGAGCTGCTCGGCGGGCGTGCGCCAGACCCGCACCGCGGCGGCGGCCACGGCGACGAACGCCATGGCCACGGCGACGTCGACCGCGTTGGTCCGCTCGGCCACGGCGGGATCGAGCTCGCTCATGGCGCTCGAGAGCAGGGCGATGGTCCCCACGCCCGGCAGCAGCACCACGCTCCAGCGCCCGAGGAGCGGCAGCTTGGTGAAGGCGAACACCACCACCCCGAGCAGCAGGACGTCGCTGATCGGGTAGGCGAGCAGGAGGGCCTGCTCGGTGAGCGGGCGGCCCTCGATCGCCTCGAAGGCCGGCGGCAGCACGGTCACCCACCCGGCGAAGAGCACCGAGGCGGCCACCATGAACCCCTCGGCCACGAAGCGGAGGCGGGCGACCTCGCGGTCGGGCTTCTCGAGCAGGATCAGGATGCCCACCGCGAAGGCGACCATCGAGACGAGGGCGGCGACGTCACCGATCGACATCGTCACGTTCGTGGCCGGCGCCGATCGCCACAGGGGCCGCGCCCCGTTGCCCGCGCACCAGAGCATCGAGCCGAGCGCGATGGCGCCCCAACCGACGCGGCACCGCCCCGGGGCCTGCCAGGCGACGGCGAAGCACACGGCGGCGGCGATGGAGGCGAGGAGCGTGGCCGGGCCGTGGGTCGCGATCCCGGACGAGGACTCGATCGAGATCAGCCCGACCGCGATGCTCGCGGCGATGCCCACCCAGCCCAGGCGGCTGCGCACGGAGTCGGCGACGGCGTGGATCCCCGCCACGACCCGGTCCACCAGGTCCGGCGGCCGCAGCTCGCGGTCGGGGTCGAGGGGCAGCAGCGGTTCGAGCGCGGCCGCAGCGGTCTCGCCGCCGGGGGACGCGTCGATCGTCCCCTCCCTCGCCCGGATGCGCAGTGCCACACGCTCACATCGGCCGCAGGCCGTCTGTACCTGAACGTTGCTCGGGGCAATGGGCCGTACGGCCCAGACCAGGCGCCCGAACCCCTCCGACCTGCGTGAGCGGGGCCTCACCATCGCTCCGGAGCGTGCGGACCGACGCCCCGATCGTCACCGATCCGGGTGACAGATCACGCGGCGGCGAAGGCAGGGAGCACGGCCTCGGCGAACCGGTCGAGCGCGCCCTCGTCCCACGGGCTGCGCAGGGCGAGGATGACCCCCTTCAGCGCCGGGTGCCTGATAGCCTTGATCAGGTCAGAGCGCCCGGCTTCCACGATCTTGAACTTCAGCGCACGGTTCGCTTTCAGCGCTTCGCCGAACTGGCAGGCCCGCCAGCTCGTCGCGACGATGCCCAGGCGACCGTGCGGGCGCACTGCGCGGTCGGATCGCTTCCTGACGTCGAGGGTGGTCGCGGATGTTCCGACCAGGGTTGGCTGACTGGCGCCGGCGGCGACGAATCGATAACGCACCGGTCGCGTGCCGCGCCACGCCATCCAGCGGATCTTTTTCGCCGCGCCGTCGATGAATAATTTGCAGGTGAACCGCGTAATCAGCTTAGGCTCGCAGCGGCCTGGAGAGCGTAGCGAACCCGCCCGAAGCCCATTATCCGGCGGAGGAAGCAGCTGTCGCACGCCATGCCTTCCACCATTATCCAGCCGGTTTCCGCCTTGGCGTCGAGAACGGAGATCTGCAGGCCCGTGGTATCCGCTCTTCCAACCGCCCCCGCCGATCCCGAGCGCCGTCCCAGACCGCCGCTCAGCCATTGGTCTGATCTGCTGGCGATGGCGTTCGGCGCAGAGCGACGCCGCTGCAGGGCGGAAGCCAACGAGCACGAGCGAGCCGCATCTTCCGACCTGCCTGGTGACGGTGGCGATGGCAGCGCGCCGCGCAGGGCGGACGGCCTGAGTCCCGGCTGCCCAAACGGGCTGGCGGCGGCAGCGGTCCCAGGATCAGATCCAGTCAGCCTTCGCAGCCCGACATCGCGATAGCGCGTGCCGCGCCGCCACGGTGGTGCGCCAGACTGGGTGCGACCTGGGACCACGGCGCTTCCACGCCCGGCGCCCTTCATCGACTGACTGGATATGGTGGTACATTCCGTCCAGCACCAGGTTCCCAATGGCCTTGAGCGGGCGATCATCACCCGGAACTTCGACGATGCAGCCCCCGCCGCCGCAGCGGATAGATGTCAGACGCTGCCAGATACCGGCCCCTGACGGTAACTGAACCTGACAACCGCGGTGCCGCCCGAGATCATTCTGCCGGTGGTAGTGGAACCGGTCCACCCAGCTCCTCTTCTCGTCGCCGCCGCCTCCGCGCCTGCCCGGCAGCGTCCGGCTGGCGGCCTGGAGGCGTATGAGCCGGTGACGCCTTGCCGGTGGTTCTCCGGGCGTACAGACGATCGGCGAGTGTAAGAGTCGATGTCGTCGGAGCGGCCATCGATTTCGCCGAGTCCCCGCAGGTGACGTACCAGCGGCGATGGTTCCCTCGATCGACCGGTTTGCAGGTCAAACCGGGAGGCGTGAAGCTGCAGGCGCGCAAGCCTGGACCGCATCTCAGGTGAGACGTCGCTGAGTGCCTCCGGCACTCCAGCTCTCGGCGCTGATGCGGCACAGCAGAACGCCAGGTACGCTGATGGTTTCGTGATGGCAGCAGGACCCACGCCAGCGAGCGCCCTGGTGAGGGCCCCGCCAGGCGATTGAAGCTCCGGCTACAAACGCATGCCAGAAGGCGGCAGAGCAGAGGCCTGGGCCGCACAGGACGAGGGCGCCAGCGCCCGGCCACCGGCAACTGGCCTGGGCTCTCGCTTCAGCATATGCCCAACGAAGAGCGCGGTGGATCCCCAGTCTGAACGCCTTTGCGCCAGGTCACGCAGCCCGAGGGCCATTACGCGGTCGTTTGCTCTACTGAGTTAGCGCGCTGAGCGCCAGAGCTGCGATGACACCGTCTGGGCGCTGACTTCGGCGCGACAACAGAGGCGGTAACGAAGCTGAGTTTGTGGCGTGGGCCTGGTGTGGCGGAGGAACGGCCGGGTGTGGTCCTCGCCGTAGGCCAGGTTGATGGCCTGGGCCAGGTGGGCCATGCCGCTCGACGCCGTCCACAGCGCGGCGAGGATGCCGACCGCGGCGGTGATCGACAGGCCCGTGGACGAGGACCGGGCGAGGGCCTCCACCTGGTCGCTCAGCAGGGAGCGGGCGTCGTCGGGGAGGACGGCGAAGAGGTCCTGCACGTTGGCGGCCGCCTGGGACGGCGTCACCAGCAAGCCGTAGATGGCGATGGCCGCGGCGAGCGCCGGGATCGCGGCCACGAACCCGTAGTACGCCACGCCGGCCGCGGCCAGCGACAGGTCCTGCTCCTTGGCCGCGCGAGCGACCCGCACCCCCACGTCGCGCCAGCCCTCGAGCGAGATGTCGGTGGGATCGTCGGCCGGGCGCCCGGCGCCCGGGGCCGGAGGATCGAGGTCGAGCTCGCCATCGCCCGTCGGGCGCTCGCGTGCGGGTGCGTCGGTGGCGGCCATGGTCCTCGCTGCCCGTCCGGGCGGCCGTCGATACGATCGCCGCCGATGGCGACGCCGCAGCTCTCCCTCGGGATGACGACCTTCGGCCCGCCGCCCGAGGGGGGCTGGCGGGCAGTCGTCGAGGTTGCCCGCGCCGCCGACCGCGCCGGGGTCGACCGCCTGGTGATCTCCGACCACGTCGTCCTCGGCCCCCACGTCGACCGCTACCCGTGGGGCCGCTTCCCCACCGGCCCCGATGCCGACTGGCTCGAGCCGCTGACCCTCATCGCCGCGCTCGCCGGCGCCACCGAGCGGGTCCGGTTCCTCACCGGCGTGCTGGTGGCGCCGCTGCGCCCGGCCGTGCTCCTCGCCAAGCAGGCCGCCACCATCGATGCGCTCAGCGGTGGACGCCTCGACCTCGGCGTCGGCGTCGGCTGGCAGCCCGAGGAGTTCGCCGCGCTCGGCGTCGACTTCGCTCGACGCGGCGCCCTGCTCGACGAGGGGCTGGCTGCCTGCCGGGCGCTGTGGGCCGGGGGGCCGGTGCCCGTCGGCGACGGCGACGCCGCCACCGAGGTCTGGTGCCGGCCGGTCCCCGTGCAGGAGCGGCTCCCCGTCTGGTTCTCGGGAACGCTGTCGGGCCGCAACGTGCGGCGCATCGTCGAGCTCGGCGACGGCTGGATCCCGATCATGGGCGCCACCGCGGACGACGTCGCGAGCGGCACGGCCCGGCTGCGCGCCGCCCTGGCCGACGCCGGCCGAGATCCCGGCGCGCTCCAGGTGCGCGCATCTCCTGCCTTGGTCCGCGGCCACGACGGTCTCGACCTCGCCGCCACCCTGGCGGTGGTGCCCGAGCTGGTGGCGGCCGGAGCCACCGACGTGAACCTCCCGCTGCGCGCCCTGCCCGGCGCCGGAGACGTCGCCACCATCGGCGACGCGTGCGCGGCGGCGGTGGCCGCGCTCGCCGACGCGTGCTGAGCGCCCGCGCCCCGGCGTCCGGACCTACGCTCGGCGCCGTGCTGCGCCGACCCGCCACCCCGCTCGCCATCGTCGCCCTCGTCGCCGGGCTCACCCTCGCCTCGTGCGCCGGCTCGAGCGGCTCCGAGGGCGCCGACGCCACCACGACCGCCGCCGCCACCGACGAGGCGACCACGACCACCACCTCCGCGGCCGATGCGCCGGCGGTCCCCTCGGCGGGGTGCGGCACGTCGAGCGTCCGATCGGTCGTGCAGGAGAAGACGTACCTCGACGACAGCGACCGCTGGTTCTTGCTGAGCACGCCGCTCGAGCACGACGGCGAGACCCCGATCCCGCTGGTGCTCGACTACCACGGCCTCTCCGAGGGCGCCGAGGTCCACGCCAAGATGAGCGACCTCGCGGCCTTCGGCGACGACCACGGCTTCGTCGTCGTGCAGCCGCAGGGGCTCGGCACGCCGGTGCGGTGGCAGATCGGGCTCACGCCCGACGACAACCCCGACCTCCAGTACACGATCGACCTGCTCGACCAGGTGGAGGCCGAGCTCTGCATCGACACGGCGCGGGTGTACGCCACCGGCCTGTCCAACGGCGCCTTCTTCTCGTCGGTGCTCGCCTGCTCGCTCGCCGACCGCATCGCAGCGGTGGCGCCCGTCGCCGGGGCGATCCGCCCCGACGGGTGCGACCCGGCCCGGCCCGTGCCGGTGCTCGCCTTCCACGGCACCGCGGATCCGATCCTGCTGTTCAACGGCGGCGTGGGCGACCGGCTCAACCAGGTGCTGAGCGAGGGTCCGGGCGCCGCCACCACCGACGAGGCGCTGCCGGCCGCCGACATCGACGGCCCGGGCTACCCCGCCAACGTGGCGCGCTGGGCAGCCGACAACGGCTGCGAGGGCGACCCCACCGACGAGCCCCTCACCGACACGATCACCGAGCGCACGTGGGACTGCCCGCCCGGCGCCGACGTCGAGTTCCTGATCATCGACGGCGGCGGCCACTCGTGGCCGGGGAGCGCCTTCTCCAAGCAGGTGGCCAACATGGTGGGCCCCACCGACGACTTCGACGCCAACACGGCGATCTGGGACTTCTTCCAGCGCTTCTCCCTCCCGGCCTGACGATCGGCCCGGTCGGGCCACCGGTCGGTTGTCACATGCAACGCACTCGCCGCGAGCGCGTGGCAGGCTGCGGCGGACCACCACGCAGACAAGGGGACACGACGTGGACGCTCTCGCCGCCGCCGTCGCCACCGGCGACTCGATCAACGGGCTGGGCTCGCACTTCATGCTCGACCTGGGCACCTACGCCCACGGCGCCACCCTCGGCTTCGAGGGCATCGACTTCTACGTGGGCGGGCGGTGCGGCGTGCTGGGCGACGTGCCCGGCTCGGTGGCCGCCGCCGCCATGGTGTTCCTCGGCCCGGAGATGGTCGTCGCGTCGTGGGACCGGGCGGGCGAGGTGATGCCCCGGCGCCGCGCCGCCGAGGAGTTCGCCGCCGTCGCCCACCGCTGGGCCGAGGAGAAGGTCCCCGACGACCTGCCCGCCGACCGGCTGGCCGAGCTGGCCGGTCGGGTGGGCGACGCCGCCTCGGTGGCCGCCGCACCGCTCTTCGCCGGCTGGCGCGAGCTGCCCGAGCCGGCCTCGCCGAAGGCGCTCGCCATCCACCGGGTCAACGCCCTGCGGGAGCTGCGCGGCGCCATGCACGGCGCCGCCGTGCTCACCCAGGGGGTCCATCCCCACGCCGCGGTGGCCCGCCGCACGCCCTACATGCTCGAGGTGTTCGGCTGGGCGCCGCCCCACCCCGACAAGGACCCCGTCCGCGAGCCGTGGGCGGCGGCCCAGGAGGCCACCGAGCGGGCGCTGGCCCCCGCCTACGAGGCGCTGAGCGAGGCCGAGCGGGCCGAGCTGGTGGAGCTGGTCGACGCCGCCCAGGCCGCGGCCACCGGGAGCTGAAGTAGCCTTCCCCCTCCGGATCGGGTACCGGACCCCGTCCCGATCTCGCTGCGGAAAGGTCGCTGCCATGATCCACGAGCCCACCGCCGAGGCCCGCTGTTGGCGCGGCCGGTGTGGACCGGTGTCATCAGCTTCGGGCTGGTGAGCGTGCCCGTGAAGGCCTACACGGCCACGCGCGACCGCGAGATCCACTTCCACCAGATCGACAAGGAGACCGGCGCCCGCATCAAGTACGACAAGGTGTCGGCCGCCACGGGCGAGTCCGTCGCCGACGACCAGATCGTCATGGGCTACGAGCTGTCGCCCGGGCGCCACGTCACCTTCGAGCGCGAGGAGATCGCCGCGCTGCGCCCGGACTCCACCAAGGCGGTGCAGGTCCTCGACTTCGTCGACCTGAAGGCGGTCGACCCGGTCTACTTCGACAAGACCTACTGGCTGGGCCCCGACGGGCCGGCCGCCAAGGAGCCCTACGACCTCCTGCTGGCCGCCATGGAGGAGCGGGGCCGGGTGGCCATCGGCCAGGTGGTGATGCGCAACAAGGGCCGCCTCGCCGCCATCCGGCCCATGGGGGGCCTGCTCGCCATGTCCACCATGCGCTACGCCGAGGAGGTCGTGGCGCGCGACGACGTGCCCGAGCTGCCCGAGGAGCGCGGCGAGGCCGACCAGCGCGCCGTCGACCTGGCCCTGCAGGTGGTCGACACCATGACCTCGGAGTGGGATCCGGAGAAGTACCCGAACACCTACGTCGAGGAGCTGCGCGACGCCATCGAGAAGCGCTCCGAGGGGATCGTCGACGAGCCCAGCACCGAGGAGCGCCCCGCCGCGGTCATCGACCTCATGGAGGCGCTGCGGGCCAGCGTCGAGGAGGCCAAGAAGAAGGCGGGCGACGCCGACGGGGAGTCGGCCACCGGCTGATCAGCGGCCGCGGCCCGCCTGCGACACGCCGAGAAAGGCGCCCAGGCGGGCCAGGCCGTCGGGGGTGGGCGGCACGAAGTCGCCGATCCCCGGCGCGTGCACCAGCACGGCGGTGTGCTGGGCCCGCGAGATGGCGACGTTGAGCCGGTGGCGGCTGAGCAGGAAGCCGGCGCCGCGGCTGCTGGCGTCGGCCGACGACGCCGTCATCGACACGATCACGACCGGCGCCTCGCGCCCCTGGAAGCGGTCGACGGTGCCCACCGCGACGGCGCCCCGGCCGCCGTCGCCGTCGTGGTAGCCGGCCGCCGCGAGCCGTTCGGCGAGCCGGTTCACCTGGGCGTTGAACGGCGCCACCACCAGCACGTCGCCCGGCTCGAGCGGGCGGGTGCCGGGCCGGGACCGGTCGTGGGGGTCGGTCCAGCTCCGGCCGACGAGGTCGTCGACGAGGGCGAGCACCGCCTCGACCTCCTCTTCCGACGAGCCCCGGTGCCGCGGTGCTCGACCAGGACGGTCCGCACGCCGGGGCCACCGGCGCAGCGCTCGACCGTGCAGGGATCCGGGGCGAGGCGCCCGTCGTAGGACAGCCGCGACACCACCTCGGTGAGCTCGGGGCGCATCCGGTAGGTGCGGCCGAGGAAGTAGCCGAGCTCGGGCGGCAGGGTGTCGTGGCCGTCGGCCACCCAGCTCAGCGCGGCCACGTTCACCGGCTCGGGGTGCAGGGCCTGGCTCACCTGCGACAGCTGCTGGGGGTCGCCGAGCAGGAGGAGGCGGGGCGCGCCACACGGCCAGCGGTGCCGGTTACCGAGAACTGGCCCGCCTCGTCGATCACGAGCAGGTCGAGCGAGCCCGCCGGCACCCGCTTGTCGCTCACGAGGTCCCAGGCGGTGCCCCCGAGGAGCAACCCGGGCGCGCCTGCCTCGACGGGGGCGGTGGCGGCGGCGAGCAGCTCGGCGTCGGTGGCCGGCGTGCCGCGGCAGTCGCCGCCGCCCGACGCCCGCTTGAGGACCCGGGCCGGGTCGATCCCCTGCTCCACCACCCGGTTTGTCGAGGAAGCCCTCGACCGTGCGGTGGGCCTGGGCCACCACGCCCACCTTCCAGCCGGTGCGCACCAGCTCGGCGATGGCCTGCGCCTGTGGTGCTCTTGCCTGTGCCCGGCGGCCCCTGGACGGCGAGGTACGACCGGTCGAGCCGCCGCACGGCCTCGACGATCGCCGCGCCCTACGTCGCCGCCACCGTCGGGCAGCGGCCTCGCCCACGGAGAAGAGGTCGGCGGCGGGCGAGCAGGTCGAGCCCGGGGTGGGGCGCCAGGGCGCCGTCGGGGCCCACGTGCCGTTCGGCGATGGCGAGGATCGAGGCGGCCATGGCCTTGCCCTCGAGCCCGGCGTCGGCGCTGAGGGCCGCCGGGAACCGACGGCGCGCCGGGTCGAGCTCGGCGACGCGCGTCGGCAGGGTCTCGACGATCGTCACGCGGCACCGGCCGTCGACGGGCTCGATGCGCTCGATGGCCGCGGTCTTGGCGTAGCCCCGGTCGGTGCCGGTGGGCTGCTGCACCTCCGGGGGCAGGGGCGCGTCCCAGAGGGCGAACACCGGGCGATCGCTCGCCACCAGCTTGAACGAGCCCGGCACGTCGACCAGCGCGGCGTAGCGGCGGGTCCACGACCGCGCCGGCCGGTGCCAGTCGTCGAGGACCTCGATGGCGCCGGGGTCGAGCACGACCATCTCCCCGTCGTGCTCCCAGTCCTCCACCGGGGCGCCGACGCGCCGGAAGTGCTCCCACCAGAACGGCAGGACCTCCCGGCGGTGGTACTCGAGGGCCGCGGCCACCATGGCCACCGCCTGCTGGTCGGCCGTCCGCTCGGGGCGCGGGATGTCGACCACGGGCGCCCGCAGCGCCTCGGCCAGCAGGTGGGCGGGGCTCGGCGCGGCGCCGCCCGCGACGTCGTCGCGGTCGCGGGCCGCCGCCGCGCCCGGGGAGGCCACCGTGGACGCTCCGCCGACCCGCTCCCCCCGCCGATCGAGCAGCCAGTCGCGCAGGCGCAGGGTGGAGAGGCAGTCGTACTCGTTGTAGGAGCGCAGGGCCTCGAGGCGATCGGCGGCGTCCTCGGCCCGGCCCGCCTCGACCAGGGCGCGGAACTCGGCGTACACGACGACGGACTCGGCCCCGTCGGCCACCTCCCCGTCGCGCTCGTCGTCGCCCATGTAGAGCGGCTCGAGCTTCTTGATGGAGTAGCTGCGCTGCGAGACCCGCACGCCCCGCCGCACGATGCCGTACAGGTCGACGAAGACGCCGTCCTTCAGCAGCTCGTCGAGCTCGTCGGCTCGGGTGCCGTAGCGCTGCACGAGGCGCTTGAGGGCCGTCACCTCGTAGGGCGCGTAGTGGTACACGTGCAGGCCCTCGAATCCCGGGGTGCGCCGGCGGGCCACGAGCCAGTCGACGAACTCCTCGAGGGCGTGGCGCTCGGCGTCGCGATCGTGGGCCCACAGGGGGAGGTAGGTGGTGGCCCCGTCCGGGCCCCCGTCGCGGTGGGTCAGCAGGCCGAACAGGTACTCGAGGCCGAGCTCGGCCCAGCGGTCGTCGACGTGGAGCGGGTCGCCCTCGAAGTCGAAGAAGACGTCGCCCGGGTTGGGTGGGGGCAACAGGGCGAGGATCTCGGGATCGGCGACCTCGGCGCGCACCACCCCGTCGGGGTGCTCGGGCGAGGCCGAGGCGTCCTGGGCCGCCTGCAGCGCCGCCTGGGCGCGGACCTTGGCGAACGAGGAGGTGCGCACGCCCTCGGGCGGCAGGTCGGGGTCGGCGGCGCCGAGCGCCTCGATCGTGTCGAGCCCGGCGCCCACGAGAGCCGCGCGCTGGTCGGTGCGGACGCCGGCCACGAGCAGCACGTCGCGCCGCGCCTCGGCCGCGGCCCGGCACCGGGCGCACCAGCCGCACCACCGCACCTCGTCGCTGCCCCAGGCCGGCACGGCCACCGGGGCGTCGAGCAGGTGGCGCAACCGACCGAGCCGGTCCACCAGCACCGGCCGGAGGTCGGCGTCGCGGTGGCGCGTGCGCGACCCGTCGCCCAACCACAGGTGCACGTCGAGCGGGGCCGGCAGCCCGAGCCCCTCGAGCTGCCACGCGTAGGCGGCGAGCTGGAGCAGGGCCTCGGGGCGAGCGTGGCGCGCCAGCTTGGTGTCGGCCGGCTCCCAGCGCTGCGGGCCCCGATCGTCGGCGGGCGTGCGGACCACGAAGTCGGCCAGTCCGTGGAAGGTGCCGTCGAAGAAGGCGGCCTGGTAGACGACCGCCGCACCGTCGGCGATCGCCGCGGCCGTCGCCTCGTGCGCGGCCACCAGCGCGGCGCGGCTGGCGACCGACGGCTGCTCGATCGCCACCACCCCCTGCGGACCGGACCCGTGGCGGGCGACCTCCCGGTCGAGCGCGGCGCGCTCGTGGTCGATGCCGAGCGAGGCCGCCCGAGCCAGCATGGCGTCTCGCACCTCCTCGACCGGCTCGATCAGCCCGACCAGCTCGGCGCGGCGCGCGAGCAGCTGGTACTCGCAGCGCAGCGCCACCACCAGGTCGGTGGCGCTCGCGACCCAGGTGCCGTCGAGGAGGAACACGGGGGCGAGTGTCCCACAGGGGTCTGACAGTCGGGCGAGGGCGCGGCCTCAGGCGTCGGGCAGGGAGGGGTCGGCGAGCGACGGGAAGGGCTCGGCCGCCTCGAGCTGGAGGGCCAGGCGCACGAGGAGGCCGTCGTCGCCCATCCGGCCGCTCAGCATGGTGCCCACCGGCAGGTTGGTGGCCGGATCGTGGCCGAGCGGCAGGCTGATCGCCGGGGCCCCGGTGGCGTTGGCGAGCGGGGTGAAGCTCACCCAGCGCTCGACCCGCGGGAACAGCACCTCGTAGGGCGCGTCGACCCCGAGCCAGCCGAGGTCGGGTGGCAGGTGGGCGAGGGTGGGCGTGAGCAGCACGTCGCACCCGCGCTGCGCCGCCTCGAACCCGGCGCCCGAGGCGCGCAGGCGCCGGATGGTGCCGAGCGTGCGCCGCCAGTCGCGTCGGACGCGGTCGGCGAGCCCGTGGGTCACGGGCAGGAGGCGCGAGGGGTCGAACGACGGGTCGTAGAGGCGGGCCCCGCCCCGCCGCACGGCGTAGCAGAGCATCGCCCAGTAGTGGACGAAGTCGCCGGCGAAGCGCTCGTCGAGCGAGAGCGGCACCTCCTCCACCCGATGGCCGAGGCTCTCCAGCAGCGTTGATCGCATCGTGGAAGGCGTCGCGGGTGGGGCCGTCGATCTCGGTCTCGATCGGGGTGTCGAGCGTGGCCGCGATGCGCAGGGGCCGATCGAGCGGACGGTCCACGGGACCGAGCGGCGCCAGGCCCTTCGGACGGTGGCGGCGCTCGGCCTCGAGGTAGTAGGCGGCCGTGTCGCGGACGCTGCGGGTGAGGACGCCGTCGGTCACGATCTTCACCGGCAGCAGCTTCGTCTCGGGGTCCGGGAGCAGCCGGCCGCGCGACGGCTTCAGGCCCACCAGGCCGTTGGCCGCGGCGGGCACCCGGATCGAGCCGCCCCCGTCGCGGCCGTGGGCGATCGGGACCACCCCGGCGGCCACGAGGACGGCGGCGCCTCCCGACGAGCCGCCGGCCGATCGAGCGGTGTTCCACGGGTTGCGGGTCGCCGAGCCGTCGGCGAACTCGGTGGAGGGGGTGAAGCCGAACTCGGGCAGGGTGCTCTTGCCGAGCGAGATCGCCCCCATGTCGAGCAGCTGCTGGGCGATGGGATGGGTCGCGGTCGCCGGGCGGGCATCGGCCAGCGCGTCGGTCCCGTGGCGCGTCGGGAGGCCGGCGACGTCGGTGTCGTCCTTGATGAACGTGGGGACGCCGGCGAGGGCGCCGTCGGTGCGGGACCGCCGGGCGGCGGCGACGGCCCGCTCGTAGTCCGGCGCGGCGACGGCGTGGAGCTCGGGGTCGACCAGCTTCGAGCGCTCGATCGCGGCGGCCACCACCTCCTCGGGCGAGACCGCGCCGGCCCGGACCAGCTCGGCCGTCGCGACCGCGTCGAGCCGGCCCAGCTCGTCGCCGAAGGCGTGCACGCAGGTCATGTCGATCTTCCCTCCTGCCACCCGCTGGGGGCGGCGCCACAGGAGGAGGACCCTAGGAAGGTCGGATCGATGACGCCGACCTCAGCTCGTCGCCCCGAAGTCCGGCACGATGAGCGAGCCGTCGTCCGCAAGGGCGAAGCCGGGGTTGTGGGCCACCTCCCACACGTGGCCGTCGGGGTCGGTGAAGCAGGCGGCGTAGCCCCCGTAGAAGGTCTCGGCCGGCTGGCGGGTCACGGTCGCACCCGCCGCCCGGGCCACCTCGACGATCGCGTCGACCTCGGCCCGCTCGCGCACGTTGTGGGCCAGGGCCACGCCCCCGAAGCCGTCGGTGCCGACATCGTCGATGCCCGAGTCGGCCGCCAGCTCGGCCCGCCCCCAGAGCACCAGGGCGAGCGGGCCGGCCTGGACGAACACCGTGCCCTGCACCTCCTGGCCCACCCAGCCCAGCACCTCGTAGAAGGACCGGGCGCGGGCGAGGTCGGCCACGCCGAGGGTGACGAGGCTGATGCGGGGCTCCATCGCCCCATCCCACCACGCGCGCCGCCCTTGACAGATCCATTCCAGAAGTGGAATGTATGGCCCGTGCCGCACGCCTTCGACGCCCTCGCCGATCCGCGCCGGCGCGCCATGCTCGAGGCCCTCGCGGTGCGGGAGCGGTCGGTGGGCGAGCTGGCCGAGCTGCTCGAGCTGCGCCAGCCGGCCACCTCCAAGCACCTCGCCGTGCTCCGCGAGGCCGGCCTGGTGGCCGACCGCCACGAGGGCCGCCACCGCATCTACCGGCTCGTGCCCGAGCCGCTCGTCGAGGTCGACGACTGGCTCACCCCGTTCCGCGAGGCATGGAGCCGCCGCTTCGACGCCCTCGCCGCCCACCTCGACGCCATGGAGGACCCGTGACCGATCCCGCCCCGCCCGCCGACCTCGGCACCCTCGAGCGCACCGACGACGGCTACGTCGTGCGCTTCGAACGCCGCTTCGCCCACCCGCGACCCAAGGTGTGGGCCGCCATCACCGAGTCCGAGCACCTCGCCCACTGGCTGCCCTGCGACATCGTCGGCGAACGGGCGGCGGGCGCCACGGTGTCGCTCCCGTTCTGGCCGGCCCACGTCGAGCGCTACCAGATCCCGACCCCGGTGCTCGACGGGCGCATCGAGGTGTGGGACCCGCCCGCCGTGTTCGAGTGGTGGTGGTCCACCGACCGCCTCCGCTTCGAGCTCGAGGAGATCGAGGGCGGCACCGTGCTGCGGTTCGCCACCTGGCTCGGGCCCGTCGGTCACGGCGCCGCCAACACCGCCGCGGGCTACCACGCCTGCTTCGGCAACCTCCGCCGGCTGCTCGACGCCGGCACGGCCCCGCCGCTCGTCGACGTCGACGTCGCCCCGCTCGAGGCGGCCTACCAGCGGCTCGCGGCCGACGCCTGAGCGGCGAGCCGGCCCGACGGCGGACGATCAGTCGCGGCGCTCGTAGCTGCCGTAGCGGATCGGCACCCGGAACCGGGCCACGTCGGGGTGCTCCTTGGCGGCGGCGCCCCGGGCTCGGTTGCCGATGCTGGCGATCATCTCGCCGATGGCGTGGGCGGACTGCGGGCTGGCCAGCGACGTGATCTCCGGGCCGATCTCCACCACCGAGGGCTCCTCGGTGGTCCCGTAGTCGCCGAAGATCGGGTAGATCGACGCCCCCTGCTGCACGGCGAGGAACAGGTCCTCCCGCGTCCCCTGGGCGAAGGGCTCCATCACCACGTACCCGTGCTCGTCGATCGCGTCGCGCGAGCCGGACCCGGCCTCGATCACGATGTGGCCGTGGTCGGAGCGCATCAGGTGCATGAGCTCCTCGCGCGTCCGGGCGTTCTGCTTCTTGCGGAAGGCGCGCACCCGCCGGTTGAGGTCCTCGTCGGTGATGTCGCCCTCGTTCACCGCCTCGCCGCCGCTGACCGGGAACGTCTTCAGCACGTTGGCCGCCTTGCGGAGGATGTCGTCGATGACGTTCATCCCGAGCACCTCGAGGTAGCCGAGCAGGCGCCCGATCAGCAGCGTGGTGCGCGTGTCGAGGCGGTCGAAGCCGTGCAGGTGGGCGGCCCGGGTCAGGTAGCCGAGGTTGAACCCGACGTCCTGGAACTCGAGGTGGGACCCCACGAAGATGAACGACTGCCCGTCCGCGAGCCGCTCGAACAGCTTCTCGCGCCGGGCGAAGGCCTCGAACACGGCGATGTTGTCCTCGGCGAAGGGGCCGTGGAGGATGCCGAGCAGGGCGAGGGCCCGCTCGGTGTCGGCGGCCGAGAGCGGGGTGGAGCGCAGGAACGCCTGGTCGTGGTCGATGGCGTCGGGGCGGCGCTTGCGGCCGAGCACCTCGGCGGGGATCGGCTCGAAGATGCTCTCGAACTGCACGCCGCCGACCTCCTGGGCCGACTGGTAGAGCAGCTTGTCGAGCTGGCGGTGGACGCCCAGCACCTCGGCGATCTGGTCGGCCGCCTGCTGCAGGAGGGTGTCGCGGCGGGACGGTTCGGGTTCGGGGAGGATCAGGTCGGGCTCGAAGGTCACGAGGGCCACCGATCCGTGCGGGGGGAGCACGTCACGGCGGGTTCGACCGCCCGAGGCGGTGGGCCGTTACCGCCTTCCCGAGCGGGCGGTCCACCCGGCGGCTAAAGCGAACGCATGGGCGGTGACTCGGAGGGGGCGATGGTCGACGACTTCGACGCCTGGTACGCCGAGCTGCGCCCGACGATGCTGCCCGCCCTCGCCGCCTGGTGCGGCGACCGTGGCGTCGCCGACGACGCGCTCGACGAGGCGTTCGCCCGCGCCTACGAGCGCTGGGAGCGGGTCCGCGCCTCGCCCTCACCCGCCGGATGGGTGTGGCGCACGGCGATCAACCTGGTCCGCCGCCACCACCGTCGGCGGACGGTCGAGCAGCGGCTCCTGCGCCGGACCTTCCCCGCTCCGGCTGCGGCCGACACCAGCGACGACGACCTCGACCTGCGGGCCGCGCTGCTGCAGCTGACCGAGCGCCAGCGCACCGCGGTCGTGCTCCACCACCTCGTCGGCTGGCCGCACGCCGAGGTGGCGATGGCGATGGGCATCGCCACCGGCACCGTCGCCGCCACGCTCCACCACGCCCGGGCCCGCCTCGCGGCAGAGCTCCGGCCCTCGCTGGCCGACCCCGACCCCTCCCCCGTCCGCCCCTCGATCGACGGAGCCCCGACGTGAACGACCTCGACGACCGCCTCCGCGCCCTCGCGACGACCCACCGACCCGACGACCTCGCACCGAGGGCCGCCGCAGTGCGGTCGCGAGGCCTCGCCCGCCGCGCTCGCCGCCGGCGCCGCCAGGTCGCGCTGCTGGTCGTGCCGGCCACCCTCGCCCTGGTCGCCGCCGTCGCGATCGCCCGACGCGACGACCCACGCGCCCAGTCCGTGGCGAGCGGGCCCGAGCCCACGTCGTCCATCCCTGCGTCGACCGACGCGGCCGCCGGGGCCTCGACGTCGTTCGGCGGGGTCGAGGGACTGACGCTCAGCGCATCGCCGACGACCGGGCTGCGCGACGGAGACCTCCTGTTCGTCCGGGTGGTCGGCGTCGAGCAGCTGGAGGGCCCGCTGCTCGTCATGTGCGCCGGCGACGTGACCCCCGAGACGGCGCCGTCCGCCTGCGACCTGCGGGGCCTCGAGCGGGTCGACGCCGGGCCGGCGTCGGGCCTGCAGGAGCGGATGACCGTCGCGGTGCGGCGGGAGCTGCTGATCAGCCGGGAGGCCCCCGACCCGAACGATCCCTCCCGTCGCACGAGCTACGACTGCGCCACCGAGCCGGCCGGCTGCGTCCTTGCGGTCGGCGAGCAGGCCGAACCTCGCTCGGGCGCCTTCCTGCCGGTCTCGTTCGCCCCCGCCGACCAGCAGCCGGCCGCGACGCCGGAGGTCCTCGTCGAGCCGTTCGCCGGGCTCGATGCCCACCAGGCGGTCCGGGTCACGGCCACCGGCCTGCGGCCCAACTCGACCTACTCGATCGAGCAGTGCGAGGTAGGTGGCGAGGAGCGCTGCGACGAGCAGACGTGGCCGAGCGCCCGGACCGACGGCCACGGCCGGCTCCAGGCCGACGTGGCCGTCCTGCCCGCGCTCTACGGCTGGCAGGGCCGGGTGGACTGCACCGCGGTCGGGTGCCAGGTCCTGGTGGCCGACGACGCCGGTCGCTCCCAGGGCGGCGTCCTGGTGGCGTTCGCGCCAGGCGTGGTCGCTCCCGTGCCCGAGCTGGCGGTGTCGCCGGCGGGCCCCTACGTCGACCAGCAGGAGGTGACGGTCACCGGCACCGGCTTCCCGCCCGGGGCCGATGTGGGCGGCAACATCGGCCAGTGCCCCGACGGGCTGGACACCGCGGTCGAGGAGCGCTGCGGCTACTCGTCGATCGGCTCCACGCTGGTCGCCGAGGACGGCACCTTCACGATGCAGGTCCGCCTCACCTCATCGCTCACGTTCACCGGGGCATGCCGTGACACCGGCTGCCACCTGGGCTGGGTCCTGAACCACGGACCCACCGTGGTGAAGGTGCCCCTCGAGTTCGTCGACTAGCCGCTACCCGCCCATGGCCTCGGCGGCGCGGCGGCCCATCTCCTCGGGCGGCACGTCCTCGAGGTGGGTGGCCACGCTCCACTTGTGGCCCCACGGGTCGAGGAAGACGGCGAGGCGGTCGCCGTAGAACTGGTCCTCGGGCTCGCGCACGGTCTCGGCGCCGGCGGCCACGGCGGCGGCGTGCACCGCATCGACGTCCTCGACGTAGATGTGCAGCATCACCGGCGTGCCGCCGATGGTGGCCGGTCCGACGTTGCCGGCCTCGGGCCACTCGTCGGCCAGCATCACCACCGAGTCGCCGAGGACGATCTCGGCGTGGCCGATGCGGCCGTCGGGCGAGCGCATCACGTCGCCACGACGCTCGAAGCCGAGCACGTCGCAGTAGAAGGCGATGGCGTCGTCGGCGCCGTCGACGGCGAGGTACGGCGACAGCCGCGAGTACTCGGACGGGATGGGTTCGACCATGGCTGCCTCCGGGCGTCGGCGGCACCGCATCGGTCCGGCGCCGCGCCCCGATCGGACCACAGGATCGGCCGTCGCGCCAGCGCCCACCGCCCGCCACCACCAGCGATCGGGCGGGCGAGTCGGGGCGATCAGCCTTCGGTGACGCAGCGCAGCGGCGGGTCGCGATCGGCGGCGACCTCGCGCAGCGTGGCGGGCGAGTTGGCGAACATGCCGCCCACGCCGAGGTCGAGCAGCGACGCCATCTCGTCGGGATCCTCGACCGTGTAGGGGTGCACGTCGAGGCAGCGCCCGTGGGCCGCGGCCACCAGCTCCTCGGTGACGAGCGCCTTGGCCGGGCCGATGGCCACGGCGTAGGTGGCGATCTCGTCGAGGGCGTCGGGCGTGGGCGCGCCCGCCTCGGCGGGGATCAGCTGCACGAGCGGCAGGTCGGGGTGCGAGGCGTGGATGCTCCGCAGGCTCTCACCGCTGAACGACTGGACCACCACGGGCGGGAGCGTCGGGTCGACGACCGGGAGGTCGGCGGCGTCGAGGAGCTCGAGGAGGGCGTCCTCGATGCCGGGCTGCTCGGCCGGGCTCTTCACCTCGACGTAGAGGCTGGCGCGACCGGCGTAGCGGTCGAGCACCTCGGCGAAGGTGGGGATCACCTCGCCCGTGAAGCGCGTCGCGAACCACGAGCCGACCTCGCACGAGGCCAGGTCCGACGCCGGGTGCTCGGCCACCGGCCCGGTGCACTGCGCCTCCGGGCCGCGTGCCGTGCGATCGAGGTACGGGTCGTGCAGCACGACGAGCATGCCGTCCTCGGTGAGCTGGAGGTCCTGCTCGAGGTAGTCCGCACCTTGCTCGAGGGCGAGGTCGTAGGCGGCGAAGGTGTGCTCGGGCGCGTCGGCCGACGCGCCGCGGTGGGCGATCACGACGACCGCCGCGTCGCGGAAGTCGGCGGCGGGCTCGGCGGGCGGGGTCTCCGTGGTGGTCGTGCGGTCCGGCTCGGCGGTGCCCGAGCCGTCGTCGTCGCCCGAGCACCCGGTCGCCGCCAGCAGCAGCGCGCCGCCCACCAGCGCGGCCATCCACCTCGTCGCCCTCATCCCCATGGGCGCACGCTACCCACGGCCGCACCGGGCGACCGCGGGAGGGCACCGGTGGGCTCAGCCCTTCGACACCAGGGCGACGAGCTGGTCGAGCGCGGCGCCCCATCCGTCGTGGAAGCCCATCTCCTCGTGCGCCTTCTGGCCCTCGCCGTCGAGGTGGATGGCGACCGCCCGGTACGTCGTGCCGCCGCTGCCGTTGGGCGTGAGCTCGAGGATGGCGGTCATCGGGATCTCGGCGTGGCGGGGGCGGAAGCCGGCCGACAGGCACTCGGTGAAGACGAGGCGCTCGCCCTCCACCACGTCGAGGAAGCAGCCGCCGTTGGGGAACTCGTCGCCGTCGGGCGTGCGCATCGTGAACGAGAACTCGCCGCCCGGCCGCACGTCGAGGGTGCACTCGGTGACGGCGAAGGGCGCCGGGGCGAACCACTGCTTCAGCAGCTCTGGCTCGGTCCAGGCCCGCCAGACGAGCTCGGGGGCGACGTCGACGTCGCGCACGAGCTCCAGGTCGCGCTCGGGATCGAGGGGGTACGGGGTGAAGGTCACGTGGGCTCCGTGTTCATGGTGAGGAGGAGGGCGTCGAGCTGGTCGAGCTTCTGCTCCCAGTGGCGGCGCTGCTCCGCCAACCAGGTGTCGACGACCTCGAGGGCCTTGCGGGCGATGCGGTAGGTCCGCACCCGTCCCTGCTTGGTGGACGTCACCAGGCCGGCCCGCTCCAGCACCCCGAGGTGCTGGGTGAACGACGGCAACGCCATGGCGAACGGCTCGGCCAGCTCCGAGGTGGAGGCAGGTCCGGACACGAGCCGCTCGACGACCTGGCGCCGGGTGGGGTCGGCCAGCGCGTGCAGCACCTCGTCGACCTCGTCCAAACGCTTAGGCATATGCCTAAGTGTTGTCGCGGTCGGGCGATGCGTCAAGCGCGCCCCACCCCGCCGGCCTTCGCCGGTTCGCCCTCAAGGGAACGCCCCGTCGGACCGATACCCTGAGGGGTATGAGCGAGTCCCGTCCCGGCACCGGTCCCGCGCCCGTGGTGGCGATCGAGGGCGTGGGCGACGCGGTCGTGCTCGAGAAGCGGGGGCGGGCGTGGCTGCTGTGGTCGTTCCTGCTGTGCCCGTGCCACCTCCCGTGGACCCTGGCGATCCTCGCCACGGTGGCCGGCGGCAGCTCGCTCGGCGTGGTGCTGCGCGAGCACGTCTGGATCGCGGGCACGCTGGTGACCGCCGCCTGGGTGCTCGGCACGGCCTACGGCTTCCGCCTGATCCGCCGAGCGGAGCGCGCCGGTGGCGCCTGCTCCACCCGCACCCCGACGACCCCGAAGACGAGGAACGCGTGACCGATCACGACGACCACCATCACGACCACAGCGGGCACGGCCACGAGCACGGCGAGCGCTACACCGGCGACTTCGACGAGATGGCCAAGACCTGGGACGCCGATCCGGCCAAGGTCGAGCGGGCCCGGGTGGTCGGCGCCCTGCTCCCCCAGCGCCTCGACCTCGGTCCCACCACCCGGGTCTTCGAGTACGGCGCCGGCACCGGGCTGGTGTCGCAGATGCTCGCCCCGCACGTTGGCCCCCTCACCCTCGCCGACCCGTCCGAGGGGATGCGCGCCGCGATGGCCGCCAAGGTCGCCGAGGGCACGCTGCCCGCCGGCACGACGGTCGTCGCCACCAACTTCGATGCCGAGGCACCGGGCGACGATCGCTTCGACCTCGTCGTCACCGTGCAGGTGATGCACCACGTGCCCGACCTCGCCCCGGTCCTCGCCGCCTTCGCCACGATCCTCGAGCCCGGCGGCCACCTGGCGATCGTCGACCTCGAGGCCGAGGACGGCTCGTTCCACGGCGACGGCTTCGGCGGCCACCACGGCTTCCACCGCCCCGAGCTCCAAGCCCAGCTCGAAGCCGCCGGCTTCGCCGACGTGCGCTTCGAGCACGCCTACGACCTCGAGAAGGACGGCCACGCCTTCCCCCTCTTCCTGGCCCTCGCCACCCGCTGACCCGGATCGACCTGTCGGTGCACGTCCCGGACACGGGTGTCCGGGACGTGCACCGAGAACGGCTCACGCCGCGGGGATGGCCCGGGACGGGAGCCGATCGAGCACGGTGCGCCGGACCGCCGCTGGCCGGCGGGTCACGTCGGCCCAGCGGAAGCGCACGACCTCCAGCCCCATCCGCCGAAGGCGGGCATCGCCCTCGGCATCGAGACGTCGCTGGTCCGGTCGGTCGTGGAACCTCGGCACCGTCCCACTCGATCACGAGCCGCCCGGCCCGGTGCAGGCCGTCGACCCGGCGGATGTAGCCGCGCTCGTCGCTCATCGGCACCTGCCATTCGATGCCCGCGATCGGGGCGACCACGGCCCGACCGAGCAGATCGAGCTCGCTCTCGGTGGGCACGTAGGCCAGGCCCCGCTCGGCGAGCACCGCCCGCATCGCCGCCGTGCCCGGGCGACCCTTCCCGCCGAGGTCCTCGAGCACCCGGTAGATCGCACCGACCGTGCAGCGGGGCGTCCGGATGGCGGCCTCGACCGCCCGATCGAGACGCCGCTCCCGAGGCGCGGCGCCAGGTCGAAGACGGTGCGGGCGAGGGTCGTGACCGGGATGCTGCGCACGACCGTGACGTGGTGGTCCGGCACCGCCGTCGTGCGATGGACGAGCGCAGCGCTCCGTCGACTGCTGGTCCCGCGGGTGCGCGTGACCTCGACTCGGCCCGGACGCCCGAAGCCCGGCAGCTCGAAGAGCCAGGCTGCCGTCAGGTGGGAGGCCCAGGTGCTCGGTCGACGAGCACGGCGGCGAGGATCGTGGCCTCGGTCGTGGCCGGACAGCCGCCGATCCGGAAGACGCCGCGAGCCTCGACCTCGATGCGGCCCCGTGCGACCCAGCGTCGGATCTCGCGCTCGCCGATGCCGGCGGCCGTGAGGTCGTCGACCGTGAGGAGCCCGTGGCGGCGTTCGGCCCGGGCGGCGAGGAGGGGGATGCGGCGATCGGTCATGGCCGTCGAGTTCACCAAGGGGTCTGACAGCGAAGGCGCTGGTCGGCGGGCGCCGTCGAACCTGGTGCACTTCCCGGACACCGGTGTCCGGGACGTGCACCGAGAAGGCGATGTCCCGGGTCGGTCGGCGCGCTACGGATCGAGGCCGAGGTCGATCGCCCGGGGCACGCGCTCGCCCTCGAGCGGGTCGGGCCCCGGGTCGCGACCCTCGGCGACCACCGCGAGGCGGGCGAGGTAGTTCGACCAGCCGCCGCGGTGGGCGTCGGCCATCGGCCCGGCGAGGCCCCGGTGCACGAGGTGGAGCTCGGTGCCGCCCGCCGTGTGGGTGAGGGTGATGTCGACCGTCGTCGAGCCCGGCGGGACCCCGACGTCCGCCCGCTCCCAGCCGTAGGTGAAGACCACCCGGCGCCCGGGCACCAGCTCGACGATCTCCCCGGCGCACGCGTCGCCGTTGCGGTGGGTCCAGCGGATGCGGCCGCCGGGGCGGGCGTCGACCTCGGCGGCCTCGGCCATCCAGCGCACCAGGCCCGCGGGGTCGGTCAGCAGCTCGTAGACGACCTCGGGATCGGCGTCGATGTGGAGGGTGCGATCGACGAGCTTCACCCGGCGGCCCGCCTCGGCCGGCGACCGCCCGCGCGCCGCCGCTGCTCGTCCTCGGCGGTGCGCTTGAGGGCGTCGAGGTGGTCGGCCCAGTAGGCGTCGAGCTCCTCGCGCAAGATGGCGAGAGCGGCGAGGTCGACCGAGTAGAGGCGACGGTTGGCGTCGACCCGCACGTGGACGAGCCCCGCGTCGCGCAGGACCTTCAGGTGCTGGCTGGCCGCACTGCGCGACAGGTCGGTCGCCTCGGCCAGCTCGGACGAGGTGCGCTCGCCCGTGCTCACGAGGCGCAGCATGCGGCGACGGCCCGCGTGGGCCAGCGCCTGCATGCCGCGGTCGATGTCGTCGGTCATCCCCGCCGGCCCAGCGCTCCGAGGAGGATCTGCTGGGGCGTGGCGTCGGCGCCGACCTCGACCGCCGGGCCGATGAGCCCGGCCGCCCGGCCGTTCTCGGGCATGTCGGGCAGGAACATCGCCGTGCAGGCCGCCACGAGCTCGGGGTCGAGCGTGGCGTCCTGGCCCGTGGCGGTGGCCAGGTCCCAGGTGTGGATCAGCACGTCCATGAACGTGCCGGCGACGGCCTGGCCCACCGTCCACTCGAAGCCGAGCGGCGAGGCGCAGGTGCGGTCCAGCACACCGGACTGGGCGAAGAGGGCGAGGCAGGCGTCGACGCCGGTGCGCAGGTCGCCGGGCGCGGCGCCCTCGGGGGGAGCCGCCTCGTCGCCCGATGCCGTCCGCAGGTAGGCGGTGCCGCCCACGAGGTGGTCGAGGAGCTGCTGGACGTTCCACTCCGAGCACGGCGTGGGGTCGTCGAGCTGGCTCGGCTCGATGCCCTCGGCGACGGCGATGCACCGCTGCGTGGCTCGGCGGTACAGGTCGATCGGGTTCGGCTGGTCCACGTGCGGCTCCTTGGTTGCGATGTCGCTAAATTTAGTGATAGTGCAACCGTTGCGCAACCGCCGCTCGGACGCCTCGCCGAACCCGGTGCACTTCCCGGACACAGGTGTCCGGGAAGTGCACCAAGAAGGCGTCCGCCCTGCCCCACGAGCGCCCGGTCAGGTGCCCTTGTAGTTGAGGACCTGGTGGAGCTCGTGGAGGACGTCGACGAGGTCGGCCTGGTCGGCCATCACCTGGTCGATGTCCTTGTAGGCCGCCGGGATCTCGTCGACGAGCTTGGCGGCCTGGTCGGCCTGCCAGACCTTGCCCGCCATCGCCTCGGCGAGGTCGTCGGCGTCGTACAGCTTCTTGGCGGCGGTCCGGGAGTGCCGACGACCGGCGCCGTGCGAGCACGACGTCCAGCTCTCGGCCGACCCCTTGCCGCGGACGATGTAGCTGCGGGTGCCCATCGAGCCGGGGATGACGCCGAGGTCGTCGACGTCGGCCTTGATCGCGCCCTTCCGGGTGATCCAGAGCCACCGGCCACCGTGCTCCTCCCGCTGGGTGAAGTTGTGGTGGCAGTTGATCCGCTGGACCTCGCGGCCGGTGCCGACGAACGACAGGACCTCCCGCATCGCCCGGTCCATCATCTGGTCCCGGTTGGCGCGGGCGTAGTCCTGGGCCCACAGCATGTCGGCGATGTAGGCCTGGAACGGCTCGGTGCCCTCGAGGAAGTACGCGAGGTCGCGGTCCTCGAGGCGCAGCTCCATGGCCTTGGCCAGGCCCCGGGCCCGCCCGATGTGCATCTGGGCGAGCAGGTTGCCGATGCCCCGGCTCCCCGAGTGGAGCACGACCCACACGTGGTCGCGCTCGTCGAGGCACAGCTCGAAGAAGTGGTTCCCCGAGCCGAGGCTGCCGAACTGCTTGGCCGCCTTCATCGCCAGCTTGCCGGTCAGCTCGGTGGCCGGCCGGTGGGTGGTGAGGAAGCGGTCAGCCGCCCGGCTCACGTCCGCGTGGCCCTGGCCGACGCCCGCCGGCACGGCGCGGGCGATCCGACCGAGGAGCGGGTCGAGCGAGTCGGGCAGCTGGGCGGCGGTGAGGTCGAGCTCGGCGGCGATCATGCCGCAGCCGATGTCGACGCCGACGGCCGCCGGGATCACGGCCCCGTTGGTGGGGATGACCGACCCGACCGTGGCGCCGAGGCCGACGTGGGCGTCGGGCATGAGGGCCACGTGGCCCTCGACGATCGGCAGGCGCGCCGTCTTCTCTGCCTGGCGGATGGTGCCGGGGTCGATGTCGGACGCCCAGGAGATGAGCTGGGGGTTGATGGTGGTGGGCACGGTTCGGCCCTCCTCGTGGTTCGAGGTGGTGGACATGATGGCGGCGCGCCGAGGGGCGCGCTGGGTGGTGGCGTGGTGGCGCCGTCGACGGGAGTCGAACCCGCGACCTGCCGCTCGACAGGCGGCTGCTCTGACCAGCTGAGCTACGACGGCCGGGTGGGGCGGTCGACGCTCGGCGGCGGGTGGCGGTGGAGGCGGGGCCTCAGGCCAGCCGGCGCCGAGCGCCGCGCTGATCTCGGGTGCGGCCGCCCGGGCATGCGCCCTCGCCGACGGGCGAGAGCGGTTGCTCCAGTGGCCTCGGTTCGGCGGTGGGCGTGCGGGTCATGGCCCCGAGATTGGCGCGCCCGCACGCTGCGACGGAAGCGGGTTTCGGCGGGGGATCGTTCCGCTACCCAAGCGTGAAGAGGCGGGCGACGTAGATGACGGCCATGGCGATCGTGACGGCTGGCCACCGCCACCAACGAGCGGCGCCTCGAGCGCGGAGCTGACCACCGAGGCTCCACGCCCACATCGCCAGGCCGGCGACGACGGCGGGTACCGCGAGCCCGAAGGTGATGCCGAGCAGCGAGATGACCCACCCATTGCTGCCCGTGGTCTTCACGTCGGCCAGGGCGAGCACCGCCGCGACGGAGCCGCCGCCGACGGCCAGGGCGATGATCCCGACCCGCCGACAGCGCTGCTCCAACCACTCGGTGGTCTCAGCCCCGCGGCCGCGACGACCGACCGACCGCTCGTACCGGTCGACCATCGTCAGCAGGTGCGCCGCGACGCGGTCTCGTTCCTCGGGCGTGACTCGGTCGCCCGAGATGCGATGGAGCCACGCGTCGGCGTCCCGGCCTCGGACAACCCGGACCGACCCGATCCGGACCACGGGGTCGCCGCTGTTCTCGACGTTGCGCCCCCAGAAGACGACCAGCGGGATGACAAGGCTGGGATCGATCTTCGAGCCGACGAGCGCTCGAACCCGGCCGGCGTTGCCCTCGGCCTGGCGGATGGCGCGAACGACCCGACCCTTCTGGTGCCGGGCGGCGAGGTCGACGCTCTCGGTGCAGACCTTGCTCTCCACCACCAGCACCCCATATGGCCCGATCGCGATGTGGTCGACGTCGACCTCTCCACTTCCGTGCTCAAACGCGAACGGCACGTTGTGGACGGTGCGCCACTCAGGCCCCAAGCGGTCGAGCAGCTCGGCAGTCCGTTCCTCACCGTCGGCGCCGAGGCGCCACGACTGCCCGCCGTCGTAGCGGAGCAGCACGAGGGCGACGCCCCATCCCGCGCTGGCGAGGATCGCCCCGGCGACGAAGCCACGCGTCATCGCTGACGGCCAGTGATCGAGGGCGTCGAGCACCGCAAGCCATCCGCCGAAGCCCACGACGACGGCAACCACCAGCGCGACGCAGAAGGTGAGAAAGAAGCGCGTGCGCACGAGCAACCAGGTCTTCTCCTGCGCTCGTCGGCGCGTGGAGGCCCCCGCCCGCTCCATCGGTGGACGACCGTACCGGCGCCACGGGCCGGGCCTCGGGATGTCGGGCGACCGTCGAGCGGACCCGTCGGCCCCGGCTCGGCCCGGTCTTGATACCCTCAGGGGTATGCGTTCGTTCAACCTCTGCGGGTGGACCTCCGTGCTGGTGCCGACCTTCTTCGCGGGGTTCGCCGTGGCATCGCTTGCGGGAAGCGACGCCATCGGATGGGTCGCGGCGATCGTCGTGGCCGTGGCCGTCGCCGCCTTCCAGGCGCGATCCGCCACCCGCGCTTCATGCGCCCTCCCGCCCGCTTCCAGCCCACCGACCGGTCGGACCCGCACTGCCGACCAACCCACGACCACCCGCTGACCCAGGAGGAACCCATGGACGCCATCGAGACCACCGTCGCCCTGCCGATCGGCACGGCCGAGACCAAGGTGCGGGAGGCCCTGGCCGCCAACGGCTTCGGCGTGCTCACCGAGATCGACATCGCCGCGACGTTCAAGGCCAAGCTCGACATCGACCGCCCGCCGCTCAAGATCCTGGGCGCCTGCAACCCGGACCTCGCGAACCGGGCCCTCGCCATCGACCCGTCGACCGCCCTGGTCCTTCCCTGCAACGTGGTGCTCGAGGCCGTCGATGGCGGCACGAGCGTGAAGGTCGCCGACCCGCGCTCGATGATGCCCGACCCCTCCTTCGCCGAGCTGGCCGGCGACGCCGCCGTCAAGCTCACGGCGGCCGTCGAATCGCTCGTCGACGGCCGGAGCTGACGAGCGGACCCGCACCCCAGGGGGTGGCTCGGCGGGCTGTAGGCGTCCGTCAGGTGGGCGCGATGGCCATCCGGCCGCCCCACCCGAACGGAGCGATCACCGTGCACGACCACCACCCCACCACCCCCCACATCGACGCCTGGCTCGCCGCCCAGGAGCTCACCAAGACCGACCCTGGTCTCGAGGCCACCGACTCCTTCCTCGATCAGATCGCCGGCCTCGCCGTCGATTCCGAGCCCGCTGCCAAGCTCCTGCGCACGATCCGCTACAAGTTCGAGCAGGGCGAGCACAACGGCACCGTCCGCCTCGACGCCGAGGACCCGATCCGCAACGACGCTGCCGCGATCGTGGCCCAGCGCCTGGTCAACGTCGGCTACCTCACCACGAGCAAGGTCGTCGACGGGCGGCTCAACTTCAGCCTCAACCAGCTGAGCGACGCCCAGCGCGACCGGCTCGTCTCGTTCCTGAAGGGCACCTGGCTCGAGCGCGGCGTGCGCGAGGTGGCGCGTCGAGCGCTGGGCTCCGACGCCGAGGTGGCCGGAAACGTGACCGTGACCGACGCCGCCGGCCGCACCTACGAGCTCGACCTCGTGGTCGCCCTCCCGGGCGGCGGCATCGTCGTCATCGAGTGCAAGGCCCGCAACGGCGTCGCCCGCTGCCTGCCGCGCCTGCGCGACGTCTGCGACGCGCTCGGCGTCGATGGCCCCACGGCGGTGATGGTGGCCGGTGGTGTCGAGCCCGAGGTGGTGACCGATGCGCTCGCCTTCCATCGCATCACCGTGCTGGCCCCCTCGGAGCTCGACGGCCACCTGCGCCAGCTCGCCGGCGAGAGCGCCGACGCCCTCGTCGCCGAGCGGACCGCTCCCGCAGAGGCCACGGTCATCGCCCTGCCCTCGGTGACCGGCGCTCTGCGCCGATCGAGCTGACCCGCCCCCTCCACCGCGCGACCATGCACCCCGAGGAGGCGACGATGGCGGATCACGACGGCGAGGCGATCGGGCCCGAGGCGTGGGCCGTGGGACCGACGATCGCCGCCTTCCGCAACGAGCACCGGTTCCTGTCGAACTTCTGGCCGGCGCCGGTGCTGCTCGACGGCGACCGCTACCCGTCGGTCGAGCACGCCTACCAAGCCGCGAAGAGCGCCGACCCGACGGTCCGCCGATCGCTCCGAGAGGTCGCGGAGCCCGGTCACGCCAAGCGCATCGGTCGCGAGATCGAGATCGACGGGAGCTGGGCGGAGCGTCGCCTCGCCGTGATGGCCGACCTCCTCCGCCAGAAGTTCGAGACCCCCGAGCTGCGCGGCCGCCTGCGCGCCACCGGCACCCGAACGCTGGTGGAGGGCAACGGCTGGGGCGACGTGTTCTGGGGTGTCTGCCGGGGAGCGGGCACCAACCACCTCGGGAACCTGCTGGCCACGGTGCGGGCCGAGGCGCAGGGCCTGTCGTCGCCCGTGCTCGCCCTCGACCTCGAGGGCACGATCCTCTCCAGCGCGGTCAGCTGCTTCGTGCGGCCGCGGGCGTTCGAGCTGCTCGAGTGGGCCCGCACCCGGTTCGCGGACGTCGTGGTGTTCACCACCGTCCCCGAGCCGGCGGCCCGGCGCGCCCTGCTCGACGTGGTGGGGCTCGAGGAGCTGCCACCGTGGCTGCTCGACTGTCGGGTGCTGCACGCCCCCGGCGGCGCGAAGGACCTGCGACGCGTCGCCGATCTGGACCAGATGGACGTGGTCCTCCTCGACGACCAGCCGACCGCCACCGTGCCTGGACAGGAGCGCCACTGGGTGCCGGTGGCCCCGTGGAACGACCCGACCTCGCCCGACGACGCGCTCTGGGGAGCCCGCACCGCGCTCGACGCCGCCATCGCCGCCCAGCAGTCCATCCGGATCAGCCGGGCGCCGAGCGCTCCCGTCCGTCAAGCAGGAGCAGCGGACGGCAGGTGACCATCCGCAGGAAGGAGCACCCATGGCCTACAACCCGGAGAAGGCCCCCAACCGCGAGGTCAAGCCCAAGGAGCGTCGTCCGGCCAGCCCGGCCACGATCCGCAAGCTCGGCCAGACCGCGGTGAAGGGCGCCAAGTAGCCGTCGGCACCCCGCCTGGCCGGTCCCCCCTTCACCGGCCGGGCGGGGTGTCCCTCGTCGCCGGCGGCTTCGGGCGCAGGGAGGGGATGATCGCGCCGAGCAGGCCGCGCACGTTCGCTCGCAGCAGGTCCCAGAAGTCGAACGAGTCGCGCCAGAGGGTGATCTTGCCGTCGACCACCTCGAAGCGACCCCACACCCAGAACTGGGCGCGCACCGGGCCGAGGAGGAGCACGTCGGTGCGCTCGGTGAGCACCACGTTCCCCTCGGCGGAGATGGCGTGCAGGTACACCTCGAAGCCGAGGCTCGGCCGGTCGAGCCCACGCAGGACCTTCTCCACATCGCGCCGACCCCGGATCTTGGGGAGCCCGACGTTGACGTAGAGGATGTCGTCGTCGATCAGCTGGGCGGCGCCGTCGGGATCGCCGGCGGCCATGGCGGCGAGGAACCCCTCCACCACGGCGATCGGGTCCTCGACCGCCACCTCACCGGTAGCGGCGTCGAGCGGACGGGGCAGGAGCGTTCCGGACATGCGTGGAGCCTAGCCCCACCTCAATTCAGACCAATTCCGGACATCTCGAATTTTCCCGTGATCTTCCGTGTCATCGAACAGCAGTTCGACTACGCTGCAGGCCGTGACCCCGCCCCTCGCTCCCGACCCCGACCCGGTGCCGCTGCCCCACCTGCTCGCCGATGCGGCGGCGTGGATCGGTCGCTCGGCCACCGAGGTGTCGGGCGGGGCCAAGGCCGAGCGGGTCCTAGCCATCGGCACCCTGATCGACCGGCTGCGCCTCGAGCAGGTGCGCACCCTGGGTGCCTTCGACGCCGACCGCACGTGGGCGTCCGACGGTGCCCGCACGGCCGCCAGCTGGGTGGGCGCTCGGGCCGCCATGTCCCGCAGCCGCGCCGCGCACCTCGTCGCTCGCGGGCGCGAGCTGCGCTCGACGTCCCAGGTCGAGGCGGCGTGGGCCGCCGGGCGGATCGGCGAGGAGGTGGCCTTCGCCCTCCTGCGGGCGCGTCGGGTCCACGAGCGGCTGTTCGACGAGCAGATCGACGACCTCCTCGGCTGGCTCGACGGACTGCGGGTCGACCACGCGCTCACCGCCATCCGCCACTGGATGCACCTCGCCGCCAACACCGCCGAGGCGGAGCGCGCCGAGGGCGCCGACGGCAGCGGCGACCCCGACGATGCCGAGCCGGTCGATCCAGCGAGCGACAACCGGGCCGGGATCCACCAGTCGTTCCAGGGCCGCTGGAACCTCGAAGGCGACTTCGACGCCATCACCGGCGCCGAGATCGACGAGCGGATCAAGGCCTGGATCGATCGCCAGTTCCAGCAGGGCACCTACCGGGCCGACGACGCCATGACCTACGCGCAACGGGTCGCCGCCGCCATCGCCTCCCTCACCGAGCGCGGCGCGATCGAAGGCCAGACCCGCCACCAGGGGCCGCGCCCGTCGGTCTCGCTCCACCTCGACCTGCGGACGATGGCGGGCGAGCCGTGCGACGACGTCGCCGACGCCATGACCCGCCGCAGCAACCTGGTCGACGGCACCCCCGTCTCGCGGGCGACGACCGAGCGGCTGCTGTGCACCGCCCGCCTCACCGCCCTCGCGGAGCGGCTCGGCCCCTTCGGGCAGGTGGAGGTCGCCGGCATCACCGAGCTCCAGCGCGACGCCACCGCCCACCAGCGCAAGGCCCTCGTCGTGCGCGACGGCGGCTGCGCCTTCCCCGGCTGCGAGGCGCCCGCCGACTGGTGCGATGCCCACCACCTGCTCCCGTGGGACGACGGCGGCGTCACGACGCTCGACAACTTGGTGCTCCTGTGCAAGCACCACCACCACCTCGTCCACGAGGGTGGGTGGACGCTCTGGCGGGCCACCGATGGCCGCCTCTACCTCACCAATCCATCGGGCCAACTGGTCGCCGTCACCCCGCACGGCCGGGCGATCGACCTCGACGACCCACCGCCGGCGCCGCCCAGCCCACCGCCCCGACGCCCCGGCGAGCTCCGGTTCCTCACCCCACGGGAGCGGGCGGCGAGGGTGGCCGAGCGCGAGCGGCGCCGCCAGGAGGCCGACCGCCGCGCCGCCGAAGCCGCCGCAGAAGCCCAGCCGCTCCCGACGAGGGGGCGAGCCGTCTTCGGGCCCCACGCCCATCCGCACCCCCACCCGGCGCACGGGCACCCGCCCCGCCACGGGCCGCCCGCGGCATGAGCATCGACGGGCCGACGATCCCGGGGCCGGGAAGCGAACCGATGGCCCCGGGATCGTCAGATCCGCGCGCCCGTCGCCGGGCGCCGGTCGTCACCGCCTCAGGGGAAGCGGGCGTCGTAGGCGGCCGACGCCAGCAGCTGGCGACCGATCCAGGCCGCCTGCTTCTCGCCGGCGTCGACCGTCGGGTAGAGCAGGTTCCAGGTGGCGGCGTCGGGCACCTTGCGCAGCATGGCCAGCGTCATCAGCGTGATGTTCGTCGGCCCGGCCAGGCGGCGCTTGCCCTCGCTCGACTCCGAGAACTGCACGATCACCGCGCCCGGGAGATCTCCTTCCGGTCGAGCTTGCCCGTCCAGTAGGCCAGGCCCCGGCGTCGGGCTGGCGCTCGAACACGTTCTGGTACACCAGCTTCACGTAGGCGTTGTTGCTCACGTTCCCGTACCGGTTCTTGAACTCGTTGGAGGTGGCGAAGCTCTGGGCGATCTTCGTGAGCGACTGCCCGGCCTGGTAGCGGCCCAACCAGTAGGTGAGCCCGGAGGGATCGGGCCGACGCAGGAAGAACGCCCAGTAGAGGCGGATCAGCGGCGCCCGCGACGTCGTGTACGCCGGGTCGGCGGCGAGCTGGGCGGCGAGCGTCGCCGTATCGGCCGCGCCCGAGGTCACCTTGGTGCTCCACGCCGCCTTCTCGGCCGACGTGGCGCTGCGCCCGAGGAAGTCCACGTAGAGCTGGTCGGTCTGCTGGTCGAGCGAGGGGAACACGCCGGTGGTCACGCCGCCGACCACGTAGGCCTGGTCGAACGCCGCGTCCGACGTCATCTTCGGCGTGATGCGGAAGGCGACGCTGCTGCCCGTGTCGTCGATCGCCGCGAAGAACGAGTTCGCCGCCGGGTCGGGGACGAGCGAGCTCGTCGTGATGCGCGAGGTGCGGCCACTCGATCGGACCCGCAGGAAGACGTCCGGATCGCTGCCGGCGTCGGCCCCCGCCGTGGCCTTGCCGATCGTCTGGAACAAGATGTGCGAGGCGTCGTCGTCGACGCCGAGGCGCACCGACGCGCCGCCGGCCTCCATCTCCCCGGCGCCGTCCGGCAGGCTGACCCGCTCGGTGGTGCCGGCCACGAGGTCCCGCAGGAAGGCGTCGACGCTCGGGTTGGTGTCGCCCGGGACCAGGTTCGTGGCCGAGCTGGTGAACACCACGTAGCGGCCGTTGCCCGAGATCGTCGGCGACGCCGCGCCGGCGTCGGGCACCGTCTCGTCCGACGTCACGTTGACGAGCGTCGTCGTGCCGGCGGTGCGATCGCGGACGTAGACGTTGTAGGTGCCGATCACGCCACCGGCGAGCAGCGAGTTGTGGTCGAAGGCCACGTACCGGCCGTCGTCGGAGATCGTGGGGTTCGCGGTGAGGCCGCTCGCCTGCCCGTCGACGGCCGTCAGGCTCACCCGCTCGGTCGTGTTCGCCTGCAGGTCGCGGACGAAGGCGTCGGGATTGCCGTTGGTGTCGTTGGCCACGGCGTTGCTGGCCGACGTCTGGAAGACGACGTAGCGCCCGCCGCCCGCCACCTGGGCGAGGACGACGCCCGCGTTCAGGAGGGCCCCGCCGGTGCCGGGGGCGGCTCGCAGCGTGGTGCCGGCGTAGCGATCCCGCACGAACGCGTCGACGTGGCCGAGGTCGTCACCGGCGATGGCGTTGGACGCGTCGGTGAGGAACGAGACGTAGCGCCCGTCGTCCGACAGGGTGGGCGCCACCGAGTCGGCGTTCAGCGGCTGCTCGGCATCGGTCATCGAGACCAGCTCGGTGACGGCCGCCCAGCGGTCGCGGACGTACACGTCCCGCTTCCCGTTCGTGTCCTCGGGCACCAGGGCGGCCTTGGTCACGAAGGCCAGGAACCGGCCGTTGCCGCTGAGCGCCACCTCGTCGACGTACCCCGGGACGGCGGCGCCGGCGTTGGTGCGGCTGGCCAGGCGCGGGACGAACGACAGGTAGAACTCGGCGGCGCCCGCCGGCGACGAGGGTGCCGAGAGCACCAGCGCCGAGCTGGCGGCGGTGGCCAGCGCCAAGGCGCCGGCGACGAGGCGAGGAGGACGTCGACGAGCGGGGCGCCGTCGGCGGCTCGGTCGGCCGGGCGACGTCGGGGTGGTGGGGTGGTTCGCTTCCATGGTCGCCATCCAACGACGATCCGCAGGCGCGCACCTGAGCAATCGCTACTCATTCGCGGTGGGCCGATCGGGCGAACCCCCAGCTCAGGGCCCTGAGCAACGGGCCGGGCGCTCCTCGGACGGGCGATGGTCGGAGCGACCCGCCGCAGGAGCACACTGTCGGGCGGATGGACCGATGAGCGGACGGCGACGGTGAGCGGGCCCGGCGACCAGCGGACGGGGTGGACCAGCGCCATCTTGCGCGTGCTGTCCGACCTCGCCCCCGAGCACCAGCGCTCCCGCTACGACGTCAGCGGATCCGGCGCCACCGAGATGGCCTGGCTCGGGCTCACCGGGGCGTCGCGCCGGGCGGCGGTCACCAGCGGTGGACCGGACGGCCCCGGCACCCCCATCGTGTTCTTCCCCACCGCCCAGGCCAAGGGCCACTCGATGGTTGCCGAGGTGCCCCCGGGCCTCGGCCTCGATCGCCTGGCGCGGTACGACGCCATGACCCCGGCGGTGTCGAGCATCTCGCTCGGCTGGATGTGGGCGAGCGGGACCATCGAGGTCGGCGGCGAGCCCCGGACGATCGTCCGCCCCCTCATCGCCACCACCGCGGCGCTCCAGTCGAGCCCGAGCGCCGACCGGGTGCTCCACCGCGACGAGTGGAGCCTGTGGCCCCTCATCGAGGACCACCCCCGCGCCGTCGCGCTCGAGCACGCGCCCCGGACCTTCGGGCCCGACCTGGGCGCCGCGCCGACCCCGAGCTGGATCCGACGCTTCCCGACCCTCCTGCGCTGGGCGAACGACGTGCTGCAGGCCTCGGGCTTGCCCTCGATCCGCAGGCTCGAGCCGCCGAGAGATCCTCGCCACGCCCCGAAGGACCGCCTCGAGGTGGTGCTCGGCTGGGGCTGCTTCACCCAGGGGAGCTCGGACCTCCTGCGACCGCGCGAGACGTTGGCGGCCTGGTCGGCCGACCCGCAGGCGGCGCACACCGCCTTCGCCTCGCTGTACCTCGGTCCGTCGCCCGCCGCCGGCCGAGCCCCGGCAGGCCCGCCACCCCCGCCCGAACCGCTCCGGTGCACCCTGCCGCTCACCGCCGCCCAGGAGAAGGCGGCGCGCCGGGCCCAGCGCGAACCGATCGTGGTGGTCTCGGGACCGCCCGGCACCGGCAAGAGCCAGACCGCCGTCGCCATCGCGTCCGACGCCGTGGCGCACGGCGCCTCGGTGCTCGTCGCCACCCAGTCCGCCATGGCGGCCGACGTCCTCGCCGAGCTGCTCGACCGCGTGCCGGGGCCGACGCCCGTCCTCTTCGGCGGCGGGGAGCGGGCGACCGAGCTCGCCACCAAGCTGGCCGACGGGCTGGGCCAGCCCCACGACGAGCAGGCCCTCGCCCGCTGGGAGCAGCGTCGGCGCGAGCTCGACGATCTCGCCGCCGCGGTGGCGACGGACCTCGCCGACGTGGCCGCTCGTCAGCGGTGGTCGAGCGTCCGCCTGACCGCCGAGCTGCACCGGGCCCGGGCGCCGCACCTGTTCGATGCCGATCCCGCCACCGCGCTCCGCCTGGTCGCCGAGGCGCACCAGCTCGTGGCCGAGAGCCACGATCCCGACGACGGCTGGTGGGCCGGGCGTCGGCGCCGCAACGCCCTCGACGACCTGCGACGCCTGGTGGGCGCCCCCGACGACGTCGCCCCGGCCGATCTCGAAGCCGCCGTCGCCGCCGCCGACGTGCGGCTGCGCGCCGGGCGCGCCGACGATCGCGAGCTCCACGTGGCCGACGCCCGGTGGGTCGCCCTGGTCGAGGCCGAGGAGGCGATGCGGCGCGCCCGCGGCCAGCAGACGGCCGACGAGGTGCGTCGGCGAGTGGACCGCGACGCGCTGCGCGCCGTCGGCGCCCTCGCCGCCGCGCTGCGGGCCGGGCGCTCCCGGCGCAAGGCCCACCTGGAGCGGGTCGATCTGCGGGCCACGATCCGGGCCCTGCCCCTCTGGATCGGGACGCTCGGCGAGATCGAGGCGCTGCTGCCCGCCACGGCCGGCGCCTTCGACCTCGTGATCCTCGACGAGGCGTCCATGATCGACCAGCCATCGGCGAGCGCCGCCCTCCTGCGGGCGAAGCGGGCGGTGATCATCGGCGACCCCCGGCAGCTGCGCTTCGTGTCGTTCCTCGCCGATGCCGCCGTCGAGCGGGCCATCCACGACAACGACGCCGAGCCGCTCGCCGATCGCCTCGACGTGCGCCGGGCCTCCGCCTTCGACCTGGCGGCAGGGGTCAGCCCCGTCACCTTCCTCGACGAGCACTTCCGCTCGGTGCCCCACCTGATCGGGTTCTCGGCCGAGCGCTTCTACGAGGGTCGCCTGCAGGTCGCCACCCGACACCCCGCCAACGACGACGCCATCGCCATCGAGGTCGTCCGCCTCGGCGGCGAGCGCCAGGGCGGGGTCAACCGGGCCGAGGTCCACGAAGCGGTCGCCCAGGTGCAGCGCCTGCTCGAGGAGACGGGCGGTTCGATCGGCGTGATCAGCCCGCACCGCCCGCAGGTCGATGCCCTGCGCGACGCCATCGCCGATGCGGTCGGCCCCGACGTGTGGTCCACCGGTCGGCTCCGGGTCGCCACCGTGCACGGGTTCCAGGGCTCGGAGTGCGACGCGATCGTCGCCTCGTTCGGGATCAGCGGCGACGGTGGCCGCGGCCGACGGTTCCTCGAGGACCCGAACCTGTTCAACGTGCTCGTGACCCGGGCCCGCAAGCGGATGGTCGTGCTCGCCTCGGTGGAGGACGTGCCGGCCGGGCTGCTCGCCGACTACCTGCGCTGGGCCGAGCGCCCGCCGCAGCCGCTCCCCGACCTCGGCCCCGCCGACGACTGGACCGCCCAGCTGGGCTCGCTCGTGGCCGACCAGGGGCTCGAGGTGCAGCTCGGGTACCGGGTCGGCACGTGGGTGGTCGACCTCGTGGTGGGCGACGGCCCCGGCGCGCTCGCGGTCGCCACCCGCGTGCACCCCGACGGCCCCCACCGCCACGTCCAGCGCCACCTCGCCCTGCACCGCGGCGGCTGGCACCAGGCCGAGGGGTTCCCGTCGAGCGAGCCGGGCGCGGCCGCCCGCCTCGCCCTCGAGCTCGCCGCCGAGCACCGGGAGCTCGCTGTCAGACCCCCTCGCTAGGGTCCCGACCATGGCCACGGCGAGCGGACGGTGGGTGCGGTACGGCACCGAGGCGGCGGACGCGCTGCGCGCCGAGATCGCCCGCCTGAAGGCCGGTGAGCCGCTCGCGCCCGTCACGGTGGTGGTCGACTCGAACCAGGTGGGCGTGTCCACGCGGCGGCTGCTGGCGTCGGGCGCGGTGGGGTCGGTGTGCGGCGCCGGGCCCGGGCTGATCGGCGTCACCTTCGTCACGCCCTACCGCCTCGCCGAGCTGCTGGGCGCCGCCGCGCTGGCCGCCGAGGGGCGTCGACCCGTGTCGGTGCCGGTGCTGGGCGCCGCCGTCCGCGGCGCCCTCGCCGCCGAGCCCGGGGCGTTCGGCCCGGTCGCCGAGCACGCCGCCACCGAGGCGGCGCTCGTGGCGGCGCACCGCGAGCTGCGCGACCTCAGCGAGCCCGCCCTGCAGGTCCTGGCCCGGGCCAGCGATCGCGCCGCCGAGGTCGTGCGGGTCCACCGCGCCGCCCGCACCCTGCTGGCCGACGGCTGGTACGACGAGGACGACCTCATGGTGGCGGCGACCGCGGCCGTCACGGCGGGGCCCGTCCCGGCCGACCTCGGCGCGGTCGTGGTCCACCTGCCCCAGCGGCTGTCGCGCCACGGCGCCGAGCTCCTCCGGGCGATCGGAGCGTCGGCCGGCCTGTGCGTCCTGGCCGGCGCCACCGGATCGCCCAAGGCCGACGCCGAGGTCGCCCGATCGGTCGGGCTGCTCGGGCTCGACCTCGGCCCGACGCCTGCGGGCGAGCCGCTCGACGGGGTGGTGTCTCCCGATGCCACGGGCATCGTCACCGCGTCCGATGCCGACGACGAGGTGCGCGCCGCGGTTCGCACGATCGTCGATGCCGTCCGCGCCGGCACCTCGCTCGACCGGATCGCCGTGCTCCACGCCTCGCCCGAGCCCTACGCCCGGCTCCTCCAGCACCACCTCCAGGCCGCCGACATCGCCACCAACGGCACCGCCACCGTCCCGCTCGCCGGGCGCCTGGCCGGCCGCACGCTCCTCGGCCTGCTCGCCCTGCCCGGCACCGGCTTCCGCCGCCAGGACGTGTTCGCCTGGCTCTCGGGGGCGCCGGTCCTCCACCAGGGCCGGTGGGCGCCCACCACGGCGTGGGAGCGGGCGTCGCGCGAGGCCGGCGTGGTGGCCGGCCTCGGCGACTGGGACGATCGCCTCGCGCACCACGCGGACCGACGCACCCAGCAGGCCGACGCCCTCGAGGCCGAGGGCCAGGAGGACGAGCAGGTCGACTGGCGCATCGTGCGCTGCCGCGAGGAGGCCGCCCGAGCGCGAGAGCTGCGCGCCTTCGTGCTCGGCCTCGCCGAACGGCTGGCCGACGCCGAGGCGCCCGCCCCGTGGGGCGCGCGCGTCCGCTGGGCGAAGCGCCTGCTGGCCGACGTGGTGGGCGCCCCCTCTCGACGCACCGGCTGGCCCGAGGCGGAGCGGCGGGCCACCGACCGCATCGAGCTCGCCCTCGATCGCCTCGCCGTGCTCGACGACCTGGAGGGCCCGGTCGCCCTCGACGTGTTCACCCGGGCGCTCACCGTCGAGCTCGAGGGCGACCTCGGCCGCGTGGGGCGCTTCGGCGAAGGCGTGCTCGTCGGGCCGATCTCGATGGGCGTCGGCGTCGACCTCGACCTCGTCGTGGTGGTCGGGATGGCGGAGGGCACCTTCCCGTCGGCCCTGCGCGACGACTCGCTGCTGCCCGACGAGGACCGCGACGTGGTGGGCGGCGAGCTGCCGCTGCGCGCCGGGCACGTCGACCGGCTCCACCACCAGCTCCTGGCCGTGCTCGGCGGTGCCCGCCGCCAGGTGCTGTGCATCCCCAAGGGCGACCTGCGCCGCAGCCGGGAGCGGGTGCCGTCGCGGTGGGCGCTCGACATCGCCTCCGCGCTCGCCGGCGAGACCTGGTGGAGCGACCAGCTCCTCGCGGGTCGGGCGCCGTGGCTCACCCACCTCGCCTCGTTCGACGACGCCATCCGCACCGCCCGCCACCCCGCCACCGCCCAGGAGCACCGGCTCCGCACCCTGCTCGCGCAGGACGTGCGCCGCCCGCAGCTCGCCGCCGTGGCCGCCGAGGTCGACGCCGTGCTCGCCGCCGGAGCCGAGACGGTGGCGGCCCGCTGGTCGCCCCAGCTCACCCGCTTCGACGGCAACCTCGCCGGGCTGCCCATCCCCTCGCCCGTCGAGCACGGGGCCTCGGCCACCAGCCTGGAGTCGTGGGCGAAGTGCCCGCACGGCTACCTCGTGCGCCACCTGCTGCGCGTCGAGCCCGTCGAGGCGCCGGAGGACCTCCTCCAGATCAGCCCGATCGACAAGGGCAACCTGGTGCACCAGGTGCTCGAGGCCTTCCTCGAGCAGGCCATCGGTGCGGGCCGCGTGCCGCCGCCCGGCCAGCGCTGGAGCGACGACGACCACGACCGGCTGCACGACCTGGCCACGGCGCGGTGCGACGAGTACGAGGCCGAGGGCTCACCGGACGGCACCTGTTCTGGCAGCGACCGGGCCAAGATCCTGGCCGACCTCCACCGCTTCCTCGACGAGGACCACGCGCACCGCGCCGCCACGGGCGCCACGCCGCTCGCCACCGAGCTGCCCTTCGGCAGCGGAGCGGCGGCACCGCTCGCCTTCCCCCTGCCCGACGGACGAGCGGTCCCGCTGCGGGGCAAGGCCGACCGGGTCGACCGCGACGCCGAGGGCCGCCTCCACGTCCTCGACTACAAGACCGGGTCGACGACGCCCTACAAGGGCCTCAGCCCGGACGACCCCCACCAGGGTGGCCGCCGCCTCCAGCTCGCGGTGTACGGGCTCGCCGCCCGCCAGGCCGCCGAGGCGCCCGACGCCCCCGTCCGCGCCGAGTACTGGTTCACCTCGGCGAAGGGGCGCTTCGAGAAGCTCGGCTACGACATCAGCGACGAGGTCCTCCTGCAGGTGTCGGAAGCGATGGGCACGATCGTCGAGGGCATCGAGGGCGGGCTGTTCGCCCCGCACCCGATCCCCCACACGACCTCGCCGTTCCCCGACTGCCCGGCGTGCGACCCCGACAACCTGGGCACCACCGAGGTCCGTCGCCAGTTCGAGCGGAAGCTGGGCGACCCGGCCATGGCGCGCTACCTCGCCCTCGTCACCGCCCCCGAGGTCGCGCCCGAGCTGCCCCTGGCGGGCGCGTCATGACCCTCTTCGACTTCCTCGACGAGGCGCCGACGCCCGGGCCCTCGGCCCCGGCCCCCCGCCCGCGCCGCCCGACCAGGATCAGCGCGACGTGGTGCGCACCGCCCTCGACCGCACGCTCTTCGTCGAGGCGGGCGCCGGCTCGGGCAAGTCCACCGCCCTCGTGGGCCGGGTGCGCGAGCTCGTCACCACCGGCGCCGTCGAGCTCCGATCGGTCGCGGCGATCACCTTCACCGAGAAGGCGGCGCCGAGCTGCGCGACCGCATCCGCAAGGAGCTCGAGGAGACGGCCGAGGACGCCCGGCGGTCGGGCGACGCGCTCGTCGCCGCCCGCTGCGACGTGGCCATCGACCAGCTCGACGGCGCCGCCATCGGCACCCTCCACGCCTTCGCCCAGCGGATCCTCGCCGAGAACCCGATCGAGGTGCAGCTCCCGCCTCGCGTCGACATCCTCGACGAGGTCACCTCCGACGTGCGGTTCGAGCAGCGGTGGTCGGCGCACCTCGACCGCCTCCTCGACGATCCCGATCTGCAGCGCACCCTCCTCCTCCTGTTCGCCACCGGCGTGAAGCCCACGGCCCTGCGGGCGCTGGCCGTCGAGTTCGACCGCAACTGGGACCTCGTCGAGGAGCGGGTGCGGGCCGACGCACCCGAGCCGCCGTCGCTGCACGCCCGCCTGCCGCAGGTGCTCGAGGCCATCGACCTCGTCCGCGAACGGGTGTCGATGTGCACCAAGGACGACGACACCATGGCCGTCCGCCTCGCCGAGCTCGGCGCCTACGCCGCCGGGCTGCGCGACCTCACCGACGAGATCGACCTGATGGAGGAGCTCGTGGGCCTCAGGGCGCTCACCCGGCCCAGCTTCAAGGTGAAGCGCACGGGCAACAAGGGCAACTGGACGTGCCCGGTCGACGACGTGCGCGCCGAGGTCGAGGCCGTCGGCGCCGGGCTCGACCTGCTCCGCGACGAGGTGGCCCAGGCGTGCGCCAAGCACCTCGCCACCGCGCTGCGCACCTTCACGCTCGAGACCGCCGAGGCCCGGCGGGAGGCCGGCCAGCTCGCCTTCCACGACCTGCTCGTCCTCGCCCGCCAGCTCGTGCGCCACCACCCGTCGGTGCGCGCCCGGCTCCACCGCCGCTACCAGCGGCTGCTGCTCGACGAGTTCCAGGACACCGATCCGATCCAGATCGAGATCGCCGTGCGCATCGCCGCCGCCGAGCCCGAGTCCCCGCCGCCGGCGAGCTGCCGTGGCACGACGTCGAGGTCCGCCCCGGGCACCTGTTCGTCGTGGGCGACCCGAAGCAGTCGATCTACCGCTTCCGACGGGCCGACATCTCGCTGTTCCTCCAGGCCAAGGCGCGCTACGGCGGGCGGCGGGCTCGTGTCGCTCACCACCAACTTCCGCACCGGCGACCCGATCATCGGCTGGGTCAACCACGCGTTCGCCACCCTCATGGGCGAGGGGGCGGCGGTGGAGCTGCCGGTCGCCTCCCAACCCACCTACGAACCGCTCCACGCCGTGCGCCCCGCCCCGCCGGTCGGCCCGGCCGTGTCGGTCCTGGGGCGCGAGGTCGTGGCCGACGGCAGCGCCGCGGAGCTGCGCAGCGCGGAAGCCGTGCAGGTGGCGGCCACGATCGCTCGCATCCACGGCGAGGGCTGGAGCGTCGGCGACGGGCGAGACCCGGCGACGGGCGCGGCGCGCTGGCGCGACGCCCGCCTCGGCGACATCACGGTCCTGGTCCCCGCCCGCACCTCGCTCCCCTTCCTCGAGGACGCGCTGGACGCGGCCGGCATCCCCTACCGAGCCGAGTCGAGCAGCCTCGTCTACGTCTCCCGAGCCGTTCGGGACCTGCTGATGTGCGCTCGGGCGGTCGACGACCCCACCGACCAGCTCGCCGTCGTGTCGGCGCTGCGCTCGCCGCTGTTCGCCTGCGGCGACGACGACCTGTTCCGCCACAAGGTCCTCCAGCGGGGCTCGTTCCACCACCTCGCCCACCAGCCCGACACGGTCGAGCCGGGCCCCGTGCTCGAGGGCCTGCGCTACCTCGCCAAGCTCCACCGCTCCCGGCACTGGGCATCGCCGGCCGAGCTGCTCGACCGCATCGCACGGGATCGTCGCCTCTTCGAGCTCGGCTTCGCCGAGGGCCGGACGCGCGACGTGTGGCGTCGGCTCCGGTTCGTGATCGATCAGGCCCGCGAGTGGGGCGAGGCCACGGACGGCAACCTGCGCGAGTACCTCCAGTGGGTCGGGCGCCAGAGCAGCGAGGGGAGCCGGGTCGCCGAGGCCGTGCTGCCCGAGTCCGACGACGACGCCGTGCGGATCATGACCATCCACGCCGCCAAGGGCCTGGAGTTCCCCATCACGATCCTCTCGGGCATGTCGACCGCGCCGCAGGCCTGGCCGTCGCCCGCCCAGGTCGTGTTCCCCTCGGGCGGGGGCGTCGGCTACCGGTTCGGCAAGGCCGTGACCACCGACGAGTTCGAGGACTGGAAGCCGATCGACGAGCAGATGGCGTTCGACGAGCGGGTCCGGCTCCTCTACGTCGCCTGCACCCGAGCGCAGGACCACCTCGTGCTCTCGCTGCAGCGCAAGGTCCGGTCGCGCGCTCCCGACCCGGCCAAGCGCACCAACGCCGAGCTGCTCGTCGACGGTTGCGGCGCCGGCCTCGACGACCTGCCCGACGCCGTCGACCTCGACGTCGAACCGGCGGCGGTCGTCCGAGCCGATCCGCCGAGCGCGCCGCCGCCGTTCGCCGCGTGGCGCGCCGAGCTCGACGCCGCCCTCGCCGCCGCGGCGCGCCCCACGACGGTCGCCGCCACCGCGCTCACCGCCGAGGGCACGCCCGACGTCGCCGCCGACGAGCCCGCGGCCGACCCCGAGCCGTCCTCCGAGCCCGAACCGCCCGGCGCCGGCGTGCAGAAGCGGCCGCGCGACCTGGACCTGCCGCCGTGGCTCAAGGGCCGGTACGGCACCGCGGTCGGCCGGGCCGTGCACGGCACGCTCCAGACGATCGACCTGGCCGAGCCCACGGGGCTCGCCGGCGCGGTGGCGGCGCAGTGCGAGGCCGAGGCGATCCCCGATCGGTTCGCCGAGGTGGAGGCGCTGGTGCGCATGGCGCTCGCCACGCCCCTCGTGGCGGCCGCCACCGCCGGGCCGCACTGGCGCGAGGTGTACGCGTGCACGCCCACGCCCGGCGGTCGCCTCCTCGAGGGCTACATCGACCTGCTCTACCGCACCGACGACGGCATGGTGATCGTCGACTACAAGACGGCGGCCACCGACGATCCGGCCGAGCTCGCCCGTCGGGTGGCCGGCTACCGCCTCCAGGGGGGTGCCTACGCCCTCGCCGTCCGCCAGACCACCGGCACCCCGATCGCCCGGGTCTGCTTCGCCTTCCTCACCCCCGCCGGGCCGGTCGAGCTCGACCTGGCCGACGTCGACGCCGCCGTCGCCGAGGTGGAGGCGCTGGTGGCCGCCGGCGCCGAGGTCGAGCAGGCCTGAACGGCCGTCCGGGAGAATTCTCGGATCGATCGAACCCCCAGGTCAGCGCGGGTGCCGCGTCGTCCCTGGTGGGCTGGCATCACCCCTCGCTGTCAGACCCCCTGGGTACCGTCGGAGCGTCCCCTCAGGAGCCGACCCCATGCCCTTCTCCTTCCTCCACGCCGCCGACCTCCACCTCGACACGCCCTTCACGAACGTGGGCGGGTACCCCTCCGCGGTCGGCGAGGCCCTGCGCGAGGCGTCGCTGCAGGCATGGGGCGCGCTGGTCGAGGAGGCGAGCCGTCGCCAGGTGGCGTTCGTGCTGCTCGCCGGCGACGTGTACGACGGTGCCGAGCGCGGCCTGCGGGCCCAGCGGGCGTTCCTCGACGGCGTCACCCGCCTGGCCGACGAGGGCATCCGCACGCTGCTCGTGCACGGCAACCACGATCCGGTGGCCGAGGGGTGGACGGCGGTGCGCTCGTTCCCCGAGCTCGTCACCACCTTCCCCGCCCACACGGTCGCCAGCGAGCGGTTCGTGGCCGGCGTCGAGGCGGTGACCGTGCACGGCACCAGCTACGCCGTGGCCGCCACGAGCGACAACCTCGCCCGGCGGTACCCGGGCGCCAGCGGCGGCGGCTTCCACATCGGGCTGCTGCACGCCAACGTCGGCGGGGCCAGCACCGGCCACGCCGACTACAGCCCGTGCACGCTCGACGACCTCCGCCGGCCCGGCTACCAGTACTGGGCCCTCGGCCACGTCCACGGCCGGCGGGTGCTCGGCGAGGGCGAGCCGTGGGTCGTCTACCCGGGCAACCTCCAGGGCCGCAGCACCAAGCCCACCGAGCGCGGCCCCAAGGGCGCGGTCGTGGTGTCGGTCACCGACGGCGTGGCCGGCGAGCCCGAGTTCGTCGCCCTCGATCGCGTGCGCTTCGTCGACGTCGACGTGCCCATCGCCCCCTACGCCGAGGTCGGCTCGCTGCTCGATCAGCTCGAGGCGCTGGCCAGCCCCGAGGCCCATGACGGGCGCTCGCTGGTCGTGCGGGCGACGCTCACGGGCCCCGGCACCCTCCACGAGCAGCTCCTGGCCCCGGCTCGCCGCGCCGAGGTGCACGACGAGCTGCGCCGGCGGCGCCCAGCGCTCGCCGTTCGTCTGGTGGCAGTCGATCGCCTGGCAGACCAAGGCGGAGGCGGCGGTGGTCGACCTGCGCCAGCGCGACGACTTCACCGCCGATCTCCTGCGCACCTGCGAGCAGGCCGACGGCGCGCTGCGCACCGGGTGGATCGACGACCTGCCCGCCGAGCTGCGCCGCGAGCTCGACGACCTGCTGCCCGACGGCGAGCGCGACCAGATCTGGGTGGCGGCGCAGGCCGCCGCCCTCGAAGCCATCAGCGGAGCGGACGCATGAAGATCGACGGCTGGCACATCGACGGCTACGGGGTCCACCACGACCTGGGCGCCACCGCGCTCCCCGACGGCCTCACCCTCGTCACCGGTCCCAACGAGGCCGGCAAGAGCACCCTGCAGGACTTCCTGGTCGGGATGCTGTTCGGCTTCACCCCATCGAACCGAGCCGACCACCACGCCCCGCTCCGGGGTGGCACCTACGGCGGACGGCTCCTCGTCACCGACGAGGAGGGCACCCCGTTCACCATCCACCGGGGCAGCCGGCGCTCGTCGCTGCGCATCACCGGGCCCGACGGCCCGGTCGACGATGCCGAGGCCGAGCTGCGCCGGCTCCTGGGCGGCGCCACCAAGGAGCTGTACCTCGCCCTGTTCGCCGTGCACACCGACGAGCTCGACGAGCTGAAGGCGCTCACCGACGACCAGGTGCGCGACCGGGTCTTCTCCGCCGGCGTGCTCGGCGCCGGACGCAGCGCCCAGGCCGCGCTGGCCCAGCTCGGCGCCGAGCGCGACGAGCTGTGGAAGCCCGGCGGGCGCAGCGCCGACAAGTACCGCCTGCGCCGCCTGCGCGAGGAGCTCGCCGCCGCTCGGTCGGCCGCGGCCGAGGCTCGGCGCCAGGCCGCCGGCCTCCCGGGCCTGCTGCACCGGATCGCCGGGGTGGAGGCCGACCGCGACCGCGCCCACGGCGCCCGGTCGGAGCTGCAGGACCGCCGCAGCCTCCTCTTCGTGGTCTCGAACCAGTGGCCCACCTGGGCCAGCGCTGCCGAGGCTCGCGGCGAGCTCGACCAGCTCGGGGTGGTGGAGCCGGTCGCGCCCGGTGCCGGGGCCGCCCTGGCGCAGCGCCTCGAGCGCCGCGACGACCTGCTCGCCGAGGCCGACGCAGCCGCCGAGGCCCTCGCCGCCGAGCAGGCCACCGCCGAAGGGCTGGCGGCGCCCGGCCCGGCCCTCGCCCATCGAGGCGCCATCGGCGAGCTGGCCGCAGCGCTGGCGGTCGAGGAGGCGCGCGAGGCCGCCATCGCCCAGCTCCGCGCCGAGCTCGCCGGCCACGGCGCCGAGCTCGAGGCGACCCTCGCCGCGATCGGGCCCGAGGCCACCGAGGCCTGGCTCGACGCGCATCCGGTCGATCCCACCGATGCCAGCGACCTGCGGCGCGCCGCCGCCGCGGTGGCCCAGGCCGAGCAGCGGATCGCCGCCGGGCGCGACGCCCACCGCCGAGCGCGCGCCACGCTCGACGACGAGCTCGCCGAGCAGGACGTCCTCGAGGATGCGCTCGCGGCGCGCCAGGCGCACCCCGTCGAGCGGGCTCGCACCGCGGTCGAGCAGGCCACCGCCCTCGCCGCCCTGCTCCCCCAGCGCGACGTCCTGGCCCACCGCCTCGCGCTCGCCGAGGCGCCGGTGGCTCCAGCCGTCGCGCCCTCCACCCTGCCCGCCCCGCTCGCGCCGGCGCTGGTCGCCGCCGCGGTGGCCGCCGTGCTCGGCGGTGCGGGCCTGGCCGCCACCGGCTCGGCGCTCGCCGGAGGCGCGGTCGCCGCCCTCGGGCTCCTGCTCGCCGTGGTCGCCACCACCCTGCGCCGCGCCGACGCTGCCGCTCGGGCCGCGATCGTCGACCGGCCGGGCGGCGCCGCGGTCGACGATCTCCGCCACGAGCTGGCCCAGCTCGACCGGGCGATCGCACCGCTGCTGGCCGCGCTCGGCCTCGACGCTCGACCCGCACCTTCGCCGAGGCCACCAACCTCCGCGCGAGCCGAGCAGATCGCCGCCGAGGCCACGCAGCTCGAGCGAGACCGAGCGAGCGCCGCCGAGCGGCGTGCCGCCCCGAGGCCCGCCGCGCCCGGCCCGAGGCCCAGGCCACCGAGGAGGGCCGAGGCGAGCCGACCTCGCCGCCCACGAGGCCACCGCCTGGACGAGCTGGCTCGCCGCCCACGGCCTCCCGGCCGGCCCTCGACGCCACCGGTGCCGCCGAGCTGCTCGAGGCCATCGGTCGGGCCCAGGCGCAGCTGCGCACCGTGCGCTCCGAGCGCGACGTGCCCTCGCCGCCGCCACCGAGGCCTGGGCGGCCTACGCCGGGGCCGTCGCTCAGCTCGTGCACACCAGCGGGCTTCGACCACGGCCGATCCCGAGCGCCAGCCGCTCGCCGTCGTCGCCGAGCTCGACGAGTGCAAGCCGCCAGGCCGAGGCGGCGCAGCGAGCCCAGAGCACCCAGGAGGTGGCCGTGCGGCTGGCCACCGACCAGTACGAGCGGCGCCGGCGCGCGCCGAGCAGGCCCAGCCCGAGCTCGACGCCCTGCTCGCCCAGCTCGGGGCCACCACCCTCGACGAGGCCCAGCGCCGCATCGAGCGGGCCGAGCGGCCGAGGCGCTGTGGCGCACCATCGCCCAAGCCGACCGCGACCTGCGGTGTCTTTGTCGGCCCCGACCAGGACCGCCAGGATTGCCGCCAAGCGCGCTGCTCACCCGGGCCGACCCGGTCCGCTGGCAGCGAGCTCGACGACTTCGACCGGTCGCTGCGGGCGATCGACGAGCGCGCCGACGACCTCACCACCGAGCTCGCCCACCTCACCCGTGAGCGCATCGACCTCGAGCGATCCGCCGACGTGGCCACCGCGGACCTCCGCGTCGCCGACCTCGAGGCGCAGCTGGCCGACGCCGTGGCCCGCTGGGCCACCGTCGTCACGGCCCACCGGGTCGTCGAGGCGACGCTGGCCCGCTACCAGCGCGAGCGCCAGCCCGACGTCATCAAGCGCGCCGCCGCCCACTTCGCCCGGGTCACCGACGGCCGCTACCCCCGCCTCGAGGTGCGCGACCGGGAGGTCGTCGCCATCGACCACGCGGAGCGGGAGGTCCATGCCCACCAGCTCAGCAAGGGCGCCACCCAGCAGCTCTACCTGTGCCTGCGCTTCGCCCTCGCCGAGTCCTACGCCCGCACCACCGCCCTGCCGCTCCTGCTCGACGACGTGGCGGCCCACGCCGACGACGGACGCCACCCGCGCCTCGCCGAGGTGGTCGCCGCCGTCGCCGCCGACCACCAGGTCCTGGTCTTCACCGGCCACGACCGCACGGTCGCCCAGCTCCGCGCCGCCTGCCCCGACGCCCAGGTCATCGAGCTCGCCCCGAGCGCGCCCGGGCGCCGCATCGGCCTCGCCGCCGGCTGACGGGCCAGCGCCGCCGGTCGACGCCTACACCCGGCGAGCCAGCTGCTCGCCCACCTCCAGGCGGCGGCGCAGCTGCGCCACGGTCGCCTCCGTGATGCGACCCACCCCCGACAGGCGGTTCAGCTCGCTGTTGATCTGGGCGTGGCTCTGGCCGGTGCGGCGCACCAGCGTCTGGACGATCTCGGCGTTCTGCTCGCGCAGGCGCCGCTTCTCCTCCCGACGCGTCCGCGCCGCCGCCCCGCCGATCTCGATGCCGAGCTCGTCGAGCGACGCCCGGCCCCCGCCCGACAGCGGCGGGGGCGGCGCGAGCGTCAGCACCAGTTCCGGGTCGTCGTCGAGCGACGGGTCGAGGTCGTCGTCGAGCACATCGCCGTCGAAGGTGGCGTGCACCTGGTGGTCGGTGGCCACCGCCGAGAGCGCGGCGAACAGCGAGAGCTGCTCGTCGTCGGCACCGGCGTCGAGGGCGGCCGGGTCGCGCTCGGCGCGCTCCTGCTCCCGCTTGCGCAGCGAGTGGCGGCGCTGGTCGGCGATCTGGAAGGCCCGGGCCCGCAGCTTCGGGTCGTCGGGGATGAACAGGTACGCCTTCTGGTCCTTCACCCCGGGCGTCCACCGCACGAAGCGGCCCACCGCCTGGCGGAAGAACAGCTCCGTCGTGGTGGTGGTGGCGTACACGCCCACCCGCAGCCGGGGGATGTCGACGCCCTCCGACACCATCCGCACCGCCACCAGCCACGGATCGCTGCCGGCCGCGAACCGGGCGATGCGGGCCGAGGCATCGGGGTCGTCGGAGGTCACCACCGTGGCCTGCTGACCGAAGCGCTCCCGCAGCATCGACGCGATCCCCCGGGCGTGGTCCTGGTCGATGGCGATCACCAGGCCCCCCGCATCGGCGTGGGCCTCGCGGATCGACTCGAGCCGCCCCACCGCCTCGCGCAGCACCGCCGGCAGCCACTCGCCCTCGAGCGACAGCGCGGTGCGCAGCCGCTGCGACGAGCGAGCCTGGTCGAGGGCGTCGTCGAACGTGGCCGACTGCAGCGATCCGTCGGGCGCCGACCACTCCATCGCCCCACCCGTGCGGGGGAAGTACACCGGCCGCACGACCCGGCCGTCGCCCAGGGCGTCGCCGTAGCCGTACTCGTAGTCGGGCGCGGCCTCGTCGAGCACGTAGCGCACGAACGGGATGGCCGACGTGTCGGAGCGGAACGGCGTGCCCGAGATGGCGAGGCGGCGCACCGAGGTCGAGAAGGCGTGGCGGATCGAGTCGCCCCACGCCCGGTCGTCGGCCGCGTGGTGCACCTCGTCGAAGATCACCACCGAGTCGGCGGCCACCTGGCGCAGCACCTCGGCCGACGTCGCCACCTGCTGGTAGGTGGTCACGATCCCGTGCATGTCCGAGGGCAGCGCCCCGTCGGCGGCGGCCCAGGACGGGTCGAGGTGCAGGGCGAAGCGGGCGGCCGCCTCGGCCCACTGCACCTTGAGGTGGGCGGTCGGCGCCACGACGATCAGCCGCGAGCGGGGCCGCTCCGACAGCACGTGGCGGGCCACCGTGAGGGCGAAGGTCGTCTTGCCGGCGCCGGGCGTGGCCACGGTCAGGAAGTCGTCCTGGCCCGACGCCACGTACTTCTCGAACGCGGCCTTCTGCCACGGGCGGAGCCGGATCGAGCGGGTCACGGGTTCGGAGGGGAGACGAGCGCGGCCACGGGAGGTCCGAGTGTGCCACGCCCGCGGCCCGACGCCGACCACCGACCACCGACCACCGACCACCGACCACCGACCCCGGGCGCGGCGAGGGCCGCCCACCTCGACGGGGAGGGGGGCGGCCCGGCCGGGAGCGCCGCGGTCGTCGCCGTCGGGGGGACGGGCGGCCGCAGCGCGCCGACCTCAGCTGGGCGTGACCGAGTTGGAGGGCGCCGACACCTGGCCGGCGCCCCGGCTGTTGGTGGCGAAGACCCGGAACGTGTAGACGCCCCCGGGGGTGAGCCCGGTGATCGTCGTCGACAGCGGCGAGGTGCCGACCACCACCGGCGCCTGGGCCACCCCGGCGAGGTAGGGCACCACCGTGTAGCTGGTGATGGCCGAGTTGTTGGCGCCCGCCGCCGTCCACACCACGGTGGCCGAGCCGGGGCCGGCCACCGCCGTCACCAGCGAGGGCGCGGTCGGCACCCCGAGCTTCTGCGGTGCGGTCCGCACCGTCAGGCCCGTGCCCCGGGCGTTCACCGCTGCGATGTCGAACGTGTAGGTGTTGTTCGTCAGCCCGGTGAGGGTGGTGGACGTCACGTTCCCGGCGATCAGCCGCGGCGCCTGGGCCGTGGCCCCGATGTAGGGCGTGATCAGGTAGCCGGTGATCGGCGAGCCGTTCGCCCCCGGCGCCGTCCACGAGAGGGTGGCGGCGCTGTTGCCCGGCACCACCGCGGTGCCGGTCGGGACGTTCGGCGTGCCGACCGTCACCGAGCTCGAGCGAGCCGACACCGGCCCGGGGCCCCGGCTGTTGGTGGCCTGCACGTCGAAGGAGTAGCTGGCGCTGTTCGCCAGGCTCGCCACCGTCACCGAGGTGACCGTGCCGGCCACCACGACCGGCGGCTGGGCCACGCCGTTGAGGTACGGGGTCACCGTGTAGCTGGTGACCGCGGACCCGCTGTTGGCGGCGGCCGCCCACGTCACCGTGGCGCTGCCGTCGCCGGGGGTGGCCGACACCGTGGCGGGCGCCAGCGGCACGCCGACCACCAGCGGGGCCGAGGGCGCCGAGGTGGGCGACACGCCGAGGGCGTGGGCCGCCGTCACCGTGCAGGTGTAGGTCTTGCCGTTGGTGAGCCCGCCGAGGGTGGCGAGGCCGGGGCCGTAGAACCCGCCCTTGGCCACGCCGCCGTTGCTCGAGGAGCAGGCCACGCCGTAGATCGTGAACGGCTCGCCGCCGTTCGACCCGGGCGTGAAGGCCACCTGCACGGCCCCGTTGCCCGCCGGCACCGCCGACACGCCGGTCGGGGCCGAGGGTGGGGCCGCCGGGCGCACCGCCGCCGAGGGCGCCGAGACGGCCCCGGCGCCGATGGCGTTCACGCCGTAGGCCACGCAGGTGTAGAGCGCCCCGTTGGTGAGGCCGTTGACCGTCCCCCCGCCGGGCCCGGCGAAGGTCGACCGGGTGACGCCCGTCGGCGAGGTGCAGGTGACCACGAAGACCAGGACCGGCGAACCGCCGTCGATCCCGGGCGTGAAGGTCACCGTGGCCGTCCCGTTGCCGGGGGTGGCCACCACGCCGGTCGGCGCGTAGGGCACCTCGAGCACCGGGTCCACCGTGATGGTCACCGAGTCGGCGACGCTCGTGCCGTAGTCGTCGGTGACCACCAGCTCGAGCACGACGTCCTGGGGGCCCTGGGCCTGGCTCACCGGCGGGGCGGTGAAGGTCGGCGAGGCCGAGGTCGCATCCGACAGCGACACCGACGGGCCCGAGACCTGCGACCACTCGTAGGTGAGGTCCGTGCCCGACGGCGACAGCGAGCCGCTGCCGTCGAGCTGGACCTCGGTGCCGGTGTCGACGGTCTGGTCGTCGCCGGCGTCGGCCACCGCCAGGTCGTAGGGCTGGTTGACGACGGTCACGGTGTCGTAGCTGGCGGCCAGCCCGTTGCGGGTCGTCAGCTCGAAGGTGAACGACTGGGCCGTGTCGCCCGACGCCAGGTACGGCGTCGTGAACGAGGGACTGGTGCCGAACCGGTTGGCCAGCTCGACCACCGGGCCGGAGGTCTGGCGCCACGAGTAGGTGAGCGGGCGCCCGCCCTCGTCGTAGGAGCCCGCACCGTCGAGGTGCACCTCCTGCTCCGGGTTCACCAGCTGGTCCGGGCCGGCGTCGGCGCCCGCCCGCTTCGTCGTCACCTTCACCGCCGGCGACGTCTGGCTCACCGGCAGCGAGATGCCGTCGGTGACCGTCAGGCGGAACTGCACCGAGTGCGGGGCGGTCGAGGGTGCCGTCCAGGTGGTGTTGACCGAGGTCGGCGTGCCGAAGGTGCCCTGCGCCGGCGACCCGTCCGCGATCGGCTCACCCGTGGACGGGTCGATCTGCTCCCACTGGTACGCCAGCGGCTGGGTCGGGTTGGTGTCGGGATCGGTGGTGCCCGAGCCGTTCAGGACGAGCACGCTGTCACCGGCCGGCGCCGAGGCCTGGACCTTGGCCGGCAGGCTGGCGATCACCGGCACCGGGGGCCCGACGTTGGCCTTGATGGTGAGCAGGGTCATGTTCGTCGTGACCGAGCCGCCCGCCGAGTCGGTGACCGTGACCCGGAGGCCGCAGCGGGTCGGGTTCTGGTTCGAGGCGCCGAAGGCGGCACCTGGAACGTCGCCCGACCGGGCACCGTGGCGTCGTTGGGGATGGGCAGCCCCGGCAGGAGCCGCCGGGGTAGCCGCTGTCGTTGTTGCCGGCCAGGAGGCAGCCCAGCGACTCGCCGAGGCCGCCGCACGGACGCCCCTCCACGAGTAGGTGAGGTGCCGCCGTCGGGGTCGCGGAGGTGGCGTTCACCTCGAGCGGAGCCCCGATGTACACGTTGGTCGGGTTCAGACCGAGAGGTCCTGGCCCGAGCGCCACGTGAAGGTCGGCGGTTGCGGTTGTTGAGGCTCACCGTGAGGTTGTTCACTGCACGGTGGCTGAAGCCGTCGTCGACGGTCAGGCGGAAGTACAGCGTGGAGCTCGGCGCACCACGTTCGGGGCCGTGAAGGTGGCGATCCGGGAGGTGGCGTTGGTGATGGCCACGTCGCACGGCGCAGCCGGCGGCAGGCGACGCCCGACGAGTTGGTCTGCACCCACTGGTAGGAGTACCGCTCGACGGATCGCCGTCGGCGTCGTTGGCGGGCTGGGCCACCTGGATGGTGGTCAGCGTTCCACCGGTCGGGTGGACGGCGAGACCGACGGGTTGGCGAGCGTGGGCGCGGTTGGCGTTGATCTGCACCGTGGTGAACGCCGGGCGCTCGGCCTCGTAGGGGTCGTCGGCCACCACGAGCTGGAACTTCAGCGTGGTGGACGCCGGGACGTGCAGGGCGGTGGGTCGGCCCGACCGAGGTCGGGTTGTTCAGCAGCGACCTTCGTCGGGTCCTCGTCGTCGATCGGCAGGTCCGTCGCCGGGTCCACCTGCTGCCAGGCGTAGGTGAGCGGGTCGCTGTCGATGTCCGACGAGGCGGCCCTGTGAGGATGACGCTGGCGTTGGCGAACTGTTCGTCGGGCGCCGCCGGCGCTGGCCACCGGCGCCTGGTTCTCGAGCAGGTTCACGCAGACCGTGTCGGGATCGCTGATGAGCCCGCTGCCGTCGGTCACGAAGAGCCGGAACTCCAGGGTCCCGACCTGGATCGGGGCGGTGAAGGCCGGCGAGGCCGCGGTCTCGTCGGAGAGGACGACGGCGAAGGGTCGCTCAGGAGGCCGCACGGACGCCCCTCCCACGAGTAGGTGAGGGTGCCGCCGTCGGGGTCGCTGGAGGTGGCGTTCACCTCGAGCGGAGCCCCGATGTACACGTTGGTCGGGTTCAGCACCGAGAGGTCCTGGCCCGAGCGCCACGTGAAGGTCGGCGTGGTGGGGTTGCGGTTGCTGAGGCTCACCGTGAGGTTGTTCGACTGCACGGTGGCGCCGAAGCCGTCGTCGACGGTCAGGCGGAAGTACAGCGTGGAGCTCGGCGCCACCACGTTCGGGGCCGTGAAGGTGGCGATCCGGGAGGTGGCGTTGGTGATGGCCACGTCGGCCACGGCGCAGCCCGGCGAGCAGGCGACGCCCGACGAGTTGGTCTGCACCCACTGGTAGGAGTACGCGCTCGACGGATCACCGTCGGCGTCGTTGGCGGGCTGGGCCACCTGGATGGTGGTCAGCGTCCCGCCGGTCCGGGTGGACGGCGAGACCGACGGGTTGGCGAGCGTGGGTGCCCGGTTGGCGTTGATCTGCACCGTGGTGAACGCCGGGGCGCTCTCCACCCCGTAGGGGTCGTCGGCCACCACCAGCTGGAACTTCAGCGTGGTCGACGCCGGGACGTGCGGGGCGGTGAAGGTCGGCCCGACCGAGGTCGGGTTGTTCAGCGTGACCTTCGTCGGGTCCTCGTCGTCGATCGGCAGGTCCGTCGCCGGGTCCACCTGCTGCCAGGCGTAGGTGAGCGGGTCGCTGTCGATGTCCGACGAGGCGGCCCCGGTGAGGATGACGTTGGCGTTGGCGAACTTGTTCGTCTGGGCGCCGCCGGCGTTGGCCACCGGCGCCTGGTTCTCGAGCAGGTTCACGTAGACCGTGTCGGGATCGCTGATGAGCCCGCTGCCGTCGGTCACGAAGAGCCGGAACTCCAGGGTCCCGACCTGGATCGGGGCGGTGAAGGTCGGCGAGGCCGCGGTCTCGTCGGAGAGGACGACGGCGAAGGGGTCGCTCGGGAGGATGGGCGCGCCGCCCTCCCCGATCTGCACCCAGGTGTAGGTGAGCGGCGTGCCCTCGGGATCGGACGAGGCCGAGCCGTCGAGGGTGACCACCTTGCCCCGACCGGGCGTCCGGTCGGGGCCGGCATCGGCGATCGGCCGCTGGTTGAAGCCCACGGTGACCACCACGGTCGACGGCGCGCTGGCCAGGCCGAACTGGTCGGTGACGATCAGGCGGAACCGCAGCGTGGTGCCCGTCGGGATCACCGGCGAGGTGAAGGTGGGCTTCTGGGCCGTCGCGCTCGACAGCGTGACGGTCGGCGGGATCGGCGTGCCCGAGGCGTTCACCTGCACCCACTCGTAGGTGAAGGTGTGGCCGTCGGGGTCCGACGAGCCGGAACCGTCGAGCGTGACCAGCGAGTTGGCCGGCACCGCCGCCTGGTTCGGGCCCGCGTTCGCCACGGGGGCGCCGTTGGCCTTGATGGCCACCTCGACGATGTCGCCGTCGGAGGCCAGGCCGAACGAATCGGTGACCACCAGGCGGAACCGCAGGGTCAGCGGGCCGTTGGCCGGTGCCACGAAGGTCGGCTCGGCGTCGGTCGTGCTCGAGAGCGCCACCGTCGGCTCGGCCACCGGATCGCCGGCGCCGTCCACCTCGGTCCAGGCGTAGGCCAGGGCATGGCCCTCGGGATCGGACGAACCGGTCCCGTCGAGGGCGACGGTCGCCCCCGCCTCCACGCCGCTCTGGTCCTCGCCGGCGTCGGCCGTCGGGGCGCCGTTGGCGTCCACCGAGACCTCGACGATGTCGGCGTCGCCGGACTGGCCGTACTGGTCGGTGCCGACCAGCGCGAAGCGCAGCGTGCGGGGACCGTCCGCCGGGGCGACGAAGGTCGGGTGGGCGGTCGTGGCGCCCGAGAGGGCCACCAGGCCGGGCCCGGCGGGCACCGGGTCGCCGCTCCCGTCGACCTGCGTCCACTGCAGGGCGAAGGTGTGGCCCTCCGGGTCGGTCGTGCCGCTGCCGTCGAGGGTCACGGTCTCGCCGGCCTTCACGCCGCTCTGGTCGTCGCCGGCGTCGGCGACGGGCCCGGCGTTGGAGCCGGGCACGATCTCCATGGCGTGGGTGGCCGACACGGTCGCGGCACCGTCGCTGGCGGTGAGGCGGAACCGCACCGTCCCGGCGGCCGCCGGCGTGTCGAACGTCGGGGTGAGGGTGTCGGCCCCCTGGAGGTCGACCTTCAGCGGATCCTCGTCGGCGAGCGGGACGCCCGAGCCGTCCACCTGCTGCCACGAGTAGGTGAGGGTCTGCGCCGGCGAGGCCGAGGTCTGCGGGTCGGTCGCCGTGCCGGTGAGCTCCACGCCCAGGTCGCCGATGTTGGCGAACGCCGGGCCGGTCGCCGTGACGGTCGGGGCCGTGTTGGCGAGACCGTTGAGGCGGAAGTTGATGGTGCTGGCCGCCGCCCCGAACTGGTCGGTCACGGTCAGGCGCATGTACACGGTCGCCGACGACGGCATGGTGAACGTCGGGTTGGCGAGCGTGGACTCCGCGGTCGACCCGCCGAAGGCGCAGTTCGATGAGCAGTTGGTGTTGCCGCCGCTGCTCGTCACGTGGCGCCACCGGTAGGTGAAGCCGGTGGTCCCGTCGGGGTCGGTGGTCTGGGCGCTGTTCGCCGGGTTGGCGGTGGCGTCGAGCTGCACCTGCTGGCCGAAGTAGATCTGGTTGACGGCCGAGCTGTTGGTGGTCGAGTTGGTGGCCGCCATGCCCTGGGGGCGGATGGCCCACTGCACCGACGGCGCCGAGTTGGTGAGCGTCACCGTGAGGTTGCTCGACTGGGCGGTGGCGCCGAAGCCGTCGCCCACCGTCAGGCGGAAGTAGAGCGTCGCGCTGGTCGCCGTGAAGCCGGGCGCCGAGAAGGTGGCGCTGCGGGGCGTGGCGCCCACCGGCGTGGTCACCACGTCGGCGACCGCGCACCCGGGCTGGCAGGGCGTGCCCGACGAGTCGGTCTGCACCCACTGGTAGGTGAAGCCGCTGACCGGGTCGCCGTCGGCGTCGTTGGTCGAGGCGGGGACGGTGAGGGTCACGTTGGTGCCGACCGTGCGGGTCGACGGGCTCACCGACGGAGTGCCCACCGTCGGCGCCCGGTTCGCGTTGACCGCCACCGTCGTGTACGCCGGTGCGCTGGGCTCGTCGAACGAGTCGGTCACCACCAGGCGGAACTTCAGGGTGTCCGCCGCGGCGAGGTGCGGGGCGGTGAAGGTCGGGGCCACGGCCCCCGGGTTCGACAGGGTCACCAGGGTCGGGCCCTCGGTGAGCACCTCGTCGGTGTTGGGGTCGACCTGGACCCACTCGTAGGTGAACGAGTCGCCGGCGTCGATGTCGCTCGAGCCGGCGCCGCTCAGGGTCACGGTCGCGTTGGCCGCCTTGTTGGTCTGGGCCGCCGGCGATCCGCCACCGGCGCCTGGTTCTCGAGGAGCTGGATGTCGACGGTGTCGGGGGCGCTCTCGAGGCCGAAGGGCACGTCGGCCACCACGAGGCGGAAGTGCAGGGCCTGGGGGTCACCGGTGATCACGGGAGCGGTGAAGGTGGGCTGGGCCGCCGTCGGGTCCGACAGCTCGACCTTCAGCGGGTCCTCCTCGCCGATCGCCGCACCCTCCTCGTCGACCTGGGTCCAGGAGTAGGTGATGGGGTCGTCGTCGGGGTCCGACGAGCCGGTGCCGTCGAGCGTGACGACGCGGCCGCGACCCGGCGTCTGGTCGGGACCGGCGTCTGCGGTGGGCGCCGTGCTGCCGACGATGTCGATCTGCACGGAGCCGGTCGTGGTGTCGTAGGTGTCCGAGACGGCCACCTGGAACCGGAGGGTGCCGGGCGTGGCCGGGGCGGTGAAGCTCGGCGTGGCCGAGGTGGGGTCGGAGAGCTCGACGTGGAGCGGGTCCTCCTCGGGCAGCGGCGAGCCCCCGCCGTCGACCTGGGTCCACTGGTAGCTGAGCACGTGGCCGGCGCTCGGCGCTGCGTTGTCGGGGTCGGTGGCCGTCCCGTCGAGCGCGACGAGCGTGCCGATGTTCTGCGAGGGCAGGGTCTGGGCGCTGCCGTTGGTGATCAGGGGCGCCTGGTTGGCGAGCACCTCGACGGCGACCTCGCCGATCGAGGTTGCGCCGAGCGAGTCGGTGGCCACCACCTGGAAGTGGAGGGTCGCCGGGCCCTCGGGCGCCTGGAACGAGGCGCTCGCGGCGGTCGGGGTGACGATCGTGACCCTCAGCGGATCCTCGTTCGGGAGCGGGTCGCCGCTCGCATCCACCTGGCTCCATGCGTAGGTGATCGGGGTGTCGCCCTCGGCGTCGGTGGCGGCGCCGTCCATCGACACGGTGCCGCCCGTCTTCACGTTCGAGATGGTCTGCGCCGAGCCGTTGGTGAACTCGGGTCCGTTGTTCTCGTTGACGTGGACCACGACGGTGTCCTCGCCGGTGTCGAAGCCGTCGTCCACGCGGAGGCGGAAGGTGAGGTCGGCCGGGCCGTTGCGCGGGGCCGTGAAGCGCTGGTTCGGCTCGAAGGGGTCGTCGGCGTCGTCCGCGTTCAGCGCGACGGTGGGGCCGTCGATCTGGTCCCACTGGTACGAGAGCGTCTGGCCGGTGTCGGGGTCGGTGGCCGAACCCTGGAGGGTCACGAGTTCGCCGCCGTTCACCGAGATGTCCGGCCCGGCGTCGACGGCCGGGGCGACGTTGTTGCCCGAGGCGTAGGTGACCGACTCGGTGGTCGAGTCGCCGTTGGCGTCGGTGGCGGTGACGGTGAAGGTCTTCTGGCCGTTCTCGCTGAAGTCGAGCTGCTCGCCGTCGGGTGCCGTGGCGTCGCAGGAGGTGAGCTCGTAGACCGTCTCGATGCACTCGTAGTCGGCGAAGATCACGTCCTCGGGCAGGTACTTGTCGCCGTCGCGGGGCGAGCGGAGGTCGACCAGCGGCTTGGTGTCGGCGAGCACCTGGGTGCGGGTCAGCAGCGGCTGGGTGCCGAGCAGCTCGCCGTTGCCGTTGGCGAAGGGGCCGTAGTTCGGCGCGCACGACACGGCGGCGTCGGACGCACCGACGATCGGAGCGTTGATGCGGGAGGTGAGGCTGAAGCCCGAGTCGGCGAAGGGGGGCGCCGGCGTCGAGGAGGTCAGCGTGCCGCCGAACTTGGAGGCGATCACCGTGCCGGGGGCCACGTCGGCCACGACGTTCACCTGGAGCTTGGGCGGGGTCAGCACGCTGCCGGGGGCGAAGGGGCCGGGCATCGAGAGCTGCACGTCGGTGGCGTTGAGCTTCGTGGCGGTCACGCCGCCGGGGATCGCCTGGATCGGGCCACCCACCGAGGTCTGGTACCCGCCGGTGCCCGCCACCAGCTCGACCGAGGTGATGGTGGCGCCGCCGGTGAACCGGGTCTTGAGGGCGATGCCGTTGAGGTTGAGCACCTCGATGCCCGCCTGCTCGGTGGGCACCTCGGTCGGGTCGGACTCGGCGATGATCGAGAACGCCTGCCCGGCTTCGATGAACTTGGGGTACGTCGTCTTGAGGTTGACGTTCTGGTCGGCATCGACCGCGCCCACGATGGGCGCGGACGCGCGGCAGCGCATCTTGGTCAGCGTCGTCTCGGTCGTCGACAGCCGCTCGGGCGTCGCCGTCGCCGCCGGGACGGCGGCGCGGGCGTCGACCGCGAAGAGCCCCGCGAGGACCCCGGTGGTCGCGCGGAGGTGGATGCGTCGCCGTTGCTTAAAGGTGCCCCCAAGGCGCGCGGTGCCCCCCTGGCGGTCCGCGCGCGCCACCCTCCCACCGGGTGACGTGGGCCACATCGTGAGGTTGTCGCAGTCGCCGTGCAAGGACTTTTTTCACTTGTTCACAAGCAACGGTTGTCGTCAGCGAACGATTGCCATGCGACAGGAACGTTGCCCCACAAGGGTTCTTCCTCACCCACCCGCGCTCGGCCCGCGCGATCGGGGGGCGAAGTTTTCTGACAGCTGCGTCAGGTGAACGGGGTTCAGGTCGACCGGAGGACGCTCGCGGCCAGCGACGCGATGGCGATCCCCCGCTTGCCCTCGCGGATCAGGTGCTGGTCCATGCCTGCGGTGAGGAAGCCCACCGACAGGCCCGAGTCGGGGTCGGCGAAGGCCAGCTGGCCGCCGGCGCCGTTGTGGCCGAACGCGCGCGGCGAGGTGGCTCGGCCGAACCCGCGCCGGTCGGCGAAGCCGTCGTCCCCGGCGATCACCAGCCCGAGGGCGCGGTGCGCCGGCACGCCCCACACGTCGGGGAGGTCCATGCGGATCCGCCGGGTCCCCTCGACGAGCACCGCCTCGGACCAGAGCCCACCCGGGTTGCGCACCAGGCCCTGGTAGAGCAGCGCGAGGTCGCGCGCCCGGTAGCAGCCCCCGCCCCCGGGCACACCGACCGCCCGGGCGTCGGGCTCGTTCAGGGTGAGCAGGGCGTTGATGGCGACGTCGGGCGGGATCAGCGCCGCGAGGTCGACGGCGACGCCGAACTGCGCCTCCATCTCCTGGGCGGTGGGCGGCTCGCCGACGCCCACCGCGGCCACCATGCCGTCCTGCTGGTCGCGAGCGATGCCGAGCAGGCGCGGCAGCCCGAGCGGCGCCGTCACCAGCTCCTCGATGGCGTCGGCGTGGTCGAGGCCGGTGACCACGGCGAGGATCTCCCCGAGCACCCAGTGCCCCGCGGTCGGGTGGTACACGTACGCGCTGCCGGGATCGAGCGTGAGCCGCCAGCGCGAGAAGGCCTCGCGCCGGCCCTCGGTGGTCTCCCAGCGCCCCGGGCCCAGCGGCGCCCACGGGAACCCGCCGGTGTGGGTGAGCAGCTGCTCGACCGTGACCACGTCCTTGCCGTTGGTGGCGAACTCGGGCACGTAGGTGGCGGCCGACGCCTGGAGGTCGACCTCGCCGGCGTCGAGCAGCCGCCAGATGGCGGCGGCCACGAGGGCCTTGGTCGTCGAGAACCCCAGGAACCGGGAGCCGAGGGGGCGCCCCGTACCCGGCCTCCACGACCACCTCGCCATCGAGGGCGACCGCCACCTGCACCGCCGGCGAGAGGCCGTCCTCCACCTCGCGGCGCACGCGGGCGAGCAGGGCCTCGACCGCGACGGGGTCGAGGCGGGGGTCGAGGGCGTCGGCCGGGGTGGCGACCTCGGCGATGTCGGGGGACGGGACGGTGTCGGTCACCCCTCGGACGGTACGCCGCCCGGCCGCGGTGCGCTCGCCCCGCTCAGAGGTCGGTGCAGGCGTCGGGCCCCTGGAGCACCCCGGCCCGGAAGGCGCGCGCCCGGTCGAAGCCGGGCCCCTGGCGCTCGCGATCGTCGGCCGAGCGGAAGGTGAGCAGCGCCGAGACCGCCTCGTCGAGGTCGCCGGGCGACAGCACGAGGTCGTACGGCGACTCCCCGTTCTCGTCGGGGAGGATGGCGCCGGCGAACGACCCGGCGAAGCAGTCGCCCTGGAGCGTGGCGGCCACCTCGTCGTCCGCGCTGCCCAGCTGGTCGACCACGTCGAGGCCGTACTGCGTGGCGATCAGGGCCGCCACGCCGAAGTCGCCGTTCTGGTCGTAGAGCTGGGCGAAGGTGTCCTCGAGGTCGAAGCCGACGTAGCGGTCGGGGACGCACACGAACAGCACGTAGCCCTCGACGGGCGAGCCGCCGCACTCGGGTCGGTCGTCGGGGCCGAAGGCCACCGGGTCGCCGAGCGGGTCCCAGTCGTCGCCCCCGCTGAGCTGGGGGAACGTGTCGGTCCAGTAGGCGTCGAGCACCGGGAACGTGAAGTCCAAGATGTCGTCCTCGGGCTCGGAGGTCGACAGGGGGAGGTCGCCGCCCGTCACCAGCTCCTCGCCGCTGAACTCCCACTGGAACGGGGTGGGGTCGCCGTTGGTGAACTCGGCGCAGCGCTCGACGCCGTCCTCGAAGCCGTCCTGGAAGGCGCCGACGCGGTCGAAGCCCGAGCCGTGGGCGAGCGGGTCGCTCGCGCTGCCCCCGGGCGCGTCGCGCAGCGAGAGCACACCGGCGAGCGCCTGGTCGAGGTCGTCCGTGCCGACGTCGAAGCGGGCGTCGGCCCCGTCGAGCTCGTGGGCCGTCCAGGCACCGGCGAAGCAGTCGGCCTGGAGCTCGACGATGACCGACGGGCCGTCGAAGCCCGAGCGGCCCTGGATGACGTGGCCCCACTCGTGGGCCACGACGACCGCGGCGGTGAACGCCCCGTACCGGTCGGCGAGGTCGGGCATGAAGTACTCCTGGTCCCAGACCACGGCGTCGTCCTGCGGGCAGTAGAACGCGTTGTCGAGGAGCTCGGTGATGTCGCGCCCGGCGCACGGCACGCCCCGCGGGTCGGTGCCGCTGTCGATGGCGAACAGGCCGCCGGAGAGCGGCTCGTAGGCATCGTCGTAGGCCTCGGGGTAGGCGTCGGCCCAGAAGCCCTCGAGGTCGTCGATGGCGTTGGCGATCACCTGGTTGAGCTCCGAGCCGTCGTCGCCCTCGATGGCGAGGTCGATCTCGGGGAGCGTGGTCGTGGTGGCCTCGGTGGTGGTGGTCTCCTCGACGTCGCTGCCCACGATGCCCTCGTCGGTGCGCAGGGCGCCGGGCGCCGCGGTGTCGCCGGCCTCGACGCCGCACCCGGCGGCGACGACGGCGAGGGCGGCGAGGGCGGCGACGGCCACCGCCGCGCGGCGGGGGCGGGGGCGGGCGGGGGCGAGGGCGGCAGGGTCGGCGGCGGGCGACGCGGTCACGGGAGGCTCCGGGGGGGGACGGCGGCCCACATTCCACCACGCGCGAGGCTCGCGGCATGGCCCTCGACCCCACCGCCGCCATCGCCAGCATCGACGCCGCCTGGGCCGACGACCTCCTGCCCGCGCTCACCGCCTACGTCCGGGTCCCGGCGCTGTCGCCGGCGTTCGACGCCGACTGGGCCGAGCACGGCCAGCTCGACGCAGTGGCCGGCGCCGCGGCCGACTGGGCGCGCGCCCGGCGCATCGCCGGCCTGGCGGTCGGGGTCGCCCACCTCCCCGGGCGCACGCCGCTGCTCTGGTTCGAGGTGCCGGCCTTCGACGGCGAGGCGCCCGCGCCGTCGGCCAGCGCCGACGACGACACCGTCCTGCTCTACGGCCACCTCGACAAGCAGCCGCCGATGACCGGGTGGTACGAGGGGCTGGGCCCCTGGGAGCCGGTCGTCCGCGACGGCCGGCTCTACGGGCGGGGCGGCGCCGACGACGGCTACGCCGCCTACGCATCGCTCGCCGCCATCGAGGCCGTCCAGGCCCACGGCGGCGCCCACGCCCGCTGCCTCGGCCTCATCGAGTGCAGCGAGGAGTCGAGCAGCCCCGACCTGCCGGCCCACGTGGCCGCCCTGGCGCACCGCATCGGCCACCCGTCGCTCGTCATCTGCCTCGACTCGTTCTGCGGCGACTACGAGCGGCTCTGGGCCACCACCTCGCTGCGGGGCATGGTGCACGCCACCCTCCACGTCGAGGTGCTGGCCGAGGGCGTGCACTCGGGCACCGCGAGCGGGATCGTGCCCGACTCGTTCCGCCTCGCCCGCCGCCTCCTCGACCGCATCGAGGACCCCGACACCGGGCGCATCCTCCTGCCCGCGCTGCACGCCGAGGTCCCGGCCGGGCGCCGCGCCGAGCTCGAGGCGGCGGCGTCGGACCACGGCCTCGGCCTCACCGCCCGCTTCCCCTACCTCGCCGGCCACGACGCCGCCGGTGCCGCCGTGGCCGATCCGCTCGACCGCCTGGTGGCCCGCACCTGGGAGCCCACGCTCACCGTCGTCGGCGCCGACGGCCTGCCCGCCACCCGCGACGCCGGCAACGTGCTGCGCCCGTCCACCACCCTCGCCCTGTCGTTCCGCCTCCCGCCCACCGTCGACGCGCCGCACGCCGCTCGCGCCGTCGAGGCGGCCCTGACCCACGACCCGCCCGCGGGCGCCACCGTGACCGTGCACGTCGACAGCGCCGAGGGCGGCTGGGACGCCGCGCCCACCGCCCCCTGGCTCGCCGACGCGGTCGACCGGGCCAGCCGGGCGACCTTCGGCCGGCCGGCGAGCTGGATCGGCGAGGGCGGCTCGATCCCCTTCATGCGCCTGCTCGGCGACCGCTTCCCCGACGCCCAGGTGCTGCTCACCGGCGTGCTCGGCCCCGGGTCGAACGCCCACGGCCCCAACGAGTTCCTCGACCTGGCCACCGCCCGCCACCTCACGGCGTCGGTGGCGCTGGTGCTCGACGCCCACGCCCGGCGCTGACCAGGGTGGCGCCGATCAGCGCAGGGTGATCACGACGGCCGCAGCCGGCTCCTTCGAGCGGCCCACCAGGCGCTTGAGGCGACCGCCGAGCTCGACGAGGCGGAACTGGATGCCGTACTTGCGCCGGATGGCGGCGACGGCGGCCTCGTGGTCGGGGCCCTCGGTCACGACCACGGCGGTGCCGTGGACCTCCGCGGTCCCGGCCGGGACCTCGCCGCGCATCGAGCACTCCTGGAGCGTCACGTCGGGGCGGTTGCCGATGCGCTTCGCCTTCCCCGAGGCGACGTCGGTGGTGAAGCCCACCCGCCCGTCGCCGAGCGGGGCGATCCACACCGGCGTGGCGACGCCCTCGCCGTCGCGGCGGAAGGTCGTGATCGACACGTAGCGGGCGTCGCCGATGTCCACGGGCGAGGAGGGTACCGCCCGGCCCTCCGCCACGCTCGGGCTAGAACGCCTCGCCGCTGGGCGGCGGGGGCGGCGGGGGCGGCGGGGGCGGCGGGGGCGGGCCGTCGGGGCCGTCGGGCGCATCGACCGCGGCGGGCTGCACCAGCTCGGGCGCGGGCGCGGCCTCGGGGGCCACCGCGACGGGCGGCACGTACCGATCGGCCTCGTCGGCCTCGAACAGCTTCCACGACGGGACCTGCACGAACCGGGCGAAGAGGTTGCCGGGGAACTGGCCGCGCCGGGTGCGGAGCACCTCGATGGCGTCGTTGTAGAAGCGCCGGGCCGAGGCCACCGCCTCCTCGGCGTCGGCGTAGCGGTGCTGCAGGTCGAGGAAGGCCTCGCTGGCGCGCAGGTCGGGGTAGGCCTCGGCGAGCGCGGCGGCGCGGCCCGCCGCCGCCCGCTGGCCGCGGTCGGCCGACTCGGCCGCATCGATGGTGGCGTCGTCGGGCAGCTCGGCGTGGCCCGCCGGCGGGGCCGGGACGGTGCGCAGCTCGGCCACCAGCTCCTGCACCTCGCGCTCGTGGGCGCCGTAGCCCTCCACCACGGCGACGAGGGCCGGGATGAGCTCGGCGCGGCGCTGGAGGCTGACATCGATGAGCGACCAGGCCTTGGCGGCCTGCTCCTTCACCTCCACCTGGCGGTTGTAGTTGCGCTGGAGGGTGATGAGGGCGAGCACGCCGAGCTCGGCGAGCACCGTGCCCACGATCCAGCCCCAGCGGACCTCGTCGGTGAGGCTCGACGAGGCGGCCCCCACGAACCAGGCAGAGGCGCCGAGGCACACCGCGCCCCAGATGCGGGCCGCCCAGGCGTTCGACGAGGCGACCTGGGCCTCGGACTTGGTGGACACCAGCAGGTCCTCGCCGTCGTCGCCGGTGAACTCGAGGCCGGGGCCGTCGGGGCGGGGGCGCGCCGTGCCCAGCAGGTAGAGCGGGGCGTCCACGGCGATGACCTGCTCGGTGACGCGGTTGCGGCCCGACAGCGCCGAGATCGGGCTGGCGGTGTCGGGGGTCGAGGAGAACCAGCCCGATCGGCTCTGGGGCGGCTCGGAGAACGCGGCGTCGGCGAGGCTCTGCTGGCGCTCGGTGGCGTCTTCGCCGATGAGCACCCACTGGCGCAGCTGCCAGCGCGAGTACGGCGGGGCGAAGCCTCCGCCCAGGCCCTGCTGCAGCGAGCGCACCGGCTCGAGCGAGGCCCGCCGGGGCCGCACGAGCACCCGCCCGGTGTCGTCGACGACCCAGAACGGGGCGGCGGTCTGGCGCTTCTCGATCGTGACCCACTCGTGGTCGTCGCCCTGCTTGCGGTACTGCTCGAGCTCCCAGCTGAACCAGACGCAGGGCGCCTGGGTGAAGGGCGAGCGCAGCGGCTCGTAGAGGGGCTGCGCCGCACCGACCACCTCGTTGCGACCCACGAACACGCCCCGGCAGGTGGAGGTCGGCGTGTCGTCGATCGTCCACTTCTTGCGCCAGGCCCCGAGGCTGAGGAACGCGCCGAGCACCGCTGCGCCGAAGGTGAGGAGCAGGACCATGGGAGGGTGGTCTACCAGCGGGCGGGCAGGCGGGCGGGGAGTCGACCCGTACCATGGCCCCATGGCTGACGCGCCCGACGAACCCGACGCCCAGCCCGACGAGACCGTGGCCCCCGCCGCCGCGCCCGAGGTCGTGGCGGGCGACCGACACGGCGACGCCCAGCACGGCTCGAAGGCCGTCCTCGCCGCGCTCGCTGCCAACCTGTCGATCGCCATCGCCAAGTTCTTCGCCTTCACGGTCACGGGCTCGTCGTCGATGCTCGCCGAGTCCATCCACTCGGTGGCCGACTCGGGCAACCAGGGCCTGCTGCTGCTCGGCGCCCGTCGCTCGAAGAAGGCGGCCAACCTCGAGCACCCGTTCGGCTACGGCCGCGAGCGCTACTTCTGGGGCTTCGTCGTCGCCCTCGTGCTGTTCTCGCTCGGCTCGCTCTTCGCCATCTACGAGGGCATCCACAAGCTCGAGAACCCCGAGCCGATCGAGCGGCCGGAGTGGGCGCTCGGCGTGCTCGCCTTCGCCATCGTCGCCGAGGGCCTCTCGTTCCGCACCGCCGTGCGCGAGGCGCGCGGCCTCAAGGGCTCCTCGTCGTACTGGCGGTTCATCCGGCGCGCGAAGAGCCCCGAGCTGCCCGTCGTGCTCCTCGAGGACTTCGGCGCGCTGATCGGCCTCACCCTCGCGATCGGCGGCGTGTCGATGGCCGTGGTCACCGAGGACGGCCGCTGGGACGCCTACGGCACCTTGAGCATCGGCGTGCTGCTCGGCATCATCGCCGTCGTCCTCGTGGTGGAGATGAAGAGCCTGCTGATCGGCGAGTCGGCCACCCGCAAGGACGTCGAGGCGATCTGCGCCGCCATCGAGTTCGACCCCGACGTGCTGCGGGTCATCCACCTGCGCACCGAGCACCTCGGCCCCGACGAGCTGCTGGTGGCCACCAAGGTCGAGTTCCAGCACGAGCTCACCGTGGCCGAGGTGGCCGCCACGATCGACCGGGTCGAGCGCTCGATCCGCGCCGGCGTGCCCGCCGCCCGGCTGATCTTCATCGAGCCCGACGTGCACGACGAGCACCGCGAGCGCACGTTCGTCACCGAGCACACCGGCCACATCGACCCCGACGATCCGCGCTACGAGGCCATCACCGGGCACCGGCCCGAGGGCGAGGATCCCCTCTGGTCGTGACCTCGGCGGCCCGCGGCGATTCCCGACGAGATCGGTCGGGAATCATCGGCGGGGTTGCTACGTTGGACGGTCCCGCACCATCCGCTCCACCGAGGGACACGACATGGCAACGCTGCGCCTGGGCGACGACGCCCCCAACTTCACCGCCGACACCACCGAGGGCCGCCTCGACTTCTACGACTGGAAGGGCGACAGCTGGGCCGTCCTGTTCAGCCACCCGAAGGACTACACCCCGGTCTGCACCACCGAGCTGGGCCGCGTGGCCGGGCTCAAGCCCGAGTTCGACGCCCGCAACGTGAAGGTCATCGGCCTCTCGGTCGACACCTCCGACAGCCACGAGGGCTGGTCGCAGGACATCGAGGACGTGACCGGCAACAAGCTCAACTTCCCGCTCATCGCCGACCACGACAAGGCGGTGGCCGACCTCTACGACATGATCCACCCGAACGCGTCCGACACCATGACGGTCCGCTCGGTGTACGTGATCGGCCCCGACAACAAGGTGAAGCTGCAGCTCACCTACCCGGCCTCCACCGGGCGCAACTTCGACGAGCTGCTGCGCGTCATCGACTCGCTGCAGCTCACCGCCCAGTACAAGGTGGCCACGCCCGCCGACTGGAAGGACGGCGAGGACGTCATCATCGGCTCGGCGGTGTCCGACGAGGAGGCCAAGGAGCTGTTCCCCGGCGGCTGGGACGCCAAGAAGCCCTACCTCCGGGTGCTCCCGCAGCCCAACAAGTAGCGTCGATCGCACGACAGCCCGCCGCGGCGGGTCCCTCGGAGGGCGGTGCCTCGGGCGCCGCCCTCCGGCGCGTCCGGGCTCAGCCCACCGGCGTGCGCAGGGCGAGGGCGAAGGCGCGCCGCCAGCCGTCGGCCTCGAGGCCCAGCTTGGCGAGCAGGTGCTCGGCCCGGGCCTCCTGCTCCTCGGCCTCGTCGCTGCCGAGGCGCCGGGCGATGGCCGCCGCGCCCAGCTCCACCACCGCGTGGGCCACGCGGTCCTCCGACGGGTGCACCGCGGCGCGCGCCCGCGACAGGTGGAGCTGCGCCGCCGCCTCGCCCTCGTCGCCGGCGGCGGCCTCGAGCGCCGAGGCGAGGGCGCCGACGGCGCGGTCCTGGTAGGTGGCGCCCTCGGCGGCGTCGATCCCCTCGGCCACCGCCCCCGCATCGCCTAGGCCGGCCGACGCCTGGACCAGCGAGCGGATGGCCAGCACGTTGGGGTCGGTATCGATGCACGCGGGCGAGCCGATGTGGCGCCGGGCGTCGTCGAGCTCGCCTCGCTGGAGGGCGGCCAGGGCCAGGCCCACCTGCAGGTCGGCGCCGCCCACGCCCAGGGCGCTCAGCTCGTGGAGCTCGGGCTCCACGTCCGCGCCCCGCTGGGGCTCGCCCACCTGCACGGCGGCGGCGAAGCGGGTCATGCGGCCGGGCATCCCCTCGGCCAGCGAGGGCTCGGGCTCGCCGTCGCGGCGCACGGGCCGGCCGAGCAGGGCGAAGCCGTCCTCGACGCGGCCGACCATCACCATCGCCCGGCCCAGCACGGCGCCCGCCTGCGCGGTGCCGTAGGCGTTGCCCAGGCGCTTGAAGGTCCGCAGCGCGGCGTCGGCCAGCTCGACCGCCTCGTCGGTGCGGCCGGTCCACAGGCGCACCGAGGCCTGGAGCAGGGTCATCATCGCCGAGGCCCACGGATCGCTGCGCGCCCGCGCCTCGTCGAGCACCTGCTCGCCGAGGGCGGCCGCCTCGGCCACCCGCCGCTGCTGGAACCGCACCCACGCGAGCAGCCCCAGGCTCCACGCCAGCCCCTGGGTCTCGCCGACCTCGCCGAACACCTCGATGGCCGAGGCGAGGCGCCGGTCGGCGTCGTCGGGCCGGCCGGTCACGAAGGCCGTCCACGCCAGGTTCTGGGAGGCCCACGCCTGGGTGGACCGGTCTCCGGCCTCGGTGGCGGCCGCCAGCGCGGCCTCGGCCGAGACCTCGGCGTCGGCCACCCGCCCGGCGAAGATCTCCACCATGCACCGCTGGCGGAGGGCCTCCCCCAGCCCGGCCACGTCGCCCAGCGCCCGGAAGCGGTCGGCGGCGTCCGACACCGTGACGATGGCGCCGTCGAGGTCGCCCTCGCGCTGCTGCACGCTGCCGCGGGCCAGCACGGCGCGGGCCACGGACCGGTCGTCGTCGAGGCGCTCGGCGAGGCGGCGGGCCAGGTCGGCGTCGCCGCGCGCCAGCGCCAGCTCCCAGCCCTCGACGGCCACCGCCGAGCGGCCGAGCAGCAGCCGGATCGCCTCGGCGGTGCGCGCCGGGTCGGCATCGGGTTGGAGGCCGGCGAGGTCGAGCAGGTCGAGGGCCTGGGTGTAGAGCCGCACGGCCGAGGGCACCGCCTGGTCGCGCCGAGCCCGCTCGGCCGCCTCGGTGACCCACCGGCGGGCGTGGTCGGCGAGGTCGTCGGGGAAGCCGTCCGTGCGGGCGTTGGGCCCGAGCTCGGTGGCCAGGGCCACCGCCGCGCCGTAGTGGTGGGCGAGCTGGTCGACCACCCAGGGCGGCCGGGGTCGCAGGTCGGCGGCGCGGTCCTCGATGAAGCGGGCGATGCCGAGGTGGTTCTTGGCCCGGTCGGCCTTGGTGATCGTCTGGTACGCCACCTCGCGCAGCAGGTCGGACCGGAAGCGCCACTGCTCGCCGTCGACCACCATGATCTCGTCGGCCACGAGCTGGGCCACCACGGCGTCCACGTCGACCGAGGGGTGCTGCTTGCGCCCCATCTCCCGCAGCCCGAGCATCGGGCCGGTCTGGCCGATCACCGACGCGTCCTGCACGACGGCGCGCACGTCGGGCGAGAGGTCGTCGAGGCGGGCGGCCACCAGGCCGCGCAGGGTGTCGGGGAGCGCCGCCACCCGGCCGGGCTCGGCGGCGGCCTCCCCGTCGAGCAGGCTCACCCGCTCCTCGAGGAAGAACGGGTTGCCCCCGGCCCGCTCGAACAGCGCCTCGGCGGTGGCGGGCGACGGCGCGGCGCCGAGGAGGTGCTCGAGCAGCTCGTCGGACGCCTCGCGGTCGAGGGGGTCGAGGTGCAGGGTGAGGGCGTTGTGGCGCCCCCGCCGCGGCGCCCACTGGTCGAGCAGCGCGGGGCGGGCGGTGGCCAGGATCACCACCGGGCAGTGGTGCAGCACGGCGAAGGTGTCGTCGATCAGGTCGAGCACCGCCGGGTCGGCCCAGTGCAGGTCGGAGAGCTGCAGCACGAGGGGCGCCCGCCGGGCCGAGGCCGAGGCGTAGACGCCGAGCGCCCGACCGGCCTCCTGGCGCACCGTGACCGGATCGAGCTCGGCGCCGTCGTCGTAGCCGAGCAGGGTCAGCAGGCCCGCCGTCGTCCGCTGCACCTCGGGGTCCGCGTCGCCGCGCTCCATGGTGGTGGCGAGCACCTCGCGGACCCGGGCGCGCGCCGCCGCCGGCTCGTCGCCCACCTCCACGCCGAGCCCGTCGCGGAGCGCGTCGGCCACCGGCCACCACACGTTGGCCTCGCCGTAGGGCACGCAGCGCCCCTCGCGCACGACGGCCTCGTGGTCGAGCTCGGCGGCGTGCGCCACCTCATCGGCCAGGCGGCTCTTGCCCATCCCCACGTCGCCCACCAACAGGGCGAGCAGGGCCCGATCGTGGCGGAACGACGTGTCGACCGCGGTGGTCAGCAGGTCGAGCTCGTGGGCCCGGCCCACGAGCGGCACGTCGACCCGACGAGCCCGGTAGCCGGGCGGCAGCGTCGGCATCACCGCCGCCCAGGTGTCGACCGGCTCGTCGCGGCCGCGCGCGGCGAGCAGCCCGCGGTGCTCGTAGGCGATGGTGTGGTGGGTGGCGGCGTGGGTGGCCGGGCCGACCAGCACCTCGCCCGGCTGGGCCACCGTCTGGAGCCGGCTGGCCGTGTTCACCACGTCGCCCATCGCCGTCACCGAGCCGGCGGCGCGCATCGCCCCCACCAGCACCTCGCCGGTGTTCACGCCCACCCGCATCTGCAGGTCCTGGCCGATCTGGGCCGCCTCCTCGGCGAGGGTCACCTGCATCCGCAGCGCGGCGCGCACCGCGCGCTCCGGATCGTCCTCGTGGGCGGTGGTGGCCCCGAACAGGGCGACGAGGGCATCGCCCACGATCTTGTCGACCTGCCCGCCGAACGAGGTGACGTCGGCGGCGAGGCGGTCGAAGCAGCGGTCGACCAGGTCCTTGACCCGCTCGGGGTCGAGGCGCTCGGAGAGCGACGTGAAGCCCACCAGGTCGGCGAACAGGACGGTGACCACGCGACGCTCGTCGTCGACGGCGCGCAGGGGCCGACCGCAGGACGCGCAGAACCGCGCGCCCTCCCCCACCTCGGCGCCGCAGGCCGTACAGGTCACCGGCGCAGCATACGAGCGGGGGTGGTGGGCCCCGCCCCCCGTTCCGCCAGGATGGGCCCATGGCCCTCGACCTCGACGACCTCGGCCCCGACGTGCTCGCCTTCCTCGCCGAGCGCCACCTGGCGACCCTGACCACCCTGCGCGCCGACGGCTCGCCCCACGTCGTGCCCGTCGGCTTCTCCTACGACCCCGACGCCCGGCTGGTCCGGGTCATCACCTGGGCGGCCAGCCGCAAGGCCCGCCACCTCGTCGAGCGGCCCGGCAGCCGCGCCGTCGTGAGCCAGCTCGACGGGGGCCGCTGGCTCAGCCTCGAGGGCCCGGCCACGGTCACCGACGATCCCGAGCGCGTGGCCGCCGCCGTCGCCGGCTACGCCGCCCGCTACCGCCAGCCGGGCGAGCGCGCCGACCGCGTCGCCATCGAGATCGCCGTCGACCGGGCGCTGGGCCGGGCCTGACCCCACCGCTCAGCCCGCCCCGCGCGAGCCGCTGCGGAAGATCAGGCGCGGGCCGCGGTCGTAGGTGAGCCAGTTCCAGGCCCAGTTGGCGAACACCGAGATGCGGTTGCGGAAGCCGGCGAGCATCACCAGGTGCAGCGCCAGCCACGCCACCCAGGCGGGGAAGCCCCACAGGCGGATGCCGAGGGGGAGCTCGGCCACGGCCCGGCTGCGCCCGATGGTCGCCATCGTCCCCTTGTCGCGGTAGCGGAACCGGGCGGCCGGGGCCCGACCCGCGGCCACGGCCGCGATCTGCGCCCCCACGAAGCGACCGGACTGGATGGCGACCGGCGCCAGCTGCGGCAGCAGCTCGCCCCCGCGCCCGCCCGAGGCGATGGCCGCCACGTCGCCGATCGCCCACACGCCCGGCCGTCCGGGGACCTGGAGGTCCTCCCCGACGACCACGCGCCCGGCCCGACCGGTCTCGAGGCCGAGGGCGCGTCCGAGCGGGTTGGCCTGGACCCCGGCGGCCCACACCAGGGTGTGGGCCGCCAGCTCCTCGCCGTCGGCGAGCACGACGCGGTCAGCACGCACCCGGGCCACCTGGGCGCCCAGGCGCACCTCCACGCCGCGCTCGACGAGGGTCTCGAGGGCGTGGCGCTGCGACGCGGCGCGGAAGGGGGCGAGGAGCTGGTCCTGCATCTCGACCAGCACCACCCGGGCCCGGTCGACGGCGAGGCGGGGCAGGTCGCGCCGCAGCACGAGGTGGAACAGCTCGGTGAGCGCCCCGGCGACCTCCACCCCCGTCGGGCCGCCGCCCACGACCACGAAGGTGAGCGCCCCCTCGTCGACCAGCGCCGGGCTCGCGTCGGCTGCCTCGAAGCGCTCGAGGACGTGGTTCCGGAGCCGGACCGCGTCGGCCAGGTTGTAGAGGGGGAAGCCGTGCCGGTCGACGCCCGGGATGCCGAACGTGTTGGCCGTCGCCCCGGCCGCGACCACGAGGTGGTCGAAGGGGAGGTCGGCGACGTCGTGGTCGTCGTGCTGGAGGTGCACGATCCCGGCGTCGAGGTCGGCGCCGATCACCGTCGCCTGGCGGAAGGCCAGGTTCGCCTGGCGGGCCACGATGCCCCGCACGGGGTGGGCCACGTCCGCCGAGGCCAGCCCCGAGGTGGCCACCTGGTAGAGCAGCGGCTGGAACGTGTGGAAGTTGTGGCGGTCGACCAGGGTGACATCGACCGGGGCGTCGGCGAGGGAGCGGGCCGTCGCCAGGCCGCCGAAGCCGGCCCCGACGATCACCACCTGCGGTCGTGCGCCGGTCATGTCCGCACCTCGCTCCCTGCGGGCCTCGGTGCCCGCCCCTCCAGCCTAGGGAGCCGCTCCGCCATCTTGTGCATGGATTCACAAGACCGCCGGCGCACCGGGCGGTACCGTCGGCCGATGCCCCGCCCCCGCCCCGCCGCCGGTCCGGTCGGGTGCTACCCGGGCTCGTTCAACCCGCCGACCATCGCCCACCTCGCCGTCGCCGAGGCCGCGGTCGCCGCCGCCGGGCTGGCCCGCCTCGACCTGGTGCTCAGCCGGGTGGCGCTCGGCAAGGAGGACCTCGTGCACCCGACCGCCGAGGAGCGCGCCGACGTGCTGCGCGCCGTCGCCTCCCGTCGGCCCTGGCTCGGCGTGGTCGTGGCCGACGCCCGCCTCATCGCCGAGCTCGCCCAGGGCTACGACGCCGTCGTGGTGGGCGCCGACAAGTGGCGCCAGGTGATCGACCCCGCCTGGTACGGCGACGACCCCGCAGCGCGCGACGCCGCGGTCGCCTCGCTCCCCCGCGTGCTCGTGGCCCCGCGCGGCGACGATCGCCCCGAGGGCGTCGAGCTGCTCGACGTGGGCGCCCACCACCGCCACGTGTCGGCCACCTCCGTGCGCGCCGGCGCACCCGATGCCGCCGGTTGGCTCCTCCCCGAAGCCGCCGATGCCGCCCGCCGCACCGGCTGGTGGCCGCTCCCCCGCCCCTGACCCCACGCCCGCCGCCCCCACCCCCCTGCGCACCCACCCCGCCAACTTCTGGAGCGATCGCGCCCCCAACGGGCACCCCGCCGCCAGAAGTTCGACCCGGGACCCCCGGACCCCGCCAACTTCTGGAGCGATCGCGCCCCCAACGGGCACCCCGCCGCCAGAAGTTCAGGGGGTGGGGGTGGGGCCGACCGACCCGGGGGGCTGGCAGCGGGGGCACCAGTAGGTGCTGCGCGCCTGGGCGCCCTGGCGGGCCATGCGGATCGGCGTGCCGCAGACCCGGCAGGGCTGGCGGGCGCGCCCGTAGACGGCGAGCGAGCCGGGCGGGCCGGCGACGGTGGTGCGCCGGGTGGTGGTCAGGTTGTGGCGCAGGAGGCGGCCCGCGACCTCGAGGAGCCGGCGACGGGTCGCCTCGGGCACGTCGGCGACGGCCACGAACGGGTCGACCCGCACGCGGTGCAGGACCTCGGACTTGTAGACGTTGCCGATCCCTGCGGCGATGCGCTGGTCGAGCAGGGCCGGGCCGATCTGCTCGTCGGGCTCGGGCACCGTGGCGAAGCGGCGGACGGCCTCGTCGAGGTCGGGGTCGGGGGTGCAGAGGTCGGGGCCGAGGTGACCCACCGGGTCGAGCGACGTGCCGAGCGCACCGCCCGGCCGGTCCTTCCGGTAGGTCTGCACCTGGGGCGCCGAGAAGCACACCGCCTCCCACCCCGGCACGGCCACCAGCGCCCGGACGAGGTGGCGCGGCTTCCGCCACCGCTCGCCCGTTCGGTACAGGTGCCACGACCCGGGCATGCCGAGGTGGGTGCGCAGGGTGAGCCCGTCGTCGAAGTCGATCAGCAGGTGCTTGCCGACAGCGTCGACCGCAGCGATGGTGGTCCCGACCACCGGGCGGTCGCCCAGCAGGCGCGGGGCCTCGAAGCGCTCGAGCACGCCGCCGACCAGCGCCGGGCGGAGCCGGTTGGCGGTGCGGTGGAGGGTGTCGCCCTCGGGCAACGGCGTCGCGAGCTCGACGACTCAGTCGTCGGAGGGCTCGCCCTCCCAGGCCTCGTCCTCGAGCTTCCACTTGAGGGCGCGCTCCTCGTTGAGGCGCTTCCAGTCGCGGGCCTCGTCGGGGGACGCGTACGGGCCGAGGGCGTTCTCGGGATCGTCGCGCTCGTCGGCGGGCTCGGCCTGCTGGTGGGTCAGGCACCAGTACCACTCCGTCGTGCTCACGCTCCGACGATACCCAGCGACCCCCGGCGTCCAGCCCGACGGCGGCGGGCTGCGACCGATGGGTCTGTCGCCGCGCCGACGGCCGGACCGTAGCGTCGCTCGGGCGCTGGACCGACCCCTCGCGTCGGCCACCTCGCCCCGCGCCGGCCGTCGCCGCCCCCCCTCCCCCGGAGCACCCCCCATGGCCCCTCCCCGGACCTCCCGGCGCGCCCGCGCACTGCTCGCCACCCTCGTCGCCGCCGCGCTCGCCCTCGTGCTGGGCGCGTGCCAGCCGCCGCTCACGCTCGCCGCGCTCGATCGCCAGGTGCACCAGACGGCGCTCGCGGACCTGGCCCGCTGGTGGACCACCGAGCAGGCCGCCCTCCACCACGTCCCGCCCTCGACGATCGAGCGTTGGGTGGCCTCGGCGTCGGCCCGGCTCGACGACGAGGAGGCCCGCTCGGGCTCGTGGGACCTCAGCACCGACCTGTGCTCGTTCGCCCCCGACGCCGGGCCGGGGTTCGACTTCCGATGGCCCTGCATCCGCCACGACCTCGCGTGGCGCAACCTGAAGCGGCTCGACCGCCTGGCGGGCGGCGGCATCGACACCCGAGCCCGGCGCCTCCGGGCCAACGAGCGGTTCCGGGCCGACCTGGAGGCGTCGTGCCGGGCCCGGGCGATCGTCGAACGGGCCGCGTGCCGGACCCTCGCCGCCGCCTACGGGCGAGCCGTGGACCTGGCCGCCTGAGGACGGCGCGCCGCCGCGCTCACCGGCGGCGCAGCACGAGGCCCTTGTAGCCGTCGGCGAAGCCGGCGCGACGCAGGGTGTCGGCGTGCGGTGACTCCCGGGCCGGGGCGCCGTCGATCTTGGCGACCTCGAGGGAGCGGCGCCGTCCCGAGCGGACCACGCCGGCCAGGGCGTCGGCCCAGCGGTCGTCGACCATCGCCGCCGGGAAGGTGAGCAGGCTCCGGCCGCCGCGCTCGACGAACACCGCGGCCTCGCCGTCGACCAGCACCACGAGCGCGCCGGCCGAGCGCGCCGGACGGCCGTCGGTGGGGGGCCACGGCAGCGCCGCGCCGTAGGGCTGCGCCGGATCGGTGGCGGCGAGGACCACCACGTCGTCGACATCGGCCCCGCCTCGCCCGTCGCGGCCGCCGAGCGCGTCGCGCCGGCGCGGCTCGCGCGCCGAGCGGAGCCGGTCGACCGCGCCGGGCACGGCGAACTGGGCGGCGCCCAGCCCGGCCACGAAGTAGCCGCGCCGCACGGTGCCCCGCTCCTCGAGGGCCTTCAGCACGGGGTACACCCCGGCGAACCCGCCGGTGACCCCCTCGCCCAGCGCGGCCTCCCGGGTGAGGACGCCGTAGCGCTCGAGCAGCTGCATCGCCCGCGCGTGGGCCACCTCGGTGGTCGACGCCGGCGCCCGGCCGGCGAGGGGTGCCCGAAGCGGCGCCACCAGCGACCAGCGGCCGGCGCCGGCCGGCGGGCCGAGGCGAGCCAGCCGGCCCGGGCGCGGGCGCGAGCCGGAGCGCCGGCCGCCACCGGTCCGCGCCCCCGCCACGAAGGCGCGCAGCGGGGCGAGCGAGTCGTTGGTGACCTCGCCGGCCCAGACGAGGTCCCACAGGGCGGCGAGCACCGACGGCTCGTCGTAGGCCACGCCGGCCGCCCCTGCCGCGCCCACCAGGTCGGCCCAGAACGATGCGCCGCGAGCCGCGAGGTGGGCGCGCAGGGCCTCGTGGAGCTCGCCCTCGGGCCGCTCCTCGGCGTCGGGCTCGGGGACGAGGAGCTCGACCTGGTCGCGGAACACGAGGCGGACCCGACCGTCGGCCGACCCGAGCGGCGCGGCGCCGAGCCAGACCACGTCGCCCGAGGTGCAGAGGGCGTCGAGGTCGGCCGGCCGGTACTCGGCCATCCGCGACGGGAGCACGTCGGCCTCGAGCACCGAGGCCGGGATCGGCGCCCCGGCGAGGACCGACACCGCCTCCACCAGGCCATCGAGCCCGCGGCGGGGCAGGCCCACGCCCTGCCAGGGAGGCAGGAACCGGCCGAGCGCGGCGCCGTCGACCGGCTCGACCTCGGCGCGCAGCACGGCGAGCGAGCGCCGGCGCAGCTGGCGCAGCACCTCGGGGTCGCACCACTCGCGCTCGGCCCCGCCGGGCCGGAACTCGCCTCGCACCAGCCGGCCGTCCGCCGTGAGCTCGTCGAGCACGGCGCGCACCCGGGCCACCTCGACGCCGAAGCGCTCGCCCACCTCCCGGTCGAGGAAGGGCCCGTGCGTGCGGGCGTGGCGCACCACGAGGCCCTCGAGCGGGTGCTCGACGGGATCGGTGAACACGCCCGGCAGCCCGACCGGCACCGCGCAGCCGAGCGCGTCGCGCAGCCGCCCGGCGTCCTCGGCGTTGGCCCAGCGGTCCTCGCCAGCGATCCCCACCGGGATGATCCGCCGGTCGGCGGCCAGCCGGTCGAGCGCGCCCGGGAGCTCGGCGGCGAGCGCCGGGGCGGCCCGAACCACCAGCTCGGCCTCGGTGAGCGGGCCCAGGATCCGCAGCAGGTCGGTGACCTCGTCGGCATCGCGGGCCAGGCGACCCTCGACCCGCCGCTGGAGCTCGGCCTCGAGCTGGTCGAGCACCTCGGGGTCGAGGAGGTCTCGCAGCTCCTCGGCACCGAGCAGCTCGCGCAGCAGGTCGCGGTCGAGGGCGAGGGCGGCGGCCCGCCGCTCGGCGAGCGGGGCGTCGCCCTCGTACATGTAGACCGCGATCCAGCCGAACAGGAGCGACTGCGCCATGGGCGACGCCTGCGGGGTGTCGACGGCGACCATCCGCACCTTGCGCGCCCGCAGGTCGCGCAGCAGCCCCCGGAGGGCGGGGAGGTCGAACACGTCGTTGCAGCACTCGCGGGTGGCCTCGAGCAGGATCGGGAAGCTCGGGTGGCGGGCCGCCACCGCCAGGAGGTCGGCCGCCTTCTGGCGCTGCTGCCACAGCGGCGTGCGGCGGTCGGGGCGGCGCCGGGGCAGGAGCAGCGCCCGGGCCGCCGCCTCGCGGAAGCGGGCCGCGAACAGCGCGGTCCCGGGCAGGATCGAGATGAGGATCTCGTCGATCTCGTCGGGGTCGATGAGCAGCTCGTCGACGGGCAGCTCGTCGATCGCCTCGGGGAGCCGCAGGACGATCCCATCGTCGCTCCACATGAGCTCGACCTCCACGCCCCACCGCTCGGCGAGGCGGGCCCGCAGCGCCATCGCCCACGGGGCGTGCACCTGCGCGCCGAACGGCGACAGGACGCAGATCCGCCAGTCGCCGATCTCGTCGCGGAAGCGCTCGACCACGATGGTGCGGTCGTCGGGGACGGCGCCGGTGACCTCGCCCTGCTCGCGCAGGTAGCCCAGGAGGTTGTCGGCGGCCCAGTCGTCGAGGTCGTGGCGGTCCTGCAGCCGCGCCCGCGCCTCGGCCTCGGGCAGCGCCCGCACCTCCCGCACGAACTCGCCGAGCGCCGCGCCCAGCTCCAGGGGCCGCCCGGGGCCGTCGCCGTGCCAGAAGGGCATCTTCCCGGGCTGGCCCGGCGCCGGCGTGACCACCACGCGCTCGTGGGTGATGTCCTCGATGCGCCACGTCGACGCCCCGAGCAGGAAGGTCTCGCCCGGGCGCGACTCGTAGACCATCTCCTCGTCGAGCTCGCCCACCCGCGTCCCGTCGGGCAGGAACACGCCGTAGAGCCCCCGATCGGGGATGGTGCCCCCCGACGTCACGGCCAGCCGCTGGGCGCCGGCGCGCCCGCGCACCACGTCGCCCGCACGGTCCCAGACGATGCGGGGCCGCAGCTCGGCGAACTCGTCGGAGGGGTAGCGCCCGGCCAGCAGGTCGAGCACCGCCTCCCACACCTCCTCGCTGAGCTCCGCGAAGGGGGCGGCGCGCCGCACGAGCGCGGCCAGCTCCGCCACCGACCACTCGTCGAGGGCGCACGCCGCCACCACCTGCTGGGCCAGGACGTCGAGCGGGTTGCGCGGGTAGGCGGTGCGCTCGATGAGCCCGTCGTGCATGCGCTGGGCCACGACCGCCGCCTCCACGAGGTCGGCCCGGTGCTTCGGGAACAGCTTGCCCCGCGAGGGCTCGCCCACCTGGTGCCCGGCGCGCCCGATGCGCTGGAGCCCCCGGCTCACCGCGCCCGGGGACTCGACCTGCACCACGAGGTCGACCGCGCCCATGTCGATGCCGAGCTCGAGCGACGAGGTGGCCACCAGCCCCTTCAACCGGCCCGACTTCAGCTCGTCCTCGATGAGCAGCCGGCGCTCCTTCGACAGCGAGCCGTGGTGGGCCTTGACCAGCTCGACGTCGGGAGGCGGTGCACCCAGCGCCTCGGCGGCCACGAAGCGGCCGGCCCCGTCGCCGGGCACCACGCCCGCCTCCCGGTCGGCGGCCTCGGCGGCCAGCTCGTTGAGCCGGGTGGCCAGGCGCTCGGCCAGGCGCCTCGCGTTGACGAAGATCAGCGTCGAGCGGTGCTGCTGCACGAGCTCGAGGAGCTGCGGGTGCATCGCGGGCCAGATCGAGCGCCGCACCGGCCCCGCCGCCGCGGCACCGCCGGCCGCCTCCTCGACGACCGTGCCGAGCGCGCCGAGGTCCTCGACGGGCACCACGACGTCGAGCTCGAGCGGCTTGCGGGTGCCGGCGTCCACGATCGCGACCGGGCGGCGCACCCCGGGCGCCGAGAACCCGCCGAGGAACGTGGCCACCTCCTCGAGCGGGCGCTGGGTGGCCGACAGCCCGATGCGCTGGGGCGGACGCTCGCACCGCTGCTCGAGCCGCTCGAGGGTGAGCGCCAGGTGCGAGCCGCGCTTGGTGGCGGCGAGGGCGTGGATCTCGTCGATGATGACCGCCTCGACGTTGGCCAGCGTCTCCCTCGCGGCGGAGGTCAGCATCAGGTAGAGCGACTCGGGCGTGGTGATGAGCAGGTCGGGCGGGTGGCGCACCAGCCGTCGGCGCTCGTCGGCCGGCGTGTCACCCGTCCGAGACCCGACCGTGGGGACGTGGACGGCCACGCCGGCGCGCTCGGCCGCGTGGCCGATGCCCACGAGCGGGGCCCGCAGGTTCTTCTCGACGTCGACCGCCAGGGCCCGCAGCGGCGAGACGTAGAGCAGGCGGGTGCGCGCCCGGTCGTCGGGCGGCGGGGTGGTCATCAGCCGATCGATCCCCCACAGGAACGCGGTCAGCGTCTTGCCCGAGCCGGTGGGGGCGAGGATCAGGGTGTGCTCGCCCGACGCGATGGCCGGCCAGCCCTGCTCCTGCGCGGCCGTGGGCGCGGGGAACGAGGTGGCGAACCAGTCGCGGACCGGCGCGGAGAAGAGGTCGAGGGAGCCGATCGTCGCAGCCTACGGAGGGGGTGCGACAGCGAGGCCGGGGCCGGCGGGAGCTAGGCGTCGGGCAGGTCGCACACGGGACGGAGCTGGTCGAGCAGCGCGGTGAGCGGCGTCTCGCCGTCGCCGCCGCTGAACGAGGCCACGAGCACGTCGCGGATCAGCGCGGGGTCGGCCTCCTGGGCGACGCACGCGGTGACGTCCTCGCCCAGGCCCTGCGTGAAGGCGCTCGCGAACAGCCCGACGAGGTCGACGTCGCACGCGTCGAAGGCGTCGACCATGGCGCCGGCGGCGTCGGCGTCGAGGGCCAGGTCGGAGAGCGAGGCCGAGAAGTCGGGGTCGGCGAGCTCGGCGGGCGTCACCTCCTGGGCCTGGAGCAGCTCGACGGTGATCGCGTCGACCCACCGGGGCGCCATGCACTCGGCCTGGTCGCGCTCGAGCACCAGCTGGCCGTCGTCCTCGGACCCCGACGAGAGGTTGTCGGCCATGGCCGCCACGTAGTCGTCGCGGCCGGCCACGGGCGCCGCCTCCCCGTCGGGCGCCGAGGTGGTCGCCTCGCCCTCGTCGGCCGTGGTGGTCATGGCCGCCTCCGCGTCCGAGCCCTCGGACCCGCCCGAGCCGCCCGAGCCGCCGCAGCCGGCCAGGCCGGCGACGAGCAGGAGGGAGGTGAGGGCGACGAGCAGCTTGCGCACGGAGAGCTCCTGGGAGGGGCGGAGGGGTGAGGTCCTTCGATAGCCTGGCACGGTGCCCGAGTACCAGTCCCGCGAGTACCACCCCGCCTTCGAGGAGTACTGCGAGACGATCTTCGAGCTCCACGAGGACGACGTCGACGTCATCCAGGCGCGGATCGCCGAGCGCCTCGGCGTGTCGCGCCCGGCCGTGTCGGAGATGATCCGGCGCATGGAGTCCGAGGGGCTCGTCGAGGTCGACCGCTCCGTGCGGCTCACCACCGACGGCCAGCGCCTCGCCGAGCGCGTCGTTCGGCGCCACCGCCTCGCCGAGCGGCTCCTCACCGACATCCTCGGGCTGTCGTGGGCCGACGCCCACCAAGAGGCCGGACGGTGGGAGCACGTGATCTCCGACAACGTCGAGGCGGCCATCATCCGCCTCCTCGACGACCCCACGACCTGCCCGCACGGCAACCCGATCCCGGGATCGGGCTACGAGGCCCCCGACACCGTGGCGCTCTCCGACCTGGGCGTCGGCGACGGGTTCACCGTCATGCGCATCCCCGAGGAGCTCGAGTTCACGCCGGGCCTGCTCGACTTCCTCGAGGATGCCTCGATCCTGCCGGGCCACGCCGGCACCGTCACCGCGTCCTCGCCCGACGGCACCACGACCGTCGAGATCGACGGCCACCACGTGGGCGTCGGCTCGTTCGCCAGCGCCCGGATCCTCGTCGCCAGCCGCTGAGCCCCGCGCGCCGGCGCCGTCAGGCGCCGATGCCGCAGTCCGTGCCGGCGGCGTCGAGCATCGCCGAGAGCTCCTCGTCGTCGCCGAGCCCGAACGAGCGACCGAGCTCCTCGTAGAACGCCTCGGGGTCGAGGGCGTCGACCAGGCACCCCGCGGCCTCGTCGTCCCCGCCGGCCACCGCCTGGGCGAACGTGCCGATCAGGTCGGCCTCGCACGCGGGGAAGGCCTGGGCCATCGCCGCCCCGGCCTCGGCGCCGGGCTCGAGCTCCGAGGCGAGGTCGAAGTCGGGGTCGGCCAGGTCGTCCAGCGCGGCGCCCGAGTCGCGCAGCCCGTCGACCCCGAGGGCATCGACCCACCCCTCGGCGACGCAGGTGGCGGTGTCCTCGTCGAACGAGAGGTTGCCGCCGCCACCGCTGCTCAGCTGCTCGACGAAGGCGGCGACGTAGTCGTCCTCGCTCGGCTGGTCGTCGTCGCCCGCCGGGTCGTCGGCGGCCGTGGTGGTCACGTCGTCGGCGGCCGTGGTGGTCGCCTCCTCGGCGGCCGCACCGGTCGTCGTCGTCGCCGCGTCGTCGTCGCCGCCGGAGGTGCCGCAGCCCACCAGCAGGAGGCCGACGGCGAGCAGGAGGGGGAGGAGGCGGCGCACGGAGATCTCCGATCGGGGCGAGGTCGCCGCAGCCTAGGTCCGGCGCGCGCCGGGCGGGCCGAGGCGGGTCAGCCGACGGGCTGGACCTCGGGCGCGTCGGCCCCGGCGATCACGTCGGGGAGCTCGCCCGGGTGCACGACGGTGAGCAGCTTGGTGGCCCGGGTGAGCGCCACGTAGAGGGCGCGCATGCCCTGCGCCTCCTCGTCGAGGATCCCGGCCGGGTCGACCACGACCGTCGCGTCGAGCTCGAGGCCCTTCACGATCCCCACCGGCACCACGGTGACCTGGTGGTTGAGGCCCTGCTCGATGGCGACGCCGTGGTCGATGCCGACCGCGGTGAGCGCCTGCGAGCACTCGTCGACCCGCGAGGCCGGGCAGACGACCGCGACGTTGCCGCTGCCGACGGCCGCCATCTCGTCGCGCACGGCGCCCGCCACCGCCGGCCCGAGCTGGTCGCCGTGCTCGACGCGGTGGAACACCGGCGGCCGCCCGTCCTGGCGCACCGAGCGCGGCGGACGGAGCTCGGGCGCCGAGCGGGCCAGCACCCGCGCCGCGAGGTCCATGTTCGGCCCGGGGATCCGGTAGCCGACCGTGAGCTGCTCGCGCCGCGCGGGCCGTCGGTCGGGGAGCAGCGCCAGGATCTCGTCCCAGCTGGCGTGGGCCCACGCCCCGGTGGACTGCGCGATGTCGCCCACGACGGTGAGCGAGCCGTTCAGCGAGCGCCGGCTGATCATCGCCAGCTGCATGGGCGAGAGGTCCTGGGCCTCGTCGACCACGATGTGGCCGTAGGTCCGGATCTCGTCGTCGTCGCGCTTGGCCTTGCGGGGCTTGGGCCCGAGCAGGGCGCGGGCCTCGTCGAGCAGCGGGACGTCGTCGTGGGTCCAGACCACGTCGTCGACCGACTCGCTGCGCGCCCGGTGCAGGAGGTCGATGCGCGCCTCGGTGAGGTGGCGGCCCGCCGCCAGGTGCAGCAGCGCCTTGGACCCGAAGAGGTCGTGGAGCAGCTGCGCCGGGGTGAGCACCGGCCACATCTCCTCGAGCGCGGCGCGCACCTCGGGGACGCGGCGCACCTGGCGCCACACCTCCTGGGGATCGAGGGGCGTCCGCGCCGACTCGGCGAGGTGGAACGCCACCTCCTTCTCCACGAAGCGCCGCCCGGCGTTGTGGTGGCGGTAGCGGCGGCGAGCGTCGCGCACGATGTCGGCCGACACGTCGACCGACAGGGTGAGGGTCTGGAGCCCGAGGCCGACCCGCAGCGGTCGGCGCAGCGCCCGCTTGCGGTCGCGCACGGCCTTGGCCAGGACCTTCACCATCACCTCGTCGCCCTTGAGCCGGGCGACCTCCTCGCGGTCGCGGCCGCGGACCCGCACGTCGTCGACGAGGTCGGCGAGCACCACGAGCTCGACGCCCGCCTCGCCGAGCGACGGCAGCACCTGCTCGATGTAGGCGAGGAAGAGGCGGTTGGGGCCCACGACCAGGACGCCCTGGTCCTCGAGCGGGAACCGGTGGGTGTACAGCAGGTAGGCCGCCCGGTGGAGGGCGACCACCGTCTTGCCGGTGCCCGGGCCGCCCTGCACGACCATCACGCCCGGCAGCGGCGCCCGGATGATCTCGTCCTGCTCGCCCTGGATGGTGGCGACGATGTCGCCCATCCGCCCGGTGCGCGAGGTCTCGAGCGCCCGGATCAGGGTGCCCTGGCCCTGGAGCCCGGCGCCCTCGCCGAGGTCGAGGGCGTGCTCGCCGAAGAGCTCGTCCTCGATGCCGAGCAGCTGGCGGCCCCGCGTGGCGAAGTAGCGGCGACGGGCCAGCCCCATCGGCACCCGCCCGGTGGCCCGGTAGAAGGGCTCGGCGACGGGCGCCCGCCAGTCGACCACCACCGGCTCCTGGTCGTCGTCGCTGACGGCGAGCCGGCCGATGTAGAAGGTGTCGCCGCCGGCCTCGGGCTCCTGGTCGATCCGCCCGAAGAGCAGGGCGGCATCGCCCAGGTGCAGCTCCTTCAACCGGTGGATGACCGTGTCGAAGATGACCTCCCGCTCGAAGCGGGCCTGCTCGGTGCCCCCCTTGCCGACCTCGACCATCCCCTTGAGCTTGTTGGCCGACGTGCGCGCCCGCTCGAGGCAGTCGTACGCACGGTCGATGTAGGCCTGCTCGGCCGCCAGGTCGGGGTGGATGGCCATGTGGTGCGGATGCGGTCCCTTCTGGAGGTCCCGGAAAAGGGGATTCGTCAGCGTAGCCGCCGGGGCGCGCGATACGTTCGCCCGCCGTGGAGGTCGGGCCGCCGCACGAGGTGGACGGCGGGATCGGGCTCGAGGTCCGCTCGGACGCACCCGACGCCGCCCGGCGCGCCGTGCACGTGCGGATGCCCGGAGCCCGGCTGCCGACCACCAGCGACGCCGCCCTGGTCGCCGGCCTGCTGCCGGCGATGCGGCGGGGCGAGCCCCTGCGGATCGAGGGCCCGGTGGACGCCGGGCTGCGGGCCCGCAGCGACGAGGTGCAGGCGATCTTCGCCACCTGGGACCGCGCCCTGCGGCCCCGGTCGCGCTGGTACCGCCGGGTGGCGGTGGAGGCCGGCGCCACCCCGACCGCCACGCCGACGACGGCGCCCGCCACGGCCGCCTTCTTCACCGGCGGGGTGGACTCGTTCCACACCGCTCTGCGCCACCGCCGCGACCTCGACCTGCTCGTCTACGTCCACGGCTTCGACGTCGCCCTCGACGACCTGCCGCTGCGGCGTCGGGTGAGCGCCCACCTGCGGGCCGCGGCCGACGACCTCGGCATCGAGCTGCTCGAGGTGGAGAGCGACCTGCAGGCGCTCGGCGACGCCCACGGCGTCGGCTGGCCCGACTACCACGGCGCCGCCCTCGCGACCATCGGCCACCTGCTCGCCCCGCGCGTGGGCCGGGTGCTCGTGCCCGCCACCCACACCTACGCCCACCTCGAGGGCCTCGGCTCCCACCCGCTGGTCGACCGGCTGTGGTCGTCGGCGGCGATCGAGATCGTGCACGACGGCGCGGACGCCACCCGAGCCGACAAGCTCCGCGCCATCGCCGAGGAGCCCACCGCCCGCCGCCACCTGCGGGTCTGCTGGGAGAACCGCGACGGCGCCTACAACTGCGGCCGGTGCGAGAAGTGCGTGCGGACCGGCGTCGCCGTCCGCGTCGCCGGCCTGGAGGGCGCGTTCCCGACCATCGCCGCCCCCTCGCTGGCCCAGGTGGCACGGGCGCGGGCCACAGGTCGGGGCAGCCCGTGGAGCGAGCTGCGCGACGAGCTGGCGGTCACCGGCGCGAACCCCCGGCTGCGCGCCGCCACCGACCTGGTGCTCGCCCGCCACCAGCTGGCCCGCTGGGCGTGGACGCGCCGGTGGTTCGCGTGAGCGCCGACGACGAGGCGATCGCCGGGGCCGTCGCCGACGCGGGTCACGTCGCCGTCGCCGACCTGTTCGCCCCCGACGAGGTGGCCGAGGCCCGCACCGCGCTCGACGAGGTGCTCGCGTCCGAGGCCGACATCGCCGGGGAGCGAGGCTGGCGCACCGATGCGCACCTCGTGGCCTACGCCCTCCCGGCGAAGCACCCCGCGCTCCTGCGCCTCTGCCTCCACCCGGGCGCCGCGGCCCTCGCCCGAGCGGTGCTCGGCGACGACGCCGTGCTGGCCGGCGCCAACGGGCTCGACCTGCCGCCGGGGAGCACCGGCCAGGCCCTCCACCGCGACCACCCGCACCCGACGCCGGGGGTGACCCTCTACCTCCACGTCGTGGTCGCCCTCGACGACTTCCGCGCCGAGAACGGCGCCACCCTCGTCGTCCCGGCGAGCCACCGGGCCCCGCTGGCCGACCGGGCCCCCGCGGAGCTGACCGGCCGGGCGGTGCCCGTCGCCGTCCCGGCAGGCGGTGGGGTCGCCTTCGACGGTGCCCTCGTCCACGCCGCCGGCCCCAACCGCACCGAGGAGCGACGGCGGGCCCTCCACCTGTTCTTCGCCCGCCCCTGGGTGCAGCCCCACTGGGACCTCCCCGCCACGATCGGCGCGGCGGCCTCAGCCCTCGGCGACGAGCAGCGCCGGCTCCTGGGCTTCGGGCCCGGCCCCCGCCGGTGGGACCCGGTGGCTCGCCGCGTCGTGCGCTGAGCCCGGCGCGGCCGCGACGGCCAGCCGAGCCTGCTCGTCGCGCAGCACCTCGACCGCCTCCGCCACCGAGGCGGTCCGCTCGACCGGCGCGATCCAGCCCAGGGCGGCGTAGCGCTCGAGCCGGTCGAGCTCGCCCAGGGCCAGGCCGATGCGCCGGGGCGTCGGGCACCAGCGCCAGCCCGGCGCGCGCAGCGCCGGCGCGCTGCGGACCTCGATCTCGGGATGCTGGCGGGCGAAGGTGGCCACGGCGCGACGGGCGGCGAGCGGCCAGCTCACGAGCACCAGCCGGCGGGCGTCGACGCGGCCCCGGAGCACGGCGAGGCCGAGCTCGACGTTCTCCCCGGTGTGACGGGCGACGGGCTCCTCGACGATCCGCTCGGTCGGCACGGCGAGCTCGACCAGCCGGCGGGCGAACACGGTCGACTCCGGGGCTCCCGCCGCCGCCGGTCCGCCGGTCACCAGCATCGAGCGGCGCCACGCCGGCGGCGTGGAGCGCAGGCCCGCTCCGGCACCCGATGACAGGCGGCTGCCGAAGCAGAAGACGGCGTCGGCGGGCTCGACGGGGTGCTCGACGACGAGGTGGGCCCACACCGTGCGGAAGGCCCGCCGGGCCTCGCGGCTCACCGGCGACGGCGACCAGGCGCGCCTCCGCCGCCCCGTCGGCCGCCGCACCCTGCTCCGCTTCATCGCACCTCCCGCCCGGGCGAGGCTAGCGACGCTCAGGCACCGGGATCCTCGCCGACCTCCTTGAGCGCGCCGCGCAGCGCTCGGCGCACCCGACGGGCCTCGTCGGGGAGGAGGTGGGCGGCGAGGCCTCGCCGCGCCGGCCGATCTCCTCGACGGTGACGATCACCCTCGGCTCGGCGTCGTCGTAGTCGTCGCTGATGGCGACGCCCCACGAGACCGGGGTGAGGTCGGGATCGTCGGCCACCACCGGATCGAGGGTCGGGTCGAAGGGGCGGTCGTCGATGGAGTGGTATTCCCGCATCCTCGCGGCCCGAGCACCGGGGCGGGCGAGGATGAGGCCGATCGCCGGTCTACTCGACCGTCTCCTGCCCGCCCTTGGAGAAGGCGTGGGCGAAGCCGGCGATGCTGGCCAGCGCGAGGACGGCGGCGGCGAGGAAGGCGACGAGCGCGGCCTGGCCGGCGCGCTGCCGAAGACGCTGAAGCCGTACGAGGTCAGCAGCAGGCCGCGCAGCGACTCGCCGCGGAACAGGGTGTCGACCTTGCCGGCGGCCTCCTTGGCCTGGGCGTCGAGGGCCTGCGCGTCGGGCGACTCCGGGTCCTCCTCCATGGCGGTGGCCGCCTGCTCGGCGAGCGCCCGGCTCTCGCCGCTCGACTCGGAGTAGGTCTTGCCGTCGTTGACCTCGGCCAGGTGGCGGGCGATGTACTCGTTGGCGTAGCACTCGGCCTGCTTGCCCGAGGTCAGCGCCTTGCCGGCGTTGGCCACGAGGCAGTCGGCCTCCTTCTCGTCGTCGGAGAGCCCCGCCTCGGGGGTGAAGGTGATCTTCTGCTGCGACAGCTGGTCGTGGACGTAGTCGGCGGCGAAGGTCGCCTGGTTCTGCAGCACCAGCCCGAGCACGAGCAGCAGCACGGCCAGCGCGGCGCCGCCGACGCTGAAGATGAGATCGAGGGTCTTGCGCTTCATCGCGCACCTCCTGGGTCGAGCGGCCCCGCCCCTCGAGGTCCGCCGGTCGACCGTACGGGTGACGGTCGCCACGGAGGCAGGGGCGAACGACCCGGGACGGTGGGGCCGGGAGTCGGTTCGCGGCCGCGCGAGCTGGGGCGGTGCGAGACCCCGCAGGTAGCGTCGGCCCATGGTCTCGTCCGACGCCCCGTTCCTGCGCGCCTGTCGCCGCGAGCCCCACGATCGGGTGCCGGTGTGGTTCATGCGCCAGGCCGGGCGCTCGCTCCCCGAGTACCGCGCCATCCGGGGCTCGGGCTCGATCGTCGAGGCCATCCGCCAGCCCGACCTGGCCACCGAGATCACCCTCCAGCCGGTGCGGCGCTACGGCACCGACGCCGCCATCCTCTACTCCGACATCGTCACGCAGGTGGAGGCCATCGGCTTCGGCGTCGACGTCGCCCCCGGCGTGGGCCCGGTGGTCGAGCAGCCGTTCCGCTCCGCCGCCGACCTCGACCGGCTCCGGCCGCTCGATCCCGAGGCCGACACGCCCTTCGTCCTCGAGACCGTCCGCAACCTGGTGCGCGAGCTGGGCGACGTGCCGCTCATCGGCTTCGCCGGCGCGCCCTTCACGGTCGCCAGCTACCTCGTGGAGGGCCGGCCGAGCCGCACCTACGAGCGCACCAAGGCGCTCATGTACACCGACCCCGACCTGTGGTTCGCGCTGCTCGACCGCCTGGCCGACCTCGCGCTGGCCTCGCTGCGCAGCCAGGTGGCCAACGGGGCCAGCGCCGTGCAGCTGTTCGACTCCTGGGCCGGCGCCCTCTCCCCAAGCGACTACGTGCGCTACGTGCAGCCGGCGGCGCGCAAGGTGCTCGAGGGCATCGGGGAGACCGGCGTCCCCCGGATCCACTTCGGCGTGAACACGGGCGAGCTGCTCACCCACCTGCGCGACGCCGGCGCCGACGTGATGGGGGTGGACTGGCGCGTCGACCTCGACGACGCTCGCCGCCGGCTCGGCGACGAGACGGCGGTGCAGGGCAACCTCGACCCGGTGGCCGTGCTGTCGGGCACCGACGTGGCGCTCGACCGGGCGCGCGACGTGCTGCGCCGGGCCGACGGCTTCCGGGGCCACGTCTTCAACCTCGGCCACGGGGTGCTCCCCGACTCCGACCCGGAGGTCCTCGAAGCGGTCGTCGAGCTGGTGCACGCCGAGGGCACGGTCCGATGACCGAGGCCGTCGCGCGCGTCGGGGTGGTGGTCATGGCCTACGGCACGCCGGCCACGCCCGCCGACGTGGAGCCGTACTACACCCACATCCGCCGGGGCCGGCCGCCGACGCCCGAGCAGCTGGCCGACCTCCAGCGGCGCTACGACGCCCTCGGCGGCACGTCCACGCTGGCCCGGCGCACCGCCGACCAGGTGGCCGCCATCCGGGGCGCCCTCGAGGCCGCCCACCCCGGTCGCTTCCTCGTCACCCTCGGCCAGAAGCACGCGTCGCCGTTCATCGAGGACGGCGTCGCCCACCTGGCCGACGCCGGGCTCGCCTCGGTGGTCGGCGTGGCCCTGGCGCCGCACTGGTCGGGGTTCTCGGTCGGCCAGTACCTCGAGCGGGTGCGGGCAGCCGCCGATGCGCACGCCATGGTGGCGGCGGGCGTCGAGCGATGGCACGACCTGCCGGCCTACCGGGCCTTCCTCGCCGGGGCCGTGGACGACGGCCTCGCCGGCCTGCCGGAGCGCACCGAGGTGGTGTTCACCGCCCACTCGCTGCCCGAGCGGGTGCTGGCCGACGACCCGTACCCCGACGAGCTGCTCGCCTCCGCCACGGCGGTGGCCGACGAGCTGGGGCTGCGCCGCTGGTCGGTGGCGTGGCAGAGCGCCGGGGCGACCCCCGAGCCGTGGCGGGGCCCCGACATCCTCGACGTGCTGCGCGAGCGGGCCGCCGATCCCGAGGTCGACGGCGTGCTCGTGTGCGCCCAGGGCTTCGTCGCCGACCACCTCGAGGTGGCCTACGACCTCGACATCGAGGCCCGGAAGGTCGCCGACGACCTGGGCCTGGCGTTCGCCCGCACCCGGGTCCTGAACGACGACGCGACGGTGCTGGGCGCCCTCGCCGAGCGCATCGCGGCGGTGGCCGACGGGCTCGGCGCCTGAGACCTCGGTCACCCGCCGTCGGGACCGATGGCACGGGCGCAGCGGACGCCGCATGGGGCACCCTGGTCGGATCCGACCGACGACAGGAGCGGTGACGTGAGCGAAGCGGAGCGGCCCGAGCGGGCGATCGTGGTCGGTGGAGGGCTGAGCGGGCTGGTGGCCGCACTGCGGCTGAGCCAGGGCGGCGTCGAGGTGACGCTCGTCGAGCCCGACCGCATCGGCGGCAAGCTCCAGACCTCCGCCTTCGCCGGCCGCCTCGTCGACGAGGGCGCCGACGCCTTCCTCCTGCGGGTGCCCTGGGCCGCCGCCCTGGCCCACGACCTCGAGCTCGACGGGGAGCTGATCTCGCCGGCCGAGCGCTCGGCCCACGTCTTCGTGGGCGGCGAGCGCCGCACGATCCCCCACGGCCACGTGATGGGCGTCCCCGCCGACCTCGACGCCCTCGCTGCCAGCGGGCTGCTGTCGCCCGAGGGCCTGGCCCGGGTGGCTGAGGACCTCCACCTCCCGGCCGACCCGGCCGACCCGCACGAGGCCGGGACCGACGTCGCGGTCGGGCCGTACCTCCGGAGGCGGCTGGGCGACGAGGTCGTCGACCACCTGATCGACCCGCTCCTCGGGGGGATCAACGCCGGCGACACCGCCACCATGAGCCTCGCCGCGGTCGTCCCCCAGCTCGATGCTGCCGCGCGCAGCGGCGACCCGTCGCTCCTGCGCTCGTGCCGGGCCCAGCTCGCCCGCGCCGCTGCGCCCGGCCGCAACCCGTCGGCGGGCTCGGGCGCGGTGGTCGCCGCCATCGACGAGCCGGCCGAGGCGCCGCCGATCTTCGCCGCGCCGATGGGGGGCATGGCCCGGTTCGTCGACGCCCTCGTGGGCGCCATCCCGTCGGTCGACGTGGTGGCCGGCCGCTCGGTGGCCGTGCTCGAACCGGGTCCCGGCGGGCGGGGCGTGCGCGCGGTCCTCGACGACGGCACGACCCTCGACGCCGACGTCGCGATCGTCACGACGCCCGCCCACGTGACGGGCCCGCTGCTCGCTGCGGTCGCCCCCGAGGCGGCGGCCACGTTCCTCGGCATCGACCACTCGTCGGTGGCGATGCTCACCATGGCGTTCGCTCGCGCCGACCTGGGCGACACCACCGGCCACAGCGGCTGCCTCGTCCCCCGCGACCAGGGCCTGCTGGTGACGGCCACCAGCTACGGCACCTCGAAGTGGGCGCAGCTGCGCGACCCCGAGCGCGACGACGTGATCCTGCGCACGTCGGTGGGCCGCACGGGCGACCTCCGCTTCACCGACCTCGACGACGCCGAGCTGGCCGACGAGGTGGTGGCCGACCTCGATCGGATCCTCGGCGTGACCGGTGCGCCCACCGAGGTGCGCATCGGCCGGTGGATGCGCTCGCTGCCGCAGTACGCGCCGGGCCACCTCGAGCGGATCGCCGCCGCCGAGGCCGAGCTGGCGCCCACCTCGGTGCGGGTGGCGGGCATGGCGCTGCGCGGCGTCGGCATCCCGGCGTGCGTGCGGGCCGCGGAGGAGGCGGTGGCCTCCTTCGGGGTCACCTGGCCCACCCGGCGGGGGCTGGCTCCCGCCTGAGGGCGCCGGTGGGCCAGACTCGTCGGCCGTGCACGACGAGCCCCACCACCGCGCCGACGCCGTCGTCGACGAGCTGGTCGACGACCTCGTCCACCCGCCCGACGAGCTCCCCGGCCCGATCGAGCGGTTCGTGCACCGCCCGTGGGTGCGGGCGGTGGTGGCGGGGATCTGCCTGGCGGCCTCGCTGCCGCCCTGGGGCTTCTGGCCGCTGGCGTTCGTGGGCGTCGCCCTGCTCGACCGCCTCCTCGCCGGCGCGGCGTGGCGCAGCCGGCTCTGGCGGGGGACGCTCGTGGGCTGGACCCTGTTCTTCCCGACGATCCTGTGGATCTCGCAGCTGACGGCGCCGGGCTACGTGATCGCCTCGCTCTTCTTCGGCTTCCTGATCGGCGCGGCCTGCCTCCTCGTGCCGCCCCACGCCGGGCGGGGCCTGGCGCTCATCGGGGCGTGGGTCCTGGTCGAGTCGCTGCGCACGGCGTGGCCGTTCGGCGGGGTCCCGCTCTCGCTGCTCGCCGTCGGCCAGGTGGCGGGCGTCCTCTGGCCGATCGCCCGCGTCGGCGGCGTCCTCGGCATCGCCGCGGCCACCGTGGCCGTCGGCGTCGCCGTCTCGGCCGCGTTCGACCGCCACCACACCAAGGCCGCGGCGTTCGCGGGGTTCGCGATCGTGCTGCTGGGCGTCGCCGCCGTCGCGCCGAGCGGCGAGCCCACCGGCCGCACGGTCGACATCGCCCTGGTCCAGGGCGGCGGCCCGCAGGGCACGCGGGCCATCGACACCGACCGCCGCAAGGTGTTCGAGCGCCACCTCGACGCGTCCGCCGAGGTGCCCGAGGGCATGGACATGGTCCTGTGGCCCGAGAACGTCGTCGACACCGACGCGGACGTCCAGGACGCCCGGGAGGGTCGCGAGCTGCAGGCCCTGGCCCGTCGCCTCGACGCGCCGCTGTCGGTGGGCACGGTGGAGGGGGTCGACGAGGAGAGCTTCCGCAACTCGCAGCAGGTGCTCGACGCGGACGGCGAGTGGACCGACCGCTACGTGAAGGTCCAGCGCGCCCATTCGGCGAGTGGGTGCCGTTCCGGTCGTGGATCGAGAAGGTGGCGCCCGACACGCTCGCCAAGCGCGACGCCACCATCTCGCACGAGTCGGGGCTGCTCACCATCGGCGACGTCCCGGTGGCCACGGTCATCAGCTGGGAGGTGTTCTTCGGCCACCGGGCCCGTTCGGGCGTGGAGGCCGGCGGCGAGCTGCTCTACAACCCCACCAACGGTTCGACCTACACGGGCACGTTCGTGCAGACCCAGCAGGTGGCGTCGTCGCGGCTGCGGGCCATCGAGTCGGGCCGGTGGCTCGTGCAGGTCGCTCTCACCGGCTTCAGCGCCTACGTGAGCCCGAGCGGCGAGGTGTTCCAGCGCACCGGCACCCGCGAAGCGCGCCGTCGAGGTGCGCCGCGACGTGCCCCTGCGCGACGGCCTCACCTGGTACACCCGCGCCGGCGACCTCCCGGTGCGGGCGCTCGCCGTGCTGCTCGTGGCCGCGGGCTGGGGCCTCGACCGCCTCGCCCGACGGCGGGCCGACGCCAGCGCGGGCGACGAGCCCTCGCTCACACCTCCAGCAGGAGCGTGACCGGCCCGTCGTTGTGCAGCTCCACGCCCATGTCGGCGCGGAACCGGCCGGTCGCCACCGTCGCCCCGAGCGCTCGGAGCTCGTCGGCCACCAGCTCGCAGAGCGGCTCGGCCTGCTCGGGCGCCGCCGCCTGCACCCAGGAGGGGCGCCGGCCCTTGCGGGTGTCGCCGTAGAGCGTGAACTGCGACACGACGAGCACCTCGCCGCCCACCGCCGCCACCGGCAGGTCCATGCGCCCGTCGTCGCCCTCGAACACGCGCAGGTGCCAGATCTTGGCGGCCAGCGCCTTCGCCTCCGTCGGCCCGTCGTCGTGGGTGACGCCCACCAGCGCCAGCAGGCCGGTGCCGATCGCGCCTGTGACCTCGCCCGCGTGCCGGGGCCGGACTGGATCGTGACCGAGGCTCGGCTCACCCGCTGGACCAGTGCGCACGGCCCGATCCTGCCAGCCCGTCAGCCGGCCAGGGCGATCCCCGCCGCGATGCCGTTGGCCACGGCGACCAGCACCAGCAGGGTGGCGAAGGCGCGCAGGGAGCGCTCGGGCGGCAGCTTGTGGCCGAGCGACGATCCGACCGCGGAGCCGATCAGCATCGTCACGGTGAACGGCACGGCGATCGACCACTCGACGGCGTCGACGCCGCGGAACCCGAGGGTGACCAGTGCGTTGCCGACGATGATGGCGAGGGAGGTGCCGATGGCGATGGGCATCGACATGCCGAGGGCGAGGTGAGCGCCGGCACGATGATGAACCCGCCGCCGACGCCGAAGAGCCCGGTGAGGAAGCCGACCGCCGAGCCGGCCAGCACCACCCGCACGATGCCGGCGACGTCGAGGCGCCGCCCGGCCCTTCGCCCGACGCGGCGACGGCGAGGTCCTCGCCGACCTTCGTGCACGACGGGCAGGCGGTGAGCATCCGGTGGGCGGCGAGCAGGATGAGCGCCGAGAAGCCGAGCAGCAGCAGGTCCTCGTCGATCGCCCCGTTGACCCGCGAGCCGAGCCAGGCCCCGCCGACGCCGGTGGCCACGAAGGCCGCGGCCGCACCCATCGCACCCGGTCGGCACGGGCGTGGCCGACGACCCCGCCGACCGCAGCGGCGGCCACCGCCACGAGCGAGGTCGCGGTGGCGGCCTTGGGCTCCTGGCCCGCGATGTAGACCAGCACGGGCACGGCGAGGATCGACCCGCCACCGCCCAGCGAGCCGAGCGCGGCGCCGATCACCAGGCCGAGGGCGATGGCGAGGGCGACCTCCACGGCCTCAGGCCTGCTCGGGCTGCGAGAGGGCGCAGGCCTCGCCGACGCCCATCGCGGTGGCGCCGCCCAGCACGTCGGACACGTCGGCGAACCCGTCGGCGAGCAGGACCGAGGCGGCGATGGCCGAGCGGGCGCCGCCGGCGCACACCAGCACCACCGGGCGGGCCGGATCGAGCTCGGCGCGCCGGGCGCGCAGGTGGGCCAGCGGGATGTTGACCGCGCCCTCGACGGGCGCGGCGGTCACCTCGCCGGGGTTGCGCACGTCGACGAGCTGCAGCTCGTCGCCGAGGGCGCCGCGCCGCTCCTCGAGCTCGGTGGCCGACAGGCGAGACAGGCGGGCCGAGCGCTGCGGGTGGGCAGCGAGCACGGCCTCGACGTCGGGCAGGTTGCCCACCACGTCGTCGAAGCCGATGCGGGCCAGGCGGATGGTGGCCTCGTGGGCGGCCTCGGGCGGCCCGACGAGCACGATCGGCGCGCCGACCGGCACCACGCTGCCCACCTGCTCGGCGAAGCGCCCGCCCAGGCCCACGGCGACGGCGCCGGCGAGGTGCCCGCCGGCCACGTCCTCCACGGGGCGCACGTCGACCACCACCGCGCCGTCGGCGATGGCGGCGTCGACGGCGGCGAGGTCGAGCGACGGCACCGCGGCCCGCTCGTCGAGCAGCTCGCGGTCCTTGCGGTTCCCGACCGCGGCGGCCACGAAGTACTCGGGGGCGGCCGGCTGGTCCTCGGTCACGATGGCGACGAACTCGTCCTCGCCCATCGGCGCCAGCGCGTAGTTGGTGCGCCGCTGCTCGCCGATCGTCGACACGGTCTCGGTCGAGAGGGCCTTGCCGCAGGCCGAGCCGGCGCCGTGGGCGGGGAGCACCAGGACCTCGTCGGGCAGCTCGAGGAGCCGGTGGAGCGAGGCGTAGAGCTTGCGGCCGAGGTCGTCGGCGGTGGCACCGAGGGAGGCGAGGAGGTCGGGGCGACCGACGTCGCCGATGAACAGGGTGTCGCCGGTGAGCACGGCGACGGGCGGGGCGTCGGCCGAGGGGCGCACGACGAGGGAGATCGACTCGGGGGTGTGGCCGGGCGTGTGGAGCGCCTCGACGGTCACCCCGCCGAGGTCGATCACCTCGCCGTCGGCGAGGGCGCGCGACGCGAACTCGGTGACCGCCACCGAGCCGTAGGCGATCTCGGCGCCCGTGGCCTCGGCGAGCTCGAGGTGCCCGGAGAGGAAGTCGGCGTGGAAGTGGGTCTGCACCACCGCCTCGATGGTCAGGCCCTCCTCGGCGGCGGCGGCGAGGATCTCGGAGGTGTCGCGACGCGGATCGACGGCGATGGCCCGTCCGGTCCGGGCGTCGCCCACCAGGTACGACGCCTGGGACAGGCAGGCCAGGTAGAGCTGGCGCACGACCACGTGCTCGGGGAGCCCGGCGATGCGCTCGCCGAGGGGAACCACCGAGGTGGTCACGGGATCGAGCGGAGCGGATTCGGTGGACGGCACGGCGACCTCGCAGGAGCTGGGTGGATGGGGTGCCCGCGGATGGGCCCCTCCGACAACAAATACCCCAGGGGGTATGTTCCCACGATACCACCCCGGGTATAGGATGCCATCGTGCACTTCCCCGAGCAGGTCTCCGACGACGTCTTGAAGCGGCTGCGCCGCGCCGAGGGCCAGCTGCGCGGCGTCCAGCGCCTCGTCGAGGAGGGCGCCGACTGCCGCGACGTCATCACCCAGCTCACCGCCGCCCAGGCCGCCCTGCACCGCGTGGGGCTCAAGCTCATGTCCGCGGGGATGCAGTACTGCATGACCGAGCCCGACGAGGCCGCCGCCCAGGGCATGGACGTCGAGGCCATGGAGGAGCTGTTCCTGAAGCTCCGCTGAACGGCGGCGGAACGGGAATCGCGAGCGGCGCCCACGGGTTGGAAGCGTGCCGGGCGCTCGCTCGCTTGACCGGATGGTCAATGACCCGAAAGGCTGGTGCGCTCATGGCCTCAGCTGATCGTCCTCTGCGCATCGCGCTCCTCGCCTACCGGGGCAAGCCCCACTGCGGTGGCCAGGGCATCTACGTGCGCCACCTGTCCAAGGCGCTGGTCGAGCTGGGCCACTCCGTCGAGGTCTTCGGCGGCCCGCCGTACCCCGAGCTCGACGAGCGGGTGGCGCTCACCCAGCTGCCCAGCCTCGAGATCTACAACGACCACTTCCCGATGCGCCAGCCCGGCCTCTGGGAGCTGAAGGACTGGAAGGACTGGCTCGAGGTCGCCACCTTCACCTTCGGCACCTTCCCCGAGCCCCTCGCCTTCACCATGCGGGCGTGGGACGAGCTCAAGCACCGCAAGGACGAGTTCGACATCGTCCACGACAACCAGTCGCTGGGTGCCGGCCTGCTGCTGATCGAGCGCGAGGGCCTGCCCGTCATCGCCACGATCCACCACCCGATCACCGTCGACCGCCGCCTCGAGATCGAGCACGCGCCGAACCTGCTGAAGAAGTTCAACCTGATGCGGTGGTACGCGTTCGTCGACATGCAGACCGAGGTGGCGCGGCGGCTCCAGCGGGTCATCACCGTGTCGGAGAACTCGTTCAAGGACATCCACGCCGACCACAAGGTCGACGAGGACCGCATGCACATCGTGCCGGTGGGCGTCGACCCCGAGCTGTTCCTGCCGGTGCCGGGCGTCGAGCGCACCAAGGGCATGCTCATCACCACCGCGTCGGCCGACGTGGCGATGAAGGGCCTGCGCTACCTGCTCGAGGCGGTGGCCAAGCTGCGCACCGAGCGGCCCGAGGTGACGCTGACGGTCATCGGCAAGGCCAAGCCGGGCGGCGAGTCGGCGCGCACCATCGACCAGCTCGGCCTGGGCGACGCCGTGACCTTCGTGTCGGGCGTGCCCGACGAGCGCATCGTCGAGCTGTACTCCGAGGCCGAGGTGGCCGTCGTCCCCTCGCTGTACGAGGGCTTCTCGCTGCCGGCCATCGAGGCCATGAGCTGCGCCATCCCGCTCGTCGCCACCACCGGCGGCGCCGTGCCCGAGGTGGTCGGCCCCGACGACGAGACCGCCTTCCTCGTGCCCCCGGGCGACAGCGAGGCGCTCGCGGTGAAGCTCGCCGCGGTGATGGACCACCCCGAGAACGCGGCGCGCGTCGGGGCCAACGGCCGGCAGCGGGTCATCGACCACTGGAGCTGGCGCCACACCGCCGAGAAGACGGTCGACGAGTACCGCGCCCGACTGGCGATGAAGTAGCCCGAGCCGTCCGATGCTGACCGTCGACTTCGACCGCCTCGGCCTGCGCGCCGGCGACCTCGTGCTGGACATGGGCGCCGGCGCCGGGCGCCACGCCTTCGAGGCCTACCGCCGCGGCGCCCACATCGTGGCGCTCGACTACTCGCTCGCCGACCTGAAGGACTGCGCCGGGCTCTTCGACGCCATGGCCACGGCCGGCGAGGCCCCGACGGGCACCTCGTGGGCGGTGGCCAACGGCGACGGCACCCGGCTGCCGTTCCCCGACGACACCTTCGACCACATCATCTGCTCCGAGGTGATGGAGCACATCCCCGACGACACCGCCGCCGCGGCCGAGCTGGCCCGGGTGCTCAAGCCGGGTGGCACGCTCGGCGTCACGGTGCCCACGTTCCTCCCCGAGCGGATCTGCTGGGCGCTCTCCGACGAGTACCACGCCCCGTTCGTGGCGGGCGGCCACGTCCGGATCTTCACCGAGGCCGAGCTGAAGAACCGGTTCCTCACCGCCGGGCTCACCCCGGTCGGCTCGCACCACGCCCACGCCCTGCACTCGCCCTACTGGTGGCTGAAGTGCGCGGTGGGCCCCACCAACGACGACCATCCGCTCGTGAAGGCGTACCTCAAGCTCCTGACCTGGGACATCATGGAGGCGCCCAAGCTCACCCGCTGGACCGAGCGGGCGCTGAACCCGGTCCTCGGCAAGAGCTACGTCCTCTACTGCGAGAAGCCGCTCGCCGCCGGGAAGGCCGCGGCCTGATGGCCCGCATCGTCGTCCCGTCCGTCGAGGGCATCCTCACCGCCGACGAGGTGCAGGCGACCGTCGACCGCATCGCCGAGTGGCAGCTCGCCGACGGGATGATCCCCTGGTTCCCCGGCGGCCACGCCGACCCGTGGAACCACGTGGAGGCGGCCATGGCCCTCGCCCTGGGCGGCCGGGTGGCCGAGGCCGAGCGGGCCTACGACTGGCTGGTGGGCCTCCAGCGCCCCGACGGGGCCTGGCACCAGTACTACGTCGAGGGCGGCGTCGAGGACGACAAGTTCGACCTCAACGTGGTGGCCTACGTCGCCGCCGGCGCGTGGCACCACTACCTGCTCACGCGCGACCGCGGCTTCGCCGAGGCGATGTGGCCCGTGGTCGAGAAGGCCATCGACTACGTGCTCGAGCTCCAGCAGCCCCGCGGCGAGATCCTCTGGGCCCGCCACGCCGACGGCACGCCGTGGCCCTTCGCCCTGCTCACCGGCTCGTCGAGCATCTGCCACTCGCTGCGCTGCGCCATCGGCCTCGCCGAGGAGCTCGGCCACGAGCGCCCCGACTGGGAGCTGAGCGCGGCGCGGCTCGCCGACGCCATCGCCAACCACGAGGCCGACGCCTTCGCCCCCAAGCACCGCTGGGCGATGGACTGGTACTACCCGGTGCTCGGCGGCGCCGTGGTGGGCGAGGCCGGCCGGGCCCGCCTCGCCGAGCGCTACGAGACCTTCGTCGATGACGAGCGCGGCGTGCGGTGCGTGAAGGACCGGCCGTGGATCACCGTGGCCGAGACCTGCGAGTGCGTGATGGCGCACCTGGCGGTCGGCGAGCGCGAGATCGGCGAGCGGCTCTTCGGGTGGATCCAGCAGTACCGGGTCGAGAGCGGCCGGTACTGGACGGGCACCGTCTACCCCGACCTCACCCACTTCCCCGCCGACGAGCAGAGCACCTACACCGCCGCCGCGGTCGTGCTCGCCGCCGACGCCCTCTGGGGCGAGGGCCCCACCTCGGCGCTGTTCGCCGACCACGACGCGGTGCTGCCCCGCCTCCTCGACATCCCCGACGACGACCCCGTCCGGGACTGACCCCGACTACGGTCCGCCCCCATGCGCAGGGGGCGTCGCCGCACGGGGCTCGCGCTCGCCGGGGTGCTGGGCGCGCTGCTCGTCGGCGTCCCCACGCCCGCCGGCTCGATCGCGGCCGCACCTCCCGCGGCCACCGCACCGGCTCCCGGGGCCGGGCGCCCCTTCCCCCGGGTCGCCTACGCCCCCGGCACCGAGGACCAGCTGCGCGATCGGCTCGAGCGGGAGCCCCATCGGACGCTGTTCATCGAGGCCCACCAGCGGACCGAGGGCCAGGACGACGCCGCGCTCGGCGACCACTCGATCAACGCCCAGCGCGACCTGACCCGCGCCGCGAAGTGGCGGGCCTTCGAGTTCGCGCTCGACCGCACCGTGATCGGCGGCGCGATCGTCCCGTTCCCCTCCGAGGCCGAGCGCCTCGCCGCCGGGCGCGTCGCCGCCGACGTGCTCGAGCAGCTGCTGCCCCGCAGCCGCCTGGCGGTCGATCCGCCGATCGGCGGCTGGGACCGCGACATCTCGAGCTCCGAGGAGCTGATCAGCGCGGCGGAGGCGTTCGACCTGCTCGTCGCCGGTGGCTACCCGTTCGACGCCGCCGGGCGCGAGGCCGCCACCGCCCCGCTGGCCGCGGCGACCGACGAGCTCTGGACCAACTACACCGACCTCACCACCGCCAACGGGTTCGCCGCCCTCCACCAGAACAACCACCGGACCAAGTCCGGCGCGGCGATGGCCACCGTCGCCCTCGTCCTCGCCGACGACCGGCCCGCGGCGCAGACCCGCCGCTGGTTCGACACGGGCGCCGGCCTGGTGGACGACGTCGTGCGCCACGTGCTGGTGACCGGCGACGGCGCCTACGCCGAAGGGCCCTTCTACTGGCGCTTCACCCTGCTCAACCTGGTGCCCTACCTCGCCGGGTGGGAGCAGGCGCTGGGCGCGGAGGCATGGACCACCGCCGGGGGCCGGGTGCTCCCCGCCCTCGCCCACCACCCCCTGGTCGCCCGCACGGTGCGCTGGCTCGGCGACCTCACCCTGCCCGACGGCTCGCTGGCCCCGATCGACGACGGCAACCCGGGCCGCAGCGCGCCGTTCGGGGCCCTGCCCACCTCTCGGCCGCCCCTGCCGGGACTGGCCGCCGAGGCGGCCTGGCGGTGGGCGGAGGCGCCCGACCCCTACGCGGTCGACGGCAACGTGGACCTGACCGTCGAGTCGATCGCCGCCTACGACGACGGCGTCAGCCCCGCCGCGCCCGATCGCTCGCCCACGTCGTTCTACGTGGAGGGGGGCGACGCCGTGCTCCGCACCTCGTGGCGCGAGCAGGCCACCGAGGCGCTCGTGCTCGGCGAGCACGACACGGCCTCGGAGTTCGGCCGCGGACCCGACGGGCTCGGCCGCTGGCCCCAGTCCCACGAGCACGCAGATCCGGGCGCGTTCCTCCTGCACGCCCACGGCGAGCGGCTGGCGCTCGACCCCGGCTACCTCAGCTTCACCGAGCACGGCGACGTCAACCAGCCCGAGGACCACAACCTCGTGCTGGTCGACGGGCACGGCCCCGCCGACTACCTCCAAGCGTCGGTGGCCTGGGGCGACGACCCCGCCGGGCGCCCGCCGGCCGAGGGCCAGTCGACGATCACGGCGACGCTCGACGGCGACGCGGTCGACGCGGCCACCGTGGTGACCGCCTACCGCGGGGCCACGGTGGCGCGCCGCTTCGTCCTGCTCTCCACCCCGGGCGCCGACGACGGGTACCTCGTGGTGGCCGACCGGGTCGACGCGCCCGCCGGCGCCGACCTGACCTGGATGCTCCACGGCAACGGCGGCGGGACGTCGGGCGGCACCTACCAGCGGCGCGAGGCGGGCGGCACGTGGGCCTACGGCGACGCCCGCCTCACCAGCGCGATCGGGTCGCCGTCGGGCGGCGTGGCCCTCGCCGAGCAGGAGGGCGTGCACGAGCTCGCCCCGTCGGGGCGGGCGACGCACACCGCGCTGGCCGCCACGATCGAGGCCGCACCTCGCCCCGGACGAGCCGCAGGCGCCGACGCGGTGCAGCTCCTCTACCCGAACCGCTCGGCCGACGGCGCGCCGACGGTGACGACCCGGAGCGACGCCACCGGCACGACGATCGAGCTGGAGGACGCGGCGGGCGACCGCTCGGTGCGGGTCCTGCTCGCACCCGACGGGCGCCTGCGCATCGAGGAGCGCCACCTCGACGGGCGGCTGCGCACGGCGTGGGCCGAGGGCGTCGACGAGCTGGCGCCTTCGGGCGGCCCCGCCGTCGCCCTCGGCGACCCGACGACGGCGACCCCGGCGAGCGCGCTCGGCCTCCACCTCGGCTCGGGATCGGTCGAGGTGCTCGCCCGGCTCCACCGGACCCGTCGCCGTGCGGGCGCCGGGCGCCGCCGCCTGGGCCGGGGCGCTCGACGGCGCGTGCTCGGCCACGCCCGACGGTGGCGACGCGCTCCTCGTGGCCGCGGGCGCCGAGCGGCGCATCCGGCTCGGCGGCGACGGAGGGCGGCCGGCGGCCGACCCGGGCCGGACCAGCGCGCCGAGGTGGGCTCGTCGGTCGCCCTCGACGGGTCGGCGAGCTGCGATCCGGACGGCACGACGACGACGATGCGCTGGGAGCTGGCCTCGGCCCCCGCCGGCAGCGCGTGGCGGCTCGACGGCGCGGGCACCGCCACCCCCACCCTGCTCGCCGATCGCGCCGGGCCCTTCCGCGTCCGGCTGGTCGCCACCGACGCGCCGGGGCGCGCTCGCTCGAGCGCGAGGTCGTGGTGATCGCCGGGCCACCGTGCGCCGACGGCGTGGACGGCGACCTCGACGGCCTCATCGACACCGACGACCCCGACTGCGACGGCTCGACACCACCGACCATCGCCCCCCAGCACCACCACCACCACGCGTCCGCCGAGCCCGCCGAGCGACCCCCGGCCTGCGCCGGCCGTGCCCCTCGCCGGCTCGCCGCGCTACACCGGCTGAGCGCGGGCCGTCAGGTGCGGGTGAGCACCCGCAGCGAGCCGACGGCGGCCGCTCGACGAAGCCGCCGTCGAGGGCCCGCAGGTAGATCTCGTAGGGCGGGCGACCGCCGTCGGCCGGGTCCGGGAACACGTCGTGGATGCAGAGGGTGCCGCCCGGCGCCACGTGCGGGGTCCACAGCTCGTAGTCGCGGTGCGCCGGCTCGCTGCCGTGGCCGCCGTCGATGAACAGCAGGGCGAGCGGCGTGGTCCAGACGGCGCCCACCGTGGGCGAATCGCCGACGATCGCCACCACGGCGCCCTCGAGGCCCGCATCGTGGATCGTGCGGCGGAAGGTGGGCAGCGTGTCCATCCTCCCGATGCGCTGGTCCACGAGGTCGGCGTCGTGGTGCTCCCACCCGGCCTGGTTCTCCTCGGAGCCGCGGTGGTGGTCGAGGGCGAACAGCACGGTGCCGGCGCGCTGCGCTCCAGCACCGAGCCAGACCGACGACTTCCCGCAGTACGACCCGACCTCGAGGAACGGCGCACCGGGGACGGCCTCGGCCGCCTCGGCGGCGGCCTCCCACAGGGCATCGCCCTCGTCCGTCGGCATGAAGCCGCGGGCGGCGACGGCGGCGGCGTGGAGCTCGGCGGGCATGTCGGGTGCGGTCACGGCGAGCCACCCTAGGGGCGGGGGTCGGTGGCACTCGCACCCGCGGCCAGCAGAATGCTCCCATGGCGATGCGCTCCCGGTCCGGTGCCGGCACCCCCGACCACGACCCTCGGCGCATCGCCATCAGCGAGTCGATCCGCAACGGCCTGTGGTTCATCCCCGGGGTGATGGTGCTGGCCTCGTGGGGCCTCGCCGTGGGCCTGATCGCCTACGACCAGGCCGACCACTGGTTCCCGTTCCGCTTCCACGGCGACGCGTCGAGCGCCCAGGACATGCTCTCGACGATCGCCTCGGCCACCCTGGCCATGACCACCCTGGTCGTGTCGATCACGATGGTCGCCCTGCAGCTCGCCAGCCAGCAGTTCTCGCCCCGAGTGATGCGCACGTTCTTCCGCGACCGCGGCACCAAGGTGGCCCTCGGCATCTTCCTCGGCACCACCGTCTACGCCCTGCTCGTGCTGCGCAAGGTGGTGCCCGAGGACGGGGCCACCGCCGAGTTCGTGCCCGAGATCTCGGTCACCGTGGGCTTCGGGCTGATGCTCTGCTCGCTGTTCGCGTTCCTCTACTACCTGCACCACGTGGCCCACTCGATCCGGGCGGTGCACATCATGGAGGCGGTGGCCGCCGAGACCCGGGCCGCCATCCGCACCATGCCCACCGCCGAGGAGCCGCTCGGTCCCGGCGAGTGGCCCGACCGGGCCCCCGACCACCTCATCGCGTCCGAGCAGCCGCCCGGGTCGGTGGTGAGCGTCGACGAGGACGACCTGGTGGCCCTGGCGGTGCGGCACCGGGCGCAGATCCGCCTCGTGCCCCACGTCGGCGACTACCTCCCGAGCCGCAGCCCCCTCGCCGAGGTCTGGTACGACGACCCCGAGCGGGCGTCGACGCTCGCCGCCGACGATGTGGTCCCGCTGGTCGGCCTGGGGCGGGAGCGGACCATGCGCCAGGACGTCGCCTTCGGCTTCCGCCAGCTCGTCGACATGGCGTCCAAGGCGCTCTCGCCGGGGATCAACGACCCCACCACCGCGGTCCAGGTGGTCGACCGCATCCACGACCTGCTCCGGCGCATCGCGGCGGGCCCGCCGCCCAGCGGCGTCCACCGCGACGAGGACGGCATCGCCCGGGTGCTCGCCCCGCTGCCCACCTGGGACGACTTCGTCCACCTCGCCTGCGACGAGATCCGGGTCTTCGGCGCCGGGTCGCTGCAGGTGCACCAGCGCCTGCGCGGCATGCTCACCGACCTCGAGCTGGCGTGCGCCGAGCGCCCCGACCGCCTCCGCGTGCTGCAGGTCGAGCGCGACCTGCTCGACCGGGCGGCGGAGCGGGCGTTCGACGATCCCGAGGACCGGCGGGCGGCCGGGCTGAGCAGCACCGGCACCCGGATCGACCGGTAGGCGGGCTCAGCCCAGGTCGGTCGCGAGCCCGGCCTCCTCGAGCTCGATGTCCTCGTCGTAGGGCGTGTGGTGGTCGGTCCCGAACATGATCTTGTCGAGGAACAGGTACTTCAGGACCCACAGGATCCCGAAGCCGGCGATGTTCGCGGCCTGCACCGCGTACTTGTTGCCGTCGACCAGATCGGGGTTCGAGGCATCCTTGGTGAGGTTCACGACCACCACCACGGCGAGCGTGGAGAGGATCCACCCGGCGATGGTGAAGAGCCAGAACGGCAGGACCTCGCGGCGCATGTGGGCCTTCCCGCGCTTGCCCCACACCCAGTACTTGTTGAGCAGGAACGCCGGGACGGCCATCAGCGTGACCGCCGTGAAGTTCGAGATCACCGGCTTCCACCCGAACGAGTGGAGGAAGAGGAACAGCAGCACCTGGGTGCCCACGACGCCCACGCCGGAGGTGGCCACGTAGCGGATCGCCCGGCGCCCGGCCTCGGACTTCGCGTGCGCGACCAGGGCGCTCGGGGTGAGGTGCTTCACGAGGGAGCCATCGTAGGTGGCGATCGAGGTCACGAAGAAGTCATCGGCAGGCCGGCGAGCGGGTTGAGCAGGGCCGGTACCGTGGCGGCCGTGGCCCACCCGACCCGCCTCGAGGCCGTGCACGCCGACCTCACCGCGCTGGACGTCGACGCCATCGTGAACGCCGCGAACGCCTCGCTGCTCGGCGGAGGCGGCGTCGACGGGGCGATCCACCGCGCCGCGGGGCCTCGCCTGCTCGAGGCCTGCCGACCGCTCGGGGGATGCGCCACCGGCGACGCCAAGGCCACACCCGGCTTCGACCTCCCGGCCCGCTGGGTGATCCACGCCGTCGGCCCGGTGTGGCGGGGCGGCACCGCAGGCGAGGCCGAGCTGCTCGGCTCGGCCTACCGCCGCAGCTTGGAGGTGGCCGCCGATCTCGGCGCCCGGTCGATCGCCTTCCCGGCCATCTCGACGGGTGTCTACGGCTACCCGAAGGACGAGGCGGCGACGATCGCCGTCGACACGGTTCGCGACCACCTCGCCCGGCGCCCCGACGCGCTCGACCGGGTGGTGCTCTGCGCCTTCTCCGTGGACGACCTCGCCCGCTACGAGGCCCGGCTCACCGCCTGATCCGCCGGTTCCGGGTGGAACGGGTGCCGGCCCGTGCCACCATGCACGGATGGCCGGATCCCCCGAAGAGCAGCGCGCCGTGGACGACCTGGTGGAGCTGCTCGACCTCGAGGACATCGAGGTGAACGTGTTCCGCGGCCGCAGCCCCGACATCGACCAGCAGCGGGTGTTCGGCGGCCAGGTGGCCGGCCAGGCGCTCGTGGCGGCGGCCCGGACGGTCGACGACGACCGCCTGGTGCACTCCCTCCACGCCTACTTCCTGCGCCCCGGCGACCCGAAGGTGCCGATCCTCTACGAGGTCGACCGCCAGCGCGACGGCCGCTCCTTCACCACCCGGCGGGTGGTCGCCGTCCAGCACGGGCGCCCGATCTTCAACATGTCGGCCTCGTTCCACATCCACGAGGAGGGGTTCTCGCACCAGTTCCCGGCCCCCACCGACGTGACCCCGCCCGACGAGCTGGCCGACTTCGCCACCCGGTGGGCGCCGTACGCGAAGGAGCTGGGCGAGTGGTACACCCGGGCTCGCCCCATCGACACCCGCTACGCCGACTGGACCCCGCCCGACCGAGCGGAGGCGCTGCCGCCACGGCACCGGGTGTGGGTGCGGGCGGCGGGGGTGCTGCCCGACGACCCCGTGCTGCACGCGTGCATCGTGGCCTACGCCTCCGACATGACGCTCCTCGACACCACGCTGCTCCCCCACGGCGGCACCTTCATGAACGCCAAGGTCCAGATGGCGAGCCTCGACCACGCGATGTGGTTCCACCGGCCCTTCCGCGCCGACGAGTGGCTGCTCTACGACCAGGACACGCCCTCCGCGTCCGACGGTCGCGGCTTGGCGCGCGGGTTCTTCTTCACCCCGTCCGGCGACCTCGCGGTGTCGGTGGTCCAAGAGGGCCTGATCCGGGAGCTGCCCTCGTGAACCGCACCGCCCGCCTCGCGCTCGTCGCATCCCTCCTGCTCGGCGCCGCTGTCGGGCTGCGGCAGCGACGGCGACGGCTCGCCCAGCACGTCGACCCAGGCGGGGTCGGGCACGCCGAGCACCGGCGTCGACGGCACCACCTCGGCGGACCCCGCCGCCGTCGAGGGCGAGCCCACCGTGTCGTCGGTCGTGGTCGGCCGCGCCGCCGAGCCGATCGTCCTGCTGGCCCGCCCCGGCGACGACGCGCTGTGGCTCGCCGAGCGGGCCGGCCTCGTGCGCCGGATGGCCGTCGGCGACGACGGTGCGCTCACCGCCATCGGCGAGCCCGTCCTCGACCTCACCGCCGACACGTCGGTCGACGCCGAGCGCGGCCTGCTCGGCGTGGCCTTCTCGCCGGAGGGCGATCAGCTCTTCGTGAGCTACACGAACACCGGGGGCAACACCCGCATCGACGCCTACGACCTCGACGGCGACGAGGTGGTGGCGGGCTCCCGCACCGAGCGCTTCGCCCAGGACCAGCCCTACGCCAACCACAACGGCGGCAACATCGCCTTCGGGCCCGACGGGCTCCTGTGGCTCGGCCTCGGCGACGGGGGCGCCGCCGACGACCCCGAGAACCGGGCCCAGGACCCTTCCACCGTGCTCGGCAAGATCATCCGCCTCGACGTGCTGGGCGGCGACGAGCAGCCCGAGCCCGAGATCGTGGTCTCCGGCGTCCGCAACCCGTGGCGGTGGTCGTTCGACGTCGACGGCAGCCTGTGGATCGGCGACGTGGGCCAGAACCGGGTCGAGGAGGTCGACCACCTCCCCGCCGACGAGATCGAGGGCGCCAACCTCGGCTGGAGCGGCTTCGAGGGCCGCGAGCCGTACCTCGACGGCGACGGCCGCCGCCCCGACGATCCCGTCGACCCGGTCTTCCAGTACACCCACGACGACGGCAACTGCTCGATCACCGGGGGCTTCGCGTACCGGGGGGCGGCGATCCCGTCGCTGCAGGGCGCGTACCTGTTCGCCGACTACTGCAACGGCCGGGTGCGCGCCATCCGCCTCGACGACGCGGGTGCGCTCGCGTCCGAGCACGACCTCGGCATCGACGTCGAGAACCCCATCTCGTTCGGCACCGATGCCGACGGCGAGGCCTACGTGCTCTCCGCCGCCGGCGACATCGTGCGCCTCACCGACGCCGGCTGATCGGGCTCAGGCGCCCACCACGGGCACCGGGCTGTCGATCTCGAGGCTGCCGTCGGCGCGCGCCTCGACGGTGATGGGGCCGTGCACGGTGGGCACGGTGGCGCTCGCCCACTCGAGGTCGCCGAGGGCAGGTGCCACCCGGACGCTGCGGTAGCCAGGCGACGCGGGCTGGATGCCGAGGACGTGGACGATGAGATCGCGCGTCGGCGTCGACGACCAGCCGTGGCAGCGGGTGCCGCCGTTCCAGCACTCGGGCCACGACGTCTCGCCGGCGTCGAGGAACACCCGCCAGTCGCGGCACTGGTCGGCGATCAGGTCGGCCCGGCCGGCGCGGGCGAGGCCGTCGTGCACGACGTAGCGGAAGAACGGTTCGGCGGCGACCATCTGGCGCTCCACGTCCCAGTCGGGCTCGGGGTGGCCGGTGACCAGGTGGACGAACCCGGTCGACCCGCCCTCGGCGGTCACCGTGTCCATGACCCACGAGTGGCGGATCAGCCGCTCGCGGTCGGTGATGGCCGCCACCACCCGGCCGATCCGCTCGGCGGGCACCAGCCCGGCAGCGAGGGCGGCGGCGCCGGGGTGCTGGGCGGCCGGCCGCCGGGCGACCCCGTCGACCAGGTGGTCGACGTACACGCCCCGGCCCTCGTCCCAGAACGCGTCGAAGGCCGCTCGGACCCCCTCACGCCGCCGGTCGGCCCAGCGCGCCGTGCCCTCGTTGCCGAGCCAGCGGGCCAGCTCGGCCAGGTCCTCGAGGGCGCGCGCCCAGAGGGCGTTGAGGACCGACGAGGTGCCGTCGGCGCGGACGCTCGCCCAGTCGATCAGCGTCCAGCCGGTCACGTCGTGGAGGAGGCCGTCGTCGCCGAGGTAGGTCTCGAACCAGCGCAGCGTCCGCTCGGCCACGGGCAGCAGCTCGGCCACCAGGTCCTCGTCGCCGACGTACCCCATCAGGTGGTGCACGGACCGCACCCAGTGGAGCGACCAGTCCGGGAGGATCGTGCGGTCGTCCGCCTCGAAGTCCGACGCGACCGCCATGGCGAGCATCCCGTCGGGCCGGGGCGAGGCGGCGAGCTGCGGGTGCCAGATCGCCATCGACCGGTCCGGGTTGGCGACGAGGTCGACCATCTGGTGCACGACGGAGTCGCCCGTCCACGCCCGCTGCTCGCGGGTGGGGCAGTCGACGTAGGCGTCGAGCGCGCAGAGGTCGACGGTCCGCAGCCCCCCCTCGTAGATCTGCTCGAGGAGCGGGTCGGAGCAGGCGAACGAGGCGCCCGGGGGTCGGGGCCGGAGCCGGTCGTGGACCCGCAGCGAGAGCGCCGGATCGGGTGCATCGGGCGACGGGCGCCGGACCGCGGCTCGGAGGTGGCGGGCGCCGACGACCTCGAGGGTCTCGAAGCGCTCGGTGCCGTCGGGGCCGGCCGGCGCCCCGGTGACGTAGCGGAACCCGGCGTGCTGGCCGAGGGGGACGAGCTCGCCGTCGGGCCCCACGTGCTCGGAGACGGCGACGTCGATCTGCGTGCCGGGCGCGGCGCCCTCGACGTGCAGCTCGACGGTCCCGGCCGCGATGCGGCCGAGGTCGACGTCGTGCAGCTCCACCGCATCGCCCGGGCCCGACGCCTGGTCGGCGAGGACCTGACCGACGGGATCGCCGAGGGCGGGCGCGCCGAGGACCCCGACCACCCGGATCGGACGGGCCTGGTGCACCTCGCCACCGGGGAAGGCGGCGCGCACCGGTGGCCGGAGCATCCCGAAGGGCTCGCTCGGCGGGTGGGGGTCCATGCGCCCACCGGTGTGGACCGGCACGATCTCGGTGGCGGCCGCCCAGGCCGAGTCGTCGAAGCCGGGACGGTCCCAGCCGTGCGGGTGCCGGCGGGCGTCGAAGGACTCGAGCGGGAGGCACGCGACGTCGCCGGGGACGGGGACCGGCGTCCACGCGGCGCCCGCCATCGCCCGCCACGAGCCGTCCGAGGTCAGCCACCCGTCGCCGACGAGGGCTTCGAGCACGACGCTCCCGACGCCCAGGGAGTAGGTCGGCGGCACCGGCGTCCACCACGAGGTCGCCTCGCCGAGGTGCCGAGCCACGATGGCGAGCACGTTCTCGCCGACGAGGAGGTGCGGTGCGAGGTCGACGACGTCGTAGTGGGCGCGCCGCGGGTCCGAGCGGACCGGGCCCCGGGCGACCTCGGTGCCGTTGACGCGCAGCACGTACCGACCGTCGACCCACACCCGGCAGGGCGCGCTCGCCGGCACGGCGGCGAGGTCGAACCCTCGCCGCAGCAGCGCCACGGTGTCGACCGGCGCCTCGGCCACCGGCCGGGTGAGCGATGCCGGCGCGAGCCGCGGCGGCTCGTGCCAGATCCACCGGGCGCGCCACCGCGCCGTGAACGGGTCGGGGTGTCGGAGCTGCACGGGCGGGACGATACGACCGGGGCACGGCGGGATGCCGTGTGGCATCGTTGCGTGATGCAACTCTCTCCCGTGTACGGGCCCGCACCGTTCATCGACCTCGAGGAGCCGCCCGGCGCCGTGCTGGCCCCGCTCGCCCGCCAGCGGCGCCGGTTCGTGGCCGCGCTGCGGGCGCTCGACGCCGACCAGCTGGCGTCGGCGCCCACCCGCTGCGAGGGCTGGTCGCGCGCGACGTGGTCTCGCACCTCGACACGGCCGATGGGTTCTGGGCGTGGTCGGCCCGGTCGGGCCTCGAGGGCGAGCCGGCGCGGCTGCTGGCGAACTTCGACCCGGTGGCGTCGCCGGCGCAGATGGCCGAAGGCGACGCCCGCTCGGGCGCCGAGGTGGTGGAGGCGCTGGCCGCCACCGCCGAGGGACTCATGGGCGTGCTCGACGGGGCCGCCGACGATGCGTGGCGCACGCTCGCCGAGGGCCCGCCCGGCCACATCAGCCTGACCGCGCTCGCCAACCACGCCCTGTGGGACGGCTGGACCCACGAGCGCGACGTGCTCGTGCCTCTCGGCCTCGAGCCGCCGCTCGAGCCCGACGAGGTCGCCGGCTCGCTGCGCTACGCCGCGGCGCTGGGCCCGGGCCTGGCGGTGAGCCGGGGCGAGCACCATCCCGCCACGCTGGCCATCGTGGCCCACGACCCCGAGGTGGCCTTCACGGTCGAGGTGACCGATCGCATCGTGGTCCGCGACGGCGTCGACGCCGACGCGACCCTGCGCCTCGAGGGCGGCGCGCTCGAGCTGGCCGAGGCGCTCAGCTCCCGGGGCCCGCTGCCCGAGGTCGACCCCGAGCAGGCGTGGCTGGTGAACAGCCTCCGGGTGGCCTTCGACCAGATCTGAGCGGGCTGCTCAGCCGATCGTGCGGCGGAGCAGGGCGTGGACCCGCTCCCAGTGCCGCTCCGACGCGGCCCGGTCGTAGCGCGGGCCGGCCGGGGCGAAGCCGTGCTGGGCCTCGGTCTCCACGTCGATCGTGTAGCGCAGGCCCGCCGCGTCGGCCGCGGCGAGCCACACCTCGCGGTCGTCAGGCGGCGCCGTGGGGTCGGGGTCGCACCAGGCGAGGTGCACCTCGCCGGCGATGCGGTCGAGGCCGAGGTGGGGCGAGTCGTCCGTGTCGCGCACGAGCCAGGCGCCGTGGATCGAGGCGGCGGCGAGCACGCGCTCGGGCATCGCCCGGGCCAGCGCGATGGCCAGGCCGCCGCTCATGCAGAAGCCCACCGCACCCACCGGCCCGTCGGCAGCCGACGGGTCGTCGGCCACGGCGTCGAGGAGCGCCTGGGCGTCGCTGACGATGTTGGTGGGGGTGATCGTGCCCATCAGGTCCTGGCGGGCGTGCATGTCCTCGTCGCTGGCGCCGAACTCCCGGTACGGACCACCCCGGTAGTACAGGTACGGCAGCACGACGAAGTAGCCGGCGGTGGCGAGTCGCGAGGCCATATCCCGTAGGGCCGGACGGATGCCGGGCGCGTCCATCAGGTAGAGCACGACGGGGTGGGGGCCGCCGTGCTCGGGGTGGAACACGAAGGTGGGCAGCTCGCCCTCGGGGGTGGTCACGGTCAGCTCGCGCTCGATCACGGGGTCGAGTCTGGCGCGCCCGTCGCCCACGCGGTTTCTGACGCTCCGTCAGAAACTGGCAGACTAGGGGCGGAGGTTTCGATCGTGACGCACCACACCCCACCCGCCGACGTGGACGAGGCCGAGCTCGCCCGGGTCAAGGAGCGCTACGCCGCCGAGCGGGCGAAGCGCATGCGCGCCGACGGCAACGCCCAGTACGCGGAGCTGAGCGGCGACTACGAGGAGTACGACCGCGACCCGTGGGTGGAGCCGGGCTTCACCCGGGAGCCGGTGGTGGAGGAGATGGACGTCCTCATCGTGGGCGGCGGCTACTCGGGGATGCTGGCCTCGGTGCACCTGAAGCGTCGTGGCGTGACGGACTTCCGCATCGTGGAGAAGGCCGGCGACTTCGGCGGCACCTGGTACTGGAACCGCTACCCGGGCTGCATGTGCGACGTGGAGTCGCTGATCTACCTCCCGTTCCTCGAGGAGACCGGCTACTGCCCCACGATGAAGTACGCGCCCGCCACCGAGATCTTCGAGCACTGCCAGCGGGTCGGTCGCCACTTCGAGCTGTACGAGCACGCGCTGTTCCAGACCGAGACCGAGGGCGCCACCTGGGACGACGAGGCCGATCGCTGGCGGGTCACGACCTCGCGCGGCGACGTGCTCTCGCCCCGCTTCCTGATCGCGGCGGGCGGGATCATGCACAAGGCGAAGCTGCCCGGCATCAAGGGCATCACCGACTTCGAGGGTCGGGCGTTCCACACCGCCCGGTGGGACTACGGCTACACCGGCGGCAGCGCCACCGAGCCGATGGACCGGCTGGCCGACAAGCGGGTGGGCATCATCGGCACCGGCGCCACCGCCATCCAGGTGGTGCCGCAGCTGGCCCGGACCGCCAAGGACGTGTACGTGTTCCAGCGCACGCCCTCGGCCGTGGGCGTGCGCGGCAACGTGCCGATCGACCGCGAGTGGTTCGCCACCCTCGAGCCGGGCTGGCAGCGCGACCGGATCCTCAACTTCACCTCGGCGGTCACCGGCGACCAGCCCGATGAGGACCTGGTGGACGACGGCTGGACCGACGTGCTGTGGCGCGACACCCAGCGCGAGGCGGCCACGCCCGAGGAGGCGGCCGAGCTCGAGCGGGTGGACTTCGCGGTGATGGAGACGTTCCGGCGGCGGGTGGACGAGATCGTCGAGGACCCCGAGACCGCCGAGAAGCTCAAGCCCTGGTACGCCAAGCACTGCAAGCGGCTCTGCTTCCACGACGAGTACCTCCAGTCGTACAACGAGCCCAACGTGCACCTGGTGGACACCGATGGCGTGGGCGTGCAGGAGATCGGCCCGCAGGGCCCGGTGGTCGACGGCACCACCTACGAGGTCGACCTGCTGATCTTCGCGTCGGGCTTCGAGGTGACCACCGGGCTGGTGAGCCGCCTCGGCTTCGACCCGGTGGGCCGCGACGGCCAGCACCTGAGCGAGCGGTGGGCCGACGGCGCCCACACCCTCCACGGCGTGATGTCGAACGGGTTCCCCAACCTGCTGATCGCTCACTTCGTGCAGGCCGGGTTCGGGCTGAACTTCCACCACTACCTGAGCGAGCTCACCGACCACCTCACCCACATCGCGGCATCGTGCCTGGCCGACGGGATCGCCACCATCGAGCCGACGGTGGACGCCGAGGAGGCGTGGGTGCAGCAGCTGTGGGCGGCCGGGAAGGGCTTCGGCCGCTACGCCGCCCAGTGCACGCCCAGCTACAACAACGCGGAGGGCGAGCGCTCGATGGCGGCGGCGCGCAACATCGCCCACCCCGGCAACCTCATGAACTACGTGGCCCACCTCGAGCGCTGGCGCGAGGACCCCTCGCGCCCGGGCACGGTCACCACCCTGGTGGAGGAGTAGGGCCTGCAGCTCCCCGACCGCATCCGGTGGCTCGAGGGCGAGCCCACCGGCGCGGCGTGGCTGGCCTGCTTGCGCGGCCTGGTGGAGGAGGTGGCGGCGCGCTGGTCGCTCACCGTGGGCGAGCCGTTCCCGACATCGTCGGTGTCGTGGGCGGCCCCGGTGACCGCGGCGGGGCGACCGGCGGTGCTGAAGGTCCAGTGGCCCCACGCCGAGTGCGAGCACGAGGCGCTGGCCCTGGCCACCTGGGCGGGCGATGGGGCGGTCCGCCTGCTCGCCCACGATCCCGGCCGCCACGCTGCTGCTGGAGCGCTGCGAGCGGGGACGACCCTTGCCGCCGCCGGCGAGCCCGACCCTCTCGCCGTTCGTCGATCTGCTCCCCCGCCTCTGGGTCGCCCCGCCCGTAGCGCTGCGCACGCTGGCCGACGAGGCGCGGGTGTGGAGGGCGTCGATGCCGGGCGCCTGGGAGCGGGCCGGGCGGCCGTGCGAGCGCCGGCTGGTGGACGCCGCCTGCTCGCTGATCGACGAGCTGCTCGGGGATGGGGACCACCAGCCCGGCGACCACGTGCTGGTCCACCAGGACCTCCACGCCGAGAACGTGCTCGCCGCCGGCCGTCGCCCGTGGCTGGCGATCGACCCCAAGCCCCTCGCCAGCGAGCGGGCGTTCGCGTGCGCGCCGATCGTGCGCGACCCCGACCTCGGCCACGGGAAGGCCGACGTGTTGGGCCGCCTCGACCGCCTCACCTCGGAGCTCGGGCTCGACCGCGAGCGCGCCCGGGCCTGGACCGTGGTGCAGACCACGGCCTGGAGCTTCACGTCGTCGTTCGCCGCCCAGCACCACCAGACCGTGCGCTGGCTGCTCGAGGGGTGCTGAGCACCGCTCGTCTCCGGCCACCCGTCCACTCACGGTGCCGGCCCCTCGTCGTCGGGCACCCAACCGGGCGGCAGCTGGTGGAGCCAGCGGGTGGTGATCGGCGTGCCGTGGGGCGCCGTCCACTCGATCGAGCCGTCGTCGGCCCGCCGGGCCCGGATGCGCCGGCGGTGCTTGAGCCGGTTGTGGAACCGGCACAGCGGGGCCAGGTTCGGCTGGTCGGTGTGGCCGCCGTCCTCCCAGCCGAGCAGGTGGTCGATCTGGCACCGCTCGGCCCCCAGGGTGCAGCCGGGGAACGAGCACACGCCGCCCGAGACGGCGATCGCCGCGGCGCGCTGGGCCGGCGTGGCCAACCGCTGCCCGCGCCCGAGCCAGAGGGCGCAGCCCCGATCGGTGACGAGCAGCGACACCTTGGCCCGCTCGCACAGCTCGGCGATGACCTCGTCGGACACCGGGCCGGCCCCCACGATCTCGGCCCGTCGCGCCGTCCGCGCCTCGGGCGGCGCCACCCCCGCCCGGGCGAGCAACGTGTCGAGGTCGACCACGGCCGCGACGTGGGGCACCACCGCGGCGCCGTCCGGCCCCGTCTCGAACAGCTCGACGAACAGGTCGCCGTACACCTCGTCCAGGCTCCGCGGATCGCCGTCGAGCGCGCCTGCCTTCAGCAGCCGCTCGTAGCCGGCATCGAGCCGGGCCTGCACCGCGGCGCGCGCCGACGGCGTGAGCTCGCCGTCGAACAGGCCCCGACCGCCGAAGCCTCCGCACAGGCGGAACCGGTTGCCGTCGCTCCCCTTCGGCGGATCGCCGTCGGGCTGGTTGCGGGCCACCTCGGCGAGCGCGTCCTCGTACCAGCGCGCCAGGTGCAGCCGCAGGCCGTCGACCGTGAGCCGGCACGCCGCCGCCACGAGCGCGCCCTCGTCGCGATCCCACACCTCGACCACCGGGGCGCGGCGGAACTCGACCAGCGCCCGCACGTGCTCGTGCGACAGCCGGCCCGCCGCGGCCACCTCCGACAGCACCGGCCGAGCCTGGGCATCGGAGCACACCCGCCGGATCGACCCTGCCGCCGCCCGGCCCATGCCCGTCTCGCCCACCAGCCACGCTGCCGGCGACCGGTAGCCGGCCACGCCCCACGTGCCCGACGCCGCCAGCCCGGCGACCAGCGCCACCCGCCGCGACTCGAGGACGGTCATCACGTCCTGCAGCGCCACGAGCGCCTCGGCCACCGCCTCGCCGTCGTCGTCTCCGCCGACCTCGAGGGCCGTATCGAGGCGGTCCACGAGGGCCGCCCGGCTGGCTCCCCCCTGTGCGCCACAGGGACCGAACATGGTCCAGATCCTACGGAGGGGGTCTGACAGCGAAGCCCCTTCGTCCTGTTCGACCCGGGCCGACTACCCCTGGGCGACGAACCGGGCCAGGGCGTCGAGGTACCCCGCCGCCGCCCGCCGCTGGAGGTGCCGCCCCACCGGGGCGCCCAGGCGCACCAGCGCCGCCGCCGGGCGCGACGCGGCGGCGATCTCGAAGCGCACCTCCCCCTCGTCCACCGCGACGGTGAACGACTCCCACCCCTCCTCGGGGTGGTCGGGCAGCGTGGCGTAGGTGAACCCGAACCGGTCGGGCTCGTCGACCACCACGACCACCCGGCACGCGGCGAGCACCCAGAGCCCGAGCTGGCGGGTGACGATGGCGACGGTCTCGCCCACTGCGGGTGCGCCCGCCGGCGAGCGAACCTCCACCCCCGAGCCCCGCTGCGGGACCCACCCCTCGATCCCGAGGCGCGCCCGCTCGAACGCACCCGCCCGTCCACCGAGCGACCGCTCGAACCGCTCGAACCGGTACCCGGGCGGCACCTCGCCCACCGGCGGGCCCGTCGTCGCCACCTCGATCCGGGCCCTCCGATGGGCCTCGACCTGCACCCCCGTCGGCGGCACCAGCGAGATCACGGTCGGGTCCGCTCGGCCACCATCACCGCACCGAGCGTACGACCCGACGCGGCGACGGCCTCAGGACCCGCGGAACCTGTACACGTTCGTCTCGCGGGGCTCGAAGCCGAGGCGGCGGTAGAGGCGGTTGGCGGCCTCGCGGCTGGGGCGGCTGGTGAGGTCGACGCTGCGGGCGCCGCGCTCGGCGGCGACGTCGATGGCGAAGCGGTTGAGCGCCTCGCCGACGCCGCGACCCCGGGCGTCGCCGTCGACCACCACGTCTTCGATCCAGGCCCGCAGCCCGGTGGGGATGCGGAACAGCACGAGGGTGAGCGAGCCGAGGACGGTCCCGTCCTCGTCGCGGGCCAGCAGCAGGAACGTGGCCGGCGACGCCACGATCTCGTCGAGCTGCTCGCGCGTCGGCGGGGGCGACGAGGACGACAGCTGGGGCACCAGCCGCTCGAAGTCGGCGACCAGCTGGTCGGTCACCTCGTCGGCGATCTCCACGAAGACGGTCATCGTCGGCGAACCCTAGGCGGCGCCCGCCCCCCACCCGGCCGCCGCCCACCCGGCGGCCGGGCTCGACAGCAAGATGTCAGCGGATGGTCACCGGACGGAGACCCCGGGGTCGGACGGACGCAACACCGGCTCCGTACCGTTCCCCGCATGGACTGGCTCCCCCACCTGCTCCACCGCCTCGGATCCGCCGGGGCCGCCGAGAACGCCCGGGCCGAGCTCGAGGCGTCGCACCTCCGCCACCTGCAGGCGACCATCGTCGCCTCGCGGGTCAACCGCTCCAGCGCCGGCCTTCCCCTGTTGCCGGACGCTGCGGCGCGGGCCGCCTAGCGCGGCCCACTGGTCGAGCGCCGGGCTCCGGCCGTCCCCCCAGGGCCCGGCGTCGACCAGCAACCTCCCACCCCGGTCGCTGGGGTCGCATCGAGGCGAGATCGGTAGCGTGGTGGCCGTGAGCGCGCTCCGTTGGCACCATCGCCCCAAGCTCCGCCAGCCCGTGCTCGTGGCGGCGTTCGAGGGCTGGAACGACGCCGGCGATGCGGCGTCGGGCGCCGCCCGCTGGCTGGCCGACCGCTACGGGGCCGAGCTGGTGGCCACCATCGAGTCCGAGGACTTCTTCGACTTCACCACCACGCGCCCCATCGTCGAGCTCGACGAGGAGGGCCGCCGCCGCATCACCTGGCCCGACACCGAGCTGTGGGCCTGCACCACCGACGGCCCGTCGGACCTGGTGATCATGGTCGGCCACGAGCCCCACCTGCGGTGGCGCACCTACTGCCGAGCGGTCACCGAGGCGGCCGACGCCCTCGAGTGCTCGATGGCGCTCACCCTGGGCGCCCTGCTCTCGGAGGTGCCCCACACCCGGCCCACGAGCGTGACCGGCACGGCCGAGGACCCCGACCTGCGCGAGCGCCTCGACCTCGTCCCGTCCAGCTACGAGGGCCCCACGGGCATCGTCGGCGTGCTGCACGCGGCCTGCCGCGACCGGGGCATCGCGGCCGCCTCGCTCTGGGCCACGGTCCCCACGTACGTCTCGGGCGCCCCGTCGCCCAAGGCCACCCTCGCCCTCGTCGAGCGGGCGTGCGCGGTGCTCGGCATCCAGCACCCCACCACCGACCTGCAGATCGCCACGGCCGCCTACGAGCGCCAGATCGACGAGCTGGTCGAGGCCGACGACGACACGGCCGCCTACGTCGCCAGCCTCGAGGAGGCGGCCGACGAGGAGGAGGCCGAGGGCGCCGAAGGCGAGTCGCGCCCCCACCCCGCTCGCGGCGCGCCGCACGCCGAGCACCCCGAGGCCCCACCGGTCGACGGCGCTCCCCTCGACGACGATCCCGACGCCCTCGTCGAGGAGGTCGAGCGCTTCCTGCGCGGCGACTAGCCGGACCCCGGCCGGCGGCTCAGTCGCGCCAAGGCGGATCGCGCGGCTCGTCGAACCACACCGGCATCGGGTCGCCGGCGATCGCCGAGAAGGCGAGGTCGCCCCACTGGGCGTAGCCGGCGAGCGGCGAGGGCAGGGCGTCGCGGGCGAACCACCCGACGTCGGCGCACTCGAGCGGGTGGGCCGCCAGCTCGCCGCCGACGGCCTCGCAGTGGAACACGAGCGAGTAGAGCGGGATCCGGGTGAAGCCCTGGCGCAGCCCGTCGAGCACGCCGAGGAGGCCCCGCACCTCGCAGTGGATGCCGGTCTCCTCGGCCACCTCCTTCACCACCACCTCGGCGGGCGAGTAGCCGACGTCGGCCCAGCCGGTGGGGTAGAGCCAGATGCCCGAGTCCGAGCGCTGGACGAGCAGGATCTCGCCGCGATCGTTGCCCACCACCGCGCCCACGGCGACCTTCGGGGTGACGTAGCCGGGCACGCCCTCGCCGACGCTGCGGAGCCACTCGTCGACCAGGGCCTCGCGGTCGACCCCGGCGCCCGCGTGGTGGCGGATGTCGGCGGCCACCGCCAGCACCTCCTCGAAGCGCTCCTTCTCGTAGAGGCTCTGGGTGAACCCGAGGCCGGTCCGGGCGATCCCCGACAGCGCCTCCGCCCACCGCAGCAGATCGGTCTCGGTGAGCGGCGGGCGGTCCACGACGCGCACCCTACCGGCGCGGCCGGGGCGCCGGGATCAGGTGACGGCGTGCAGGATCGAGCGCTCCAGCTCGGCTCGGACCTCGGCACCGGTCACGAGCGAGCCGTCCGTGTGGGTCACGTAGAAGGCATCGACGAGGAGCTCGCCCAGGGTCTGGACCTTGGCGGTGCGCACATCGAGGTCGAACTCGGCGAAGGCCCGCGTGATCCGGTAGAGCACGCCGATGCGGTCGCGCGCATGGACCTCCACCACGGTCGCGCTGGCGGAGGCGGCATCGTCGAAGCGCACGGCGGGGGGCGGCAGGTCGGGACGCGACGCCTGGGGGGCGTAGGCGCGGACCCGCTCGGCCAACCGGGCCTCGATGGCGAGGCGCCCCGACAGGGCCGCGTGCAGCAGCGGCTCCACCCGCTCCCACGCGATGACGGCCCCGAAGCGGGAGCTCACGTGGAAGACCTCCACCGCCATGTCGTCGACGGAGGCGGCGTCGGCCGCGCGCACCTCGAGGCCGGCGATGGCCAGCACGCCGGCCACCCGGCTGAACAGGCCGGGCCGGTCGGGGGCCACGACCGTGATCGTGTCGGCGTGCGCCTCGACCGCCACCTCCCCGGCCGCCGCGAGCGAGCGGTGGTGGGCGTCGGGGAACTCGACCGTGCTCAGCGCCGCCAGGCGCCCGCCCTCGAGGTGGTGCTCCACCCGCCGCACCAGCTCGCGCACCAGCTCGGCCTTCCACGTGCCCCACGCGGCGGGACCCGTGGCCATGGAGTCGGCCTCGGTGAGGGCCGCGAGCAGGTGGAGCCGCTCGGCGTCGCCGACGGCATCGGCGACGGTGGAGATGGTCCGCTCGTCGGTGAGGTCGCGCCGGGTGGCCACGTCGGGGAGGAGCAGGTGGAGCCGGCACAGGTCGACGAGCACCTCGGTGTCGGCGTCGTCGAAGCCCATCCGGGGACCGATGGTGCGGATCAGCTCCATGCCGACCTCGGTGTGGTCGCCGGGGCGGCCCTTGCCGATGTCGTGCAGGAGGGTGCCGACCACGAGCAGGTCGGGCCGCTCCACCCGGTCGGCCAGGGCGGCGGCGTTGGCGGCCGCCTCCAGGAGGTGCCGGTCGACGGTGAAGCGGTGGTACGCGTTGCGCTGCGGTCGGTTGCGCACGACGGTCCACTCGGGCAGGTAGCGCTCGAAGATGCCCACGTGGTCGAGCGCCTCGATGACCGTGATGGCGTCGTGGCCGCACCGCAGCAGCTCGACGAAGCGGTCGCGCAGCGAGCGCGGCCACACCTCGGGCGGGCCCGGGCAGCGGTCGACGAGGCGGGTCAGCGTCGAGCGGGCGATGCGCGCCTGCTTGGTGGCCGCGACCACCGCCGTCTCGAGCACGAGGTCGGGCCGGGTGGCCGGGTCGACGCTGCCCTCGAAGAGCACCTGGCCCTCGCGCACCACCAGGCCCGGCGCCCGCTTCTGGCTGCGCCAGCCGAGCAGGCTGATCGACGTCGACAGCGACGACGCCACCCGATCCCACGCCTCATCCGCGATCCACGCCACCGTGCGGCCGGCCTGGGCGACGCGGGCCATGAGCTGGTCGGCGCTCAGCCCGAAGGCCTTGGCCACGGCGTCCTGGTCCTGCAGCGTGAGGCGGTCGTTGCCCCGACCGCTGGCGCGGTGCAGCTCGACGCGCACCTCGAACAGGGTGCGCTCGGCCTCGGCGAGGGCCGCCGCATCGCCCTCCTCCAGCACCGGGCGCGCCGCCTGCGCCCACGCCAGGGCGTGGACGTCGCGCAGGCCGCCGCGCCCCTCCTTCAGGTCGGGCTCGAGGAGGAACGCCACCTCGCCGTGCTGGGCCTGGCGGGCGGCGACCGACTCGCGCAGCTGCCCGAGCAGGCGCTTGGCCCGCTTGGACCAGAGCGCCCGGGTGGCGTCGGCCAGCTCCTCGACGAGGTCCTCGTCGCCGGCCAGCCGGCGGGCCGAGAGCAGCGCGGTCGCCGTGTCGAGGTCCTCCGCGGCGAGGTCCATCGCCTCGCCGACGGTCCGCACCGAGTGGCCCAGCTTCAGCCCCTCGTCCCAGATCGGGTACCAGATGGCCTCGGCCACCTCGGCGGGCGCCTGGCGCTGGTCGTGGAGCAGGAGCAGGTCGAGGTCCGAGCCGGGGGCGAGCTCGCCGCGCCCGTAGCCGCCCACCGCCACGAGGGCGAGCCGGCCGCCGGCGGCGGACCGGGCGACGGCCTCCTCGAAGCGCGCGACGAGCCACGGGTCGACCGTGGCCCGCCACGCGTCCGAGAACGCCCGGCCCACGAGGGTGCGGTCGCCCAGGAGCCGCTCGCGATCGCTGGCCAGCGCCATGGGGACCGTCCTCGTGGTGGTGTCGGGCCGGCGGTCAGATGGCGTCGTGGCCCTGCTCGCCGGTCCGGATCCGGATGAGGCGCTCGGCCTCGGTGACCCAGATCTTGCCGTCTCCGATCTTGCCGGTGCGCGCCGAGTTGGTGAGCACCTCGACGATGCGGTCCACGTCGGCCTCGTCGACGATCAGCTCGAGGCGGACCTTGGGGACGAAGTCGACCTGGTACTCGGTGCCCCGGTACACCTCGGTGTGGCCGGCCTGGCGCCCGAAGCCCTGGACCTCGGTGACGGTGATGCCCGCCACCCCGGCGCCCTTGAGCGCCTCCTTCACCTCGTCGAGGCGGAACGGCTTGATGACCGCGGTGATGATCTTCATGTCGTTGCTCCGATCAGAGGTTGTTGTAGGCCGTCTCGGCGTGGAGGACCTGGTCGAGGCCGACCTGCTCGGTCTCCTCGTCGACCCGCAGGCCCATGGTCGCATCGATCGCCTTGGCGATGATGTAGGTGACGATCAGCGAGAAGGCGAACACCGCCACCGAGGCCACGATCTGGTCGATCAGCAGGTCGGCGCCGCCGCCCAGGAACAGGCCCTCGTGCTCGACGATCCCGTTGATCGAGGCGTCGGCGAACAGGCCCAGCGCCACCGAGCCGAAGATGCCGCCGACGAGGTGCACGGCGATGACGTCGAGGGCGTCGTCGAGCTTGGCCGCCTCCTTGATGAACAGGGCGAGGTAGCAGATGATGCCGGCGGCGAAGCCGATGATCACGGCCGCCATGGACCCGACGAAGCCGGCGCACGGGGTGATGGCGACCATGCCGGCCACCGCGCCCGACGCGGCGCCGAGGGTGGTGACGTGCTTGCCCTTCACCTTCTCGACGATCAGCCAGCCGAGCATGGCGGCGGCCGGCGCCACGAGGGTGTTGAACAGCGCCTGGGCGGCGATGCCGTCGGCGGCGAGGGCCGAGCCGGCGTTGAAGCCGAACCAGCCGAACCAGAGGATGCCCGTGCCCATCAGCGTCCAGGGCAGGGCGTGGGGCGGCATGGGCTCCTTGCCGTGGCCCTTGCGGGCGCCGATCACGAGCAGCACGGCGATGGCGGCGGCGCCGGCGTTGATGTGCACCACGAGGCCGCCGGCGAAGTCGAGGGCGCCCATCTCGGCCACCCAGCCGCCGGCGAAGGCCCAGTGGGCGACGGGCGAGTACACCAGGATCGACCACACCCCGATCAGCACGGCGTAGCCGGCGAACTTGAGGCGGTCCGCCGTGGCGCCGGTGATGAGCGCCGGGGTGATGATGGCGAAGGTCATCTGGAAGGTGGCGAACAGGATGGGCGGCAGCACGGTGCCGTCGCCCAGCCCGACGTCCTTCATGCCGAGGAAGTCGAGGTTGCCGATCCAGCCGCCGTCGCCGGCGGAGCCGAAGGCCAGCGAGTAGCCGACCACCGTCCAGATGACGGCGAGCAGGCCGATCGCGAAGAAGTTCTGCATGAGCATGGCCAGGAAGTTCTTCGAGCGGACCATGCCGCCGTAGAAGAACGCGAGACCGGGGGTCATGAAGAGCACGAGGGCGGTGCTGATCAGGACCCAGGCGATGTTGCCTTCCACGGATCTGCCTTTCGGGTGTCGGGAACGTGACCCGCCGAGGTGACGGTGGCGACACTGTTGCGAAAGGTCGTTGCGTCCCGATTCCCGCTGTGTTTCCGCTGTGTGAACGGGGGCCCACCCTGACGGAACCCTGACGTGAACCTGTCGGATCAGCCCGGGATGGTGGTCTCCACGGCGTCGTCGGCGGGTCCGCCGGCGCCCTCGCCGACCGAGCCCACGATCGAGGTCGGGGTCACGCCCCCGCCCTCGATCGGCTCGCCGCCGGTCACGTCCACCAGGTCGGTGGCGTCGACGGTCGCGCCGTCGGCGTCGAGCAGCACGAGCTCGGTGGCATCGGCCGGCACCTCGAGCACGAACCACGAGCCCCGGCCGATCTCGGCGAGCGCCGTGAGGTCGGGACGGTCGAGCACCTCGCCCGAGGCCGTACGGACCTCGACCGCGGCCACCTCGTCGGACACCCCGCCGGCGGCGAACCGGCGATCCGAGATCTCCTGGAGCTCGAAGGAGACGAGCGCGGCCTCCGAGCCACTGCCGAGGGCGGAGCCGACCCCGCCGAAGGAGGAGACGGTGTCGGCGGCCAGGGCGACCTGCAGCTGGACCGACGGATGCTCCGCCTCGGGCGTGCTGTCGCGCAGGATCCACGCGGTGCCGTCGGCGAGCTCGCCGCGGGCGATCTCCTCCCCCTCGCTGCCCTCGGCGCCGCCGGGGAGGTCGCCCAGCTGCGATCGCGAGACCAGGTCGCGCCACTCGCCGGCGGGGATCGGCTCGACCGACTCGGCGGCCCGCAGCACCTCGTCGCGGTCGACGCCGAACCCGCTCACGCTCACCAGCTCGCCCGGCGCTTCGAGCCACGACACGGCGACCGACGAGACGGGCGAGCCGGGATCGTCGGACGTGTCCGCGATCTCGACCTCGACGAGCAGCGCCCGGTGGCCCCGGACCGTCAGCTCCTCGACCTCCGGGGCGGTGACCCGGGCCGCGTCGAGCGCGAGCTCGTCGCCCGGCGTCGAGGTGACGGTGAGGGTCCGGATCGGGGTGGGCAGCACCGGCTCGGGCGCCGTCTGGTCGTCGCTCGCATCGGATCTGTCCGACGACGCGCTCGACGAGCTCGACGACGAGGAGCCGCCACCGGGCGTGGCGTAGAGGACGGCACGGAGCCCCGGCCCCGCGGCGCCGCGCAGCGCTCCCACGGCCGAAGCGCCGAAGAGGCCGGACGGATCCTCGCCGAGCCGCCGCCAGCCGTCGGGCAGGTCGGCCGCGTCGACCACGACGCCGTCGGCGCCGCCGGTGGCGGCGACCGCGATCTGGGCCAGCTCGTCGACCTCGAGGGTCGCGCCGATGGCGGCGAACCAGCCGCCCCCGGGCGCGGCCACCGCCACCGTCGGCGCGATCACCCCGCCGGTGTCGAGCACGGTGACCTCGCGGCCGTCGACCTCGATCGTGCGGCCGCCGTCGTCCGGCGAGAGGGTCTCGCCGTCGAACCACGTGACCCCCAGCCTCGGATCGCGGGCCGACGGACCGAAGAGCACCAGCGGCGAGGCCAACCCCACCACGTCGCCGTCGCCGTCGACCTCGGCGGCGCCGGCGACCTCGAGGCCTGCCGGCACGTCGGTGGCCCGGAACGGGCGCACCTGCGTGGTGCTCACGTCGGCCGGGCCGTCATCGTCGTCGCCCCGGCCCGCCGCCCAGACCGCGCCGGCCAGCAGCGCACCACCACGGCGGCGGCCACGGCCAGGCGCCGGGGGTCGTGCCAGCCGGTGCGAGCCCCTCGCAGCGGGGTGGGCTCGGCCAGGCCGGCCCGTCCGGTGAGCTCGACCGACGGCCGCGGGCGCTCGGCGGCCCGGCGGCGGAGGTCGGCGGCGGCCGCACGGCCCCGCTGGTCGAGCTGGTCGAGCTGGTCGAGATCGTTCGGGCTCATCGCTCCTCCTCCGGGGCGGCGGGGGCCAGGTGGGCGAGGCGGTCGGCGAGGGCCCGCCGTCCGCGGTGGAGGTGGACCTTCACGGTCGCCGGGCGGCACCCGACGATCTCGGCGATCTCCTCCACGCTGCGCTCCTCCAGGTAGTGCAGGGCGACGCACGCCGCCTGCCGGTCGGGCAGCGATCGCACGGCCGCCCAGAAGGCCGGGTCGTCGACGCGGTCGGCGCCGGCGTCGCCGGTGCGGTCGCTCGACCGGTCGTCGCCCTCGACGGCCGCCCGCCCGGCGAGGCGCTCGGCCCCACGCCGCTCCACCTCGCGGTGGCGCGCCGCCGAGGCCGACCGGTTGATCACCGCCCGGCGCACCCACGCGCCCGGCCGGTCCAGCCCGCCGACCTCTCCCCAACGTCGGAAGGCGTCGGCGAAGGCGTCCTGGGCCAGCTCCTCGGCGAGGGCCCACGAGCCGGTGAGCGACCAGGCCAGGCCCACCAGGCCCGCCCACTCGTCGCGGTAGAGGTCGTCGAAGGCCGACGGCCCGGTTCCGTGCTGTGCCACCACCTCGGCGGTCTCCGCTGCGTCCACGGGGTCCACTCGCCGCTGGGCCCCGCGAGGTTTACCGCTCAGCGCGGCTCGGCTCGGGCGACCCGCAGCGCATCGCGCGCCGCCAGCTGGAAGGCATCCCAGATCGGCGACACCGGCGGGGCGTAGGCGAGGTCGAGGTCGATCAGCTGCGAGGCGTCCATGCCGGCGGTGATGGCGGTGGCCAGCGTGTCGATGCGCTTGCCGGCCCGGTCGGCGCCGACGATCTGGCCGCCGAGCAGCCGGTGGGTGCGGCGCTCGATCAGCACCTTGGCGTGCAGGACCTCGGCGTCGTCGAGGTAGCCGGCTCGGGTGGTGCCCTCCACGGTGCCCACGTGGAACTCGATGCCCGCCTCCCGGCACTCGGCCTCGTTGAGCCCGGTGCGGGCGATCTCGACCGCGCAGACCTTGGTGACCGCCGTGCCGAGCACCCCGGGGAACGTCTCGTAGCCGCCACCCAGGTTGGTGCCGGCCACCCGGCCGGTCTTGTTGGCCACCGTGCCCAGGGCGACGTGGATGCGCCGCCGGCTCACGAGGTGCACCACATCCGCGCAGTCGCCAGCCGCGTACACCCCTTCCTTGGAGGTGCGCTGGCGGTGGTCGACGCCGATGGCGCCGCGGGCGCCGGCGGCGATGCCGGCGTCGAGCGCCAGGCCGCTGGCCGGCGCCACCCCGATGCCCAGGATCACCACGTCGGCGGCGAGGTCGTCGCCGCCGGTGTGGACCGTCCCCGGCGAGAACCCCTCGACGGGCGTGCCGCACCGCAGGTCGATGCCGAAGCGGCCGATGGCCTCGGCCACGTGGGCGCCCATGTCGAGGTCGAGCGTCCGCATGGGCTGCGGGGCGCCGTCGACCATGGTCACGCGGGCGCCGCGCTCGACGAACGCCTCGGCCATCTCGATGCCGATGTAGCCGGCGCCGACGACGACGACGTCGCGGATGCGCCGACCGTCGACGCCCGCCAGCAGGGCCCGGGCGTCCTCGAGCGACTGGACCCCGTAGATGTCGGGCCCGTCGATCCCCGGGAGGTCGGGCCGCACCGGCCGGGCACCGGTGGCGATGTGGAGCAGGTCGAAGCCGAGGTGCAGCGTGCGCTGCTGGTCGAGCGCCCGGACCTCGACGCGCCGGGCGTCGAGGTCGATGCCGACGACCTCGTGGCGGGTGCGCACGTCGAGGCGGAACTGGTCGCGCAGCTGCTGGGGCGTCCGCACGACCAGGTCGTCGAGCGAGTCGACCGAGCCCCCCACCACGTAGGGGATGCCGCAGGCCGAGTACGAGGTGTCGGGGCCCTTCTCGAGCACGACGATCTCGAGGTCGGGCCGTCCCCGCCGGGCGTTGGTGGCGCCCGACATCCCCGCGGCGTCGCCACCGATCACCACCAGTCGCTCGGCCATGGGGGCGAGGCTACCGGCGCCGGTCTGCGAGGATGGGCGGATGGGCGTGCGCCAGGACTGTCGCCACTACTCGACCCGCACCACGGGGTCGGGCGAGCAGGTGCAGCGCTGCCGGGTCGACGCCAACGAGACGGCCCCGTTCGCCTGCCCCGAGTTCTGCCTGTTCTTCGAGCCGCGCTCGATCACCGACGCCGGCTGGCGCCGCTTCGAGTCCGACGAGTAGCCGGCCCGGCGCGAGACTCGCCCGATGCGCACCACGGCGAAGGTCGACTACGCGGTCCGGGCCGCCGTGGAGCTGGCGAGGGCCCACCCGGGCGAGGGCCAGCGCCCCACGCCGGTCACCCGCCAGGCCATCGCGGATGCCCAGGACATCCCGGCGAAGTTCCTCGAGCACATCCTCGCCGACCTCAAGCGCAGCGGCATCGTCGGCAGCGCCCGGGCGCGGACGGGGGTACTGGCTGCAGCGGCCCCCGCCGAGGTCACCGTCGCCGACGTGATCCGGGCCGTCGAGGGCCCCTCGCCGACGTGCGCGGCGAGCGGCCCGATGCGCTCGACTACCCCGACGACCTCGTCGCGCTCCAGCGCACCTGGATCGCCGTGCGAGCCAACCTGCGCGCCGTCCTCGAGCACGTCACGCTCGACCACCTCCGCGCCGGCGAGCTGCCCGCGGAGGTCGAGCGCCTCGCCCAGCCCGCCGACGCCTGGCAGCGCCGCTAGCCGGACCGTCGGCGACGGGGCGCGGTGCCGGCCGCCAGCGCCCGGGCGAGGCGCCGGCGGCCGACGGATGAGCCGACGGCCTCGGAGGGGCGAGGCATCGGGGTCGGCTCAGACCTGGTCACCGCGTCCGGGTCGTACAAGTCGCGGACGCGGCCATCTCTGACGGCGCCGGACGAGAATTCGCGACGACTAGCGCTCAGCGCGCCGTGAGGCGCAGGTCGACCAGGTCGAGGGGGACGTCCGCCACCTCCACCACCCCGAGCACGGCGGGCCAGGTGGGGCCGCCGAGCCACGGGTCGAGGCCGCGGGAGGGCCGGTAGGCCGCGGGCACGTCGGCCACGACGAGGTAGCGGCCGGCCGGGAGCGCGGCGATCGACCAGCGACCGTCGGCGTCCGTGGTCGCCTCGTGGCGCTCGCCCCAGGCCGCGGCGACCACCCGCACGCCGGGGAGGCCCGCCGCCGCGTCGGTGGCCGGATCGACGACCGTGATCCGCCCGCCCAGCGCCCCGGGCGCGACGGGCGACTCGGGGATCGTGGTGGTGCTCGACGGCGGGATCGTGGTCGTGGTCGTCGTGGTGGTCGCGGGGACCGTGGTCGACGGCGGGATCGTGGTCGTGGTGGTCGCGGGGACCGTGGTCGACGGCGGGATCGTGGTCGACGGGGCCGCGCCGGGCCGGGGGACGGTCGGCACCGCGGCCGGGCTGGGCGGGACGGTCGCGGGGAGCGGCACCGCGGGCGCGGTCACCGTCGTGGAGGCCACGGGCGCGGCGGCGCTCGACGGCGTGGTCGCCGCGGTCGGGTCGGGCGTCGCGGTCGACGGCGGCGCGTCCTGCTCGATCCCGGCCACCGCCGCATCGGGCCCGGGCGTCGCCGCATCGGCCGCCGCCCCGGCCGCGGCCTCGGGGCGCCCCGCGTCGCCGTCACGAGCGAGGCCGTAGGCCGCCCCCGCCACCACCGCCACCGCGGCGACCGCGACGGCCACCGCGCCCACGACCCCGCCACCGGCGCCGCCGCCCCCGCCACCGAGGGCGCGAGCACCCCGACCGCCGACGGCGGCGGCCGCGCCGCCGAGCGCCCCGCCGAGCCGAGCGCCCTCCACGGCCAGGCCCTTGGCCCACCACCCCGCGGTCAGCGCCCCGAAGGGGGCGAGCGCCCCCAGCCCGACGCCGAGGTCGACGCCGAGGTCGACGCCGCGGGCCAGGTCGCGGCACGAGGCGCAGCCCGCGAGGTGGTCGCGCACGTCGTCGAAGCCCGGCGCATCGGGGCCGGCGGCGACGAGCTCCGCCAGCCGGGCGGCGTGCGCCTGGCAGGTCGGGTCGGTGCGCACCGAGCGGTAGGCCGTGATGTACGCGGCGAGCAGGCCCTGGCGCGCCCGGTACGCCAGGGCGGCGGCCGTGCCGGCGGAGATCCCGAGGAGCGGCGCGATGTCGGCGGGCCGGCGGCCCTCGACCTCGGTGAGCCAGAGCACGTGGCGCCACCGCTCGGAGAGGCCCCGGTACGCCGTGGCGAGCAGGGCGTGCGACCCGAGGCCGTCGTCGTCCACGGGTAGGTCGGGCTCGCCCGGCGTCGGCTCGGCCGCCTGGCCGGCCGTCCACCGCTCGGCCGAGTCGGCCTGGCGCCGGTGCCGGCGCTGGGTGCGCCACGCCTGGTGGCGCACCGCGGTCGCCAGGTAGGAGCGCAGCCCGTCGGTGGGGCCCTTCCCGTTGCGCAGCGCGGTGAGCACGTCGATGAAGGCGCCCTCGGCGACGTCTTCGGCGAGCGCCGACGCCGACGGCCCGAGCGCGCGGCGGGCGACGCCCACCGCGAAGGTGCGGTGCCGGGCGTAGAGGACGCCGAACGCGCCGGTGGACCCGTCGCGCACCGCCTGGAGGAGGAGCTGCTCGGACACCGGCTCGTCGGCTCGGTGCTCGAAGATGTCGGTGCGTGGTTCGGTGGAGGTCACGGGACGCTCGGGTTCGCGGTCGGGGGCGGAGGGCTGAGCGCACCTGGCGGTGCCCCGCCGCCCGGATGACCTGGACCCCTCCGGTCAATCAAAGGCGGGTCGCCCCGCATCCATGACGCCGGATCGCGAGATCTTCGCGGGCATCGACCGCGCCGCGCCAGGCTCACCCGTCGGGGGGAGGCGCGGCCCGTCGGCGGCGGAGCACGACGTGGGCCTTGGCGGCACCCCACACCAGGCCCAGCTCGCCCAGCGCCGGATCGAGGTCGGCGAAGGCGGCGGGCGCCAGGCCGTAGACGTCGTCGGGGAAGGCCCGCTCGTCGAACTCGTCGCGCACCACCGGGCCCACGCCGGCCGCGGCCAGCACGGCGGTCGGGTGCCGCACGGCCTCGCGCACGAGGGCCAGCGGGCCCTGGGCCTGGGCGTCGACGTCGGCGGCGAGGAGGGCCCGCACCCGCGGGGCCACGTCGGCCACCGCGGCGCGGCCCGCCGCGGCCGCCTCGCCGGCGAGCTCCCGCGCGAGCCCGGGGCGCCAGGCGTCGGCGATCCGGGCCACGGCGGCCTCGGTCCACCCGGGCAGGGCGCGCTCGATGCCATCGGCGAGGGCCGTGGCGTGGCGCGCCAGCTCGAGCTCGTCGGGGTTGGTGGGGGGCGCCACGGCGGACGAACCTAGCGAGGTGATCATCCGGGCGTTCTCGGTCTTCGAGGGGATCGTGTACCACTGCGCCCTGGTCGACGCGACCAACCCGTGCCGCCCCACGCTGGAGGTGGAGGCCGTCGTGCGGCCCGGCGACGCCGATGCCGGGCCCCTGCTGCTGCCGGTCGCCGACTACGCCGCCCTCGCCGGCGGGCCGGAGGTGGTGCGACCGTGCATCGAGCGCTTCCGCGCCGCCGGCCGGATCGTCGACCACCTCGGCGTCGCCCACCTGGCGTTCCCGTTCTGGACCCCGCTGCTGCTCGATCCGCCGCCCCCGCCCCGGCCGCCGGGCGCCGACGGCCCCGCCGAGGGCGACCGCTAGCCTGCCGCGGGTGCACCTGCGGCCCCGCTCCCGCCTCGCCGCGCTCGCCGCCGGCCTGCTCCTCGCGGGCACCAGCGTCGCCGCCGCGCCGGCCGGCGCCCAGGACGGGCCCACCACCCAGGTCATCGGCGGCTCGGTGGCCGGGAGCGAGCAGTTCCCGTGGACGGCCGCCGTCCTGTTCCGGGGTGCGTCGCGCCTCGACGGCCTGCACTGCGGGGCGACGGTCCTGTCGCGCTCGTGGGCGCTCACCGCCGGCCACTGCGTCGTCGACTACGACGACGCCTACCCCGACCGCACCTACGGGGCCTTCCTCGCCCCGAGCGCGCTCGACGTCCTCACCGGGACCTCGTCGCTGGCCGGCGCCGGCGGTCAGCGGCTCCAGGTGGTGGAGATCGTGGTCCACCCCTCCTACCGGCCCGACCGCAACGACTGGGACGTCGCCCTGCTGCGCCTCGCCTCGCCCACCTCCGCGCCCGAGGTCGCGGTCGTGGGGACCTCGGCCGTCGAGGCCGCGCTCGACGACGCCGGCACGACCGCGACCGCCACGGGGTGGGGCGTCACCCGCTACCCCAGCGCCACGCCGTCGGCGTCGCTGCGCTACGTCCAGGTCCCGATCCAGTCCGCGAGCTCGTGCACCAGCAGCTACCCGCCCGGCTTCGCCGACTCGTACGGGCCGCTCGAGTACCACGACGCCACCATGGTCTGCGCCGGCCTGCCCGGCGGCGGCAAGGACACCTGCTCGGGCGATTCGGGCGGGCCGCTCGTCGTGGCCGCGGGCGACGGGTCGTGGCGCCAGGTCGGCGTCACCAGCTTCGGGTACCGCTGCGCGTCGGCGGGCTACCCCGGCGTGTACCACCGGCTCACGTCCACCAGCTCGTGGATCGGGCGCACCCGGCGGTTCGGCCCGTTCTCCCCCGAGGCCAGCGCCTACGTCCGCCGCCAGTACCTCGACTTCACGGGCCGCCCGCCCAGCGCCGCCCAGCTGGCGTCGTGGCGGGCCACGCTCGACCGCGTCCCGGCGTCGGACCTCATCACCGCCCTCCAGGCCTCGGCCACCTGGGACGGAAACGCCGGGATGAACGTGCGGCTCTACCGCGCCGCGTTCCTGCGCGACCCCGACAGCTCGGGCCTCGACTTCTGGGTCCGCCAGCGCTGGGCGGGGCGCGGGCCGGTGTCGATCGCGAACCACTTCGCGGCGTCCTCGGAGTTCCTCCGCCGCTACGGCGCGCTCGACGACGCCGGCTACGTCACCCAGGTGTACCGCAACGTCTTCGAGCGCGACCCCGACCCGGGCGGCTTCGCCTACTGGGTCCGCAAGCTGGGCGCGGGGACCGGGCGCGGCCAGGTGCTCTACGAGCTGTCGAACTCGAGCGAGTACCGCCGCGACACCGACGAGCGCACCCGGATCATCACCACCCGCTTCGGCCTGCTGCGCACCGTGCCGACCCCGACCGAGATCGCCGGCAGCGCCGAGCTGAGCCAGCGGGCCCTGGTCGACCTGCTCCGCACCTCCACCCGCTACGCCCAGCGCGTGGCCGGCTGAGCGCGCCGGCGGGGCCCGTGGCCGACGAGCACCAGCCCGACGACGGCGTCGCGGCCGCCGACGACGCCGCCGCTGGCCGGCGCGCCCTGCTGACCGGCGGCCTCGCGGTGGTGGCCGGCGCCGGCGCGGGTGCGGCGGCGGGCGCGCTGCTCGGCCGCCGCGACGAACCGGCCCCACGCCTGGCCGCCGGCTCGGTGCCGGGCGGCGACGGCGGGCCGTGGCGCTACATCGAGCCCGGCGGCTCCGTCCAGGAGGCGATCGACGCCGGGGCCACGGCGATCCAGCTCGGCGACGGCGCCTACCCCGTCGACGCGCCCCTGCGGCCGACGCCCGGCTGCACGATCCGCGGCGTCGGCGAGCGGACCGTGCTGCAGGCGGTCGCCGACCTCCCCGCCGTGGTGGCCGTCGGGGCCGGCGGGCCCGTGGGGGGCGTCGTGGTGAGCGACCTGGTGGTCGACGCCGCCGGCCGGGCCGAGATCGGCATCGACCTCGACGTGGTGGGCGCCGCGGGCAACCTCCGCCAGGAGCCCGACGCCGTGTGCCGCCTCGACCAGCTGTGGGTGCTCGACGCCGCCCTCGACGGCATCGCCTACCGGGGCACCGACACCCAGGCCACCGTCACCTCGCGCGTGCGGGTCCGTCGCGCCGGGCGCCACGGCTACCGGATCGAGGCCCCCGACAACGTGTGGCTGGCCTGCGAGGCCACGACCCGCGGCACCGACGGCGCCGGGTTCTGGATCGGGGTGGCCCTCCCGGGCTCCGATGGCATCGGCGCCGCCAACAACCACTTCCACGCCTGCAAGGCCTGGTACTGCCACGGGGTCGGGTGGGAGGTGGGCACGGGGCGCAACGCGTTCGCCGGGTGCGAGGCCCAGGACACCGCCTCGCACGGGTGGCGGATCACGGCGCCCCGCAACACCCTCTCGGCCTGCGTCGCCGACACCGCGGGCATGGCCGACGTCGGCGGGCGGCCGGGCGAGGCCGACGGCTTCTCGGTCGAGCCGGGCGAGAGCTGGCGCTCGTGGGCTGCATGGCCTTCGACCGCACGCCCGGCGGGCGGGCCCCCAGCAGCGCTACGGGTTCGACGTGCCCGCTCGCTCGTCGACGCCGGCCTCCTCGTGGCCCCGATCGGGTGGGGCAGCACCGGCGGACTCATCAACGCCCGGTAGCAACCGATCTGACCAGGGCGACCAGTAGCGTTGGCTCGGCTCCGCACCGCGTCCGGCCCGCCAACCACCCCACCGAGAGGCAGCCGTGAGCAGCGATCCCGTCGAGTACGACCTGAGCGTCATCGTCTCGACCTACGCGCGACCGGTGCAGGTGCGCGAGGCGATCGCCGCCATCCGCCCAGGACCACCCGGGGCCGATCGAGACGCTGGTGGTGTGGGACAAGAACGAGCCGGAGTGGGAGCTCGCCGACGACGACCCCACCGTCCGGTGCGGATCCTGTTCAACGACCACGGCAACGGGCTGCCCGGCAGCCGCAACTGCGGTGCCGAGCACGCCAGCGCGCCGATCCTGGGGTTCTGCGACGACGACGACCTGTGGCTGCCCGCCAAGGCGCGCCGGCAGCTGACCCTCCTGAAGGAGTCCGGCGCGCCTGCTCCACCACGGGCCTCGAGGTGCTCGTCGACGGCAACGTGATCCCGCGCCGGGGCACCGACGGCGTGCTGCGCTACGTGGACCTCCTGCGCTCGCGGCGGATGGAGGCCTACATGGGCACGGCCGTCGTCCGCGCCGACGCCTTCTGGAACGACATCGGCCCCCTCGACGAGCACATCCCCGGTGGCTACGCCGAGGACTACGACTGGATGCTGCGCGCCGCCCGCCACGCGCCCATCGCCGTGGACCCCGAGCCGCTGCTGCGCATGCGGTGGATCGTCCAGAGCCACTTCCGCGACCAGTGGCCCGACTGGGAGGCGGCGCTCGGCCAGGTGCTCGAACGCAACCCGGAGTTCTCGAGCGAGCCCGCCGGCCGGGCACGCATCGAGGGCCAGATCGCCGTGGCGATCGCCGCCCAGGGCCGCCGGGGCGATGCGCTCCGCCAGGTCCGCACGACGCTCGGGTGGTCGTGGCGCGAGCCGCGCGCGTACCTGGCGCTGCTGGTGGCGGCCGGGGTCCCGGCCGAGAAGCTGAGCGCGGCGCTCAACAAGCGCGGCCGAGGGCTGTGAGCGCAGCGCTCGACCGGCCCGCCACCGCGCTCGAGGCCGTGACCGACCTCCTCGACCTGCGCGCCGGCGCGCCCCGCCCGGGCACCACCCGGCTCGGCGTGGTGGCCGGGCGCCACGGTCCCCGGTTCCTCGTCCCCGTGTCGCACCCCGATGCCGCGCCCGAGGCCTGCCTCGCGTACCTCGGCCTCCGCGACGCCCGCACCCGCCTCCAGCGGGGTGCCGTGGGCTGGGCCCTGCGCGCCGGCGCCGGGCGCTTCGTCGTGCGCGACGAGCTGGAGGCCGATGCCGGGCCGGGCTCGCTGCTCCACCTCCTCGACGAGCTGCTCCGCGACGACGACCACGAGCCGGGCCTGGCCGTGGGCATCGGCCTGGGCCACCGCGACGAGGTGTGGAAGCCGACGCTCCAGCTGTTCCGCCCCGACGGCACCCCGGCGGCGTTCGTGAAGGTCGGGCTCGGACCGGTGGCCGACCGGCTCGTCGCCACCGAGGCGGCCGCCCTCGCCGCCTGGGCCCGCCACCCCGACCCCCGGCTCGTCGTGCCCGAGCTGCTGGCCGACACCACCTGGGACAGCATCCGCATCGCCGTGGTGGCCCCGCTCCCCGACGACGTCCGCCGCCTCCCCCCCGGCGCGCCCTCGGCGTGGGCGGTGCGCGACCTCGATGGCCCGCCGACCGTCGCGGCCCTCGCCGAGGCACCCTGGTGGACGCGACGCACCGAGCGCGAGGACGCCGGCCCGGTGCGCGCCCTGCTCGAGCGGATCGAGGCGCGCCACGCCGGTGCCGTGGGGTCCTGGGCCCGGTGGCACGGCGACTGGGTGCCGTGGAACCTCGCCCGCTGCCACCGCGGGCTGGTGGCGTGGGACTGGGAGTACTCCGAGCCCGACGGCCCCGTGGGCCTCGACGAGGTCCACGGGGCGTACCAGCAGGCCCGGGTCGTCGAGCAGCAGCCGATCGCCGCCGCCCTCGCCGTGGCCCGGGACGGCGCGGCCCGCCTCGTCGAGCGCGGCACCTCGCCCGGCTCGCCCGCGGAGCTGCGAGGGCGCGCCGGCGCGGACGTGGCCCCCACGCCCTTCCCCTCGGCGAGCTGGCTCGCCGACCTGCACGTCGCCATGCTGCTGACCCGCAGCGCCGAGCTCGAGCGCCTCGCCGGCGCCCCGCCGCACGATCGGGCCGAGCTGGTCGCCGCGGCCACCGAGGCCCTCGGGCGGTCGCGGTGACGCCCACCGCGGCGGCCCCCTCCCCGCCGGCGGCGCGGGCCGACGCGGGCGTGGCGTCGGTGGCGAGGGGCGGCGCCCTGAACCTGGTGGGCTCCATCGTCTACGGCGCCGCCAACTTCGTGCTGCTCGTGGTGCTCAACCGGGTGCTCGGCACCGAGGCCGCCGGCATCGTCCTCGTCGCCATCGCCATCTTCAACATCAGCGAGACCATCGCGGAGCTCGGCTGCGGCACCGGCCTGGTGCGGATGCTGAGCCGCCACCGCGCCGTCGACGAGGTCGAGCGGCTGCGGGCCACGGTCTGGGTCGGCGTCGCGCCGGTCGCCCTCGCCGGCACCGCCGCCGCCGTCGCCCTGTTCCTGCTCGCCGAGCCCTTCGCCCGCCTCCTCGCCGACGACGGCCAGATCGACGTGGTGGCCGACGTGCTGCGGGCCATGGCGCCGTTCCTGCCGTTCGCGTCGCTCCACTACGTGGTGGTGGGCGGCACCCGCGGCTTCGACACGATGGTCCCCCAGACCGCGATCGAGCGCATCGGGCGAGCGCTCTTCCTCCCGCTGGTGGTGGCCGTCGCCGTCGCCCTCGGCATGGGGCCCGTCGGGGTGGGGGCCATGTGGGCCGCCACCACCATCGTCGGGCTGGCCCTGTCGGCCCGGGCGATGTGGGTGCGCGTGCGGCGCGCCGAGCGAGCCGCCGGGGTCGACCCGGTGCCGGCCGACGCCGCCATCGCCCGGGAGTTCTGGGCGTTCACCGCGCCCCGGGCCGTCGGCCAGTCGGCCGAGGTGGCGGTGAGCTGGATCGACACGGTGCTCGTGGGCATCCTCGTCTCGACGACCGCGGCGGGCATCTACGCGTCGGGCACCCGCTACATCCTCCCGGGCACCTACGCCGCCCAGGCCCTGATGCAGGTCACCGGGCCGCGCATCAGCGGCCTGCTGGCCCGCGACGAGCGGGCCGAGGCATCCGCGCTGCTCAAGGTGGTGGCCGGATGGCAGGTGGCGGTGATGTGGCCGATGTACGTCGTGATCGCCCTGTTCCCCTCGCCCCTGCTCCGGGTGTTCGGCGACGACGTGGTGGCCGCCCGGGGGGCCCTGGTGGCCATCTCGGTCGCCATGCTCGTGACGGCACCGGCCGGGCCGGTCGCCTCGGTGATCCTGATGGCCGGCCGCAGCCGCCAGGCCATGTTCAACACGCTGGTGCTGGTGGGGATCAACGTGGGCGGCAACCTGCTGCTCGTGCCCCGCCACGGGATCACCGCCGCCGGCATCACCTGGGGCGCGACCATCGTCGTCGCCGCCGTGCTCCCGGGATGGCAGGCCCACCGCTCCCTCGGCGTGTCCACCCTGGGGCGCCCGGCCGCCATCGCCGCCGCCCTGGCCGCGTGCACGGTGGGCGTCGTGGGCGTCGGCGCCCGCCTCGCGCTCGGCGACGCGGCGTCCGGATTGCTGGTCACCAGTAGTCTCGGGGTGCTCGCCTACGTGATCGCCCTCGCCGTGGCGCGCTCGCACCTCCACCTGGATGCCTTGTGGAACGGCATCCGGCGCCGATCGTGAACCACACCCCGACCACCGAGGACGAATGAGCGAACTGGAGACCGGATTCCGGATCGGCGACGCGATCGCCATGGTCCGTCGGCGCCTGCCGATCGTCCTCGGCGCGGCCGTGGTCGGCCTGGTGGCGGGCTACCTGGTGTTCGCGTCGGCGCCCACGAGCTACGAGGCGACGAGCCAGGTGGTCGTCAAGCAGGTCGCCGACCCGCAGAGCCCCGGGCAGCGCAACGACGTCTCCATGGAGACCGAGAAGGGCCTGGTGAAGACCGACCCGGTGGCCGAGCACATCCGCGACGAGCTCGGCCTGAAGGGCGACAACCGGGCGATCCTGGCCCGCATCACCGTCGCCAACGAGCCCGACTCGCTGATCCTGCGCATCACCTTCGGCGGCGACACCGCGAAGATGGCCCAGCAGGGCGCCGACGCCGCCGCCGAGGGCTACCTCATGCAGCGCGCCGAGCGGGCCACCAGCGCCCGCGACCGGGCCCTCGCCGAGGTGCAGGAGTCGATCGCCACCAAGAAGGCCGAGCAGGCGGACCTGCAGGCGCAGTTCGACGCGGCGCGCGACGGCTCCGCCGAGCAGTCCACGCTGCGGGGCCAGCTGGTGGACGCCCAGACCCAGGTCGACGCCCTCGAGGCCCAGGCCACCGAGCTGAACCGCTTCGACCCGGCCTCGGTCGGCGAGCTGACGCGGAAGGCCAGCCTGCCGGGCGCGACCACCTCGAAGATGGCCCTCGGCAAGGGCGTCGGGGTGCTCGGGCTGTTCGTGCTCGGCGGCCTCGCCGTGGCGTGGCTGCTCGACCGCCGCGACGGCCTCGGCGGCGGGCGCCGTCGCATCGAGCAGCTGCTGCCGTCCGCCAACCACCGCGTCCTCCCCGGCGCCGAGGGCACCAGCGCCTCGCCGGCCGAGATCGACACGGCCATCGACCGCCTCGCCGTCGACCTCGTCGCCGGCGGGACCGCCGGCGCCCCGGCCTCGGCCCTCGTCATCGGCACGGGCATGGAACCGCCCCTGGCCCTGGCCGAGGAGCTGGCCTCGAGCCTCGCCTACGCCGGCATCCCCGCCATCTTCGTGCTGGCCGGCACCTCCGACCGCGAGCTGCGCCACGCGCGCACCGTGCCCTCGTTCGCCGACCTCGTCACCGCCGGCGGCAGCCTCGCCGCCCCCGCCGGGCTGCCGGCCCGCGCCGGCGAAGGCGGGGCGCCGACCGCCCCCACCACCCTCGCCGGGCCCATGGTGAGCTGGCTGCGCCCGAAGGGCTCGGCCGAGGCCGCCGGCCTGCTGCGGCGGGCCGTCGTCGAGTCGCTCGTCGTCCGCGCCGGCCGCGAGAAGTACGAGGCCGTCGTCTTCGTGGCGGCGTCGCCCGTGCGCACGGCGGCGGGCGCCGCGCTCGGCCAGTGGGTGCACCGCACCGCCGTCATCGTCGAGCCCGACGAGCGCTCGCAGGCCGAGCCGGTCGCCGGTGCGCTCGCCGAGGCCGGGGTGAAGGTCACCGAGGTCGTCTGGACGTGACCGTGACCGGGGAGCCCGTCGCCGCCTCGGGGGCGACCGGCGAGGGCGCGGCCCCGAGCGCCGACGCTCAGCCCCGGCGCCGCACGCTGCGCCCGTCGCGCGCCACGTGGCCGCTGTGGTCCATCACCGCGGGCATGCCGATCATGTTCCTGCTCGGCGTCCACGGCTTCGTGTGGGCCCTCCCCGGCCTGGTGCTGGGCGCCCGCATCCTCGCCGACCGCGAGGTCCGCTTCCCCCGCTCGTCGCTGCCGATGCTCGCCTTCTTGGCCTGGGCCTTCCTGTCGGCGCTGATGATCGACACGGGCAGCGGCTACGCCCTCTTCGCCTTCCGCTGGCTGCTCTTCGCCGGAGCGCTGACCTCGATGGTCTGGCTGGTGAACGTCCCGCGCTCGAGCGTGCCGTCGGAGCTGGTGGTCGATTGGCTCGCCTCGCTGTTCATCGTGCTCGTCGTGTGCGGCTACCTCGGCGTGCTGCTGCCGACCTTCGTGCAGAAGTCGCCCTTCCAGCTGGCGCTCGGCCCCGTGGGCAACGTCGGGTTCGTCGACGAGCTGGCCCGCTGGCGCTTCGCCGAGACCCAGGGCTTCCTCGGCTACCAGCTGGCCCGCCCCTCGGCGCCGTTCAACGCCACCAACGGGTGGGGGGCCGCCATCGGCATCCTCACGCCCTTCTTCCTGCGGTCCTGGATCCTCCAGCCCGACCGGCGGCGGCGCCGCCGGGGCATCGCCATCGGCCTCGCCGCCGTCTACCCGATGGTCATGTCGGTGAACCGGGGCCTCTGGATCAGCCTCGGCGTGGCGCTCGTGTACTACGCGGCCCGCAAGGCCCTGCGGGGCCGCATCGGGCCCGTGCTGGTGCTCGTCGGCACCGTGCTGGCGGTGGCCGCCATGCTCGTGGCCACGCCCGCCGGGAAGCTGGTGGGCGACAAGCTCGACAAGTCGGGCAAGTCGAACGACTCGCGCTCCACCCTCTACGAGGAGGCGTTCGCCGGCGCCCGGGACTCGCCGCTGATCGGCAACGGCGCGCCCAAGCGGCTGCCCGACGCCCCGCCCGGGATGCCGCCGGTCGGCACCCACGGGCTCATCTGGTACCTGATGTTCGTCCACGGGTTCGTGGGCCTGGCCCTGTTCCTGTCGTGGCTCGGGATCGAGGTGCTCCGTTCAGGACGGGTGCGGACGGCCGATGGATGGTGGTCGCACCTGGCGCTGGTCATCGGGCTGGTCCAGGTGCCGTTCTACGGCCTGCTCCCCCAGGTGGTGCTCCTCGGCATCGCCGCCGGCCTGTCGCACCGCGAGGATCCCGCATGACCACCACGTCCCCGTCCGCCGACCACCGCGGCCTCGATGCCGTGCCCGCCACGGGCGGGCGCGCCGGTGGCGGGCGCCGCATCGACCTCGACGACGCCTCGCTCGCCACCCGCCTGCGCCGGGGGCGCGCCGGCACCGCGCTCACCGACGCCGCCAAGGCCGCGCTGCGCGCCTACGGCGTGGCCACCGCCGGCTCGCGGCGCGGGCCCGAGCTGCTGGTGGTGGGCGCCAAGCGGGGCGGGACCACCAGCCTGTGGCGCTACCTCGCCGACCACCCCGGCGTGCTCCCCACCTTCCCGCAGGCCGAGCAGATCAAGGGCACCTACTTCTTCGACGAGGAGTGGCACCGGGGCGAACGGTGGTACCGCTCGCACTTCCCCACCGATCGCGAGCGGGCCCGGGCCGCAGCGGCGCTCGGCTACGAGCCCATCGCGTTCGAGGCCAGCCCGTACTACCTGTTCCACCCCCACGCGCCGGCCCGGGCCCGCCAGACGGTGCCGGAGGCCACGGTCGTCGCCCTGCTCCGCGACCCGGTGGAGCGGGCCTTCTCCCACTACAAGGAGCGCCGCAACCACACCGAGCCGCTCGGGTTCGCCGAGGCCATCGCCGCCGAGCCCGAGCGCACCGCGGGCGAGGAGGCGCGGATGCTCGCCGACCCCACCGTCGTCTCGCCGGCCCACCGCCACCAGACCTACCTCGCCCAGAGCCGGTACGCCCCGATGCTCGAGCGCTGGTTCGACGCGTTCGGGCGCGATCGGGTGCTGGTGAGCGCCGCCGAGGACTTCTACGCCGACCCCCAGGCCTTCTGCGACCAGATCACCGACGCCGTCGGCCTCCCCCGGCGGGATCTCGGCGACCCGGAGCCTTTCAATGCCGAGCCATCTGCCGACATGGATCCGGTGGTCCGCAGCCAGCTGCGGGCCGCGCTGCGAGACGACATCGTCGCGGTCGAGCGCCTGCTCGGTCGCCCGATGCCGTGGGAGCGCTGAGCGACCGGGACCCCGCCGGCCGACCGGCCCTCCACGAGGCGATGCCAGATCGGCGTCGCACCGGACCAGGGAGGGACCCCGAGCGATGGCGCGCCGACCGGCGAAGCGGACGATCCTGGGCGCGACCGCCCTGGCGGCCCTCCTGGCCGCCGGGTCGCTGGTGCTCGTGCGCGGCGACGACGCACGGGCGGCGGACGCCGTCCCCGGCGATGGCACCACCCCGGCCACGGCCGGGGCCTCGTGCTGGGGGATCGACCAGGCGCACCCGGCGAGCGCCTCGGGCGTCTACTGGCTGAGCAACGCCGCGCTCGAGCGGCCCCAGCAGTTCTACTGCGACATGGCCACCGACGGCGGCGGCTGGGTGCTGGTCGGCCGCGGCCGCCAGGGGTGGTCGTTCAACCCGCTGGGCCAGGGCTCGGCGGCGATGGTCCGCGACGCGGTGGACGGGCCGAGCGCCTTCTCGCCCGCCGCGCTCGACACCGAGACGATCGACCAGCTCCTCGCCGGCACCGACCTGCGCACGCTCGCCGACGGGATCCGCGTCGAGCGCTCGACCAACGCGACGGGCACCGCCCGCCAGGACCTCCGGCTCTTCCCCCAGTACCGCACCTGGACGTGGTCGCTGCCGGGCGGGAACCTGCTGAGCAAGGTGACCATCGACGGGACGACCTACCAGGGGTCCAACACCGCCGACACGTCGAAGACGGCCTACGGCCAGACCACGAACGGGCTCTCGGGCCTCGCCGGGACCCGACGGCTGTTCACCACGCCCTGGGCCTCGCACGGCAACCTGCAGGGCTTCTCGTTCGGCAGCGGGATCAGCGGCGGCTCGAGCAGCGCCACGAACCACCTGTGGACCGCGGGCAGCGAGGGCAGCCCCATCCCCTTCACCCGGGTCTGGGTCCGCCCCCGCATCGCCAACGACGCCGCCGGGTTCGCCCCGCTCCCCGCCGAGGGGCTCCCGGCTTCGACCCGGCCCGCCGTGCCGAGCAGCCGCTCGGAGCGCGCCGGCTGGGGCGTGGTCGGGCTCGACCACACCGGCGAGTCGACGATCGAGCCGTGGAACACCAACGTGCTGGCCCTCGAGCAGGGCGCCGGCCGGATGTTCGTCGGCGGCCGCTTCACCGGGGTCCAGCAGGGCCCGGACGCCGCGCCGATCGCCCAAGCCTCGCTCGCCGCGTTCGACCTGGACGGCAACTGGATCTCGACGTTCCGCCCCAAGGTCGCCGGACGGGTGTGGAACGTGGCCATGACCGGCGACGGCAAGCTGCTCGTCGCCGGCGACTTCACCGACATCGACGGTGCCCCGAACACGTCGGGCATCGCCGCCCTCGACCCGGTCACGGGCAAGGTCGTGAGCGGGTTCAAGGCGGCCGTCACCAAGGCCGACGGCAGCCGACCCCTCGTGCGGGCCCTCGCGGTGCGCGGCACGACCGCCTACATCGCCGGCAGCTTCAACCGCCTCACGGGCGGGACCTGGAACACCATCTCGGTCTCGAGCGCCGCCAGCTTCAGCACCGCCACCGGCAACCCCACCACCTGGCGGCCGCGGCTCAACGGCACCGCGGTCGACGTCCGCCCCACCGATGACGGCAGCCGCGTGCTGGTGGCCGGGCTCTTCTCGGCCATCAACGGCGACGCCAACCACGGCTACTTCGGGATCACCGACGCGACCACGGGCGCCCCGGTGCCGGGCATCGGGGCGTGGGCCCCCTCGGCCCCCACCCGCGCCAAGTACCAGCAGGCGGTGCTCGACCTGGGCGACCGCGTGGTGGTCGGCGGCTCGGAGCACGACACGCAGCTGTGGGACCGCGACCGCACCCGGCTGATCGACTCGCACATCACCCGCGCCGGCGGCGACACCCAGGCCCTCGAGCTCTTCGACGGCAAGGTGCTCTTCGGCTGCCACTGCGGCGACGTCGTGTACCAGGGCACCAACGACTTCGCGAACCCGAGCGGGTTCCGCTCCGCCCAGGCGATCAACCTGGTGGGCGCGCTCGACGCCACGACCTTCGAGTACGACACCGCGTGGTACCCGGCCGGCCTCAAGGGCGCCAAGGGCGAGGGCGTGTGGGCGATCGAGCGCGACGACCGGGGCTGCCTGTGGGTCGGTGGCGACCTCCAGCGCGGCGCGTGGTCCGGCAACGCCGCCACCGACTGGCTCGGCGGCTTCGCCCGCTTCTGCCCGGCCGACGCGACCGCGCCCACCGCGCCGGGCTCCCTGCGCTCGGCGCCATCGGGCGACGGCGTCGCCCTCACCTGGACGAGCTCGACCGATGCGAGCGGCACCGTGTCCTACGACGTGTACCGCGACGATCGCGTCATCGCGACCGTCTGGGGCACGACCTTCACCGACCCGTCGGTCACCGGCGCCCACCGCTACACCGTCCGGGCCGTCGACGCCCGCGGCAACCGCTCGGCCTCGCCGGCGCCGATCGCCGTGAACGGCCCGGCCCCCAAGATCGCCGTGGTGGTGCCCTTCGGTGCCACCTGGGCGTACCGGGCGGATGGCGCCGACCTCGGCACCGCGTGGCGGGCGCCGGGCTTCGACGACGCCGCGTGGGCGCGGGGCCCGGGCCGACTGGGCTGGGGCGTGAGCCCGATCGGCACCGCGTTCGCGACGCGCCCCCAGACCGCCTACCTCCGCTCGAGCTTCGCCGTCGCCGACGCCCGCGCCGTGCGCACCCTCGACCTGCAGGTGACGGCGGCGACCGGCGCCGTGGTCTACCTGAACGGCGTCGAGGTCGGGCGGATCAACATGCCCGCCGGTGCGGTCACGGCGTCCTCGCCCGCCGCCGGCTACGTCTCGGGCGCCGCCGAAGCTGCGGTGCACCGCCTCACCGTCCCGGGCTCCCGGCTCGGGAGCGGGACGAACCGCGTGGCGGTGGAGCTCCACTCCATGACCGCCGGCGCGAGCCGGGCCTTCGTCGACGTGCAGGCGACCACCTACGGCGCCGGGGGCGATGCCAGCGCCCCGACGAAGCCCAAGGCGACGGCCACCGGAGGCGCGACCGGCCCGACCGTCACCTGGACCGCCTCGTCCGACGACGAGGCGCTCGGCGGCTACGTGGTGGCGCGCGACGGTGCCCCCGTCGCCGTCGTCGGGCCCACGGCCACCACCTTCGTCGACGGCGAGGCCGACCCGGCCGTGGCCCACGCCTACGTGGTGACGGCGTTCGACGCCTCCGGCAACGCCGCCTCGTCGGCCGCCGCGACGGCGACGCCCACCGCCGATCCGAACCTGCTCGCCTACGGAGCCTCCTGGCGCTGGTACTTCGCCGAGGGCGGCCCCACCGGCCCGTGGGCCGCACCGGGCTACGACGACGCCGCCTGGGCCACGGGCCCGGCCGAGCTCGGCTACGGCGACAGCGACGAGAAGACCGTCATCTCCACCAGCCCCACCCCTCGCCCCCTCACCGCCTACTTCCGCACCACCATCGACGTGGCCGACCCGGCCGCGTTCCGCGCCGTGGTCGCCGACCTCGTGCGCGACGACGGCGCCGTGCTCTACGTGAACGGGGTCGAGGTCGGGCGCGACAACCTCCCCGCCGGACCGATCGCCTTCAGCACGCCCGCATCGAGCGTCATCAGCGACCGCACCGCCGAGCGGACGCCGGTGCGGTTCACGATCCCGTCGACGGCCTTCGTCGCCGGCACCAACACCATCGCCGTCGAGGTCCACAACAGCGACCGCTGGAGCGGCGACCTCTCGCTGGACCTGCACCTCGTCGGCCAACCCTGACCCGGTGCCCAGATACCACCGAGCGTGGTCGAGCAACCCGAGTTGCCACGCTGCGTGATGTCCGGTAGGGTGCGCCACGAAGCGTGAGATCCGTCCGGTCACCAGCACGCCACGTGATCGCCGGACGGGGGGAGGCCCACATGCGAACGCACCTGCCGCGACCCAAGCGAGCCCTCGGCGCCATCGCCGCGCTCGCGGTCGTCGCCACCGCCGCCGTCACCGTGCTCGGGGGGAGCTCGGCCCAGGCGGCCATCGCCGCGCCGGGCGACGGGACGTCGTCGGCGACCGCCGGCGCCTCGTGCTGGGGCATCAAGCAGGCGTACGGCGCCAGCGCCTCGGGCGTGTACTGGCTCAGCAACGCCCGCATGGAGCGGCCCCAGCAGTTCTACTGCGACATGACCACCGACGGCGGCGGCTGGGTGCTCGTCGGCCGCGGCCGCCAGGGGTGGTCGTTCAACCCGTTCGGCCAGGGCTCGCCGAACACCCTGCGCTCGACCCCCGACGGCACGGGCGCGTTCGCCCCGGCCGCGCTCGACTCGTCCACCATCGACGGCCTCCTGAACGGCCAGGCCGTGCGCGCCCTCCCCGACGGCATCCGCCTCGAGCGGGCCACCAACTCGTCGGGCACCAACCGCCAGAGCTACCGCATCTACCCGCGGGTCGACGCGTGGACCTGGAGCTTCCACGCCGGCCAGCTGCTCGACAAGGTCGTCATCGACGGCTCGACCTACCAGGGGTCCAACACCTACGACACGGCCGACTCGGTCTACGGCCAGACCACGAACCAGCTGAACAACGTGCAGGGCACCCGCCGGATGTTCACCTACAAGTGGAGCAGCCACAACAACCAGGCCGGCTTCTCGTTCGGCAGCGGCGTGTCGGGCGGCTCGAGCAGCTCCTCGAACTACCTCTGGACCAACGGCAACGAGGGCTACCCGATCCCGTTCACCCGGGTGTGGATCCGCCCGCAGATCGCCAACGCCGCCGCCGGGTTCTCCCCCATCCCGGCGGCCGGCTACCCGGCGGCGCCCCTGCCGGCGCAGCTGGGCAACCGCTCGGAGCAGGCGCCGTGGGGGGTGGTCGGCCTCGACCACACCGACGAGCCGACCATCGAGCCCTGGAACACCAACGTCCTCTCGGTCCGCGCCCACGGCGACCGCACCTTCATCGGCGGCCGCTTCACCGGCGTGCAGAACGGGCCGAGCGCGTCGCCGATCGCCCAGCCGTACCTCGCCGCGTTCAGCTACGACGGCACCTGGATCGACACGTTCCGCCCCCAGCTCGACGGGCGGGTGTGGGACATGCTCGTGACGCCGGACGGCAAGCTGATCATCGCGGGCGACTTCACCAACGTGAACGGCGCGCCCAACACCTCCGGCATCGCCGCGCTCGACCCGCAGACCGGCCAGGTGGTCGCCGGGTTCAAGGCTGCCGCCACGTCCACGTCGGGCCGACCGCTCGTGCGGGCGCTCGCCCAGCGCGACGGCATCGTCTACGCCGCGGGCAACTTCAACCGCTTCACGGGTGGGAGCTGGAACCAGATCACCGTCACCCGGGCGGTGAGCTTCAGCGCCACCGACGGCACGCCCAGCACCTGGCGGCCGCGCGCCTCGGGGCAGGTCGTGCGGATCCGGGTGAGCCAGGACGGGACGCGCGTCCTCATGGCCGGGTACTTCTCGAACGTGAACGGCGACACCAACATGGCCCGGTTCGCCATCACGGACCGCACCACGGGCAACCCGGTGAGCGGGATCGGCGCCTGGACGCCGTCGGTCGGCTCGAACAAGACCTACCAGCAGGCCGTCATCGACTTCCCCAACGGGAACGTGGCGGTCGGCGGGTCCGAGCACAACCTCCAGCTCTGGAACCGCGACCGCACCCAGATGCTCGACGCCTCGGTCACCAAGCAGGGTGGCGACACCCAGCTGATCGAGACCTTCGGCGACAAGACCTACGTCGGCTGCCACTGCGGCAACTGGGTCTACGAGGGCACCAACGACTGGACCTCGCCCACCGGGTTCCGGGCGATCAAGCCGATCAACCTCATCGGCGCCTGGGACACCGCCACCTGGCAGCAGGACACCACCTGGTACCCGAGCTCGCTGAAGGGCGCCAAGGGCGAGGGCACCTGGGCCGCCGACATGGACAGCCGAGGCTGCCTGTGGGTCGGCGGCGACCTCGTGCGCGGCGCCTACTCCGGCAACGCCGCCAACGACTGGCTCGGCGGCTTCGCCCGCTTCTGCCAGCAGGACGCCACCGCCCCCACGACCCCGACCTCGTTGCACGCCACCACCTCGGGCGCCGACGTGGTCCTCAGCTGGGGCGCCGCGACCGACGCCAGCGGCACCGTCTCCTACGACGTGTACCGCGACGATCGGGTCATCGGCACCGTCTGGGGCCGCAGCTACACCGACCCGGAGGTGACCGGCACCCACCGCTACACCGTGCGGGCCGTCGACGCCCGGGGCAACCGCTCCGCCTCGCCGGCGCCCGTCAACGTGAACGGGCCCTCCCCGGTGCTGGCCACGCCCATCGCCTTCAACACGGCCTGGCGCTACCTCGCCGACGGCTCCGACCAGGGCACCGCCTGGCGGGCGCCCGCGTTCGGGGACGGTGGTTGGCCCACCGGCAACGGCCGCCTCGGGTGGGGCATGAGCACCGTGGCCACCACGGTGAGCACCACGAAGCCGCTGACCACCTACTACCGCCGGTCGTTCTCGGTGGCCGACGCCGCCTCGGTGCGGATGCTCGACCTGAAGCTCTACAACCTCCAGGGCGCCGTCGTCTACGTGAACGGCGTGGAGGCCGGGCGGCTCAACATGCCGGCGGGGGCGGTCACCTCGACCACCCCGGCCGCCGGCTACCTCACCGCCGCCCAGGAGCAGGCGCTCAAGAGCATCTCGGTCCCCGGCTCGCTGCTGGTGAACGGCACCAACGTCATCGCCGTCGAGTCGCACAACGTGACGGCCGGGGCCAGCCGCTCGCAGTTCGACCTGCAGGCGACGCTGTACGGCACCGGTGGCGACACCAGCGCACCGAGCGCACCGAGCGCCACGGCCACCGCCGGCGCCGGCCTCGTCGACCTCAGCTGGACGGCATCGACCGACGACGTCGGGCTCGCCGGCTACCTCATCGAGCGCGACGGCGCGCCGCTGGCCGTCGTCGGCCCGACCGCCACCGCCTACCGCGACGCCCCGGTCGACACCGCCGCCCCGCACACCTACGTGGTGACCGCGTTCGACGGCAACGGGAACCGCACCGCGGCGGCGCCGGCATCGGTCACCCCGGTGGCCGATCCGAACCTGCTCGCCTACGGGGCCACGTGGCGCTGGTACTTCGCCGAAGGCGGCCCCACCGGCCCGTGGGCCGCACCCGGCTACGACGACGCCGCCTGGGCCACCGGCCCGGCCGAGCTCGGCTACGGCGACAGCGACGAGAAGACCGTCATCTCCACCAGCCCGACCCCACGCCCCCTCACCGCCTACTTCCGAACCACCATCGACGTGGCCGATCCGGCGGCGTTCACGAGCGTGGTGGCCAAGCTGGTGCGCGACGACGGCGCCGTGCTCTACGTGAACGGCGTCGAGGTCGGGCGCGACAACCTCCCCGACGGGCCGATCGAGTTCGCCACCGGGGCGTCGCGGATCATCTCCAACCGCGCCGAGGAGCGGGCTCCCGTGACCTTCACGATCCCGTCGACGGCCTTCGTCGCCGGCACCAACACCATCGCCGTCGAGGTCCACAACAGCGACCGCTGGAGCGGCGACCTGTCCATGGACCTGCAGCTCACCGGCCAGCCCTGATCGCGGCGAGGGGCGGCCCGCCCTGGATTCGGGCCGCCCCCTGCCGATCAGGGACCGGATGGACGCGCCGCGAGCACGCACCGAACCCCGCCGCGCCCGGCGGGCCCGCCCGCTGGGCGGGCTGCTCCTCGCGCTCGCCCTCCTCGTCGGCGCCACGCTGACGGGCTGCGAGCCGACCCCCGAGCCCGTCGTCCCCGGGCCCGGCGACGGCCTCAGCATGGCCACCGCCGGCGCCTCGTGCTGGGGCATCAAGCGCGACCGGCCCGGCTCGCCCTCGGGCGTGTACTGGCTCTCGACGCCTTCGATGGACCGTCCGGCGGCGTTCTACTGCGACATGGTCACCGACGGCGGCGGCTGGGTGCTGATCGCCCGGGGCCGCGAGGGCTGGACCTTCGACCTGCGGGGCCAGCAGAGCCCGGCGACCGTGCGCTCCACGGTGAGCGGCGCGGGTGCGTTCGTCCCCGCCGCGCTCGACGCGGACGTCATCGACGACCTGATCGACGGCGCCTCGCCCGCGGCCCTCTCCGACGGCATCCGGGTGGAGCGAGCCACCAACAGCGCCGGCACCGCCTTCCAGCAGGTGAAGCTGTTCCCCCGGTTCACCCGCTGGAACTGGACCTGGCAGGCGGGCCACGCCCTGGCCAAGGTCGTGGTCGACGGCACGACCTACAGCGGCTCCAACACGCGCGACACCTTCTCCCCCCAGCCGGGAGCCACCAGCTCGAAGCTGGAGGGCCAGCAGGGCACCCGGCGGCTCTTCACGTGGGAGTGGGCGAACAACGGCGGCAAGGCCGGGTTCTCGTTCGGCAAGGGCGGCCCGGCCGGGTCCACGTCGGCGTCGAACCACCTCTACCAGGCGTCGTCGAGCGGCTACACGCTCCCGTTCACCCGGGTCTGGCTCCGGCCCCGGCTCGGCAACGCCCTCGCCTTCGGCGCCATCCCCGCCTCGGGCTACGCCGCCTCGACGCTCCCGGCCGTGCTGAAGGATCGCTCGGAGCTGGCCCCCTGGGGCGTGGTGGGCCTCGACCACACCGGCGAGCAGCAGGTGGAGCCGTGGAACACGAACGTCCTCGCCGTCGAGGCCGCCACCGACCGGGTCTTCGTCGGGGGACGCTTCACCGGGGTCCGCAGGGGTCCCACGGGCGCGATCGAGCCGCAGGCCTCGCTCGCCGCGTTCGACCTCGACGGCAACTGGATCTCGACGTTCCGCCCGAAGGTGGCCGGCCGGGTCTGGGACCTGGCGCTGGTGGGCGGCAAGCTCATCATCGCCGGCGACTTCACGAGCGTGGACGGGGTCGCCAACACCCGGGGCCTCGCCGCGCTCGACCCCACGACGGGCGCCGTGCTGAGCGGCTGGAAGGCGCGCGTCAGCCGGGTGGGCGGCACCGAGTGGCGGGTCCGATCGCTCGACGTGCGCGGCAGCTACGTGTACGTCGGCGGCACCTTCGACCGCCTCGTCGCCGGCACCTCGACGGTGCCGGTCGCCGTGTCGAACGCCGCGGCCGTGGCGGTGAGCAACGGCGCCCAGGGGCCCTGGAAGCCGACGCCGAACGGGAGCGTGATCGACGTCGCCGTGACCCAGGACGGCGCGCGTGCTCCTCGCCGGGTTCTTCGGGACCGTCGGCGGCAGCGCCGCGCACGCCCAGTTCGGCGTGACCGCGATCGGGACAGGCGCGCCGGTGGCCGGCGTGGCGGCGTGGACGCCGTCGGCCACCGACCGGGACCGCTACCAGCAGGCCGTGGCCGACCTCGGGTCCCGCGTGGTCGTGGGCGGCGCCGAGCACACGCTCCAGCTGTGGAACTCGGCGAGGACCTCCCGCCTCGACGCGGCCATCGCCAAGCCCGGCGGCGACGTCCAGGCCCTCGAGGTCGTCGGGAGCGAGGTGTACGTGGGCTGCCACTGCGGCGGGTGGGTGTACCAGGGGACCAACAGCTTCTGGTCGCCGAGCGGTTTCCGATCGATCGAGCCGATCAACCTGGTCGGCCTGTGGGACGCCACGAGCTGGAACGTGGACCGCAGCTGGTACCCGAGCGCGCTCAAGGGCGCCTACGGCGAGGGCGTGTGGGCCATGGACCCCGACCCCCGGGGCTGCCTGTGGGTCGGCGGCGACCTGGTCCGCGGCGCCTACTCGGGCAACGCGGCGACGGACTACCTCGGCGGCTTCGCCCGCTTCTGCCGTGCCGACGCGACCGCCCCGTCGAAGCCGGGCAGCTTCGCGGTCACCAGCACCGGCACGAGCCGCAAGCTCACCTGGTCGGCGGCGAGCGACGCGGGCGGGCCCGTCACCTACGACGTCATCCGCAACGGTCGGGTCATCGCCCAGACCTCCGCGGCCACCCTGACCTTCACCGACCCCGCCGCGCCGGCCGGCACCGCGTACACCGTGCGCGCCGTGGACGCCCGGGGCAACCGGAGCGCCTCGCCCGCCCCGAAGACCGTCAGCTGAGCACCCGGGCGGGCACGCCCGCCGCGGTGGCCCCGGCCGGCACGTCGTCGAGCACCACGGCGTTGGCGCCGATCACCGCCCCGTCGCCGATCGTCACCGGTCCGATCACCTTCGCGCCGGTGCCGAGCTTGACGTCGCGGCCGATGGTGGGCCCGAAGAGGTTGCGCTCCTTGAGGCCGATGGTGACGAACGGCCGGAAGCGGACCCCGGGGTGGACCTCGACGAAGCCGTCGATGACCACCGAGCCGTGGGCGAAGAACACGCCCGGGTGCACCAGCACCGGGTCGCCGATCGAGATCCCGGCCCACGCGATGGCGATGCGGTGCAGCACCAGCGGCAGCACCGGGATGCCCCGACGCCGGCACGCCGCCTTGGCCCGGTAGGCGACGAGCGCGCCGAAGGCATCCATCTCGACGCTCAGCCGCAGCACCTCGCGCACCACGGCCGCTCGCGAGCGCAGCGGCGCGTCCTCGCCCCGGCGCATCCGGGCGATGGCGAGGTCGGCCGCCACCGCCTCGGCGAAGCGGGGGTGGCGGGCGGCGACCGCGGCGTGGAGCTCCTCGCCCTTCGTGGGCTCGCCCGTCCGACCCCGTGCCACGAGCGGCGACGCTACCCGAGGGGTACGGTGGCGGGCGGCGGCCTCGGGCGGGGCGCCGGTGGGGAGGCGTGATGGACTCGATCTTCGGATCTCCGGTCACCCAGACGCTGATCGGCGTGGTGACCGTCTGGTTCCTGGTCGCGATGCTCTGCAGCGGCATCGTGCAGCTGGTGTCGATGCTCTTCGGCTTCAAGGCCAACCACCTCTGGAGCGCGCTCGAACGGGTGCTCACCACCGACGCCGAGACCCAGTCGCGGGTCGCGGCGGGCGAGGCGGGCCGGCTCACCCGCAAGCCGAGGCTCGAGCACATCACCGACCAACCGCTCGACCGGTTCATCACGATGCTCCCCGGCGTGGCGCGGACCAACGTCCGGCGCGTCTCGCACGTGTCGCCGACCGCAGCCGTCTCGGCCCTGATCGCCGCCCGCGACGCCGATGAGGAGAGCATCACGCAAGCCCACCGCCGGTTCGCGGCCACGCCGCTCGGCGAGCTCGTCGAGCACCTGCCCGCCGCGATCCGGACGGACACCGACCGGATGCACGCCTGGTTCACCAGCTGGTTCGACGACGAGATGGAGCGGCTCCGGATCAGCTACCGCTCGAAGATCCGCTGGTGGGCCGCGGCGATCGGTGTGGCGGTCGCCCTGCTCCTGGGCATCAACTCGCTCCAGGTGGCGCGCGACCTCTGGAACGAACCAGCCCGCCGGGAGGTCGTGGTGACCGCCGCCGACAAGATCGTGGCCGACGGTGGCGCCGCGGACTGCACGCCCGCCTCCGGCGACGACGAGGGCACCCTGCAGGACCAGATCGCGTGCGTGCGCGACCAGGCCGACGGGATCTTGACCCTCGACGTGTCGGCCTGGCAGGGCGGTTGGCCCGACGACGCCCGAGGGTGGGCCGATCAGCTCGCCGGGATGGCCATCACCGCCGGCGCCATCGCGGCCGGGAGCTCCTTCTGGTTCGACGTCTTGAAGCGGTTGATGGGCCTGCGGCCGACCAGCGCAGCGAGCTGACCGGTGGCGACCGAGCTCCGGCTCGCCCTCGCCATGCGAGGTGGCGTCAGCCTCGCCGTGTGGATCGGCGGCGCGGTCCAAGAGGTCGACCACCTTCGCCGAGCCGTCGCGTCGGGCGCGCCACCACCGCCGGCCAGCATCGAGGTGGCGAGCGGTCGGGCGCCGGGCACGACGACCAACGCCCTCGCGACCCTCGCGCTCGGGCTCGGCCACCGATCGGTCGTGGTCGACGTCCTCACCGGCGCGAGCGCAGGCGGCTTGAACGCCGTGCTGTACGCCACGTCGATGGCGTCGGGCCGCCCGCTCGGCGAGCTGCGCGGCACCTGGCTCGAGGTGGCCGACCTCGAACGGCTCCTGCGCCGGCCCGACGGCGGCAGCCCGCTGTCGCTCCTGGACAGCTCGACGTTCCACCGAGAGATCCGCAACGCCATCGAGCGGATGGCGCGGCGGCCGAGGTGGCTGATGGCGAGCTGGCCGGTCCACCCGCCGAGCACCTCGAGGTGGCGATGTCGGTCACGTCGGTCGTGCCGAACGACCGAGCGAAGCGCACCGACCCGGCGGTGCCCGTGAGCGACGAGCGCATCGACGGCGCCATCCGGCTCCGCCACGATCCCCGGCCCGGCCTGCGCTCCTCCCAGTCGGACTTCATCGACGACCGCACGGAGAGCGACGAGGAGGGGGAGGATGCCGCGATCTCGCCGACCGCCGGCCCCGTCCCCACCGGGAGGCGCCGCAGGCGGCGCCGCGCCGACGATCCGCCGCAAGCCCCGGTCTTCGGCCCGATCCCGATCGGCGCGGTGGCCGATCGGGATCCGGCGTCGAAGATCGATGATCTCGCGCTCGCCGCCCGGGCGACCGCGACCTTCCCGCTCGCCTTCGCCCCGGTGCGGGTCCGCCAAGAGCTGATCGGCAAGCTCGAGGTGCGTCCCCGACGCCCCGACCCCACCCTGCTCTTCGACGGTGGCGTCGTCGACAACATGCCGGTGGGGAAGGCCGTGCGCGCCATCGCCGCCGCCCCTGCTGAGGGCTCGACCGAGCGGGTCCTGCTGTACATGCACCCGAGCCCGGGGCCCGAGCCGAGCGAAGCGGACAGGGCCAAGCGGCGACGCGCGCTCGACGCGATGCGGCAGTTCGGCGCCCGCCCCGTGGACGTGCTGCAGTCCGCAACGAGGTCGCTGCGCGGCAAGTCGCTCGCCGACGACCTCGTGGAGCTCGAGGCCCACAACCGGCGAGCGGCGCAGGAGCGCGCCCGTCGGGCCGAGCTGCTCGACGATCTCGACGTGGCGCGCGCCCCGGTGCCGTGGGTCGATCCGGTGCACCTCCTCGGTCACGACGTAGCCCGAACGCTCGACCTGCTCGAGGACCCGTGGCCGCACATCGACGACGTCGTGCCCACCGTCCACGCCGAGCCGGTGATCGCCACGTGGACGAACGAGCAGCGCAGCGAGCTCGAGCGGCACCTCCGTCGGCTCCTGACCGGTCTGCCCGACCGCGGGGGGAGCGTCCCGACGCTCGCCCGCCAGACCATCCGGCCCTGGGGCGCGCTGATCCGCACGGCCTGCCTCCTGCTCGAGTGGGCCCGGGCACTCGAGAAGGTGGGGAGCGACCGCGCGCCGGAGCTCGCCCGGGCCAAGGCGGCGCTCTACCAGCTCCGCGAGGGCTGTCTGCGCGGCGCAGCCGAGCTCAACCTTCGAACGCTCCAGGCGGCCGCCGCCGCGGCCACCGCCGCTCCCGAGGCGACGCTCCCGCGCGCCGTCGCCGATGCCGTCGCCCGCGTCCGCCGGCCGGGCACCGACCCGGCGGTGAACCGCTACCGGGCCACCGACCCCGAGTTGGCGGCCTCGTGGCTCGGCTTGAAGACCATCGCCGCCGAGCTCGCCGAGGTGCAGCCGACGCAACCGATCGGCGGGATCATCGGCGAGCGGCTCGCCCAGGCGTTCGCCTCGATCGGCGCAGCCGCCCGCGAGGCGGTGACCGGCCCGCAGCTCGTGGGGGCGTTCCTCGCCGGCGTGCGGGCGGCGCCCGACCCCGAGGACGCCATCGCCGACCTCGCCGGTGCCCTGGCGGCGGTGCAGGAGCGCCGCACCGAGCTGGGGAGGGCGGCAGCCATCGAACGCGCTGGACAGGTGCTGGACTCGCTCGACCGCCACCTGCTGCCGCTCCACCAGACGCTGCCCGTCACGAGCGGAGAGTCCATCCGCTACCTCACGGTGTCCGGCCTCGCCGATACCCCGCTCGCCCAGTGCTTCCGCTGGCCCGACGGCGTCGACCGACCGAGCGCCGCCTTCCACTCGCTGCGGGCGGCCGGTCCCACCGCAGGGCCCGGGACCCGGGTGGCGGTCGACCCGGCCACCAAGCTCGCGGGCAACCAGCTCGGGAACTTCGCCGCCTTCCTCGACGCCACCTGGCGCGCCAACGATTGGATGTGGGGGCAGCTCGACGCCGCGAGCACCCTGCTCGACGTGCTGCTCCCCCCGGGCAAGGCTGCGCCGCGAGACCTGGAGCCACGCCTGGTCGAGCAGATCTGCACCGCCTCGTTCCCCCCGGTCGGCGATGCGGAGACCATCGGGTGGGCGAGCGAGCTCGATGGCCTCGCCGCAGAGCGCTGGGAGGCCCTCAAGCCGCTGGTCGAGATCGAGCTCGCCGGGGGCACCCGCCCACCCCTGGCGCCGTCGAGCGCGACCCGCGCCGCGCTCTTGCACCGACGGCACCTGGAGATCCTGGCGCGCGAGCTGTCTCGCGAGGGCGTGAACCCCGCCGGCACCGCCCCGACGCCGACCTTCGCCGGCGCGCTCGCGAACTGGGACGCCGGCTCGCGACGGCTGTCGGACCGCTGGGGCGATCGGCAGACCGCGGCGCTCGGCATGCGCGCCACCTTCGTCGGCACCCGAGCGCTGTTCGCCCGCACGACGGGACCGCTGGCGTGGCTCGGGAAGGTGCTCGGCCCGCTGCTCGCGCCGATCGCCGGGTTCGTCCTCGCCCGCCGTCGGGCGATCGTCGTCTCCCAGGTCTTCCTCGCCGGGGTGATCGCGCCCCGCGTCGAGGGCTCCGGGCTCGGGGCGAGCGCCCTCGCCTTCGCCGTCGTCGTGCTGACCGCCTCGGTGCTCGCAGCCACCCGGGGGCCCGCCCCACCTGCGGAGGGGGCTGCGGGGCGCCCGCCGACCCGGCCCTGGCAGCTGGGCCAGCCCATGGCCGTCCTCGCCATCGCCTCGACCCTGCTGACCCTGGCGGTGATCGCCGCGACCAACGCGCGCTGGGGCCCGATCCAGGACGTCCTGCCGCCCGAGACCGTCGCCCAGGCCCACCGGTGGCCTCCGTACGCCTTCGCCGGCGGCGCCACCTTCCTGGCGACGCTCCTCGCCTGGTACTGGGCCCGACCCCTGCCGCGCGTGCTCATGTCCGTGCTCAGCGCCGGGATCGTCGCCGGGTGGGTCCGCCTCGGAGGGCCGCCGCTCACCGACCACCACGCCGTGGCCCGGGCCGCCGGCGCCGTCGGCTCGCTGTGGTTCGGGCTGCTCGTGCTCGCGATCGTCAGCTCGGTGATCGGGACGCGCGTCGACGTCGCCGACACGCGCCCGGGGCGCGCCCGCCGCTGAGGGTCAGCGCAGCGACGCCACCTCGACGACCGTCCCGGAGCGTCGGGCCTCCTCGGCGGCCCAGCCGAGCAGGTGGCTCTCGAAGGAGGTGCGAGCGTCGGTCGAGAGGCCCTCGCCCTCGCCCGCCAGCGAGGCGGCGAAGGCGCGCAGCACGCCGAGGTCGCCGCCGCTGTGGCCGAGGTCGCTGCGACCGTGCTCGCCGAGGTCGAGCACCTCCCGGTCGTCGGAGCCGTGCCGGTGGATCGAGACCTCGGGATCGACCTCGGTGATCGCCGCCCGCAGCGTGGCCTGCGTGCCATCGATGCGCAGGGTGCGCCCCTCCTGGTGCGAGTGGCCCTGCATGGTGAAGGCGACCGTCGCCCCCGAGCGGGTCTCCATGGCCACCACCTGGTGGTCGACCACATCGTTGTCGCAGCGGTAGGCGCAGCGCCCGTAGGGGCTGGTGCGCAGCGCCTCGAGGCGCGACGCGCGGTCGAAGGTGGCCGGGTCGCTCAGGGGGAAGACCTGGGTGAGCAGCGCGATCTCGGGGTGGTCGACCGGCTGGTCGGGGGCGTACGCCCGGATCGCCGAGAACGCGCACTCGGGCTCGATGGGGCACCCGTCGGTGCAGCGCGCCGGGATCTCGGGGCCCACCGACTCCGGCCGGAAGTGGGCGAGGGAACCGAACGACGCCACGCGGACGACCTCGTCGTCGCCGAGCAGCCAGCCGAGCAGGTCGAGGTCGTGGCACGACTTGGCGAGCAGCATCGGGTTCGACCCGTCTTCGCGCCGGTAGGCGCCGCGCACGTAGCTGTGCGCCATGTGCCGGGCATCCACGTTCTCGCGGTGGTCGATGCTGACGATCCGCCCGAGCCGCCCGGAGGCCACCACGTCGTGGATGGCCCGGAACACCGGCGAGTAGCGCATCACGTGGCAGACGTGGAGCTGGCGGCCGGCGGCGTCGGCCGCGGCCACGAGCTGGCGGCACTCGTCGAGCGACGGCGCCATCGGCTTCTCGAGGAGGACGTGGCACCCGGCGGCGAGGGCGGCGAGGGTCGGCTCGACGTGCTCGCGATCGGGCGTGGCCACCAGCGCGGCCGGCGCGAACGGCGCGCCGGGCGCGCCCAGCCCGTCGTCCACCGACGCGAAGCAGCGCTCGGGAGCGAGCCCGTGGGCCGCCGCGAAGGCGGCGCGCCGCGAGGCGATCGGCTCCACCACCGCCACGAACCGCACGCCCGCCTCCTCGGCCCGCATGCCGTAGGAGAGCAGGCCCCGGAGCCCGCCCCCACCACCACCGCATCGACCGTCACGGCCGGCACCCTAGGGGCGGATCGGAGCGCCCGCCCGGCCAGGTCGGCGGCGGGCGGGCGCTCGGGGTGCCGGGAAGCGGCGACCGTCAGGACTTGGCGTACACCCGCACGTAGTCGATCTCGTAGGTGCTGTGGGCCCAGTCGACGTTGCGGATGCCGGTGGTGGTGCAGCCACCCGGTGCGGTGCCCGAGATCGAGCAGCGGTTCAGGTCCCGCAGGTACCCGGTGGTGTCGCCGGGGCGGCCCACCCAGTTGCCTCCCACCGCCAGGTTGAGGGCGATGTCCCAGGTGGCGTTCGGGTCCGCGCTCGCCCAGGCGTGCTGCGTGTCGACGTAGGTGTGCACGGCCGCATCGTCGACGTAGAAGGTGAACCGCACGCCGTTCGGGTCCGGCAGGATCTCGACCGCCCAGGTGTGCCAGCCGGGGCTGAGCGTGGGCGCCTCGAAGGCGGTGGTCTTCTTGGAGAGGTTGCTGCGACCGTCGAGGTGGAGCGTCTGGGTGGTCTTGCCCGGCACCTGCGAGTGGAAGTACTCCATGATGTCGACCTCGGCGGTGCCGGCGCCGTTGCGGTGCCGCAGCCAGAACGCCGGCCAGAGGCCCTGGGCGTGGGGGAGCTTGGCCCGCATCTCGAACCGGGCGTACTTGGGGTAGTAGGTGCCGGTCTCGCGGGAGCCGAGGAAGCCGGAGGTGAACTGCTCGGTGGTGCCGCCCGAACAGGTGACCGTCTGCTTCTTGGCGGTGATCTTCACGGTCCCGCCGGACTGGCTCACGTTGTTCGGGGTGAGGCAGGCCAGCTCGTTGTTCGAATCGCCGTAGGTGTTGTGGTACGGCTTCCACTTCGAGGTGTTCAGGCTGGCGCCGTCGAACTCGTCGCCGCCCACGAGCGTCCAGCCCGGCCGGGTGCCCGGCACGGCGGTGGTCGTGGTGGTGGTCGCCTGGGTCGTGGTGGTGGTCGGCGCGGTCGTCGTCGTGTTGTCCGGGTTGACCGGGAGCGTCGTGGTCGCCTCGCTCGACGGGCCGGTGGGCAGCTGCGTCGTGGCGGGGGTCGGCTGGCAGGCGGCGAGGCCGACGATCGCCGCACCGACGATCAGCGAGCGGACTGCGAGGGTGGGCTTCGAGGTGATCATCGCCGGGCTCCAGAGCGTCGAGCGGTCCAGTGGGAACGCCCGTGGTTACGGCGCGGCCGGCGGCGCGCTTGAGCGCAGAGCGCGAGAAAACCACCACTACAAGCGATATTTCTTGCCACCGTGCGTGAATCTCACGCTCGGCGGTCAGATTGCCACTGAACGTATCCGCCTATGTAGCGAACGGACCACGCAGCGCGCGGTTGAGGCTCCCCGATCGGAACCCCTCGAGGTCGAGCGAGACGTAGCGGTACCCGGCGGCGCGCACCGCCTCCACCACCTCGTCGCGACGGGCCACGACCTCCGCCAGCCGGGCGTCGGGCACCTCGATGCGGGCGACGTCGCGGTGGTGGCGCACCCGCAGCTCGTCGAAGCCCAGCCGCCGCAGCGCCGACTCGGCCGCCTCGACCTCGCGCAGCACGCCCAGGGTCACCGCCGTGCCGTAGGGCACCCGGCTGGCGAGGCACGCCGCCGCCGGCTTGGTCGCCGTCCGCAGGCCGAGGCCCCGGCTGAGCTCGCGCACGTCGGCCTTCGTCAGGCCGGCCTCGAGCAGGGGGAAGCGGGCTCCGCGCTCGGCCGCCGCCTGCTGGCCGGGACGGTGGTCGCCCAGGTCGTCCACGTTCACCCCGAGCACCACGGTGGCGCCGGCCGCGGCGGCGACGGGCTCGAGCACGTCGAGCAGCGCGGTCTTGCACCAGTAGCAGCGGTCGGCGCCGTTGGCCACGTAGCGCGGGTCGTCGAGCTCGGCGGTGGCCAGCCCCTCCCAGGCCAGCCCCCAGGACGCGGCCAGCGCCCGGCAGTCGGCCAGCTCGTCTGCGGGCAGCGACGGCGACACCGCCGTGACCGCCCGCGCTCGGTCGGCGCCCAGGACGCGGTGCGAGGCGTGGGCCAGCAGGGCGGAGTCGGCACCGCCCGAGAAGGCGACCACGACCGAGCCGAGCTCGCGCAGCACGGCGTCGAGCGCGTCGAGCCGGGGGTCGGCGAGGACGGCGTCGCTCACGGCGGCCCGGTCAGTCGGCGACGCCGGCGGCGTCGAGCACCTCGGCGAGGGTGCCGACGGCACCGGTGACGAACGGCCCGAACTCGGCGTAGAGGGTGGACGCGCGGTCGAACCGCATCGTGTACACGACCTCCTTGAGGTCGTCGGGCTTCTCGGCGAACAGCGTCACGCCCCACTCCCAGTCGTCGACGCCCGTGGAGCCGGTGACGACCTGGAGCACGCGGCCGGCGAACTTCCGCCCGCTGGCCCCGTGCTCGTACATCATCTCCTTGCGGTCCTCGTAGGGCAGGTCGAACCAGTTGTGCACGTCGCCGCGCTGCTTGGACATGGGGTAGAAGCACCACGCCCGCTTGCCCTCCGGCGGCAGCTGCGGGTGCAGGCGGGCGCTGGCCATCTGCTCGGGCAGGCCCTGGGCGTACTCGGACAGCTCGGTGAGCGACACGTACGAGTCCACGATCGTCAGCCCGGCCACCTGCAGCGCGGTCTGGAGGGCCTTGAGCTTCCACCAGTCCTCGCCGAGCAGCATGAAGGCGATGTCGGCCTTGTGGCCCAGCACGGCGACGGGCACCACCTGGAGCCCGTCGTCGACCGCCCCCTTCACCGCCGCCTCGATCGCCGCCCGATCGGTGCCCTCCCCGACGGTGCAGAAGAGGTGGACCACGCCGAGGCCGGTGGACGGGACGAGGGGGTCAGCCATGCGCCGAGGCTACCCGTGGCCCGCTCGCGGCCCCACGCCGAGCCGGATGGGTCGCATCCCTTGCCGGGGGGCTCGACGACCCGTACGGTCGCTCCCGCAGCGCCCGAGCGGCGCCCTCGCCGGCGGCGGAGCCGGCCTCCCCGTCCTCGCCGGCCTCGTCCCCGGCGAACGGCGGCGCGCCGCACCCGCCTGGCGCGCTCGCCCGCCCGCCCCTCCCTCCCTCCGGGGCGCGGGCCGTCGTCGTCCGGGGGCGCAGGCTGCTTCCTCCCTGCGCCCCCGGGCCGGCGATGCCCTACGGTGCGAGCCCGACGTGCCGATGGGAGCCACCGTGCCCGCCACCCCCACCCCGATGCCTCGCCCCACCCCGCCGGGCCCCTGGCGCGCCGCCCTGCGAGCCGACGTGGCCGCCAACCGCCACGACCCCAAGGGCCTGCTGCTCGTCGTGGCCTACCGCCTGGCGTCGAGCGCCCGCCACGCCGGACGGCGCTCGCTCCCGATGCGGCTCGCGGCCATCCCGATCCAGGTGGCCTACCGGTTGATCGTCGAGTGGGGCCTCGGCGTCGAGCTGCCGCCGCAGGTGGTGGCCGGGCCCGGCCTGCGGATCCGCCACGGCCAGGGCTTGGTGGTCAACACCGGCACGGTCCTCGGTGCGGACGTGATGCTGCGCCACAACGTCACCATCGGCAACATCCGCCGCGGCCCCGGCGACACGACGGCCTGCCCGGTCATCGGCGACGGCGTGGAGCTCGGCGCCGGCGCGGTGGTCGTGGGGCCGGTGCACGTCGGCCCCGGCGCGCTCGTGGGCGCCAACGCCGTGGTGAGCCACGACGTGCCGGCGGGCGCGGTGGTCCGCGCCCCGAAGCCGACGGTCATCGAGCCCGGCGCCTGACCCGCCGGGAGCGCTCGTCCGTCAGGAGCGGACGGCGACCACGTTGCCGTGGCCGTGGGCGAGGTCGTCGAGCGAGGGCACGCCCTGGCCGTCGTCGGGCGCGGTGGGCCACTGGACGCGGTTGGCGCCGTCGCGCCCGTCGCGCAGGAGCCGCCGCCACCGGTCGCGCTCGAACTGCATGGCCTCGGTGCCGTCGACGAAGTCGAGCAGGAGCTCGAGGAAGCGCTCGGGGTCCTGGTGGTGGGGGAAGTGCCCGGCATCGGGGAAGATCTCGAGGCGGCTGCCCGGCATGGCGTCGTGGGCCACCTGGGCGTGGGCGACGGGGATCACCGCGTCGTGGGCCCCCCACACGACGAGCACCGGCATGGCCTCGGTGAGGTACGACCGGTCGAGCATGGTGACCACCTGGCCCCGCCAGTCGACCACCGACTGGAGGGTCCGGGAGAAGGCGCCGCGCGCGGCCACGTCGGGCAGGGCGTCGAGCACCCGCGAGAGCTCCTCGGCGTCGCGACCCAGGTCGGTGCCGCTGCGCCGCAGCAGCTCGATCAGCCCCATGGCACCGAGCTTGAGCGGACCGAAGCGCAGCAGGGGCAGGCCGAGGTCGGCCAGCGGGGTGGCGGCGAGGCGCAGGACCGGGTTGACCTCCCGGGCCACCCCGCCGCTCGCCACCAGCACCAGCCGCTCCACCCGGGTGGGGTGCTGGTAGGCCATCTGGGCGGCCACGCCGCCGCCGAGGGAGTGGCCGACGACGGTGGCCCGATCGATCTCGAGCACGTCGAGCAGGTCGCGCATCCCGTTGGCGAAGGCGCCGACCGAGTAGTCGGCCCGGGGCTTGTCGGACTCGCCGTGGCCGAGCAGGTCGGGGGCGATGACCGTGAAGCGCTCGGCCAGCGGCCGCAGCAGCGGCACCCAGGATGCCGACGAGTCACCGATGCCGTGGAGCAGCAGCAGCGCCGGGCCGCTCCCGCACCGCCGATATGCCCGGCGGTGGCCGTGGACGGTGACGAACGTGGTGGTCGTGTCGAACGCCTGGGCCCGAGCCCGGCGCCGTCGGGGTGCGGCCATGGGATCCTCCGTGCGGGTGACGCTAGACGCGCCGGTGCCCGGCCCCAAGGGGCCGGGCACCGATGTGACCGATGGCCGGGAGGCCGAGGATCAGAAGTCCTCCATGCCCCCGCCCGGCATCGCCGGGGCCTCGGCGGGCTTGTCGGCGATGACGGCCTCGGTGGTGAGGAACAGGGCCGCGATCGACGCCGCGTTCTGCAGCGCCGAGCGGGTCACCTTGGCGGCGTCGGGCACCGACGGCAGCATCTCGCCGTAGGAGTCGTCCGCGGCGTTGTAGCCACCGCTGCCGCTCATCTCCTTGACCTTGCTCACCACGACGCCGCCCTCGACGCCGGCGTTGGCGGCGATCTGCTTGAGGGGCGCCTCGACAGCGCGGGCCACGAGCTTGGCGCCCGTGGCGATGTCGCCCTCGAGCTTCTCGGCGGCGTCGAGGATGGCCTGCTGCGAGCGGATCAGCGCCACGCCGCCGCCGGGCACCACGCCCTCCTCGATGGCGGCCTTCGCCGTGGAGACGGCGTCCTCGATGCGGTGCTTCTTCTCCTTGAGCTCCGTCTCGGTGGCGGCGCCGACCTTCAGGACGGCCACGCCGCCGGCCAGCTTGGCCAGGCGCTCCTGGAGCTTCGCGGTCGTAGTCCGAGTCGGTGTTGTCGATCTCGGCCTTGATCTGGTTCACGCGGCCGTTCACGTCGTCGCTGTTGCCGCCGCCCTCGACGATCGTGGTCTCGTCCTTGGTGATGATCACCTTCTTGGCGGTGCCGAGCAGGTCGAGCGTCGTGTTCTCGAGCTTGAGGCCCACGTCCTCGCTGATCACCTGGGCGCCGGTGAGGATCGCCATGTCCTGGAGCATGGCCTTGCGGCGCTCGCCGAAGCCGGGGGCCTTGATGGCCACCGAGCGGAACGTGCCGCGGATCTTGTTCACCACGAGGGTGCTGAGGGCCTCGCCCTCGACGTCCTCGGCGATGATCACGAGCGGCTTGCCGGCCTGCATGACCTTCTCGAGCACGGGCACGAGGTCGCGCACGGCCGAGATCTTCGACGACACGAGCAGCAGGTAGGCGTCGTCGAGGACGGCCTCCATGCGCTCGGGGTCGGTGACGAAGTAGGGCGAGATGTAGCCCTTGTCGAAGCGCATGCCCTCGACGAAGTCGGTCTCGATGCCGAAGGTGTTCGACTCCTCGACGGTGATGACGCCGTCGCGGCCGACCTTGTCCATGGCCTCGGCGATGGCCTCGCCGATCTCCGTGTCGTTGTTGGCCGAGATGGAGGCGACCTTGGCGATCTGCTCCTTGTCGTCGATGTCGACGGCGAGGGAGTGGATGGAGGCGACGGCGGCCTCGACGGCGGCCTCGATGCCCCGCTTGAGGTCCATCGGGTTGGCGCCGGCGGCCACGTTCTTCAGGCCCTCGGACACCATGGCCCGGGCGAGGACGGTGGCGGTGGTGGTCCCGTCACCGGCGACGTCGTCGGTCTTCTTGGCGACCTCCTTGACGAGCTCGGCGCCGATCTTCTCGTAGGGGTCCTCGAGCTCGATGTCCTTGGCGACCGAGACGCCGTCCTTGGTGATGGTGGGGGCGCCCCACTTCTTCTCCAGCACGACGTTGCGGCCCTTCGGGCCGAGGGTGACGGCGACGGCGTCGGCGAGCTGGTTCATGCCGGACTCGAGCGCACGGCGGGCCTGCTCGTCGAAGGCGATGATCTTGGGCATCCCGGTGTTCTCCTGGAGGATGGACGGACGGCTGGCACTCCACAGGGGAGAGTGCTAACAGCAAACCACGTCCGCCCTCCGTTAGCAACCGCAGGGGGAGAGTGCTAACGCCCCTCGCCACGCTCCGCGGCGCGAACGGGCCGTTCGGCCCATCTCGCCGCCACCCTCCGCACCGATGGAAGGGGGCCGGATCGCACGCCGATGCGGCGAGCGGGCGGGCCGCCGACGGTTGGAGGAGATCGCCGGCGGCCCGCCGCCGCGCTCGGATCAGCCGCCCGCGATGGCGGGGATGATGCTCAGCGTCTCGCCGTCGGCCACCGGGGTGTCGAGCCCCTCGCGGAAGCGGATGTCGTCGTCGGACACGTAGAGCTGCACGAAGCGGTGGAGCTTGCCCTCGCCGTCGAGCAGCCGGTCCTTGAAGCCGGGGTGGGCGGCGTCGAGCGCGGTGAGCACCTGGCCCACATCGCTCCCCTCGACCTCGACCTCCGAGGCGCCGCCGGTGAGGGTGCGGAAGGTGGTGGGGACGCGGACGGTGACGGACATCGACGAGGACCTCGGCTGGTGCGGTGCGCTCGGCGAGCGCGGGGCGTGAGGGAGCGTAGCGGTGGGCTGCGGACGATCCCACCGGGCGTCGGCGACGACAGGTTCCCTTCCGATGCCGTTCACACCACGGACGCGCCGCCGTCGCGGCGGGTCCGTACCGTCGGGGCCACGACGACGGGGGACGGTCGGCTCGCACCGCGGGTGCGGCCTTGCCCGAGGACGGTGCAGCGATGACGATGGCGCCCATGACCACGCCGAGCACGCAGCGGGGCCTGCGGTCCTTCCCGCTCGGCGCCCACGACCTCGACGAGGTGGTCGCCGCCCGGCGAGCCACCGGGACCACCATCTCGGCCTGCATCCCGGCGCGCGACGAGGCGGCCACGGTCGGCACGGTCGTCGAGCGGCTGCGCCGGCACCTCGTGGAGGAGGTCGACCTCCTCGACGAGATCGTCGTCGTCGACGACCACTCCACCGACGGCACCGGCGCCCTGGCCGCCGCCGCGGGCGCCCGCGTGGTCGACGCCGCCACGGTGCTGGCCGAGTTCGGCGAGGGCCACGGCAAGGGCGAGGCCCTGTGGAAGTCCGTGCACGAGTCCACCGGCGACCTCGTCGTCTGGGTCGACGCCGACATCGTCGACTTCGACCCCGGCTTCGTCGCCGGGATGGTGGGGCCGCTGGTGGTCGAGCCCGACGTCGACTTCGTCAAGGGCCACTACCACCGCCCCGAGGCCGACGGCGTCGGCGGCGGCCGGGTGACCGAGCTGCTGGCCCGCCCGCTGCTGTCGCTCTACTTCCCGGAGCTCGCGGAGATCGCCCAGCCGCTCGCCGGCGAGTACGCCGGGCGGCGGTCGCTCCTCGAGCAGCTCCCGTTCGTGGTCGGCTACGGCGTCGACGTCGCGCTGCTCATCGACGCGGCCCGCACGGTGGGGGTGGAGCGGATCGCCCAGGTCGACCTCGGGGTGCGCCACCACCGCAACCGCACCCTCGACGAGCTCGGCCCGCAGGCGCTGGCGGTCGGCCAGGCGATCCTCGACCGCGCCGGCGTGCGGCCCCCGACGACCGCCGTGCTCCACCGCCCGGGCCGCGACCCGCTCCCCGTCCCGATGGTCGAGCGGCCGCCGCTCGCCTCGCTCTAGACCCACATCGCGATGCGGCGCCCGGTCTCGGCGTCGAGCTCGTCGGGGTCCCCGAACGCGAGGGCCGTGCCCAGCGCGCAGCGGCGCGCCGACCAGGCCGCGGCGGCCGCGTCGAGCAGATCGTCGAGCGGGACCGCCCCGGCGGGGCCGACCTCCGCAGAGATGGCGATCGCCGGCTCGGCGCGCTCCAGGAGCCGCACCCGCAGCAGCGCGCCGGCCGCCGACCGCTTGGCGTGGGCCAGCCCGGCGCCGGCCAGCTGACGGAACGACGCCTCCGGGAACACCTCGTGGACCCGGTCGTCGCCGAGCGCGACGACCGCCGCCTCGCGGATGCGACCGAGGAGGGCGGCGGCCTGCGCGCTCAGCAGCGGCAGGCCCCGCTCGGCGAGGTGAGCGTTGACCTCGGCCTGGGAGGCGAACCCGATCGCGCTGCGGGGCGGGGCCGGGAACACGCTCGAGCGGCGGGGCCCCACGAACGCCCGGGCGGCGACGTCGGCCGTCCGGCGGGGCCCGTCGACCAGGCCGATCGGGATGTCGACCCCCACCGCGCCGACCTCGGCCCCCGCCTCGGCCGCGGCGCGGTCGGCCTCGCCGACGAGCGCAGCGAGCTCGGCGTGGAGGTGGGCGCCCACGAAGCCGTCGTCGTCCACCACGACGCCGACCCAGCCGAACCGGCCGGCGGCATCGATCCCGAGCCCGCGGGCGCCGGCCACCTCAGGCGCCGGCCAGGCGCGCCCGCACGAGGGCGGAGACCGCCTTGCCGTCGGCGCGTCCGGCGACCTTCGCCATCGCCGCCTTCATCGCCGGGCCCATGTCGCCCGGGCCGGCGAAGCCGCCCGCAGCCAGCGCCTCGTCGACGAGCGCGGCCAGCTCGTCGTCGGTGAGCGGCGCCGGCAGGTAGCGGGCGAGCACGTCGCGCTCGGCGAGCTCGCGCTCGGCCTTCTCGGGACGACCGCCCTCGACGAACGCCGCCGCCGACTCCTCGCGCCGCTTCGCCTCGCGGGCGAGCACGGCGACGACCTCCTCGTCGGTCAGGTCGCGAGCCTCGGCGCCCGCCACGCGCGCCTCCTTGAGCGCGGCGGTGGCCATCCGGAGCACCGAGCGCGCGAGGTCGTCGCGGGCCTTCATGGCGGCGGTGAGGTCGGCCTGGATCTGGTCGGCGAGCACGGGGTCCTCCGTCGGGTCGGCTGCTCCCACTCTGGCCGATGGGCCCCTCAGCCCGCCGGTCCGGGCAGCTGGGGCAGCGCCGCCTCGAACAGCGCGGTCTCGAGGGCGTCGAGCACGGCGTCGACGCGCTGGTGGGCCCGCAGCCGTCGGGCCAGGGAGAGCCCGGCCGCCACCTCGAGGGCCGAGGTCACCTCCTCGAGGGCGGCGAGCACCGGATCGAGGCGGGCTGCGAGCTCGGGTCGCCCTTCGCCGAGCGCGAGCACCGACACGCGCAGCCGGTCGACGCGCCGCTGCAGGCGCCGGCGACCGATCCGGTCGGCGAGCCCGGGAGGCGGGAGGCGCAGGTCGTCGGCGTCGGCGCTCGACGGGCCGTCGGGGCCGGTCGGGATGGCCTCGGCCGCCGCGCCGAGCCGGGCGCTCGACCGCTCCGAGCGCCACTCCCGCGCGCTCGCCGCCAGGGTCCGGCCGTGGGCGGCGAGCTGGGCGCGCACGTCGGGATCGGCCAGCCGCTGCGCCGCCAGCACCGCGAGCGACATCCCCAGCCGCTTCAGGTCGCGCGACGACGGCTTCGGCACCTCGGTCACCCCACCAGCCTGCCAGGCGGCTCCGCCGACCGCTCGGAACATCGACGGGCCGGGTGCGGTTGAGCGCACCGTGGCCGATCCGACCCCCACCGTCACCGTCTACTGGCGACCGGCGTGCCCCTACTGCATCCTGCTGCGCCGCGGGCTGCGCCGCGCCGGAGTGGCCACCGACGAGGTGAACATCTGGCACGACCCCGACGCGGCCGCCATCGTGCGCGGCGTGGCCGACGGGAACGAGACGGTGCCGACCGTCCGCGTGGGCGACCGCTACCTCGTCAACCCGAGCGCGGCCGAGGTGGTCGCCACCCTCGCCGAGGAGGCCGACCGGTCGCGCTGACCCGGTCGGGCGCCACGGCGCGCCGCGCTGTGCTCGAATGCCCACCATGAGCGACGCGTGGGGCGCGAGGTGAGCGGCGATCCGTGGTGGCGGGCCATCGTGCCGCCCGACCCGCGGCGCGTCGGCACCAAGCCCGACTACCGCTTCACGCTGGCCAACGAGCGCACGTTCCTCGCCTGGATCCGCACCGCCCTCGCGCTCGCCGCCGGCGGCCTCGGCGCCATCGCCCTGCTCCCCGACCTCACCGGCTCCCGGGCGCTCGGCGTCGCCCTGCTCGGCCTGTCGTGCGTGACCTCGGCGGTGGCGTACCGCCGGTGGGCCCGCAACGAGGCGGCGATGCGGCTCCAGCGCCCGCTCGCCCCCTCCCGCCTGCCGGCGATCATGACCGCCGGGGCGGCGCTGTTCGCGCTCCTCGGCGCCGTCCTCCTGCTGCTCGACGCCCGGTGAGCGATCCGCACGACGCCGACGAGGCCGAGGGCCCCTACGCCGTCGAGCTCCAGCACGAGCGCACCGCGCTGGCGTGGGAGCGCACGGCCTTCTCGATCCTGGCGGTGGGCGTGGTCCTCGCCCGCTTCGCCGCGTTCGAGGACCAGGGCCTGCTGGTCGCCGCCGGCCTCGCGGTGCTGGTCGGCGGGGCCGCGCTGATCGTCTGGACCCAGGTCACCTACCAGCTGCGGGGTCGGGCCCTGCGGCGCGGCGACGACGTCGCCCACCCGACGGCGGCGCGCACCATCGGGCTGGCGTGCACCGTCACCTGCGCGCTGTGCGCGGCGGCCGGGCTCTGGTCGCTGCGCTGAGCTACCCCGCCCGGCGCGGGTGGGCCTCGAACCAGTCGAGCGCCAGCTCGGTGGCGTCGATGGTCTGGGTCGTCGGGCCGATCTCGATGTCGCTCCCGGGCCAGGTGTGGCCGCCGTCGTCGATCGTGTAGAGCTCGACGCCGAGGCCGACGTCGCACCCCTCGTAGCGCCGGTGCTCGACGTCGTCGCCGAGGCGCTCGACCACCGGCTCGGGGTCGCAGCCGGCGTTCTCGGCCCACGACGCGATGTTCGAGAGGGTCCCGGTCACGCCCTCGTTCGGCGAGCCCTCCGGGTCGACCGTGCCGCCCTCGCCGTAGGGGACGGTGAAGTCGGCCCGCCCGTGGAAGGCCACGACCGACGTCGGGTCGCAGTCGCCGGGGAACACCTCGACGGTCACGAGGGCCAGCGAGGCGAACCGCCCGTCGAACGAGCACGCGGTGGCCGCCGCCTTCCACGCGCCGAGCGACATCCCCACGAGGTGCACCCGGTTGCGGTCGATGCAGTAGCGCCCCTCGAGGTCGTCGACGAGGGCGGTGAGGAAGTCGCCGTCGGCGCCGGTGCCGGCGATCTCCCAGCGCCCGCCGATCGCCTCGGGCGCCACGGTCAGCATCCCCCGCTCGGCGGCGCGGCGGGGCACGTCGCCGTAGGTGCTCGCCTGCAGGGAGTCGGAGCCGGCGCCGTGGAGGTTCAAGATCAGCGGCGCGGCGACGTCGGCGTCGTAGCTGGCGGGCACGGCGAGGCGGTAGGCCCGCTCGACGCCACCGGCGTCGAAGGTCTGGGCCACGTCGCCGGGGCGGTCGGCGGGGTCGAGGCGGGCCACGTCGGGGGCCGTGCCGCACCCGGCGCTCGGGTCGGCGGGCACCGCCGCCGGACCGCCGGGGTCGAGCGTCGTGGTGGTCCGGCGCGCGTCGGACGGCGGTGCCGAGCCGTCCGAAGCCGAGCCGCTGCACGCGGCGAGGAGGGCGACGAGCCCGGCGACCACGAGCGCCGAGCGGCGCGAGCGCCCCACCCGCATCAGCCCGCTCGCGCGAGCGCGCGACGGCGCAGCTCGTCGGCGCCCGCGCCCCCGAGGTCGTCGAGGTAGGTGGTGCGACCTTGGATCGCCCCGAGGAGCGACCGCGCCGGCGCCTGGACCACCAGGTCGCCGTCGCCCACCGCGACGTCCGCATCGGAGGCCTCGAGGCGCAGCCCGTCGAGGTCCACGCCGGCGAAGCCGGTGCGCCGGCCCGATGCGAACCGGAGGGCGACGTCGTAGGCGTCGGGCGCGACGTCGACCGATCGGCCGAGGGGCGTGAGCAGATCGCCCCCGTGGGTCACGGTGTCGGTGAGCGGTGCCTCGGGGCCGAGCATCGGCGGGGTGAAGCGGCTCGTCGCGTGCGCCCGCAGCAGGGCGACGCACTCGGCCGGGGGTCGGGCGCGCGCGGCGTCGCGGGCGAAGCGGTCGTTGGCCCGGTCGAAGCGCAGGCCGGCGCGCAGCAGGCCGACCACGAACGCGGGCGAGCCCAGCGTGAAGGGCACGATGAGGTGGGCGACCACCTCGTGGCAGCTCCAGCCCTCGCACAGCGACGGGTGCGCCCACTCGTCGGGGGAGAGCTCGTCGAGCTCGTCGGCGAGGCGGCGGCGCTCGGCGGCGATCAGGGCGAAGACGTCCACGGGGCGACACGCTACGCAGCGGCGGACCGGCGAGGGCGACCGATCTGCCACCATCGGGCCATGGCACCCACCGACGAGCCCGGGCGCGCCGCCGGCTGGGCCCTGCGGACCTCCCGCGAGGCGATCGACCTCGACGGCCTGCTCGCCCGCTTCGGCCAGCTCCACCGCATCCCGATCGAGCCGGGCCCGGTCGCCGACGAGCTCGCCCCCGGCACGCCGTGCTTCCTCGTGCGCACCGACCGCGACCGGGTCGTCGGGCTCTGGGCCGTCGGCGAGGTGGTCGCGCCCACGCTCGCCCTCCCGGCGGGCACCCCGCTGCTCCCCGCCGAGGAGCCCCTCGGCGCCATCGACCCCGCCGGAGCTCGCTGCTACGCCGAGGTGGAGCTGCTCCCGCTGGCCAAGGCGATCCCGCTCGAGGTGCTCCTCGATGACGCGCGGCTCAGCCGCTCCGAGCTGGCCGGCGCCGCCGACGGCACCCACCGACCGCTGCGGCTCCGCGCGGGCGAGGTGCGCGCCCTCGAGTCGATCGAGTGGTGGATCGATGAGCCCGACGACGACCAGCGCCGCGACCTCGACCGGCTGCTCGCCGCGGAGGACCCCCTCCTCGACGACCTCGACGCACCCGACCTCGACGCCGACGGCGCCTGAGCGCCCTCAGCCAGCCCGATCGGCGAACGACGGCGTCCGCAGCAGCGCGCGGACGGTGGCGGCGAACCCGTCGACCTCCACCGACTCGATGAACGCGGCGCGCTGGGCGATCGTCGGCGCCCGGCCGAGCACGTGGAGGTAGACGACCGCGGCGCCCACGTTGCCCGCCTGCTTGCGCTTGTACTCGCTCGACTCGGATAAGTTGATCATCACCTGCCCGCGCGACTTCTTGCGAGCGTCGAGCTGGCCGGTCCAGTACGTGATCCCGGCCGCGTCGCCCGAGCGCTCCAGGACGTTCGCGTAGATGTTCTCCACGAACTTCCGGTTGGTCATCGAGCCGTAGCGCCGGATGAACTCGCTGGAGGCGGCGAAGTTGCTCGAGATGCGAGACAGGGTCCAGCCGGCGCGCCGACGACCGAGCCAGAAGTTCAGGCCGCCCGCGTCCGGGATGCGCGTGAGGTAGGCCGAGTAGAGCCGCACGGTCGGATCCACGTTGGTGGTGGCGTCAGCCTGCTCCCGCAGGAAGGCGATCAGGTCGGCCGTCGTCTTGGTCCCGGCGCCGAGCTGGGCGAGCCAGCTCGAGCGCTCGGCGGAGGTCGGCGGACGGGCCGCCATCCAGGTGAACAGCTCGTCGACCGCCTTGGTGCCCGAGGTCCACGGCAGCCACCACCTGGTGGTGATCGGCGCCGCGTCGGCGAAGGCCCCGGTGCCCACGTCGTTGGTGGCCGCCACCCGGAAGGTCGCCGCCACCCCGTCGACGAGGTCGGTCGTCGTGAGCTCGCCGGCGGTCGGGCCGACCGGCCCGAGATCGGTCTCGGTCGCGCCCTGCACCACGTGCACCTGGTAGCCGGTGATCGGCTGGCCGCCGTCGTCCGTCGGCGCGCTCCACCGCACGGTGGCGGCGCCCTGGCCGAGGACGTCGACGCCGTCGATCGTCGGCGCCCCCGGCACCGTGGCCGCGGCCTCGGCCACCTCGATCGAGACCGTGCCCTCGTCGGAGGCCTTGCCGTCCGACACGGTGAAGGTGAAGGCGTCCGATCCGGCGTAGCCCGGCGCCGGCGCGTAGGTGAGCGAGGGGGCGGTGCCGCTCAGCGTCCCGTGGGCGGGCGGCGTCGCCACCGCGTACTCGAGCGGATCGCCGTCGCCGTCGGTGCCGGCCAGCAGGATCGGGGTGGCGGTGCCGTGGGCGACCGCGACCGACTGGTCGGTGGCCTCGGGCGCCGCGTTCGCCGCGACGACCGTGGTCGTCACCAGCACGGTGCCGAGGTCGTTCGGGGTACAGGTGGCGGTGAAGTTCCCGAAGATCCCGGCGTTCCCCTTCACCACGATGCTCGTCGGCACCTTCCACGAGATGGTCCGCGGGACGCCGCCCACCGTGGCGCGCACGGTGACGTCCGGCATGGTGGGCGGCGGGTTGCTGCCGCCGATGGCCACCGACCCGGTGAGGGTCGCGACGACGTTCGACCCCGAGATCGCCCACGACGTCCCGGAGAAGCTCGACGCCGTGAAGGTCACGTCGTCGATGGCGACGTCGGCCGGGATCGGCGTGACGATCTTGCCCTCGGTGATCGTCGCCGTGATCGGCACGTCGCCCACCGGGACCGGGACCTGGGTGGTGAGGTCGACCGTCCCGCCGACGGCGACGGGATCCACGCTGTCGTTCGCGGTGATGTCGACGGAGCTGTCGAGCGTGCCGAGCAGCGGGATCCCCGAGCAGCTGGCGGCCACGCTCGTGGTGCCGTCGGCCTGGGCGACGGGTGGCGCGACGAGCACGCCGCCTCCTGCGAGCACGGTCGCGACGACCGCGAGCAACCGACGTGGATGCATGACCACTCCCCCCAGAGCTCCCCTGTTGCGGGCGGACGGTACCAGCCCCCGCCCGCGCCCGCCGCGACCCGCTAGGGCCCCGCCGGAGCCTCGCCCGCCCACACCGTCGGCCGGCGGTCGGCCCAGGGCGCGGCCTGCTCGAGCTGCGCGGCGAGGCGGACGAGCACGTCCTCGCGGGCGGGCGCGCCCACCAGCTGCACGCCGATGGGGAGGCCCTCCTCGCTCTGGTGGAGCGGCAGCGACACGGCGGGCTGGCCGGTGATGTTGAACGGCGCGGTGAAGTGGGCGGGGCTGGCCGAGCGCATGACGCCGGCGAAGGGGTCGTCGGGGGTGGCGCCGAACTGGCCGAGGGTCGGGGGCAGCTCGGGGATCGTCGGCGTGAGGAGCAGGTCGTAGCCGTCGGCGAGCCACCAGCCCACGACGTCGCGGGTCAGCGCGTGGAGGCCCTCGAGGGCCTTGAGGTACTGGCCGGCGGTGATGGCGCGCCCGGCCTCGGCGAGGGCCCACGTGCCGGGCTCGAAGCCGTCGGGCGTCGGCTCGACGCCGACCAGCTCGCCCAGGTGCTCGACCTCGCGCGCGACCCAGGCGGAGAAGGCCGGCAGGAAGTGCTCGAGCGCCCGTCCGTCGCCGAGCGCGGCGGGGTGGGCGACCTCGACGTGGTGGCCGAGGCCCTCGAGCAGCGCGGCGGTCGCCTCGGTGGCCGCCCGGACCTGTGGGTCGACCTCGACGGTGCCGTCCCACGACGAGGCCGTCCAGCCGATGCGGAGCGCACCGGGGTCCGCGCCCACCTCCTGGGCGTAGGGGCGCTCCGGCCGCGGCGCCCACGACGGATCGCCCACCCCCGGGCCCTCGACGGCGTCGAGCAGCGCGGCCGCGTCGCGCACCGAGCGGGTCACCGCGAGGCGGGCCACCAGGCCCGCCCACGCCTCGCCGTCGGGAGCCATGGTCGAGCGCCCGCGGCTGGGCTTGAGCCCGACGAGCCCGCACTCGGAGGCCGGGATCCGGATCGATCCCCCGCCGTCGCCGGCGTGGGCCACGGGCACGACCCCGGCGGCCACGAGCGCCGCCGAGCCGCCGCTCGAGCCACCCGTGGAGCGCTCGGTGTCCCACGGGTTGCGGGTGGGCCCGTGCGACTCGGGCTCGGTGGTGGTGACCAGGCCGAGCTCGGGGGTGTTGGACCTCCCGATGACCACCAAGCCCGCCTGGCGGAACCGGACGGTCAGCTCGCTGTCGACCGGCGACACGTAGCCGTGCCGCTGCAGGAACCGGGTCCCGCCGTGGAACGGCTCGCCCGCCATGGTCCCGTCGAGGTCCTTGAGCACGAAGGGCACCCCGGTGAACGGGCCGTCGGGCAGGGCGCCGCCGGCGTCGGCCACGGCGTCGTCGAAGCGCTCGTGCACGAGCGCGTGGAGGATCGGATCGACCTGGCGAGCCCGGTCGACCGCGGACTGCACGAGCTCGGCGGCCGACACCTCCCCGTCTCGCACCAGGCGGGCCTGGTCGGTGGCGTCGAGCTGCGCGAGATCGGTCATGGCCGCACGCTAGGCACCGGCCAGGCGCTCGGCCACCGCCCGGGCGAGGCAGCCCGGTGCGTCGCCCAGGGCCTGGTCGCGCCCGAAGCGCTCGACGAGCGAGATGGCCTCCACCCGCTCCCCCGCACCGTCGAACACCTCGCCGGCCACGACGAGGACCGGCACCTCGAACTCGCGCGCCAGCTCGGCGACGCCGCCGACCACCTTCCCGTCGAACGACGCGGCGTCGACGAAGCCCTCGCCGGTGATCACCAGGTCGGCCTCCTCGACGGCGCTCGCCAGGTCGAGCTCCTCGGCGATCAGCTCGAAGCCCGACACCACGGTGGCCCCGACCGCGGCGAGCCCGCCTGCCAGCCCACCCGCAGCGCCGCCGCCCTCGATCTCGACGACGTCGACGCCGTGGTCCTCGCGGTACACCTGGGCGAGCCGCTCGAGCCGACGCGACAGCAGCTCGATCTGGCTGGCCGACGCCCCCTTCTGCCCGGCGAACTCCCGCGCCGCGTCGAGGAACCGGCAGCGGACGTCGACCGCGGCGATCAGCTCGATCCCCCGCAGCCGCGGCGTCGGGAACAGCGCTTGGAGGGCGGCGAGGCCCCCATCGGTCGTGGCCGAGCCGCCGTGGCCGACGAAGACCCGCCGGGCGCCCAGGTCGAGGGCCTCGCCGATGAGCTCGCCGGTGCCGCGCGTGGAGGCGGCGACGGGATCGTTGGCCTCGGCCCCGCCCACGAGCGCGAGCCCGGAGGCCGCGGCCATCTCGATGACGGCCGTGCGCCCGCTCAGCCGCCATCCGGCGGGCGTCGGCTCGCCGAGGGGCCCGGTGACGACGCTCACCCGGTTGGCGCCCCCGAAGGCGTCGGTGAACCCCTCCCCGCCGTCGCTCAGCGGCACCTCGCGCACGCGAGCGCCGGCCCGGGCCTGGCGCACCCCGGCGGCGATGGCGGCGGCCGCCTCCGCGGCGGTGACGGTGCCGCGGAACTTGTCGGGGGCGGCGAGGACGCGCACGGCTCAGCCCCCGACGGCGGCCAGCTGGTCGGCGAGCCAGTCGGCCGGCGTGCGGGCCAGCGACGCCTCGCGCAGCGACGCCGCCCGCCGGCGGCGCTCGTCGACCGGCGCGTCGAGGGCGGCGGCGATCGCCAGGGCCGTGGCGCCCACGTCGAAGGGCTCGGCGCGCCACGCGCCCGCCTCCCCGAGCTCGTCCCACGCGCCGGCGTGGGGCGAGAGCACCAGCTGCGCGTCGCGGTCGTTCACGATCGTCGCCTCCTTCGCCACCAGGTTCAGCCCGTCGCTGATCGGGTTCACGAGCACCACGTCGGCGCGCACGAGCGCGGCGACCGAGCGGGGGTAGTCGTCGTGGGGGTCGTAGGCGATCGGGGTCCAGTCCGGTGTGGCGAAGCGGGCGTTGATCTCGGCCACCCGCTCGGCCACGGCCCGGGCGTAGCGGTCGTAGGCCGCGACGCCCTGGCGCGACGGGTACACGAACGCACCGAACACGACCCGGCCCCGGCGCTCGGGCTGCGCCTCGAGCAGCGCGGCGTAGGCGTCGAAGCCGCGCAGCACGTTCTTCGAGAGCTCGATCCGGTCGACCCGCACCACGAAGCGCCGATCGCCGACGAGCGCATCGAGGTCGGCGAGCGCAGCGCCGGTGGCCGCCGAGGTCGCGGTGGCGGCCAGGTCGGCGGGGTCGGGGGCGAGCGGCGCCACGAACGTCGCCGGCCGGGTCACGGGCGCGTCGTCGCACGACGCCTCGAACGCGTGCTGCCAGCGCACCGAGTGGAAGCCGCACGCGTGGTGGGCGGCGAGCCCCTCGAGCAGCTCGTGGCGGGCATCGCGGGGGAGCATCCGCAGCCACTGGGGCGAGGCGAACGGCGTGTGCGAGAAGTGCACCAGGCGCAGGTCGGGCCGCTCGGCGCGCACGGCGGGCGCGAGGAGGCAGAGGTGGTAGTCCTGCACGAGCACCACGGCGCCCTCGGGGGCGTCGGCGATCACGGCGGCGGCGAACGCGGCGTTCACCGCCCGGTAGGCCGACCAGGTGGACTCGACCCACCCGAGCGGCCACGCCGGCTCGACCACCGGGTCCCAGAGGCCGTGGTGGGCGAACCACAGCACCTCGTTGCACACCCCGTCGTAGTGGGTGCGCCAGGTGGCGGGATCGATGTCGAGGAGGCGGACCCGGAAGCCCTCGGCCTCGGTCACCCCACGGCTCGCCACCTCGCGGTCGCCCTCGGTCATCGCCGCCGCGATCCAGATGGCATCGGTGCCGCGCACCAGCGGCCCGAGGCCCGACACCAGGCCCCCGGCGCCCCGCCGCGAGGACACCCCGCCCGCCGCCGCGGGGTCGAGGGCGAACGAGACGGGTCCCCGGTTGGAGACCACGACGATCGGGACAGCCATCTCGACCACCCTAGGAGGCGCCGGGAGGGGCTCGGTCAGGCCAGCAGCGCGCGCAGCAGGGCCGGGACCGAGTCGGGTCCCGGCAGCACGAGCGCAGCCCGGTCGGCCAGCGCGCGGGGGAGCTCGGGCCCGCCCACCGCCACGGCGACGGCGGCGTGCAGGGTGCCGTCGTCCGCCAGGCGGCCGAGGGCCTCGACCGCGCGGAGGTCGCCGAGGTCGTCGCCGGCGAAGAGCGCGGCGGTGGCGCCCACCGCGGCGATCTGGTCGCCGAGCGCGCTCCCCTTGTCGACCGCGATCGGCGGGTGCAGCTCGACCGAGCGCTTCGCCGGCCGGGCCTCCAGGCCGAGCCGGTCGGCGAGCGAGCGGGCCAGCGCCAGCGCGGCGGGCTCGAGCTCGGGCCGGGTGCGGACGTGGAGGGTGAGCGAGAGGCCCTTGGGCTCGACGAGCATCCCGTCGAGCGGGGCACCGGGAGCCGACACCTGCTCGGCCTCGCTCGCCGCCTCGTGCACGACCGGGCGCCACGCGGCGGCGTCGGGATGGTCGGCCACCACGCCGTCCACGAGCGACTCGAGCCCGTACAGGCCCGACAGCGCCACCGAGCCCGGGAGGTGGCGGGCGAGGAAGCCCACCGGGCGCCCCGAGATCGCGACCACGCGCCGGTAGCGCCCCGCCAGCTCGTCGAGGAGCGCGGGGACCCCGGGGATCGGCACGGCGGCCGCCGGGTCGTCGACGACCGCGGCGAGCGTGCCGTCGAAGTCGAACGCGAGCACCGTCGCGTCGGGCGCGTCGCGCAGGGGGGCGACGAGCGACGCCAGCGCGACGTCGTCGATCGACATGGGCCGGGCTAGGCGGTGGTGGTCGTGGTCGTGTCCGACGAGCTGTCGGACACGGGCGGCGCGTCGGGGCCGAGGATCACCACCACGTTGGCGTCGCCCTCGACGCCGCTCAGGCTGAGCTCGGCGAGGTCCTTCACCGCGTCGGTGCTCTTGCCGAGCAGGAGCGCGATCTGGGTCGCGTCCTCCTGGTAGCCGTCGGTGTAGAGGAAGGTGGTGGCCTCGACGTTGACCGGCGAGTTGGTCGCGTCGCCCATCACGTAGCCCGACTGGCCGATCAGGTCCGAGGTGTCGGCGGCGGCGCCCGTGGGCCCGCCGCCGTTGAGGACGAGCACCTTGACCTCGCTCGGCTGGTGCGACGACGTCGCCGCGGTCGTGGTGGTGGCCGCGGTGGTCGAGGTGTCGTCGGCCAGCGCCGAGGTGTTCACCCCGCTGGTCTGGTCGTCGGTCGACGACGTGGCCCCCGAGCCCCCGCCTGCCCCTGCGTTCCACAGGAGCAGGAAGCCGACGAGCACGCCGATGCCGAGGACGAGGAGGCCGCGCGCGTTGCCGTCGGCCCCGCCGGGTCGAGGTTCGGGAGCGGTCATGGGAGGCGCCGTTCGGTCGGGTGCATCCGGACCAGCGTGGTCGGCGGGCCGATCCGATGCAAGCACCCCGGGCGGCTCACGGCCCGGTCCGCCCCGGCGCCGGCTCGGCGACCTCCGGCGGGGTGGCCGCGGCGAGGAAGGCGAGCACCCCGTCGGGGTCGGCGCCGACGTGCACCGAGCGGTCGCACTCCTCGTCCCCGAAGAGCTCGCGCAGCAGCGGGAGCACCGGGAGGCGACGGCTCCACCAGCCGTCGAGGTCGAGGAACGCCATCGGGCTGAAGCGCCCGTCGACGACCCGGTACACGTTCTGCGCGGCGTCCTGGAACACCTCCTGGACCGTGCCGGCCCACCCGGGCGCGTACACGACGCCGTCGACCGCGATCGACAGGAGCCCGTCCTCGCGCAGCGGGTTCGAGAAGTACTTGGCCAGGTGGCTGGCGAAGGGCGTGGGCGGCTCGTGGCCGTAGAACCAGGTGGGGATGGCGAGGCTCGCGCCCCGGCCGCCCGGGTCGACCTCGGCGAGCAGCTCGAAGGCCGGCGCCTGCCAGGCGTGGAGGCGGGCGAGGCGATCGAGGTCGACCGCACCGCCGGGGGCCACCACCCCGGCCACCTCGGGGAACTCGGGGACGCGGGCCAGCACGCCGATGGCCTCGTCGAGGGCGAGGTCGCCCGCCGGCGCGAACAGGGCGCCGAGGTGGGTGGCCTCCATGGCGCCCGGGCCGCCGCCCGAGACGACGACGGCCCCGCTCCGGGCGAGCGCACGGGCCAGGCGGGCCACGGCGGCGTAGGCCGGGTCGTCGCGGGCGAGGGCGTGGCCGCCCATGATGGCGACCACCCGTCGGCCGGCGAGCAGCTCGGTCCGGCGCTCGGTGATCGACTGGTCGTGGAGGGCCCGCAGCATCCCGATCTGGCCGTCGAGCGGCAGCAGCGTGGAGCGGTACGTGCGGAAGTCGAGCGTGCGGGCGTAGGACCCGGGGTCGGCCACGTCGAAGCCGGCGAACAGCTCGTCGGGGGCGTAGAGGTCGTCGCGGAACGGCAGGGTCGGGAAGCGGTCGGCCACGGATGCGGACGCTACGGCCTGGCGGCGCCAGACTGCTCGGGTCCGCCACGACGGGAGGCCCGCATGACCGCCGACGACCTCGAGGCCCACGCCGCCCACTTCGCCCGCACCGGCTGGGCGCTCACCCGCACGCTCGACGACGACGGCGTCGAGCAGCTGCGGCGGTGGATCGACGAGATCGCGAGCTGGCCCGACGACGGCGACGGGTGGCTGCACCACCGCGAGCTGACCGACGAGGGCCCGAAGCTCTGCCGGAGCGAGAACCTCATCCCGTTCCACCCCGGGCTCCGCCGCCTGCTCACCGAGGGGGCCCTCCCCGCGACGGCCTCGGCCCTGCTCGGCCAGGAGGCGGTGCTGTACAAGGAGAAGGTCAACTACAAGCTGCCCGGCGGCGCCGGGTACGCGCCCCACCAGGACGCGCCCGCCTACCCCTTCATCGACCAGCACGTCTCCTGCATGGTGGCGGTCGACGACGCCACGCTCGACAACGGCTGCCTCGAGGTGGTGGAGGGCCACCACCACGAGGTGCTGGCCCAGGACGAGGCGGGCTGCGTCCACCCCGACCTCGTGGCCGAGCTCGAGTGGCGCGCCGTCGAGGTCCCCGCCGGCTGGACCCTCTGGTTCCACTCGCGCACGCCGCACCGCAGCGGGCCGAACGCGTCGCCGATCCCCCGCCGGGCGCTCTACCCCACCTACAACGCCCGCGCCGAGGGCGACCTCCGGGCCGCCTACTACGAGGAGAAGCTCGCCCGGTTCCACGCCCAGGGCGCTCGCGCCGACGGCGGCACGCGCGTCTCGCTCATCGACGACTTCCAGGGCCGGGCCGTCTGATGCCGGCCGCCACCGTCGACGAGGTGCTCGAGCTGTTCCGGCGCTGGGGCCCGGAGCGCTACGACGAAGAGGTCTCCCAGCTCGAGCACGCGCTGCAGACCGCGGCGCTGGCGCGAGCCGAGCGGGCCGACGACGCCCTCGTGGTCGCCGCGCTCCTCCACGACGTCGGCCACCTCCTCGAGCTGCGCGACGGCGGCCGGTCCGACGGGCAGGTCGCTGTCGACCTCGGTCACGAGGGCCGCGGGACGCGCTACCTCGGCGCCCTCTTCGGCCCGGCGGTCACCGGCCCGATCGCGCTGCACGTGGCGGCCAAGCGCTACCGGTGCGCCGTCGAGCCCGCGTATCGGGCGACCCTGTCGTCGGGGTCCGAGCGCAGCCTGGTGCGCCAGGGGGGCCCGATGGCCCCGGCCGAGGTGGCCCGGTTCGAGGCCCATCCCGCTCATGCCGACGCCGTGCGGCTCCGGGGGTGGGACGACGGGGGCAAGTGCGTCGACCTCGACGTCGAGTCGCTCGACACCTACGAGCCGATCCTCCGGCGCGTGGCCCGCACCGTCCCCTGATCGGGGGAGCCTGCCTGCCCCCCGTGGGCGATCGGCCACCCGACGTGGCTGGATCGCTACGAAATGAGGCCGGAGACCCTTCCCCTGCGAAGGGCGGTTCCCTACGCTGGCCGCCGTGAACGCCGTCGTCATCATCGTCCGCTGGCTCGGACGAGCCCTCGTCCTCGGGGCCGTCTACGTGCTCGCGTGCGCGTTCTTCTTCCCCCAGGGCGTCCAGTTCCTCAACCCCCTGGTGTGCCCCGACACCCTCGAGCTCGACAACGCCGCCTACCGGCCGCCTCCCGAGCCCGACAACGAGCGGCTCCAGCTCGTGTGCACCAGCCCCGAGGCCACCGAGAGCGCCGCCGCCAAGGTGTTCCTGGTGGCCGCCGGCTCGGCGGCGGTGGGCCTCGCCCTGGTCTACGTGGCCCAGCGCCGGTCGCAGCCCCGCGCCCACATCCCCGGCGGGCCGACGATCCGCTAGTCCTCGGGCGCGATCGACGCGAACGCTCGCGCCCGGTCGAGCTGGGCGAGCCGCTCGGTGCGGTCGACCGTGCCCACCAGCACGTAGTCGTCGCGGTGCTCGGGGCGCAGCTCGCCGTCGGCGTCGAGCATCCAGGGCTGCGCCATCCGGCGGGGCACCCGCACCTGGTCGGGGGTCTCGAGGGTGCCGAACACCCGGTCCCACCAGGGCACGGTCACGCCGTGGTTGCTCATCGGGTGGCCGAAGTGGTGGTGGAAGTGGTGCTTGCGGAGCCAGCGCTGGTAGCGGGTGCGCGGGGCCTTGCGGTGCGAGGCCATGTGCTCGTACTCGTAGAAGAAGTAGCCGACGGCCCAGCCGATCGCCGCGGCGAGGCCGACGGCGGGGCCGACGAGGAGCCACCCGAGGGGCATCCACGCCACGAAGCCCACGAGCAGCATCCCCGCCCAGCTGAGCAGGTGGGTGGTCGAGAACGTCCAGCCGGCCGCGACGTGGTGCTCGAGGTGCTCGCGGCTCATGATCCCCCGGCCGTGGAGGTGGTGCATGGCGAAGCGGTGGAGGAGGTACTCGAAGAGCCCCCACAGCGCGAAGCCGCCCACGAAGGCGACGAGGACGAGGAGCGGGCCCATGTCAGGCCTCCTTCCAGGGCGAGGCGAGCCGTCGGGCGTCGCCGAGATCGTCGGGATCCGCGCCCCAGCCGAGGAGCAGGGCGTCGGTGAGCTGGGCGCCGAGCAGGGCACCGGTGGTGGGCAGCCCCGTCACGAGGCCGTCGGCGAGCAGGGCGCCGTTGAGGGCGAGCACCCACGCGAAGGTGCGGCCGAGGGCGGCGTCGAGCGGCGCGCCCAGCGGGTCGGCGAGGCGGTCCTCGCGCCGCAGCGCCCCCGCCGACGCCGCCGCGTCGAGGAGCTGGCGTGGGAGCTCGAGCACCGCCATGGCCGCCGGCACCACGGCGCCGGCGTCGGCCGCCTCCTCGGCCCCCGGCGTCACGAGCAGCTGCTGCTGCAGCCGGAACTCGCGCCGGTGGCGCACCGGTGCGGCGAGGAAGAGGTCGGAGAACGCGACCAGCCGGGCGAGCGCCGCCACCTCCGGTCGGGGCGCGGCCTGGGCGAGGGCCTCGTCCCAGCGGACCCGCGCCGCATCGCCCACCGAGGCGAGGACGCCGAGGGCCCGCTGCTGGAGCGCGGCGAGCAGCGCCGAGCGCGAGGGGAAGTACGTGTAGAGCGAGGCGGTGGCGTAGTCGGCCGCCTCGGCGAGCGCCGCCATGGTCAGCCCGTCCACGCCCCCGGCGTCGACGAGGTCGGCGGCGAGGTCGAGGAGGTGGTCGCGGCGGGCCTCGCGCTTGCGCGCCCGCCGGTCGAGCGGGGCGGTTGCAGCCGATGATCCGACGTTTTCCGAAGGCACGTCGGAAAACGTAGAGGGGTCGCGTCGAGGCGTCAAGCGGCGGCGCCCGAGGCGCTCAGCCCGGCAGCAGGGCCTCGATGTCGGCGGCGAGCTTCTCGGGCTTGGTCGTCGAGGCGTAGCGCCCGACCACCGCGCCGTCGGGCCCGACCAGGAACTTGGTGAAGTTCCACTTGATGCGGTCGCCGAGCACCCCGCCCTTCTCCGAGCGCAGCCAGCGGTACACCGGGTGGGCGTCGGCGCCGTTCACGTCCACCTTCGAGAACATGGGGAACGACACGCCGTAGTTGAGCTGGCAGAACTCCTGGATCTCGGACTCGGTCCCGGGCTCCTGGTGGCCGAACTGGTCGCACGGGAACCCGAGGATGACGAGGCCCCGGTCTCGGTAGCGCTCGTAGAGCGCCTCGAGGCCCTCGTACTGCGGGGTGAACCCGCACTTCGAGGCGGTGTTCACCACCAGGACGACCTTGCCCCGGTACTCGGACAGGTCCACCTCCTGGCCGGCGATCGAGGTGGCGGTGAAGTCGTGCAGCGTGCTCATGGCACCTCCCAACCGTGTTCGGCGCCGACGGCTTCCCGGATGGGGCAGGCTGGCGCCATGGCCGACGTCGAACGGGCCCTGCGCGACGCCGCACCCGCGCCGCTCTGGCTGGACGTCGCGGCGCGGCCCGCGCCTCGCCCGCCGCTCGACGGCCCGACCGCCGCCGACCTGGTGGTGGTGGGCGGCGGCTACTCCGGCCTGTGGACCGCGCTGCTCGCCAAGGAGCGCGACCCCGAGCGCGACGTGCTGCTGCTCGAGGGCGGGCGGGTGGCGTGGGCGGCGTCGGGGCGCAACGGCGGGTTCTGCGCGGCGAGCCTGACCCACGGCGAGGCGAACGGTGCCGAGCGCTGGCCCGCCGAGATCGACCGGCTCGAGGAGCTCGGCCGAGAGAACCTCGACGAGCTGGTGGCCGACGTCGAGCGCCACGGCATCGACGCCGACCTGCGGCGCACCGGCGAGCTCACCGTCGCCACCGAGCCCTACCAGGTGGCCGACCTGCAGCTGGCGCCCGACGACGATCGGCCCCACCTCGCCTTCCTCGACCGCGACGAGATCCAGGCCGAGGTGCGCTCCCCCACCTACCTGGCGGCCCGGCTCGACCGGACCACGGCGATCGTCGACCCGGCCCGCCTGGCGTGGGGGCTGGCCGAGGCCTGCGAGCGGCTCGGCGTCCGCATCGTCGAGCACACCCGCGCCACCGCGCTGGCGAGGGACGGGGCCGCGGTGGTGGTCCGCACCGATCGGGGCGACGTGCGCGCCCGCCACGTCGCCCTCGGCACCAACGTGTTCCCCTCGCTCGTGCGACGGACCCGCCCCTACGTCGTGCCGGTCTACGACCACGTGCTCGCGACCGAGCCGCTCAGCGCCGCCCAGCTGGCGTCGATCGGCTGGGAGGGGCGCCAGGGGATCGGCGACAGCGCCAACCAGTTCCACTACTACCGGCTCACCGCCGACGACCGGATCCTGTGGGGCGGCTACGACGCGGTGTACCACTTCGGCGGCCGGGTCCGCGACGCCCACGACCACCGCGACGCCACCTACCGCACCCTCGCCCGCCACTTCTTCACGACGTTCCCGCAGCTCGAGGGGCTGCGCTTCAGCCACCGGTGGGGCGGCGCCATCGACACGTGCTCGAGGTTCTGCGCCTTCTTCGGCACGGCGCACGACGGTCGGGTCGCCTACGCGGCGGGCTACACCGGGCTCGGGGTGGGGGCCACGCGGTTCGGCGCCCAGGTCATGCTCGACCTGCTCGCCGGCGAGCGCACCGAGCGCACCGAGCTGGAGATGGTCCGGACCAAGCCGATCCCGTTCCCGCCCGAGCCGCTGGCGTGGATCGGCATCAGCGCCACGCGGTGGTCGCTCGACCGGGCCGACCGGGACGAGGGCCGGCGCAACCTGTGGCTGCGGGCCCTCGACCGGGTCGGCCTCGGGTTCGACTCGTGAACCGGATCAGGCGGCGGCCTGGAGCTCCTCGACGCGGGTGACGGGGCCCTCGAGGTCGCTGAACTCGAGGCCGTCGCCCACCGAGAAGATCAGGACCTGCGACGCCAGGTCGCCGGTGCGCAGCAGGAGGACGGCCACGATGAGGTTGGTGGTCGTGCCGTCCGCGGTGATCGCGTACTGGGCGCTCGCGGCGACCGCCTCGTCGGCGGTGGTGGCCGGGTAGTCGTCGGCGGTGAACTCGCCGTCGATCTGGACGTCGCCGCTCACGCCGCCGAACTGCGACTTGAGGCCCTCGTCGATGCAGGCCAGCACGTCGGGGTCGGCGAACGGCGCGATCTCCGCGGAGGCCGCATCCTCGGACTCGAACACCTTCGTCTCGACGCTCATCCGGCTGCCGTCGCCGGCGTCGAGGTCGCCCAGGTCGAAGTTGTCGTCGCGGAACACCGCCAGCTCGTTGCTGTCGTCGCGGAAGGTGTCGGAGCAGTCGTTCAGCGCGCCGGACTCGCTGTCGTCCGCCTCGCTCGCCTCCCAGCCGTCGGGGAAGTCCGAGACCGTGAGGTCGACCGTCTCGGCCCGGGCCTGGGCCTCGGCGTCGCCACCGCCCGCCTCGGTCGTGGTGACCTCGTCGTCGCCCGCCGTGGTCGTCGTCTCGTCGGCCGCGCTGGTCGTGGTGTCCTTGGCGTCGTCGTCGCCGCCCGACGTGCTGCACGAGGCCAGCAGCAGCGAGGCGAGGACGAGCGCAGCGCCGATGGCGCGGAGCGGGGTGCGGGTCACGGGACCTCCAGGGCCAGGGGTGGGCCCCCATCCTGCCCCATCGGCGAGCGCCGTCGACGCCGTCAGCCGACGCCCAGCGCGGGCGCCACCGCGTCGTAGGTGGCACGCACCACCAGGTCGTCGCCCGCGTCGGCCAGGTGCAGGCCGTCGGGGTCGCGGATGCGGACGGTCTTGCCGTCGATCTCCTTGGTGGGCGTGAAGGTCCCGTCGGGCGTGAGGACCTGGCGCCAATCGATCCGCGCCACGCCCAGGCCGGCGGAGATCTCGTTGAACTTCGGGATCCGCTCGACGTACGACGGCCACAGCTGCTCGGACGCGGCCGGGGTCACGACCCAGAACACGTCGGCCCCGTAGCGCCCGGCCACCTCGACCGCCGCCTCGGCCTGGTGCTTCCACCAGCGGTACATGTCGTCGCTCTGGGAGGTGACGGTGCTGCCGTCGGGCGCTCGGAAGAGCGGCTCGCCGACGCCGTAGTTGCAGCAGGCCTCGATCACCACCACGTCGGGGTGCCAGGTGTCGATCTGGTAGCCGAGCTCGCGGACCCACCAGCCCTGGCCCGACAGCAGCCCCGACCCGTACCCGCCGACGAACCGGGTCTCGATGTCCTGGGAGCGGAACTTCAGCTCGAGCAGCCCCGAGGCGCCGAACATCAGCGAGTCGCCCACGAAGAGGACCCGGCGGTGGCCGTCGCGCGAGGGGTCGCGCTCGAGGCGCTGCCACACGTTGCGGCCCACGGCCACCAAGACGAGCGACGCGGCCACCAGGGCGAGGACGAGCACCGCCGAGGGGATCCGGCGCAGGGCCGTGGCGGGGGGCGCAGGCGTCGGGACCACCGAGCCAGTGAACCAGGCCGGGGCGCGCGGTTCGCGTCAGCGCCCGTGGCCCGGCCCGCTCAGGAGCAGCGGGCGACGAGGACGGCGAGGTCGTCCTCGGGCTCGTCGGCCGCCGCGGCGAGCCCGTCGGCCAGGGCCTGGGCACCGAGGCCGGGTGCCGCCCGCGCCACCTGGTCGACCAGCGCGGCGATGCCGTCGGCCAGGGATCGCCCGCGGGCCTCGACCAGGCCGTCGGTGCAGAGCACCAGGCCCTCGCCCGGCCCGAGGTCGCGCTCGGCCACGGGGAAGCGGCCGCCGCCGTCCACCCCGAGCGGCGGACCGCCCTCCGCCTCGAGCACCTCGGGCGCCGCCGACCACAAGATGGGGTGCAGGTGCCCGGCCCGCGCCCAGGCCACGCGCCGCGCCGCCACGTCGAGGACGGCGTAGCAGCAGGTGGCGTACAGGTCGCCGACGGCGAGGCGCGCCAGCACCGCATCGGATCGGGCGAGGACCCGCCCCGGCGCCTCGTGCTCGTGGGCGAGCGCCCGGACCACGTTGCGCACCTGCACCATGAAGGCGGCGGCGTCGAGGCCGTGGCCGGCGACGTCTGCGATGACCAGGCCGACGCGGTGGTCGTCGAGGGCGAAGGCGTCGTACCAGTCGCCGCCGATCGGCCGGGACGAGGCGGGCTGGTAGCGGGCGCCCAGGTCGACGCCGTGGACGACCGGCATCGCCTGGGGCAGGGCGGCGCGCTGGAGGAGCTCGACCACCTCGCGGTGGCGCACGGCCTCGAGCTCGGCGAGGCGTCGCTCCTCCTCGGCCTGCACCTGCGTCGTGATGTCCCGCGAGGACGCGAGGTACCCGTCGTCGAAGGGCACCACCGTCAGGCTCCACCAGCCGACGATCGGTCGGCCCTCTGCGGTGGTCCCCTCGTAGCGGACCCGATCGGCGACGAGCGGCTCGCGGGTCTCCACCACGCGCCGGAACGCGTCGAGCAGCCCGTGATCCTCCCATCCGGGGAACAGGTCGAGGACCCGACCGCCGAGGAGCTCCTCGCCCGAGCGCCCGGCGCCGTCGACGAACGCCCGGTTCAGGAACGTGAGCGCGAAGTCGACGATGGCGCCGCGCTCGTCGCGGACCGACGCCCCGATGGCCACGTGGTCCTGCATGGCATCGAGGACGTCGCGGAACCGCCGCTCGGAGTCCATCGCGCCGATGCTAGGAGTCGTGCGATCGCGGCCCGGGCCCGATGCCGACGCCGCGTCGCCGCAGCTCGACGCGCACCTCCGGGCCGAGCAGCGCGTCGAGCTCGGCGGCGAGGGACTCGATCACGGGCCGGTCGCCGACGAGGGCGCGCTCGCCCTCGGTGCAGCACCAGTGCATCGTCGTCCCGCCCTCGCCCCAGTCGTCGCGCCGCCACGGCCGCAGCGTCGCCCGCTCGCCGCCATCCGGATCGGGCTCGCGCTCGACGCGCAGCGGCAGCTGCCAGCACACCGACGGCTTCCAGTCGAGCGGCGACTCGCCGTCGGCCACCGCCCCGAGGTGCAGCGCGCAGCCGGGCCCGCCGGCGAAGCCGGGACGGTTGAGGAACACGCACGCGCCGTCGACGAGCGTGGTGGCGAGGCCGCCAGACGGGGTGGAGCGCACGGTGCCGCGCTCGGCGGCCGCCCGGTGGTGCTGGAAGGTCGCCGGATCGAGCGTGGCGGCGAGGGCGGCGATCGCCCGGGCCTCGTCCTCGTCGAGCAGCTCGGCGCCCACCGAGCAGCAGCCCTGCTGGAGCTCGGGGGCCGGCTCGTCGCCGATGCCGGGGCAGCCCGCGCCCCACAGGCACGTCCACGACGAGGCGAGGAAGCTCGCGTCGACCCGCCAGCGGGTGCCGTGGCCGTCGTCGACCTCCTCCCAGCGGGTCACGGCGAGAGCCTCGCGCGAGCGGCGCGCCCTAGGGTTCGGGCGACGACCGCACCCGGGAGGAACCGTGCGCCCCACCGCCAGCCGGCTCGCCGCCGCCACCGCTCTCGTCGTGCTCGCCGCGATCGCCGCCGGCTGCAGCTCCTCGGACGCGGCCACGCCCACCACGACGGCCGCCGGACCGACCACCACCGCCGCCACCACCGAGGCGACGACCACCGAGGCGACGACGGCCACGACCGCGGCGACGCCGGCCGGCCTCCCCTCGTGCGACGAGGTGCTGCGGCGCTACACCGAGGCGTTCACGCCCGACGACCTCCAACCGGTGGTCGACCTCTTCCGGGCGTGGGCGCCGGCGATGCCCACCGAGGTGGGCGCCGCCGTGACGCGCATCGCCGACGCCTACGAGGAGGCGGGCAACCTGGGCGAGCTCGACCTGGCCGACCGCGACCTGACCGACGACGCCCAGACGTTCAGCGACTGGACGAACGACGGGTGCCCGGCGGCGTGAGCCTCCGCACCGGCACCGATCGCGCCGTGGCGCTGCTCGCCCGGCTCATCTCGCGCGGGCTGTTCCGCTCGGTGGAGGTCGTGGGCTTCGACGACCTGCCGACGGGCCCCCGGCTCATCGTCGCCAACCACTTCAACGGGTTCGTCGATCCGGTGGTGCTCGCCGGTGCGCTGGGCCGGCTGCCGCGCTTCATCGCCAAGGCCACCCTCTGGAAGACCCCGGGCGTGCCCCTGCTGATGCGCGCCGTGGGGGTGCTGCCCGTGCACCGCACGGTCGACGGCGGCGGCGACAACGCCGGGACGTTCCGATCGGTGATCGCCGAGCTCCACCACGGCCACGCGGTCGCCATCTTCCCCGAGGGCACCACCCACGACGACCAGCGCCTCGCGCCGGTGCGCACGGGCGCCGCCCGCCTCGCCCTCGACGCCGCCGCGGACGGCGTGGACCTGGCGATCGTGCCGGTGGGCATCACCTTCGAGGACAAGGTCGCCCTGCGCTCCCGGGTGGTGGTGCGGGCCGCGACCCCGATCGATCCCGCCGGGCCGGGCTACCTCGATCCCAAGGGCGCCCCCGTCGGCAGCGCGGACCACGACGCCGTGCACCGCCTCACCGAGGGCATCCGGGCGAGCCTGGCGAGCGTGTCGCCGGACTTCGACTCCTCCTCGACGCCGTCGAGTGCCGCGCCGCCGCCGACCTCGTGCTGCGCAGCGAGCCTGGCGTGCAGCCCCTCGCCGAGGTCTCGCTGGCCGAGCGCAGGCGCTCGCCGCCGAGCTCGACGACCTCGACGGCGCTCCTCGCGACAAGCTCGGCGCCGCGGTCGCCGAGTACCACCTGCTGGTCGGCTCGCTGGGCGTGCGCGACGACACCTCGTGCCGACGGTCGGGCTGACGGCGCTCGTGCGCCGGCTCGTGCTGACGAGCGTGCTGGTCCTGCTGCTCGCGCCGTTCGCCCTCATGGGCGCGGTGGTGAACCTGGTGCCGGCGCTGCTCGTGGCGCTCGCCGGCACGGTGGCCTCGGCGCCGGTGTCGAAGGGCACCAACCGGGTGCTCGCCGGCGTGGTGGCCTTCCCCGCCACGTGGACGCTGCTCGCGGTCCAAGACGTCGGCTCCGGGCGGGCGGCCGACGCGTTCGGCGCGTTCACCTCGCCGCTCTCGCCGCTGATCGAGGCGGCCTTCGGCGACCGAGGCGGATGGGGGCCCTCGCTGCTCGTGTTCGTCGCCGCGCCGCTCTTCGGGCTGCTCGCCGTCTGGCTCGCCGAGCAGGTCATCGCCTGCTACCGGACCGGTCGCACCGTCTGGGGCAACACGAAGCGGCGCGGCCAGCTGCGCCTGCTGCTCGCCCAGCGCGACCTCGCCCTCGAGGCCATCTCGACCGCGCGCCGTTCGGCCTGATCAGACCTCGCCGGAGCGCTGGAGGGCGGCGAGCGACGCCCAGCACGGCAGGATCGGGAGCCAGTAGCTGAACAGGCGGAACACGAGCACGATGGCGGCCGCCTCCCCCGCCTCGATGCCCAGCCCCACGAGGCCTGCGGTGAGCGCGGCCTCGATGGCACCCACGCCGCCGGGCGTGGGCGCCGCCGACGCCACCGTGTTGGCGGTCAGGTACACCACGCCCACCACGGCGAAGTCGACGGGCTGGCCGAACGCTCGCATCGTCTGGGCGAAGCAGATGATCGTGAAGAGCTTCGCCGCCGTGGCGCCGCCGAAGAGGAGGGCCAGCTTGGAGGGACGGCTGGCGAGGTCGCGGATGTCGGCCCAGATCGATGCCACGTTGACCTTGAGGTCGCACCACAGCTTCCGGCCGAACCGGGTGGCGAGCAGGGCGCCGAGCGCGGCCAGCACGACCACGACCACGATGGCGATCACCTGGCCCGAGGGCAGCGAGAACCCCGAGCCGGTGTCCTGGTCCTGGGCGGCGGACCGGCCGGCCCACGCGAAGAAGGTGACGCCGAGCACGACCTGGGCGACGCCCGAGGCGGCCGAGGTGATCGCCACGCTCGACGCGGCGTTCACCAGGGGCACGCCGTTGCGCTGCAGGTAGCGGGCGCGCAGCGCCATCCCGCCCGCGTTGGCCGGCGTGAAGCGGTTCAGGAACGACTGGGCGAACATCACCTGGGTGGTCCGCAGGAAGGGCAGCCGACCGGTGACGGCGCCGAGCAGGCTCGCCGCACCCGCGGGGTAGGTCAGCAGCGGGAGGACGAGCAGGATCGGGGTGTAGGCGGGGTCGGCGTCCTGCACGGCGTCCCAGATCTCGCCGGCGTTGGCGAGCATCGACAGGAGCAGCTGGGCCAGCACCAGGGTGGCGACGAAGACGATGACCTTGCGGACCGTGAGCCGCTCGAGCTTCGCCATCTCGTAGGCGTCCACGCCGGCCGCCTCCTGCACGGCCGTGCGCAGCTCGCCGAGCAGCTCCTTGCGGCCGCGCAGCGCCGCACGGGTCTCGGGGGCCACCGCGAGCGGCTGGAGCAGGGGCAGCACGGCACCGAGCTCGTCGGGCTCGAACGACGCGAGCGCGGCGGCCACCGCCCGGTCGACGCCGGCCACCAGCGCCACCGACACCAGGAGGTCGGCGAGGTCGTTGTCGAGCTGGCGGTCCGACGCGGCGAAGGTCGTCCAGCGGAGGTCGATGAGCCCGACCTCGCACCCGTCGCCGAGCCACACGTGGCCGAGGCTGAGCCATCCGTGGGCGAGGCGCCCGGCGCGGAGCAGGGCGACCTGCCCGAACGCCCTCGCCAGCACGTCGTCGGTGAGCCGCTCGGGCTCGGCGCGAGGCCGTCGTCCCGGCCAGGCGCTCGAGCACCAGCACCGCGGCGCGCTCGTCCGTCGTGGTCACCGCCAGCACGCCGGGGACCCGCGCCTCGGCCCGGGCGGCACGCTCGCACGCCCGGGCTTCGTGCTCGATGACCTGGACCGCGCCGGGCGAGCTCCGATCGCCCGGGTCGGCGACGCGCAGGGCCCGCACGGCGCGCGAGAGCAGCTCGGCGTCCCGCTCGTCGCGGCCGACCACCTTGGCGAACCCGGAGGTGCCGTCGGCCAGCTCCACGTCGTAGGTGGGGCCGTGGCGATGGCGAGCGGCGGTGGGCGTCACCGTGCTCGTGCGTCGGCCGGCTCGCCCGATCGCCGCGGCGACGGCGTCGGCCGCCGGCCACCGCAGCGGCGCCCGGGCGGCCACCATCACGGCCGAGCCGACGAACGCGCCCGCGGCGAGCGAGCTCACGATGCCGACGGGCGTCTCGACGGCGGTCATCACGCGGGCGGTGGCGACGACCCCGACGGCGCTCCACAGGGCCCGCCGCCACGGCCTCGGGAAGGTGGGCGCCAGCACGGTGGCGGCGGCGACGACGGCGGCCAGGTAGGCACCCGACGGGAAGGCGGACCCCGACACCCACGACGGGCGCTCGGCCTCGTCGAGCACGACGGCCGGGACGGCGTCGACCAGACCCCGGTCGAGCACGGCGCCGAGCACCCCGGTGACGGCGGCCGCGCCGGCGGCGAGGCCGATCTCGCGCCACCGGCCCCGCCGGGCCACGAGCACCGCCACGAGCGGCGCCAGCAGCGCCGCCACCTGGACGAGGCCGACGGTGGTGCGGGCGACGGTCGGCGGCAGCCCGTCGAAGGCGAGGACCAGTCGGGCCGACAGCGACCGGGCATCCTCGGGGTACACCAGCCCGTAGCCGTAGACGAGCAGCCACACCCCGACGGCGAGGACCATCCGCGCCACGTCGGCGGGATGGCGGACCCACACCACGCGCGGCTCGGCCGGGTCGCCCGGCCGGTCGTCGCCCACGTCGCCCACGTCGCCCGCGGCTGCCGCGTCCACGCGCGCAGCGTAGACGCGCCTCGCCAGGTGTGGTTGTTCGGTGTTCGCGACGGCACGAACGGCACCGGTGGACGGCGCACTCCTTGCAGAGTATGGTTTGTTCGGTGTTCGTGACGGCGCGTACCGAGGAACAGGCCCGCCTGCTCGGCGAGCTGGCCGACGCGCTCGGAACGCTCGGCGTCGATGCCCGCGCGGGCGACGGCGTGGTCGTGGTCGACGGGAACCGCCTCGTCCCCCACCTCGTGGCGCGAGCCCACCCCACGCCCGCCGAGCTGGGGGCCCTCGCCGCCGGGAGCGGCGGCCGGCTCCCCGCGGTGGTCGTGGCCGACCGCATCAGCCGCGCCGGGCGAGAGGTGCTGCGCGCGGCCGGCTGGGGCTGGCTCGACCGTCGTGGCCACCTGCGGATCTGGGCGCCGGGGGTGCGGATCGACTCGCCGCTGCCCACCGAGGCCGGCGGCGAGGCCCGCCGACCGCCCGCCGACCCGTGGACCACGGTCGGCCTCGAGATCGCCCTCGCCGCACTGATCTCGCCCGACGAGCCGGTGACGGCGCGGCGGGTGGCGGGCCGCATCGGCCGCAGCGTCGGCGCCGTCCACGAGCTGATCGGTCGCTTCGCGGAGCTCGGGCTGGTGGGCCCCACGACGCACCGCCCGCTGCTGCCCGAGCTGTTCTGGGAGGCGGCGGCGCGCTGGCCCGACGACGGCTGGGCCCCGCTCCCCGTCGAGCTGGACGCCCTCGCCGGCGCGGTGGGCGCCGAGGAGGTGGTGCGGGTCGACGAGCGCGCGACCCTCGGCGGGGCGCGCTCGCCGCCGTCGGCGACCTGCCGGCGCGGGCGTACCTCACGTCGGCCGGCGCCGTGCGCCGGGCCCGGCGCCTCTCGGTGCGCGATGCGCCCGCCCGGTGCTGGGTCCGCCCGCGCCCGTCCGATGGCTGCCGACCAACGACGACCACCCGGCCGACGACGAGCACCCGTGGCAGGTCGCCCACCCGCTGGTGTGCGCGCTGCGCCTCGCCGCCGATCCCGCCCGAGGGCGCGAGATCGTCGAGGCGTGGGGCGTGGTCCCCGGGGACGCGGGGTGAGCACCGCACCCGTCGTGCTCGCCGGTCGCCGCGACGGCACCACCCACCACGAGGTCGCCCTGCTCGCCTCGCTCCCCGACGAGCTGCGCCTGATCGGCGGCCTCGCCGTCATGTGCCGGGTGGGCACCCCCCACCGGACCACGGTCGACCTCGACGCCCTCGCGCGCGACCTCCCGGCGGTGCACCCGCAGCTCGCGCGGTTGGCGCTCACCGCCGCCGGTGGTGGCCAGTACCGGTTCGCGGGCGACCTCGACCTCGACGTCATCGACGTGGCCCCCGTCGCGGCCGATGCGCTGCTCGCCGAGCTGGCCCCGCCCGACGGCGAGCTCACCGACCTCGAGCTCAACGTGCTCGCCCACACCTGGGCCCACGACAGCGCCACGCCGCTCGACATCGTGGCCGTCGACGATCGCACCGGCGCCCGCCTCGCCGCCGCGCCCGGCCGGCTGGTGGCCAGCAGCGCCGGCCTCGTCGCCATGAAGGCGACGACGGTGCCGCTCCGCGCCTCGTCGCGGCCCGAGAAGCGCGCCTCGGACCTCTACGACCTCGGCCGCCTCCTCGTGTCGGGTCGGCAGCTCCCCCAGGAGCTGCGAGCCATGCCCGCCCCGCTGCGCGATGCGGTCGTCGACCGCCTGCGCCGGTGGTACCTCGACGAGGCCGGGCGGGACCGGACCTATCGCGACGTCCGCCGCTTCGACGAACCGCCGCTCGACCTCGACGCGGCCGCCGATGCGGTGGACGACCTCACCGGTCCGACCCCCTAGGGTGAGGTGCCGTCACCCGTCGTGACGCGCCCACCACCCCAGGAGTCGCACCCCAATGCTCGCCTCGTTCGGCGTCGGCCAGGTCGTCTGGTCCATGCTCTGGTTCTTCTTGTTCTTCCTCTGGATCATGCTGCTGTTCAACGTGTTCGGCGACCTGTTCCGCGACCACGAGACCAGCGGCGTCGCCAAGGTGCTGTGGATCCTGCTGCTGATCCTGACGCCCTACCTCGGCGTGTTCGCCTACCTGATCGTGCGCGGCCCCGGCATGGCCCAGCGCCAGGCGAAGGCCGCCCACCAGCAGGAGCAGGCGGTGCGCGAGTACATCCAAGGCGCGGCGGGCACCGTGCCGTCCGTGTCCGAGGAGCTGGCCCGCCTGGCCGAGCTCCAGGCCCAGGGCGTGATCGACGAGGCCGAGTTCGCCTCGCTGAAGGCGAAGCTGCTCGCCTGACGGGCGCGCGCCGCGGCCGCCTCAGGTCGCGGCGCTCGGCGCGACCACGTCGGGGTCCACGAGCTCCTGGGTGCCGGCCACGAGGTCGTGCAGCGCGCGGCGCCGTCGGCCGAGCACGGCGGGCACGAAGCCGAGGCCCAGCACGAAGCTGAACGGGAAGGCCACGGCGCGCACCAGCGCGGCGCGCGCCGGGGCGGGCGCCAGGTCGGCGCCCACCACCCGGATGCCCGCCAGCCCCTTGCCCACCGTGCGGCCGCCCAGGCCGATGCACGCCCAGAGGTAGGTGAACCACCAGGCGAGGAAGGCGAGCGCCCACCCGGGACCGCCGTCGTCGCGCACGTCGAACGTGCGGCTCGTGAAGAGCTCGAGCAGCGAGGTGGCCAGCAGCACGCCGAGGCTGAAGGTGGTGGACACGACCACGGTGTCGACGACGAAGCCGAGCACGCGCGCGAAGGGCCCGGCCGGGGTGAGCCCGCGCAACCCGTCGGCTCCGAGCGCTCGGCCGCGGCGCCCGAGGATGCGGTCGACGCCGGCGAGCACGAGGGCGTCGAGGCGGTGGAGGCGTCGCTGGACGAGCGCGAGGGTGCGACCGGCGAGCCCCGTGGCGGTCTCGGCGATGGCCTGGTCGATGCCGGCGCGCGACACGATCCCGCGGATGTCGACCTCGGCGAGGATCGCGTCGATGTCGACCCGCCGGACGATGGCGTCCACATCGACCCGCTGCACGATGGCGTCCACGTCGACGCGCTGGATGATGGCGTCCACATCGACCCGCTGGATCAGGGCGTCGACGTCGATGCGCGCCATGAGCCGCTCGACGTCGAGGCGCTCCACCAGCTGGTCGAGGTCGATGCGATCGAGCAGCTCGTCGGGATCGACGGCGCCGACCGCACGCGGCACGATCGCATCGAACACGCGGTCCATCGGCGTGCGCGACCTGGCCATCGAGGTGATCGTACGGGCACCCTCGGGGCCGGAGCGGGATGGGCCGGTGCACGGCCACCGACGGGTCGGTACCCTACGCGCACCGTTCTGGGGGGGGTGGGCGATGGACCTGGCACCGGTCGAGTACGTGGTGATCGGCTACGACGGCGACGCGGTGGACGCCGGCGTCGTGCCGCCGCTGCGCAAGCTGGTGGAGGCGGGGACCATCCGGATCCTCGACCTCGTGCTGATCCGCAAGCACGGCGACGGCTCGGTGGCCTACTTCGAGCCCGACGAGCTGGTCGGGGCGGCGATCGATTCGCTCGTGCAGCTCGCCGGCGAGCTCGAGGGGATGATCAGCGACGAGGACGTGAGCGAGGCGGCCCAGACGATGGCACCCGACTCCTCCGCGGTCTTCGCCATCGTCGAGGACCTCTGGGCGGCCGAGCTGGGCGACGCCGTGCAGCGCGGGGGCGGGCGGCTCCTGGTCGGCGAGCGCATCCCCGCCGACGCGATCGCCGCCGCCGCAGCGGCGGTCGCGCCGAAGGCGCCCGAGTAGCGTCCGGCCCGCAGCGCCGACCTCGGCGGTGCGCGCGGGGTTGATCGCCCGCACCCGCCGGGAAGGAGCGCGCTGACGCCATGGCCGACGATCCCCCCACCGCCCCCTCCTCGTGGCAGCACGACGAGCTCGCCGAGGTCGAGCGCGCCGAGCGAGGACGCCGCCTCCCGCTGCTCCTCGGCGGTGCGGCCGGCCTGCTCGTGATCGCGGCGATCGCCTACGTGCTCATGGCCAAGCCCTTCGACGTCCAGCGCGACCTGGTGTGGCCGGCCGACCTGGGCGGCCGACCGGCCGGGCTGGGCGAGATCGACGAGATCGCCGCCGAGGTGACGCCGGAGGTCGAGCCCGGCGCGTACCTCTGGAACGACTTCGACGGCTGGCACCTCTGGTTCGCGTTCGGCGACGGGTTCGACCGGGCCACCGGCACCATCCGCAGCGACGACGACGTGTCGAAGCTCCTGCTCAGCCCCACCTCGTCGGGCACGGCGAGCGGCGACGGCGGCGAGGTGTCCTTCGAGCTCGACGACTCGGCCCCCCTCGTCGGCATCGACTTCGAGCCGGGCTTCTACGCCAAGCGCGTCGAGGTCCGCATCGAGGGCCCGGACGGACCGCTGCCCGACGACATGGTCCACCGCGGCCAGGCGGCGAAGCCGGCGGCGCTCCCCCTGGTCGAGGAGAAGGACGACGCGCCGAACGGCTGACCCGAGCTCCTTGCCGCGACGGTTCTAATGGCCTACATTAGAACGCGTTCTCGTGTCGCTGCGTGAAGGAGCACCCATGGAGTTCGGCCTGTTCATGAACGGCTACCTGCCGGGCCCGGCCGCCCACGACCCGGCGTGCGAGCACGAGATGCTGCTGCGCGAGCTCGGCTACGCCGTCCACGCCGACCGGTTCAACTGGAAGTACGCCTGGTTCGGCGAGCACCACGCCCTCACCGAGTACTCCCACATGTCGGCGCCGGAGGTGGCGATCCCGTGGGTCGCGGCACAGACCGAGCGCATCCACCTCGGCTCGGCGATCATCAACCTCTCGCCGCCGGTCAACCAGCCGCCGCGCAACGCCGAGCGCGTCGCCATGCTCGACCACATCACCGAGGGCCGCTTCGAGTTCGGCACCGGTCGAGGGGCCGGCCAGCACGAGATGCAGACCTTCGACCTCAACACCTCCGAGACCAAGGAGATGTGGAACGAGGTCGCCCCCGAGATCGTCCGCATGTGGGAGCAGCGCGACTACACGTTCGAAGGCGAGCACTTCCGGGTGCCGTCGCCCCACAACATCCTCCCCAAGCCCTACGGCGTCGGCCACCCGCCGATCTGGGTCGGGTGCGGCAACCCCGGCACGTTCACCACCGCGGGCGAGCTGGGCATCGGCGCCATCGCCTTCAACTTCGAGCCGATCCACAACCTCAAGGGCCGCATGGAGGCCTACAAGGAGGGGATCGCCAACTGCACCGAGCCGCTCGGCGAGTTCGTCAACGACAACATCATGATGACGAACGCGGTCGTGCTGCTCTCCGACCGCAAGCGGGCCCGCGAGATCGCCACCTCCCCCGGGCGGGGCTACCTCAACACGATGCTGCACATCTACCACTCGACGATGCCCGTGGCCCCCGACGCCGTCTACTGGCCCGACGTCCCCCGCGGCATCCAGACCGAGGAGGAGCTCGACTGGGCCATCGGCGAGGGCTACCTCCTCTGCGGCACGCCCGAGGAGGTGTGCGAGCAGCTGGCCGCCTACGAGTCGGTCGGCACGGACCAGCTCGTGTTCGCCGTGCCCAACGAGGGCTTCGAGCACGAGGAGGTGCTCGAGATGATCGAGCTGTTCGGCACCAAGGTCATCCCCGAGTTCGACAAGGACCCCGTGCACCGGACCACCCGCATGCGCCAGACGGCGACGCGCAAGCACCCCGAGTTCGGCCAGCCCATCCCGGCCGACCTCCGGGCGCCCGAGGTCATCCCCACCAACGCCCTCAAGCCGCTCGGGAGCTGAGTCGGCCCCCGTCGCCACGGCCACGCGCGACCGGCTGCTCGACGAAGCCGAGCGGCGGTTCGCGCGCGACGGCGTGGAGGGGGTCACCACCCGCGAGATCGTCGAGGCCGCCGGCCAGCGCAACGCGTCGGCCATCAGCTACCACTTCGGCTCGCGCCAGGGGCTGCTCGGCGCGCTCCTCGCCCGCCGGGGCGGCCCCGTCGACGAGGAGCGCGGACGTCGGCGAGCCGCCCTCGGCGACGACCCCTCCCCGGGCGAGCTCGTCGCGTGCCTCGTCGAGCCCTACGCCGCGCTCCTCGCCGTCGACGCGGGCCGCTCGTACCTGCGGATCGTCGCCCAGCTGCGGGGCCGGTTCTCGGCGTGGCGCGCCGAGTCCGACGCCGCCACCACCGTCCACCTCGCCGCCGTGCTCGACGAGCTCGAGCACCGGGTCGACGCGCCGCCCCCGGTCCGCCGCGAGCGCATCCTCGCGCTGATCGTGCTGCTCACCGGCACCGTCGCCGAGCGGGCGCGCCGGATCGACGAAGGCGCGGAGCTCGACCTCGACCACCACGCCTTCGTGGCGAACCTCGTCGCCATGGGCGCCTCGCTCATCGAGGCCCGCGCTGCGAACTGACCGTGATCTTCGTTGGCCGGCCACCGACGATCGCAGCGAGATGCCTGCGGCCAGGGTGATGCGCGTCCCCCGCCGCGCGATGATCAGATGGTGGACCCGGCGGTGGACGCGGTCGAAGACCTGCTCACGAGCGGGAGGGAACGGCTCGATGCTGCGTTCGCTGCGTGCCGTCGAGATGGCAGTGATCGCGGGTACCGGCGGTACCGCTTCCTCACCCGGCTCGCCTACCCCGAGGATTGGGCGACGGAACGAGCGGTCTTCCTCGCTCACCCCACCGGTGGCGAGCTTCCGCCCCGGTTTCGGACGATCATCGAGTGGCTGATCGAGGACCCGTTCGGCCATCGGACGGGCTACGAGAAGCAGGTGATCCTCGTCCGGCTGCGGCAGTTCACCTTCGCCAGGGAGGAGGCGGATCTGGTGCGGACCGCGATCCTGGGCATGCTGGCCCGGGGCTCCCGTCAGGAGTTCCGCGAGGTTCGGCGGCTCGCTCGGCGGGTCGACAGCGCGCCCTTTCGCCGCAAGCTCCGGCGGCTTGCGCGGACCGCAGACGCAGGAACCGCGGAACGAGCCCGCCTGACCCTTGGACTGCTGGAGCGGCAGAGGCAGAGGAGGTGGCCGGGGGGCCAGACTCGTTGGCCCCAAACCGGCTCGCCTCGAGGGTAGCCCCATCGCCACCTCGGCCGCCCGCTCGGAATCCCTCGGGCCGAACGGCCCCAGAACGCCCTCGTCGAGGGCGGGCACCCTCAGGGAAGCTCAGGCCGGGCTTCCTCGCACCGACGCCACCACCAGGTCCCATCGGTCCCGGTGGATGGCAGCAGCAGCACGAGACCAGGAGATCTCGACGACCGCCCGCACGCCGCCATCGCGGCGACGCCCACCTGAGCCATCGGGATCGGCGTGGCGTTCGCCCGACCGGCCGTTCGGCCCTGCCGGGCGGGGCGCCGCGACGCCTAGCCTCGCGACGCCGACCTCGGAGGATGCATGGACGAGAACCTGAAGCGCTGGGCGCCTGCCATCGGGGTGGGCGTGCTGCTCGTGATCGCGCTGATCGTGCTCGGCGTGAAGACCTTCGGCGACGACGGCGACGAGACCACGACGACCACCGCGGCGACCACCACGACGACCACCGCCGCCCCCACGACCTCGGCGGCCACGGCCACCACCGAGGCCGACGACGAGCCCACCACGAGCGCGGCCCCGACCACCGCCGCCCCCACCACCACGCCGGCGACCACCACCTCCACGGCCCCCAGCGCCCCGCGGAGCACCACGACGACCGTGCGCGGCGAGCCCACCGACGACGACGACGCCACCGTCCTCAGCGAGTGCGCCGACCTCAACCCCTTCGCCTGCTACGACGCCGGCGCCCGCGGCCTGGAGCCGCCGAGCAGCATCGGCCCGGTGGCCCCGTGGCGCTCCGAGTCCGACAACGCCGTCGACGGTGCGTGCGGGCGGGGCTCGATGCCCGCCTGCTACGAGGCGGGCCGCCGCGGCCGCCCCATCGGCGGCTGAGCCCGCCCGGCCCCGACGGGACCAAGGTCCCGCCCCACCAGCGACCTCGGCCCGATGCGGGTACCCCCGGAGGTACCTACCCTCGAGGGTGGACCACCCCGAGGAGACCACCATGGGCCACTACGCCGACGTCGCCGCCGACCTGCGCGATCCCACCCGCGCCCTGCGGCGCGCCATCCCCGACACCTGGGCCGGCTTCGGCCAGCTCCACCAGCACGCGGTCGCCGACGGCGCCCTCCCCACCCGTCTGAAGGAGACGATCGCGCTGACGATCGCCGTCGTGAAGCAGTGCGACGGCTGCATCAGCTACCACGCCCGCGCCGCCGCGAAGGCCGGCGCCACCCACGCCGAGGTGGCCGAGGCGCTCGGCGTCGCCCTGCTGATGGACGGCGGCACGGCCAGCGTCTACGGCCCGCGGGCCTTCGACGCCTTCTGCGAGTTCGCCGGGCCACCGCCCGGGGAGGGCTGACCCCGCCGATCGGGGTCCTTCGGCCCTGACCCCACCGGGGGCCGGGCGCGACCCTCGGAGGGAGAAGGACGAGAGGACGAGGAGGTGATCGCGATGCCGGAGCGGATCGTGATCCTCGGCGGCGGAACCGGCGGCACGCTGGCCGCCAACCGCCTGCGCAAGCGACTGGGCGACCGGGCGCACATCACGGTGATCGACCAGGACGATCGCCACGTGTACCAGCCCGGCCTGCTGTTCGTGCCGTTCGGGCTGACCCACCCGGAGGACATCGTGCGGCCGCGAGGGCGCCAGCTCCACGAGGGCATCGACTACGTGGTCGAGCCCATCGACCGGGTCGACCTCCCCACCGACACGGTCATCCTCCAGGACGGGACGACCTACCCGTACGACGTGCTCATCGTGGCGACCGGCGCGGTGCTGGCCCCCGAGGAGACCGAGGGGCTCACCGGTGCCGGATGGGGCGAGACGACCCACACCTTCTACTCCGTCGACGGCGCCGAGAAGCTCGAGCGAGCGCTCGCCGACTTCGAGGGCGGCCGCCTCGTGATCAACGTGGTGGAGCTGCCCATCAAGTGCCCGGTGGCGCCACTGGAGTTCTGCTTCCTCGCCGACTGGTACTTCCACCAGCGCGGCATCCGCGACCGGGTCCAGATCACCTTCGCCACCCCCCTCGACGGTGCCTTCACCAAGCCGGTCGCCTCGGCGACGCTCGGCGGGATGCTCGAGGAGAAGGGCATCGAGCTGGTGACCGAGTTCAACACCGGCGAGGTCGACGGTGAGGGCCGCAAGCTCGTGTCGTGGGACGAGCGCGAGGTCCCGTTCGACCTCGCCGTGGTGATCCCCGTGCACAACGGCGCCGAGTACGTGGAGCGCTCCGAGGGCCTGGGCGACGAGCTGCGGTTCGTGCCCACCGACGAGCGCACCCTCCAGAGCAAGGCGAAGCCCAACGTGTTCGCCATCGGCGACGCCACCGCCCTGCCGATCTCGAAGGCCGGCTCGGTCACCCACTTCGAGGGCGAGGTCCTCGTGGAGAACGTGGTCCGGTTCCTCGACGGCGAGGCGCTCGACGCCTCCTACGACGGCCACGCCAACTGCTTCATCGAGACCGGCTTCCACAAGGCGATGCTCATCGACTTCAACTACGACACCGAGCCGCTGCCGGGGCACTTCCCCGCCAAGGTCGGCCTGCCGCTGCTGAAGGAGAGCCGGCTCAACCACCTCGGGAAGCTCATGTTCCAGTTCGCCTACTGGCACAGCCTGCTGCCCGGCCGGGACCTGCCCGGCATCGCATCCGACATGCCCACCGCCGGCAAGGACCGGCCCGCACAGGAGGTCCCCGCATGACCGCCACCACCATCGCCGGCACCACCGTCGACATCAACGAGGAGGGCTTCCTCACCGATCCGAGCCAGTGGAACGAGGAGATCGCCGCCGAGATCGCCCGCGAGAACGGGATCGACGAGCTGACCGACCGCCACTGGATCGTCGTGCGCTTCATGCGCGACCAGTTCTTCGAGAAGGGCACCGGCCCGACCGTCCGGGTCCTCGGCAAGACCTCGGGCGTCTCGGTGAAGGAGCTCTACCAGCTGTTCCCCAAGGGCCCGGCGAAGATCGCCGCCAAGGTCGCCGGCATCCCCAAGCCCCGCGGCTGCATCTAGGAGGTCGTCATGGCTGACACCATCGAGAAGGTCTCGATCATCGTGTCGAAGGGGTCCCTCGAAGGGATCTACCCGGCGCTGATCATGGCCAACGGCGCGCGCGCCGAGGGCATCGAGGCCAACCTGTTCTTCACGTTCTTCGGCCTCGACGCCATCCACAAGGATCGCTTCGAGCACATCAAGGTGGCGACGGTCGGCAACCCCGGCATGCACATGGCCACCATGCTCGGCGGCCTGCCGGGCATGTCGGCCATCGCCACCCGCATGCTCGAGAAGAAGATGGACGAGTTCGACATCCCGCCCATCCCCGAGTTCGTCGAGATGATCTCCGACACCGGCTGCGGCATGTACGCCTGCCTGGCCAGCGTCGACCTGTTCGGCTTCACCCGGGAGGACTTCATCGACCAGCTCGACGACATCATCACGGTCGGCGACTTCTACCAGCTCGCCGCCGGCGGCCAGATCATCTTCACCTGATCCGCGCTGCGGGCCCCGATCAGAGCCCGGCCATCGAGGTCGGCTGGTCGTCGGCCCGCAGCAGCGCGTCCGTGCCGCCGTCGGCGAAGATCAGCGACCCGCAGATGAAGCGGGCGTCGGGGCCGAGCAGGAACTGCACGAGCGCGGCCAGCTCGTCGGGCCGCCCGGTGCGGCCCACCGGCACGGGGAAGGCATCGACCGCCCCGCCGATCACCGGATCCTCCCGGCTGGCCTGCAGCAGCGGCGTCTCGATGGCGCCGGGCGCCACCGCGTTCAGCGTGATGCCGGCGCCCGCCCACTCGGCGGTGGGCGCGTGGCGGCGCACCCACCGGGCGACCGCCGTCTTGGTGGCCGGGTAGCAGCCGAGCGGGCCCACGCCGTCGCCCACCTCCCGGGCCGCGGCCTCGTCGCCGGCGAGGCACGCCTCCACCAGCTCGGCCGACACGCCCGGGAAGCAGGTGGTGGAGTTCGAGCTGATGGCCACCGCGGCAGGCGAGGTGCCGGCGGCCAGCAGCGGGCGCAGCCCCTCGAGCAGGGCGACGGTGCCGAAGTGGTTGACCGACACGAGCAGCGACCCGGGGTACTTGTCGAGGCCCGAGAGCCCGGCCCAGGTGACGAGCCCGTCGATCGCCCCTCCGCACGCCGCCTCGACGCCGGCGATGGCGGTGGCCCGGCCGTCGGGCGTGCCGAGGTCGGCGGTGATGTCGGCGTCGTGGAGGTCGACGCCGACGACGCGGTCGCCGGCCGCCGTGAGCCGGGCGACGGTGGCGGCCCCCATGCCCGAGGCGGATCCGGTGACGACGATGGTACGGGGCATGCGGGCTCCTTCAGGCGGCCGGGGCCGAGCGGGGGGTGGGGTCGTTCAGGACGCAGCGCGTCCCCGAGTAGATGGTGGGCATGCACTTGTTGCAGTGCGTGCAGGTGCCCGCCTCGGCGTCGCCGGCCTCGAGCTTGCGGACCAGCTGCGGGTCGCGCAGCAGGGCCCGGCCCATGGCGACGAGCTCGAAGCCCTCGGCCATGGCGCCCTGCATGGTGTCGAGGCGGTTGATGCCGCCGAGGAGGATGAGCGGCATCGTCAGCTCGGCGCGGAACTGCCGCGCCATCGGGAGGAAGAAGCCCTCCTCGAACGGGATCGTCGGGAAGATGCGCTTGCCGATGAGCGGGAACACGAGGCCGATGAGCTTCGGCTGCGAGGCGGCGAACTCCTTCATGGGCACGTCGCCGCGGAAGAAGTACATGCCGTTGAGCAGCGACGAGCCGCCGGTGAGCTCGAGGGCGTCGAGGTGCCCGTCGGCCTCGAACCACTGGGCCACCCGCAGGCTCTCGTCGGGGTGGATGCCCTTGGCCACGCCGTCGTCCATGTTGAACTTGGCGTAGACCGCCATCCGGTCCGACACCGCTCGGCGCACGGCCTCCACCACCCGGCGGGGGAACCGGCTGCGGGCCTCGAGCGAGCCGCCGTACTCGTCGGTGCGCTTGTTCAGGTTGGGCGAGAGGAACGAGCTCAGCAGGTAGTTGTGGCCGAGGTGCACCTCGATCGCATCGAAGCCGGCCGACTCGGCGGCCCGGGCGGCGCGCTCGAAGTCGGCCACCACCTCGTCGAGCTGCGCGGCCGTGGCGCCGCGCACGATCCCCTTCGCCGGCGCCGCGAACCGGGTGGACGGCGCGAGCGACGGGTTGCGCTTGGAGTGGCCCTGGGCCACCAGCCCGGCGTGGCCGAGCTGGATCGACACGGCCGCGCCCTCGGCGTGGACGGCGTCGGTGAGCCGGGCGAGGTCGGGCACCAGCTCGTCGCGCAGCACGAGGGTGTGCGGGCTGACGCGCCCGCCCTTGGAGACCGCCCCGTAGGCGACGGTGGTGAGGCCCACCCCGCCCCGGGCGACGGCCAGGTGGTAGTCGATCAGCTCCTGGGTGACGGCCCCGCGCGGCATGACCCCCTCGAAGGTGGCCGCCTTGACGATGCGGTTGCGCAGCTCGATCGGACCGAGGCGGCCGGGCGAGAAGGGCGACGGGGCGGGGTCGGTCACGGGGTGCTCCTGCGGGCGAGGCGGGCGTCGATGCCGTCGAGGACGAGCTCGAGGTCGAAGGGCAAGGTGGTGTCGATCGGGTCGGCGACCATGGCGGCGTGCACGGCGCGCGTCGCCGGGAGGTCGTCGCCGCCGGCCGCGAAGAGCGAGCCCGTGCGGTCGACGAAGCGGTCGAGGTCGGCCACCCGGCTCGACCGGGCGGTGATGGCGGCGCGGAACACCAGCCACAGCACCTGGCCGGCCTCGCGGGGGGTGAGGCCGGCGTCGAGGAGCAGCTGGTTGCCGCGCTCGCCGATGCCGACGCGGATCGACGACGCCGGGCCCTCCAGCTCGACCAGCAGGGTGCCGGCCGACGCGGTGAGCGTGTCGCTCACCTCGTGGGCGAAGTCGGTGAGCCACCCGCGCCAGTCCTCGGCGTCGCTCGTGAAGGCGAGCATGTGGCGGAGGAGCTCGGCGTTCACGAGCGCCACCACCTCGTCGCGCCCCGCCACGTGCGAGTAGAGCGCCGGCGTGGTGACCCCGAGGTGGGCGGCGATCCCCTGCATCGTGAACGAATCCAGACCGAGCTCCAGCGCGGCACCCACGATCTGCGCTTGACTGATGCGCGCCGGACGCCCGCGGGGGCGGGTGCGCCGGGACGGGGTCGTTGACATCCGTCACAGAATAACCAAAGATCGTTTCAGTAAACAGGGGAAGTCGACCGGTGCGCAGGGGCCCACTCGTGGGTGCGCACCGGCCCATCAGATGGAGATCCCATGCGAAAGCTGGTCGTGCTCTTGTCCGTCCTGGCGTTGCTCGCCACCGGTTGCGGTGATCGCGGCTCGGACGCCTCCGGCGGCACCGGCGGCGACACCACCGCCCCCGCCGATGGCGGCGACGGCGGGGGCAGCGGGGACTTCGGCGACCTGAAGGCGGTGTGCGGCCCGAGCGAGGGCGGCGGCGACGTGGTCGACGACCCCGCCGAGGCCCAGGGCGTGAGCGCGGACGAGATCGTGGTGGGCACGGTGGCCGACCCCGGCTTCCAGGGCCGGCCCGGCCTCAACCAGGAGCTGTTCGACAGCGGTGAGGCGTTCGTGCAGTGGTGCAACGAGCAGGGCGGCATCAACGGCAAGACGCTCAAGCTCAACGAGCACGACGCCGCCCTCACCGAGTACGGCCCGGTGATCGACGAGGCCTGCGACACGGACTTCGTGCTCGTCGGCGGTGGCGCCGTGCAGGACAACCTGTGGGAGACCACGGGCGCCGAGTGCGGCCTGGTCGACATCGCCGGCTTCGCCGTCACCGCGGCCAAGGCGGGCCTCGCCGGCGACGCGCCCGACAAGCGGCGCACGATCCAGCCGCTGCCGAACCCGGGCGACCGCTACCCCGTGGGCGCCGCCAAGCTCGTGCTCGAGGAGTACCCCGACGCCGCCGACCACGGCGCCTTCCTCTACTCCGACTTCGAGACCATCGTGCAGCAGCGCGACAAGGAGCAGCAGGGCCTCGAGCAGATCGGGATCACCTTCGGCGACCCGCAGGTCTACAACATCAACGGCGAGGACAACTGGAAGCCCTTCGCCACCGCCCTCGAGACCGACGGCGTGCAGTTCATGAAGTTCATCGGCGAGCCCACCAACGCCGGCAACCTGCTGGCCGCCATGGACCAGGTGGACTACCAGCCCGAGGTCCGGTTCTTCGAGACCAACTTCTACGACCAGACCCTGCTCGACGCCGCCGGCCCCGGGGCCGAGGGCGTGTTCCTCTCCTCGGCGTTCGCTCCGCTCGAGGAGGCCGACCAGAACCCGGCCACCAAGCAGTACCTCGACCTGGTCGGTGCCGTCGACGGCAAGGTGTCGGTGCTCGGCCTCCAGAGCATGTCGGCCTGGCTGCTCTTCGCCACCATGGCGAAGGACTGCGACCTCGACGGCAACCTCACCCGCAGCTGCCTGCTGGAGAAGGCCGCCGAGGTCACCGAGTGGACCGGCGGCGGGCTCCACGCCCCGGCGAACCCGGGCGAGAACAAGGGCTCGGAGTGCCAGATGGTGATGACGGTGACCGACGGGAAGTTCGAGCGCTGGGCGCCCGACGAGGGCTTCTCCTGCGACCCGAGCAACATCACCGAGGTCGAGCCGCCCAAGTAGTGGACGAGCTCCTCACCTACCTGGTCCTCGGGCTGGTCACCGGCGCGCTCTACGCGGTGTCGGCGAGCGGCCTCGTCCTGACCTACACGACCTCGGGCATCTTCAACTTCGCCCACGGCGCGTTCGGGATGTTCGCGGCGTTCCTCTACTGGAAGCTGCGGGTCGAGAACGGGTGGCCGGCGCCCGTGGCGCTGGTGCTGGTGCTGCTGGTGATCGCCCCGCTCTTCGGCGCGATCGTCGAGCGGGTGATCATGCGAGGCCTGGAGGACACGTCGGAGGTCACGAAGCTCGTCGTCACCATCAGCCTCCTCTTCGGCGTGTACCAGGGCGCGGTCGTGCTGTTCCCGCCCGAGACGGCCCGGCGCCTGCCCGGCTTCTTCGAGGGCGACAGCATCGACCTCGGCTTCTACCGGCTCACCTACCACGAGGCCATCACCATCGCCGCGGCCATCGCCACCGCGGTCGGGCTGCGGACCCTGCTGTTCCGCACCCGGACCGGGCTGGCGATGCGAGGCGTGGTCGACGACCGGCCCCTGGCCCAGCTCAACGGCGCCCGCCCGGCCCGGTCGTCGATGCTGGCGTGGGCGATCGGTGCCATGCTCGCCGCCCTCGCCGGCGTGCTGCTCGGCGGCACCCAGGGGAGCCTCGCCCACATCCCGCTCACGCTGCTGGTGATCAACGCGTACGGCGCCGCCATGTTCGGGCGGCTGCGCAGCCTCCCGCTCACCTTCGTCGGCGCCATCGTGCTGGGCCTCGCCCAGTCGCTCGCCATCGGCTACCTGAACCTCGACGAGCCGATCACCTCGGCCTTCGGTTGGACGTTCGCCCGCTCGTTCTCGCTCAACGGCTTGCGCGCCGCCATCCCGGTGGTCGCCCTGTTCGTGGTGCTGCTGTTCCTGAAGCCGCTGAAGGTGCGCGCCGGCGCGCAGCGCACGACGCGCGAGGTGGTGCCGTCGCCGCCGGTGGCCCGTTGGCTGGTGGGCACCGTGGTGCTCGGCGGCGTCGGCTACGCGCTCGCCACGCTCTATCCCGGGCTGCGCACCTTCCAGATCGGCCAGGGCGTGGCGCTCGGCATCGTCATGCTCTCGCTCGTGCCGCTCATCGGCTGGGCCGGTCAGATCTCCCTCGCCCCCATGGCCTTCGCCGGCATCGGCGCCCTGGTGATGGGCACCTGGGGCGGCGACGGCACGCTCGGCGGGCTCGTCCTCGCGGTGGTCGTCACCGCCCTGGTCGGGGCGCTCGTGGCCCTGCCGGCCATCCGCCTGCGCGACCTCTACCTCGCCCTCGCCACCGCCGCCTTCGCCGTGCTGATGGACTCGCTCGTCTTCAACCAGAACTCGCTGTTCCCGAACGGCAACCTGCCGATCGGGCGCCTCGACCTGTTCGGCATCTCGTTCGACGACGACCGGGCGCACCTCGTGCTGCTGTTCGTGGTGTTCGGGCTGGTGGCCACCGGGCTGGTCTGGCTCCGCCACCGGCGCTTCGGCCGCCTGCTGCTCGCCATGAAGTCGAGCGACGCCGCGTGCGTGACCCTCGGCGTCAGCCTGGCCCGCACGAAGCTCGCGGTCTTCACCCTCTCGGCCGGCATCGCCGGGCTGGGCGGCGCCCTCTACGGCGCCCAGCTGAACCGGGTGAGCTCCACCACCTTCCAGTTCCTCCAGAGCCTCCCGGTGGTGCTGCTCGCGGTGATCGGCGGCATCGGCGCGGCCGGCGGCGCCCTCTTCGGGGCCGGCGCCTACGCCCTCACGTTCCTCATCCTCCCCGACCTGGTGCCGGCCCTCGCCACCTGGTTCGCCCTGGGCCCCGCCCTCGCCGGCATCAGCCTCGGCAAGAACCCCAACGGCGCGGTCAACGAGACGGCGCGGAACCTCCGAGCCCGGCGGTCCGGTGCGGCCGCATCGGCCGACGATCCGCTCGCCGAGCTCGAACCGGGCTTCGGCCTCGACGGGCTCACCGACGCCGACCTCCGCCTCCTCGACCGCGCGGTCGGGCTCGACACCGACCCCGCCTACGCCCGCCTGCTCCGGCGCCGACGCCAGCGCGAGGTGGCCGATGTCGCCTGACGCCCCCGTCCGCGGCGGCCGCCTCGAGGCCGACCAGATCACCGTGCGCTTCGGTGGCCACCAGGCGCTGATCGACGTGAGCCTGTGCGCCGAGCCCGGTCGGGTCACCGGGCTGATCGGCCCCAACGGCGCCGGCAAGACCACCACGTTCAACGTGCTCTGCGGGCTCCAGTCCACGGTCCGCGGCCAGGTCCGCCTCGACGGCACCGACATCAGCGGCCTCGCCCCGCACAAGCGGGCCCGGCTGGGGCTGGCCCGCACCTTCCAGCGCCTCGAGACGTTCTCCCTGCTGACGGTCCGCGAGAACGTGATGGCCGGCGCCGAGCTGGCGCCCCGAGCGATCCGTCGGGGCCGAGATGCCGAGGCGACGGCCGACGCGCTGCTCGAGCGACTCGGGCTGGGCGACGTCGCCGACGAGAAGGTCGAGGGGCTGCCCACCGGGTCGGCCCGGCTGGTGGAGCTCGGCCGAGCGCTCGCCGGCGAGCCCCGGGTGCTGCTGCTCGACGAGCCGTCGTCGGGGCTGAACGAGGCCGAGACCGCGGCGATGGGCGCGGTGCTCGACGACCTGGCCGACGACGGGCTCACGATCGTGCTGGTGGAGCACGACATGAGCCTCGTGATGGGCTCGTGCCACGACATCTACGTGCTCGACTTCGGCAAGGTCCTCACCCGGGGGACCCCGGCGGAGGTGCAGGCCGACGAGCAGGTGCAGCGCGCCTACCTCGGCGACCAGCGCGACGAGCCGACGGCCGCCGGAGGTTCGGGGCACCCGGTGTTCGACGATCCTTCCGACGCGCCGCTGGCGCCGGTGATCGAGGTCCACGACCTGTGCGCCGGCTACGGCGGCATCGACGTGATCTCCGACGTCTCCTTCGAGGTGGCCGCGGGCGAGGTCTTCGCCCTGCTCGGCCCCAACGGTGCGGGCAAGACCACCACGCTCGGCGTCATCGCCGGGCTGGTGCCCGCCACGAGCGGCACCGTGGCCCTCTGCGGCCAGCGCGTGCTCGGCGCCGACGCGGACGCCCTCGCCCGCGCCGGGCTCTGCACCGTCCCCGAGGGCCGGGGCATCTTCCCGAACCTCACCGTCGCCGAGAACCTCTGGATGGCCAGCTTCTCCGGCGCGGCGCGCGCCGACATCGAGGAGCGGGCCTACGCCCGGTTCCCGCGCCTGGGCGAGCGGCGCGAGCAGCTCGCCGGGACCATGTCGGGCGGCGAGCAGCAGATGCTGGCCATGGCCCGCGCCCTCGCCACCGACCCGGCCCTGCTCATCCTCGACGAGCTCTCCATGGGCCTGGCGCCGCTCGTGGTGCGCGAGCTCTACGAGCAGGTGGCCGCCATCGCCGCCGAAGGCCTGTCGATCCTCGTGGTCGAGCAGTTCGCCCACGAGGTGCTCGGCGTCGCCGACACCGCGGCGATCATGCTCCACGGCCGCATCGGCCGCATCGGCGCCCCGGCCGACATCGCCGACGAGCTCGCCGCCGCCTACCTCACCGGCGCCACCGCCGACTGACCGACCCACCACCGCACCAGGAGCGACCCGTGACCGATCCGACCCCCACCGAGGCGAGCCCGGCCGATCGGCGCGAGCGGTTCGAGGCCGACCTCGCCGAGATCCAGGTGAAGACCGGCGCGGCGGCGAGCGAGCCGCGGATGATCCTGCTCGGCTGGGTCCTGATGATCGCCGGCATCGTGCTCGCCGTCGCCGCCTTCGTCGCCTCGGGCAGTCAGTCCGACAGCCGCGACGTGATCTCGTCGGTGATCCTCGGGCTCGCCGGCGTCGGCATCACCGTGATGGGCGCGGCGGTGTTCCTCCGCTACTCGCTCGGCCGCTTCCTGCGGGCCTGGATGCTCCGCCTGGTCTACGAGCAGCAGCAGCAGCGCCCCTGACGCAGGAGGTCAGTGGCCCAGCAGCACCCGGAGGACGTGGCGGACCTCCGCGGCGGTCGACCGGTCGATCGCGCCGAGCCGGTGCACGAGCCGGCGCCGGCTCACCGAGCGGAGCTGCTCGGTCTGCACCTAGCTGGCCTCATCGAGGCCGGTCGCCGGCTCGGCCTCGACCTCGACGTGCAGCGAGATCGATCGATGCGTCGTCGTCAGCGGGCAGAGGATCACGAAGGGCAGGTCGGGCCCGAACACCTCGTCGGGGCCTACGACGAGCGCCGGGCGATGGTGCGCCGGCTCGCCGGGGAAGGGATCGCCGAAGTCGACGAGCCAGAGCTCGTCAACCGATGCCATCGGACACGTGCGTCGACTCGAGCTCGCGTCGATACGACGCCCACGCCTCCTGGTCCGCCCGGAGGGCGGCGAACTCGGCCGCGACCCGCGAACCGAAGCGTCGGCGCGCCAGCGCGTCCGCGGCTTCACGCACGGTGTCCTGGAGCGACTCCCCCGACTCCGATGCGAGCGCGACGAGCTGCTGGTGCGTCGCCACGTCCACTCGCACAGTCGTCGTCGGGGGCACGGTGCCAGTCTGCAACTTGTAGACAGAGACTGGCTACCCCTGCGGGGCCCAGCTCGGGGGCCGCTTCTCGAGGTAGGCGGCCATGCCCTCCTTCGCCTCCTCGCTGGTGAACAGCTCGGCGGAGAGCCGCTGGGTCCAGGCGAACGCGTCGTCGACCGCCATGCCGGGGACCTCGGCGAGGAGGCGCTTCGACGCCGCGATGGCGCCGGGACCGGCGAGGAGCAGGTCGGCGACGACGGCGTCGACCGCAGCGTCGAGCTCCGCAGCGGGCACCGCCTGCGTGATCAGCCCGAGGCGGGCGGCCTCGGCGCCCGAGAACCGGTTGCCCCGGAGGAACGCGGCGCGGGCGTCGGCCTCGCGCATCTTGGGCAGGCACAGCACCGAGATCATGGCCGGCGCCATGCCGATGCGGACCTCGGTGAAGCCGAACGTGGCGTCCTCGACGCCGATCGAGATGTCCATCGCGGCGGCGAGGCCCATGCCGCCGGCGACGCAGTGGCCGGCGATGCGCCCGACGTAGGGCTTGGGCGAGGTGCGGAACCGGGAGAACACCTCGGCCATGCCGACCGTGCGCCCGGCGCTCTGGCCGCCGTCGCTGCGGCCCGACTGCTCGGACAGGTTGGCGCCGGCGCAGAACACGGTGCCGGCGTTGGTGAGGATGACGACGCGGACGGCATCGTCGGCGTCCGCGTCGTCGAGCGTGGCGACCAGGTCCGAGACGAGGTCGCGGCTGAGCGCGTTGCGGCGCTCGGTGTCGTTCAGGGTCACGGTGAGCACGCCACCGTCGAGGTCGGTCTCGACCAGGGCCATCACGCCTCCTCGGCGGGTCGGGGGGCGGGGCCATCGGTCGGCGGGCCGGCGAAGGCCTGGGCGCGCGCCATCCAGTCGTGGGCGGCCTCGCCGTCGACCACGAGCGCGGTGTCGTCGAGGTGGCGGCGCTGGGTCACCACGAGGCAGAAGTCCTCGGCCGGGCCGGTGATGCGATCGGCACCGGGCCCGCCGTCGCCGTAGGTCCACGTCTCCCCTGACGGGGCGGTCAGCTCGACCACGACCTCGCCCTCGGGCACCTCGAGCTTCCGGTTCACGTACGACCACTTCCGGGTGATGGCCCCGAGCTGGGCGATGTGGCGGAGCCGGTCGGTGGCCGGGCGCTCGGCGGGGATGCCTGCGGCCTGGAGGGCGTCGACGATGTCCTGGCCGTGGGCCCAGCACTCCATGAGCCGGGCGGTCAGGAACGACTTCGCCCCCATCGACGGGCCGTACCAGGCGATGCGATCGTCGTCGGCCAGCCCGGCGGCGGCCTCGGCCAGCTCGGCTCGCCCCTCGCGCCAGGCGGCGAGCAGCTCGGTCGCCGGGAGGTGGCGCCAGGCACCGAGCGTGAACGCGTCGGCCGCGTCGTCGCCCCGCATCGCCGCGTCGATCAGCGCGCCGACCGTGGCCGGGAAGGCCTCGGGGTCGCGCACGGCGAGCGCCGCGTTGCGATCGAAGTAGGTCAGGTGGGCGAGCTGGTCGGCGACGGTCCAGCGCGGGCTCGGGGTCGGCAGGGCGGCCTGCTCGTCGGTGAGCCCGGCCACCACGTCGTCGAGCGCGGCCTGCTCGGCGAGCAGGTCGGCGAGCACGTCGCTCACGTCCATCAGGTCCTCCGGGTTCGGGTGGGTCGGGGGAGGCCGCGCAGCACGATGTCGACGACCTCGTCGGCGGCCTCCTTCGGCGAGGTCTGCAGGGTGGGCAGCACCTCGGGGCGGATGAGGTCGCGTCCCGGGGTGGCGAGCGTGCGGGCCACCGCGGCGGTGTCGACCGGTGCGATGTCGCCGCGCTCGACGGCCCAGTCGAGCAGCGCCCGGCACACGGCCACCACGTAGTCGGCGTGCTCCTGGTTGCGGCGCTGCGCGGCGGCCATGGTGTCGAGGTCGCGGGCGTAGGCGGCGGTGGTGCCCTGCACGGCGACCGTGGCCGCCGACAGGTAGGCGCGCAGCGCGTCGAGCGGCGCGGCATCGGGCGCCACCGTGCCCATCGCCTCGCGGCCCACCTGCCACAGGTGGGTGTCGAGGACGGTGAGCACCAGCTCGTCGCGGCTGGGGGCCAAGCCGTAGAGGGTGCGCAGCGAGCAGCCGAGGCGGGCGGCGACCTCGGCCATCGTGAGGTCGGCGAAGCCGTCGGCGAACACCCGGCCCAGCTCGTGGAGCAGCTCGCGCTGGCGCTCGGTGAGGCGAGCGTGGGCCTCGCGGGTGAGCATCGGCCGGGGCGCGGGGATGGCGCGCAGCCGCCGCTGCAGCTCGGACTGCGGGGGTGCCGCCAGATCCGTCACCGGGACTCCGCCGGCAGGAGCGACGCCGGGACGTCGACGACGCGCCCGCAGCCACTCGCCCAGGCCCTTGGCCTGCGCGTCCTGGCGGCTGGACGCGGCCACGCCCTCCTCCAGGATCCCGTGCACGACGAAGTTGAGCGACCACAGGTTCGCCAGCTCGTGGCGCTCGACGACGAGGGGCGCCGCCTCCGGCAGCAGCTCGCGGAACCGCTCGACGGTGAGCGTGGCGGCCAGCCACGCGTAGGCCTCGGCCGACCGGGCGAACAGGCCCAGGTTGGCGTCGCCTCCCTTGTCGCCCGAGCGGGCGCCGATGATCGTGCCGAGCGGGGCGCGGACCGTGGCGCCGTCGGGGGCGGGCGGGAGCGCGGGCACCGCCGGCTCGACGACCACCGCGTCGGCGGGCCGGGGCGCCACCGACTCGACCACCGTGCCCTCGCCGCCGAGCACCTGGACGAGCTGGGGCACGAGGTCGGCATCGACCCGCCCGGCCCGGTGGACGCCGAACGGCTTGGCCACCCCCATGCCCGCCGCCCCGAACAGGCCGGGGATGGTGGCGAGGGCCAGCTCGTTGACCGCGCTCGACGCGCCCTTCACCTTGCGCTCGTCGGGGTCCTTCAGGGTGACCTTCCAGAGGGCGACCGCCTGCTCGTTGGTGGCCGGGTCGTCCCGGTCGGTGCGCACCAAGCGGGTGGTGACCGAGGCGATCTCCTCGCGCGGCACGGTGCACGCCACCCAGAACGCCCGCTCCACCAGCTCGGCCTTGGCCTCGATGTCGAGCCCCGTGAGGGCCACGTTCAGGTCCGTCCGGAAGCCGCCCAGCTCGTTCATCGACACCTTGAGCGTCGGCGGCGGCGGCTCGCCCTTCGTGCCGGCGATGCGCACCCGATCGACGTCGACCTGCTCCAGCTCGATGGTGTCGAAGCGGGCGGTGACGTCGGGGCCGAGGTAGGCGGGCGAGCCGATCTCGTAGAGCAGCTGGGAGGTGACGGTGCCGACCGTGACCGCGCCGCCGGTGCCGTCGTGCTTGCCGATGGTGCTGGAGCCGTCGCCGGCGATCTCCGCCCACGGGAAGCCGGTGCGCTCGAGGCCGTCGAGCTCGGTGAAGAACGAGTAGTTGCCGCCCGTGGCCTGGGTGCCGCACTCGATGACGTGGCCGGCCACCACCGCGCCGGCGAGCGCGTCCCAGTCGTCTCGCGCCCAACCGTGGTGCCAGGCGGCCGGGCCGCACACGATCGCGGCGTCGGTGGTGCGCCCGGTGATGACGATGTCGGCGCCGGCCCGCAGGGCCTCGACGATCCCCCAGCAGCCCAGGTACGCGTTGGCGGTGAGGAAGCCGGAGGTGTCGGCGAAGGGCTCGCCGGTGGCGAGGTCGCCCACGGGCCGGCCGGCCTCGGCCAGCTCGCCGAGTCGGGGCAGCAGGTCGTCGCCGGCCACGTAGGCGATGCTGGGCGACAGGCCGAGCTGCTCGGCGACCTCGGCGACGGCCTCGGCGCAGCCGTCGGGGTCGAGGCCGCCCGCGTTGGCGACGACCTTGATCCCACGGTCGAGGCAGGTGCCCATGACCTGCTCCATCTGGGTCACGAACGTGCGGGCGTAGCCGCCGTTCGGGCGCTTCATCCGGGTGCGGGCGAGGATGAGCATGGTCAGCTCGGCCAGCCAGTCGCCGGTGAGCACGTCGATCGGCCCGCCCTCCACCATCTCGCGAGCGGCCGACAGGCGGTCGCCGTAGAACCCCGAGCAGTTGGCGATCCGGATCGGCTCGGCCATCAGGAGTCCTCGGACGACGGCTCGAACACGAGCAGCAGCGCGCCGTTGGCGACCTGGGTGCCGGGCTCGACGCGGACCTCGGCCACCACGCCGTCGGCCGGGGCCGACATGTGGTGCTCCATCTTCATCGCCTCGAGCACCACCAGGGTCTGGCCGGCGGTGACGCGGTCGCCCGCCGCCACGCGCACGTCGAGCACCGTGCCGGGCATCGGGGCGACGAACCCGCCGGCCACCGAGGCGTGGGCGGGCGGCGCGAACCGGGGCACCACCGTGAGCGTGGCCGTCGACGACCCGATCGACAGGTGGAGCTGGTCGCCGTCGAGGGTGCAGCGGGCGGTGGCGCGCTCGCCGTCGACCTCGACGTCGACGGCGTCGGGCGACCAGCGGTGGACGAGGGCGGTCGAGCCCTCGCCGACGAGGAACGAGCCGTCGCGCTGGGCCCGGTAGCGGACCGTGTGCTCGACGTCGCCCCAGCGCAGGGCGATCTCCTGGGCGGGCAGCCGGGCGTTGCGCCATCCCGTGGGCAGCGTGGACCACACCGAGGCGGCCGACCGGTTCCGGCCCTGCAACCACAGCGCCGCCACCGGCCCGAGCCGGGCCAGCCCCTCCGCGTCGGGCTCGACCGCCAGCCGGGGCGCGTGGCGGTCGAAGAAGTCGGTGGTGGTGTCGCCGGCGAGGAAGGCCTCGTGGCGGAGCACCGCCGTGAGGAGGTCGCGGTTGGTCACCACGCCGCCGACGTGCAGCCGCTCGAGGGCGAGGGCGAGCTTCGACGCCGCCTCCTCGCGGGTGGGCGCGTGGGCCACGACCTTGGCGAGCATCGGGTCGAACCGGGTGCCGACCACCGAGCCGGCCTCGACGCCGGAGTCCCAGCGCACCGCCGGGTCGGGCGCCGGCTCGAAGGCGGCGAGCATGCCGGTGGCGGGGAGGAAGCCGTTGGCCGGGTCCTCGGCGTAGAGGCGGGCCTCGATGGCGTGCCCGTCGAAGCGCGCCGCGGCCGCCGAAGGCGAGATCGGGTGGCCGGCGGCGACCCGGAGCTGCTCGCGCACCAGGTCGACGCCGGTGACCAGCTCGGTGACCGGGTGCTCGACCTGGAGGCGGGTGTTGACCTCGAGGAAGAAGAAGTCGCGGGTGGCGTCGTCGACGAGGAACTCGACCGTGCCGGTCGACGTGTACCCGATGGCCCGGGCGAGCGAGAGGGCGGCATCGCCCATGGCCGCCCGCATCGCCTCGTCGACCACGGGCGACGGCGACTCCTCCACCACCTTCTGGTGACGGCGCTGGATCGAGCACTCGCGCTCGCCGAGGTGGACCACGGTGCCGTGCGCGTCGCCGAGGATCTGGATCTCCACGTGGCGCGAGCGGGCGACGTAGCGCTCGAGGAAGACGGTGTCGTCGCCGAAGCCGGCGAGCGCCTCCCGACGGGCGGCGGCCACGGCCTCGTCGAGCTCGTCGGCCGACGACACGATCCGCATGCCCTTGCCCCCGCCGCCGGCCGAGGCCTTCACGAGCAGCGGGTAGCCCACCGACTCGGCATCGGCCGGGTCCTCGGTGGACGGGAGGGTGGGCACGCCGGCGGCGACGGCGGCCCGCTTGGCGGCGAGCTTGTCGCCCATCGCCTCGATCACCTCGGGGGTCGGCCCCACCCACACCAGCCCGGCGTCGGTGACCGCTCGGGCGAACGCGGCGTTCTCCGACAGGAAGCCGTAGCCCGGGTGGATCGCGTCGACCCGGCTCCGCGCCGCGGCGGCGAGCACCGCGTCGGCGTCGAGGTACGAGCCGGGGAGGCGCACGGCGTGGTCGGCCTCGCGCACGAACGGCGCATCGGCGTCGGCGTCGACGAACACGGCGACCGTGCGCAGGCCCATCGCCCGAGCCGTGCGGAACACCCGCCGGGCGATCTCGCCCCGGTTGGCGACCAGGACCGACGAGATCGACGTCGGCGTCGAGCGTGCGGCGGCGCTCACAGCCGGAACACCCCGTAGCCCTCGGCGCCCTCGACGGGGCGGTTCTTGGCGACCGACAGGCACAGGCCGAGGACCGTGCGGGTGTCGCGCGGGTCGATGATCCCGTCGTCGGTGATGGCGCCGGTGGCCCGCAGGGCGAGCGACCCCTTCTCCTGCATGTCCTCCACGAGCGCCACGATCCCCGCATCCTCCTCCTCGTCGAAGGGCACGCCCGCCCGGGCGGCCTGGCCCCGCCGCACGATCGACATCACCCCGGCGATCTGCTTCGGGCCCATCACGGCGATCTTGGCGGTGGGCCACAGGAACGTGAACCGGTTGCCGAACGCCCGGCCGCTCATGCCGTAGGTGCCGGCGCCGTAGCTGGCCCCGATGACCACCGTGAGGTGGGGCACGGTGCTGTTCGACACCGCGTTGATCATCTGGCTGCCCTTCTTGATGATCCCGTCGGCCTCGAAGTCCTTGCCCACCATGAAGCCGGTGATGTTCTGCAGGAAGACGAGGGGCACGTCGATCTGGTTGCAGAGCTGGATGAAGTGGGCGGCCTTCTGGGCGGCGTCGGGGTAGATGACCCCGTTGTTGCCGAGGATGCCGACCTCGTGGCCGTGGATCGACGCCCAGCCGCACACCATCGTGGGGCCGTATCGCTCCTTGAACTCCTCGAAGCGGGACCCGTCGACGGTGCGGGCGATGACGTCGCGCACGTCGACGGGCGAGCGCAGGTCGCGGCTCACCAGGCCGAGCAGCTCCTCGGGGTCGTGGGCCGGCTCCTCGACCGCCAGCGTGGGCTCGGCCCCCTCCTTGCGCCAGTTGAGGTGGCTCACCACCTCGCGGCACCGGCGGATGGCGTCCATCTCGTCGACGGCGAAGTAGTCGCCGGTGCCCGACACGGTGGCGTGCATCTCGGCGCCGCCCAGCGTCTCGTCGTCGCTGTCCTCGCCCGTGGCCATCTTCACGAGGGGCGGCCCGGCGAGGAACACCTTCGACTGGTCCTCCACCACGATCGTGTAGTCGGAGAGCCCGGGCTGGTAGGCGCCGCCAGCGGTGGACGAGCCGAACACCACGCACACCGTGGGGATGCGGAGCTTGGACAGCTCGATCATCTCGTAGAAGAACCGGCCGGTCTCGGCGAAGTGGGTGGTCTGGGTCTTGGGCCCGTCGCTGCCACCGCCGCCCATGCGCAGGTCGGCGCCGGCCGACTCCACGAAGCTCACGTACGGCATACGGTTGTCGCGGGCGATCTCGAGGGCCCGCATCCACTTCTTGCCGGCGTAGGGCGTGAGCGCCCCGGCGAGCACGGTGGGGTCGTTGCCCATGATCACGCACTCGACCCCGGCGATGACGCCGATGCCGACCACCATGCCGCCGCCGATCGTGTAGTCGCTGCCGTAGGCGGCCAGCGGGCTGATCTCGAGGAAGGGCGTGTCGGGGTCGAGGGCGTGGAGGATCCGCTCTCGGATGGGGAGCTTGCCCCGGCTGCGCAGCCGGGCCGTGCGCTCGGGCCCGCCCCCCGCCTCGGCCTGGTCGAGCAGCTCGTCGATCTCGGCCAGCTGCTCGAGCACGTCGGTGCGGTTGCGCTCGAACGCCTCGCTCCCCGTGTCGAGCGCGGAGCCGAGCGGTGGGGCCAGCAGCGTCCGTCGCATCGCCCGGACACTAGTTGCGGTACGTTCGAGCCGCTGCGATTACCGCCTGGGGAGCACCACCGTGAAGAACACCGTGACCGAGATGCTGGGGATCGACGTCCCGATCTTCGCCTTCAGCCACTGCCGCGACGTGGTGGCGGCCGTGTCGAAGGCCGGCGGCCTGGGCGTGCTCGGCGCCGTCGCCCACTCGCCCGAGCAGCTCGAGATCGACCTGGCGTGGATCGAGGACGAGATCGGGCCCGATCGCCCGTACGGCGTCGACCTCATCATCCCGGCCAAGTACGCCGGCGACAGCGAGGGGGGCTACAACCTCTCCGACATCGCCGACCTCATCCCCCCGCAGTACTGGGAGAAGGTCGACGAGATCCTCGCCCGCTACGACGTCCCGCCGCTCGCCGACGACGCCCGGGTGGTCTTCAACGTCAAGGACGACACCCCGCTCCCCTTCTCCGAGCGCGCGTCGGGCCCGCAGCTCGACATCGCCCTCGCCCACCGCACCGCCTTCGTGGCCAACGCCCTCGGGCCGCCGCCCCAGCACATGATCGACCGCTGCAAGGAGGAGGGCCGCCTCGTCGGCGCCCTCGCCGGCAAGGCCGTCCACGCCGAGCGACATGTGCAGGCCGGCGTCGACATCATCGTCGCCCAGGGCGGCGAGGCCGGCGGCCACACCGGGGAGATCGGCTCGATGGTGCTGATCCCCGAGGTGGTCGACGCCGTGGCCCCCGTGCCCGTGCTGGGCGCCGGCGGCATCGGCCGGGGCCGGCAGATGGCCGCCGCCATGGCGCTCGGCGCCCAGGGCGTGTGGTGCGGATCGGGGTGGCTCACCACCGAGGAGGCCGAGACCCAGCCGGCCGTGAAGGAGAAGTTCCTCAAGGCCACCTCCGACGACACCGTCCGCTCCCGCAGCCGCACCGGCAAGCCCGCCCGCCAGCTCAAGAGCGCGTGGACCGAGGAGTGGGACGACACCGAGCTCCCGCCGCTCGGCATGCCGCTGCAGCCGATCCTCACGGCCCAGGCCATCGCCCGCATCGACCGCTCGTCGCACATCGCCGGGTCGGGCGCCGAGAAGCTGGCCAACTACTTCGTGGGCCAGATCGTCGGGAACATGAACCAGGTGAAGCCCGCCGCCACCGTCGTCTACGAGATGGTCGACGAGTTCATCGACGCCATCAACGCCGTGAAGGGGCAGATGGAGGCCTGAGCGGGCGAGCCATCGCCCCCGTCGCTCGGTCAGCTCGGCGCCGGGTCGAGCTCGAGGAGGTCGAGCAGCCCGCAGAGCTCGAACCCCCGGCGCACGGTGCGACCGGCCCCCACCAGCTCGAGGTGGACGTCGTGCTCGCGGAGCGAGCGCGACAGCTTCACGATCGTGGCGATGCCCGACGAGTCGATGAACGTGGTGCGGGCCAGGTCGAGCACGACGCGCCCGGAGCCGGCCGCCTCGTGGGCGCGGACGGCGTCGGCGAGCAGGCAGGTGGCGGAGGCGTCGAGCTCGCCGACGCAGGCCAGCCGGAGCGCGGCCGCGTCGCAGCTGGCCTCGATGGAGAACGTGGACATGGGGTTGCTACCTCGATTCACCGTCGGCAAGCTTCCGACGCGGAAGAGGCCGCCCGAGTCGCTACGACGAACGACGACTTGACCTCCACCGTGGCCCACGAGCGGGACGAATGCAACCCCCAGGTGGGTGAAACCGGCCTAGCCCAGGCTGTTGACCGGAAGGCGACGGCGAAGCCGACGACCGTGGCGGACCGGCCCACCGCCGAGCGTGCTCGTAGGCCTCGGGCATCATCGAGGTCGCCAACATGCTCAGGATCGCCCCACCGGCGAAGGCGAACACGAACGCGAGCGCCCACGGTCCGGCGCCGTCGAGCAGCAGGTACCCGGCCCCGGCCGAGAGGGCGCACACCCCGGCGATGCCGGTCCACAGGCCCAGCACCTTGGCCTCGGTCCAGCCGGCGTTGCGCAGCCCGGCGGAGGCGGCGATCGACTCGGGCAGGTTGGAGATGAACACGGCGACCAGCATGGCGACGCCGATCTCGCCGGTCTGGAGGATGGTGAGCCCGAGCACCGCCGATTCGGGCACGCCGTCGAGCACGGTGCCCAGCACGATGGCGGTGGGCGGCGCATCGCCGCCCTCGCCGGCGATGTCCTTGCGGTGGGCGTAGCCGAGCCGGGAGATGGCCCAGTCGCCGGCGGTGAACGCGGCGGCACCGACCAGGAGGCCGGCCGCCACCCCGCCTTCGCCCCCGGCCACCGACACCGCCTCCTGCACCAGCTCGTAGGCCACCGCCGAGATCAGCACCCCGGCCCCGAAGGCCATGACGATGCCGAGCGGCTCGTTGCCCGGCTCGTGGATGCGCACCACGAGCGCGCCGAGCACGAGCGACGACCCGCCCAGCAGGCCCCAGAGCAGCGCAGCGCCCACGGTGCGGTCCGCTCAGATGCCGACGACGCGGCGAGCGACCTCGCCGAGCATCTCGACGCGGCCCGGGACGTGGCCGTTGGCCGGCAGCGCGCAGGTGAACCCGTCGATGCCCGGCACGAGCGCCGCCGACAGCTGCTCGCCCACCTCGTCGGGCGTGCCGAGGGTGAACATGGCGAGCACCGAGTCGCGCGTGGCCTCGTCCATGGTGTCGAGGTCCATCCCGAGGCCTCGACCGAACGCGACCAGGTCGGCCATGGCCTCCTCGTGGGTGGGGGCGATGCAGCACATCCGCTGGAGCGACACGGTGATCTCGCCGCGGTCGCGCCCGAGGCGCTGGCAGTGGGCGGCGAGCGCATCCATCTTGCGGGGCACCTCGTCGAGCGGCGCCGTGAGGTTCGACTCGTCGGCGTACTGGGCCACGAGGCGCAGCGTCTTCTTCTCGCCGCTGCCGCCGATCATCACCGGGATCTTCGAGAGCGGCGCCGGGCGGTTGATCGCCTCCTTGGCCGTGTAGTGCTTCCCGTCGAAGCTGGGCCGCTCGTCGCGCAGCATCGGCAGGATGATCTGGAGCGCCTCCTCGAGCTTCTCGAAGCGATCGGTGAAGGTGCCGAACTCGATGCCGAACGCGTCGTGCTCCTGCTCGAACCAGCCGGCGCCGATGCCGAGCTGGGCTCGGCCGCCCGAGACGATGTCGAGCGTGGTGACCGTCTTCGCCAGCACGGCCGGGTTGCGGTAGGTGTTGCCGGTGACCAGGGCGCTCAGGCGCGCCGACGAGGTGTGCTGGGCGAGGGCGGCGAGCAGCGAGTAGCACTCGAGCATCTCGCGCTCGGGCGGGCCCAGCATCGGCAGCTGGAAGAAGTGGTCCATGACCATCACGGTGTCGAAGCCGCTCGCGTCGGCCTCGCGCGCCTGCGCGGCGACGGTGGCGAACAGGTCGCCGGGCGCCACGCCCTCGTAGGTGAAGTTGGGCATCTGGTAGCCGAGCCGGGTCATGGCTCCCCCTTGGTCGTCGCTCGCCCGCAACGTATCGGGCCGCCACCCGGGCGCGTCGCCGGTAGCCTCGCTCGCCTCGCCCGTGTAGCTCAGATGGCCAGAGCAGCCGCCTTGTAAGCGGCAGGTCGTGGGTTCGACTCCCACCGCGGGCTCTGTCTGTCTGTGGGTGGGTCGGGCGTGTCCGCGTGGCCCCCCGAACTGACCGTGATCTTCGTTGGGCGGCCAACGAAGATCACGGTCAGTTCGGGGTCAGGTAGGTTGGCCGCCCATGTCGAGCGCTCCACCCTCCAGGCCGCGCCTGACGGTTCGCCCGGGGCGCCTCTCGCGCTCGACGATCCAGGGCGCCAGTTCCCGGTGCTGCGCGACGGCTGCGCACCCGATGCCCCCGCCGCCGGTGGCGCCGTGAGCCACTGGAAGCGCCTGGCGTCCGCACTCGCGGCGCTGGGCGCTCGTGATGGTCGTCGGCACCATCGGCTACCTGCTGCTCGGGTTCTCGTTCCTCAACGCCCTGTTCCAGACCGTGACCACCGTGTCCACGGTCGGGTTCCGCGAGGTCGAGCCGCTCACGCGCAACGGCCAGATCTTCACGATGGTGCTCATCGTGCTGGGCGTCGGCGCCGCGTTCTACGCCTTCGGCGTCATCATCGAGACCTTCGTCGAGGGTCAGCTCAACGAACTGCTGGGGAGGCGTCGCATGGACCGATCGATCGCAGAGCTGGACGGCCACGTGGTGGTCTGCGGCGCCGGCCGGGTGGGGCGCAGCATCGGCGAGCAGGTGGCTGGCTCGGGCCGGGGGCTGGTCGTCATCGACGCCGACGTCGACGCCGCCAACCGGTGCGACGCCCCCGCCGTGGTCGGCGACGCGACCGAGGATGCGACCCTTCGCACCGCCGGGATCGAGCGGGCGAGCGCGCTCGTGGCCGCGGTCGAGTCCGACGCCGACAACTCGTTCATCGTGCTGAGCGCCCGGGCCCTCAACCCCGACCTGTTCATCGTCGCCCGGGCCCGCAGCGTCGACAGCGAGGAGAAGCTGCGCCGGGCGGGCGCCGACCGGGTGGTCAACCCGCAGAGCATCGGCGGCAGCCGCATGGCCGCCTTCGTGCTGCACCCCAACGTCGCCGAGTTCGTCGACGTCGTGATGCACGAGGGCAACCTCGAGTTCCGCCTCGAGGAGGTGCCGATCCACGAAGGGTCCACCGTCGCCGGCCAGACGCTGCGCGACGCCCACGTGCGCGACCGCACCGGTGCGCTCGTGCTGGCCCTGCGCTCGGCCGACGGGGCGTTCCTCACGAACCCGCCGCCCGACACCGTGCTGCAGGCCGGTCAGGTGATCATCGCCATCGGCACCCAGGACGAGCTCGACGCCCTGGGTGCCTTCGTGGCGGGCTGACCCGCGCCCTCAGGCGGTGGCGTCGGCGTCCGGCGCGTCGGGCCCGGCGCCCTTGCTGCGGCCGGCCAGGTAGGCGCCGCCGCCAGCGATGGCCAGGGCCGCCACCCCGCCCAGGATCCACGGGAGCGCGTCGCTCCCACCGTCGTCATCGCCGTCGCCGTCGGCATCGGCCGCGCCCTCGGCCGCCTCGCCCTCCTCGGCGTGGTGATCGGCCTCGGTGGTCTCGGTCTCCTCGGCGTGGTGGTCGGCCTCGGTGGTGGCCGTCTCCTCGGCGTGGTCGGTGCCGCCACCCTCCTCGGCGTGGTGGTCGCCCTCCTCGCCCGTGGGCGTGCCCTCGGTGATGGCGAGGATCGGCGCCGGGTGCTCGGGCTCGGCCTCGCCCTCGGCGGCGACCTCGATCCAGTCGAGCTCGCCCTCCTCGCAGGTCTGGATGATCTTCACCGGCACGTCGCCCGCCTCGTCGGGGGCGGTGAAGGTGACGGCGAAGTCCTGCTCGGTCTCGGCATCGAGCGGGCCGCCCTCGAAGGTCACCACCATGCCGTCGACCGACGAGGTGAACCCGCCGTCGTCCACGCCGGAGATGCCGCTCGAGCCCTCGGGCAGCTGGATCTCCACCTTGGTGGTGGGCGACTCGCCGCAGCCGTGCTCGACGCCGAACGACACGGTGGCCTCCTCGCCGGCGGCGACGGCCGGCGGATCGGCGTGGATGTGGGCGAAGGCCGCGGTGGCGGGGCCCAGCGCGAGAGCGGTGCCGGCGACGACGGCGACGGGAAGGCGCAGGCGGCGAGCGGCGGAACGGGCGGGGTGGCGCACGGGGAGCTCCAGGGTCGGACGACAGCAGACCGGTTGGTCGACCGTACCGTCCGTGGGGTTCCCGGGCGTCGCGCACCGCCCGGAGGCCGACCTCGATCGGTAGCGTGCGCGCCGTGCCGTCGCCGGGGTCGCTCGTCCGCTCGCCCGGCCGGCGACGGGCCGCTGCCGCGATGGTCCACCTGGTCGTCGCCATCGCCGCCACCGCACCGCTCGCCTGGCGCACCGGCCTGCCGCTCGGCCGGGAGCCGACGCCGACGGTGCCCCGCTTCAACCTCTGGACCTTGCGCTGGACCGCCGACCGCCTCCCCCACGGGTTCGCCGGCTGGTGGGACGCGCCGATCTTCGCCCCGAACCACGGCACGTTCGCCTGGAGCGAGCCCCAGCCCCTCACGGGCGTCGCGTTCGCCGCGGCGCGGGCGGTCGTGGGCGACGAGCGCGGCTACGCCCTCATCCTGATCGCCACCCTCGCCCTGAACGGCGTCGCCGGCGCCGCCCTCGCCCGCCGGCTCGGCGCCTCGCGGCGGGCGGCGCTGCTCGCCGGGATCCTGGTGCAGACCGTCCCGTTCACCTGGGACCAGCTCGGCGTCCTCCAGCTGCTCGCCCTCTGGCCGATCCTGGCGGGCATGGCCGCGACGGTGGCGTGGGCCGAGACCGGCCGGGCGCGCCACGCCGTGGCGATCGGGGCCGCGGCGGCCGCGGGGATCGCCACGTGCGGGACCCTCTCGTTCCTCGGTCTGCTGGCCACGGCGCCGGCCACCCTCGTGCTCGTGCGCCGGCGCTGGTGGCGCGACCCGGCGCGCTGGCTGGGGGCGGGGCTGGCCGTCGCCACGCCGATGCTGCTCGTGGGGCCGGTGCTCGTCGCCCAGCAGCAGGCGCGCCTCGACGGGTTCCGCTGGCGCAGCGAGACGATCCTCGCCGGCTCGGCGCGGCCGGGCGACTGGATCGGGGGCCGCACCGGCCCGGGCCTGGTGCTGCTCGCCCTCGGCCTCGCCGGCCTCTGGTGCTGGCGGCGGCAGCGGGCGGCGTGGTTCGTCGCCGCCGCCGCGCTGATCGCCACCGTGGCTGCGCTCGGCCTGCGCCTGCGCGTCGGCTCCGCCGAGCCGTGGGCGGTCGCCGTCGATCACCTCGACGCCTTCGCCCGGCTGCGCTCGCCCTTCCGGGCCACCGCCATCGCCCAGGTGGCGCTCGCCGTGCTCTCGGCGGGCGTGCTCGACCGCCTCCTGCGCCGACCACCGGGACCGCGACGCGCCCCGACCGGCACCGTGGCCGCCGTCGCCCTCGTCGCGGTCGGCGTCCTCGCCGCCCGACCGGGGCCGGGCCCGATCGAGCGAGCCGCCCGGGAGCCGGGCGCGTGGCGGCCGGCGCTGATCGCCGCCCACGACGGCGAGGACGGCGCCGTGGCGTTCCTGCCCTTCGCCCCCGACACCTCGACCGCGGCGTTCGCGCCCACCACCGAGCGGATGCTCCAGGCGCAGGGCACGGGCGTGGCGATGGTGAACGGCTACTCCGGCTTCTTCCCGCCCGACCACGCCCGCCTGCGCGCCGACCTGCGGGGCTTCCCCGACGAGCGCAGCCTCGCCACGCTGCGCGCCCACGGCGCCCGCTGGGTCGTGGTCGACGCGCCGGGCTGGGACCGCATCGACCGCCAGGTGGCGAACGAGCTCGACATCCGAACCCTCGCGGAGGGTGAGGATGGTGTCCTGCTCGAGCTCCCCCGCCCCTGAGCGCACGATCTAGCCTCCCCCGGACGCCTCCCGAGACCTGGAGTCCCGGAGATCCGCCCTCGCCCGCCGCCGCCGCCTCGCGCTGGTCACCGCCCTCCTGATCGCCACGCTCGCCTCCCCGCCGACGACCTCGGCGGACCCGGTCGACCCTGCCGTCGGCATCGCCGGCGTGCGCCCGATCGACCGGACGGCCGGCCCCGGCGTCTACGGCCCGCCGGTGTGGGTGCCGTTGCGCACCTCGCTCGACGGCAGCGAGGTGAAGGTCGGCTGCACGTTCGACCTGCACGGGTCCGCCCACGGCTACGAGTGCGCCGGCCACCACGATCGCTGGGCCATCGACTTCATCGCCCCCACGGGCACACCGGTCTACGCCGCGGGCGCCGGCTTCGCGACCGACATCACCGGCAAGCCCGGCGGGTCCGGGTTCGGCAACGTGGTGCGTGCCGACCACGGCTTCGGGAGCAGCACCATCTACGCCCACTTGGCGGGCGTGGCCATCGACCACGCCGGCGAGTGGGTCGACGAGACCACGGTGCTCGGGATGGTGGGGTCCACGGGCTCGTCGTCGACGCCGCACGTCCACTACGAGCGCGTCGCCCTCCCGAACGGCGCCACGAGCGTGGGCCAGGAGGAGTCGGTGGACCCCGGACCGCTGTTCGCGTGTCGCGCCGGCTTCCTCGTCGCGTTCCCCGAGGTGGCCGGGCTCGACTCGTGGAAGGGCCTGGCGTGGGGCTCGCTCACCGTCGCCAACGACGGCCCCGACTGCCTCGGCCCGGCCGAGGCCGCGCCGGCGGCGCCTGTGCCCGCCGCCCGGCCGTGGTCGAGCGTGATCGCCCCCTGCTGCGGATCATCGGCCACCTGACGCCTGGGACCGCACCCGGGCTGACCAGCGAGACGGCCGCCGCCAGCCAGGCGGTCGGCCGCTCGAGGCGCACCACGACCGCCTTGGACGTCGGCGTGTTGCTCTGCTCGGCCACCGAGCCGAGCGGCACGAGGACGTTGGCCTCGGGGAAGTACGCCGCGCACGTGCCCCGGGCGACGTCGTAGGCCACCAGCCGGAACCGTTCGGCGCGGCGGTCGGGCTCGTCGCGCCACTCGCTCACCACGTCGACCACCTCGCCGTCGACGAAGCCGAGCTCGTGCAGGTCGTCGGCATGGGCGAACAGCACGCGGCGCCCTGGTGGATGCGGCGGTAGCGATCGTCGAGGCCGTAGATCGTCGTTGAACTGGTCGTGCGAGCGGATGGTCTGGAGGAGCAGCCGCCCGGCCGGCACCGCCTCGGGCTCGAAGCGGTTGCAGGCCAGGTGGGCCCGCCCGTCGGGCGTGCGGAACTCGCGGGCGTCGCGGCGGGTGCGGCAGGGCGAAGCCGCCGGGGATCTCGATCCGCTGGTTGAACGCGGTGAAGCCCGGGACGACGGCCTCGATGCGGTCGCGGATGGCGCCGTGGTCCGCGCCAGCTCCTCCCACGGGATGTCGTCGTCGGGCCCGAGCACCCGCCGAGCCAGGCCGGCCACGATCGCCACCTCGCTGCGCAGGTGCGGCGACGCCGGCTCGAGGGTGCCGACCGAGGCGTGGACCATCGACATGGAGTCCTCCACCGTGACCTCTGGGGCACGCCGCCGACCACGTCGCTTCGGTGCGGCCGAGGCACGGAGGATCAGCGATGCCCGGCCACCCACGACGTGGGATCGGTTGAGCTTGGTGGAGACCTGCACCGTGAGGGCGCAGCGCCTCGAGCGCCCGGGCCGTGACCTCGGTGTCGGGGGCGGCGGCCAGGAAGTTGCCGCCGAGGGCGACGAACACGTCGACCTCGCCTCGGTCCATCGCGCCGATCGAGTCCACGGTGTCGAGGCCCGGCTCGCGAGGCGGCGCGAAGCCGAACTCGGCGGCGAGGGCGTCGAGGAAGGCGTCCGCGGGCTTCTCGTAGATGCCCATCGTCCGGTCGCCCTGCACGTTGGAGTGGCCGCGCACCGGGCAGAGCCCGCTGCCGGTTCGGCCGATGCTGCCGCGCAGCAGCACGGTGTTGGCGATCTCGCGGATGGTGGGCACCGCCTGGCGGTGCTGGGTGATGCCCATCGCCCAGCAGATCACGATGCGGTCGCGGCCGGCCAGCAGCTGCGCGACTCGCTCGGCCGTGCCGGCGTCGACGCCGGTGGCGGCCAACAGCTCGTCGGCGTCGAGGCCGCGCAGGTGGGCGACGAGCTCGTCGGCGCCCTCGCAGCGCTCCGCCAGGAAGGCGTGGTCGAGCACGTTGCCGCCGCGCTCGTCGTCGAGCTCGACGAGCCGCCGGTTCCACCACTGGAACAGGGCGAGGTCGGCGCCGACCTTCACCTGGACGAACTCGTCGGCCAGCTCGGTGCCCCGCCCGAGCACGCCGGTCGGCCGCTGGGGGTTCTTGAACCGGATGAGCCCGGCCTCGGGGAGGGGGTTGACGGCGACGATCGCCGCGCCTCGCCGCTTGGCCTCCTCGAGAGCGGTGAGCATGCGGGGGTGGTTGGTGCCCGGGTTCTGGCCGACGACCACGATGAGCTCGGCCTCATGGACGTCGTCGAGGGTGACGCTCCCCTTGCCGATCCCGATGGCCTGGGTGAGCGCCACGCCGCTCGACTCGTGGCACATGTTCGAGCAGTCGGGGAGGTTGTTCGTCCCGAGCTTGCGCACGAACAGCTGGTACAGGAACGCCGCCTCGTTGCTCGTGCGCCCGGACGTGTAGAAGACGGCGCGGTCGGGGTCGCCGGAGGCGGCGAGGGCGTCGGCCACCACGCCGAAGGCGTCGTCCCACGAGATCGGCCGGTAGTGCCGGTCGCCCTCGGCGCGGTGCATCGGCTCGGTGAGGCGGCCCTGCTGGCCGAGCCACCAGTCGGAGCGCCGGGCCAGGTCGTCCACGTCGTGGCGGGCGAAGAAGGCGGCGTCGACCCGGCGCACCGTCGCCTCCTCGGCGATCGCCTTCATCCCGTTCTCGCAGAACTCGAACGACGACGTGTGGTTCGGGTCGGGCCAGGCGCAGCCCGGGCAGTCGAACCCGTCGGGCTGGTTGAGCTTCAGGAAGGTCTTCGCCGACCGGGAGGCGCCGAGCTGACGGCGGGCGTGACCCAGGCCGGCGAGCACCCCGGGGAGGCCGGCGGCCGATGCCTTCGGCGCCCCGACCCGCAGGTCGCGCTCGCCCGGATCGTCGACCGGCGGCGGGGTGGTGCTCATCGCTCCCGTTCTACCCGTTGCCCCGCCGAACGGACCCAGCCGTAGATCCGAGCGATGCGCCGGGTAGCACATCCCACGATGCATCCCATTTGGTATGCTTCGGTGGTGACCACCCAGCAGATCGCCGTCCGGATCACCTCCGAGCAGATGGCGGTGGTCGATGCCCTCGTCGAGCGGGGCGAGTACTCGAGTCGCGCCGCCGCCGTTCGCGCTGGCATCGACGCGCTCGTGGAGCTCGGTCGTCGGGATCGGGACGACCGCTCGATCATCGACGGGTACCTGCGCACCCCGCCCACCCAAATCGAGCGAGCTGCGGCCGAAGCATCGCTGCGCGACGCGATCGCCGAGGAGCCCTGGTGACCGGACCCCGGCGCGGTGAGGTCTGGTGGGGGGAGCTCGAGGGGGTCGGCCGCCGCCCGTTCCTCGTCATGACCCGTTCCGCGGCGATCCCGGTGCTCCACAGCGTGCTCGCTGCGCCCATCACCCGGACGATCCGGGACATCCCCACCGAACTGCGGCTGACGCCGGACGACGGGATGCCGACCGAGTGCGTGGCGAGCTTCGACAACCTTCGCGTCGTGCCGAAGGCGTACCTCGTGGAGCGCCAGTGCGCCCTCGACCCGACGCGGCTCGCCGACGCGTGCCAGGCGCTCCACGTCGCCGTGGACTGCTGACGTCGCCCATCCGACGGGATCCCGAACTCGGGCGGTCACCGACCGCCGCTCCGAGCAAGATGGCGGCGTGGGCGCGATCAACGTCTCCGGCGCGTCGTGCGGCCACCCCGGCGGAGCGGTGCTGTTCGACGACGTCACGTTCAAGGTCCGCGCCGGCCAGCACGCCGCGCTCGTGGGGGCGAACGGCGTGGGCAAGTCGACGTTGCTGCGAGCCATCGTCGGCGAGGTGCCCGTGCTCGACGGGGCGATCCGGGCCGACGGCGTCGTCGCCCTCATGCCCCAGGCGATCGGCACCGGCGACGACGGAGCGACGACCGTGCGCGAGCTGCTCGTGCGCTTCGCCCCCACCCGCATCCGTGCCGCGGGCGAGGCGCTGGCCCGGGCCGAGGCCGCCAACGACGCCGCGCCCGACGAGGCCACCGGCGCCGCCCTCGCGACCGCCTACATCGAGTGGGGCGAGGCGGGCGGCTACGACCAGGAGTCGCGCTGGGACGCCGTCTGCACCGCCGTGCTCGGCAAGGGGCTCGACCACGTCGCCGCCCGGCCGCTGACCACGCTGTCCGGCGGGCAGCGCAAGCGGCTCGTGCTCGAGTCCCTGCTCGGCTCCGACGCCGACGTGCTGCTGCTCGACGAGCCCGACAACTTCCTCGACATCCCGGCCAAGCGCTGGCTCGAGCACCGCCTGCAGGAGAGCCGCAAGACGATCCTGCTGATCAGCCACGACCGCGAGCTGCTCGCCGCGGCCGCCGACGCCGTCATCACCATCGAGGGCAACGGCGCGTGGACCCACGCCGGCGGGTGGGACACCTACGAGGACGCCCGCGAGGCCCGCAACGCCTCGCTCGGCGACGCCCTCGCCCGCTGGAACGCCGAGGAGCGCCGCCTCTTCCACCTGTTCAAGGAGATGAAGCAACGGGCCAGCTACGCCGAGTCGAGCGCCCGCAAGGCCGAGGTGATGGAGGCTCGCTGGCAGCGCTGGGTCGACGCCGGGCCGCCCCCACCCCCGCCCACCACCCGCACCGTGCGGATGCGCCTCACCGGCGCCGAGAGCGGGAAGGTCGCGCTCACCTGCGAGGGCCTGGAGCTGATCGGGCTCACCGACCCGTTCGACCTCGAGGTCCGCTACGGCGACCGCGTCGCCGTGCTGGGCCCGAACGGCACCGGCAAGTCCCACCTCCTGCGCCTCCTCGCCGACGACCCGACGGTGGAGGCGGAAGGGGCGTTCCGCCTCGGCGCCCGCGTCGAGGCCGGCCTGTTCCACCAGACCGACGAGGTCGAGGGGTGGGCCGGCCGCACCCCGGTGCAGGTCCTCGCCGGCCACGACCTCAACGAGCACGCCGCCCTCTCCGCGCTCGGCCGCTACGCCATCGCCGAGTGCGGCGACCGTCCGGTCGAGACGATGTCGGGCGGCCAGCGCGCTCGCCTCCAGGTGCTCGACCTCGAGCTGCGGGGGGTGAACCTCCTGCTGCTCGACGAGCCCACCGACAACCTCGACCTGCCATCGGCCGAGGCGCTCGAGGCGGCGCTCGACGGCTTCCAGGGCACGGTGCTGGCGGTCACCCACGACCGCTGGTTCCTGCGCGGCTTCGACCGGTTCGTGATCATCGGCGACGACGGGTCGGTGGTCGAGGCGCTCGACCGGGAGACGGCGCTGCACGCCATCACCGGCGACGACGCCTACCCCTGGTCGCCCGCCAAGCTCGTGCCCTGCTCCACGTAGAGGTTGAGCCGGTCGCCGCGGGCGAAGCCGGCCAGGGCGATGCCCGCCCGCCTCGCCGCCTCGACGGCGAGCGACGACGGCGCGCTCACGGCCACCACCGTGCCGATGCCCGCCGACCACGCCTTCTGCACGATCTCGAAGCTGGTGCGCCCGCTGACGAAGAGGCCGAGCTCGCCAGCGGGCAGGCGGCCGTCGAGCAGGAGCCGGCCGACCACCTTGTCGACCGCGTTGTGCCGGCCGATGTCCTCGCGCACCAGCACCACCTCGCCCTCGGCGGTGAACGCGGCCGCGGCGTGCGACCCGCCGGTGGCGGCGAACAGCTCCTGATGCGGGCGGACGGCGTCGGGGATGGAGGCCAGCACCTCGGGGGCGATGGCGGCGGTCGCGCCCAGCGGGTCGAGGCGCCCCGCGACGTCGTCGACCTGGTCGGTGCCGCACCACCCGCACGACGAGGTGGTGGTGGTCAACCGGGCCGTCGGGGCCGGAGCACGGCCGCCGGTCTCGACGGTCACCACGTTGAAGCGGGTGTCGGCCGCCGAGCCCGTCGCGCAGTAGCGGACCGTGGTGACGGGCGCCCCGGCGAGCAGGCCCTCGGCGTGGCAGAACCCGACCGCCAGCTCGTAGTCGTGGCCCGGCGTGCGCATGGTGGTGGCGACCCGGGTGCCGTCGAGGCGGACCTCGAGCGGCTCCTCGGCGATCACCTGGTCGGGTGTGCGCCCCCCGACCTCGCCGTCGGCGTAGGAGCGCACGAGCTGCGACACCGTGCGACCCCGAGCCATCGCCCCACGCTACCGGCGACCTCGCCCGGGCCGATCGGTCCGTAGCCTGGCGTGGGTGGACGCTGTGCCCTGCCGATGCGCGGAGCTGGAGGAGCTCGACGGCCCGGCCGCCCGAACCTACGCCGAGACCCACCTGTTCGAGCGGGGGGTCGGCAACGGGACCGACCAGCAGCTCGTCGCCAGCGGGATCCGGTACTGGCGGTGCGAGACCACCGGCTGGCAGTTCGTGAGCCACCCGCTCGCCGATGGCCCGCTGCTCCGCCTGCGGCGCCTCCCGTGCACCACGACCGCGGACTACCTGGATCACGACGTGGTGGCACGGCGGGCGGCGGCGCTGGCCCGATCCACGATCGGGACCGACGAGCACCAGGAGGCGCTCGACGCGCTCTACTCACCGGACCTCCGCACGCTGATCCAGTCGGTGAACCGGAACGATCCGATGGGCATCGAGGCGGCCATCGTGCTCCTCGAGGTGGATCCGTGGTGCTTCCACTCGGGCTACCTCAAGGTGAGCGTCATGGACCACCTCGCCCGGGCTCGCCTCCAGCCGAGCGACCGCGATCGGATCCAGACGGCACTCGTGGCAGCGACGCTGAAGGGGCCTCGTCGGGCGGACGAGCACCGGAGCGCGCTCCGGCTCGCACGCCACGTCCGCTCGCCCGCGTTCGCCGCTCGCCTCGAGGCGCTCCGGGCCGAGGTGCCGGCGGCCAAGCGACCGGCGGTCCAGCGACTGCTCGACGCGCTCGGCGAGTCGCGGCGAGCTCGGACGAGCCGACACCGGCGGCGGGGCTGACGACTCAGGGTGCCCGGCGCCGCCCGGCATCGACCCGGCCAGGCTAGATCGCGCCGGCGGCGACGCGCCGCGGCGGATCAGGCCGGGTGGAGGTCGCGACGGGCGAAGGCGGCGACGGCGACCCCGGCGAGGGCCATAGCGGCGACCAGCACGCCGACGGTCGACGCCACCGACACCGGCTCCGACGGGTAGAGCGCGAGGCGGTGGAAGATCGAGAGCTGATCGAGCCACGCCCAGCCCGAGACCATCGAGGCGACCAGGTCGAGGACCACCGAGAGCAGCACCACGACGTAGGTGATCCCGCCGGCGTGCCGGGGCGCCACCGCGAGCAGCACCGCGCCGACCCCCAAGGCGAGCAGCGCGCTCGGCACCACGTTGAGCCCGGCGCCGAGCAGCGTCGCCAGGCCGATGGGGACGCCCTGGACGGCGGCGGCACCCCACGTGCACACCGCCGCCAGGAGCGCAGCCACCACCGTGGCGACCGCGGCGAGGGCGAGCCGCTCGCCCAGCCAGCGCGCCCTCGCCGTCGGCCCGGCGAGGATGCGGACGATGCGGCCGCTGGTCTCCTCGTCGGCCGCGGCGCCGATCTGGTTGGCCGGGATCAGGGCGGCGACGCACGCGACCAGGAGGAACACCACACCGAAGTACTGGTCGACCAGGGTGCCGCGGGCGCCGATCCGGTCGAGCATCGAGGTCATCGACTCGGGCAGGTCGCTCGTGACCAGGTTCGCCACCATCCCGTACAGGAGGCCGGTGGCGGCGATCCCGGCGCACCAGGCCAGCAGGGTCGGGCCCTCGAGTCGCGTCGCCAGCCCGATCGTGGAGCCCAGGCCGCCGAGTCGCGCCGGCCGATCGTCGTGGCGGGCGAGGAGGCCGCGGCCCACGTCGCGGCGCCCGGCCAGCACCACGGCGAGGGCGGCGAGCGCCACCGACGCCACGACGGCCAGCAGGAGCGGGCCCCACGCCGGCTGGCCGAAGGGGTCGACGAGCAGGGTCCACCCGAAGGGGGTGGCCCAGCGCAGCCAACGAAGCCCGTCGGCGGCGTCGGCCAGCATCCGCAGCACGAAGGCCACGGCCACCACGACGGTGGCCAGGCCGTTGGCGGTGCGCCGGGTGCCGCCGAGCTGCGAGGCGACGGCGCCGACCGCGCCGAAGCTCAGCACCACCAGCCCGAGGCTGGCGCCGTAGGCGAGCGACTGGCCCGGAGAGAACCCCACGTCGGGGCTCCGCCCGGCGACGGCCACGATCAGGCCGGTGAGCACGGTGACCACCACGGCGATCACCCCGATCGCCAGCGCGGCGGCCGCGGTCGCCCGACCCGGCCGGGTGGCGCCGGCCACGAGCAGCTGCCAGCGCCCGTGGTCCTCCTCGCCGCGCAGCAGGCGGGTGCCGGCGAGCACCGCCCACACCGCCCCGATCGTCGTCAGGAAGACGAAGCCCTTGTAGACGGTGTAGCCGCCGACCGTGTCGATGCCGCGGGTGGGGCCGAGCACGACGGCGAGCCCCCGGTCCGCGCCGGTCGTGGCCGCGATCTGGGCGCGGGAGGCGGCCGTCGTGAAGGTCGAGGCGTAGGTGGTGGCCGCGGCAGCCGCCGATGCGCCGAAGGACAGGCCCACGACCACCGCGCCCACGAGGAGCTGGCGCGTCGCCCGCCGGGCGATCGCCCGCTCGGCCGGCGACGGCACGCCCACCTCAGGCCCCGTCGCCGTAGCGGGCCACGAACAGCTCCTCGAGCGACGGCGTGCGGGTCACGAGGTGCTCGATGCCTGCCGGTGCGAGCGCCTCGAGGAGCGGGCCGATCGGTCCGGTCACCTCGCACTCCACGACGTTGCCCGAGATGGTGACGTCGCTCACCCCGGCCAGCCCGTCGAGGCGCGGCGGGGCGCCGTGCAGCTCGGCGCGGACGCGCTGGCCGCCGATCCCCTGCAGGTCCCCGAGCCGACCGACCTCGATGAGCCTCGCCGCTCGGAGCATCCCGACCCGGTCGCACACCGCTTCGACCTCGCTCAAGATGTGCGACGACAGCAGCACCGTCTGGCCCCGCGCCTTGGCGTCGTGGACGCAGCTGCGGAAGACCTGCTCCATCAGCGGGTCGAGGCCGGTGGTGGGCTCGTCGAGGAGCAGCAGGTCGGCGCGGCTGGCGAAGGCGGCCACGAGCAGCACCTTCTGGCGGTTGCCGTGGCTGTAGGCCCGGATGCGCTTGCGGGGATCGAGGTGGAACCGCTCGACCAGCTCGTCCCGGTACGCCTCGTCCACCGTGCCGTGCAGCTCGGCGAGCAGGTGCATCGCCTCCTCCCCGGTGAGCGACGGCCACAGCGCGGACTCGCTCGGCACGTAGGCGAGCCGTCGGTGCAGGGCGACGGCGTCGCGCGCCACGTCGAGGCCGTAGATCGCCGCCGAGCCCGACGTCGGACGGATCAGGCCGAGCAGCAGGGCGATGGTCGTCGACTTCCCGGCACCGTTGGGCCCGAGGTAGCCGAAGACCTCGCCCTCCTCGATCTCGAGGTCGAGGTGGTCGAGCGCGACCGTCGACCCGTACCGCTTCGTGAGCCCCTCGGTCCGCACGGCGACGCCCATGGGCGCCAACGTAGGTCGCTCAGCCCGCCGAGAGGCGCTGGTTGGCCCGAGCCGCCTGGCGGAGCTGGTGGTCGCGCTCGGCCTGGTTCGTCGCCCGGTCGGCGGCCTCGGCGTAGAGGCGGGCTGCGAGCGCGAGGTCGCCGTCGCGCTCGTGGAGGTGCGCGGCGACGGCGGTCCACCGCGGCACGTCGTCGGGGACCTCCGCCAGGGCGGCCAACCCGGCCCGAGGGCCGTCGGCCTGGCCCACCGCCACCGCTCGGTTCAAGCGGGTGATCGGCGTGTCGGCGAAGCGCAGCAGCTCGTCGAACCACTCGACGATCTGCACCCAGTCGGTGTCCTCCACCCGGGCGGCGTCGGCGTGGAGGGCGGCGATGGCGGCCTGGGCCTGGTACTCGCCGAGCTGGTCGCGCCCGAGCGCGGCCTGGAGGATCGCCACCCCCTCCGCGATCCGCTCGGTGTCCCAGCGGGAGCGGTCCTGCGCGGCGAGGGGGACGATCGCCCCGTGCTCGTCGGTGCGAGAGGCCCGACGAGCGTGGTGGAGGAGCATGAGGGCGAGCAGGCCGTGCACCTCGGGATCGTCGGCGAGGTCGGCGAGCTGGCGGGTCAGGCGGATCGCCTCGGCGGCCAGGTCGACGTCGCCGGAGTAGCCCTCGTTGAAGATCAGGTAGAGCACCCGCATCACCGTGCGCACGTCGCCGGGGCGGTCCACGCCGGCGGCGGCGATCGTGCGCTTGGCCCGGCTGATGCGCTGGGCCATCGTCGCCTCGGGCACCAGGTACGCCTCGGCGATCTGGCGGGTGGTGAGCCCGCCCACGGCCCGGAGCGTGAGGGCCACGGCCGAGCTGGGCGTGAGGGCGGGGCTGGCGCAGAGGAAGTGGAGCTGGAGCGAGTCGTCGGTGCTCGGCACGTCCCCGGCGGGCGGGCGGGCGTCGTAGCGGGCCTCACGGTCGCGGCGGGCCGAGGTGGAGCGGGCCTGGTCGAGGAACGACCGCCACGCCACCGTCACCACCCACGCCGTCGGGTTCTCGGGCGGCGAGTCACCCCAGGCGAGCGCCTTCACGAGCGCCTCCTGCACCGCGTCCTCGGCCGTCGCGAAGTCGGCGCCGCGACGGACGAGGACGCGGATGGCGTGGGGGACGAGCTCGCGGAGCTCGACGGGGTCCACCCTCAGTCGGCGGTGAGGCAGGCCGTGTGGTCGTCGCCGCCGTGCTCGGGCGGGCCGCTGAGGAAGGGTCGGACCTCGAGCCACTCGTGGATCGGCTCGCCGCCGGGCCCGGGCGCCGACGACAGCTCGGCGGCCAGCTCGTGGGCGCGCGCCTCGGTGTCGACGTCGATCACCATCCACCCGGCGATCAGGTCCTTGGTCTCGGCGAAGGGGCCGTCGACGATGGGCGCCCCATCATCGCCGGAGCGCACGAAGGTGCCGGTGGGGGCCAGCGCCTGGGCGTCGACGAACTCGCCGCTGGCCTGGAGCCGGGCGGCGAACTCGCCCATGAAGCGGACGTGGTCGTCGAACTCGCCGGGCGCCCACTCGTCGATCGGCAGGTCGCAGATCGGGGTCGGGCCGCCTCGGTAGTGCTTGAGCAGCAGGTACTTCGCCATGGTGGGTCTCCTCGCTTCGGGCCGCCCCCGGTGGGCAGCTCCACCCGGGGGACGGAGCCGCCGAGCGGATCTCGACATCGCTCAGGGAGAATCTGCCAGAACCTCGCGGACCCGGCCGTCGGCCACCTCGATCGTGCGAGGGGCCCGGAAGCGGTCGAGGAACGCCCGATCGTGCGAGACGAGCAGCACCGTGCCCACGAACCGCTCGAGCGCCTGCTCCAGCTGCTCGATGGCGACGAGGTCGAGGTGGTTGGTCGGCTCGTCGAGCACCAGGCAGTTCACGCCCTCGGCCATGAACAGGGCGAGGTTGGCGCGGGTCCGCTCCCCCGGCGACAGCTGCTCGCTCGGCCGGCTCACGTGGTCCGCGCCGAGGCCGAACTTGGCCAGCAGCGACCGCACCTCGCTCCGGGGCTGGCCGGTCGCCTCGGTCACGACGTCGAACAGCGAGCGCTCGGTGGCGAACCGGTCGCGCCGCTGGCCCAGCTCGCCGACCACCACGCCGGGGCCGAGGTAGGCCTGGCCCTCGGTGAGCGGCAGGCGGCCGAGCAGCGCCTCGATCAGCGTGGTCTTGCCCGCGCCGTTGGGCCCGACGATGGCGAGCCGGTCGGCCCACGCCACCTCGAGGTCGACCGGTCCGAGCCGGTAGGTGCCCCGCTCGACCACCGCGCCCGTGAGCGCCGCCACCACGTCGCCGCTGCGCTCGGCGGTGCCGATGTCGAAGCGCAGCTCCCAGCCCTCCCACGGCTTGTCGACCACGTCCAGGCGCTCCATCGCCCGCTCGGTGGCCCGGGCCTTGGCGGCGACCTTCTCGGAGCTGGCCTTGTTCCAGTTGCGGATGAACTTGTCGGTCTCACCGCTCTTCTTGGCCTTCTTGATGCCCTGGGTCGACCACTCCCGCTGGGCCTGGGCCCGACCCGCCAGCTCGGAGCGCTTGGCCTGGTAGGTGGCGTAGTCCTCCTCGGCGTGACGGCGCGCGGTCGCCCGGTCGGCCAGGTACGCCTCCCAGCCGCCGCCGTAGAGGGTGGCGGCGTGGGTGTGCTCGTCGAGCTCGAGCACGTGGGTGACGACCCGCGACAGGAAGGCGCGATCGTGGCTGACCACGAGCGTCGCGGCATCGAGGCCGATGAGGAACTCCTCCAGGCGCCGGAGGCCGTCGAAGTCGAGGTCGTTGGTGGGCTCGTCGAGCAGGAAGGCGTCGAAGCGCGACAGCAGGGTGGCGGCGAGCGACACCCGCGCCGCCTGGCCGCCCGAGAGGGTGGCCGTCGCCTGGCCGGCGAGCGAACCGTCGAGGCCGAGGTCGGCGAGCACCTCGCCGAGGCGGGCGTCGAGGTCCGGGCCACCGAGCGCGAGCCACCGATCGAGCGCGGCGCTGTAGCGGTCGTCGGCGCCCGGTTCGCTCGCGGCGAGGGCCGCAGTGGCGGCGTCGAGCTCGGCGGTGGCGGTGGCGACGCCGGTGCGGCGGCCGACGAACCCCGCCACCGTCTCGTCGGCCCGCCGGTCGGGCTCCTGGGGCAGCAGCCCGATGGACGCGTCGGGCGGCGCGGTGGCGACCGCGCCCTCGTCGGGCGCCAGCTCGCCGGCCACCACCCGCAGCAGGGTGGACTTCCCGGTCCCGTTCGGCCCGACGACGCCGATGCGCATCGCGGGCGCGACCGTCACCGACACGTCGGCCAGCACCGGCCCGGCGCCGAACGAGAGGGAGACGCCGCGGACGTGCAGGGTGGCCATGACCGCCCCAGCATGCCCCGTCGCCCCACCCCCACCCCCCGAACTTCTGGCGCCACCCCGCCCGAACCGGGCCCCATCCCGCCAGAAGTTCCGGGGGCAGGCGGGGGCGGGGGGGCGCGTCCGGGGGGATGCGGGGTGGGGGGCGCTACGGGCGGGCGGTGGCGCGGGCGCGTGCGATCTCGAAGGCGGCCAGGGTGCCCGCGGTGCCGACGTTGAGGCTGGCGACGCGGCCGCGCATCGGGATCGACACCAGCTCGTCGCAGCGCTCGCGCACCAGGCGGCTGAGGCCTGGGCCCTCGGCACCGAGCACGAGCGCCACCGGTGCGTCGCCCATCTCCAGCTCCCACAAGCCCTTGTCGGCCCGCTCGTCGAGGCCCACCACCCAGATGCCGGCGTCGCGCATCGTCGAGATGGCGGTGGGCAGGCCGCCGACCGTGGTCATCGGGAGGTGCTCGATGGCACCGGCCGCCGCCTTGGTGACCGCGGGGGTCACGTGCACGGCCCGGTGCTGGGGCAGCACCACGCCCGTCACCCCGGCGCACTCGGCCGAGCGCAGGAGGGCCCCGAGGTTGCCGGGGTCGGTGATGCCGTCGGAGCAGAGCAGGAACGGCGCCGGCCGACCCTTGCGACGGACGACGAGCTCCTCGAGGCTCGCCTCGGGCAGCGGCTTGGCGAAGGCGAGCACGCCCTGGGGGGCGTCGGTGCGGGCGGCGGCGTCGAGCTTGTTGCGCCCCACCTCCTTGATGACGACCCGGGCCTCCGCGGCGAGCTCGCGGATGTCGTCGACGATCGGCGAGCGGTCGAGGTCGGCCGCCAGCCAGATCTCGCGGCAGTCGCGCCGGTTGGCCAGGAGGAGCTCGCGCACCGCCTGGCGACCCTCGACCTGCTCCCCGCCGAGGCCCGTGGTGGCCTTGCGCTGCGGGGCTCGGGCCTGCGGTCCCATCGCCAGCGGGTCGCGGCCTCGAGACGAGGGCCGCTTGCCCTTCGGCGGCGGCCCGCTCCGACCGCCCGAGCGCGAGGCGCCCCCGCGCCCACCACCGCCCTTGGGCGCGCCGCGGCCTCGGCCGCCACCGCCCCCGCCGCTGCGACCTCCCGACGGCGGCGTCACGGCTTCGTCACCACGGCCACGGCCCAGCAGGCCACGCCCTCGCCCCGACCGAGGGTGCCCAGGCCCTCGGGTCGACGGCCCTTGACGGTCACGGGAGCGCCGACGGCGTCGGCGAGTCGTTGCTGCATCTGGTCCCTCGCCGGAGCGATCTTCGGATGGTCGGTCACCACGGACGCGTCGACGTTGCCCGGCTCCCACCCCGCCGCGCGGACCATGCGGGCCACCTCGGCGAGCAGGGCGATGCTGTCGGCCCCGGCCCAGCGCTCGTCGGTGTCGGGGAAGTGCTGGCCGATGTCGCCGAGCCCGGCGGCACCGAGGAGCGCGTCGGCGCAGGCGTGGGCGATGACGTCGGCGTCGCTGTGGCCGCGCAGCGCCCGCTCGCTCGGGAACGCCACCCCACCGAGGACCAGCGGACGAGCGGCGTCGTCGACGAAGGGGTGCACGTCGAAGCCCTGGCCGACCCGCACCTGCATCAGCGGGCGCCCACGACGGCCTCGGCGACCAGCAGGTCGTCGGGCTCGGTGATCTTCAGGTTCCAGCGCTCGCCGTGCACGTGGCGCAGCCTGCCACCCGCCGCCACCACGAGCGAAGCGTCATCGGTGGCATCGGGTCGGCCGGCGTGGACGCGGCGCAGGGCGGCCGCCCGGAACCCCTGGGGGGTCTGCACGGCGCGCAGGGCCTCACGGTCGACCGGCTCGCCGTGCGCATCGGTCACCGTGTCGACCACGGGCACCACCGGCACCGCCGCGTCGGCACCGGCCAGCACCGCGTCGACCACGGCGCGGAACAGGCCGTGGCCGGCGAGCGGTCGGGCGCCGTCGTGGACGAGCACGACGGCGGCGGCGTCGGGCACCGCGGCGAGCCCGTTGCGGACCGATTCGGAGCGGGTGGCCCCGCCGGCGACCACGGCGTCGACCGCCGGCTCGTCGTCGTCGGCGGCGTCGGGCGGCACCACGAGGACCACGCCGTCGGCCACCGAGCGAGCGGCGTCGATCGACCAGTCGACCACCCGTCGCCCGGCCAGCGGGGCGTACTGCTTCGCGCCGCCGAAGCGGCTGCCGGTGCCCGCGGCGACGACGATCGCCCACACGGGCGACGGATCGGTGGCGGGGTCCTCGGGCACGGGCGCCGAGGCTACGGCACGGCGCGTGGCGTGGCGCAGGTCACGACTCGGTACGATGCCGCGGTGGTTGACATCGACCTGCTCCAAGACGTCCAACTGCTCGACGAGCTCGACGACGACGAGATGGCGCGGGTCGCGGCGTCGGCGGAGACCCACCGCTACCTGCGCGGCGACGTGGTCTTCGCCGAGGGCGACGAGCCCGATTCGCTGTGCGTCGTGGCCTCCGGTCGCATCGCCATCGCCAAGCGGTCGATCGACGGCCGGGAGTCGATGGTGGCGCTCATGGAGCGCGGCGACGTGTTCGGCGAGATGGGCCTCTTCGACGGCCTCGGCCGCTCGGCCGAGGCCCGCGCCCTCGAGCCGTCCGAGCTGGTGGTGCTGCCCTACGCCCCGCTGAAGGCCGTCTACGAGTCGCGCCCCACCCTGCTGTGGGGCGTCGTGCGCCTGCTCGCCGGGCGCCTGCGCAACACCGATGCCGCGCTGGCCGACTCGGTCTTCCTCGACGTCACCGGCCGCACCGCGAAGCGGCTCCTGGAGCTGGCGGGCGAGCACGACGAGTTCGCCCTCCCGATCACCCAGGAGGAGCTGGCCGGGATGGTCGGCGCCTCGCGCGAGCGGGTCAACAAGGCCATCGCCAGCTTCGTGCGCCTGCGCTGGATCGAGCAGCAGGACCGGCGCTACCGCATCACCAACCGCGACGAGCTCGAGCGCCGGGCCCGCTGAGCGGGCCGGAGGCGCGGCCGACCACGGTGGCGGACGATCCGGGCTGGGGCCGACCCCGCGACATCGCCCTCGGGGCGGTGGCCCCGCAGCTGGCGCTGCGCCGAGCCGGCGGCCCCGGCGAGCAGGCGCCCGTCGTGCCCCTGCGGATCCTGTCGGTGAGCTTCGCCACCGGGCTGGTGCTGATCGCGGCCGTGACCCTGTTCGTCACGGCCGGGACGAGCGGCGACGGCGCCATCCCGACCATCCCCGCCGCCATCGCCGCGGCCGGGCTGGCGCTCGCCGGGGTGGCCGGCGGGCGCACCTGGCGGGCCACCCTCGCCTGCGCGCCGACCGCCGAGCTCGTCGCCGCCTACCGGGTCCGCTTCCTGGTGCGCCTCGCCCTCTGCGAGGGGCCGGCGATGGCGGGCTTCGTCCTGGCGATCCTGACCGGCAGCCCGCTGCCCTACCTCGCGGCCCTGCCGATCGCGCTGGTCGGCATCGCGCTCGACGCGCCCACGGCGGCCCGGTTGCGCGCCGAGGACGAGCGCCTGGCCCTCACGGGGTGCGGCACGTCGCTGCACGGCGCGCTGGTGGGCGCCGCCGGCCCGGCCGATCCGGTCTGAGCCGACCGCTCAGTAGCGGTCGAGGATCGCCGTCTCGGCGAGGCGGCTGAGGCCGTCCTTGATGGCCTGGGCCCGCATCTCGCCGACCCCCTCGACGTCTTCGAGGTCGTCGATCGTGGCGCGCATGATGCGCTGGAGGTTGCCGAAGCGCCCCACGATGTTCTGGATGATCTGGTCGGGCAGGCGCGGGATGCGCGACAGCATGCGGTAGCCACGTGGCGCGACGGCGGCGTCGAGCGCGGTGGTGGGCAGCCGCAGGGCGTGGGCGACCTCGGCAGGATCGATGAGGTCGTCGGTGGTGAGCGCGGCGAGCCCGTCGAGCACCGTGTCGAGCGGGGTGGTCTTGTCGTCGCCGCGGTAGTCGCGCACGATGTCGCGCCGCTCCTGGGCCACGCCGCCGATGAGCTCCACGAGCTGCAGGCGCACGAGCCGGCCCTCGTCGCCCAGCTCGACGATGTAGCCCTCGACCTCATCGGCGATGCGGTCCATCCCCTCGAGGACCTGCACGACGTTGATGACGTCGCGGATGGTGACCAGGTCCTCGATCTCGAGGGTGGACAGCGCCGCGGCATCGACGTCGAGGCGGGTGCGGTAGCGCTCGAGGGTGGACACCGCCTGGTTGGCCCGGTTGAACAGGCGGGGGGTGGGCTCCACCTCGTGGCGGTGGTCGCCCACGAACACGGTGATCGTGTTCATGCGGTGGGAGATGGTGATGACGGCCACGTTGAGCGACCGGGCGACCCGCTCGGCGGTGCGGTGGCGGGTGCCGGTCTCGGAGGTGTGGACGCTGCTGTCGGGCACCAGGTGGACGTTGGCCCGGGCGATGCGGCTGCCGTCGGCCGCCAGGATCAGGGCACCGTCCATCTTGGCCAGCTCGGAGAGGCGCTGGGGGCTGAAGGCCGCGTCGAGCAGGAAGCCGCCCGAGCAGATGTTGAGCACCGCGGGCCCGTCGCCGATGACCACCAGGCCGCCCATGCCCGCCTGGAGGATCCGGTCGATGCCGTCGCGCAGCGGCTTGCCGGGCGCGATCTGGCCGAGCAGGGTCCGCAGCTCGGCGGGATAGCGGGCAGGCATGGAGGGAGGCTATCGGACGATCTCGGCGGTCCCCGGTGGGGTGGTGCCCCTCACGCCGGGCGCAGGCGCGGGGGCCGGGCGGGGCCGCCGCCCTGCTCGGGCAGCATGCCGAGGCGATCGACGGCGTCGACGAGGGTGCCGACCCGGATGGGGTGGATGCCCGCCGGTGGCTCCGGTGCGGAGAAGGGCACGACCGCCCGGTGGAAGCCCAGGCGGGCCGCTTCGGCCAGGCGGCGCTCGGTGTGGGCCACCTGGCGCAGCTCGCCGCCGAGGCCGACCTCGCCGATGGCCACGAGGTCGTGGGGCAGCGGCTGGGACACGATCGAGGAGACCGCGGCGAGCCCGAGGCCGAGGTCGACCCCGGGCTCGGCGATCTTCACCCCGCCGACGGCGAGGGCGTAGACGTCGAGGTCGTGCATCGGCAGGCCGACGCGCTGCTGGAGCACGGCGATCAGCAGCGCCAGGCGACCGTTGTCGATGCCCTGCGCCGAGCGACGGGGCGAGGGCAGGAACGACTTGGCCGTGAGCACTTGGAGCTCGACGAGCAGCGGTCGGTTGCCCTCGAGGGTGGGCACGACGCACGAGCCGGCGATGCCCTTGCGCCGATCGCCCAGGAACAGGTGCGACGGGTCGGGCACGCCGGCGAGGCCGCGGTCGGTCATCTCGAACAGCCCGAGCTCCTGGGTGGAGCCGAAGCGGTGCTTGACCACCCGCAGCAGGCGCAGGGCGTGGTGGCGATCGCCCTCGAACGACAGCACCGTGTCGACCAGGTGCTCGAGCACGCGCGGGCCGGCGAGGGCGCCCTCCTTCGTCACGTGGCCCACGAGCACCATCGCGCACCCCCGGCGCTTGGCCTCGCCGGCCAGGCGGTGGCTGCACTCGCGCACCTGGGCCACCGACCCGGGGGTGGAGGCCAGGTCGGGGTGGAGCAGGGTCTGGATCGAGTCGACGATCACCAGGTCGGCCCCGACGGCGTCGAGCGCGCCCACCACCTGGGGCAGGGCGATCTCCGACGCCAGGTACAGCAGCGGGTGCAGCGCCCCGAGCCGCTCGGCGCGCAACCGGATCTGCTGGGCCGACTCCTCGCCCGAGAGGTAGAGCACCTTGCGGCCCGTGGCGGCCACCTCGGCCGCCGCCTGGAGCAGCAGGGTGGACTTGCCGATGCCCGGCTCACCGCCGAGCAAGGTCACCGACCCGGGCACCAGGCCGCCGCCGAGCACCCGGTCGAGCTCCTCGATGCCGGTGGCCCGGGGGATGAACTCGGTGGGATCGACCTCGCTGATGGGCACCGGTGCCGCCGAGGGCGCCACCCCGGCGACGGGCGCGCCCGGCCCGCTCCCCTCGGCCAGCTCCTCGACCAGCGTGCCCCAGGCCTCGCAGCCGGCGCAGCGACCGGTCCACTTCGGCTCGGTGGCGCCGCACTCGGTGCAGCGGTAGCGGGTCTTGGTCTTCGCCATGGGGCCCACCGTACTCGGGGGGTCTGACAGAGCGAACGGATGTTCGGGTCTGGACCTCGCCCGGACGGGGTAGCTCACGCTCGTCGTCCGGCACCGAGCCCCACCCCCCGCTCGGGCGCATCCCCCCGACGTGCACGCAACGGACGCACCCAGACCAAGGCCCCGCCTCCCCCACCACGGGCGGGGCCTTGGCGCGTCCCACGTCCCGTCGCTCGGCGGACGCGGCCACGACCGCGGACCTTCGGGCGATCCCTCCCGCCCGGCGCACACGATCGCCCGAACCTCCGCCGGGCCCGAACGGACCGGGGGCGAGGCTGCGGGCCCGGCGGACCAGGGGGTCGGACGCGACCGAGCCCCGCCCGGAGGCGGGGCTCGGTGGCGATCGGCGCCCAGGTGGGCGGAGGATCAGTCGGTGGCGGGGCCGGCCTCGGCCAGCTCGGGCGTGGGCGGGGGCTCGAAGCCCTCGACCGCCCGGAACACGATGGCCCGGTCGCCCGACTCGTCGGTGCCGACGTCGACGATGACGATCTCGCCGGCGCGGAACTGCTTGTAGAGCAGGCGCTCAGACAGCGGATCCTCGACGAAGCGCTGGATGGCCCGACGCAGCGGGCGAGCGCCCATCGTGGGGTCGTAGCCCTTCTCCACCAGGTAGTCCTTGGCGGCGTCGGTGAGCTCGATGCCGATGCCCTGCGCCTCGAGCTGCACGCTGGTCCGCTTGATCATGAGGTCGACGATCGTCGTGACCTCCTGCTTCGACAGCTCGTGGAACACGATCGTCTCGTCGATGCGGTTGAGGAACTCCGGCCGGAAGTGGGCCTTCAGGGCGTCGTTGACCTTCTCCTTCATCTTCTCGTAGGAGATGGCCTCGTCGGCCTTGCCGAAGCCCACGTTGGCCTTGCGGAGGTCCTGGGTGCCCAGGTTCGAGGTCATGATCAGCACGGTGTTGCGGAAGTCCACCGAGCGGCCCTGGCTGTCGGTGAGCCGGCCCTCCTCGAGGATCTGCAGCAGCGTGTTGAAGACGTCGGGATGGGCCTTCTCGATCTCGTCGAAGAGCACCACGGAGAACGGCTTGCGGCGCACGGCCTCGGTGAGCTGGCCGCCCTCCTCGTAGCCCACGTAGCCGGGGCGAGCCCACCAGGCGGCTGACCGTGTGCTTCTCCATGTACTCCGACATGTCGAGGCTGATCATCGACTGCTCGTCGCCGAAGAGGAACTCGGCGAGGGTCTTGGCCAGCTCGGTCTTGCCGACGCCGGAGGGCCCCAGGAAGATGAACGACCCGCTCGGGCGCTTCGGGTCCTTCAGGCCGGCCCGGGTGCGGCGGATGGCCTGGGAGACCGACTTGATGGCCTGCTCCTGGCCGATGACCCGCTTGTGGAGCTCGTCCTCCATGCGCAGGAGCTTGGCGGTCTCCTCCTCGGTGAGCTTGTAGACGGGGATGCCCGTCCACAGCGACAGCACCTCGGCGATCGACTCCTCGTCCACCTCGTCGAAGAGGTCCACGCCGGAGGCCTTGATCTCGGCCTCCTTGGCGTCCTTCTCGGCGAGGAGCTCCTTCTCGCGGTCGCGCAGGCGGCCGGCCTCCTCGAAGTTCTGGGCCTCGACCGCCTCCTTCTTCTGCTGGACGACCTGGGCGATCTGGTTCTCGAGCTCCTTGTAGTCCGGCGGCGTCTCCATGCGCTTGATGCGCAGGCGCGAGCCGGCCTCGTCGATGAGGTCGATGGCCTTGTCGGGGAGGTGGCGATCGGAGATGTAGCGGTCGGCGAGGTTGGCCGCGGCCACGAGCGCCTGGTCGGTGATGGTGACCCGGTGGTGCTGCTCGTAGCGGTCGCGCAGGCCCTTCAGGATCTCGATGGTGTGGGCCACGGTGGGCTCCTCCACCTTGACCGGCTGGAACCGGCGCTCGAGGGCGGCGTCCTTCTCGAGGTGCTTGCGGTACTCGTCGAGCGTGGTGGCGCCGATGGTCTGCAGCTCGCCTCGGGCCAGCATGGGCTTGAGGATCGACGCCGCGTCGATGGCGCCCTCGGCCGCACCGGCGCCCACCAGCGTGTGGATCTCGTCGATGAACAGGATGATGTCGCCGCGGGTGCGGATCTCCTTGAGCACCTTCTTGAGGCGCTCCTCGAAGTCGCCCCGGTAGCGCGAGCCGGCGACGAGGGCGCCGAGGTCGAGCGTGTAGAGCTGCTTGTTGTGCAGCGTCTCGGGGACGTTGTCGGCCGCGATCGCCTGGGCGAGGCCCTCGACGATCGCCGTCTTGCCCACGCCCGGCTCGCCGATCAGCACCGGGTTGTTCTTGGTGCGGCGGCTGAGCACCTGCATGACCCGCTCGGTCTCGCGGGCACGGCCGATGACCGGGTCGAGCTTCTTGTCCTTGGCCAGCTGGGTGAGGTTGCGACCGAACTGGTCGAGCACGAGCGAGCCCGACGGCGTGTCGCCCCCGGCCCCGCCGGCGGTGGCCCCGGCCTTGTCGCCGGCCCCGGCGGCGCCGCCCTGGGCGCCCGAGCCGCTGTAGCCCGAGAGCAGCTGGATGACCTGCTGGCGCACCCGGCTGAGGTCGGCGCCGAGCTTCACGAGCACCTGGGCGGCGACGCCCTCGCCCTCGCGGATGAGGCCCAGCAGGATGTGCTCGGTGCCGATGTAGTTGTGGTTGAGGAGGCGTGCCTCCTCCTGCGCCAGCACCACCACTCGGCGGGCTCGGTCTGTGAAGCGCTCGAACAACGTCCTGCCTCCGTATCAGCGTGGACTCGAGGGCCGAGTGTACCGCCCACCCCCGACAACGCCGTCGGCAGAGATCGGCCCCTCCTGAGGGGATCGCCCCACGGACGCCGGCTCGGTCACCGGCGCGTTCGCCCGTCGCGCCAGGCCGCCACCGCGGCGCGCGCCGCGACCGTCCGGGGGTGGTCGCCGCCGAGCGCGGCGGCGAGGGCGGCGACGGCCCGCTCCCCGGGCGGGATGGCCAGGGAGTCCCGCCCGGCGTCGTGCTCCAGCTCCGCCTGGCGCCACAGCGCCTCGCCCACGAGGAGATCGGCCTCCCCGAGCGCCTTGGCCGCATCGCGCCCGACCCGCTTGAACTCCGAGGCGGCCGTGGCCGGATGGCCGGCGGCGACCTCGGCCTCGGCGGCGAGGAAGCGGACGTGCAGCGCGAGGGCGTGGCGCTTGCCGAGCTGCTTGGCGATGGCCTTGACCAGCTGGTCGACCTCGCGGCGACGGCGGCCGAGCGTGCCGTCGACCCGAGCGCGCTCGAGCCAGAGCACCTGCTCGAGGAGCGGCCCCGTGCCCTCGCCGGCCGCCGCGATCGCCGCCGACCGATCCTCCCCGACGGGCAGTCCGCCGCGCCGTGCCATGGGCGCCACCTCCACCAGCTCGACCACCGGCGGTGCCGTCCGCGGTGGCGGCGGAGGCGGCGGGATCGAGCCCGGCGACGGCGGGGCCGGAGGCATCGGCGCGAGCGCCCGGACGACGGGGTCGCCGCCGAGCCGCTCCTGCACCCGGCGCCCGAGCCCGACGAGCGAGTCGTCGGGCTCGCGGACGGCGGCGAGCGCGTCGAGGTGGTCGTCGAACCAGCGGAGGGCCGCCTCGCGATCGCCCACCAGGTCGGCGAGCACGCCGTTCCACACCCCGATCACGTGGCCGAGGTCCGCCCGGTCGTCGCCCGAGGAGCCGTGGAGGCGGAAGGCGGCCTCCGCCCGCTCCCGCGCCCGGGCCACGTCGTCGTCGTCGACGAGGACGAGCGCCGCGCCCACGAGCGCGTCGAGGGCCTCGGGGGACTCGGGCCCGAACCGGTCGACGACGAGGGCGAGCTGCTCCTCGCGCAGGTGCCGGGCCTCGGCCCCGCGGTCGAGGTCCCACAGGCGCTGCGCCGTCGTGGCGCGGGCGGCGAGGGTCGCCGGGTGCGTGGGGCCGAGGCGCGCCGCCCGACCGGCGACGACCACGAGGCCGAGCTCGGCCGCCTCCTCGCGCTCGCCCAGCTGCTGGAGCACGTCGCCCAGGAGGTTCGCCGTGCGCAGCGTCTCGAGGTGCTCGGGCCCGATCAGCCGGCGCCTCGACTCGAGGGTCGACCGCGCCAGCTGCTCGGCCTGGGCCAGGTCGCCCGCCTCGAAGAGGGCGGCCGCCAGGTTCGACGCGACCCAGAGCGTGTCGGGGTGATCGGCGCCGAGCCGGGCCAGCCGGATCGTCAGCACCTCGCGGTAGCGGGCGATGGCGGCGTCCAGCTCGCCATCGTCCTGCATGCTCACCGCCAGGTTCATCCGCGCCGTGAGCGTGGCCGGGTCGTTCGGGCCGAGCACCCGCTCGCGTCGCTCGATGACCTCCTCCTCGATCGCCCGGCTCTCCACCCGGCGCCCCCGCCGGCGCAGCCGCGACCCCAGGTCGGCCAGCGAGACCAGCGTGGACGGGTGGTCCTCGCCGAGGCGCTCCCGGCGCCGCCGGTGGACGTCGGCGGCGATCTCGTCGGACGCGGCCGGATCGCCGAGGTCCTCGAGCGACTCGGCCACGGCCATGCGCATCGCCAACGTGTCGGGGTGGTCGGGGCCCACGAGGCGCTCGCGCGCCTCGGCCACCTCCACGCGGATGGCGTGGGCGCTGCGCACGTCGCCGAGGTCGAGGTACCGGCTGGCCAGGTTGGCGCGGGCCTGGAGGGTCTCGAGGTGGTCGGGGCCGAGGATCCGCTCGCGCGCGGCCACGACCTTCTCGCTCAGCTCGAAGGCCTCGGCGAAGCGCCCGAGCTCCGCCCAATCGCAGGCGAGGTTGCTCATGGACGTCAGGGTGCTCGGGTGCTCGGGGCCGAGGACCCGCACCCGGTCCACGAGGACCTGCTCCGCCAGCTCGGCCGCGCCTCGCAGGTCGCCGGCCTCGGAGAGGTCGATGGCGTGGTTCGACAGCGCCCAGAGCGTGTCGGGGTCGTCCTCGCCGAGCAGCTCGCGGAAGCGCTCGGCGACGTGCAGCTGCAGGGGCACGCCCTCATCGGTGCGCCAGGCGGTGGTGAGGGCGGCCGCCAGGTTGTGCTGCAGGCGCAGGACCCGGAGGTCGTCGCCGCCGAGCTCGGCGATGCCGCGCTCGGCGAGGCGCTCGCCGATCGCGCAGGCCTCGTCGGAGCGGCCCGCGACCCGCAGGACGTGCACGACGGTCGACGCGGCCTCGAGGAGCGACTCGGTCGCCGCCCGGCTTCCGTCGTCGGTGGACTCGGCCGCGAGCAGGCCTCGCTCCGCCAGGACGGTCGCCTGCACGGGATCGCCCCACCGGAGCTCGTAGCCGCCGAGCCAGACGGCCAGCGGGCCCACGGCCGCCTCGTCCTCGTGCTGCAGGAGCGCCCGACCGTGGTCGACGAGCGGACCGGCCTCGCGGCGCGCCACCGGATCGCTCGGGGGCGGGAGCAGGTCGAGCAGGTGCGTGCGCAGCGCCGCACGCAGCGATGGCCTCCGCTCGGGGTGGCGGTGCCCCAGCACCTGCGCCACCAGGCGGTGGATCCGCCACGAGCCGTCGTCGGTGCGCGTGATGAGCCCGTGGCGCTCGACCTCGACGAGCCCGGCCCGCGACCGTCCCTGGATCTCGCCTGCGACCTCCGTGCCCCACACCGCCGCATCCTGGGGGCGGAGCAGCTCCACCGGGATCGGCACGTCGGCGGCGAGCACCGAGGCCAGCTCGAGGACGGTGAGCCCGTCGCCCTCGAGGCGGTCGAGCGCCCCGCCGATCGTGGCGATGATGCTCGGCTGGTGCCCGTTGGGCAGCTCGACGCCCGTGTGCTCGAGCACGTCGACGACCGTCTCGGACTCCTGGATGCGCCGCTGCAGCGTGCGGTAGGGCGTCGAGCCCTCGTAGCGGATGGCGGTGCCGGCCACGTCGAGGGCGAGCGGGTGGCCGCCGAGCATCGAGGCGACCGCTGCGGCGGCCTGCTCCTCCCCGTCGCCCACGGGCGGCACCTGGGCGGTGAGCAGCGCCACCGCGTCGGGCCCCTCGAGGACGTCGAGGTCGATGCGGCTGCCCTTGTCGTAGCGGCCCCGGGTCGTGATCAGGACGTGCGCGTCGGGCGCGACCGGGAGCCAGCTCCGGAACGCGGCGTCGTCGAGGCCCGACGCGAGGTCGTCGATCACCCACAGCGACGGGCCCCGCCCGGCGATCTCGGCCAGGAGGTGGGCGCGGAGGTCGTCGGCGGAGAGGCCCGCGACCGCCTCGTCGGGCAGCACCTCGGCCGCCAGCGCGCCGTAGGCGGCCACCTGCACGGCGAGGTCGGACGCGGTGGCCGATCCGCTGATCTGGTCGCCGAGCGCGCGGAGCCACAGCACCCCGCCCGGGTACAGCCCGCCGAAGCGCAGGGCGTACTCCTCGGCCACCAGCGACTTGCCCTGGCCGCCCTGGCCGCAGACGACCGCAGGCCGGCTGGCCACCCGACCCGCCACGATCGGCACGTCGTCGCCGTGGAGCGCCTCGTAGATCGCCCACATGGTGGCGTACCGGTCGGTGAAGCGATCCGAGCCGAGCAGGGCCCGGCCGTGCATCGGCGGCGTGCGGACCACCTGCTCGCCGAGGGGGCCGTCGATGGCCGCCACGTGGCGGGCGACGTGGGCGGCGATGGCCTCGGGGTCGCCCGCCGGGAAGAGCTGGTCTCGGAGGCGGACGGGCGCCACGTGATCGACGGTGGCGACCGGGTTGACCACGAGGATGCGGTCGTTCGCCTCGCCGAGCGCCTCGGCGGCGATGAACGCGTTCGTGAGCTCCCACTGGCACGGCCGCCGCGTCGGGTACCGCTCGGAGTAGTAGGCGAGCAGGACCTTGGAGCGCGCCAGGCCCTGCTCGAGCCGGCGGCTGATGCTCTCGAACGTGGCGATCTGGTCGTGGTCGCGGAAGACGCGCAGCCCCTGCGCCTCCAGGGCGGCGTGCAGCGCCTCCACCGCCTCGACGTCCGCGTGCGTGTAGCTCACGAAGACGTCGAACGCCTCCGCCCCTCCCCGCTCCATGCCTCGGCAGCCTACGGGACCTGGGCGGGCGCCCGCCCGGGTTGAGCCGTCGCCCACCCCTGCCCGTAGCCTGCCGGGATGGCCCCGAACCCGCTGCTGGCGCTCCCCCACGCCGACGCCGACCGCGAGCGCGTCGAGGAGGAGCTGCGCAAGGCCGTCGAGGCGCCCACGGCCGCGATGACCGAGATGGCGGGGCACCTGCTGGGCGCCGGTGGCAAGCGGGTCCGGCCGCTCTTCGCCATCGCCGCCGGCGGCATCGCCGAGGGCCACGAGGGCCCGGCCGCGCTCGACGTCGTCCGCGGCGGCGTGTCGGTGGAGCTGGTGCACCTCGGCTCGCTGCTCCACGACGACGTGATCGACGAGGCCGAGACCCGCCGGGGCATCGACAGCGTCAACGCCCGCTGGGGCAACCTGCGCGCCATCCTCGCCGGCGACTTCCTCCTCGCCAAGGCCTCCGAGATCGCCGCCTCCCTCGGCACCGAGGTCGCCGGCCTGCTCGCCGCCACCATCGGCCGCCTCTGCGAGGGCGAGGTGATCGAGCTCGACGACGCCTACGACGTGACCCGCACCGAGGACGCGTACCTGCGGGCGATCGAGGGCAAGACGGCGTCGCTCCTGTCGACGGCGTGCCGCATCGGCGGCATCGTCGCCGAGCTCCCCCGCGCCGACATCGACCGCCTCACCGACTTCGGCCTGGCGTACGGGATGGCGTTCCAGATCGTCGACGACATCCTCGACGTGGTCGCCACCGACGAGCAGCTCGGCAAGCCGGCGGGCCACGACCTCGTCGAGGGCGCCTACAACCTGCCCACCCTGCTCGCCCTGGCCGGTCCCGAGGGCGACGAGCTCCGCACGCTCCTCGGCGGCCCCCTCGAGGGCGAGCGCTGGGAGCGGGCCCGCGTCCTGGTGCGCTCGAGCGACGGGATCGACCTCTCGATCGACGTCGCCCGCCGCTACGTCGATCGGGCGTGCGAGCTGCTCCAGCCCTACGAGCACCGCCCCACCGCGGTGGGCCTCCAGGGCGCGAGCCGCCACCTGCTGGCGAGCCTCGACGCCACCCGCGCTCAGGTGCCGTAGAGCTCGTCGAGCATCCACCCGACGGCGATCTCGCCACCCGCGCCGCGGAAGTGCAGCCCGTCCTCGCGCAGGACGATCCCGTCCTGCTTCCGACGGCACGCGTCCTTCGTGGGGCACACCCACTCGTTGATGGGCAGCAGGACGGCGCTCGGGTCCGCGTCCACCACCTCGCGCAGCACGGCGTTCATGCAGTCGACCTCGCGATCGTTCTGCTCGTCGATGACATCGCCGAAGCGGTTGTAGGGGCGGGTGGCGACGGCGACCGCCGACCCCTCGGCGCCGAGCTCGCGCACCTCGCGCGCCATCTCGTCGCGGTACCAGCCGAGCCACTCGGGCTCGCAGCGGTCGTGCACCACGTCGGAGCCGGGGATCGTCCGTCGGGCGGAAGCCCGCAGGAGCACCACCACGTCGGGCTGCGCCTCCTGGAGGATCGTCGGGAAGGTGGCGCGCCACGCATCGCACCGGGCCACGAAGTCGGCGTCGTTGAAGAGGTCGTCGTCCTCGTCGGCGCCTCCGTCGCCGCAGCCGACGAAGCTGGCCTGGCTCGGCGCCATGCCCCGCTCGGTGGCCACCGCGGCGAAGCTCGGCCCGATGTCGCGGGCCAGCGAGTCGCCGAGCAGCAGCACGCGCGGCGGCCGATCGCTCGGCCGGTCGAGCGGGAGGACGGCCTCACCATCGAGGGCAGGGCCCGACTCGGTCGGGTCGATCGCCGCCACCTCCACCTCGGCCTCGCCGGCGGTCCGGTCTCGCTCGAGGCGGCGCGCCGGCTTCGTCGCATCGGTGACCACGGCGTAGGAGGCGAACAGCACGAGCACCGAGCCGATGACGATGGTGAACCGTGGCGCGGCGGCGAGGCCGCGTCGCCGGATCGGGCGCTCGAGCACGACGGCGGAGAGCTGGGCGATGCCGACGCTCACCGCGGTGGCCACCGTGACCACCATCCACCGTGGCTCGTCGCGCAGGGCCCGCTCGGCGGTGAGCACCACCGGGATGTGCCAGAGGTAGAGGCCGTAGGAGATGCCGCCGAGCCAGACGAGCGGCGCCACCCCGAGCAGGCGAGAGCTCGCCGCCGGGCGCTCGACGGAGGTGGCCGCGAGGAGGACCACCGCCACGCACACCTCGAGGAGCGGGAGCAGCGCCCACCGGGGCGCCGACCAGGCGACCGCGCCGTCGAGCACGACGCCGAGGGCCCCGACCGCCGCGAGGGCCGGCACGCCGAGCGGCCTCGCCGCCCGGGCGAGGCGGGCGGCGGTCGGGGGGTGGACGCTGAGCGCACCGGCGACCGCCCCGCAGAAGATGGCCCCGATGCGGGTGTCGGTCCCGAGGTAGACGCGGTCGAACGGCGTGCCCGCCGAGAGGCGCTCGAGGGCGAGCCCCCACGAGCCGAGCGCGCCGACGGCGAGCACGATCGCGAACCCGGCCCGCCGGCCGCGCAGGAGGGCGAGGACCCCCACCGCGAGCAGGGGGAACACCAGGTAGAACTGCTCCTCGATCGCCAGCGACCACATGTGCTGGAGCGGTGAGGGCGCGGCGAACTGGTCCCAGTAGCCCGCCCCGCCGGCGACCTGGAACCAGTTGGCCACGTAGGCGACGGTGGCCAGGAACTGACCGGGCAGGTCGGCCGGGAGCAGCACCGGCTCGGGGTACCAGGCGGCGTAGGCGGCCACGCCGGCCAGCACGGCCACCAGCGCGGGCAGGAGCCGCCGCGCCCGACGCCGCCAGAACTCGAGCAGGTCGGTGCGGCCCGTGGCATCGCGCTCGTGGAGCAGGAGGCGGGTGATGAGGAAGCCCGACAGCACGAAGAACACGTCGACGCCGAGCCAGCCCCCGGCGATCAGGTCGAGGTGGAACGCGACCACGAGCGCGACCGCCAGCCCGCGCAGGCCATCGAGCGCGGGCAGGTGCGGGAGCCGCTCGGTCGGCTCACCCAGGCCGCGGGACAACCAGCACTCCGGGGGTGGGCGACGCGGCCAGCACCGCAGCCGTCCGGTCGTAGGAGGCCTGCAGCTCGCCGATGGGCGCGCCCGGGTCGGGCGACGAGAGCGCGTCCACCACCGGGAGGACGACGAACGAGCCGGCGGCGACGTAGGTCGGCACCGCCTCGATGCCGGCGACCCGGTACCGGCCGTCGACCCCCTTCTCGGCGTGCAGCACCACGGTGAGCCCGTCGGCCCGGCCGGGCTGGCGCTGGTTGGCCAGCTGGTTGCCGAGGCCGAACACGACGTAGGTGCCCTCCACCTGCTCGATCGGCTGCACCACGTGGGCGTGGTGGCCGACGATCACGTCGATGTCGGGCGAGGGCAGCAGGTCGTCGGCCACCTGGCGCTGGAAGGCGCTGGGATCGTGGCGGTACTCGTCGCCCCAGTGGAGGCTCACGATCACCAGCTGGGCGCCCGCCGCCCGCGCGCGACGGGCGTCGTCGCGGATCCGAGCGACGTCGATGAGGTTGGCGGCGAAGGGGGCGTCGGCGGGCAGGCGGTACCCGTTGAACCCGTACGCGTAGCTGAGTTGGGCGACCGTGGCGCCGCCGACGTCGTAGGTGGTGATCGCCGCACCCTCCTCGGCGCTGCGGGCCGTGCCGGCGTGGCGGAGCCCGAGCTGGTCGAAGCGGTCGAGCGTGCGGGCGATGCCCGCGGTCCCCTGGTCGAGGCTGTGGTTCGAGGCCGTGGAGCAGCCGTCGTAGCCGGCCCCGGCGATGGCGTCGACGAGCTCGTCGGGCGCGCCGAACGACGGGTACCCCGAGATGGCGCCCTGGTCGCGGGCCAGGGGGACCTCGAGGTGGCAGAGGGCGAGGTCGGCACCCGAGAGGATCGGGGCCATCGGCGCGAGCATGGGCCCGAAGTCGTAGCGGGCGCCGTGGCCGCGCCCGTACGCGCCGGCCTGGGCCACGAGGGGCAGGTGGGGCAGCAGGTCGCCGGCCATGGCGACGGTGAGCGCCGGGGGCCCCGGCGTGGGCGGCAGGGTCGTGGTGGTCGTGGGCGGCTCGGTGGTGGTGGTGCTGGCGGGCGCCGTGGAGGTCGTGCTCGCCGCGGCGGAACCGGTCGACGGGCCCGGGGGCGACGTCGACGAGCTCGAGCCGCTGCACCCGGCCGCCCCGGTGACCAGGGCCACGACGGCGACGGCCACCAGACCCCGCCGACGCGTCGCACCCATCACGGCGGCCACGCTACCGAGGCCTGCCCACCGCCTCGGGAGCGCGGCGGGGCGTAGGGTGCGGCGCCATGGCGCTCGAGCGGACCGACCTCGAGTGGAGCGTGGCCCGCGGGATCGCCGGCTTCCGGTGGCTGGCGCTGGCGTGGGCGGCGGCGGTGCTCGTCCTCACCCGCGACGACGTCGACGGGCCGGTCGTCGGTGCCGTGCTCCTCGGCGCGGCGCTGGTCGTGACGGCGGCCTCGACCGAGGCCTCGATCCGGCGCCGGCGCTGGCTGCTCCACCCGGGGTTCGTCGTCGCCGAGCTGGCGGTCGGCGCCTCCATGCTCGTGCTCGACGGCGCCGTGTACGACCGGCTCCACAGCCAGAGCGTCGGCTCGGCCTGGCCGGTGGCCGGCGTGCTCAGCGCCGCGCTCGTGGCCGGTCCGTGGTGGGGCGCCGGGGCCGGCGCCGCCCTCGGCGTCGCTCGCTGGGCGGGCGACGCCATCGCCGGGTTCGAGGCCTCGAACCTCGGGCTCGCATCGAGCGGCGTGCTCTTCGCCATCGCCGGCGCCGCGGCCGGCACCGCCACCGAGCGGCTGCGGCGCGCCGAGACCGCGATCGCCGGCGCCCGCGCCCGGGAGGAGGTGGCGCGCACGCTCCACGACGGCGTGCTGCAGACCCTCGCGGTGGTCCAGCGCCGCTCGGCCGACCCCGAGCTCGCCGCGCTGGCGCGCGAGCAGGAGCTCGAGCTGCGCGCCTTCCTCGCCGGCGACCGCGCCACGCCGGGCCCGCTCGAGCTCGACGCCGCCCTCCGGGAGGCCGCCGGTCGGGTGGAGCGCCGCGACGGCCTGCGCGTCGAGGTGCTGGTCGTCGACGACGAGGCGCCGAAGGTGGCGCCCGAGGTGGTCGACGCCCTCGCCGGGGCGGTGGCCGAGGCCCTGACGAACGCCCACAAGCACGGCGGCGCCACCCGCGCCACCGTGTTCGCCGAGGTCGACGACGAGGTCTTCTGCTCGGTGAAGGACGACGGGTCGGGCTTCGACGCCGCCACGACCACGCCCGGCACGGGGTTCGCCCGGTCCATCCTGGGTCGCCTCGCCGAGGTGGGCGGCCGGGCCGAGATCGACGGCCGGCCCGGGCGCGGGGCCGAGGTCCGCCTGCACGCGCCGCTGCGCCCGCCGACGCGCTGAGCCGAGGTGCCCGGGGGTGGCGCCGGCTCACCTCGCCCGTAGCCTCCCGTCCATGACGAAGCTCAAGGTCGGGATCCAGCTCCACCCGCAGGCCACCACGGTCGCCAACCTCCGCGAGGCCTGGAAGGCCGCCGACGCCATGGGCGTCGACTCCATCTGGGTGTGGGACCACTTCTACCCGCTCTACGGCGACCCCGACGCCGCCCACTTCGAGGCGTACACCTTGCTGTCGGCCATGGCCGTCGACACCTGCGGCGCCTCGATCGGGGCCATGGTCACCTGCAACAGCTACCGCAACCCCGAGCTGCTGGCCGACATGAGCCGCACGATCGACCACCTCTCGAACGGGCGCTTCACCCTCGGCATCGGATCGGGCTGGTTCGAGCGCGACTACGCCGAGTACGGCTACGAGTTCGGCACCGCCATCGGCCGCCTCCACCAGCTCCGCGACGACCTCCCGCGCCTGAAGGCCCGCCTCGCCAAGCTGAACCCCGGTCCGGTCGGCTCGCTCCCCATCCTCATCGGCGGGAGCGGCGAGAAGGTCACGCTCCGCCTGGTGGCCGAGCACGCCGACGCGTGGAACAGCTTCGGCCCGCCCGAGAGCTGGGCGGCCAAGAACGCCATCCTCGACGAGTGGTGCGAGAAGGTCGGCCGCGACCCGAAGGCCGTGGAGCGCACGGTGTGCATCAGCGCGGCCGAGGTCGACTCGGCCGAGGCGTACGCCGAGGTGGGCGCCGAGCACGTGATCTTGATGTCGGGCGACCCCTTCGACCTCGACGCGCTCGCCCGCCTGAAGGACGCGCTCAGCTCCTGAGCTCCGGCGGCGGGACGAGCACCCGCAGCGCGCCGGGCCGCGCCCGGTAGCGCAGGGGCACCTCCAGGTCGTCGATCTCGCCGTCGAGCGCCACGCGCACCCGGCGGGCGCGCACGCGCACCTCGAGGGCGGCCAGCGCGACCTGGTCGACGTCGTCGACCGCGTCGCTCCCGCGTGCGAGGCCCCGCACCAGCGAGCGCACCAGCCCCCACCGCGACACCGCGCGCGACACGGCGACGCCCAGCGCGCCGTCCGCCAGGGCGGTGCGCGTGGGCGGGCCGGCGCCGTCGGCCTCGAACACGCCGTTGCCGACGAACAGCAGCGGCGTGCGGACGCGGACGCGGCGGTAGCCCGGGCCGTCGAGGTCGAGGCGACGGACGGGGAACCGGCGCAGCACGTGCACCGCCGCGACGGGCACCGCCCGCACCTTCCCCCAGCCGTGCCGGTCGCGCAGCTCGTCGCGGATGGCGACCAGGTCGGGGTACAGCCCGAGCACGCTGTTGTTGACGAACACCCGGCCGTTCACCTCGCCGACGTCGACGCTCGCCACCTCGCCGGCGACCAGGGCGGCGACCGCCTCGCCGAGGTCGGTGGGCACGCCGAGGTCCTTGGCGAAGTGGTTGAACGTCCCGAGGGGGAGGACGCCCAGCACCACGTCGGTGCCCGCGGCCGCTCCCGCGGCGCAGCTCACGGTGCCATCGCCTCCGGCCACGACCACCGCCCGCGGGGGCGGATCGGCCGCCCAGCACCGGCGCACCGCATCGGGCAGGTCGGCGGGCGAGACCACGTGCACCTCGGCCTCGTGCCCGCGGTCGGCGAAGGCCTCGACGATCCGGGCCCGCTCCTCGTCGAGCTCGCCCACCGATCCGGCGCCGTCGTTCACGAGCACGTCGAAGCGCATCGGGGGAGGGTACCGGCGAGATCGAGCGGGCAGACTGGGGCGGTGGGCGTGCGCGCGGTGCGGGTGGTGGTGGCCGATGACCACCAGATCTGGCGGTCGGGGCTGCGCGCCGACCTGGGCGAGGCCTTCGCCGTCGTCGGCGAAGCGGGCGACGCGGCCTCCGCCATCGAGGTCATCCGGCGCGAGAAGCCCGACCTGGTGGTCTGCGACCTGCACATGCCCGAGGGCGGAGGGATCCGGGTGGCCCGGGAGTGCGGCGAGGACGTGCCGATCGTGATGCTCACGGTGTCGGAGGCCGAGCGCGACCTGCTCGATGCGGTGGCGGCCGGTGCCGTCGGGTACCTGGTGAAGTCGACGTCGGTCGAGGACCTCCGCCGGGGCCTCTACCGCGCCGCCCAGGGCGAGCCCGTCTTCAGCCCCAGCCTCGCCGCCCTCGTGCTGGGCGAGTTCCGGCGCATGCACAAGGGCGCCGGCGGCACCCAGGCCCTCTCCGAGCGCGAGCGCGAGGTGCTCCAGCACGTGGCCCGAGGCCACTCCTACAAGGAGGTCGGCGAGCAGCTCTTCATCGCCGAGAAGACCGTCGAGAACCACGTCCGCAACATCTTGGGCAAGCTCCACCTGAGCCGGCGCCAGGAGCTCATCCGCTACGCCCTCGACCACGGGATCGAGTGACGCCGATTCCGACGGCGCTCAGGCGAGGGCGGGTGCCTCCACGCCGAAGCGGACCGCCGGCGAGCTGGTGCGGTCGAGGAACTCGCGCACCGTGCGGTTGAAGGTGGCGGCGTGCTCGACCATGAACAGGTGGGCGCCGCCGCGCACGACGGCCAGCTCGGCGCCCGGGACCAGCGAGGCGATCTCCTCGCTGTCGCCCTGGGTGGTGAGCACGTCCTGGCTGCCGCACAGCACCAGGGTGGGCACGGCGATCTCGGCGAGCTCGACGCGCAGCGAGTCCTCGATCGACAGGATCGCCTGGATCTGGGCGACGAACGAGGCCGCCGGAACGTTGAACGCCAGGGGGCCGAGCACCGCCATCGCCGGCCAGGTCCGCCGCAGCGACCGGGGCCCCACCATCCACTTGAGGTTGCGACGGACGAACTCGCGCATCCCGTAGGCCTGGGCCTGGTCGGCCCACTCGGACAGCAGCTCGCGGCGCCAGCCGAAGTGGCGGCACGCCGTGCACGCGAGGGTGAGCGACCGGACCCGATCGGGATGGCGGACCCCGATGATCTGGCTGAGGATCCCGCCCATCGACGCTCCCACGACGTGCGCCGACCCGTAGCCGGCGTGGTCGAGCGCCGCGACCGCGTCGGCGGCCATCACCTCGAGGTCGTAGGGCCCGGCCGGGCGGTCCGAGCGGCCCACCCCCCGGTTGTCGACCATCACCAGGCGGTAGCGGCTGCCGAGGCTGCGCTGCTGCATGACCCAGCCCCGGGTGTCGGCGCCGAGCCCGTGGACGAGCAGCAGGGGCTCGCCGTCGACCCGACCGCCCAGCTTGTAGGCGATCCGGGTCCCGTCGGCGACCTGCACGGAGGGCATCGTCCGACGCTACCCCCGCCGAGGGGGCCGTCGGCTAGTCCACCACGCCGTCGGTGACCACCTTCGCCGTGGCGCGCTGGTCGAAGCGGTTCGGCTCGCCGAGCGCCTGGCCCCGACCGATCCGCACCACGATCGTCCCGGTGCCCGGGTGGACCTGGAGGATCTGGTCGCCGAGCCCGAGCGCCCACACGAGGTCCTCGGGCGCCCCCGGCACCTCCCGGCCGGTGGCCACCACCTCGTCGGCGTCGGTGGAGATGGCGAGCGCCGACGCGAGCCGCCGGCCCTCGCGGTTGAGCCACCACAGCAGGCCGTAGCCCTCGTTCAGCGGGCTCGACGAGCGGGTGGCCTCGTCGAACCAGTCGGGGTCGACGATGGTGCGGTCGCCCCAGCGCCCACCTCGGAGGAGCAGCTCGCCCAGCCGGGCCAGGTCGCGACAGGTGGTGGTCGCCCCGAAGGCGAGCGTGGCGCGGCCGGCCCGGTCGATGTGGAGCTCGGTGCGATCCATCCCGAGGGGCTCGAACAGCCGGGTGCGGGCGAAGGCGGCGGTGGAGATCCCCGTGGCCTCGCGCAGGAGCGCCTCGAGCACCTGGACGGCCCCGTTGCTGTAGGCCCAGACGGTGCCGGGCTCGGCCACAGCGGCGAGGGCGAGCGCCGCCGCCGTGCGGTCCTCGCTCGAGGCGAGGTCGAGGTAGTCCGAGTCGGGGCGCTCCAGGCCGGAGGTCATCGACAGCAGCTGGCGCACCGTGATGTCGCGGTGCTCGGGCTCGTCCCAGGCCGCCACGTGCTCGCTCACCCGATCGTCGAGCGCCAGGTCGCCGTCGTGCACGGCGATGCCGACGAGGGTGCTGGCGATCGACTTGGTGACCGAGAAGACGTCGTGGGGATCGTCGGGATCGCCGCCCCAGGCATCGTCGACCACGACCCGGCCGTCGCGGGCCACGAGGAAGCAGTTCGCGCCCTGGAGGCGCGTGCCCGGCCACCTCCTCGAGCACCCGCGGGTCGAGGCCCGCCTCCTCGGCCGTGGCCGTGGGCCACGTGGCGCCCGGGACGGCGGGGGCCGCCGTCGTCGGGTCGGGGCGGCTCCCGGCGTCGTCGTCGCCGATCCACGAGCAGCCGCCGGCTCCGCACGCGAGCGCGAGCACGAGCGCCAGGGCCGCCGGCCGGCGGGCGCGGGTCAGAACCACCACGAGGTGGGCAGCGACTCGTCGAGGAGCGCCTGCACCTCGGCGCGGGTGGCCTCGGCGAGCTCGGCCGCGGCGAGGGGGCCGCCCTCCGCGTCGTAGGGCACCGGCGCCCCGACCACGATCCGCCACGAACGGCCGAGCTCGCGCCCCACCAGGGCCACCGGCACCACCGGCCGGTCGGTCTCGATGGCGGCCTCGAGCCGGGCGACGTCGAGCCCACCGACGCGCTCGCGCGAGCGCACGTCGCGCGACATGGGCAGGCCCACCAGCTGGCCGGCCCGCAGGAGGCCGGCGATCTCGTCGGGCCGATCGAGGACGCCGCCGAAGCGCCGCAGCAGCGGGCCGACCGGCGCCAGGTCGGGGACGCCCACGGTGCGGACGAAGCGGCCCGTGGCCCGACGGATGCCGCGCGCCAGGACCCACGGCTCGCTCACCCCGAAGCGGCGGTTGAACACCAGGACGGCGCCGCCCACGGTGGGCAGCCGGTCGGCCCCCTCCACCGCCAGCTCCCAGCGCAGCCCGAGCACCGGGTCGGCGATGGCGACCAGGTCGGGGTCGAGGCCCCACTCGTCGACGGCGTAGCTGCCGCGCGCCCGCCGTCCGAGGTGCACGGCGAGGGTGGCGCCCGGGATGCCGCGCCGCACGGCGTCGAGGGTCACGCCCGGGCTCCGGCCGAGGTCCCGAGCTCGTGGTCGACCTCGTCCCAGCGGTACAGCTGGGCGACGACCTCGTGGGTGGTGCGGGGGTCGATCCCGAGGACCGTGCGGGCGAGGGCGCCGTCCGCGGTGCACCCTCGGGTGAGCAGCTCCTGGCAGTGCGGCGGGAGCGGCGCGCCGAGCAGCTCGGCGGCCGCCGCGGCGACGCGCCAGCCCGGCCCGACCACCAGCACGGGGATGCGGCGCCCCATCAGCACGGCCTGGGTCGCGGTGACGGCGCCGGCGCCGACCACGTTGAGCGGCCCGTCGTGGCCGACCCGGGCCGCAGCCACCATGGCCTGGCAGGCGTCCTCCTGGTGCAGGAGGCTGAACGGCAGCTCGGAGAGCGGGTCGACCGCCACCGCCGGGAGGCGCAGGTAGCGGCCCAGCGGGCTGGGGATGCTGGGGCCGACGATCGGGCCCAGCCGCAGGGCCGTGACCGGCACCCCGGCGACCTGGCCGGCCTCGGCGGCGACCTGCTCCACGTGGGCGAGCGAGCGCCCGAACGGGGAGGTGGGCGCCGGTTCGATCGTCTCGTCGGGCCGGGTGGGCGCGCCCCGGCGGCGGCCGTACACCTCGATGCCCGAGCGCACCACGATCGCCTGCAGCGACGGGCAGCTGGCGGCGGCGCCCAGCACCGACACCGCGGAGGCGGCGGTGCCGAGCCGGGCCTCGGTGGGGCTGGTGCGCGAGTGCGGCTCGAAGATGCCGACGTGCAGCACGACCTCGGGGTCGAAGTCGCGCACCAGGTGGACCGCCTTGCGGCGGTCGCCGGGCTCGACCCGGTGGAACTCGCTGCGGAAGATGCGGCGCCGCGGCGGGAACAGGTCCATCCCCAAGATGTCGGTGACCGACTCGTCGCCCTCGAGCAGGTTGGCGACCCGCGTCCCGAGCTCGCCGCCCATGCCCGTCACCAGCACCCGCATCTGCGCTCCTCCCCGGCTCGCTCGACGCTACGGGCCCTCGGGCCCGGCGCCGTCCTCCATCGTGCCAGGTGCGAGGTCCTGCTCGGGTCGGAGGGTCGGGAAGAGCACGACGTCTCGGATGGTGGCCGAGTCCGTGAGCAGCATCACCAGGCGGTCGATGCCGATCCCGAGGCCGCCCGTGGGCGGCAGGCCGTACTCGAGCGCTCGGAGGTAGTCCTCGTCGACCGCCATGGCCTCCTCGTCGCCGCTGTCGCGCTCGCGGACCTGGTCCTCGAAGCGGGCCCGCTGGTCGTCGGGGTCGAGCAGCTCGCTGAACGCGTTGCACAGCTCTCGGCCCGCCACGATGCACTCGAAGCGCTCGGTCATCCCCGGCAGCTCCCGGTGGGGCCGGGCGAGCGGCGACACCTCGATCGGGTACTCGGTGACGAAGACCGGCTGCCACTGGGCCGCCTCGGCGGTCTTCTCGTACAGCTCGAGGAGGAGCTTCCCGGGGCCGTAGGCGTCGCGCCACTCGACGTCGTGCTCGTCGCAGAGGGCGCGCAGCTCGTCGACGGGGGTGCTGAGGTCGACCGCCCGCCCGATCTGCTCCTCGATGAGCGACACCATCGTCGCCCGCCGCCACGGCGCCGCCAGCTCGATCTCGCGCCCCTGGTAGGTGACGGTCGTGGAGCCGGTGAGCTCCTCGGCGAGGTACGACACGAGCTGCTCGACCAGCTCCATGATGTCGGTCCAGTCGGCGTAGGCCTGGTAGAGCTCGAGCATCGTGAACTCGGGGTTGTGGCGCGGCGAGATGCCCTCGTTGCGGAACACCCGGGCGATCTCGAACACCCGCTCGAAGCCGCCCACCACGAGGCGCTTCAGGTAGAGCTCGGGCGCGATCCGCAGGAACATCTCCTGGTCGAGCGCGTTGTGGAACGTCGTGAACGGGCGGGCCAGGGCGCCGCCGGGCACCGGGTGCAGCGCCGGGGTCTCGACCTCCATGAAGCCCCGGTCCTCCAGCCAGCGCCGGGTGAGGCTCACCAGCTTCGAGCGCAGGGCGAGGGCCTGGCGGGCCTCCTCGGTGACCCACAGGTCGACGTAGCGCTGGCGGTAGCGGGTGTCGGGGTCGGTGATGCCGTGCCACTTGTCGGGGAAGGGCCGGCGGGTCTCGGCCAGCACGGTCCACTCGAGCACCTTGACGCTGAGCTCGCCCTTGCGGGTGACCATCACCTCGCCGCGCACGCCGATCCAGTCGCCGAGCGACAGGTCGCCGAAGCCCTCGAAGTCGGGCGTGTCGTTGACCGTGGCGAAGAGCTGGATGCGCCCGGTGGCATCGGCGAGCTGGCCGAACGCCAGCTTGCCCTGCACCCGGCGCAGCATCAGCCGGCCGGCGACGGTGACCTGCTCGCCCGTCTCGGCGCCCGCCTCCAGGTGGCCCCACGCCTGCTTGATCCCGGCGGCGGTGGCGTCGGGATCGAAGCGGTAGGGCACGCGGTGTCGGGTCGTCACCGCTCCAGCCTGCCCGCTCCCCGCCCCCGAGGCCCAACCGCTCCGGTCGCCTCGACCACCTCGGAGCCACGACGAGGCCGACGTCAGCACCGCGACGGTTGGCGCTGGTCGGGGCGAGCGGACCGACCGCCACGCCCCGCCAGCCGCTCGGGGACCGGCCGACCCTTGCGGGCGAGGTCCGCGGCGATCTTCGCCTCGAGGGCCTCGACCTCGGCGTCGGTCATCGGCGAAGGACCACCACGTCCGCGCCCGGCGAGCGGACCACGATCCGCCAGGTGTCCGGGGTGGTCGGGGTCGTCGGGCGGCAGGAGCCGTCGCCGGCCGGTCCCGGGCTCGAAGGCGTGCCCGTGGTGGGTCTTGAGGCGATGGCACCCGGAGCAGACGAGGTCCTGGTTGTGGAGCTCGGTGACGGGATCCACCGCCCAGGGGACGCGGTGGTCGACCTCCATGGCCACCGTGCGGTTGCAGCTGGCGTTCGTGCAGCGCAGCTCGCCGGCTTCGAGGGCGGTGCGCTGGTGGGCGTTGAGCCCGCGCCCGTGGTGGGCGACGTTGACGACGTCGCGGCCCCGGCGCACGACGACGGCGAGGAAGGCGTCGTCACGAAGGATCTGGCGGACGGCCTCGACCGGGATCGGGCCCACCCCGGCGATCTCGCACGTCTCGCCCGCCACCGTGCACCCCCGGAGCAGGGCGGCGTGGTCGACCCGCACGATGACCTTGACGTTGCTCCCCCCGGGCAGCTTCCCCGGCAGGGGAACCAGCTCGTCGGGTGCCCACGGTGGCCGCCACACCGGTGCGGCATCGGGCGCTCGCTCGGCGTGGTGCGCCGAGGGGGCGCCCTCGTGCGGCGGCCTCGGCGGGTCAGGCGGGGCCGGGTCGGGCGGGGCCGGTGCGGACGCCGCGGACCGGTCGGGCGCCACGGACCGGTCGGGCACCGCGGATGGGACCGGCGCCAGCGGCTCCTCCTCCGCCGCCGCCTCGCCGCCGGGCGCGCTGGCCTCGGCGTGGCGGAGGAACGCGAGCATGGCGAAGAACGCGTCGAACGAGCGGTTCTCGAACGTGGAGGAGGTGCCGGCGGCGCGGTGCTGGCGGAAGACCAGTTCCTCGAAGGGCTTGATCAGCTCCTCGAACGCGGCGGCGGAGCCACCGGGCCCGTAGAGGCGAGCCCAGAAGGCGCCGTCGGCGTCGGTCCCCCGCCGCAGCGACCGGTGGCGGCGGATGCGCTCGTCTCGCTCCCGCGACGAGGTCGCCGCCGCCTTCCGACGGCCCGCCAGGTCGCGCAGGCCCTTGGTGGTGTCGTGGGCGGCCGCGTCGAGCAGCTCGTCCTCCGCATCCGGGTCGACGGACGCCGCATCGGTGACGGCGTCGGCCTGCGTGGGCGAGAGCTTCCCGCGACGCATCGCCTCCTTGGTGCGGGGCAACCGATCGGCCCGCTTCGCGGTGCCCAGCTGCCGACCGGCCTCGGTCACCGAGATCCCGGCCTTGGCGGCCAGCCAGTCCGCCGGCGACGCGAACCCCTGGCCCCGCCACGCGTCGGTCTGCGCCACGCGCACCGCCAGGAACATCCGCGCCGTGGCGATCGCCTTCTCCGCCAGCGCGAGCTCGGCCACGCCCTGGGCCGCCGCCTCGCCCGACATCGCCGAGGGATCCAGCGCGGCCGCCATCGCCAGTGCGCTGCGCTTCAGCTCTGCCGTCGTGGTCGCCGCCATGGGATCAGCGTAGTCGAACAGGGGTTCGATGATCCGAGAAGATACTCAAAAGGATCATCATCCACGGTCGACGCACGAGGGCACCGAACGGTCGCGCCGGCGGATCGCACCGCTCGCCCGGTGGAAGGGCCGCCGGCCTACGAGTTGCGGTCGAAGACGACGCGCAGGCCGTGGAGGGTGAGCCAGGGCTCGACGCGCTGGATCGTGGACGTATACGGCGCGATCAGGGTGGCGAGCCCGCCGGTGGCCACGACGGTGGGGTCGCCCAGCTCGTCGCGCAGCCGCCGGCAGATGCCGTCGACCTGGCCGGCGAACCCGAAGACCGCCCCGGACTGGATCGACTCCACGGTGGTGCGCCCGATCACGTTGCGGGGCTCGACCAGCTCCACGCGCCGCAGGGCCGCCGCCCGGGTGTAGAGGGCGTCGAGGCTGATCTCGATGCCCGGCGCGATCACCCCGCCCAGGTACTCGCCCTTGGCCGACACGGCGTCGTAGGTGGTGGCCGTGCCGAAGTCGATGACCACCGCCGGCCCGCCGTAGAGGTCCATGGCCGCCACGGCGTTGGCGATGCGGTCGGCGCCGACCTCGCGCGGGTTGTCGGTGAGGATCGGCAGGCCCGTCTTCACCCCCGGCTCGATCACCACCGGCCGGAACCCGAAGTACTTCTCGGTCATCTCCCGGAAGGCCGCGGTGGCCCGGGGCACCACCGACGAGATGGCGATGCCGTCGATGTCGTCGTCGAAGGAGAAGCCGTGGAAGCCCAGGAACTCCTGGACGACCAGGGCGTGCTCGTCGGAGGTGCGCTCGGCGTTGGTGGCGATGCGCCAGTGGTCGAGCAGGCCGGCCTCGGCGGGGCTGGTGTCGGGAGCGTCGTCCTCGGCGTCGTCGAAGAGGCCGATGACGGTCTGCGTGTTGCCGATGTCGATCGCCAGCAGCATCGCGTCAGCCTGCCGCCTCGGCCGAGCGCGCGCCCAACCGACGCGTAGGGTGGCCCGCCGTGACGGAACCGGGCGCGGACGTGGGCGAGGCGACGGCCGACCCCGCCGCCCGCCGGGCCCGGTGCTGGGCCGAAGCGCACCGCGACGACCTGGCCGCCGTGGGGATCTGGGCGGTGGCGCGGCTGGTGCTCGTCGTCGGCCTCGGGCTGCGGATGGACGACCGCTTCTTGTGGTTCGGCCCGCAGATGCCCGACCTGACGCTCCTGCAGGACCGCCTCGCCGAGACCCTCTGGTACCTGCACACCCAGCCACCGCTCTACGCCGGGTTCGTCGGGCTGGCGCTGAAGCTCTCCCCCCTGTCGACCGCGGGGACCTTCCTCGTGACCAACCTGGCGATGGGCGCCGCGCTCGCCGTCGTGCTGGGCCGCCTCTTCCGCCTGCTCGGCCTGGGCCGTCCGGCCACCTTCGTCGCCCTCGCGCTGGTGGTCACCAACCCCGCGCTGGTCGCCATCGAGCTGATCGCCTCGTACGACCAGCCCACGATCCTGCTGCTCGCCGCCCTCGCCCTGAAGACCGGTCGCTACGTGGCGAGCGGGTCGGCTCGCGACCTGGCCTGGGTGGCGAGCCTGGCCACCGCCGCGGCCCTCACCCGGACGATCTTCCACCCCGTGTGGCTGGCCCTGGTGCTCGCGGGCGTGCTCGTGCTGCGCCACCCCCGGGCCGAGCCGCGCCGGGTCGCCGCCCTCGTTGGCGCGCCGCTGCTGCTGGTGCTGGCGCTCGTGGCCAAGAACGCGGTGCTCTTCGACGTCACCGGGCTCACGTCCTTCGCCGGGCCGAGCATCTCGAAGATCGCCGGCGCCGCCGCCTCCGACGAGGAGGTGGCCGAGCTCCAGCGCGACGGCACCGTGTCGCCGATCTTCGGACGCCCGGTGTTCTGGGGCTACGACACCTACGCGGACGGGGTCGAGCCGTGCCACCGCACCCGCCCCGAGGTGCCGGTGCTGGCCGAGGTGGTGCGTCGCTACGGCGGCTACCCGAACATGGCCGACGAGTGCATGCTCGAGGTGTACCGGGTGCAGGGCGCCGACGGCATCGCCTACGCCAAGGCCCACCCCGGGCGCTTCGCCGCCGCTCAGCTCGAGGGCGCCCAGATGCTCTTCGAGCCGGCCCTGCCCATCGTGTTCACCGAGAACGCGGAGGAGCTGCGCGGCCTGCAGACGGCCTACCGCTGGACGCCGCTGTACGCCCAGGTGCAGCTCGACCCGGTGGCCACCACCGAGTTCGGCAGGCTGCGGGTGCTCGACCACGGGGGCATCGAGCTGGTCCCGGCCATGCTGCTCGCCACCCTGGCCGCCGTCGCGATCGGCGCGGCCCGCATCCGCCTGCTCGTGCCCCGGCGGCGGCGCGTCGGCGGCGGCGACCGACGAGCGGGGCACGGCGCGTGGGCGGCGGTCGGGCTCACCTGTGCGTGGGTCACCGTCGTGGGCGCGGCGCTGGAGATCAACGAGAACGCCCGCTACCGCCTGCTGATCGAGCCGTTCCTGCTCGCCACCGTGGTGCTCGGCGCCCAGGAGGCGATCCGCTGGGGGCGGCGGCGGTGGGCGGCCTCAGGAGGGCGGATCGACGGGTCGGGCGAGGGTCCAGGCGTGGGCTGAGGGGCCCTCGGCCCGGAGGTGCAGGAGGCGGGCGTAGGCGTCGTCGACCGACGGGACGGTGCCGGCCGGGAGCCACCAGCAGGCGCTCGTGACGTCGGCGACCCGGGCGAACCACTCCCCTCGGCGGCGGAGGTAGGCGACGTGGTCGGTGTCGTACATGAAGGCCTTGAGCGACGCGAGGTCGGTCCAGACCGAGAGGTTGACGATCAGCAGCGGGTCGTCGGCGGGCAGGGCCACGTAGCTCGACGACCCGCCCTCGTCGTCGGTGAGGCGCCACACGAAGCCGGGCGCCGCCTCGGCGAGCGCGTTGATCGGCCCGAGCGCCTCGACGAACTCGGCGGTCTCGGGAGCGTCGAGCGGGTGGTGCAGCGTCCCGACGTTGATCTGGGCGAGGTGGTGGCCGCTCACGAGGGGCGGGCGTCGATGTCGAGGCCGATGTCGAGCACCGGCGCCGAGTTGGTGAGCGAGCCCGACGACACCACGTCGGCCCCGGTGGTGGCGTAGGCGCGGACCGTCTCGAGGGTGATGCCACCCGACACCTCGAGCAGGGCCCGGCGGGTGCCGGTGGCCGCGGCGTGCTCCTCGGCCACCTCCACCGCGGCGCGCACCTCGTCGGGCGACATGTTGTCGAGCAGCAGGGCGTCGGCGCCGGCGTCGAGCGCCTCGCGCACCTGGTCGAGGCGATCGCACTCGACGTGCACGGTCCGGCCCGGCCACGCGTCGCGGGCAGCGCGGACCGCCTCGACGATGCCGAGCACCGTGAGGTGGTTGTCCTTGAACATCACCCAGTCGCTGAGGTTCCCCCGGTGGTTGCGACCGCCGCCGGCGCGAACGGCCGCCTTCTCCAGGGCGCGGAGGCCGGGGGTGGTCTTGCGGGTGTCCCACACCCGCAGCGGCGCGGCGGCATCGACGAAGGCGCGGGTGCGGGTGGCGATGCCGCTCAGGTGGCCGAGGAGGTTCAGCGCCGTGCGCTCGGCGGTGAGCACCGAGGCGAGCGAGCCCGAGACGGTGCCCAGCTCCTGGCCGGCCACCACCCGGTCGCCGTCGGCCACCGCCCAGGTGCAGGTGACGGCGTCGTCGATCTGGCGGAAGGCCTCCTGGGCCCCGGCCGTCCCGGCGATCACCCCGTCGGTGCGGGCCACGAAGCGGGCCTCGGCGCGCGCCTCGGGCGGCAGCAGCGCGGCCGAGAGGTCGCCGAGCGGGGTGAGGTCCTCGGCGAGCGCGGCGGCGACGACGGCGCGCAGGGCGCCGACGGGGGCGTCGGTGGGGCGCATGGTCAGGAGCCTCCCACATCGGCCTCGTCGGCCACCGCGCCGCACCCCGAGACGGCGACGCGGGGGTCGGCGGGCACGTCGAGGAGCGTGAGCCTCGGGGCGGCGAGCACGTTGGCCAGCAGGTCGCCGGGGCCAACGGGCCCGCGGACGGCGTCGAGCACGTCGCGAGCCGGCGGGCAGCGGCGGGCGAGCCGGGCGAGGTAGGCGTCGGACTGGGGATCGGCGTCGCGGTAGCCGGCCTCGGCCAGGGCCCACGACAGCGGCAGGGCGCGCTCGTGGCCCGGCAGCCCGCGAGGCTCGAGGAGCGGCATGCGGCTGGCCAGCGGGTGGGCGAGGCCGTGGAGGTCGATGACGTGGACGTCGACCCCGGCGCGCCCGCCGGCCACGCCGATCCCGTCGACGAACAGCGAGGCGCCGGCGCCCGCCTCCACCGAGGTGCGGCGAGGCCAGTCCACGTCGCCGAAGCTCACCGCCGTGATCAGCACGTCCTCGCCGGACTCGGCCGCCCGCCGGGCCTCGTCGCCCACGCCGTAGGTGGGCGAGCGCGCCCACGACGACAGGGTCACCGGGTGGTCGGTGCCGGAGAGGGCCACGTAGAACGGTCGCTGCTCGGCGATCGAGCGGCCGCCGAAGAAGCCCTCGGGATCGGGCGCCCGCAGGGCGAGCGCGGTGACCAGCGCCCATCCGCCCATGAGGGTCGCCGCCGCCACGACGAGGCCCCGCCGCGCCGCGTCGCGCGGCACGGCCACCACCGCCAGCGGGCAGCACAGGGCGAAGAGGGGCACCAGGAGCATCCGGGCGTGCATGTAGTCGCCGCCGATGCGCACGACGTAGGCGACGTAGAGGAGGGCGGCGGCCACGGTGGCGACGACCAGGGTGCGCCCGTCGGTGCCGCCGAAGACCCGGCGCAGGCCCCGTCGACGGGCGCTGAGGGCCCAGGCGACGACGGCCGCCACGGGCACGAGCAGGCCGTAGGGCCCCACGGTGTTGGCCAGGTAGTACCAGCCCTGCCCCCAGCGGCTGCCGACGGCCGCCTTCGCCAAGGCCGTGTTCGGCACGAGGGCGGCGTAGTACGCCATGCGGAACACCTCGTAGGCGAGCGGCAGCGCGAGGCCCGCGGCCACCAGGCGCCACGTGGCGACCGACCGAGTGGCCCGGAACGTGCCCAGGGCCACCAGGAAGCCGATCGACAGCAGCGTGCACTCGGGGCGCACGAGCGGGCCGAGGCCCACCACCACCGCGACCCCGAGCAGGTGGCGGGAGGGCACCGAGCGCCGGCGACCGTGCGCCTCCGCCTGCTCGAGCGGGCGCTGGCGCGCCGCGAGCCGGGCGAGGAGCCAGAACGACAGGCCGACCCACCCGATCGCCAGGCCCGTCTCGAGCCCGGCCGTGGCGTACTCCCACATCGGGGGCAGGGCGGCGGGCACGAGCACCGCGAAGGGCACCATCGTCCCCTTCGCCCCACCGGCTCGGGCGAGGGCCCGGGCGCCGGCGGCCGCCGCCACCAGTCCGCCGGCCGCGGCGCCGAGCGTGAGCAGGAGCGAGAGCCACGCCTCGTCGAGCGCCCAGCCGAACAGGGCGCGGAGCACGATCAGCAGCGCGACGTGCAGCGGGCTGGTGAACGCCTCCACCCGCTCGCCGGCGTTGTAGACCAGGCCGTTCCCGGCGAACACCTGGTCGACGACGCGGAACGTGATGAACCCGTCGTCGTGGGTCCACCGCCAGCGCCACGCCATCGTGACGAAGCCGCCGACGACGACGGCGAGGAGCCCGGCGGCGACGGGATCGTCGACGTGGAGGGCGGGCGCCGGTCGCCGGCGGGGACCGCCCACCGACCTAGTTGAACCCTCGGTTGTCCTGCTTGAGGGCGGTGTCGACGCTGACGGCGGCGGCCACCACCAGGCTGCGCAGCGGCTCCTCGAGCGGGCGGTGGATCTGCACGACGTAGTTGTCGGCGGTGGTGAACATGGCCTTGGCCAGCCCGACGAACGTCTTGGTGATCCGGGCGATCTCGCCACCCGACGCGTCCTGGATGTTCCAGTTCCAGGCCACCCAGTTCTCGCCGTTGATCGAGCCGATGCGCTGGCCGCCCACGATCAGGCCGAAGTGGATCTTGCCGATCACGTTCTCCTGGGCGATCTGGCCGATCTCGTTGCCCAGCGAGTCCTGCACGATGATCTTCGACTTCATGACCTTGGCCGGCCGCGTGAGCTGCAGCAGCACCTGGCCGTGGGCGTCGACCACCTGCAGCTTGTGGGTCATGAACTGGTCGACCGAGGTGAGCGCCCGGAGCACCTTCTTCGCCGTGCTCTGGCCCACCTGGCGCACGGCGCCGACCTGGTTCCCGTGCTGGTCGGAGATGGCGTACTCGTTGCTGAGCTCGATGATCTTGGCCTTCTGGTTCACCACCAGGATCGGCTCGGTGAACAGCGAGCCGCCGCCCTGCACCGCACCGGGGGCCACCCCGGCGCGCTGGAGGTCGCGGGCCACCTGCTCGGCGCCGACGTCGCGCACGGGGACCGGCGAACCGCCCGTCACCGGGTCGACGCTCTGCTTGCCGTGCGAGCTCACCTGGTCGGTCCACGTGGTGCCGTCGAACCAGCGGTACTCGTGGCGCCCCATCGGGTCCGGGTACCAGTTGGGCGCGTGGCCTCCGGTGTCGCTCATCGCCGTCTCTCCTCCGGTCTCGACGGGGCCGAACGCTACCGGACCTCAGACGAACACGATGCGGTGCTCGAACGAGGCGCGGGTCTCGGGGAAGTCCTCGCGGGTGTGGGCCCCGCGGCTCTCCTCGCGCCGCAGGGCGGCGTCGACGGCGGCCCGCCCGACCGTGGCCAGGTTGCGGACCTCCTGGGCGGCGACGTCGTCGCCCAGCGGGGCGGCGAGGACCTCGGCCACGGTGGCGGCCGCCTCGTCGAGCGAGGCCCGGTCGCGCAGCACGCCGGCCCGGAACGTCATCTGCCGCTGGAGCCGGTTGCGCAGCTCGACCACGTCGCTCGAGCCGGCATCGCCACCGGCCGCGGGCACCGGATCGAGGCGCACGAACCGCCCGCCGATGACCCCGGCGGGCACCACATCGGGCAGGTCGGCGTTCATCCCGAGCACCGTGCGCATCGCCCCCGATGCCTCCGGGCCCGAGCCGCCGGCCTCGATGGCCTCGACCGCCCGGGGCCCGAACACCATGCCCTCGAGCAGGGAGTTGGACGCGAGGCGGTTGGCACCGTGCACGCCCGAGCAGGCCGCCTCGCCCGCCGCCCAGAGGCCGGGGAGCGACGAGGCACCGCGCAGGTCGGTGACGATGCCGCCGCAGGTGTAGTGGGCCGCCGGCGCCACCGGCAGCCAGTCGGAGGCCGGGTCGAGGCCCACCGCTCGCAGCTCCTTGGCGATGTTCGGGAACCGCTGGTCGAACGCCTCGAGGCCGGTGGCATCGAGGAAGACGTGGTCCGCGTCGAGCTCGAGCATGCGCCGGGTCTCGGCCCGGCTCACCACGTCGCGCGGCTGCAGCTCGTCGACGAAGCGCTCGCCCGAGGGGTCGCGCAGCAGCGCGCCGTGCCCGCGGAGGGCCTCGGTGAGCAGCGGCCGGGGCATCGCCTCCACCGAGAGCGCGGTCGGGTGGAACTGGGTGAACTCGATGTCGGCCACCGCCACCCCCGCGCGCAGGGCCATGGCGATGCCGTCGCCGGTGGCCTCGAGCGGGTTGGTGGTCACCGCGTACAGCTGGCCGGCCCCGCCCGTGGTGACGAGCACGTTCGTGGCCCGAACCTCGTGCACGGTGCCGTCGGCGAAGCGGGCGGTGACGCCCCGGCACCGCTCGCCCTCGACGATCAGCTCGAGCGCGAACGCGTGCTCGTGGATGGCGGCCATCGTCGCCTGCACCGCCTCCACCAGCGCCCGCTCGACCTCGGCGCCGGTGGCCGAGCCGCCGGCGTGGACGATGCGCGGCAGGGTGTGGCCGCCCTCGCGCGCCAGCTCGAGGCGCCCGTGCTTGTCGCGGTCGAAGATCGCCCCCATGGCGATCAGCTCCTCGACGCGCGCCGGGCCCTCGTCGACGAGCACCCGGACGGCTTCGGCGTCGCACAGCCCGGCGCCCGCTGCGAGCGTGTCGGCGAGGTGCAGGTCGGTGCTGTCGGGATCGCCGTGGAGCACGGCGGCGACGCCGCCCTGCGCCCAGCGGGTGGTGGCCTGCGGCAGCTCCCCCTTGGTGAGCACCCCCACCCGCATCTTGTGGGTCTCGGCCGCGCGCACCGCAGCGGACAGCCCGGCGACGCCGGACCCGAGGACCAGCAGGTCCAGCTCGTCGGAGGTCATCGCCGCAGTCTGGCCCGCTCACCCCCCGACCCCCACCCTCACCCCCACCCTCGCCCTCACCCCCGACCCCTCCCCGAACTTCTGGAGCGATCAGGCCCGGCGCGGGCTCGGCGGCGCCAGAAGGTCGGCGGGACCGGTCAGCGCGTGGTCGTGGTGGTCGCCGTCGCGTCGCCCGCGAGAGGGTCGAGGACCAGCAGGGCGATCGCTCGGCGCTGCTCGCCGTCGACCGAGAAGGCCGCGTACCCGCAGACGCGCTCGAACGACGAGCGATCGATCTCGGCGGAGAACGTGCCGCTCGCGACGCCCTGGTCGTCGGGGCCCTGCTCCTGCCACCCCAGGAGCACCGCATCGCCACCCTCCGAGACGCCGCCCTCCCAGCGCCGGCCATCGATCGCGCACACCTCGTCGAAGGCGACCTCCGCGCCGGGGCGCAGTCCGACCAGCTGCACGAGCATGCTCGAGCTCGATGCCAGCCCGGTCCCCTTGCCCGTGACGGTGAGGGTCGCGACCCCCTCCTCGGTGGCCGAGGAGACGGTCACGGAGGGTTCGTCGCGCCGCTGGATCGCCTCGATGCCGTTCCCGATCAGGCCGAAGGTCGTGACGGTGATCCCGAGCACGACCACCGCCGACACGGCCGCGACCGCTCGCTGAGCGTTGGAGCTCGCCGACGCCACCTTGGTCAGGAGGGCGGCCGCGGTCGCCGCACCGGCCAGCGCCACCGTCCATCGGAGGGGCGTCCCCAGGCCGCCTGGGTCGTTGCGAATCGCTCGGGTGAGGGCATCGCCGGAGAGGCCGATCGCCGTCAGCGCGGCGGTCGAGATCGCGATCGCCGCCGCGATGGTGATGGGCGAGGTCCCCCCGCTCTGGTCGTCGTCCGCCTTCGCCACCACGTCCCCCCGCCTTGCTCGCCGGCGCCCATCAGAGCACCGACGGGGGAGGGTGGCGAGCAACTACCCCGCAGCGACCTCGACGTAGCGCCGGGGCGGGGGGCCGTCGGCTGCTGCGATCGCCGCCGCGGTGGCCTCGTCGACGATCCGGTTCGCGGTGTCGACGTGCACGACCCGGGGCTCGTAGCGGGCGAGCTCGGCCTCGTCGTAGTCGGCGTAGCTGATGACGATCACCCGGTCGCCGGGGGCAACGAGCCGAGCGGCCGCCCCGTTCAGGCACAGGTCCCCGCTGCCCCGCACGCCGGCGATGACGTAGGTCTCGAGGCGAGCCCCGTTGTCGATGTCGACGATCGCCACCTGCTCGTGCTCGAGGAGGTCGGCGGCGTCCATCAGGTCGCGGTCGATCGTCACCGATCCGACGTAGTGGAGGTTGGCATCGGTCACCGTGGCGCGGTGGACCTTCGACTTCATCATCCGACGCTGCACGGGCAGCTCCCTTCGTGGTGGACGCCGGTGCGACCGGTCGCCCCCTGGCGGAACCCGCTCAGTCTGCCGCGCGGCGTTTGTACCTGAACAATCCCCCCGCCGCCGAACTTCTGGCGCAGTCCGGACCGCCGCAGGCTGCTCGGCGCCAGAAGCTGCGGGGGGCTTCGAGGTCCCCGCCGAGCTTCTGGCGGAAGGGCGCCCGCTGCGGGCCGCTCTGCTCCAGAAGTTGCGGGGGTGGGGGTGCGGGTGGCGGTGGGCCGGCGGGTGGGGGTGGGCCGGGGGGGTGGGGGTGTCAGCGGTCGGTGACGACCGCGAGGTTGTCGAGGAGGCGGGTGCGGCCGAAGCGGGCGGCCACGAGGAGGCGCTGGACGCCGCCCACCGTCACCGCCGGCGCCAGGGTCGCGGCGTCGACGAGGGCGGCGTAGTCGAGCTCGGCCTCGGGCTCGGCAGCGACCGCGTCCGCCACGACCGCCTCCACCACGCCGGCCGAGCGCTCCCCCGCGTCGGCGAGCGCAGCCGCGGCCGCCAGCGAGCGGTGCAGCACCGGGGCGGCAGCCCGCTGCTCGGGCGACAGGTACACGTTGCGGCTCGACATGGCGAGGCCGTCGGGCTCGCGCACGATCGGGCACCCGACCACCTCGACCGGCAGCGACAGGTCGGCCGCCATGCGCCGCACGACGGCGAGCTGCTGGAAGTCCTTCTCGCCGAAGTACGCGCGGCACGGACCGACGATCGAGAAGAGCTTCGCGACCACCGTGGCGACTCCGGCGAAGTGGGTGGGCCGCGCCGCGCCCTCGAAGCGCTCGGTGATCTCGGCCACCGACACCGTCGTCAGCACCGGTCCGCCCGGGTACATCTCGTCGACCGAGGGATGGAGCACGTGAGCGACGCCCGACGCCTCGGCGAGCGCCAGGTCGCGCGGCAGGTCGCGCGGGTAGGTCGACAGGTCCTCGCCCGCGGCGAACTGCAGCGGGTTGACGAAGATGCTCGCCACGGCCACGTCGCAGTCGGCGGCCGCCGCCCGCATCAGCGAGGCGTGGCCGTCGTGCAGGTACCCCATCGTCGGCACGAACCCGACGGTGGCGCCGGCAGCCCGCTCGGCGTCGAGCACGGCGCGGAACGAGGCGATCGCCTCGTGGACCTGCACCTCAGGCATCGAGCCCCTCCAGCAGATCGGTCGGGAGCCCGTCGTCGGCGACCAACCGCCGGGCCTCGGCGGCCATCGCGAGGTAGGCGGGCCGTTCTGCGGGGTCGAGGGCGGCGAGGTGGCGGCGCACGGTGGCCCAGTCGCCGCGGGCCACGGGCCCGGTGAGCGCGGCGGACGGGCCCAGGGCGGCCACGTTGGCCAGCGCCCCGGCAGCGAGGGCCACGTAGGCCTCGCCCGGCGCGCCCACCGAGGCGGCGATGCGCTCGACCTGGCCGAGGAGCGCCACCAGGTGGTTGGAGGCCACGACCGCGGCGGCGTGGTACGCGGCGCGGTCGCCGTCGGCCACCTCGAACCACCGGCCGCCCAGGTCGGCGGCCACCCGTTGGGCGATCGGCTCGCCGGCCACCGCGAACCACGCACCCGACAGGCGAGCCGCCCCCACCTCGGCATCGGGCAGCGACACGAGGGGGTGGATCGCGGCGCGGCGCTCGTGGGGCGCGAGGACGTCGAGGCCGAGCGAGCCGGCGAGGTGGGCGACGACCGCCGGCCCCGGCTCGACGGCGCGAGCGACCTCCTCGATCGCCGCGTCGGGGGTGGCCACCACGACCAGGTCTGCGCCCGTCGCCGCCGACCGGACGTCGTCGTCGCGACCGAGCAGGCCCAGCACCTGCCAGCCCGCCCGACCGAGCGCGGTGGCCAGCGACCGGCCGGCCCTCCCCGGGCCGACCACGCGCAGGCGCGGCGGGGGGCTCACGGCTCCGAGGGCCCCCAGCCGGCGAGCGGCTCGACCCGCTGCACCTGGCCCTCGGCCCGGGCCAGCACATCGGGGTCGACCAGCTCGGGGGCGAGGTCCTGCAGCGGCTGGAGGACGAAGGTCCGCACCGACCACCGGGGGTGCGGGATCTGCAGGTCGGGCTCGTCGAGCTCGACGCCGTCCATCCACACGATGTCGACGTCGAGCGTGCGCGGGCCCCAGTGCTGGGTCCGCACCCGTTGGGCGCCGGACTCGAGGCGGTGGCAGACGGCGAGCAGCTCGCGCGGGCTCAGCTCGGTGTCGAGCTGCACGACGATGTTGAGGAACCGGCCCTGCTCGGGGCCGCCCACCGGATCGGTCTCGTACACGGGGGAGACGGCCACGACCGAGGAGCCCAGCGAGCCGACCGCCTCGGCGAGGAACTGGCGCCGGTCGCCGAGGTTCGACCCCAACGACAGGAAGGCGCGGGTCATCGCGCTCGCCGGATCCGCACGCCGGAGGTGGCCAGGGCGTGGGGCACCGGCGGCCGCAGCTTGCGCACCCCGACCGTCACCGCCAGCACCCGGGCGTCGACGGCCAGGACGGCCTCGGCGATCTGCTGGGCGAGGTGCTCGAGCAGCTGGGGCTCCCCGCCGCCCACCACCTCGGCCACCGCATCGCACAGCGCGCCGTAGTCGATGGTGTCGGACAGCGCGTCGGAGGCCCCCGAAGGGGCCAGGTCGGCCTCCACGTCGAGGTCGACCTCCAGCGGCTGGGCCCGGTCGCGCTCCTCGGGGAGCGCGCCGCAGATGCCCACGAACCGCAGGCCCCGCAGCTCGATCCGATCAGCCACGGCCGGCCATCTCGAGGGCGACCGTGACCAGCTCGCGAGCGGGCGGCCCGAGCTGGCGCTGGAGCAGGCGCTCGGTGAGCGAGATGGCCTTGGGGCCCTCGGGGACCATGCCCGACCACACCAGGTAGCCGGCGATGATGCCCGAGAGGCGGTCGCCCAGCTCTTCGCCGTGGACGAGCACCTTGGTGCCGGTCACCGCGAGGAGGTCGCGCAGCTCGGGGTAGAGCGCGGCGAGGTAGGCCTCGGCGTCGTCGTGGTTGCCGAAGGGCCGGTGCTGCCAGCTCACGTTCAGCTCGTCGTAGTTGTGGAGGTTCGCCGGCGACGGGATGATCGAGATCACCGGGTCGAAGCCCTGCTCGCGCACCCAGATGATCTCCTCCTGGCGGCGCACCCGGCGGTGGTTGACGCCGTAGCCGCCCGGCCGCTCGCACACCGCGAGGGTGCCCTTGATGACCCAGCGGAAGTTCCGCGGCTCGATGCCCTGCGCCCACTTGCCCTTCACGGCCACGACGGGCCCTCCCTGTCGTCGGGGCCGACGGCGGTCGACCCATCTGCGATCGTGGCGCCCGCGGCGCCCAGCGCGGCCACCGTGGCCGCCACGTCGTGCACCCGCACCATCCCGGCGCCGGCGCGCGCCGCCAGCACGGCGGTGGCCACCGACCCCTCGAGCCGATCGTCGGCCGGGGCCGGACCGGCACCGCCCGCCGGCGCATCGGCCGCGGCGAGCGCGTCGCCGAGGAACAGCTTGCGGCTGGTGCCCACGGCCACCGGGAAGCCGTGCGCGCCGAGCTCGCCAAGCGCGCCGAGCAGCTCCCAGTTGTGGGCGAACGTCTTGCCGAACCCGATGCCCGGGTCGATCCACACCTCGTCGACGCCGGCGTCGCGCGCGGCGGCCGCCCGGGCGAGGAGGTGCGCCGTCACCTCGGCCACCACGTCGCCGTAGGTGGGCTGCTGCTGCATCGTCCGCGGGTCGCCCTGGCGGTGCATCGCCAGCCACCCCACGTCGAGGTCGGCGACCACGGGCCCCAGCGAGGCGGCCACGTCGTTCACGAGCGTGGCGCCCGCCGCCACCGCGGCGGCGGCGACCTCGGGCTTGGTGGTGTCGACCGACACCCGGACGTGGGGGGCGAGCGCCTCGACCACGGGGACCACCCGGTCTCGCTCGGTGGCGAGGTCGACGGGCTCGGCCCCGGGTCGGGTGGACTCGCCGCCCACGTCGACGAGGTCGGCGCCCTGGTCGACGAGGGCGAGGCCGTGCGCGACGGCATCCTCGTGGCGGACGAACCGCCCGCCGTCCGAGAAGGAGTCGGGCGTCACGTTCACGATGCCCATGACCAGCGGACGCACGAGGCGCCATGCTACCGACACCGTCAAATCGAGCCCGGGGGGCCGTCAGCGCTGGATGAAGCGCATGGCCTCTTCGCGGGTGGCCACGTTGGTGCGGAACAGCCCGCGCACGGCTGAGGTGACGGTGGTGGACCCGGCCTGCTTCACGCCTCGCATCGACATGCACAGGTGCTCGGCCTCGAGGACCACCATCACGCCCTTGGGGTCGAGGCTCTCCTGCATGGCGTCGGCGATCTGGCTGGTCAGCCGCTCCTGCACCTGCGGTCGCCGGGCGTAGCCGTCGACGAGCCGGGCGAACTTCGACAGGCCGATCACCCGACCGTCGGCGTTCGGGATGTAGGCCACGTGGGCCTTGCCGAGGAAGGGGGCGAGGTGGTGCTCGCAGAGCGAGTAGAGCGGGATGTCGCGCACCATGACCATCTCGTCGTGGTCGGCCTCGAACACGGTCTTGAGGTGGGCGCGGGGGTCCTGGTGCAGCCCGCCGCAGATCTCGGCGTACATACGGGCCACGCGCGCCGGCGTGTCCTGCAGGCCGTCGCGCTCCACGTCCTCGCCGATGGCGGCCAGGATCTCGCGCACCGCGGCCTCGATGCGTGGTTGATCGACCTCGCTCACGACAGTCGCTCCAGTCCGGCGGTCCCCAGCAGCTTCAGCACGTCGGTGGGGAGGGGCTCCAAGCTGCCCGCCGAGCGGCTGGACAGGCTGAGCAGGTACCCGCCGCGCACGGCCTGCAGAACCGACGCGCCGTCCGAGGTCGACGAGAACGCCCGGTCGCCGAGCTCGCTCACCGGCTCGGGGTCGACGGCCTCCTGCTCGAGCTCGTCGAAGCGGGCGGCCGCCCCGGTGGCGTCGTCGCCGTAGTTCCGCACCTCGATGCGCAGGCTGAGCGAGTCGCCGCCCTCCACCCGCTCCCAGGCGCAGGCCTCGCCGGTGACGGGGTCGCCCTCCTTGCCGATGGCCTCGGGGGCCAGCCGCTTGAACGACTCGTCGCCGCCGATGAAGCCCTTCATCTGCTCGATGTCGTACGCGCCGCAGAGGCCGAGGTCGGTCGAGCCCTCGGGCGCCTCGCCGAAGGTGACGACCTTGCGATCGCTCTCGGTCGCGCCCCCGTCGCTCTTGCTGCACGCGCTCGCCCCGGCGACGACCGCGACCGCGACGAGGACGATCGGACCCAGCTTCCGCACCCGTGACATGGCGCCCGACGCTAGTGCCGGCGCCCGCACCGCCCAACGTCGGTGGTGCCTACTCGACGTACTCGGCGACGTAGGGCAGGTTGCGGTAGCGGTCGGCGACGTCGAGGCCGTAGCCCACCACGAACGCAGGCGGGATCGTGAAGCCCACGTAGCGCAGGTCGGGGTCCTTGGCCTGGAGGCCCTCGCGCACGAGCAGGGCGCAGACCTCGACGCTCGAGGGGTTGCGGGCCAGGAGGTTGCGGCGCAGGTAGGCGAGGGTGAGCCCGCTGTCGATGATGTCCTCGACGATCAGCACGTGGCGCCCGGTCAGGTCGAGGTCGAGGTCCTTGACGATGCGCACCACGCCGCTCGACCGGGTGGCGTTGCCGTACGACGACACCGCCATGAAGTCGAACTCGACGGGCAGGTCGACCCGCCGGGCGAGATCGGCCATGAACATGATGGCGCCCTTCAGCACCCCCACGAGCAGGGGGGCCTTGCCCGCGTAGTCAGCGGTGATCTCGGCGCCGAGCTCGACCACCCGGGCCTGCAGCTCCTCCTCCCCCACCACCGTCCGCCCCAGGTGCGGGTCGTCGGAGAACGAGGAGCCAGCGCGCTCAGCCATGGTCGGCATCCTGCCACGGGCGCGGCGGCGAGACGGACAGGCGCCCGCCCGAGCGGGCGACCCGCCACCCGCCGACCACCTCGGTGGCCACCCGATCCCCGCGGGCGACCGCGAGGATCCGCTCGACCGCCGCCCCGTCGACCACGTCGCCGTCGCCCGCCCCCGCGGCTCGCAGCCACGCCCGCACGGCGTGGCCCGCGACCGCGGCGGGCGCGCCCGCGAGCGACCGCGCATCGGTGGGGTCGAGCGGAGCCGCCGCCTCGCCGATCACCTCGAGCACCGAGGCGAACAGGTCGGCCTGGCGCACGAGGATCGGGACGGGGTCGCGCTGGGCGACGTCGGCGAGCAGCGGCAGCACCTCGTGGCGGACCCGGTTGCGCCGGAAGCGGGGATCGGCGTTCGACGGGTCGTCGAACGGCTCGAGGCCGAGGGCGGCGCACAGCGCGACGGTCTCGTGGCGGCGCAGGTCGAGGAGGGGCCGGCGAGGGGACCGGGCGATGCCGACCGAGCCGGTGGGCCCAGCCCCGCGCAGCAGGTGCAGGAGCACGGTCTCGGCCCGGTCGTCGGCGGTGTGGCCGGTGAGGACGTCGTCGGGGAGGACGGCGTACCGGGCCGCGCGGGCCCGCGCCTCGAGGTCGGGCCCGTCGCCCACCTCCACCTGCCAGGCGCGGAACCCGGCGCCGAGGCCGGCCGCCACCGCCGCGACCAGGTCGGCCTCGGCGGCCGAGCCGGCGCGCAGGCCGTGGTCGACGTGGTGGGCGGTGGCCCGGCACCCGGCGGCCGCGACGAGCACGAGCAGGGCGAGGGAGTCGGCGCCGCCGGACACGGCGCAGTCGACGGGCGTGCCGGGCGGAGGGAGGTCGCAGCGCTCGAGCAGCGGCGCCACCAGCGCCCGGTCGACGGCGAGCGGCGTCAGGCCGCCACCGTGGGGGCGATGCGGGTGATCCACGCCTCGGGGTCGCGGATCTCGGCGATGGTGGGCAGGTTGCCCGGGTCGACCCATGCCCGGTCGAGCAGCTCGGTGCCGCCCTCGCGCTCGACCACCTCGATGAAGCGCTCGCCCTGCTCGTACTGCTTCATCTTGGCTTCGAGCCCGATGAGCTTCTGCAGCAGCTTGGCCGCCGGGTTGCCCTGCTCGCGGCGCTGGCGCAGCACGGCGCCGAAGCGCTCGGCGCTCGGGATCTGGTCGGCCCCGGCCCGGTCCATGGTGACGTCGCCGTGGCCCTCGAGGAGGCTCATCAGCCCGGCCACCCGATCGAGCACGACCCGCTGCTCGGGCGAGGCGAGCACGGCCATGATCCCGCCGTCGTCGAGCGGGTTGCGCCCGCCGCGCACGTCGGCGGCCACCCGGCCGAGCGCGTCGAGCAGGCGCTTCGGGTCGGGGTCGACGCTGTCGACGGTGGCCTGCACGAGCTCGAGGAAGTGCTCGCGCATCCACGGGATGCCGGTGAACTGCGCCCGGTGGGTCACCTCGTGGAGGGCCAACCAGTGGCGGAACTCGCGAGGCGGGAAGGCGAAGCGCTTCTCGAGGCCGATGACGTTGGGCCCGACGTAGTACACGATGTCCTGGTCGTCGGGGTCCTCGTCCTCCACCACCAGCAGGTCGTACTGGCCGAGCACCCGGCTCGACATCCAGCCGAGCACCATCCCCATCTCGGCGCCGGCGACGCGGGTGGCCACGGGCGCGAACGGGTTGGCCTTGAGGTTCTGCTCGAGCCGGTCGGTGAGGGGGCGCAGCAGCCGCTGGAACGAGGCGATGTTGGCCCGGACCCAGCCCTGGCGGTCGGTGACGCGGGCGCGGGCGGCGCCGGCGGCGCTGCGCAGGCCGGTGGCGGCGGCGACCTGCTCCTCGGCGAGGGCGGTCAGCTCCTCGAAGTCGAGGGCGAGCGAGGCGTAGTGGTACGACTCGGCGAAGGGCTCGCGCCCGGCCGCCTTGACCGCGACCTTCTCGGCCAGCGACCAGTCGACCGCGGCCACGAGGTCAGGCCTGCTGGCCGCGCGACGGGTACTTCGGCTTCACGACCTTCAGCAGGTAGCCCACGATGGTGGCCACCGCGAACAACACCGCGCCCGCGGCGAGCGGGACCGCGATCCAGAAGTGCCAGACGTGCTGCTCTGCGAACATGCTCGTGATCCTAGAGGCGCCGGGACGGGCGTCCGAAAGTCGGTCGGAGGGTCACGCCTCGCGCTCCAGGGCCCGCGCGATCCGGGCTCGGAGGGACTCGGGCACCTGCTCGACGCAGCGGCTGCGGACGACCAGCCGGAGCTCGGCCTCGAAGTCGAACGCCTCGAGGCAGGGCGAGCAGTCGTCGAGGTGCTGCTGGATGTGGTCCCGATCCTCGTCGGTGAGCTGACCATCGAGGTAGAGGTACAGCTCCCGCAGGGTCTCGTTGCAGTCGGCCATGGCGTTCCTGGTCGGGTCCTCGGTCAGCGGTCCGTGCCGGTGGCGACGGGCTCGGGCGGCGAATCGGCATCGGGCCGGTCGGCCAGCCCGTGCGTGACGGCGTAGTCGTACAACCCCTTCTGCAGCGCCTTTCTTCCCCGGTGCAGGCGGCTCATCACGGTGCCGATCGGGATGTCGAGGATCTCGGCGATCTCCTTGTAGGAGAACCCCTCGACGTCGGCCAGCAGCACGGCCATCCGGAAGTTCTCGGGCAGGTCCTCGATGGCGGCCTTCACCTCGGCCTCGCTGAAGGCGTCCATCAGCTCGTCCTCGGCGCTGCGGCCCGAGCGGGCGGCCTCGAGCCCGCCGAGCCGGCGGTACAGGTAGAGGTCCTCGACCTCGCCGAGGTCGGTCTCGTCGGGCCGGCGCTGCTTGGCTCGATACGAGTTGATGTAGGTGTTGGTCAGGATCCGGTAGAGCCAGGCCTTGAGGTTCGTGCCCTCCTGGAAGCCCCCGAAGCCCCGGTAGGCCCGGAGGTAGGTCTCCTGCACGAGGTCCTCGGCGTCCGCCGGGTTGCGGGTCATGCGCATGGCCGCGGCGTACAGCGAGTCCATGAGGGGCATCGCCTGCGCTGCGAACGTCGCCTGATCGGCCATCCCGCCACGCTAGCGGCGGGCCCGGCGACCCGTGGCCGGATCCCGGTGGCGAACCGGACGCTCGCGCGAGAAGCTTGAGGTGGCGCTCCCCGTGCCGACGAGGAGGGCAGGACCGTGGCCCGTGCGACGGACGGGCGGAGAGAAGATGCGATGACGGGTGAGCCGGAGCACCAGGGAGCGGGCGGCTCCGAGCGCTGGTTCCGCAACCTGCTCACGAGCATCAGCGACACGGTCACCCTCGTCGACCGGGACCTCCGCGTCCTCTACACGACCGGTGCCGTCAACGGCGTGCTCGGCTACCCCACCGACTTCTGGCAGGGCGTGCTGCCCTTCGACGCCGTCCACCCCGACGACCTCCCCCGGGTCCTCGCCGACTGGGAGCGCTCGCTCGCCAGCCCGGGGGTCGAGGTGTCGAGCGAGTCCCGGATGCGCGCCGCCGACGGGTCGTGGCACGACATCTCCATCACCGGGGTCAACCTCCTCGACGATCCGGACGTGGGCGGGGTGGTCATCACCACCCGCAACATCACCGCGCTGCGCCAGGCCGAGCGGCTGGCGTCGAGCCAGGCGACCGTCCTCGAGCGGGTGGCGCGCGGGGCACCCACGGCGGAGATCGCCGGCGACTGCATCGAGCTGATGCACCGCAACGGCCTGCGCGGCATCGCCTCGATCTACCTGTTGGAGGGCGACCGCCTCGAGCTGCGCGCCGGCGACGCGCCACGGTCGGTGCGCGACTGGGTCCGCGAGCCGGTGCGCGACCCGGCCCGGAGCCTCTGCGATCGGGCGATGGCCACCGAGGCGCCGGTGGTGATCGTCGACCTCGGCGAGGCCGAGCTCGACGAAGGCCTGCGCGCCATCGTCGCCGCCGAGGGGATCCGCTCGGCGTGGTCGGTGCCGATCGCGTCGATCACGAGCGGCCGGCCGGTCGGCTCGCTGTCGATCCTGGCCGAGGAGGCGGTCGAGCCGACGGCGCACGAGCGCCAGGTGGCCGACGTGGCCGCCAGCCTCGTGGCCATCGCCGTCGAGCGCGAGCGCAACGAGTCGCAGCTCGCCCACCAAGCCCTCCACGACGCGCTCACCGGCCTGCCGAACCGGGCCCTGCTGCTCGACCGAACCGACCACGCCCTCGCCCGGCGCGAGGCCACCGGCGCGTCGCTGGCCCTGCTGTTCTGCGACATCGACCGCTTCAAGGTGATCAACGACAGCCTCGGCCACAACGTGGGCGACCAGCTGCTGGTGGCCTTCGCCGACCGGCTCCGGGCCGTGATCTCCCCCACCGACACGGTGGCGCGCTTCGGCGGCGACGAGTTCGTGATCCTGCTCGAGGAGGTGAGCGGGCCCGAGGAGCCGGTGCGCCTGGCCGAGCAGCTGGCCGGCGCCCTGGAGGAGCCGTTCGTGCTCGCCGGGGGCAAGGAGGTGTACCTCACCGCCAGCATCGGGCTCGCCATGGCCGACGACCACGGCGCCGGCGACGAGTGGCTCCGCGACGCCGACGCCGCCATGTACCGGGCCAAGGACGAGGGCCGGAACCGGCTCGTGCTCTTCGACACCCAGATGCGCGACGCCGCCCTGCGCCGCCTGCAGGTGGAGCACGACCTGCGTCGGGCGGTGGCGCGCGACGAGCTGGTCGTGCACTACCAGCCGGTCATCGACCTGGCCCGCGGGAGCATCGTGGGGGCGGAGGCCCTGGTGCGCTGGCAGCACCCCGAGCGGGGCCTGCTCTCGCCCGCCGAGTTCGTCGCCGTCGCCGAGGACATCGGCACGATCGGCGAGCTGGGCCGCCACGTGCTCGACGTGGCGCTCGGCGAGCTGAGCTCGCTCGACGTGGTCGACCCCGCGACGTTCCACCTGGGGGTGAACGTGTCGGCCCGCCAGGTCTCCGAGCCCGACCTCGACCAGATGGTGGGTGCCGCGCTCGAGCGCCACGGCTGGCCGCCGAGCTCGCTGCTGCTCGAGGTCACCGAGAGCGCCCTGGTCGAGGTCGACCACCCGGTCGAGGCGCTCGCCCGCCTCCAGGAGCTCGGCGTGCAGCTGGCGATCGACGACTTCGGCACCGGGCACTCGTCGCTCGCGCGCCTCGGCCGCCTCCCGGTCGACTGGGTGAAGGTCGACCAGTCGTTCGTCGGTGCGCTCGACGGCCCCGATCGGCGGCTGGGGCGGATCGTCGACGCCGTCATCGCGCTGGCCGGGGCGCTCGACCTCGGCACCAGCGCCGAGGGCGTCGAGACCCACGCCCAGCTCGACGAGCTCCGGCGCAAGCGGTGCCACCTCGCCCAGGGCTACCTGTTCTCGAAGCCGGTGCCGCTCGACGAGCTGCGCGACCTCCTCGCGTCCGACCCGCGCTGGTAGCTCAGAGCCCGGCGAGGTCGACGGGCCGGACCGGGTCGACGCCGTCCCAGGTGCGGGCGGCCGCCCGGTCGCGCGCCCACATGGCCTCGATGCCCTCGTCGGCGCCGAGCAGCTCGAAGAGCACCTCGGGCAGCGCCGGGTCGCGCACGTACGCGTAGCGACCCATCGCCGCATCGATGGTGCACACCACCTCGAAGCCGTCGGCGCGCACCGCCTCGAGGGAGGCGGCCATGTCGCGGGTCCCGAACGCGAGGTGGTGCATGCCGAGTCGGCCTTCGCGGAAGCACTCGCGGTACGGCGACGGCGCGTCGTTCGTCTGCTGGATGAGCTCGATCTGGACGTCGCCCCGGTAGGCGATGGCGACCTCCATCTCGATCGAGGTGGGTTCGCCCTCGTGGACCGCATCGAGGCGGACGTGCTGGTACCAGGTGAACGGGCCCACGCCCGAGCGCTCGACCCAGGTGGCCATGGCCGCCTCGATGTCGGCCGTCAGGTAGCCGACCTGGACGATGTCGCCGAGGTTCGCCATGGTGTCCCCCTCCTGGCGCCGGGCGCGCCGAGCGCCCGGATCGTAGGACCCGGGCGCTCGGTCGGGGGAGGGATCAGGCGGCGACGGGTGCCGGCTCGACGACGGCCGGCGGCTCGACGACACCGACGGCCGCGTGGTGCTCGCCCTCGAGGTCGAGCACGGGGAGGCGCCGCTCGAGCCAGCCCGGCAGCCACCAGTTGCGGTCGCCCAGGAGCTCCATGGTCGAGGGCACGAGCACCATGCGCACGAGCGTGGCGTCGACGAGGACCGCGGTGGCCAGCCCCAGGCCCACGACCTTCATGAGCACCTGGTCCTCGAACACGTAGGCGCCGAAGACGGTGACCATGATCGCCGCCGCCGCGGTGATCACCCGGCCCGTCGAGGCCATGCCGTGGGCGACGGCCGAGGCGTTGTCCTTCGTCCGGACCCACTCCTCGCGGATCCGCGAGAGGAGGAACACCTCGTAGTCCATCGACAGGCCGAAGAGCATGGCGAAGGTGATGACCGGGACCCACACCGGCACGGGGGTCGACTCGGTGATGCCGAGCAGGCCGCCGAACCAGCCGCCCTGCAGGGCGAGGGCCATGACGCCGTAGGCGGCGCCGATGGCGAGCAGGTTCATGAGCGCCGCCTTCAGGGCGACCAGCACCGAGCGGAAGACCACGAGCAGCAGGAGGAACGACAGCAGCACGACCGCCGCGATGAACGCCGGGAGCCGCGGCGCCATGTAGTCGCTCTCGTCGACGTACGAGGCGGTCAGCCCGCCGACGTGGACCTCGGCATCGCTGCCGGCGAGCGCTGCGGGCACGACGTCGTCGCGCAGGTGGTCGATGAGCTCGACGGTGGCCTCGTCCTGCGGGCCGGAGGCCGGGATCACCGGGACGGCCGACACGCCGTCGTCGCCGGCCACCGCCGGCAGCACCGCGGCGACGCCGTCGGCCTCGGCCACCGCCGCGCTCACCCGGGCCACGGCGCCGTCGTCGCCCCGGGCGTCGACGGCGAGGATCAGCGGCCCGTTGGCGCCGGCGCCGAACTCCCGGCTCACCAGGTCGTAGGCCCGGCGGCTCGTGAGGTGCTCGGGGTTGGTGCCGGCGTCGGGGTAGCCGTAGCGCATGGTGACCGCCGGGGCCGCCAGCGCGAGCAGGACGATGAGGGCCACCGCGCCGGTCCACAGCGGACGGCGCTGCACCACCCGGCTCCACCGGGCCCAGAGGCCGTGGGCCTCGTCGCGCCGGCCGAGCAGCGGCACCCGGCCCTTGTCGATGCGGGAGCCGAGGAAGGCGAGGATCGCCGGCAGGAGCGTGACCGTGGCCAGCAGCATGGCGACCACCGTGGTCGAGGTGGTGACCGCCGTGGCCCACAGGTACTCGAGGCCCATGGCGCCGAGACCGAACAGGGCGATGACCACGGTGCCGCCGGCGAAGAGGACGGCGCGGCCGGCGGTGCTCATGGCGGTGACCACGGCGTCGTGCGGCGCCTCGCCGGCCCGCAGCGCCTGCCGGTAGCGGTTGACGATGAAGAGGGCGTAGTCGATGCCCACGCCCATGCCGATCATGGCGGCGAGCGAGGTGCCCCACTCGGGGACCATCAGCACGTGCGACTGGAGGCTGATGACGCTGAAGCTCACGCCGAGCCCGGCGATGGCCACGACGAGCGGCAACCCGGCGGCGACGACGGCCCCGAAGGCGATCACCAGGATGATCAGCGCGGCCACCATCCCGATGCCCTCGGAGCCGGCCTCGGCCCCCTCGGCGTTCTGCACGGCGTAGCCGCCGGCCTCCACGCGCACGCCGTCGGCTCGGGCCGCCTCGGCGACCTCGAGGATCTCCTCGATGGCCGAGGTCGGCACCTTCTCGATGGTGGCGTCGAGCTGCGCCGACAGCAGGGCGACGGTGCCGTCGGGCGACGTCGCCTGGTACTCGACATCGGTGACGTGGTCGACCTTGCCCACATCGGCGCGGAGCTGGTCGATGTCGGCGGCCGCCTTGGGCGCCTCGACGCCGTCGGGCGCCTCGACCACGAGCTGGACGTCGCCGCCGCTCAGGGCGGGCACGTGCTCGGCGAGCAGGCGCTGGGCGGCAGCCGATCCGCTGCCGGGCATCGTGTAGTCGACCGAGTGCCGCGTGCCGGCGGTGCTCGCCGCGACGTTCAGCACGACGAGCGCCAGCAGCCAGGCCACGACCACGCGCCCACGGCGCCGCACGCAGAGGGCGGCGAGGCGGGCGAGCGGCCCCGATCGGACGGCGGCGGTGCGGTCGGAGGTGGTGGGGGCAGCGGTGAGGGTCATCGGTCCCGTCCTTTCGTGTGCCCCCAGGAGACGACGCGGGGGTTGCGGCTCCCTTGGAGCCGGCTTGGAGACCCGTTCCAAGCCCCGTGACCAGGACCGTCAGCGCGGGCGACCGGGGCGCCCGCGGCCGATCGGGCTAGGGGGTCTCGTAGGGGTCGGCGGGCTGGTCGATCACCTCGACCGACGAGGCTTCGACCACGATGTTCTCGGCCTCGATCCGCTCCTCGGGCGCCGTGTCGGCGGCCGCGGGCAGGTGGGTGCCCGTGACCGTCGCCCACGCGTCCTTCGGCGGCGGCTCGTCGTCCCACAGCACGGTGACGAGCAGCGGCTGGGCGTCGGCGGCGCAGCAGGTCATCACGAACCGGGCGAGCACGAACCCACCGTCCTGCTGCGCCTGCACGAAGCCGGTGAGCCGGACCTCGCCGTCGACCGGGTGGGCTGGATCGTTGACCACCTGCGACACGAAGTCGAGCAGCGACATCGTGCCGTCGGCCGCCGGCGGATCCTCGACGGGCCACTCGGCACGATGGGTCACCGCCTGGTTGGCGCCCGACGAACGGACCGAGCTGGACCCGAGCGGCCGCAGCGGCACGATCGCCACGCACGCGAACGGCACGATCAGCCACCAGGCGATCCGCGGCAGCCCACCGTGGGCGTGCCCGTGGTCCTCGTGGCCGTGCTCGCCGGCGGCGGCATCATCGCCATCGTCGAACCCGAACGCCGTCCACAGGGCGAGTCCGGCGATGGCCAGGGCGCTGAGGAGCAGCGGGACGAACATCGACGGGCGGACGTAGGAGCGGTAGGCGTCGCCGAGGAGGAGGCGGCCGAGGCCCGTGGCGATGACCGTCAGGATGATGGCGGCGCGGGTGAGGGCCTTGGGGTCGGTCATAGGAACCGCCCGGCGATCGTGGCGCACGCCACGGCGACGGCGAAGGTCAGCGGGGCGAAGGCACGGGCGAAGCGGCGCCCGAAGGTGCCCACCTGGAGTGCGATCAGCTTCAGGTCCACGGCCGGCCCCACCACCATGAACGCGAGTCGGGCCGTGGGCGTGAACGAGGTGAAGCTCGTCGCCACGAACGCGTCGGCCTCCGAGCAGGTGCAGAGGACCACCGCCACCAGCCCGAGCACGATGACCGACACGATGCCCAGGCCGCCGAGGGCGTCGACCACCGAGGTGGGCACGACGACCTGGATCGTGGCGGCCACCGCCGCGCCGACCACGAGCCAGCCCCCGGCGTGGAGCAGGTCGTGGGCCGCGGCATCGGCGAAGCGAGCCCATCGGCTCCCGGTGGCGCGAGACCGGGTGGCCCGTTCGATGAGCGGGGTGAAGTCGTGGTCGTCGCCGATGCGCAGCCAGATCAACCCGACGACGATCGCCGTGGCCAGCGACGCACCGAACCGGGCGAGCACCACCTCGGGATGGCCGGGGAAGGCGGTGGCGGTGGCCGCCAGGACGATCGGGTTGATGGCCGGCGCCGCGAGCAGGAACGTGAGGGCCGCGGCGGCGGGCACGCCCCCGCCGATGAGGCGACCGGCCACCGGGACGGCGCCGCACTCGCAGCCCGGAAGGGCGAAGCCGGCACCGCCAGCGACCACCACGGCGGCCGGGCGTCGGCGCGGCAGCACCCGGGCCAGGGCGGCGGGCGACACGAAGGCGGCGATGAGCGCTGAGAGGGTGACGCCCAACACGAGGAACGGCATGGCCTGCACCGAGATGGCGATGAAGACGGTCATCCAGGCCCGGGGCCGGCCCGCGGCGAAGGTGGGGCCGAGGACCGAGCGAAGCACCAGCACGACGACGGTGACGAGCACGGCGAGGACCATCGCTCGCACGTCGGCGTCCTGCTCCTCGGCCAGCTCGCCGTCGCCCGGGAGGTCGGTCACGGCGCCACCGTACCGGACGAGCCATCACCTGAAATTGACAATCACTCTCATTTTGTTCCACGATCGTCCGCATGGTCCGCACGATCTCCCGCCCCATCGCCCTGCTCGCCCTCGTCGCCGCGCTCTCGCTCGCGGCGTGCGGCTCGTCCGAGGGCGCTGGCGGCAACCCGGACGCGACCATCCAGGTGGTGGCGTCCTTCTATCCCCTGCAGTGGGTGGCCGAGCGCGTCGGCGGCGACGTCGTGTCGGTCCGCAACCTCACCCCCACCGGAGCCGAGCCCCACGACCTCGAGCTGACCCCGAAGGACGTGGCGAAGATCGACGACGCCGACCTCGTCGTCTACCTGTCGGGCTTCCAGGCCGCGGTCGACGACGCCGTCGCCGACACCGGCGCCCCGGCGCTCGACGCCGCCGACCACGCCGACCTCGACCTCGCGGCCACCGAGGACGGCCACGACCACGCCGATGAAGCCGACGACCACGTCGAAGAAGCCGACGACCACGGCGAGGAGGCCGGCGTCGACCCGCACTTCTGGCTCGATCCCACCCGCCTCGCGAAGGTGGCCGACGCCGTGGCCGACCGGCTCACCGAGCTCGATCCCGACGAGGCCGCCACGTTCCAGGCCAACGCGAAGGACCTGCTGTCGGACCTCGACGAGCTCGCCGCCGACCTCGCGGCCGGCCTCGCCGACTGCTCCAGCCGCGACCTGGTCACGAGCCACGCCGCCTTCGGCTACCTCGCCCAGCGCTACGACCTCGAGCAGGTGGGCATCAGCGGCATCTCCCCCGACGCCGAGCCCTCGCCGTCCGACCTGGCCGACCTCGCCGACTTCGTCGAGGAGCACGACGTGCGGACGATCTACTTCGAGACGCTCGTCAGCCCGGCCATCGCCCGGACCCTGGCCGACGAGACCGGCGCCGAGACGGCCGTCCTCGATCCGATCGAGGGCTTGACCGACGACTCCCAGGGTGCTGACTACCTTGAGATCATGCGGTCGAACCTGGCGAACCTCCAGAGCGGGCAGCCCTGCCCCTGACCGCCGGCGACGCTGCGGAGGTGGTGCTGGCGTTCCGCCACGCCCGACTCGGCTACGACGGGCGCACCGCCGTGTGCGACGTCGACCTCGAGATCGCCGCGGGCGAGGCGGTCGCGGTGCTCGGTCCGAACGGGTCGGGCAAGTCGACCCTCATCCGCTCGATCTTCGGCCTCGCCACGGTGCAGGCGGGCACCGTCGAGGTGTTCGGCACCGATCGCAACCGGTTCGCCGCGTGGGACCGCCTCGGCTACGTGCCACAGCGCAACACGGTGGTGGGCGGGATCCCCTCCACGGTGCGCGAGGTGGTGACCGCCGGGCTCGTCTCGTCGCGCCACCTGCTCCGCCGGCTCCGCTCCGAGGACCGCGATCGGGTGGACGCCGCCATCGCCTCGGTGGGGCTCGCCGACAAGGCGAGCGACCCGCTGCTCACGCTGTCGGGCGGCCAGCAGCGCCGGGCGCTGGTGGCGCGGGCGCTGGCGAGCGAGCCCGAGCTGCTCGTGCTCGACGAGCCCACCGCCGGGGTCGACGCCGAGAACCAGGAGGTGCTCGCCGCCATCCTCGCCGAGCTCGCCGGGCGGGGCATCACCCTCGTGCTCATCACCCACGAGCTGGGGCCGGTGCGCCCCACCATCACCCGCACGCTCGTGCTGCGCGACGGCCGGGTGGCCTACGACGGCCCGGCGGCCGGCGCCCCCGACGAGCACGACGACGCCTGGCACCACGAGCACGCCCACGACGAGCACCGCTCGTCGGGCACCGGCCTCGGGGGCGTCGTGTGATCGCCATCGAGGTCCTCCAGTACGACTTCATGCAGCGGGCGCTCGTGCTCGCGGTGCTGGTCGGCGTCACCGCCCCGCTCGTCGGGATCTACCTGGTGCAGCGCGGCCTCTCGCTCATCGGCGATGGGCTCGGCCACGTCGCCCTCACCGGCGTCGCCGTCGGACTCGTCACCAGCCGCTCGCCGGTGATCACCGCGCTGGTCGCCGCCGTGCTCGGCGCGGTCGCCGTCGAGCTCGTGCGGGTCCGCGGCCGCACCGGCGGCGACGTGGCCCTGGCCGTGCTGTTCTACGGCGGCATCGCGGGGGGCGTGGTCATCGCCTCGCAGGCGCCGCCCGGCACCCCGGTGAACCTCGACGCCTACCTGTTCGGTGCGATCACCACCACCACCGACACCGACCTGCGGACCTTCGCCGTCCTCGCCATCGGCGTGGTGGTGATCACGCTCGGCCTCCGGCGAGCGCTGTTCGCCATCTCCGTCGACGACGAGCACGCCCGGGCGTCGGGCCTGCCGGTGGTGCGGCTCAACCTGCTGCTCGCCGTCGTCACGTCGGTCACCGTGGTGGTGTCGATGCGGGTGGTGGGGCTGCTGCTGATCTCGGCGCTGATGGTGGTGCCGATCGCCGCCGCCCAGCTGCTCGGTCGCAGCTTCCGCACCACGGCCATCGTCGGGTGCGCGATCGGCGTGCTGGCGTCGGTGGCCGGGGTCGTCACCTCGTACTACGCCGACACGCCCTCGGGCGGCACCATCGTGCTCGCCGCCATCGCCATCTTCGTGCTCGCTCTGGGCGCGACCGCGCTGCGGTCTCGGCTGGCCCGGGCCGGGTAGCGCCGCAGCGCGTCCCTCAGCCCTGGCAGCGCGCGCAGATCCCGAGCAGGTCCATGCGGTGCGACGTCGGCTGGAAGCCGGTGGGGCGCACCGCGTCGGCGAGCGACTCGTCGACCGCGTGCTCGACCTCGTCGGGCACCACGAAGTCCTCGATGCGACCGCAGTTGGTGCAGATGAGGTGGTGGTGGTGGCCGGTGAGGTCCTCGGCCAGCTCGAAGCGGGCGTGCTCGCCGAAGGTGGCGATGCGGGTGACCGCCCCCACCTGCTCGAGCACGGTGAGGTTGCGGTACGCCGAGCTCATCGGGATGTCGGTGCGCTCCTCGAGCAGCTCGGGGATGGTGACCGGGCAGTCCGCGGCGGCGAGCGCCTCCACCAAGCGACGGCGGCCCGACGAGTAGCGCTGGTCGACGGCCTGGAGGCGCTGCTCGACCCGACCGTGCAGCTCGTCGCGCTCGTCGCCCATCGCGGTGCCCTCCTCCCCGTCGATCGTGGTGGCCGGTCCCATCATGGCCGAACCGCTGCTCAACCGTGCCCGCCGGTCCCGGGGAGGTAGGTGGGCAGCTCGATGCGCTCGCCGGTGGTGCCGTCGAGGATCTCGGTGGCCCCCTCCTCCACCGACACGAGCGCCCACTCCTGGCAGCCGCCGTCTCGTCGCACGCCGGTGATGGTCACCTCGGTGAGCTCCCCGCCGTGGTCGACCTGCACGTCGTCGAGCGTGGCACAGCCGACGTAGGCGAACAGGTGGGTGGGGTCGGACCACTCGACGTTGGTGATCGCCAGCGGCTCGGGCTCGTCACTGCCCCCGAGGACCGTGGCGAGCAGCCACCCGCTCACGCCGAGGAGCGCGACGACCGCCACGACGATCGCCACGCGGCGCCGAGCCGGGAGCCCTCGGTTGCCCATGCCCGAGCGTGGCGCGGATCGCGGCCGGCGGGCAAGGCGCCCGACGGGCGCGGCCCGGTCGGCGTAGCCTCCGAGCGTGCGGAGGCGACGGGTCCGGGGTGCCGGTCCGGCGATCGCGGCAGCGCTGGCGCTCGCCCTGATCGCCGGTGGGTGCGCGAGCGGCGACGGCGATCAGGTGCGCACCGCCGGCGGGGACGCATCGACGTCGGACTCGACGTCCGATTCGTCGCTCGACGAGCTGCTCGTCAGCTGCGGCGGCACCGCGTACCCGCGCCAGGCGCTCGACTCGCCCACCGGCGCCGAGGCCGACGACGATCCCGCGGCCGCCGGGCTGCGCGCCCTGATCGCCGACCCCGACGGGATCGGGCCCATCCCCGAGACGGGCTGGCGTCGCCTCTACGACGAGGGCGGCAAGGCCGTGTTCGGCAACGGCACCTTCGGCGACGACTACCACGAGGTGGAGCTGGAGGAGCGCGACGGCCGCTACGAGTTCGACGGGTCGTCGATGGGCTGCTCGGCCGCCAGCGTCGACGTGCCCGGGCGGTCGCTGGCCAGCTTCGGCCTGCCCGACGGCGAGCTCCCCGACCCGACGGCCACCACCTTCACGGTGCTGGTGACCGAGCACTCCTGCACCGGCGGCGAGGCGCCGGGCGACCGCCTCGGCGAGCCGCAGATCCAGTACGGCGCCGACGCGGTGGGCCTCCTCTTCACCGCGGACCCGCTGCCCGACGGGTCGTACACCTGCCCCGGCAACCCGCCCCAGGAGGTCACGGTCGAGCTCAGCGAACCGCTCGGCGACCGTCGCATCGAGGACCTCAGCTCGTACCCCCCGGGCGATCCGACCGCCACCGACCCGTGAGGCGCCTGGTGGCCACGGCGCTCGTGGGCCTGGTCGCGGTGGCGCCGCTCCACTCGGGGGGATGCACCAGCACCGCCTGCGGGGACTGCGGCAGCGGCGTCGCCGTCTGGTGGCGACCCGGCGACCTCCCGGCCGGCGGCACGTTCGAGCTGTGCGTCAACGATGCCTGCGAGGTCGTCGAGCCGGCGCCGCTCGGCGGCGACGGCCGGCTGCTCGGCGTGTCGCCCTCCGCCGCGACCGGCGAACGACAGGTCGGGGTCCTCCTCACCGTGCGCGACGAGTCGGGCGAGATCGTCCGACAGCTCGGAGGCGCGGGGCGCAAGGTCGGTGACTGCTGCCCGGGGATCGAGCTGCGGGCCGGCGCTGGCGACCGCCTCACCGTCGAGCACGGTTCGGACTGACCGGATCGCCGGTCGGCGGCGAGGGCCGTAGGGTCGAAGGGGTGCACGGCGAACGGCGGCTGAGCGTGGTCCTCGTCGGCGGATCGGGGTTCCTCGGGCGAGGTCTTCGAGAGCGCCTCGTTGGCGACGGGCACGAGGTGACGGTCATCGGGCGGGGCGCGCCTGCTGCGCACGAGGGATGGAGCGAGGTGTCGTGGGATGCCCGCTCGCTGGGAGCGTGGGTGCAGGCCCTCGAGGGCGCCGATGCGATCGTGCACCTCGCAGGCAAGCGCGTGGACTGCCGTCCGACGAGGCGCAACGTGGACGAGCTCATCGCCTCCCGTGAGGGGACCGTGCGCCTGGTGGGCGAGGCGGTGCGACGACTGGACCGACCCCCGGCCGCGTGGATCCAGCTCTCGTCGCTGGCGATCTACGGCGACGCCGGCGACCAGGTCATCGACGAGTCCACGCCCCCACCCACCTCGGGGCCGCGCCAGCAGGTGGAGGTGTGCCGGCGGTGGGAGGCGGCGTTCGAGGCCGCGGCGTCCGGTGTCGCCCGGCGGGTCCTGCTGCGGCCGGCCATCGGGATCGGCGGCCGGGGCGACCCTGCCACGGCCCGGCTCTCGATGCTCGCCCGCTTCGGCTTGGGCGGCTCCGTGGCCGGCGGGCGCCAGTGGGTGTCGTGGATCGCCAACGAGGACCTGCTCGACCTGCTGGAGCGGGCCGTGGTCGACCCGGGCGCTCGCGGCCTCTACCACCTGACCTCGCCGGCGCCGACCACCAATGCCGATCTGATGGCCGCCTACCGCCGGGCCGTCGGGCGCCGGTTCGGGCTCCCCGCGCCCGCTGCGATCGCCCGGATCGGCGCCCTGCTGCTCGGCTCCGATCCGGCGCTCGCCCTCGCCGGACGCCGGTGCGTTCCCACCCGGCTGCTCGACGAGGGCTACGAGTTCCGGTGCACCGACCTCGATGCCGCCGTCGCCGCAGCCATCGCCGCGGCCTGACCGGGGCATCGGCGCACGACCCACCACCGTCGGTGCGACTTGGTTGGAGCCCAAGAAGGGGAATCGAACCCTTGACCTTCTCATTACGAGTGAGTCCGTCAGTCGGCAGATCTTGCCTGCTCAGGCTGACAAACCTCGCCGGGGCCATCGAGTTCTTCGCTGGGCTCGGCGTGACCGTCGAGCGGGTCATGACCGACAACGCCATGGCGTACCGCAACGGCCGGGCCTTCTAAGAGCTCATGGCCGCCAACGCGATCCGCCACAAGCGGACCCGGCCCCACCGGCCCCAGACCAACGGCAAAGTCGAGCGGTTCAACCGCACCCTCGCCGACGAGTTCGCCTACGACCGGCCCTGGACCTCGAACACCGAACGGCTCCTCGCCCTGCCCGGCTGGCTGAATGGCTACAACACCACCAGGCACCACAGCGCACACGACGGGCTCCCGCCCATGGCGGCCCTCGTCAACAAGCTCACTGGGAACTACACCTAGACCCGGCGTTTGGGGATGGTCAGCGCAGGGTTGCGAGCTTGGACGGGTTGCGCACCCAGCGGATCTCGGCTGCGTCACCTCCCGGGCCGGGCTCGATGAACACGGCGCCGATGATCTCGCCGGTGCTGGTGGTGGCAAGTGCCGCGGGGCCGCCGTTCAGGGTGACGGGCTCGACGCTCCCACCGTCGGCGAGTCGTCCCATGACGAAGGCGAGGAAGCGTGCGACCCGATCGGCGCCGCGGATGGGATGGCGGGCGGCGGTCTTGACCTCGGCCCCACCGTCGAAGATCAGTTCGGCGTCGTCGGTGAGCAGGGCGAGGAACGCTTCCATGTCTCCGCCTTCGCAGGCGTCGAGGAACCGGTGGAGGACCTCGTCGCGCTGGGCGGGGTCGGCGTCGGTGCGGGGCTTGTCGGCTTCGATGCGCTGGCGGGCGCGGCGGAGGAGCTGGCGGCAGGAGGCGTCGGTGCGGCCGAGCATCTGGGCGATGTCGGCGTGCGGGTACGAGAAGACGTCGTGGAGGAGCAGGACGGCGCGCTCGTCGGGGGTGAGGGTCTCGAGCACAACGAGGAACGCCATGGAGAGGGTGTCGGCGAGCTCTGCTGAGGCGGCGGCGTCGGGTGCGGGATCGGCGGTGATCGGCTCGGGCAGCCACGGGCCCACGTAGGACTCGCGGCGGACCCGGGCCGACCGCTGGTGGTCGATCGCCAGTCGGGTGGTGATGGTGGTGAGGTACGCCGCCGGCGACTCGATGTCGCGGACCTGGGCGCGGTGGGCGCGCAGCAGCGCGTCCTGCACGATGTCCTCGGCGTCGCTGCGCGACCCGGTCATGCGGTAGGCGAGACCCATGAGGCGGGGTCGTTCCTGCTGGGCGATGCGGTCGAGCTCGGCGGCGTCCACGGTGCTGCTACCCGGCGTGCGCGAGGGCGCTGGGTGGGGTGGCCTGGAAGGTGACGCCGAAGCGGTTCCACATGTTGATGAGCCCGATGCCGGCGACGAGGTAGGTGAGCTCGCGGTTGTCGAAGTGGGCGCGGGCGGCGTCGAACACGTCGTCGGGGACGCCGTGCTCGCCGAAGCGGGTGGCGGCGTCCGTGAGCCCGAGGGCGGCACGCTCGCGGTCGGTGAACATCGGGTGCTCCCACCAGGCGTTGAGACCGAAGAGGCGGGCGGTGCTCTCACCGGCCTTGAGGGCGTCGGTCGAGTGGATGTCGACGCAGTGGCCGCAGCCGTTGATCATCGACGCCCTCAGCTTCACGAGCTCGAAGAGCACCGGGTCGATGTTCTCCGAGATGTGCTTGGTGAGGGCGAACATCGGCTTCTGCAGCTCGGGGGCGGTCTTGTGGGGGTTCATGCGCTCGAACATCGAGCTTCCTTTCGTCAGGCACCGGTGTGTGATGCACCCCACTTGACGGAACAGCCCGACGTTACGTGACGACCCTGGCCGAACGGCCGGGTCCGCAGTGCCGTCAACGGCCCGTGGAGCAGCCAACTGGGCAGAGATCGACGTGGTCCGTCACGAACGACCGGGCTGTCCCGTCAGGAGTGGTTGCAAACGAACACCACCCAAACCGGAGCACCGCCATGACCCCCACCGAACCCGCCACGAAGACCGTCACCATCATCGGCTCGACCGGTCTCATCGGAACCCAGCTCGTCCGGAACCTGACCGTCGCCGGCCACCGCGTCGTCGAGGTCTCGCAGGACACCCGGGCCGACGTCTTGACCGGCGAAGGCCTCGACGTGGCGCTCGCCGGGTCCGATGTCGTGATCGACGTCGTCAACTCCGCCACCCCCGACGACTCGGCGCAAGGGTTCTTCGAGCAGACCTCCGCCAACCTGTCCGAAGCCGCTGTCGAAGCCGGAGTCGGCCACTACGTCGTGCTGTCGATCGTGGGCGCCGACCTCGTCGCGCCGATCGCCGGGTACATGCGCGGCAAGCTCGCCCAAGAAGCCGCCGCGGCCGCATCCGGCCTCCCCTGGACCGTCGTGCGCTCCACCCAGTTCCACGAGCTCGCCGAGGGCATCACCGACTCGCTCGTCAGCGACAGCGAAGCCCGCGTCCCCGTGGCCTCGGTCCAGACCATCGCCTCCGCCGAGCTCGTCGAGATCCTCGCCGGCCTCGCCACCGGCACCCCGCTCAACGAGATCCACGAGGTCGGCGGCCCGCAGCGGATGACCTTCGCCGACCTGGTCCGCACCGTTCTGGCCCACCAGGACCGCGACCTCGACATCGTCGAGGACCCGACCGTCGGCTACTTCGGCCTCCCCATCGAGCGGACCACCCTCGTGCCCGACGAGCACGCCCAGCGCGGCACAACCACTCTGACCGACTGGCTCGCCAACCGCTGAGACCCTGCACCGACGAAGGAGGGAACCATGGACATCAAGTTGCCGCCCGAGTCGGCGCACATCAGCCCCGCACGTCTTCAACCCGACATCACAACGCTCTGCGCCCTGGTCGACATGGGCTACGAGGTCGAGGGCGAGGCGGTGCTGAGCGAGTCGCTCTGGGTCGTCTACGGACGATCGACCTACGACGGCGAGGTCATCCTCGCCGAGTACACCCACGCCGCCGAAGCCGCAGCCGTCCTCGAGCACGTCACCACCATGCTCCGATGACCAGGCAGGCCCGCACCAACCCGCGGCGACGGCCCTCAGCGTAGCCAGACCGGCACCCGCGCGAGGCACCTGGCACGGGAACCCGGCCGTCCGCGATCCGGCGTTCTGGGGCAGGTGATGGTTGACTTCGGCCATGGGAACCGCAGAGGTGCTGACGGATGCAGGGAACTGGGCGGTGGTTCAGCTTCCGGGGAGGCGATCTCCGGGCGTCGTGGTCCAAGGCGACAGCCTGAGCATCATCGTTGGTGAGCTGAATGGCGCAGGTGCGGCTCTTCGAAGAGGCGACCTGGTCGAGGCCGAGGAGGAGCTGAGCGGGGTGCTTGAGCGGCTCACTGGGGCGATGGCACTACGAGTCGACTCTGGGCGACCGAGGCATCGACCTTCCCTACGCCAAGTAGGACTCGCTGTGCCCTTGACTCCGTGATGACAGTGACCTGGACCCGGCGTTAGGAGACAGGCGGGGGTTCGCTTGCACCGGGATGGTCACCGCGGGCGCGGATCACGGGTGATGCGAGGTCCTCGTTGTCGATCTCGACCGTGGGTTCGACGCCCTCGATCGCCTGGAGGTAGCCCGTCCACCCGTGCCGGTACCGCGGCCACCGGGCCAGTTCGAGGCGGCGGTCGACTTCGGCCGCGCGTTGCGTGGGGTCCGAGGGAAGGTCGGTCTCGAGGAAGTGGAGCCAAGCCTCGTCGCAGCGACGGTCAGCGTGGAGCATCACGGTGAGGTCCCAGTGATCTCGGTACTCCGGTCGGTGCACGAACAGTCCGTCGAAGACGAGGATCGCCGTCTGCGGGACCGGGGAACGTCGGAGGTACGGCTGATCGGTCGGTTCGTCGAACGCCCCGATGAGAACCTCGCTCGCTCCGGCACCGAAGGGCGCGAGCAGTTCATCGACCACCGTCGAGATCTGGTGCGATTCCAGGTAGTAGCCGTCGGCCGAGGACGCTCCGAGCCGCATGCGTTCGGACCGGGGGCGGTGGAAGAGGTCGGTCGTGGACCGGACGACTGACCGGCCGCGCTCCTCGAGCTTGCGGGAGAGCTCGTCGCCGAACGTGGACTTGCCCACCTGCCGCTTGCAGCAGTCCGAGCGCAGTCGTGACGTTGCCTCGGCCCAGCACCAGAAGCCGGAAGGCGACGAAGGTGACTCCTACGAAGCTGACGAGCAACGCCACGTGCCGATCGAGGACACGGCCGAATGCCAGCGCAGCAGAAGGGCTTGTTGCGCTGCCTTCTCCGCCGTCGTTCAACACCACAGAGGATCCGCTCGATGCGCCGGGGGCGGGTACCTGCTTCACAGGCGGATCATCCCCAGCCCCCTGACAGCGAAGTCGGCAAGCTGCCCAGCTCCTGCCCACTACATCGGCCACGCAATGCCACGCAAAGCCACGCCAGGCCATGACCAAGCGAGGCTCAGCTCCGGCATGCTCTGGCGAAGGCGCTGGTCAGGTGCTCTGACCAGCGCCGATCGTTGGAGCCCAAGAAGGGAATCGAACCCTTGACCTTCTCATTACGAGTGAGATGCTCTGCCGACTGAGCTACTTGGGCGGGAGGCGCCACCGTACCCGACCCGGGCGCCGGGGCGGCAAGCCCGTTCGGGCTAGGTGAGGGTGGGCAGGCGGCTGGCCAGGGCGAGGAGCTGGAGCTCCTCGTTGGGGTTGCGGATGAGCTCCTCCGCGAGCGTCTGGATGGCGCCGAGCGCCTCGATCGCACCGCTCGGGTCGAGGGCGACCGCCAGCTCGTCGCGGTACGCCCCGGCGAGGGCGGCCAGCCCCATCCGCAGCTCGTCGGTGCGCAGGCGGCGGATCTCTCGCTTGTGGCGATCCTCGAGCGCCTTGGCCCCCGAGCCGCGCTGGCCGTAGCGCTCGATCCGCTCGTTCAGCTCCTCCACCTCGGCGGCGTGGCGCTCCTTCAGCGGGGCTTCGGCGTCGTCGATGGCGGCCCGGAGCTCGTCGACAGCCCGGGCCGCGGCGTGGCCGGAGCCGTCGAGGCGCCGCGGCAGGTCGCGCCAGGCGGCGAGGCGCAGGGCGAGGCGCTCGTCGGTGGCGAGGAGGCGAGCTCGACCCAGGTCGCCCGCCGCGAACGCCGCCACCTCGGTCGCGCGGTCGGCGGCGACCCCTTCGGCCTCGAGCTTGGCGGCGATCACTGCGTTGGTGAGCGGGGCGAAGTCGACGCGCACGCAGCGCGAGGCGATCGTGATCAGCTCGGGCGGCAGCTCGTCGGCCAGCACCACGAAGAACGTCCCCGACGGCGGCTCCTCGATCGTCTTCAGGAGACGGGGCGCGACCTCGGCGGTGAGCAGGTGGAACTCGTCGAGCACCATCACCTTGCGCGAGCCCTCCACGGCGCTGCGGCTGGCTCGGGTCACGATGTCGACGGCCTGGTCCTTCGAGATCGACGCACCCACCCGCTCGACCACGATCAGGTCGGGGTGCTGCTCGGAGCGGGCGAGGGCGCGCGCCCGGGCGGCGGCCTCGGCGTCGCCGGCCACGTCGTGCTCGTGCGCGAGCAGGTCGCCGGCGAAGGCTCGGGCGGCGGCCCGCTTGCCCGAGCCGCGGTGCCCGACGAACAGCCAGGCGTGGGGCGGATCGCCAGCGGCGGCGCTGCGCAGCACGGCCACGGCGGCGTCCTGGCCCACCACGTCGTCCCAGGCCCCGTCGACCACCTCGAGCCCGGGCAGGCTCACGCCCCCGCCCCCGTCGGCAGGCGGGCCTCCACCGTGGCGAGCACCCGGCGCTCCACCTCGTCGGCCGGGCCGGTGCCGTCGACCACCACCCACCGGTCGGGCTCGTGGGCGGCGAGCATCTGGTACGCCTCGGCCACCTTGCGGTGGAACTCGTCGCCCGCCGCCTCGAGCCGGTCGAGCTGGCCCGACGCCCGCATCCGCTCGGCGGCCACGTCCTCGGGGACCACGAGCAGCACGACCAGGTCGGGCACCAGGTCGTCGGTGCCGAACCGGTTGATCGCCCGCACCTCCTCGATGCCGAGACCGCGAGCGTGGCCCTGGTAGGCGAGCGACGAACCGACGAACCGGTCGCACACCACGTCGCGCCCCCGCAGGAGCGCCGGCCGGATCTTGGTGGCGACGTGGTGGGCCCGGTCGGCAGCCATCAGCAGCGCTTCGGCGCGGGGCTCGAGGTCGCCGGTCTCGGGGCTGAGCAGGATCTCGCGCAGCTTCGCCCCCACGGGGGTGCCCCCGGGCTCGAAGGTGAGCATCGCACCCCACCGGTCGGCCAGCCGCCGGGCCTGGGTCGACTTCCCGCAGCCCTCACCGCCCTCGAACACCACGAACCGGCCCATGCGCCGCCCGACGCTACCCGCGCCCGCCGCCGCCCTCGTCCGAGCGCCATCGACCCGGTTCTGCCGCGACGGGTGGTCGTCACGAACCGGTGGCCGCGGCAGAACGGGCGATGGGGCCGGGGCCGGGGGTGGCATGCTCGGCGGCGATGGGCAGCAACCGACGCCACTACCTGGGGTACTTCGCCGACTCGGCGCGCTGGGATGCCGTGACGCTGCGTCCGGGCGACGTGGTGGTGACCACGCCGTCGAAGTCGGGCACCACCTGGACGCAGCTCATCGTGGCGATGCTCCTGCACCGCTCGACCGAGCTCCCGACGGCGCTGTCGGAGCTGTCGCCGTGGGTCGACGCCCAGGTGCGCAGCACCGACGACCTCGTCGCCCTCCTCGACGCCCAGCCCCACCGCCGGGTGATGAAGACCCACACCCCGCTCGACGGCATCCCCGTCGAGCCGCGGCTCACCTACCTCGCCGTCTTCCGCCACCCGCTCGACGTCGCTTTGTCCGACAAGGACCACGCCGCCAACATGACCGACCACGTGCACGCCGTGCGCTGGGAGGCGGTGGGGGCGAAGGACCTCGACGACCTCGAGATCCGACCACCCCGTCCCGACGACGCCGCCGAGCACCTCCGGGCCTTCATCGATGGTCCTCTCACCTTCACCGGCGGCGGCCCGTATTCGCTCGTGGAGACCACCGACCAGCTGCGCCACGCCTGGGTGCTCCGCCACGAGCCCAACGTCCACCTCGTGCACTACGCCGACCTGCTCGCCGACCTCAGCGGGGAGATGCGCCGGATCGCGGCCGCGATCGACGTCGACACCGAGGGCCTGCCGTGGGACGACCTGGTGGCGGCGGCCACGTTCGACTCGATGCGCACGCGCGCGAGCGCCCTCGCCCCCGAAGCCGGTCACCAGATCTGGCACGACGACGGCGCCTTCTTCCGCCAGGGCGGGCGCCGCAACTGGGCCGAGGTGCTCGCCCCCGACGAGGTGGCCGCGTTCGAATCGCGCACCGCCCAGCTCGCCGGCTCCGACGCCGCCGCCTGGCTCCTCGCCGGCCGCGCCTCCGGTGTCGACCCCCGCTCGCCCTGACCCCGCAGCGTTCTTCACCCGGTTCGCGCGCCACCAGCGCGAGATCCCCGCACAGAACCCGCGCCGCCACCACCCAGGCGTTCTCCACCCAGATCACGCGCCACCAGCGCGAGAACCCCGCACAGAACCCGAACCAGGGCACCGCCCCGGGCACCGGGGGGTGTTGTCGCTTGTCGCTCCGAAGTGGTCGCGAGCGGAGGGCACCGCGACCGGAGGCGCCGGACCGGAGGGCCGCTAGAAGGGCGCTTCGTCTTCGGGGGCGGGCGGCGGGCCGGCATCGGCTGCCGGGGGGGCCGCCTTCTTCGCCGCCCGCTTCTTGGCCGGTGCCTTCTTGGCCCCGGCCTTCTTGGTCGCCGCCTTCTTCTTGGCGGGCGCCTTCTTGGCGGCGGCCTTCTTCTTGGTCGCCTTCTTCTTCGAGGGCCCCGCGTCGCGACGGATCTGCAGCAGCTCCGAGGCCCGCTCGTCGGTGAGCGTCTCCACCTCGTCGCCCTTGCGCAGCGAGGCGTTGGTCTCGCCGTCGGTCACGTAGGGCCCGAAGCGCCCGTCCTTGATGACCATCTGCTTCTCCGACACCGGGTCCACGCCCAGCTCCCGCAGCGGCCCGGCGGCCGACTGGCCCCGGCGGCGCTTCGGTTCGGCCAGCAGCTTCAGCGCACCGTCGAGCGACACGTCGAAGATCTGCTCCTCGGTCTCGAGCGAGCGGGTGTCGGTCTTGGCGGCACCGGTCTCGGCGTCGGTCCACGACTTGGTGATGTAGGGCCCGTACCGGCCGTTCTGGGCGGTGATCACCCCACCGTCGGCCGGGTCGACGCCCACCTCGCGGGGCAGCGACAGCAGCTGCAGGGCGTCCTCGAGGGTCACCCGCTCGAGCGTCATCGTCTTGAACAGCGACGCCGTCTTGGGCTTGTCCTCGGGCTTCACCTTGCCCTTCACGCCCTCGGGCATGTCGCCCAGCTGCACGTAGGGCCCGAAGCGCCCGGCCTTGGCGTAGATCGGCAGGCCGGTCTCGGGGTCGTCGCCCAGCACCTTGTCGCCGCTCGGCGCGTCGAGCAGCTCCATCGCCTTGAAGACGTCGAGCTCGTCGGGGGCGAGGTCGTCGGGGATCGACGCCGAGCGGTCGCCGCACTTCAGGTACGGGCCGAACTTGCCGGGCTTGGCGACGATGCGCTCGCCGTCGGGCGTGACGAACTCGGCCACCACGTTGATCTCGGCCGGGTCGATCGCCTCGCTCTTGCCCCGCTCCACCAGCGCCTTGAGCCCCGGGGATCCGGGCGACACGTCGGCCAGCTCGGCCGTGGGCTCGCCGGCCTCGTCGCCGAACCAGAACCGGTTGAGCCACGGCTCGCGCTGCACCTGGCCGGCGGCGATCTGGTCGAGCTCGTCCTCCATCCGGGCCGTGAAGGCGTAGTCCACGACGTCGGAGAAGTGCTCCTCGAGCAGCTTGATCACCGCGAACGCCGTCCACGTCGGCACCAGGGCGGTGCCCTTCTTCCAGACGTAGCCCCGGTCCTGGATCGTCTGCATGATCGACGCGTAGGTGGAGGGCCGGCCGATGCCGAGCTCCTCGAGCTTCTTCACCAGCGACGCCTCGGTGTAGCGGGCGGGCGGCGAGGTGCTGTGGCCCTTGGCCTCGAGCGCCGGGGTGGGCAGCTGGAGGCCCTCGGTGAGGTCGGGCAGGCGGGCCTGGCTGTCCTCGGCGGCGCCGCCCTCGTCGGTGCCCTCCACGTAGGCCTTGAGGTAGCCGGGGAAGGTGATCGTGCGCCCCGAGGCGGCGAAGGTGGCGTCGCGCCCGTCGCTCGCCGCGGCCCCGATGCGCACCCGCTTGTCGAAGCCCCGGGCGTCGACCATCTGCGAGGCGACCGTGCGCATCCAGATCAGCTCGTAGAGGCGGAGCTGGTCGGCCCGCAGCTCGCCGGCCAGCTGCTGCGGCGTGCGGAACACCTCGCCCGCCGGGCGGATGGCCTCGTGGGCCTCCTGCGCGTTCTTCACCTTGCGGTCGTAGGTGCGGGGCGCGTCGGGCACGTACTCGGGCCCGTAGAGCGAGCGCACCTGGTTGCGGGCGGCGGTGAGGGCCGTCTCCGACAGCGTGGTGCTGTCGGTCCGCATGTAGGTGATGTAGCCGTTCTGGTACAGGTCCTGGGCCACCCGCATGACCTGGGCGGAGCTCATGCGGAGCTTGCGGCCGCCCTCCTGCTGGAGCGTGGAGGTCATGAACGGTGGCTTCGGGCGCGACGTGAAGGGCTTGTCCTCCACCGAGCGCACCGTGAAGGTCGACGAGCGCAACCCGTCGGCGAGCGCCCCGGCGCCGGGCTCGTCGAGCACGACCGCGTCGCGCACCAGCTGGCCCCGGTCGTCGAAGTCCTTGCCGGTGGCGACGCGGGTGCCGTCGACCTCCACCAGCGTGGCCGTGAACTCGGGTCCCGTGGGGAAGAGGGCGTCGAGGTCCCAGTAGTCGGCCGAGCGGAAGGCGATCCGCTCGCGCTCGCGCTCCACCACCAGGCGGACCGCCGGCGACTGCACCCGACCGGCCGACAGCCCGGCGTTGACCTTGCGCCAGAGCACCTCGGAGACGGGGTAGCCGAAGAGCCGGTCGACGATGCGGCGGGTCTCCTGGGCGTCGACCAGGCCCTCGTCGATCTCCCGCCAGTTCTCCACCGCGTGCTCGATGGCCGAGGGGGTGATCTCGTGGAACACCATCCGCTTCACCGGCACCTTCGGCTGGAGCACCTGCAGGAGGTGCCAGCTGATGGCCTCGCCCTCGCGATCCTCATCGGTCGCGAGGTAGAGCTCGTCGGCCTCCTTGAGCAGCGCCTTCAACCGCCGGATGACGTCCTTCTTCGACGCGTGCACCTCGTAGGTGGGCTCGAAGTGGTTGTCGACGTCGATGTTGAGGCCCTTGGAGGGCAGGTCGCGGATGTGGCCCACGGACGACTCGACGTTGAAGGAGCTCCCGAGGAAGCCCGCGATGGTGCGGGCCTTGGCAGGGCTCTCGACGATGACGAGGGGCTTGGGCACGCGCTGTACACAAAGCGACGCGACCGGCCGCTGTCAACACGTTCCCCGGTGGCGGGCCCCACCCGGAGGGTTGGCGCGGCCCGCGCGAGGGCGGCCACGCTGGGCGCCGTGTCCCTGGTCCTGACCCCCTCCGCGCGCTCCCAGCGCGACCGGCTGGTGCGGCTCGGCCTGCTGATCTTCGTGGCGTCGCTGCCGATCGCGGCGATCCTCCTCGCCCTGGTCAACGCCGTGGTCGCCGTGCTGTTCGTGGTGGTCTGGACGGTGGGGCTCATGTTCGGGGTGGGCCAGCAGCGCACCGTCTCGCTCAAGGTCGACGACAACGGGCTCCAGTACGAGGCCGGCACCTTCGTGCTGCGGTGCACCTGGGCCGACATCGACCGCATCGGCGAGGCCACGCTGCCCTCGGGCAAGGTCCAGGCGTTCGTGCTCGCCAAGGGCGGCCTGCGCTGGGCCCACACCCCCCAGACGCGCCAGCAGGTGCAGCAGCGGGGCTGGGACCGCATCATCCCCATCGACGACTTCGCGCCCCGCTGGCCCGCCGGCCGCCTGGGCGACGCCGTCCGCCAGCACCGTCCCGACCTCGCGCCCTGACGCCGCCCGCTAGGCGATGCGCACGAGGAGGATCGACCGACCGGGGACCGAGAGCGTGGCCCGGTCGGCCACCACCGCCGCCTCCGGCGAGGCGCCCAGCAGCTCCCGGAAGAAGGCGTCGTAGTCGCCGTTCGGCGGATAGAGGCAGTCGCCGATCGGGCTCGGCGGGGCCACGTCGACGTGGAGCTCGCTGCCCACCACCTCGGTCGGGCCACCCACGGGCGTGAGGCAGCCGGGGAGGTGCCCGGCGATCGGATCGAAGGTGGCTTCGAGCACCAGGTCGCCGGGGAGGTCCAACGGCCGGTCGCGATCGCGCGCCTCCACCACGAGCCACCGATGGCCGAACAGCTCGCCGACGCTGCCGTCGCCTCCCCCGGCCCGCGACGCCCGCAGCTCGGTGCCGTCGGCCTGCAGCACGAGCTCCGGACCGTCGAAGGAGACGAGCGGCCCGGCCTGCAGCAGCGCCTCGACCTCGGGCGCCGGTGGCCCGTCGGTGCAACCCGGGTTGCGATGGGTCGACCACTCGCTCGTCACCACGAGGCGCTCGTCTCGCACCTCGGCGCCCGCCTCGGGCCCGCCGCAGGTCCCGAGGCGGATGCGATCCCGCTCGGTGAGGTCGAGCGTCGCTCGTGTCGGCGAGCCGCCGACCGAGGTGGTCACCCACGCATCGCCCCAGAGCCGGTCGTCCACGGTCACCCGGTCGGATCGCCGCCACCGCGACCGCACCGCCGGCCGGGAGCGACGGTCGATGGTCAGCTCGCCATCGCGGACCGAGACGATCCCGTGGTCGATGCGGACCAGCGACTCGAGGGGATCGAGGCACCCGGCGGCCGTCGTCGTCCGCTCGTCCACCACGAGGCGATCGTCGTCCAGGTGCACGTCGAGGGCCTGCTGGTTGCAGACCTGGAGCGCCAGCTGCCCCTCCGTGCGGGCGTCGAGCACGATCGGCTTCCCGCCGTCGCGCGTCAGCCGCGACGACACCCGGCCGCCATCCTCGCCGCCCACGTCCAGGCCGAGCAGCACCCAGCGGTGGCCCCACAGGTCGTCGGCCGACGAGCCGGTCGTCGAGCCGTCGCCCGATCGGCCGACGACCACCGCGAGCCCGACCGCCACGAGCACCATCGCCGCAGCGGCGAGGGCGAGGGCCCGTGGTCGCCGCCCTCGACCCGCGGCCGGCGTGAGGTCGACGTCGTCGCGAGCAGCCCGCCGCTCGGCCTCCGACCACCGGTCGGGCGGGTGGATCCCGTCGAGGGCGCGCATCGGGTCGGGTCGGTCGGTCATGGCTCCTCCTCGGCCAGCAGGGCGCGCAGGCGACGCCGGCCCCGCACGAGCTGCACGCGCACGGTCGCCGCGGTGGTGCCCAGCACCCGGGCCGCCGAGGGCGCGGTGTGGCCCGCCACGTCGACCAGCACCACGCACGCCCGCTGCTGCTCGCTCAGCGCACCGAGCGCCTCCACCAGGTGGGCGGCATCGCTCGGAAGCTGGTCCAACACCCCTTCCTCGGGGGCAGCGTCGCCTCGAGCGGGCGCGGCCCGGCGTCGGGCCAGCTCCCCGGCCGCGATCCGGAAGGCGGTGCGCCACGCCCAGGCGTCGGGGTCGCGCACCTCGCTCCCCCGCCGCAGCAGCTGGGCGTAGGCCTCGGCCACGGCCTCGTCGGCCACCTCGGTCGAGCCCGACCACCCGAGCACCGCCCGCCACAGCCGGGCGTGGGTGGCCTCGTAGGAGGCCCGCACGGCATCGGCCCAGCCGTCGCCCCGGCGCACCGCCTCCTCGCCCACCACCGCATCCTGCACCTCCCTCCAGGGCGCGATGTGCGCCCAGGTGTGAACGCGAGCGCGCCGGAGCCCGGCCGCCGAGGCGGCCGGGCTCGTCGAGCGAGGGGCCGGGGCGCTACAGGCGGGCGTCGTAGGCCGAGCTCACGATGAGCTGCTGGGCCACCCACGCCGCCTGCTTCTCGCCGGCAGCGAACCTCGCCAGGCCTTCGGCGAAGAAGGCGTTCGACGGCACGGTCCGGAGCATGCCGAGCGAGATCAGGAGCAGGTGGACCTGCGGGGCGAGGCGGCGCTTGCCCTCCGACGACTCCGAGAAGTTCACGAGGACCTGGCCTCGGCTGATCTCCTTGCGGTCGAGCTTGCCCGTCCAGTAGGCGAGGCCGCCGGCGTCGGGCTGGCGCTCGAACACGTTCAGGTACACCTGCTTCACGTAGGCCCCGTTGGAGAGGGCGCCGTAGCGGTTCTTGAACTCGGAGCTCTGGGCGAACTTCTGGGCGATCGACGCCAGGCTGGCCCCGCCCTGGTACTTCGAGATCCAGTAGCTCAGGCCGCTCGGATCGGGCTTGCGCAGGAAGAACGCCCAGTAGAGGCGGACGACGGGTGCCCGCTTGGCGGCGAAGGCGTCGTGCTGGGACAGCTCGGCGACGAGCGCCGCCGGATGGCTCTGGCCCGACTCGAAGCGCTGGAACCAGGTGGCCTTCTCGAGCTGGGTGGCGTGGCGACCCAGGAAGTCCAGGTACTGCTGGTCGATGAAGGTGTCGGTGCCCAACGGGCCGAGCGAGAGCTTCGCCGACACGTACACCTGCTGGGTTTGGACGGGCTGGTCCTCCACGAGGCGGGGACCGCTCGGCACGAAGCTCCGGAAGGCGACGGCCGAGCCGTCGTCGGACAGCGCGGCCCCGTCGTGGGTGCCGACCGGGTCGGGGGCGTCGAGGGAGGTGGAGATCCGCCGGGTCGAGTTGGCCGACACCGTTCGGAGGAACACGTCGAGGTCCGATCCGGCGTCGGCTGGGGCCACCGCGCTCGCCGCGGTCGAGAACGCCACCGCCGCACCGTCATCGCTGATCGCCGGCGACGAGGAGTCGCTGCTCAGCTGCTGGCCGCCGAGGTCGCTCACGCTCACCCGAACGTTCGAGCCGGTCTGCAGGTCGTGGCGGAAGATGTCCGTCTTCCCGTTCGAGTCGCCGGCCACGAGGTTGGTCGCCTTCGAGCCGAACGCCACGAAGCGGCCGTTGCCCGACAGCACCGGCGGCCCGCTCGGATCGCCGTCGGGGGTCAGGGCCCCGGGCGCGAGGTTGGCGTTGGCGGTCGACCCGCCGGTGCGGTCCCGGACGAAGACGTCGATGCCAGCGCCCGCGCGACCGCCGGCGAGCTCCTCGGCCGACAGGAAGGCCACGTAGCGGCCGTCGTCGGAGATGCTCGGCGCCCACGAGTCCTCGGCCGACTGCCCCTCGAAGATCGACACGCTCGCCCGGTCGTTGGTCTTGGCCACCAGGTCCCGCACGAACACGTCCTTCTTGGCGTTCGTGTCGCCCGACACGATGTTCGCCGCCGCCGACGCGTACGTGACGTAGCGCCCGTTGCCCGAGATGCTCCCGTTCTCGGCGTCGGCCCCGATGGTGTCGCCGGCGTGACCGATGCTGGCCCGCACGGTGGTCCCCGCCACCCGGTCTCGCACCCAGATGTTCCAGCGGCTGCTCGTCGCCGGGCCGCCCCAGTTGGTGGCGGCCGAGCGGAACGCCACGTAGCGGCCGTCGTCGCTGATCGAGGGCTGGTGGCTGGTGCCGTTGCCCAGCACCGCGCCCGTGCCCATCGAGATGAGCTCGGTCGTGGCCGCCCAGCGATCGCGGAGGTAGACGTCGAGCTGGTCGTTCGTGTCGGCCGCGACCAGCTTCGACTTGGTGGCGAAGGCGACGAAGCGGCCGGTGCCGTCGAGGGCGGCGTCGCTGGCCGACGACCCACCGACCACGGCGCCGGCGTCGCTGCGCGACGCGAGGTAGGGCTGCTCCGAGAGCGTGATCGCGCCGGCGGGCGGGGACGCCACGAAGGCGGAGAGGGTCGTGAGGCCGACGGCGCCGGCGACGGCCGCGGCGAGGGCCCGACGGGTGCGGGAGGTGCGGTTCGATTCCATGTGGACCGTTGTACGCACGGCCCGATCGGGCGGCCTGAGCAGCGATTGCTCATCTTGGACGGGGGTGCTTACTCAGCTCCCCGGCCCGGGCGGCCCGACGTGACCAACGACCGCCAGATCCGACTCCCGCCGCGACCCTTGCGACACGTAGCTTTCCCCGCCGTGCTGGTCACCCTCCTCGGCCTCGTGGCCTCCGGCGTCTTCCTGGTCCGGCTGCTCCCGCAGCCGATCCGCCTGGCGCGCTCGGGGGTCGCGGCAGGCGTGTCGCCCAGCGCCGCGCTCAACGCCGTCACCTCGGCGATGGCCTGGCTCGCGTACGGCCTCCTCCAGCACGACCCGGTCATCTGGGTGGTGTCGGCCTTCGCCCTGGTGCCGTGCACCTGGCAGGTCGCCCTGCTGCGCTCGCGCATCGATCGCGACGACCTCGCCTCGGCCGGGGGCTTCGCGGCCGCGATGGTCCTCGCCGGCGCCACCGGCTGGCTCGGCCTCGCCCTCGCCGGCTCGGTGCTGATCACCGCCGGCCCGCAGGTGCGCATGGCGCTGGTGGAGGACGACCTGAGCGGCATCGCCCCCGCCACGTGGCGCGTCGCGCTGGTCGACGCCGCCACCTGGGGCGCCTACGGCTGGGCGGTGGGCGACCTCGCCCTCATCGGCTACTTCGGGGTGCTCACCGCCTCGTCGGCCACGATCCTCGCCCGCATCGCCTGGACCGAGCGGGCCGCCGCCCACCGCCTCGCCGTGGACCCGTCACCCGCCTGACCCCGACGCACGCTGGCGCGGGCACCCGCCCGCAGCTCAGTCGCTCAGGGGGCGGCGCCGGTCGGCCTTGGTCTGCGAGCGCTGCTTCTTCGCCTTCAGCCGCCGCTCCTTGGCACCCCGGGAGGGCTTGGTGGGTCGCCGGGGCGCCTCGACGTGGAGGGCGGAGGCGAGGCGGGCCACGAAGCGCTCCTCGGCCAGCGCCCGGTTGCGGACCTGGCTGCGCTCGTCGTCGACCACGATGCGCACCACCGGGCCGAGGCGGGCGATCACCCGCTCGCGCTGGCGGGGCAGCAGCGCGCTCGACGCCTCGGCGTCCCACGTGAGCTCCGCCCGGGTGGCGGCCTTGTTGGCGTGCTGGCCGCCCGGCCCGCCGGACGCGGTGAAGCGCCAGGCGAGCTCGCTCCGCGGGACGCGCACCCCGCGAGCGACCGGCAGGTCGTCGTCGGCCACCCCTCCAGGGTGCCAGGTGATCGAGCGCACGAGCCGCCGAGATCGCAACGCCCGGAACGAGAACGTGTTCTCGTTCCGGCGATAGGGTCGGCCGCCGCCCGCACGCACCCTGGAGGACCGCCATGACCAGCCGCTTCGACGGACGCCCCGCCATCGTCACCGGCGCCGCCTCGGGCATCGGCAAGGCGACGGCGCTGCGCCTCGCCGCCGACGGCGCCCGCGTCGGCTGCCTCGACCTGGCCGACGCCGTCGACGAGACCGTCGCCGAGATCCAGGCCGCCGGCGGCGAGGCCATCGCCGTGCGGGCCAGCGTCAGCGACGTCGACAGCGTCGATGCCGCGGTCGCCGCCGTCGAGGAGGCGTACGGGACGGTGCGGATCCTCGCCAACGTGGCCGGCATCTTGCGCTTCGCCAACACCCACACCAGCGACCCCGACGACTTCGACCTCCAGATCGCCGTCAACCTCAAGGGCCCGTACCTCATGAGCCGGCGGGTGATCCCCGGGATGCTCGAGGCGGGCGGCGGGGCCATCACGAACGTGTCGTCGAGCGCCGGCGTGTTCGGCCAGGCGTACCTGCCGGGCTACGCGGCGTCGAAGGGCGGCGTGTCGATGCTCAGCCGGGCGATGGCCTGGGAGTACGTCAAGCGGGGCATCCGGGTGAACGCCATCGCGCCCGGCGGCGTGCAGACCCCGATGACCAACCGGGTCGAGTTCCCCGAGGGCATGGACGACGAGCTGATCGCCAAGTCGATCGCGCCCGGCTACTACATGATGTCGCCCGACGATCCGGCCGGGCTGATCGCCTTCCTCTCCTCCGACGAGGCCCGCATGATCACCGGCACGGTCATCCCCATCGACCACGGCATCACCTGCTGAGCCGGCGGGGCCTGCCCCCGACGCCGGGAGGTTCGGGCGATCTCCGCCGCCCGGCGCCCACGATCGCCCGAACCTCGGCCGCCCGGGCGGCGCCCCGACACCGACCGACCGCCGCGGCCCTTCGACCCTGAACGCCGCCCCGGAGCCGGGGGTACGGTCCGAGCCATGGACTTCGCCCTCTCCCCCCGCTGCGAGGAGCTCCGCACCGAGCTGCTCGACTTCATGGACGCGCACGTGTACCCGGCCGAGCCGGTCTACGCCGAGCAGATCCGCGAGTCGGGCGACCCGCACCACCACCCGCCGGTGATGGAGGAGCTGAAGCAGGAGGCCCGCCGCCGGGGCCTGTGGAACCTGTTCCTGCCGCACGAGACGAAGTGGACCGACGGCCTCTCCAACCTCGACTACGCGCCGCTGGCCGAGATCATGGGCCGCAGCCACATCGCGTCGCAGGCGTGCAACTGCTCGGCGCCCGACACCGGGAACATGGAGCTGCTCACCATGTTCGGCACGCCCGAGCAGCAGGAGCGGTGGCTGTACCCGCTGCTCGAGGGCGAGATCCGCAGCGCGTTCGCCATGACCGAGCCGGCCGTGACCAGCTCCGACGCCACCAACATCGCCTGTCGCATCGAGCGCGACGGCGACGAGTACGTGATCAACGGGCGGAAGTGGTGGATCTCGGGCGCGGCCGACGAGCGCTGCCAGCTGTTCATCCTGATGGGCAAGACCGACCCGTCGGCCCACCGGCTCCAGCAGCAGTCGATGATCCTCGTCCCCCGCGACACCCCGGGCGTCGACATCGTCCGGGCCCTGCCGGTGTTCGGCTACCAGGACCAGGAGGGCCACTGCGAGATCCAGTTCACCGACGTGCGCGTGCCGGTGAGCAACCTCCTCGGCACCGAGGGCAGCGGCTTCGCCCTCGCCCAGGCCCGCCTCGGCCCCGGCCGCATCCACCACTGCATGCGGTGCATCGGGGCGGCCGAGCGGGCGCTCGAGCTGATGTGCCAGCGGGTCACCGACCGCGTCGCGTTCGGGCGGCCGCTGAGCGAGCAGGGCGTGATCCGGGAGTGGATCGCCGACTCGCGCATGGAGATCGAGCAGGCCCGCCTCCTCACCCTCAAGGCCGCCTACCTGATGGACACGGTGGGCAACAAGGGGGCGGCGATCGAGATCTCGGCCATCAAGGTCGTGGTGCCGAACATGGCGCTGCGGGTGATCGACCGGGCGATCCAGGCCCACGGCGGCGGCGGCGTGAGCGACGACTTCCCGCTCGCCGCCATGTACGCCGGCATCCGCACCCTGCGCCTGGCCGACGGTCCCGACGAGGTGCACCGCCGCCAGGTGGCCAAGCGCGAGCTCGCCAGGTACGTCGCCACCGAGATCCCGCCCGACGTCGGCCGGGTCTGAGGCCGCTCGCTCAGCGCGCCCCGGCGTCGGGGTCGTCGGCCTCGTCGCGCGCGAGGTCGTCGACCACGAGGCCGATGCCGCGCCCGCCCCCCGTGCGGTGCGCGGCGCGGCCCACGAGGTGGGCGGCGATCGGAGCGGTGAGCAGCTGCAGCACGATGGCCAGCAGGAGCTTGGTGGTGGGCGCGACGCCGTCGACGCGGATCGCGCGCCGAGCAGGACGAGGGCCAGGCCGAGGGTGGCGGGCTTGGTGGCGGCGTGCATCCGGAGGAAGACGTCGCGGAACCGCAGCTGGCCGAGGCCGGCCAGCAGCGCCAGCACCGAGCCGACGAGGATCAGGGAGGAGGCGAGGAGGCGCATCAGCGCAGCCCCTTCCGCTCGACGAACCGGGCGAAGGTGGCCGAGCCCACGAACGAGACGAGGGCCACCACCACCGTGACCACCGCGTACACGGGGTCGCCGACGAGCGTGCCGTAGGCCGCCACCGCCATCACCGACACGGTGAGCAGGCCGTCGAGGCCGACGATGCGATCGGCCAGGGTGGGGCCGCGCACGAGGCGCGCCACGAAGCCGGCGCCGGCGATGCACAGCAGCGCGAGCGCGACCTGGATCATCGGCCGTCCTCCAGCACCTGCCGCGACGACCGGGACCCGACGGCGGCGACGATGCGGCGCTCGAGCTCGAGCACGTCGGACCGCACGGCCTCGGGCGTGTCGAGGTGCATCACGTGCACGTACAGCGACGGCACCTCGGGCTTCACCTCGATGGTGAGCGTGCCGGGCGTGAGGGTGATGGCGTTGGCCACGGCGGTGACCACGCCGTCGCTCGCGCCGGGGAGGTCGACGCGCACGACGCCGGGCCGCACCTTCGACCTCGACGGCGGCCGCAGCACCTCGGCGGCCACCGCCACCGTGGCCGCCACGAGCTGCCCGGCGAACCACCCGATCAGGCCGACGAGCGCGAGCGGGGCCACCACCGGCCCCTCCTCGACGCCGCCCGGCCGGGGGAGGGCCACGAGCAGGACGACGGCCACCACGACGCCGCCCAGCACGTTGGCGAGCGTGATGCCGCCCCACAGGAAGGTCCACAGCGCCACCAGCCAGGCGCCGAAGAGGCTGCGTCCCACGAGCGAGCGCGCCCTCACCGCAGCACCAGCCCGACGTAGCCGGCGGGGTCGAGCAGGTCGGCGGCCGCCCGCTCGGCGAGGGCGTAGAGGGGACCGGCGAACACCGCGATCGCGAGCGAGAGCACCACGAGGGCGCCGGTGGCCCCGAGCATCGGCACCGTGCCGCCCCACCGGGCGACCACGGCGCGCTCGGGCTCGACCTCGACCTGCGGCTCGCCCCAGAACGCGCCGCCCCAGATCTTGGTCATCGAGAACAGGGTGAGGACGCTCACCAGCACGCTGACGGCCACCACCGCCCACGCCCGGCCCTCGACGCCTGCCTGCACCAGGCCCACCTTGGCCACGAAGCCCGAGAACGGCGGGATGCCCGCCAGGCTGAGGGCCGGCAGCAGGAACAGCCAGCCCACGAGGGGGAAGCGCCGGGCGATGCCGCCGATGCGGCCCAGCCCGCAGGTGCCGGCGCTGTGCTCCACGAGTCCGCTCACGAGGAACAGGGTGGTCTTCACGACGATGTGGTGGACGATGTAGAAGACGGCGCCGGCGATGCCGGCGACGCTGAAGAGCCCGAGGCCCATGACCATGTAGCCGATCTGGCTCACGATGTGGAACGAGAGGATGCGCTTGATGTCGTCCTGGGCGATGGCGCCGAGCACGCCCACGAGCATCGTGAGCGCGGCGATGGCGAGGATGAGCCCGGCCGGCCGGTCGTCGGGGGCCACGAGCAGCAGCTGGGTGCGGACGATCGCGTAGATGCCGACCTTGGTGAGCAGTCCGGCGAAGACGGCGGTGACCGGCGACGGGGCCGTGGGGTAGCTGTCGGGGAGCCAGAAGAACAGCGGGAAGAGCGCCGCCTTGATCCCGAAGACGAGCAGGAGCAGGAGCGAGAAGGCGACGCGCACCTCCGAGGGCAGCTCGGCGAGGCGGACCGAGAGGTCGGCGAGGTTCACCGTGCCGGTGGCCGCGCAGAGGAGGGCCAGGGCGGCGAGGAACAGCGCGGATGCCACCAGGCTGATGACGACGTAGGTGGTGCCGGCGCGGATCTGGGCGCGCTGCGAGCCGAGGGTGATCAGCACGTAGCTCGCCGTCAGCATCATCTCGAAGGCGACGAAGAGGTTGAAGAGGTCGCCGGTGAGGAACGAGGCGCCCACCCCGGCCGCCAGCACCAGGTACACGGGGTGGAAGGCCACGCGGGTGCGCTCGGAGCCGCCCTGGCCGATGGCGTAGACGAGCACGGCGAGGAGCATCACCGAGGCGATCGCCAGCATGATCGCCGAGAACCGGTCGGCGACCAGGGTGATCCCGCCGGGGGCCGCCCAGCCGCCCACCTGCACGGCCCCCGCACCGTCGCGATCGACCCGGACCAGCAGCACGATCGAGATCGCCGTGGTGGCCGCCAGCACGAGCAGCCCGATGGCGCGCTGCGCCCAGCGCCAGCGGCCGAGGGCGATCGACAGGCCGGCCCCGGCGAGCGGGAGGACGATCGGCAGGGGGACGAGCGCCCTCACGGCGCCTCCTCGTCGATCGACACCCGGGTCTCGTCGGCGAGCTCGGCGGCGAGCAGCTCCTCGTCGACGACCTCCTCGTCGGCGACGACGCGCGAGCGAGCGATGCGCCGGTCCTCGACGTCGTCCTCCGCGAGGTCGTCGCCGGTGAGCTCGAAGCTGCGCCACGCGAGCGACAGGAGGAACGCGGTGACGCCGAACGTGATGACGATCGCGGTGAGCGCGAGCGCCTGGGGCAGCGGGTCGGCGAAGGGGCCCGGGGCCCCGACGAAGACCGGGCGGCCGCGCCGGCGGGCCGAGAGCAGCAGCAGCACGTTGGCGCCGTGGCCGAGCAGGCCGATGCCGATGATCGTGCGGGTCAGGCGCCGCTGCAGCAGCAGCCAGGTGCCGAAGCCGAACAGCGCGGCGGCGGCCGCGGCGAGCACGACGCTCATGCTTCGCCCTCCACCGGATCGCCGAACGCCTCGAACAGCATCAGCACCATGCCCAGCACGACGAGGAGCACGCCCGTGTCGAAGGCGAGCGCGGAGGTGACCTTGGCGTGGCCGAGCAGCCCCAGGCTGAGGGTGGCCTTGGCGCTCTCGAGCACGGCGTCGCCGGCCACGAGCGAGGCGAGCGCGGTCGCGCTCACGAGCGCCAGGCCCACGCCGAGGAGGATCCACGGCTTCACCCGCAGCGAGGCGCGCACCTCGTCCATGCCGCCGGCGCCGTAGCGCAGGGCGAACGCAGCGCCGGCCACCAGGCCGGCCACGAAGCCGCCGCCGGGCTGGTTGTGGCCGGCGAAGAGCAGGTAGGCGGCGAGCACGAGCACCGTGTGGAAGACGACGCGCACGACCGTGTCGACCAGCAGCGAGCGCCGCACGAACGGCCGGGCGGGACCGGGGGCGGCGAGGAGCTGCGGGGCGATCGCCTCGTCGTCGCGCCGGTGCAGGCGGGCGATGCTCACCACGCCCAGCGCGGCCACCACGAGCACGGTGACCTCGCCCATCGTGTCGAACCCGCGGAAGTCGACGAGGATCACGTTGACGACGTTGCGGCCGCCGCCCTCGGGAAGGGCCTGCGCCAGGTAGGTGCTCGACACGGGCGGCGCCACGCGGACGCCGCCGGCGATCAGGGCGAAGGCGAACACGACGAGCGAGACGAGCCCGGCGACGGCCAGCCGCACGCCCCGGCTGAGCGACGTGGGGCGGTCGTCGAAGTGGGTGGGCAGGCGGCGCAGCACGAGCACGAAGAGCACCGCGCCCAGGGTCTCGATGGCGAGCTGGGTGAGGGCGAGGTCGGGCGCGCCCTGGAGGACGAAGAGCAGCGCCATGGCGTACCCGACGGCGCCCAGGGCGAGGACGGCGGCCATGCGGTGGCGCAGGACGCAGGCGGCGGCGCCGGCCACGACCAGCAGCGCAGCCACCGCCCAATCACCCGGCGACGAGGTGAGCGAGAGGTCGTCGGGCAGCGGTGCGCCGATCAGGGCGAGCGCCGGCAGCGCGGTGACGGTCACCAGGATGACGCCCGTGTAGACGGGGAGCGAGCCGTTCTGGAGCACGCCGGTGACGCGGTCGGCCACCCGGTTGAGCCCGCGGAGGCCCACCAGGTAGGCGTCGCCGCCGTCGAAGGGCGCCCGCAGGCGCTGCTGGACCCAGCCGACGCGTCGGCCCAGCACGACCAGCGCCGCGCCCGACGCCATCGTGATCAGCGACAGCACCAGCGCCTGGTTCACGCCGTGCCACACCGCCAGGTGCTTCGCCTCCACCTCGCCGTCGAGGGCCGACGCCGCCGCGCCCACGAGGTGCGAGGCGAGGTCGGGCACCAGGCCGAGCAGCAGGGTGATCGCCGCCAGCAGCCCGGCCGGCGCCCAGAAGGCGAGGGCCGGCGCCGGCGGATCGACCACGGTGGGCACGTCGGTGGGGTCGAGGGGCTCGATGGCGTCGATCCCCTCGAACGCGGCGCCGGGACGGAACGCGCCGAGCAGCAGCCGCCCGGTGTAGGCGAAGGTGAGGATCGAGCCGACCACCAGGCCGGCGAGCACCACGGTCCCGCCGGCGATCTCGGGGTGCACGAACGCCTCGTAGGCCGACTCCTTGGCCACGAAACCGAACAGCAGCGGCACGCCGGCCATCGACGCGCCGGCGAGGGCGGCCGAGGTGCGGGGGCCGTTCCAGCCCGGCCCGTAGGCGCCCAGGGCGCGGATGTCGCGGGTGCGGGTCTGGTGGTCGATGACGCCGACGACGAGGAACAGCGTCGCCTTGAACAGCGCGTGGGCGAGCAGCACCGCCACGCCGGCCGCCGTCGCCTCGGGCGTCCCCGCCCCGAACAGGACGATGAGGAAGCCGAGCTGGCTCACCGTGCCGAACGCGAGGATGCGCTTCAGGTCGTACTGGCGCAGGGCGCGCCACCCCCCGAGCACCATGGTGGTGAGGCCGACGGCGAGCACGATCGGCCGCCAGGCGCCCTGGTCGGCGAACGCGGGCGCGAACCGGGCCACCAGGTACACGCCCGCCTTCACCATGGTGGCCGAGTGCAGGTACGCGCTCACCGGCGAGGGGGCGACCATGGCGCCGGGGAGCCAGCTGGAGAACGGCCACTGGGCCGACTTGGTGAAGGCGCCGAGGAGCACGAGCACCAGACCGACCTCGACCGCGGTGCCGGCGGGCGGCGAGGCCAGCAGGGCGCTCAGCTGGTAGGTGCCGGCGGACTCGCCGATCAGCACGAACCCTCCGAGCATGGCCAGGCCACCGGCGCCGGTGATGAGGATCGCCTGCAGCGCCGAGGCCCGCGCCCGGGGGTCGCGGTCGTTCCAGCCGACCAGGAGGTAGGAGGTGACCGACGTGAGCTCCCAGCCGACGTAGAGCAGCAGGAGGTCGTCGGCGGTGACCACGAGGACCATCGCCGCGGTGAACAGCGCGAGCAGCCCGGCGAGGCGGTGCACGCCCTCGCGGTCGGCGGCGAAGGAGCGCGCCGCGTAGGCGTGGACGAGCACGCCGATGCCGGTGACGAGCAGCACCATGAGCAGGCCCATGGCGTCGAGCCGCAGGTCGAGGGTGAGGCCGATCGACGGCACCCAGGTGCGCCGCTCCACCACGGCCGCACCATCGAGCACCTCGCCGGCGTGGGCCACCGCCAGGGCGAGGCCGACGGCGGTGGAGGCGCCGGCGACCGCGAAGGCGCGCCGGCCCAGCCGGTGACCGGCGCCGACGAGCACCAGGCCGGTGGCGGCCTGCAGCGCGAGGAACCAGATCAGGGGAGCGTCTCCGGAGGGTCGACGAGGACGGGTGCCGACCAGACTTCCCGGCGCTCCGAGCCACCCACCGTACCCGACCCCACGCGCGCCCCGTTCAGGATCCGTTCAGGTGCGTCAGCCGCGAACCGGGTCGCCGTGGGGCTCGAAGCGCATGCGCACCTCGGTGCCGTCTCCGGTGGGGCGGAACTCCACGTGGTCGGTGAGCATCCGCAGCAGCGGGATGCCGAGGCCGCCCTCGTGCTCGAGCCGGGCAGGATCGGTGACCTCCGGGTGCGGGACGAGGGCGCCCGGGTCGAAGCCGCCGGCGTGGTCGGTGACGGTCACGTCGATGCACCCCACGCCCACCGTGCACCGCATGAGGATCGGCAGGCCCGCCGACGGCACGGCCGTGCGCGCCGCCGCGGCGAGCTGGGCCTGGATGGCGTTGGTGCACGCCTCGGACACCGCGAGGCGGAGGTCGGCGCCGCGCTCGTCGTCGAAGAGGGGGTCCGAGGCCACGATGGCCCCGATCACCAGCCGGGCGACCGAGACGACCTCGGGGCGAGCGGGCAGCGCCAGCTCCACCACCTCGGGGTCGGGCGCGGCGTGCACGGCGGCGGGTCAGCCCTCGCTGGCGAGGGCGTCGTCGAGGGTGGGGGCCACGTTGAACACGGTGTCGAGGCCCGTGATCTCGAACACCTTCAGGATCCGGGGCTCCGAGCAGACGACGGCGAAGGCGCCGTCGTGGGTGCGGACCCGCTTCAGGCCGCTGATGAGCACGCCGAGCCCCGTGGAGTCGATGAAGTCGACCGCCTCGAGGCTGACCACGATGCGGTGGTGCCCCTCGCTCACCAGCGCGATGAGCTGCTCGCGCAGCCGCGGCGCCGTGGCCACGTCGATCTCGCCCCCGACCTCGACGATGGACCACTCGCCCCGCTGGCTCACGTCGAGTCGAAGATCCATCCACCGCTCCCTTGGCGTCTGATCCGGTGGGGTTCAGGCTAGCGGGGGCGACCTGGCGGTCCGGTCGGGCCTCCCGGGGGCGGAGCGGCACCGGAAACGACACGCGTGTAGCCTGGCGAACGCCTGTTCCCTGCCCGGTCCCCCGCGCCCATGGCCCTCACCGCTCACGATCCGGCCGACTCCCTGCTGCGGGCCCTCGGCGCGCGCCTGGGCGAGGGCGGGCTGGTGCACCTCGAGCGGCTGGCGGCCCGCCCGCCCCGCTACGGCCAGCTGGCCCGTCCCCTGCCGGGCTGGCTCGCCGAGCGGCTGGTCGAGCTGGGCATCGACGAGCTGTGGGCCCACCAGGCCGAGGCCGTCTCCCTGGTGCGCGACCGGCGCTCCACGGTGGTCGCCACCGGCACCGCGTCGGGCAAGTCGCTCTGCTACCAGCTGCCCATCGCCGAGGCGGTGAACGACCCGATCAAGCCGGGCACCGCCCTCGCCCTGTTCCCCACCAAGGCCTTGGCCCAGGACCAGCTGAAGGGCTTCGGCCACCTCTCGGTGCCCAACCTGGTGGCGGCCACCTACGACGGCGACACCGACCCCGAGATGCGCACGTGGGTGCGGCGCAACGCCAACGTGGTGCTCACCAACCCGGAGATGCTCCACTGCGGGATCCTCCCCCACCACGAGCGCTGGGCCACCTTCCTCATGCGCCTGCGCTACGTCGTGATCGACGAGCTCCACGTGCTGCGCGGCGTGTTCGGCACCCACGTGGGCCACCTCGTGCGCCGCCTGCGCCGGGTGTGCGAGGCCTACGGCGCCAGCCCCACCTTCGTGTTCTCGTCGGCCACCATCGGCGAGCCGGCGCGCCTCGCCGCCGACGTGTGCGGGCTGCCCGTGGAGGAGGTGACCGACGACGGCTCGCCGAAGGGCGAGCGGCTGGTGGCGTTCGTCGACCCCACCGAGATCGGGGGCCCGAAGGCGGCCCGCTCGGCCAACCAGGTCACGGCTGGGCTGGTGGCCGACCTGGTCCGCTCGGGCCATCGCACCCTCGCCTTCTGCCGCAGCCGGGCCGGCACCGAGGTGGTGGCGGCCGAGGTGGTGCGGCGCCACCCCGACCTCGCCGGGCGGGTCCGCCCCTACCGCGGCGGGTACCTGGCGGCCGAGCGCCGCGAGATCGAGGCCCAGCTCTTCAGCGGGCAGCTCGGCGGGGTGGTGGCCACCAACGCCCTCGAGCTCGGCATCGACGTGGGCGGCCTCGACGCCTGCGTGCTCACCGGGTTCCCCGGCACGATCGCCTCGATGTGGCAGCAGATGGGCCGGGCCGGGCGCGAGGGCCAGCCCAGCCTGTCGGTGCTCGTGGCCGGGGAGGACCAGCTCGACCGCTACTTCCTCGCCCACCCCGACGAGGTGTTCACCCGGGCGCCCGAGCCGGCGGTGGTGAACCTGGCCAACCCGTTCGTCCTCGACCCGCACCTGGCCTGCGGCGCCTACGAGACGCCGCTGTCGCACCACGACGAGACCTGGTGGGGCGACCACCTCCACGACGGCGTGCACCGGCTGGTGCTCGACGACCGGCTCCGGCTCCGCCAGCGCGGCGACCGCATCCGCGCCTACTTCTCGGCGCGAGGCCACCCCTCCTCGGGCATGGGCCTGCGCTCGGGCTCCACCCAGGAGGTGCGGATCGCCTTCGCCGACGGCTCGCTCGTGGGCACCGTCGATCGGGCCCGGGCCTGCGAGATGGTGCACCCCGGCGCCATCTACCTCCACCAGGGCCGGCCCCACCGCGTGGTGTCGCTCGACCTGGTGGACGGCGCGGCGATCGTGGAGCCCGACGACGGGCGGGAGTACACGCTGGCACGCACCGATGTGGACCTGACGATCCTCTCGGTCGACCGCACCCAGTCGCTCGGCGCCCTCGAGATGGGCCTCGGCGCGGTGGAGGTCACCAGCCGGGTCACCGGCTACCAGCGGCGCGAGGTGCTCACCGGCAAGATCCTCGGCCACGAGGAGCTCGATCTGCCGCCGTCGCACCTCATCACGCGCGGGTACTGGTGGGTGATCCCGCCCGAGGTGCTGCGCGCCGCCCGCCTCGGCGACGGCGACGTGCCGGGCGCGCTGCACGCGGCGGAGCACGCGGCGATCGGGATCCTGCCGCTGTTCACCATCTGCGACCGCTGGGACGTGGGCGGCGTGAGCACCCCGTGGCTGGGCGACCTCGACGGTCCGGCGATCGTCATCTACGACGGCCACCCGGGCGGGGCGGGGATCGCCGAGCTGGGCTACGAGTTCGCCGACCGCCAGCTCCAGGCCACGCTCGACGTGCTCGACCGGTGCCGCTGCCGCAGCGGCTGCCCGAGCTGCGTGCAGAGCCCGAAGTGCGGCAGCTGGAACGAGCCGCTCGACAAGGCCGCCGCCGCCCGCCTCCTGCGCGCCGCGCAGCTCCCCCGCTGACGCTCGCCCCAGCGGGCGCTCGGCCCGCGTAGCTAACGTCCGGCCCGTGCGCGGGTCTGCGGGGGTCCCAGGGGTGCGTCGGGCGGCCGGCGCCCTCGCCGCCACCGCCCTCGCGAGCGCCCTGGTGCTGGTGGCTGCGCCCCCGACGCCGGCGTTCGCCCACACGCCTCACGACCAGATCCCGAGCGTCGCGGCCACCGCCGACCTCGGACCCGACGGCGGGGTGGCGATGGCGATCTCGCGCGACCGGCTCCTGCGGAGCACCGACGGCGGCCAGCGCTGGTCGCGCGTCGTGCGGGGCATCACCACCGCCGCCCAGCTCGCCGACGTGGCCGTGGCGCCCAGCGATCCCGACCGCATGCTGCTGGTCTCGCGAGGAGGCGGCGCGTTCCGCTCCGACGACGGGGGCACGAGCTGGCGCAGCATCGACGAGGGGCTCGCCCCCAACCTGGCCTGGGTGGCGATCTCGCCGCGCGACCCCGATGTCGCCGTGGCCTCGGGCGCCTACGGCGCCCCCCTGTACCGGACGGGCGACGGGGGCGAGCACTGGGAGAGCACGGGCATCGCCGGGGCGGCGAGCGTGGCGTTCGCCGCCCGGAGCGACCTCGTGCTGGTGGGCGACCTCACCGGCCAACTGCACCGCAGCGACGACGCCGGCGCCACGTGGGGATCGCCGACGAAGATCACGGAGGGCGCCAAGGCCGCGGTGCGGGCGCTCGCCATCGACGATCGCACCGGCGGCGAGGTGCGCGTGCTCGCCGGGACCGACCGCGAAGGGCTGCTGGTGAGCACCGATGGCGGGGCCACGTTCACCGCCGGGACGAAGCTCGGCAAGGACGACCGGGTCCGCGACGTGGCGCTCTCGCCCGCCGACGCCACCACCGCGTTCGCCAGCACCTGGGCGGGCGGCGCCTGCCGCAGCACCGATCGGGGCGACACGTGGACGTGCACCCGCGACGGGCTGAGCACCGACCACCAGGCCGACGAGCTCCCCACGAAGCTGCCGCAGTTCGGCGAGCTCGCGGTGGGCGTCGACGGCCGGACGCTTCTGCTCGCCGGCTACGACGGCTTGTTCCGCAGCACCGACGGCGGCGCCAGCTGGGCCGAGGTGGAGACCCAGGGGCCGCGCAACGTGGTGTCGCTGGCGGTGACGGCGGGGGCGTCGGGCGCACCGCCGACGGTGGCGCTGGCCCAGTACCTGAACGGCGTGCTGGTGTCCGACGACGGGGGCGGCTCGTGGGCCGAGCGCGACGAGGGCCTGGCGACAGCGTTCGACTGGGCCCTGCGCGAGGACTACGTGGCTCGGATGGTGGAGGTCGACGCCTCGCCCGCCTACGCGGAGGACCGCACGCTGTTCGCGTCCCAGCGCGGCTACCTGGCTCGCTCGACCGATGCGGGTGAGAGCTGGGAGGTGCGGGTGCTCCCCGGCATCGCCAACGAGCAGGACCGCCCGCCCGACTACTTCACGATCGCGATCTCGCCCACCTACGCCGACGACGGCACCGTGCTGGTGGGCACCGACCGGGGCAAGCTCTTCCGCTCGACCGACCGGGGCGACTCCTGGGAGCGCCTCGACGACCTCGGAGCCGAGGTGGTGGCGCTGGTGCTCTCGCCGAACTTCGACCGCGACCAGACGGCGGTCGTCGCCACCATCGGCGGCGTGTCGATCACCACCGACGGCGGCGACTCGTGGACGGTGGTGGACGACGACGTGCCCCGGCCCACGGGGCTCGCCCTCGCCGGGACGTCGCCCGCCGACGCGACGATGTGGCTGGGCACGACCGAGGGCCTCTACCGCTCGACCGGGCCGACCGATGCCTTCGAGGCGGTGGACGACGCTGCGTTCCCGGCCGACGCCAAGGTGGAAGCCGTCGCCGCCGCCCCGGGCGACGCGGACGTGCTGCTCGTGAGCGTGCGCGGCCTCGGCCTGCTCCGCAGCACCGATGGGGGCGAGCGGTTCGAGGCGGTGGCCGACGGGCTGCTCGACGACCAGCTCCAGCTCTCGAACTGGTACCACCCGACCTCGCCCCCGATCGCGTTCTCGCCGGACTTCGAGCGCGACCAGGCGGTGTACGGGTACGCCGACGAGCACCTGCTGCGCTCGACCGATGCCGGCGAGACCTGGACCGAGGTGGAGCGGCCCACCGCCGCCCACGACACCGATCCGTCGACGGCGCCCGGGCCACTGCTCTCCTTGCCCGAGCCAGGCGTGGAGGGGATCGTGCGGGCCGACGGGACGGTCGCGACATCGGCCCCCGCTGCCGGCGACGGCGGGGGCCGCACGGCCACCGCCCTCGTGGTCGGCGGCACCGTCGCGCTGGCGGCCGTGGTGGCGGGCGGCGTGGCGTGGCGCCGTCGCCGCCGAGGACGACCGGCCTGAAACCTCACGACGAGCCCTCGACGCGCATCACGACCGTGGCGGTCAGCACCGGGTCGCCGACGAGGGGGCCGACGAGGGCGACGTCGGTGGGCACCCGATAGCGCACGACGACCCGTGCGTCGCCGCCCGGCGGACCGATCGACGCGTCGACGTCGACGAGCTGCGGGCCGAGGCCCGGCGTCGCTCGTGCCGCGGCGACGGCATCGTCGACCGAGCCCGACACGGCAGCCGCACGCGCCCCCTCCCGAGCGGCATCGACGACCAGGACCTGCGCGCGGGCCACGATCGCCACCTGCAGGACGAGCAGGAGCGACAGGACGACGATCGGGAGCGCGAGCACCAGCTCGACGGTCGACTGCCCGGCGGCCGAGCGACCGTCGAGCCGGCCCACGTCAGCCCACCTCGCCGATCAGCTGGTCGACCACCGCGTCGAACAGCTTGGAGATGGCACCGGACTTGGCGGCCCAGGCCGCGAGCAGCAGGGCGATGGCCGCCGCACCGAGCAGCACGAGGGCGTACTCGGCGGTGGCCTGGCCCCGCTGATCGCGACGGTCGGGCAGGGCGCGCTCGATCGAGGCGAGCACGTAGGGGATGCACAGCAGCATGGGCTGCTCCTGGAGTGGGGGGGGGAGGGGTGCGGTCGCGACGGCGCGACGAGCGATGCGGCCCGACGTCAGCGGCCGAGCGAGGCGAGCGAGACCAACAGGACCGGGACGACGGCGAGGAGGACCGCGGCGGGGAGCACGCAGCCGGCGAGGGGCAACAGGAGGGTCACCGGCAGGCGACGAGCAGCGGCCTCGGCCCGCCGACGCCGCTCCTCTCGGGAGGACGCAGCCACCTGGCGCAGGGCCGGCACGAGCGGGGCACCCGTCAGGCTCGACTGGCGCAGCGCATCGGTGAGCGGGCCGGCGCCCCGCCCGAGGGTCGTGCCGAGGTCGTGGAGCACCGCGTCGAGGGGGAGGCCCCGCCGCCGCCGGCGATCGGCATCGCCGAGCGCCCCCCGCAGCGAGGGAGGCGCCCGGGGTGCCACCGTCTCCAGCGCGAGCGCGACCGGCAGGCCGGCCGACGCGGCGACGACGAAGAGGTCGACCAGCTCGGGGAGCTCGCGCTCGACCGCGGCGCGGCGCCGAGCCGCCGCCCGACGGCGCGCCAGCACCATGCTGAGGGCCGCACCCAACCCGAGGGCGAGGGCCCCGGCGACGCCCACCACCGCCAGCGCCGTCGCGCCGAGCAGGGGCCCGACCACGACCCGCAGCCATGGGGAGCGACCACCGCCGGCCCGTCGACGCCCACCCGCGCGAGACCCGCCGGGCACCGGCCGCCGGCGGCGAACGGGAGCCAGCGCCACGACCACCAGCGCGCCTGCGAGCAGCGCCCCGACGACGGTGCTCATCGGACCCGCCGCACCAACGAGGCCATCCACCACGCGCCGACGGCATCGAGGGCCAAGCCGCCGACCACCGTGGCCGGACCGGCTGCGGTCGTGACGTAGGCGCGGCGCACCCGCGGGTCGACGAGGGCCACGAGGATCGCGAACGCGACGGGCGCGGCCACCAGCACGACGCTCGACGCAGTGGCCTGCGACGACAGGGCGCGGACCTCGCGCCGAAGGGATCGTCGCTCCTCCAAGGTGGCGACCACCGCGTCGAGCGCGCCCACCGCGGAACCGCCCGTGGCGCTCGCGATGGCGAAGGCGTCGGCCACCAGGCGGACCTCCTCGCCGCCGTCGTCGGCCCACCATTCGAGGGCGTCGAGGAGCAACGACCCGGCCCGAGCTCGCCGCACGACGCCGGTCGCACCGGCCGCCCACGGGCCGCCGCCCGCCGCCACGGCGGCGACGGCCGCCAGCGTCGAGCCCCCGGACGCCAGCACGCCGCGGAGGCGGAGGACCTCGCCGACCACGTCGTCGTCCGATGCTCGCCACCGGCCGCGGAGGCCGACGAGCACGGAGCGGGCGGATCGGGGCCGGCTGGCCCGCGGCCCCAACCGACGCGACGGTGGTCGGGCCGCGATGCCGGCGAGGACGACGAGCGCCGCGGCGGCCAGGGCGGCGGGGCCGGCGCTCATGCGGCGACCGGCCGGCCGACGCGGCGAGGCGGGTGCGAGGGCCGGGCCACGACGCCGCGGGCGCCGACGAGGGTGCGGACCGAGCAACCGGCGCCGTCGGGGTCCCACCCCACCTCGACGACCTCGGCCACGGACCGCCGACCCGTCGCATCGCGCTCGAGGTGCACGATCACGTCGAGCGCGCCGGCGAGCTGCTCGCGCACCGCGGTGGGGGGAACGCCGACGCCGGCCATCAGCACCAGGGTCTCGAGGCGCCGCAGGGCGTCCGGGGCGCCGTTGGCGTGGACGGTGGAGAGCGATCCGTCGTGACCAGTGGACAGCGCAGCGAGCAGGTCGAAGGCTTCGGCGCCCCGCACCTCGCCGATGACCAGGCGGTCGGGTCGCATCCGCAGCGCGTTGCGCACGAGGTCGCGGATGGTGACCTCGTGCGCCCCATCGGGGGAGGCGGGACGGGCCTCGAGGCGCACCACGTGAGCGGCGCCGAGCCGGAGCTCGGCCGCGTCCTCCACCGTGACGATCCGCTCGCCGGCGGGGACCTCGCCGGCGAGCGCGTTGAGGAGCGTGGTCTTGCCCGACCCGGTGGCGCCGGAGACGACGAGGTTCGCTCGGTCTCGCACGGCGCTCCGGAGGAGGTGCGCCACGTCGGGCGCGGCGAGGTCGTCCAGGGCGAAGGGCTCGACCGCGAAGCGGCGGATCGTGATGCACGGACCATCGACCGCCAGGGGCGGCATGGCGATGTGGACCCGGGAGCCGTCGGGCAGGCGGCCGTCGACCAGCGCGTGCACCGGGTCGGCGCGACGCCCGAGCGGGGCCACGATCCGCTCGACGAGCAGCGCGACCTGCGATCCGGTGAGGACGACGTCGCTGGCCTCGAGCACGCCGGCGCGCTCCACCCAGACCGGTCCCGGCCCGTTGACCATCACGTCGGTCACGCCGGGCTCGCGCAGGAGCGGCTCGAGCGGGCCCAGGCCGTCGAGCTGGGCGCGCACGGCGGCGACGGAGCGAGCGACCTCCTCGGCGCTGCGCAGCGGGTCGGCGGCGCGGACGAGCTCGGCGATCCGGTCGTCGTCCGGCGCCGGCCCGTCGACGTCGGCCGCCAGGGCGCGGTGGAGGTCGTGCTCGAGCGGGCTCACGCCACACCCGCCAAGGCGAGGAGGAACCGGCGGGGGAACGGGCGGACGGTCTCGCCGGCGTCGACCGACGCGCCGATCGCCGGGTCGACCTCGATCTCGGCCACGACCGGCGCGCCGCAGCGATCGGCGACCTCGCGCCAGCCGAGCGAGCGCCGTCGGTCGCGCACGACCACCACGGCGTCGGGGACCGCCGGGAGCGAGGCGACGGCGCGCATCGACAGCGGACAGGCGCGGACGACGAGGATCGACCGATCGGCCGCAGCCACGACCGAGGCTCCGACCGGCACCTCCACCTCCCGGCCGACGTCGGCGACGACGACCCGCCCGTCCTCGGCCAGCGCATCGGCGAGGGCCACGGCGCGCTCGTCGCGCCAGGCCTCCTCCCCGGCCGGCAGCAGGCGGCGCCGATCGTCGATCGGCTCCTCGAGTCGGCCGAGCGCGTCGTCGGGCACCGCCGGGCCGGCGCGGGTCCAGCCGCGCAGCCCGGCCGACGAGCTGGGCGGGAGCCCGTGCAGCAGCGGCTGGTCGCCCGCCAGGTCGACCAGCACCACGTCGTGGTGCAGCAGCTGCGCCTGCGCCGCTGCCAGGCCCGCCGCCACCGCCGTGGCGCCCGCTCCGCCCTTCACCGTCCAGCACGCCACCAGCACGGTGCGCACCTCCCACAGATCTCGATCGACCAGGTTGCGGGGAAGGTGCGGGCCACCGTAGCGAGCACGACCGACCGCCGGGCCCCGATCGCCGAGCCAGATGGGTAGCGCCCGACCGCCGCCCGGGCGCGACGAAGGCGACCCGCGGGCGCGGCACGAGGCCGCGGGCGGATCGCCTTCGAAGGTCGGGGTGACGGCCCTCAGCAGGCCGTCGGCATCAGACCGCCTTGATCTTCTTGGCCGCGACGGCGCCGAGAGCGATGAGGGCGATGAGGATCAGCAGCTTCTTCATGGGCCCGAGCCTACGACGCCACGCGGGCGCGCGCTTCGGGTTCGGCCCCTCGCGTCCCGTAACCTCGTCACCCAGGAGGGCAACGCTTCCCCGCCCTCCGTCGCGGCGGCTCCCCGACGCGACCTCCACCCCGGGAACCACCCTTGTCCGACGCCACCCTCCACCCGGTCGGTGCGACGACCACCTCGTCCGCACCCGCTGCCGACGATCGGCCCGCCCGATCGCTGCGCCGCCGCCTCCGCGCGCCTCTGGTCACGTCGCTCGTGGTGCAGATCGTGCTGGTGCTCGGCGACCGGATGCCCTCGGTCGACGCCATGTCGTACTTCGAGACGGGCCGGAACTGGGTCGACGGGAAGGGCTACACCCGCCAGGGCAGCCCCGAGCTGCACTTCCCGCCGGTCGCCCCGCTGGGCTTCGGCATCCTCGAGAAGCTCCTCGGCTCCGACATCTTCGCCCTCCGGGCCTGGAACCTGCTGTGGGGCCTCGCCGCGGTCCTCCTGCTCACGGCCATCGGCTGGTACCTCAGCCGCGACGACGACGTGGTGGTGGCCACCGCCTGGTTCGCCACGCTGGTGCCCGGCGTCATCACCCTGTCGATCAAGGGGGCGAGCGGCAGCGAGCTGCCCGCCGCCTGCTTCCTCCTCGCCTCGGCCCTCGTGGTGCTCTGGGCGCTCGACCGCGGTCGTGGCCCGCTCGGCCTGCGCCGCTACGGCGCGGTGGCCGGTGCCGGGGCCCTCACCGGGCTGGCCTACCTCACCCGCCCCGAATCGCTCATGCCCGGCGGCGCCATCGGCCTCTTCGTGCTGATCCTCGCCTGGCGCTCGTCCGACCGCGGCCCGAAGCTCGCCGCCCGTCGGGCGCTGGCCGCCGGTGCCGCGTTCGGCGTGACCACCGCGCTGCTGATGGCGCCGTACCTCGCCTACATGCACGGCAACACCGGCTCGTGGTCGCTCACCTCGAAGACCAAGGACGCGTCCATCGACGCGTGGCGAGCCGTGGCCGAGGACAACCGCCTCGAGCGCGACCAGATCCTCTACGCCATCCAGCCCGACGGCGTGTCGCTCGGCCCCGACACCGTGCCGCTCACCCAGCTGGCGCGCGAGCACCCCCGAGGGTGGCTCACCATCGCGTGGACCAACACGACGACGATGGCCGAGATGTACCTCGGCACGCCGTGGCGCTACGGCCCGGTGTGGCAGCTGGTGCCGCTGTTCCTGCTGATCCCGGCGCTCGAGCGGATCTGGACCACCCGCAAGCGCACCCCCACGCAGCTCTTCGCCGCGGTCGGCGCCTTCCCGCTCGTCACCTGCTTCCTCTTCTTCGCCCTCCCGCGCTACCTGATCCTCACCTCGGCCGTGCTGATCCCGTTCGGCACGTGGGGCCTCGTGGTGTGGCTGCGCCGCCTCCCCACCCGGCCGCGGCGCCTCGTGTGGCGGCTGGTGGCCGCGCTCACGCTCCTCTCGTTCGTCGTGGGCGCTTGGACCCTCCTGCCCGGTTCGCCCGATGCCGAGCGCACCGAGCAGCGCACCGCCGGGCTCTGGCTCGCCGAGAACACCGACCCGAACGCGCGGGTGATGACCCGGTCGTTCCACGTGCAGGACTACTCGCAGCGGCCCACCGTGGCATGGCCCTACGCCGACTGGCCCACGACCCTCGAGTTCGCCCGCCGCATGGGCGTCACCTACATCGTCGCCGACGACACCACCGTGCGCCGCCGGCGCCCCGAGCTCTACGACCTGCTCGTCCGCAGCGACGAGGTGCCCGAGGGCGTCGTGCTGGTCCACGAGTTCACCGAGCGGGGCAAGGTCGTGAAGATCTACCAGCTCGACCCGGCCGCGCCGCCCACCGATCAGCCGCCGCTGCCGCTCGGCTACGTGTCCGACTAGCGGCGTGGCCCGCGCACCAGGCGAAGGCGCCGGCGCCCTGCGACGACGGCTGCGCCTGCCGGCGGCGCTCACGGTGCTGGTGCAGGCCGTGCTCGTGCTCGGCGACCGCGTCCCGTCGATCGACACCATGGCCTACCTCGAGAGCGGCACGAGCCTGCTCCGAGGCGACGGCTACGTGCGCCAGGGGATGCCCGAGGTGCACTTCCCGCCGTTCGTGCCCGTGGGCCTCGGGCTGCTGCACCGGCTCCTGGGCGACGAGCTGCGGGCCGTGCAGGTGTGGAACCTCGGCTGGGGCCTCGCCCTCGCCGCCACGGTGGTCGCCGTGGCCTGGCGGGCCAGCCGCGACGAGGACGCCACCGTCCTCACGGCCTGGGCGGTCACCGCCGTGGGCGGGGCCATCCCCCTGCTGATCCGGGGCGGCGGCGGCAGCGAAGCCCCGGCGGCCGTGCTCGTGCTCGGCGCGGCGCTCGTGGGCCTCGGCGCCCTCGATCGCGCCGACCGATCCGGCGCCCTGGCCGCTCGAGGCGCCGCCATCGGCGCGCTCCTCGGGCTCGCCTACCTCGTGCGACCCGAGGCGCTGCTCTGGGGCGGGCTCCTCGTCGCGGTCGTCGCCCTGCTCGCCCGCCGGCGGGGCGCGACGATCGGTGCCGCCGCCGGCCTCGTCGCCGCGACGGCAGCCGTCGTGGCGATCGCCGTGGTCCCCTACGCCGTGCGCCAGCACGACGTCACCGGCAGCTGGTCGATCACCGCCAAGAGCCGCGAGGCGTCGATCGACACCTGGGCCGACATCGCCCGAGGCGACCGGGTGCAGCGCGACGAGGTGTTGCACCGCATCGACCCCGACGGGGTGACGCTCGGGCCGCCGATGCGCTCGCTCAGCTCGCTCGCCGCCGACGACCCCGCCGGCTGGCTGCGCATCGTCGCCACCAACGTCGCCCAGGTCGGCCGCTTCTACCTGCTGTGGCAGGTGGTGCCGATCTTCCTGCTCCTCCCCGCCCTCCACCGCCTCTGGCGCAGCCGGGCCACCGACGCCACCCGGATCTTCGGCGCCGCCGCGCTCGGCCCCGTCGCCACGTCGCTCACCTACTTCGCCCTCCCCCGGTACCTGCTGGTGACCACGTGCGTGGTGGTCGCCTACGGCTGCTGGGCGGTGGTCGCCTGGCAGCGCGAGCGCTCCCCCGCGGTGCGCCGGTGGACCGCCGTCGGGCTCGCCGTCGGGCTCGGCGTCTCGTTCGTCGTGGCCACCTGGCCCCTCCTCCCGGGCAGCCCGAGCCCGGAGCGGACCGACCAGATCGACGCCGGACGCTGGATCGACGAGCACCTCCCCGCCGACGCCGTGCTCCTCACCCGCTCCTACGCGGTGCAGCACGCCGCGCACCGCCCGGTGGTCACCCTCCCGGTCGGCACGCTCGACGAGGTCCTCGCGTTCGGCCGACGGCGCGGCGCCACCCACCTCGTGGCCGACGAGACCACCCTGCGATCGCGCCGCCCCGAGCTCGTGGACGACCTCCTCGGCGACACGGCGCCGGACGGGCTCGCGCTGGTCGCCGAGCGCACCGAGGGCGGCCGCACGGTGCGCATCTACGCCATCGAGGGCGTCGATCCCTCGGTGCCGCCGTGGCCGCTGCCGCTCGGCTACGTGAGCGACCTGCCTACGCCCGCTCCTTGAGCCGGAACCGGTAGACCGCGAGCTCGCCGCGCAGCTTCTGGATCTGCGCGATCTGGCGCTCCCCCGCCAGCTCCGGATCGTCACGCAGCGCCTCCACCTCGTCGCGCGCCTCGAGGCCCCGGACGACCACCCACACCGTGCGCTCGTCGGCGTCGAGCAGCACCTGGCGCAGCGACCCGTCGGGCTCGCCGTAGATGCGGTGGGGCTCGCCGATCGGCACGTCGGGCGACACCGGCTCGAGGGCGACGGTGCCGCCGCGCTCGGCCACGGCGTAGTCGAAGGGGGCCCGCAGCAGGGGCCGCATGACCAGCCCGTCGCCCGGCTCGGCCTGGGCGTCGAGCACGGCGACCACCGACGGCCAGTCCTCGCCCGAGGTGTTGGTGACGGCCGGCTGCATCGAGAGCAGGACCACCACCAGGGCGGCCGTGGCCGTCACCTGCAGGGGCCGAGCCCGGAGCGAGGTGACCGCCAGGCCGAGGAGCAGGGCGACGCCCGGGAGGCTGGAGACCAGGTAGCGGGGCTCCTGGTACGGCCGGACGAGCGAGATGGCGAGCACGGCCAGCGGCTGGCCCCACGCCCAGGCCAGCGCCACGAGCGCCAGCCATCCGTCGGCCCGCACCTCGGTGCTCCCCGCCCGCCACGGCGCGGCCCGCCCGACCCGCACCCCGGCGATCGCCGTCCCCGCCAGCACCACCGCACCCACGGCCACGCCGAGGCCGCCGCGCCCGACGAGCATGGCGTACACCTGCTTCAGGTCGGACCACGTCGGCGGCTCGATCCAGCTGGCCACCTCGCCGGCCCCGTACGCGAACAGCACGAGCAGCAGCAGCGCCCAGGCCAGCCCGAGCACCAGCAGCGGGCGCACGAAGCGCCGCCGGTCGGCGCGCGCCAGCAGCACCGCGGCCTGGGCCACGAGCTGCAGCGCGGCCAGCCCGTGGGCCAGCGGGCCGAGGAGGCCACCGACGGCCAGCAGCACCCACCCTCGCCGGCGCCGCCTCGGATCGTCGGCGGCGCCCAGCTCCACCACCCCCAGCCACCCGACGGCGACGAGCAGCATGGCCAGCCCGTAGCCGCGCGCCTCGATCCCCCACCGCGCCAGCGCCCAGGTGGACGCGAGCACGAGCGACGACGTGGCCGCGAGCGCGCCCGCCGATGCGCCGGGCCACGAGGTAGGTCACCGCCACGGTGGCGGCCACGAAGAGCGCCGAGGGCAGCCGGATCCAGAAGCGATCGGTGCTCAGCTGCGCGATCGGGGTGATCACGGCGTAGTAGAGCGCCATGGTGCCGCCGGTCCCGCGGAGCGTGTCGACCAGCTGGGTGGTGGCGCCGACCGTGAGGCCCTCGTCGGTCCACACCGGCCGGCGGGTGAGCCGGGGCAGCGTGGCCGCGAGCGAGAGCCCGCAGGCAGCCGCGACGAGGAGGAGGTCGACGCGCCCGAACCGTGCCGACCGGGGGGTCGGCTCGTCGGTCAGGCGATCAGACGGCGAGGAGGTCGCGAGCACCCGTGTCGGAGGAGGGGTGGCGCAGCTTCGACATGGCGCGCGCCTCGATCTGGCGGATGCGCTCGCGGGTCAGGTTGAAGTGCTCGCCCACCTCTTCGAGGGTGCGGGGCTCGCCACGGTCGAGGCCGAAGCGCAGCTTCAGGATCTCGCGCTCGCGCTCGTCGAGCGGCGACAGCAGGCGGGAGATCTCCTCGGGCAGCAGCGCGGTGGCGGCCACCTCGAAGGGGGACTCGGCGGAGCGATCCTCCACCACGTCGCCCAGCTCGGCGTCGCCGTCCTCGCGCAGCGGCTCGGAGAGCGAGAGGGGCTCGGCCGCGAAGCGCAGGGCCTCGGTGACCTTGTCCTCGGGCATCTCCACCTCGGCCGACAGCTCGGCGAGGGTGGCCGGGCGGCCCATCTTCAGCTCGAGGCGGGCCCGGGCCTTCTGGAGGCGGGCCAGGGTGTCGCCGGCGTGGACGGGCAGGCGGATCGTGCGACCCGTGTTGGCGATGCCGCGGGTGATCGCCTGGCGGATCCACCACGTGGCGTACGTGGAGAACTTGAAGCCCTTGCGCCAGTCGAACTTCTCGACGGCGTGCATCAGGCCGAGGTTGCCCTCCTGGATCAGGTCGAGCAGCGGAAGGCCGCTGGCCTGGTACTTCTTGGCGATCGAGACGACGAGCCGCAGGTTGGACTGCACGAAGGTGCGCTCGGCGCGCTCGCCCTCGCGCGAGAGGCGGCGCAGCTCGCGCTTGCGGGCCGCGGTGACCTCCTTGCCCCCCGCATCGAGCTCCTCGCGGGCAGCGTTGCCGGCCTCGATGGCCTGGGCCAGACGAACCTCGTCGTCCTTGGTGAGCAGCGGGTACTGGCCGATGTCGGTCAGGTACAGCCGGACGAGGTCCTCTTCGTCCCGCTCAACACGCTCTTTGGCCATCGTTCACCTTTTCTCAGTCGATCTCGGAGCCCGCGCTGCCCCTGTCGGACCCGGGGGCGGCCGCATGGTGGAATCGGTGGGTGCGGCGGCCCTGGGCATGGTTCCGGGCTTCCCATACGATACCGACCGGGTCAAGACCGCCAAACTCCCTGGACCGATGAACGACACCGCCCCCACCGCCCCGAGCGACGCTCCGAGCGCCGCCGTGCCCCCGATCGTCCCCGCCGACTGGGGCCTCCTCGACGCCGAGGCCCAGCACCGGGCCTACCCCGACACCTTCCCGATCCCCACCAACGCCGAGCGGGTCAGCCTGCGCACCGGCGACATGGTGAAGCTGGTGTTCGTGCTCGACCCGCCGCCCACCTCGGGCCCCAACGCCGAGCGCATGTGGGTCGAGGTCCGCTCCAACCAGCCCGACGGCACCTACCAGGGCTGGCTCACCAACCGGCCCGTGGTGGTCACGTCGCTCGAGCCCTCGGCCGTGATCGCCTTCGAGGCCCGCCACGTGGCCGGGATCGCCCTCCGCAAGGAGGACGTGAGCTTCGACGTGGGCCTGCGCGCCGTCGTCAGCACCCGGCTCCGGGAGGTCGTCGGCCCGCCCGAGTGGGCCGGGTTCGACCAGCCCCTCGACGCCACCGACAGCGGCTGGACCATCACCGCGGGCGACGAGCCCGAGGGGTTCTTCGGCGACGACGGCTCGGGCGTCGAGGCCCAGACGCTCGGCGAGCTGGTGCAGCGGTTCCCGGCCCTGGTGGAGGTGTTCCAGGCCGGCGAGGGCGAGTGGGTCTACCGACCCGACCACCGTCGCTACGTGCGGGTCAAGGGCACCTGACCGGGCGCACGGCGAGCGCTACGGCAGGCCGCCCGCCTCGGCGACGGCGTGGGTCCACGCCGGGCTGGGGTCGGCGCCGCCCGTGCCGAACGTCGAGCGCAGGGCGGTGGCGATGGTGAGGGCGGCGGGCGCGTCGGCCGGGCCCACCGAGATGTCCTGCTGGCGCTTGTAGCCCAGGCGCAGGCCGCGCAGCACGGCCGCGAGCGCGCCCCGGCGGTCGAGCGAGCGGGCCGGGGCGTCGAGGGCCTGGAGGCGGTCGAAGAGCTCGGCGACCGCCACCGACGACGGCACGATGAACTGCGCCTCGGGTACTCCCGCAGCTCGGGGAGCCGGCGGTACCAGGCCTCGGCCCGCTCTGCGGCGTCGGCCCGCTCGTGCCACAGGATCTCGACGTGCTCGCCCTCGGGCTCGATCGCCAGCCAGTGCGTGAGCACCTCTTGCAACCGCACCTCGGCCCAGCACGCGTGGCCCAACCAGGTGGCCGCCTGCACGAGCAGGGGCCCCGGCTTGATCAGGATGGTCGGCTCGGCGGCAGCGTCGCTCACGCCGCCGAGGTTGGCCCGCGCCCCCGCCCCCGTCAACCTCGCTCGCCCCCCACGAACTTCTGGCGCCGAGGCGCCCGGAGCGGGCCCGATCGCTCCAGAAGGTGCCGTCGGGTGGGCGGTCATCACCGAGGTTCTGGCGCCGACGCGCCCGGAACGGGCCCGATCGCTCCAGAAGTTCGATGGGTGGGTGGGGGGTGAGTGGGGGGTGGATGGGTGGGTGGGGTGACCGGGCGGGCCGCGGCGGAGGGGCGGTCAGCGGAAGCCGTTGGTGATGGGCAGGCGGCGGTCCTTGCCGAACGCCTTCGCCGACACCTTCACGCCGATCGGGCTCTGGCGCCGCTTGTACTCGGCGCTGTCGACCAGCCGGGCCACCCGTTCGACCGTGGCCGGGTCGTGGCCGTGGGCGATCAGCTCGGCGGTGGTCCGGTCGTGCTCGATGTAGGCCTCGAGGATCGGGTCGAGCACGTCGTAGGGCGGCAGCGTCTGGTCGTCGCGCTGGTCGGGGCGCAGCTCGGCCGACGGCGGCTTGGTGATCACCCCCTCGGGGATCACCGGCGCGCCGCCCTGGGCGTTGCGCCACCGGCAGAGCTCGTAGACGCGGGTCTTGTAGACGTCCTTCAGCACCGAGTAGCCGCCCACCGTGTCGCCGTAGAGGGTGGCGTAGCCGACGGCCACCTCGGACTTGTTGCCGGTGGAGAGCACGATCCAGCCGAACTTGTTCGACAGCGCCATGAGGGTGAGGCCCCGCAGCCGGCTCTGGAGGTTCTCCTCGGTGAGGTCGGCGTCGCGGCCCTCGAACGACGGCGCCAGCATCTCGAGCATCGCGGCGTGGGCCGGCTCGATCGGGATGGTCCGGAAGTCGAGGCCCAGGTTCTCGGCCAGCTGCTGGGCATCGGACTTCGAGTGGTCGGACGAGTAGCGGCTCGGCATCGAGACGCCGTGGACGTGCTCGGCGCCGATGGCGTCGGCGGCGACCACGGCGACGAGGGTCGAGTCGATGCCGCCCGACAGGCCGACGACCACGTCGGTGAACCCGTTCTTCACGAGGTAGTCGCGGGTGCCGAGCACGATCGCCCGGTACACCTCCTCGTCGGGGTCGAGCTCGGGGGCGACCGAGAGGGGGGCGAGCGGCGCATCGTCGGCCGCGTTGGGCGTGGCCGACGCCTCGACCTCGTCGCGGGAGCCGACGTTGAGCGGGAGCAGCCGATCGGTCGGCCGGCCCCGGGGGTCGAGCAGGCGCTTGCGGTAGACGGGCTCGACCTCGAGGTCGACGATCATCACGTCCTCGACGAACTGCGGCGATCGGGCGAGCAGGCGGCCCTCGGCGTCGAACACCATCGAGCCGCCGTCGAACACCAGCTCGTCCTGGCCGCCGACCTGGTTGGTGTACACGAGCGCGCACGAGGCGTCGGCGGCCCGGGTGGCCATCATCCGCTCCCGGCGGGCGAGCTTCCCCTCGGCGTAGGGGGAGGCGTTGAGGTTGACGATCACCTCGGCGCCGCTGTCGGCCTGGTCGAGGATGGGCCCGGCCGGGTTCCAGGCGTCCTCGCAGATCGACACGCCGACCGACACGCCGCCGATGCTCCACAGCTGCGCCGGCTCATCGCCCTCGGCGAAGTACCGCGCCTCGTCGAACACGGCGTAGTTCGGCAGCTCCCGCTTGTGGTACGTCCCCACCACCTCGCCGTGGGCGCAGACCGCGGCGGCGTTCCAGAGGTCGCGGCCCCGGTCGACGAAGCCCACCACCGCGACGCAGTCGCCCGTGGCCGCCGCCACCTTCTCGAGGGCAGCGAGGTTGTCGGCGATGAAGCCAGGCTTCAGCAGGAGGTCCTCGGGCGGGTAGCCGGTGATGGCCAGCTCGGGGAGCACGGCGAGGTCGCAGCCGGCCTCCTCGGCCACCCGCAGCGCGGCGAGGATCGCCTCCACGTTGGCGTCGAGCGCCCCCACGCGGGTGTTGATCTGGCAGCTGGCGATCCGGAGGCGAGCCATGGCGTCAGTGTGTCACGGCCTGCCTCGGGCCGGACCGGTCGATCCGCCCCGAGCGCACCGTTCCTCGCCCGCATGGCGCGCCCCCAGCGCGTGATCGGGGCGGAGGATCGACGGCGGCGCTGCCGCGCCGGGATCTCGCGCGTGGAGCGCGAGATCCGGGCGAAGGGCCGGTGCGACGAGGGGCCGCCGGCGCGGTCAGTTGCCGAAGCGGTCCCGGAGGCGCTCGCGGAGGTGGCCGCGACCACCGCCGCCCCCGTGGCCGTCGGCGTCGAGGATGCGGTCGACCACCTCGTCGAGGTGCTCCTTCGCCTTGGCCGCCCGCTCCTCGGTGAGCTTGCCGTCGGCGACGGCCTGGTCGAGGCGCTCGGTGATGGCACCGGTGATGGCGTCGTCCACGGCCTGGCGATCGACGCCGGCCGCCTCGGCCTGGGCGGCGATGCTCGTCCCGCCCTCGAGCCCGGCCTTCACGTCGTCGGGCGCCGACCCGATGGCGTCGGCCACGACCTGCAGCAGCTCGGCCCGGCGATCAGCGCGGCGCTCCTTGCGGTCGGCTCGGCCCTGCTCGACCTCGTCCTTCGTGGCGCTGAGCACGGCATCGGCCTGCTCCTGGGTGAGCGTCCCGTCGGCGACGAGACGGTCGAGCGCCCGCGGCAGCGGGCCCTCGCGATCGGCGACGGGGGCGGTGCTGGCCTCCGTGCCGTCCTGGGCGCCGGCGACGCCCAGCGGGTTGGTGGCGGCGACGGCGAGTCCGCCGACGCCGATGGCGGCGGCCATGCCGACCGCGGCGATGCGCTTGCCCATGGGGGGACCTCCTTCGAGCCCCTTCGGCGGGGCCCTTCGACGACTCCCACGCTGCGCCCGAGGTGTGAGGGATCCGTGATCGGGCCGTGAGGGCCGTGTGAGCGCCGGCGGGACCTCCGACCCTGTCGGGATCCTCCTCGGCGGCGGACGATCCCGAGGTGGAGGCGATGACGACCCGCCTGGCCCCGCCGATGTCGACCGATCGGCCGCGCCGCCACCGCGGCCTGGCCGCCTTCGCCGGGCTGGTCAGCCTGTCGGCGTGGTTCGGGGCAGCGGGCATGGTCGCCGGGTTCCTCGACCTCGGCCCCGAGGTGACGCCCCGCCTGCCGCTCCGCAGCCCGGTGCTGGGCGGCATCGCCCTGGCCCTCGTGGTCGCGGTGCCGATGGCCGCCGTCGCGGTCCTCGCCGCCACCGGCCATCGCCTGGCGCCGGCAGCGGCGGTCGGCGCCGGCGTCCTCCAGGTGGGCTGGATCGTGGTCGAGCTGGCCTTCATCCGGGAGCTGTCGTTCTTCCACCCGCTCTACGTGCTGGTCGGCGTGGCGTTCGTGGGCCTCGGCATCCGGGCCCGGCCCACGACCGACGAGGTGGCCGGGCGCTCGTAGGCTCGCGTCGGTGGAGCTGATCTCGGCCGACCTCGCCGGCGGCCTGACCCAGGTGCTCACCGCCGATCAACCCGCCATCACCGGGCCGCACGGCGTGATCGGCATCGACGTCGCCGCCCGCACCATCGACGGGCGGCACTGGACCGTGGTGCAGCTGCTGCTCGACGACGACCACCCGCTGTTCGACCGCACCCTGCTCGACCAGCCGGTCGTGGCCGAGGTCCGGGGCCGCCACGGCGAGGGGGCGGTGCTCGCGCTCGAGGCGTTCGACCACGATGCGTTCCGGCAGCGGCTCCAGGCCGAGCGAGGCGCGGGCGAGCGCACCACCCGTGGCGTCCTCGTGCTGACCGGTGGCGTGCTGCCGCCGCCGTACGTGCGGCTCGCTCCTCCCGATCGAGCTGGCCGAGACGGCCGGGTCGCGCCTCACGGCCGTGCGGCGCACCACGGTGGCCGAGCTGGTCGCCGGCGTCGAGCGCCCACGCAGCAGGCGAGGTGGACGACGACGAGCGCCGAGCCCTGCTGGTGGGCATCGAGCAGCGCCACCCGACGCCGGGCGCCTGAGCGCCCGGCGCGTCAGGGGGTCAGCCCGCCTCGCTTCTCCCGACCCCAGCGGTGCACCCGGTGGAACCACGTGGCGTCCGCGAAGAACATCATCGGACAGGCCCCATCGACCACCTCGATGCCGTGCTCCCGGCAGAGGGCCACCGCCTCGGGCGTGGCCGACGAGGGGCCCGCTCCCTGGTGGAGCCACACCCTCGGGATGCCCGCCTCGATGCACTCCTGCACGACCGCCGCGCTCGCCTCTGAGGGCACCATCACGACGGCGCCGTCGAGGCCGGCCGGCAGGTCGCGCACCGTGGCGTAGCAGGGGTCGCCGTCGACCTCGGTGGCTCGCGGGTTGACCGGCGAGAGCTCGTAGCCGTGGCGCTTCAGCTCCCGGTAGACGCTGGCCGAGAACTCCTTCGGATCGTGCGACGCCCCCACGAACGCGAGCTTGCGCTGGGCGAGGAAGTCGTCGATGACGGCCGTGCTGACCATGGCGATCACCTCCTCCACCACGATGCGCCTCGCGGCCCTCGCACGCCAGGGGCGAACGGCCCGGGAGGGGTGAATCCACGAGCACCCCCGACCTCGGTCGCGCCAGGATCTCCGCCGTGCGCATCCGCCTCGCCACCGCCGACGACCACGAGACCGTCGTCCGCCTTCGCATCGCCTTCATCGCCGACGTGCGCGGCGTCGACCCGACGACCTTCCCGCCCGAGTTCACCGAGGTCACCCGCCGCTACCTGGCCGAGGTGGTCGCCGCCGACCGCATCCGCACCTGGCTGGCGGTCGACGACGCCGACGAGCCGGTCGGGATCGTGTCGGTGCTCGCCAACGACGCCCCGCCGCTGCCCGAGGTCCACCAGGCCAAGGAGGGCTACGTCGTGAACATGTGGGTGGCGCCCGAAGCCCGCCGGCGAGGAACCGCCCGGGCGCTGCTCGACGCCGCGCTGGTCGCGGCCTCGACCGAGGGCTGGCGGCGCCTGTACCTCCACGCCACCGATGCCGGCCGCCCCCTCTACGAGGAGGCGGGGTTCGTCGCCGACGCCCGCTGGATGGGGACCCCGATCGACGCGCTGCGCTGAACACGGCGGCCCAGGTCAGAAGGGTCGACGCCACTGCACGCGCTCATCAAGCGGACATCCAGCGCGGGGTGGGAGAACGTCAGCGTCCACCCGTCTCGAGGAGCTTCCGTTGCCGATCGGCATCCGCATCGTCCATCCCCCCGCCGCCACCGCCACCGCCGCCCTGCGCACCGCCGCCCAGGCGGCCGAGGCGCTGGGCTACCGAACCCTGTGGGCGGCCGACGACCTGCGGGCGAGCGCTCCTCCCGGCCCGGACCGCCCGCCGGCGCCGCTCGACGGGCTGGCCACCCTCGCCCACCTGGCGGCCCTCACGAGCCGGGTCCGCCTCGGCCTGGCCGGCCTCGACGCCGCCGAGCGACGCGCCAACGCGCTCGTCGGCGCCCTGGCGAGCATCGACCACCTGAGCGCCGGTCGCCTCACCGTCAGCGCGCTGGCCGGCGCGGACGGGACGACGCTGGGCGAGCTGCTCGCCACCACCGATCGGCAGTGGCCGGTCGCCCCCACGCTCGGCCACGAGCCGGCGATCGGTCCACCGCCCTACCAGCGGCCGCGGCCGCCGCTGCTCGCCATCGTGCGCCCCGGCGACGAGCTGACCGACGCGCACCGGCGGGCCGACGGCCTGCACCTCGTCGGGCCATGGGCCCCGGCCGCGGCGGCGGAGGTGTGGGACGAGGTCCGCACCGAGGGTGCCAAGCTCATCGTCCAGGTCGAGGTCGACCCGTCCGACCCCACCGCCGCGAGCGAGGCGATCGCCGCCGCCCACCGCCTCGAACCGACCGAGATCGTCCTCGCCGCCCCCGACGACACCGGCCTCGACGAGGCGCTCGCGGCCTACGCCGACGTGGCCGAGCTCGTCGAGCTAC
>JAWKIT010000004.1:0-376623 GCA_041394165.1 Acidimicrobiales bacterium
GGCGGCGGGTGTCGGCCACGTCGGCGGCCATCTGCGCCACGAGGGCCTCGACGCCGTCGAAGCGGACCTCGCCGCGCAGCCGCTGGAGGAAGCGGACCCGCACCGCCTCGCCGTAGAGGTCGCCGGCGAAGTCGAGCAGGTGGCACTCGAGCAGCGGCGCGCCCTGAGGCCGCTCGTAGAAGGTGGGCCGGTGCCCGAGCGACATGGCGGTGGCGTGCACCGAGCCGTCGGCCCGCTCGAACCACCCGGCGTAGATCCCGTCGGCGGGCAGCTGGATCTCGGGGTCGATCTCGAGGTTGGCCGTCGGGAACCCCAGCTCGCGCCCGCGCCGGTCGCCGGGCTCCACCTCGCCGCGCACCTCGTGGGGGCGTCCGAGCAGGGCGTGGGCGCCGGCCACGTCGCCGTCCGCGAGCCGGGCCCGGATGGCGGTCGACGACACGACCTCCCCCGCCGTGGCCGGATCGCCGTCGGCGCCGCGCAGCTCGAGGCCCTCGACGGTGAACCCCGCCGAGTCGCCCATCTCGCGCAGCAGGGCCACGTCGCCGCCCCGCCGGTGCCCGAAGTGGAAGTCCTCGCCCACGACCACCGCCCGGGTCGAGAGGCAGCCCACCAGCACCTCCTCGACGAAGTCGGCCGCCTCCTCCTTGGCCCGGGCGTCGTCGAAGTGCACCACGTAGGTGGCATCGACGCCTGCGGCCGCGAGCAGCTCGAGCTTCTGGTCGAGGTCGGTGAGCAGCAGCGGCGCCGAGTCGGGCCGCACGACGCTCGCCGGGTGGCGGTCGAAGGTGACCACGACGGTCTGCAGGCCCCGGCGGTCGGCCAGCTCGCGCACCTGGCCGATGACCGCCCGGTGGCCCAGGTGCACGCCGTCGAAGGCGCCGATGGTGACGGCGCTCTCGGGCTGGGGAGACGAGCACGGCCCGACGCCGTGGATGACCTGCACGGGGTCGACGCTAGGGACGCCCTCCCCGCCCGGCCAACTCGTGGCACCCCATCGGGCGCCCGCCGGTACCGTGCTGGCGATGAGGCGCGCCCGGTGAGCGAGCAGCTCCTGCGGTTCGGGTGGGACGACCGGTGGTCGGCCCGGTTCGACGAGGCGCGCTCGACGCCGGCGGTGGCGGCGGCCGACGAGGTGCACCCGGGCCGCGTCGTTCGCCACGACGGCGCCGGGATGATCGTGGTCACCGCCGAGGGCCCGGTGCGCTCGATGTTCGGGCCGGCCGTGGACCCAACGCCGGTGGTGGGCGACTGGATCGTGCTCGACCGCCATCGCACGCCCCTCGCCACCCTCCCCGCGACTCGCTCCTGCGGCGCCGGGCGGCCGGCAAGGAGGAGCGCAGCAGGCCATGGCGGCCAACGTGGACCTCGTCCTCGTGGTGTGCGGCCTCGACCGCCCGGTGCGGACCGGGCGGATCAGCAGACCATCGCCCTCGGCGCGGGCGCCGAGTCATCGTCGTGCTCACCAAGGCCGACAAGGTCGGCCCCGAGGTCGCCGTGGAGGCCGAGCTCGTGGCCCACGAGGTCGACCCCGACCTCGAGGTGGTCACCCTCTCGGCGCGGCGGCTGGGGCGTCGACGATCTGCCGAGCGGATCGGCGAGCGGACCGTCGCCCTCATCGGCGAGTCGGGCGCCGGCAAGTCGACGCTCGTGAGCGCTGCTCGAGGGCGAGGTGGCGCTCGAGGGCGAGGTCCGCGAGGGCGACGCCAGGGCCGCCACACCACCCACCGGGAGCTGCACCTGCTCCCGGGCGGCGGCGTGCTGGTCGACACGCCCGGCATCCGCGAGGTCGGCATCTGGACCGACACCGACGCTGTGGCCGACGCCTTCGCCGACATCGATGAGCTGGCCGAGCGGTGCCGGTTCCGCGACTGCACCCACGGGGCCGAGCCGGGGTGCGCGGTGCTCGCCGCGGTCGAGGCGGGCGAGCTGGCCCCGAGCGGCTCGAGGCCTGGCGGTCGCTCGACGCCGAGGCGGCCGCCGCCGAGCTGCGCGCCGACGTGGTGGAGCGCCGTCGCCGCGCCCGCCAGTTCGGGCGGATGGCCCGAGAGGCGCAGAAGGCCAAGGAGGACCTGCGAGAGCGCTGAGGCGGTCCCGCTTGACCCGCTGGTCGGCGTGCGGTTGGCTCGGGCCTCGTGACGCTCAGCTACGAAGACGCCGCCGCCCAGGTCACCGGACCGGGCGGGCGCTACGAGACCCACGAGATCACCGTCGACGGGGTCTCCTACACCGCGTTCAAGGGGGCGCCGTCCTCCCTGAAGGGGCTGGGCGACCTGACCCGGCTCTACGGCGACACCGAGTTCCTGGTCTACGAGGACGAGCGGTACACGTTCGCCCAGGTGCACGCCCTCGCCGACGGGATCGCCGCCGCCCTCGTCGAGCGCTACGGCGTCGGCAAGGGCGACCGGGTCGCCATCGCCATGCGCAACTTCCCCGAGTGGATCATCACCTACCTCGGCGCCCTGTCGGTGGGCGCCGTCGTCGTCTCCATGAACGCGTGGTGGACGGCCGAGGAGATGGACTACGGCCTCGAGGACTCCGGCACCAAGGTGCTCGTCGCCGACGAGGAGCGCGTCGAGCGCAGCCGCCACGCCTGCGCTCGCCTCGGCATCGCGACCGTCGGCGTCCGCCTCCCCGAGGGCGGCGCGCTCGACGGGGTCGACCGCTGGGACGACGTGGTGGTGGCCGGCGCCGAACGGCCCGAGGTCGAGGTCGGCCCCGAGGACGACGCCACGATCCTCTACACGTCGGGCACCACCGGCCGCCCCAAGGGCGCGGTGTCGACGCACCGGGCCGTGGTGCAGGCCCTCATGGGCTTCGGCTGCAAGACCACGATCGACGGCCTGCGCCGCCCCGACGAGGCGGCCGGACGAACCGGCCCGCCCTGCTTCATCCTGATCGTCCCGCTCTTCCACGTGACCGGCAACGTCCCGGTCATGCTCGGCTCGCTGGCGTCGGGCCTCAAGCTGGTGATCATGCACAAGTGGGATCCGGGCCGGGCCCTGCAGCTCATCGAGCGGGAGAAGGTGACCCACCTCGTGGGCGTGCCCACCCAGAGCTGGGACCTGCTCGAGCACCCCGACTTCGACCGCTACGACACCTCGACGCTCGCCTCGGTGGGCGGCGGCGGCGCCCCCGCCCCACCGCAGCTGGTGGGCCGGGTCGGCTCCGCCTTCAAGGCCGCCAAGCCCAACATCGGCTACGGCATGACCGAGACCAACGCGTACGGCCCGGGCAACAGCGGCGCCGACTACGAGGCGCACCCCACGAGCACGGGCCGCTCCACGCCCATCCTCCAGCTCGAGATCCGCGACGCCGAGCTGCGCCCGCTTCCGGCTGGCGAGCGCGGCGAGATCTGGATGAAGGGCCCGAACCTCATCCGGGGCTACTGGAACAAGCCCGAGGCCACCGCCGAGACCATCGTCGACGGCTGGCTGCGGACCGGCGACCTCGGCCGCATCGACGACGAGGGCTTCGTCTACATCGAGGACCGGACGAAGGACATGATCCTGCGCGGCGGCGAGAACGTGTACTCGGCCGAGGTCGAGGCGGCCATCTACGAGCACCCCCAGGTGTACGAGGCCGCCGTGTTCGGCCTCCCGCACGAGCGCCTGGGCGAGGAGGTGGCCGCCGCCATCGTCCCCCGCGAGGGCGAGGAGATCGACGAGCACGAGCTGCGTCGCTTCCTCTCCGAGCACATCGCCGCGTTCAAGGTGCCCTCGCGGATCTTCTTCCACGCCGAGGCGCTGCCCCGCAACCCCGCCGGCAAGATCCTGAAGCGCCAGCTGCGCGACGAGCTCGCCGACCAGGGATAGGCCCGCACCGCGATCGGGCGGCGCGTCAGCTCCCTGCGGGCGCGCCGGTCGGCACCCTCCGGGGCAGGCGGGCCGACGCCACCACCCCGCCGACCGCCACGACCCCGGCCAGGGCGAACACCCACGTGGTGCTGGTGGCGACCGCCCACCCGCGATCGTCGCCGACGGCCACGATCCACCCGCCGAGGCCCGTGCCCAGCGCGATGCCGAGCCCGTCGGTGAGCTGGATGGCCGCGCTCGACGCCCCCTCCTCCCCCGGCCGGGCGGCACCGAGCACGGTGACCGACAGCGGCGCGTAGGAGAGGCCGATCGCGAAGCCGCCCAGCCCCCACAGCGGGATCGTGGCCAGCACCGGCGCACCCTGGGCGACGGCGAGCAGGCCGAGGATCGAGCTCGCCAGGAGGCCGAACCCGACCTGGTCGAGGCGACGGGGCCCCACCCGACCGATGAGGCGGGCCTGGGTCCACGACGCCGCCGACCACAGCAGGGTGCAGAGGGTGAGCGCGGCGCCGGCGATCCAGCTGTCGCCGCCGCGCCCGTCGACCACGGCGAGGGGCACGTAGGCGTCGGCGCAGAAGAACGCGAACGTGAGCACGCCGCGCACCGAGACGGCAGCCGGCACGCCGGCGGCGAAGCGCAGGGACCCCGGCGGCAGCAGGTGCACGAGCGCGCGCGGCGAGCACCGCGCCGACGAGGACCAGGCCGACCACCAGGGGCCAGGCGTCGATCGAGCTCGCCGTGAAGATGGCGCCGACGCCCACCACGAGCACCCCCACCTGGCGGAGCCGCAGCCGGTCGGCCTCCCGCTGGGCCGGCGTGGCCGCCTCCACGGCCCGGGCGAGCGAGCGCAGCGCCGGCAGGGTCATGGCGCCGGCCACCACCACGAGCGGGATGAGGACGAGGAACACGGCGCGCCACGAGAGCGCGTGCTCGATCCCCAGCGCCGCCGCCGGGCCGGCGAGGCCGGGGACGACCCAGGCCGTCGACATGACGGCGAACATCTTGGGTCGCAGCACGGGCGGGATGCCCCGGGCGATGGCGGCGTAGGCGGTGGCGGGGATGGCCCCGGCGCCGAACCCCTGGAGCACCCGCCCGGCCACCAGCACGGGCATCGACGGGGCGAGGCCGCCGACGACCAGGCCGGCGGTGAACAGCCCCAGGCCGGCGACGTAGGGCACGACCAGGCCGCGGCGGTCGGCGAGCTGGCCGGCCACCACGATCCCGGCGAGGCTGGCGAGGGAGAAGCCGCTGAAGACCCAGCCGTAGAGGGCCAGGCCGCCCAGGTCGTCCTTGACGTCGGGCATGATCGTCGCCACGGCCATGGCCTCGAACGCGACCAGCGTGATGGTCAGGACCAGCCCGACGGTGAGCTCGCGCCGCCCGGCGTCCCACAGGCCGCCCGCGCCGGGCCCCTCGGGGCCTCCCTCGTCGAGGGGCGGGACGGTGGTGGGCTCGGACGACACGGCGGCCGAAGCCTACGGACCGCTGCGCCTCGCCCGTCGCCCGGTTCCCGACCCCGGGCCCACCTGGGTTCCTCGCCCCGATGGGGTGCACCCGGTGTCGGACCGGGTAGGTTGCACCGCTCCCGTCGAGAGAGGTCCACCCCCATGGCGTCATCGCTCACCGTCGCCCAGCACCGTTCGAACCTGGCGCAGCTCCGCGCCGAGACCGAGACCAACATCGCCAACCTCCAGGCGGCCTACGACGAGCTCGACCCCGAGGAGGCGGCGAGCGACGTGGGCGCCGGCGAGGACGAGGGAGGCTCCGAGGGCGACCTGACCCGCTTCGAGCGCGACCGCATCCGGGCCCGCATCGGCGAGGAGCAGGCCTTCCTCGAGGTGATCGACGCCGCCGCCGAGCGGGCGCAGGGCCGGGGCTGGAAGCAGTGCACCAAGTGCGGCGAGCCCATCGGCGATGCCCGCCTCGAGGCGCTCCCCGCCACGGAGCTCTGCGTCACCTGCAAGGCCAACCGCGGCAACTGGTAGGCCCATGGCCGCCCACGGCGAACGGGCCCTGGCGGTGCGCCGGGCCACCGTGATCGAGACCGAGCGGCTGGCGGGGGTGGTGGTCGACGTCGACGCCACCGCCGACCCGCAGGCCCTCGCCGTCGTGCAGGCCTCGCTGCACGAGCTGCCCGAGGGCCACCGGCTCGGGTACGGCTACGACGTCGAGGCCGCCGGCCTCGGCGCCTGGGTCGGCGATCGCCGGCTCCGCATCTCGATCTGGCCCGCGGTGGTCGATGCCGACGGCGCGGTCGAGGCCGCCGACCCCGACGACCCCGACGCCGACGTGCTGGTGCTCGACGTCGATCCCGTCGCCCACGGCGAGGCGCTCGATGCGCTGGTGCGCCTCGGCCGGCTCCTGGTCGCGGGGCCCGAGGGCGGCCCGGTGCCGCTCGTGGTCGACCTCGACCGCGACCTGCTCGCCGCGACCGTCGAGCGGGTGCGCACGCCGTAGGCCGACCGGCGGGCCTCAGCCGTGGCGGTGCTCGCAGCCGCTGGCGATCGACGCGGGATCGGTCCCGACCCCCTCGAGCTCGCTGAAGGGCCCGCACGGGTGGCGGGTCACCCACACGTGCAGGGTCGGCGCCGGCTGGGCCTCGTCGAGCCCGTCCGGGCACTCGCCCGACGCGTCGGTGGTCGCCACCGCCGCCGGGGGCGTCCGGGCCTCGTCGATGCACAGCTCGCCGTGGAGGTGCCACGTGGTGAGCGGCCCGCCCGGCTGCGGAGCGTCGTCGACCCGCGTCGAGGGCGGCAGGACGAACATGACCGCGGCCAACGTGCGGCTGCCGTCGTCGGCCACGTCGAAGACGAGCGCCTCGGGATGGGCCGGATCGAGCGTCGCGGGATCGAGCACCGCCGACCAGTCGATCAGGTGCTCCTCGCCCGTGTAGTCGTCGCCGATGCTCACGTACCCCTCGGCCTCGGCATCCTCGGCGCCGGGGTACGTGCTCGACGCCGCGAGGACGGCGGCCACCAGGTCCTCGGCGCCCTGCTGCTGCTCGGTGGTGACGCCGGCGACGTCGGACAGGTCGAGCGGTCGCTCGGGGTCGTAGGGGCCGATGCGGGTTCGCAGCGTCGTCGTGGTCACGTCGGGGACGGTGGCGTCGGCGATCGCGGCGGCCGCCGCGTCGTCGCGGGCCGCATCCGCCGCCGCGTCGGCCCGGCGGGCCTCGTGGGCGGCGGGCGTCGCCGCGACCGCACCGAGCGCCAGCAGGGCGACCACGGCGACGCCGACGACCGTCGCCGACGACCGCGGCGCCGGTGCGTCGGGCGCGAGCGCCCGGCGGCCGAGCGAGGCCAGCACGGCGACGGCGAGCCCGGCAGCCACCAGGTCGGGGACGGCGGGCTCCATCGGCGACGCGAGCGCGGCGGGCGCGGGCAGCCCGACGGTCACCGCCAGGGCCCAGCCGACGAGCGCCGCCACGGCGAGGGCCAGGCCGACCCGGCGCAGCTCGGGGCTCGCCGGGCGGGAGGCGGCCATGGCGCCCCAGGTGGCCTGGGCGATGCCCACCGCCATCAGCACGAAGGCCGCCGAGGGGCGGTCGTGCTCGGCGCCGGCAGCCGCGATGTGGATCAGCCCGGCGCCCGCCGAGGCGGCAGCGGCGAGCAGCGGCGCGCGGGCCGGGCCGGCGGGGGCCATCAGTCCTCGTCGTCCGCCGGACCGGGCTGCTCGAGCAGGCCGGCCACGTCGGCGAGGGCCCCGGCGAGCATCGACGCCCGGACGAGGACCCGGGCGATCTCGTGCTCGGCCTGCTGGCCCTGGCCGTGGAGGGGTGGGTCGCCGAGCGAGCGGACGATCATGGTGGGGTCGGTGGCCACCTGGATCGGCTCGGGGTCGGGCAGCTGGGGCACCGGCTTCCAGAGGTCGGCGGCCTGACCTGTTGCCGCGGCGGCGGCCTCCTTGCGGCGGTTCGGCCATCAGTCGTCGTCCTCGGTGAGCAGGGTGTCGGTGCGGAGGCCGAGGGCGGTGCGCAGCTGCTCGGCGTCGAGGTCGGCCAGCGAGCTCGAGCCGGGGAGGATGAGGTCGGCGATGTGGCGCTTGCCGGCGACGACCTCCTCCACCCGCTCGTCGACCGTGCCGGGGCACACCAGCCGGTGCGACACGACGGTCTTGGTCTGGCCGATGCGCCACGCCCGGTCGCGGGCCTGGTCCTCGACCGCCGGGTTCCACCAGCGGTCGTAGAGCACGACGTGGTTGGCGGCGGTGAGGCTGAGCCCGGTGCCGCCGGCCTTGAGCGACAGCACGAGGGCGCCGGCGCCGGGCCGGTCCTGGAAGTCGGCCACCATGCGGTCGCGGGCGCCCCGGGCGAGGCCGCCGTGGTAGCACTCGATCGGGACGCCCGTCCGCCGGGTGAGGTGGTCGGCTATGCGCTTCCCCCACTCGGCGAAGTGGGTGAAGATCAGGACCTTCTCCCCGGAGGCGAAGACCTGGTCGACGATCTCCTCGAGGCGGGTGAGCCGCCGGAGCGGCCTCGAGCGGGCGATCGTCGCTCTGGTAGGCCGACGGGTGGTTGCAGATCTGCTTCGAGGGCGGTGATGGCCGCCAGGATCGTTCCCTGCTTCGGCTCGCCGCCGCCCACCTCGGAGGAGTCGGCCACGAGGCCGTCGAGCACCGCCTGGTAGAGGCCGATCTGCTCGGGCGTCATGTGCGTGGTCGAGCTCGTCGATGCGATCGGGCAGCTCGGCGCTACCTCGGCTTCCGCTCTGGTGCGACGGAACACGAGGATCCTGCTGAGCGCCCGCAGCGCCGCCTCGCCCTCGCCCTGCATCTGGGAGATGAACGCGGTGCGCCCGCCCACTCAGGCCCGGGTTGGTGAAGTCGAGGATCGCCCAGAGGTCGCCGAGGCTGTTCCCGATCGGGTGCCGGTGAGCGCCACGCGGGTGCGCGTTGCTCGAGGCGACGGGAGCTGCTGGGTTGTCTCCGACGTGTGGTTCTTGATGGCCTGGGCTCGTCGAGCGCCACCTGGTCCCAGGTGATCGTGCCGAGGGCGTCCATGTCGCGCACCGCCGTGCCGTAGGTGGCATGAACGTCGGCGCGGGCGAAGGCCGTCGGCAGGTCGTACGGCCCGGGTTGGCCTCGTGGTGGACCACGACCTTGAGGCCGGGCACGAAGCGCGACGCCTCGCGCCCAGTTCCCGACCACGGCCGGGTGGGGCGACGACGAGCGCCTTGCCGCCTTCGCGGGTGCGAAGGAGAGGTGTGGCCAGCATCGTCGGCGTCTTGCCGAGGCCTACGTCGAGGGCGAGGCAGCCGCCGAGCTCGACGGCGTGAGGAACCGCGCCAGGCCACCGCTTCGGCCTGGTACGACCGCAGCTCGCCCACGAAGCCCTCGCCGGGCATGACCGGATCGGTGGGGATCTCGGCCGCCTTGGCCAGCAGGTCGGTGGCCCAGCCGGCGCCGGCGATCGACACGCCACCCGCCAGCGGGTTGCCCTCGAGGCCGACCGACGCACGCAGGATCTCGGCGCCGGTCATCCGGGTCTTGTCGGCCCGCTCGGCGAGGGCCGCCGCCGCCTCCTTCAGGTCGACGGCGTCGAGCTCGACCCAGCGGCCGTGGGAGCGGACCAGGGGGCGGGCCTCGGCAGCGAGGCGGGCGATGTCGGCGGCGGTGAGCTCGACGTCGTCGAAGAGCACCGACCAGCGCACGTCGGCGAGCTGGTGGGCGCCGACGACCGTGTCTCCCGTCGGCTCGGTGAACAGGCGCAGCGCCGGGCTGGGCTTGCGGCGCGAGAGCGCCGGCACGCGCAGGTCGAAGCCGGCCGCCTCGAGCTGGGGGCCGGTCACCGTCATCAGCTCCCAGGCCTCCTCCTGGCTCAGGTACACCTGGCCGCGCCGCAGCGCACCGGGGCGCAGCAGGGCGGGGAAGATCCGCTCGATGCGGTTGAGCTCGTCGGCGAGCGGCTTGGTGGACTTGCCGTCCGCGAGGGCCTGCTCGATGGGCAGCAGCGTGCCCTCGGCGCCGGGGCCGAGCACCGAGAGGAACCAGGCGTCGCCCGAGTCGGGCGGGTCGAGCTGCACCACCAGCTTCACCCGCGAGGTGCCGGTGAGCGGCTTGGCCCAGCGGTCGATGCGCTTGGACACCTCGGCACCGGCGGCGATGGGCGCCTCGAACGACGAGCCGGCGAGCCGGGTGACGAACGCCTCGGCCACGTGGGCCGTGGTGCGCACCACCGGTGGCGGCGCGGCGAGGTCGAGCATGCCCGCCGCCTGAGCGACGATGGTGTGGACCACCGCACCGGTGACGGCGAGCGTGACGTTCCGCGGATCGCTGTGCACGAGCACCGTGCCGGGGCCGGGCATGGCCGCGGCCATCTGGGCGATGAGGTCCTCCTCCACCAGCGCTGGCACCCACTGGACCGAGAGGTCCATGAGCTTGCCCTCCTGGCGCTTCGCGCCCGGCAGGGTGGGGACCACCGCGCCGCGGGCCACGAGGCGGACCGCGGCGACCGCCACCCGCCCGAGCCAGGCGACGCTCGAGCCCACGCCCTCGCGCCCGAGCCCGCCGCCCACGGCCACCAGCCAGCCGAGCGCCTCGCCGATGGGGATCGACAGGGCCGCCGCCTTCACCCCGCCGGGCAGCGACACCGACGGGTGCACGCTCCAGCCGACGGCCGGGCCGCCGATGGCCTCGAGCCGGTCGGAGAGCTCGTCGGCGCTCGCCGGCGCCGTGTCGGGGCCGGCCGCCCAGACCACGATCTGGCCATGCGCCCACGACGCCTGGAGGCGCACCTCGCCGGCCGGGTCGGCGGCGGCGATGGCGGCGATCGGGTCGTCGGTCTTGTTGAGCAGGTCGTAGGCCGCCTCGAGCTGGGCGAGCTCGGCCTCGAAGTCGGCCACGACCTGGGTGCGCTCGGGGCCGGGGAGCTGGCGGACCGACTCGAGGCGATCCTCCACGTCTTCGAGCAGGTCCTCGACCGCGTCGAGCCAGCGGCGTGGCTCGGCCTCGAGCAGGGCGAGCTGCTCGGGCGTGGCGCTGCCGTCGGCCGCCGCCCACGCCGCAGCTTCGAACGCTTGCAAGGTGTCTGACATCGATCGCGGGGCGTCCCTGCGCCCGGTGGGGCGCCGGTCACCCGACCGGTCCCCCTCGCTCGTCGTGCCGGGGGCCAGGTGCGGAGGACCGGACCAGCCCCGAGGTCTCCGCGAGCAGCGGAGACGGCGCCGAACACGAACATGGTACCCGCGCCGGCGCCGAGGGTGCGCATCTCGATGAGTCCGCCGCGGCCCACGGCCGGCCGGTACCGTTCGGCGCGTGACCGAGCCCCGTCCGCCGCGGCGCTCCCGCCCGTCTCGGGGCTGGGCGATCGTGGCTGCGCCGATGCTCCAGTTCGTGCTGGCGGGCGCCATCGCCATGGGGCTCGTCGTGACCGCGCTCGCCGTCGCCTCGCACCGGATCGGCGAGCGCGAGGCCATCGTGGAGGCCCGTTCGGAGGCGCTCCTGAAGGCCCAGGGCCTGGTGGAGCCGATCATCTCGGACTCGATCGCGTCGGGCGATCCCGACGCGGTGGCCGCCGTCGACGACGTGGTCCGCGAGAAGGTGCTGAGCGACTCGCTGGTGCGCGTGAAGATCTGGCGGCCCGACGGCCGGGTCCTGTACTCGAACGAGCCCCGCGAGATCGGCGACGTGTACGAGCTCGCCGACGACGACCTCGAGGCGCTCGAGACCGGGGTGGTCGATGCCGAGGTCAGCGACCTGTCCAAGCCCGAGAACCGCTACGAGCGACGCTACGGGAAGCTGCTCGAGGTGTACCTCCCGATCCAGCTGCCCTCGGGCGAGCGGGTGCTCTACGAGTCGTACTTCCTCTACGACACGGTCGAGGAGTCGGGTCAGCGGATCTGGCGCAGCTTCGCTCCGTTCACCATCGGCGCGGTGATCATCCTCCAGCTGATCCAGATCCCGCTCGCGTTCTCGCTCGCCCAGCGCCTCCGCCGGCGCCAGCTCGAGCGCGAGGACCTCCTCGAGCGCGCCGTCCGGGCGTCGGAGCACGAGCGGCGGCGCATCGCCCAGGACCTCCACGACGGCGTGGTGCAGGACCTGGCCGGCGTGTCGTACTCGCTCGCCGCGATCGGCCGCCAGGGCGACGACCCCCACGCCGCCGAGCTCGCGGCCGCGGGCGACACGGTCCGCAGCTCGATCGAAGCCCTCCGGACCCTGCTGGTGGAGCTCTACCCGCCCAACCTCGCCGAGGAGGGCCTCGGACCGGCGCTCGCCGACCTCGTGGCGCGCGCCCGCGCCGTCGGGCTGCGCACCGAGGTCGACACCAGCGGGCTGGCCGCCGACCTCCCGATCGCAGCGGTCCGCCTCGTCCACCGGACGGTGCAGGAGGCGCTCCGCAACGTCATCGCCCACGCCGGGGCCACCCGCGTCGACGTGCGCGCCGCGTCCGACGGCTCGGTCGTGTGGGCCGAGGTGGTCGACGACGGGCGGGGCTTCGACGTCGAGCGAGCGCGTGCCCGGCCCGACCGCGGCCACGTCGGGCTCCTCGCGACGAGCGACCTCGTGGCCGAGGCCGGCGGCCGCCTGTCCATCTCCTCGGGCCCCGACATCGGGACCACCGTGCGAATCGAGGTGCCCCTCCCGTGATCCGCGTCCTGATCGCCGACGACCACCAGGTCGTCCGCGCCGGCCTCGAGCAGCTGCTCGCCACCGCCCCCGACATCGAGCTGGTGGCCATGGCCGCCGATGGCGCCGAGGCGGTGGCCCTCGCCGCCGAGCACGAGCCCGACATCGTGCTGATGGACCTCTCGATGCCCGAGCTCGACGGGGTCGCCGCCACCCGCCGGATCACCGACGCGTCCACCACCACCCAGGTCGTGGTCCTGACCTCGTTCTCCGACCGCCAGCGGATCCTCGACGCCCTCGATGCGGGGGCGGCGGGCTACGTGCTCAAGCACGCCGCACCCGACGACCTCCTCGAGGCCATCCGGGCCGCGCACGAGGGCGGCGTGCCGCTCGACCCGAAGGCCGCCCGCGTCGTGCTCGACCGGCAGCGCTCGTCCGCGGGCACGCCCGCCAAGATGAGCGACCGCGAGGTCGAGGTGCTCCGCCTCGTCGCCTCGGGGCTCGCCAACAAGAACATCGCGCGCGAGCTGGGGATCGCCGAGCGCACGGTGAAGGCCCACCTCACCAGCATCTTCCAGCGGATCGGGGTGAGCGACCGGACCCAGGCCGCGCTCTGGGCCCGCGACCACCTGCCGCCCGAGAGCTGAGCCCGGGCGCGCCGCCGGCCGACCGGGTGAGGCCCGATCGGCCGGCGGGGTGCTGGGTCGCTGGTCGGGGGATGCCGGCTCAGTCGTCGTCGCGCTCGCGCCCGTCCTTGCCGGAGCGATCGTCGGTCTTGCCCTTGCCCGACGAATCGTCCGAGCCGCCACCCGAGCCCGAGTCGCCGCCGTGGTCGTCGCCGGCATCGTGGTCCGGGCCGTCGTCGTGGCTGCCGCCCGAGCCCGAGTCGCCGCCGTGGTCGTCGCCGGCATCGTGGCCCGGGCCGTCGTCGTGGCCGCCGCCGCCCGTGGGGGCGGTGGGCACCGTGGTCGCCGGGCGCGGTTGGGACCGTGGTCGCTGGTCCGGGGCCACGCCCGGAGCGGTCCCCGCCGTGATCGTCACCGACGTCGTGGCGGCCGGATCGTCGCTCACCCCGTCGGGACGGTCGCCACCGTGGTCATCGCCGGCATCGTGGCCGGCCGGATCGTCGCTCACCCCGTCCGGACGATCGCCACCGTGGTCGTCGCCGGCATCGTGATCGGCCGGATCGTCGCTCACGCCATCGGGGCGCTCGCCTCCTCGGTCGTCCGCGCGGGCGGTGGGGTCGTCGGGGACGGCGCTGCGGTCGATGACGGGGACGGGCTCGGGGGTGGTGGACACCTGGCCGACGGCGGCGACGGCCAGGCCGCCGGCGGCGGTGATGGCGACGGCCACGGCGGCGGCGGTGACGATGCGTGCTCGCATGGGGGGCTCCTCGGTGCTTCGGTGCGGGGGGACGTCGCCATGGTGGGGCAACGCCGGCGCCACCACCATCGGACCTTGGTGCTACGACCATCGCCCGATGGCGCCTGCCCTGGTCACGGCCTCACCCTGACGGCACCGAGTCGGCACCGGTCGACCGCCACCCCCAGGAGGAACCCCATGGAGCACGCCCTCACCGCCCGGCTCGCGGCCCTCGCCGTCGCCGGCCTCGCCCTCGTCGGCACCGTCGGCGCCCTGCCCGCCGGCGCCAAGGCCGGCGACGTCCGGGCCACCGGCACCTGCAGCGCCGGGGCGACCACGAAGATGAAGCTCGGCCTGCGCGACGGGCGCATCGAGGCCGAGGTCGAGACCGACAGCAACCGCAACGGCCAGGTGTGGAGCGTCCGCATCCGCCAGAACGGCGTGCTCGTCCACAACGGCACGGCCCGGACCGCGGCGCCGAGCGGCGCGTTCACGGTCCGCAAGGTGCTGCCCAACAAGACCGGCACCGACACCATCACCGCCGCCACCCGCTACGGCGGCCAGACCTGCATCGTCACCGCCCGCATCTGACCGCACCGCTCCCCCACCGCCCGACGCCCCGCCACCCCGGCGGGGCGTCGGCGCGACCGGGCTCAGGCGACCGAGTCGACGGGCACGACCTCGGCGGTCGGCGCCTCGATCGGGCCCTCGGGGAGGAAGTAGCGCCAGAAGAGGAGGCCGAACGGCCGGCCCTCGGTGGTGAGCCAGTTCGCCACGCCGGGATCGCGGTGCGAGAGCACCATGCGGAACGACCCGTCGGGCTCGAGCTCGGTCTGCGCCCGGTTGCGGCTCACCGGGCCCCGCAGGTGGTCGAAGGTCTGCATCTGGCGGTTCCAGAGCGACACGCTGGCGCAGCGGCACGCCGGCCACCGGCCGCGGAGCACGAGGGCGTCGTCGGGGCCCAGCAGGTACGGCGCCATCGAGTACGCGGCGTCGCCGGCGGCGAGGGCGTGGTCGCCCGGCGGGACCGGCGCCGGGAAGACGTGGGGCTCGCGCGACACGAACGCCGGCGGCTCCCCCTCGCCCGGCTTGGCGATGCTGTCGAGCGTCCGGCCCCGGAGGTAGGTGGCCATCCGGCGCAGGTCGGCGGCCACCTGGGCGTCGTCGGGCGCCGGGGCGCGAGCGGGGACCTCGCCGTCGATGCGCTCGATGGCGAGCGCCAGGTCGGCGCGGGGCGCGGCGTAGGGCGAGTCGACCTCCTCCCAGTAGTGCCGGACGGTGAGCCGGGACGCGTCGGGCGCGAGCGGCAGCCACCCACGGGGCCGGGCCGGGCCGCCGATGGTGATCTCGAAGCTCCCGTCGGCGGCGACGTCGAAGCCCGTGTCGTTCAGCACGCCCACGGTGCCGGTCGGGAACGCCCCCTCCTCGGCCCCGGCCTCCACGGTGAACGCCACGTACACCGCCCCTCCCGTCCTCCCGCGCACCCGGTACGTGCCGGCCGGGTGCACCGGGGCGTCGTGGTAGCGGGCGTCCGCGTTGTCGCCCAGCGCCTTGCGCCACGGCTCGACGATGGCCCGGAAGGTGGGGTGCGCGGGGTCCTGCTCGAACTGGGTCTCGAAGCCGGTGGCGAGGTGGTGGAGGATCACGCGCAGGCCCTCGGCCACGTCGTCGGGGGCGGCCAGGCCCCACTCCTCGCCGGCGTAGCGGTCCGCCACCTCCCGCAGCGTGGCCAGCAGCTCGTCGAAGGCATCACGGCTCTGCATCGGCGCACCCTGCCACGACGCGCCGCCCGCCGCTCGCGCCGACGGTCGGCCCTTCGTCCCTGGCGACGATCGGTCCGCCGAGCGACGATGGCGCCATGGGCCGCGACGACCTCCTCCGCAGCGAGCACACCCCCGGTGCGGTGGCCGACCGCCTCGCCCAGGGCGCGGGACGCTCCCACCTGCGGGACTTCGTCTACGGCGCCATCGACGGCACGGTGACGACCTTCGCCGTGGTCGCGGGCGTGGCCGGCGCCGACCTCGGTGCCGTGGTGGTCCTCGTCCTGGGCGTCGCCAACCTGGTGGCCGACGGGTTCTCCATGGCCGTCTCGAACTACCTGGGCACGCGATCCGAGGAGCAGCGACGGGCTCGCGTGCGGCGCGAGGAGGAGCGCCACGTGGCGCTGGTGCCCGAGGGCGAGCGCGAGGAGGTGCGCCAGCTGCTCGCCGACTGGGAGCTCGACGAGGACCTGCGCGACCGGGTGGTCGACCGCATCACCGCCGAGCGCGACCGGTGGGTCGACGTCATGCTCCAGCTCGAGCACGGCTTCCCGTCCGAGCCGGCGCGGCCGCTCGGTGCGGCGGTCGCCACGTTCGTGGCGTTCGTGGTGGTCGGAGCCGTGCCGCTGCTGCCCTTCGTGGCCGACCAGGCCGGCCTCGACGTGTCGGCGCCGTTCGCGTGGAGCGCCGGGCTGACGGCGGCGGCGTTCGTGCTGGTCGGCGTGGCGCGGGGCGTCGCCGTCGGGCTCCCCCGCTGGCGCACCGCCCTCGAGACGGCGGCCGTCGGCGGGCGGCGGCCGCGCTGGCGTACGTCGTCGGGAGCCTGCTCGCCCCGCTGACCTGAGGGGTCAGTGCCCGGGCCGGGCCGTCATCGCGCCGCGACGCCGAGCGCCGCCGCTCGCTGGCGCTGCCGCTGGGTGATCCCCGCCACCACCGGGATCAGTAGGACCGCGGCGACGGCGATCGCCGCCGAGGCGGCCACCGACCACGACATGGCGAGCTGGACGTCGTCGGGCGAGACGTCGTCACCCCTCCCCAGCCGCGAGGCGACCCGGCCGACGCCCGCGGCGATCAGCCACGCCGCCCACCACGCCGACAGGAGCGGCGAGGGACGGGCGGTGAGCGGTGCGCTGGGCCGGGCGCTGGGGTCGGAGGCGACCCATGCCTCGTTCATCGCCTGCTTCGGCTTCCAGAGGTTGGCGATGGGCACGAACCACCAGCCGACCGCCCACCCCGGCGTGAACTCGAGGCGCCGGAACCCGAACGTCTGCTCCAGGTTGGCTTGCACCCGGTAGCGCCAGACGAGGAACGCGAGGGCCGTGAGCAGCAGGGCGACCAGCCCGAGGGTGGCCAGGGTCGAGGCGGTGTCGTCGGCGGCGGTGAGGTCGCCGACGCTCGCCGTCCCCGCCAGGTAGTCGTCGACGAGGGCCCGGCGGTGCAGGTCGCTGGCGATCTTCAGGAACGCCACCACGACCGAGCAGGCGAGCCCGGCGTAGGTCAGCATCGACGTGACGCCGAGCGAGCGGAACGGCGTCGGCGCCGCGACCGGCGCCTGCCCGTGCCACCCGGCACCGTCCCACCAGGCCACCACGCCCTGGCCGGTGTCGTACCAGCCGGGCGGGGACCGCCCGGGGCGGGGGCGTCGGGGCCGCGGCCCCGCCGTCGGGGGCGAGGCGAGCGGCCCCCGGCGACACCGGGCCGGAAGGTGCTCGGCGAGGCGTAGGGGGCCGGTGCCCCGGCCCTGGCGGCGTGGCCCGCCCCCGACGAGGGCGGCAGGCCGCCCACGGCGCCCACGGCGTGGGCGACGTCGGCGGGAGCGACGGCGCTGGGGGCCACCTCGCGCGCCCACGGCGGTGGACCGCCGAGCGGGCCGCCGTCGGGGCGGACGTCGGGTGGGCCGCCATCGGGCACGGCGAGGGGCTCGGGCTCGGTTCCGCCGGGATCCGGTCATGGCGGGGCACGCTATCGCCGTGCGGGCGCGCGGGACGCGGAGGGTGAGCGGCAGCGCCCGCACGTGGCGCCACCGGCCGGGCCCGAGACCTCGACGTTGAGGCGGCCCGGCCGGTGGCGGCTGGCGGTGGGCCGAGGCCCACCGGTCAGATCGTCAGCTGCAGCCGCTGGTGGAGCCGCAGCTGGGGCAGGCGTGGCACGAGCCGGCCCGCTGCATCTGGACGCCGCACTGGTAGCAGTACGGGCGTCGGAGTGGGCCGCCGAGGGCTTCACCTGCGGGAGCTCGGTGCGGGCCGGGGTGGGGTCGGTCACGCCGGCCCGGTCGAGCAGGCTCTGCTGGCCGAGCTCCTCGGGCGCCTCCTGGAGGGCGGCGGCGAGCTCCGAGGCCGATGGGATCGACTTCGGATCGGCCGGCAGGTCCGAGCCCTGGCGGTTCTCGACCACGGTCTCCTCGACGCCGGGCAGCGTGGGCTGGGTGCGCTCGGAGACGGTCAGGATGCCGAGCTCCTCGCGCTCCTCCTTCGACAGGTAGTCGATGGCGAGGCGGCGGAAGATGTAGTCGAGCAGCGAGGAGGCGATCCGCAGCTCGGCGTCGTCGGTCATGCCGGCGGGCTCGAAGCGGGTGTTGGCGAAGGCCTCGACGTAGGTGCGCAGCGGCACGCCGTACTGGAGGCCGTAGCTGACGCTGATCGACAGGGCGTCCATGATGCCGGCGAGGGTCGAGCCCTGCTTGGCCACCTTGAGGAACACCTCGCCGGGACGACCGTCGGTGTACTCGCCGACGGTGACGAAGCCCTTGCAGTCGGCCACCCGGAACTCGAAGGTCTTCGAGGTGCGGTTGCGGGGCAGCTTCTCGCGGACGGGCGTCTTGACGACCTTCTCGACCACCCGCTCGACGATCTTCTCGACCTCGACGACCTGCGGGGCGGCCGCGGCGGGCGCGTCGCCCTCGGCGCCCTCCTTCTTGGCCATCGAGAGCGGCTGGGCCACCTTGCAGTTGTCGCGGTAGATGGCGACGGCCTTCACGCCGAGCTTCCAGGCGTCGATGTGGAGCTGCTCCACGTCCTCGACGCTGACGTCCTCGGGCATGTTGACCGTCTTGGAGATCGCGCCGGAGATGAACGGCTGGACCGCCGCCATCATCCGCACGTGGCCCGAGTAGTGGATGGCGTTGTCGCCCATCGAGCAGGCGAACACCGCCACGTGCTCCTCGGCGAGGTGGGGGGCGCCCAGGATCGACTTGTTCTCGTCGATGTAGGCGATGATGTCGGTGACCTGCACCGGCGAGTACCCCAGGCGGCGCAGCGCCCGCGGGATCGTCTGGTTGACGATGGTCATGGTGCCGCCGCCCACCAGCTTCTTCATCTTGACCAGGCCGAGGTCGGGCTCGATGCCGGTGGTGTCGCAGTCCATCATCAGGCCGATGGTGCCGGTGGGGGCGAGCACCGAGGCCTGCGAGTTGCGCACGCCCACCTGCTGGCCCAGGTCGCACGCCTCGTCCCAGCTCTGCTGGGCGGCCGAGAGGACCTCGGCGGGGACGAGCTCCTCGTCGATCTTCGCCGCCTCCTCGCGGTGCATGTCGAGGACCCGCAGCATGTGCTCCTCGTTGTCGGCGTAGCCGGCGAAGGGGCCCATCCGCGCCGCGGTCCGCGCCGAGGTGGCGTACGCGTGCCCGGTCATCAGGGCGGTGAGGGCGCCGGCCCAGGCCCGGCCCTCGTCGGAGTCGTAGGCGAGGCCGAGGGCCATCAGCAGGGCGCCGATGTTGGCGTAGCCGAGGCCGAGCTGGCGGAACTTGCGCGACGTGTCGCCGATCGGGTCCGTCGGGTAGTCGGCCCGGCCGACCAGGATCTCCTGGCCGGTGAACATGATCTCGATGGCCTGCTTGTAGCCCTCGACGTCGAAGGTGTCGTCGTCGTTCAGGAACTTGAGGAGGTTGAGGCTGGCCAGGTTGCACGCCGAGTTGTCGAGGTGCATGTACTCCGAGCACGGGTTCGAGCCGTTGATGCGCCCGGTGTTGTGGGCGGTGTGCCACCGGTTGATGGTGGTGTCGAACTGCATGCCGGGATCGGCGCACTCCCAAGTGGCCTGCGAGATCTGGCGCATGAGGTCGCGGGCGCGCACCGTCTTCTTGATCTCGCCGTCGATGACGCCGCGCAGGTGCCAGTCGGCATCGTCGACCACGGCCTGCATGAAGTCGTCGGTCACGCGCACCGAGTTGTTGGCGTTCTGGTACTGGATCGAGTGGCTGTCGGCGCCGTCGAGGTCCATGTCGAAGCCGGCGTCGCGCAGGGCCCGGGCCTTCTGCTCCTCCCGGCTCTTGCACCAGATGAACTCCTCGATGTCGGGGTGATCGACGTCGAGGATGACCATCTTGGCGGCGCGGCGGGTCTTGCCGCCCGACTTGATGGTGCCGGCCGAGGCGTCGGCGCCGCGCATGAAGCTGACGGGCCCCGAGGCGGTGCCGCCGCCCTTCAGGTACTCCTTCGAGGAGCGGATGCGGGAGAGGTTCACGCCGGCGCCCGAGCCGCCCTTGAAGATCACGCCCTCCTCCCGGTACCAGTTGAGGATGGAGTCCATCTCGTCGTCGACCGAGAGGATGAAGCAGGCGGAGGCCTGCTGCGGCACGCCCTTCACGCCGATGTTGAACCACACCGGCGAGTTGAACGCCGCCTTCTGGTGCACCAGGAGGTGCTTGAGCTCGGCCCGGTAGGTCTCGGCCTCGCGCTCGTCGACGAAGTAGCCGCCCTCGAGGCCCCAGCGGGTGATGGTGTCGGCGACGCGGTCGATCACCTGCTTGAGCGACGACTCGCGCTCCTCGGTGCCGAGCGTGCCCCGGAAGTACTTCTGGGCGACGATGTTGGTGGCGTTGAGCGACCAGGTGGTCGGGAACTCCACGTCGAGCTGCTCGAAGGCCACCGAGCCGTCGCGGTAGTTCGTGATCCGGGCGTCGCGCCGCTCCCAGGTCACCTCGTCGTAGGGGTGCACGCCCTCGGTGGTGAAGTGGCGGCGGATGCCGATGCCGGTCTGCTCGGGGGCCAGGGCCATGGTGCGCTCCTCAGCGAGGGTGGAGGGTGGTCGGGAGGTGATGGGTGGTCGGTGCCGGATGGTCGGTCGGTGGCGAGGCCACCGTGCCCGGGCGCCCTTGCCCAGACCACAACCCCTTGTGGTCAAGACGTCCCCTGTCGCCCCGGCACCACAAGATGTAGAAGCCAAACTACACCACGGTAACTACAGCGGTGTCAACGGCTGGAGCCAGGTTTTCGCCCGCACCGTCGCCCGGCACCCCGCAGGGCGCCAGGCGACGGGCACCGGGCACGGACGGGCAGGTCGAAGGGGCTCGCTCCCGCACGCGGTCCCGAGGTTCCCTCACGTCTCGCCCCCCGACGGCGGCGAAGCGTCGCCGGGGAGATCCCACACCACTTGTTCCGACCGTCCGGCCCGGCGCCCGTCGACGCCGGGGCCAACCTAGGGCGTCGCCCCTGTGGGTTGGAAGGGGAACAACCCTGTGTATTTCGCGGGGATTGGGCCCCCGTTCATCCACACGACCCCCGAGGGTTGTGGATTCGATGGGGACCGGATCGGGTACAGGTCCCGCTCGATGGCTCGTTCGCCGCGCAACCACCTCCACGACGACCCCCGGCTCACCGCGGTGGGCCTGCTGATCGAGGTCCACGCCGGGCTCCGCAGCGCGATCGAGGCCGATCTCGAAGCGCACGGGGTCACCGGCACCGCCTTCGAGGTGCTCCTGCGCCTCGCCCGCTCCCCCGACGGACGACTTCGGATGAGCGACCTGGCCGAGCAGGCCACGCTCTCCCCGAGCGGCCTCACCCGCGTGGTCGACCGGCTCTTCGACGCCGGCTACGCCGAGCGCGAGCAGCACGAGCGCGACCGCCGGGTGTTCCACGCGGTCATCACCGAGGCCGGGTGCGACCTGGTGGAGGACATCTTGCCGTCGCACCTCGAGCTGGTCGACCGCAACCTCACCGGCGTGCTCGAGCCCGACGAGCTCGACGCCCTCTGCCGCGCGCTCCGGAAGGTGCGCGCCGTGGTGCGCCCCGGCTCGGACCCGGCGCTGGCGCCCCCGGCCCCCCGCTGACGGGCCCCGATCAGGCGGCCGCGACGGCCACGGGGATGCCGTTGAGCACGGCGTTGCCCGACGGCACGTCGAGCACCGCCTCGTCGGTGACCACGTTGGAGTTCACCCCCGCGTGGCGGCTCGCGACGCCCAGCGCGACGCCCTCGAGGTCGTGGCCCCACCCGTGGGGCAGGCTCACCACCCCGGTCCGCACGGCGTCGGTGACCTCCACCGGCACCTCGATGCGCCCCACCCGACCGGTGACCACCGCCCGCGCGCCGTCGACCAGGCCCCAGCGAGCGGCGTCGTCGGGGTGCACGTGGAGCGTGCAGCGGGGCCGGCCCTTCACGAGCACCTCGATGTTGTGCATCCACGAGTTGTTCGACCGCAGGTCGCGCCGGCCGACGAGCACGGCCTCGGGCACCGGGCGGTCGAGGACCGCCTCGAGGCGCGGCAGGTCGGCCACCACGGCCTCCACCAGCAGGTCGATCCGCCCGGTGGGCGTGCGCAGCACGTCGGGCAGGCGGGGCTCGAGCGGTCCCAGGTCCACGCCGTGGGGGTGCGCCAGCAGCACGTCGAGGGACAGCCCGGGCACGCCCGGGGCCGCCTCCTCCGCGCCGGCCCCGAACCCGTCGCCGTAGGGGCCGGTGCGCAGCAGGAGGTCGAGCAGCCGCTCGGGGCCCGTGCGCGGCGCCAGCTCGGCGAGCACATCGGCGGGGTCGCGGCCGTGGAGGGGGCCGTGCTCGTCGCCGACCGCGGCCTGCACGAGCGCCCCGACCACGAGGTCGTCGACCAGCGCTGGATCGGCGTCGGCGCCCATGCCCTGGGCGATGAGCGCCAGGCGGGCGAGGCTCTCCCACTCGTCGGGCTGCCCCTCGTCGAGGGGCAGGACCGGCGCCGAGTAGTTGGCCACGTTCCGCAGGGCCACCTGCAGCAGGGCCAGGTCGTAGTGGCCCTTCTGCAGCGCGCTCGGCGGCGGGAGGATCACGGCGGCGTGCCGCGTGGTCTCGTTGCAGGAGCTGTCGACCGCGGCGGAGAGGTCGAGGGTGCCGAGGGCGGCGTCGAGCCGCTCGGAGTTGGGCGTCGACAGCACCGGGTTCCCGGCCACGGTCACGAGCCCGCGGATCTGGCCCGCGCCCGGCGTGTCGATCTCCTCGGCGAGGCAGGCGGCGGGGAGCTCGCCCATGGTCTCGGCCGCGCCGCGCACCCGGCTGCGGTGCCGGCCGGTCTTCAGCGCCCGCCCCTCGCGAGGCGTGCCCCGGGTGTTCGACGCCCCGGCCGCCGCCTTGGCGAACATGGCACCGCCGGGGCGGTCGAGGTTGCCGGTCACGATGTTCACCACGTCGACCAGCCACGACGCCACGGTGCCGAACTCGGCGGTGGTCGTGCCGATCCGCCCGTACACCGCGGCCGAGGGGGCGGCCGCCAGCTCCGCCGCCAGGGCCTCGATGGCGCCTGCCTCGATGCCGACGATCGGCGCGACCGTCTCCGGGGTGAACGGCGCGAGCAGCGCGACGACCTCGTCGATGCCATCGACCCACTCGCCCGCCGCGCCGGCGTCGATCGATCCGGCCGTCGCCAGCGCGGTCACCACGGCGGCGAGCAGCAGCGCGTCGGTGCCCGGGCGGATGGCGAGGTGGAGGTCGGCCTCCTCGGCGGTGCGGCTGCGTCGGGGATCGATCACGACCAGGCGTCCGCCCCGGGCGCGCATGGCCTCGATGCGACCGGGCCAGTCCGGGGCCGTGGCCAGGCTGCCGTTGGAGGCGTACGGGTTGGCCCCGAGCACGACCAGGAGGTCGGTGCGGTCCACGTCGGGGACCGGGATCGTGAGCCCCCCGCCGAACAGCCAGGCGGAGGAGAGCTCCTTGGGGCGCTGGTCGACCGTGCTCGCCGAGAAGACGTTGCGGGTCCCGAGCGACTTCAGGAGGGGCTTGAGGTAGAGCAGCGCGGAGAGGTTGTGGGCGTTCGGGTTGCCCACGTAGACGCCGAGCGCCTCGCGTCCGTGCTCGTCGGCGAACGCGGCGAAGCGCCGCTCCACCTCGGCGAACGCCTCCTCCCAGGAGACGGCCACGAGCTCGCCGTCGCGCCGCACCAGCGGTCGGCGGAGTCGGTCGGGATCCTCGTGGAGCTGGCGGAGGGTGGAGCCCTTCGGGCACAGGAACCCGTGGCTGAACACGTCGTCCTGATCGCCGCGGATGCGCGTCGCCCGGCCGCCCTTGACGGTGATCTCCAGGCCGCAGCCCGCCTCGCACAGCGGGCAGGTCCGGTAGGCGGTGCGCTCGTCGAGGTCCATCGGCCCATGCTGCCAGGGGCGGCGGTACCGTGCCCGCCGTGCGCCAGCTCCTCCCCCTCGCCGCCGACGCCGTCGACGCCGACCTCGCCCACGCGCAGGCCGAGCGCCCGACGCCCGCCGGCCGCCCGTGGGTGATGCTCAACATGGTGGCGAGCGTCGACGGCGCCACCGCCGTGGACGGGGTCTCGGGCGGGCTGGGCGGCGATGCCGACCGCCACGTGTTCCGGGCGCTGCGAGCGGTGGCCGACGTGATCCTCGTCGCCGCCGGCACCGTGCGGGCCGAGGGCTACGGACCGCCGCGCACCTCCGAGGCGCGCCAGGCCCAGCGCGCCGCCCGAGGGCAGCCGCCCCACCCCCGGATCGCCATCGTGTCGGGATCGCTCGACCTCGACCCGACGGCTCCGGTGCTCGCCGAGGCTCCCGAGCCGGTCCTCGTCCTCACGGGCGAGCGAGCACCGATCGAGCGGATCGAGGCCGTGGCCGCCGTCGCCGAGGTGCGCCAGGTCGGCGCGACCGCCGTCGACCTGGCGGCCGCGCTGGCCCTGCTCGGCCGGCTCGGCCACCGGACGGTCCTGTGCGAGGGCGGACCGACGCTGAACGGCCAGCTCCTCGATGCCGACCTCGTCGACGAGATCGACCTGACCCTCTCCCCCACCCTCGTGGGCGGCGACGCCCTGCGCGTCGCCGTCGGTGGCCGGGCGAGGGCCCACCGCGTCGCCCTGGCGCACCTCTGGCACGACCCCGACGACGATCTCCTCTTCGCCCGCTACGTCCGGCGCTGAGCGCGCGGCGGTCCGTGGCGCTTCGGCTCGGTGCTCTTGGTGAGGCGCGAGGGGCCCATCAGCTCGTCGAGCTCGCGCTCGAAGTCGGCGAGGTCGTCGAACTCCTTGTAGACGGAGGCGAACCGGACCGCCGCGACCACGTCGAGCTCGCGGAGCCGTTCCAGCACCGCTCGGCCGACATCGTCGCTGGTGACCTCGGGTCCCTGGAGGCGCATGGCCTCCTCGACCTCGGCGGCGACCCGATCGAGCGCGTCGCCGCTCACCGGACGCCCCTTGGTGGCCAGCTCGAGGCCGGCGACGACCTTGGCGGCGTCGAACGGCTCCCGGTCGCCGGAGCGCTTGGCCACCGTGAGCGGGACCTCCTCGAGGCGCTCGAAGGTGGTGAACCGACGCTGGCAGGCCAGGCAGGCTCGGCGACGACGGATCAGGAGGCCATCCTCGGACTGGCGCGAGTCGATCACCTTGTCGTCGAGGGAACCGCAGGCCGGGCAGCGCACGTCGCGACGCTACCCGGGACATCGCCGGGACCTCGCACCGCGAGGCGCCTCGGCGGGCTCAGCGCGGCACCGTGACGGTGGCGCCGGGCTGGAGCGGCGCGGTGCCGTTGAGGGCGACCAGCTCGTCGACCAGCGAGCGGACGTCGCCCGAGGGCTGGAGGCGGCGAGCGATCGACCAGAGCGTGTCGCCCGCCCGGACCTCGACGAGGGTGGTGCCCGCCGCCGCCGTCGGCGACCCGCCGCCCGCCGTCGCGGGCGCCGGCGCCAGGCCGGCCAGCGCCCCGTTGCCGATGGCCAGGGCGCCGAGCAGCAGCACCACGAGGACGGCGACCGCCGCGACCAGGTGCGCGGTGGTGAGCCCGAGGTCGATCGGCGCGACGTCCGTGCGGGCACCGTCGCCCCCGACGAGGCGGAGCGCGGGACGCTCGGGGACCGAGCGGAGGTGGCGGTGGGGTTCGATGATCGCAGCCATGTCGTGATGCTCCCCAGGGGGTGTGACAACGGAGGTCCAGCGCAGCGGGACGATCGGACGTTCGACGAACGCCTGTTCGCCACCACCCACTGTACGCACGAACAGCCGTTCGTCGTCAAGCCCGGATTCGAACGGGTGTTTGCCCGAACAGGTGCGCGATGGTACGGTCTCGTCACCCGCCGCTCCCGTGGCGGTCCCTCACCCAAGGAGCACCGATGGCCGACCACGCGCTCACCGCCCGCCAGCGCCAGATCCTGGACTGCATCGATGCCTCGATGCGCGAGCGCGGCTACCCGCCGTCGGTGCGGGAGATCGGCGAGACCGTCGGCCTCGGCTCGCCGTCCACGGTCCACTCCCACCTCTCCACGCTGCAGCGCCTGGGCTACCTGCGCCGGGACCCGGCCAAGCCCCGAGCGATCGAGGTGCGGTTCGACCCGTCCTCGGGCGCTGCGGTCGAGCGCCGGCCCGTGCGCCACGTGCCGCTCGTCGGCGAGGTGGCGGCCGGCACCGACGTGCTGGCCCAGGAGAACGTCGAGGAGGTCGTGCCGGTCCCCGCCGACCTCACGGGCGAGGGCGACCTGTTCATGCTGAAGGTCCGCGGCGATTCGATGATCGACGTCGGGATCCTCGACGGCGACTTCGTGGTGGTCCGCTCCCAGACCGAGGCGCGCAACGGCGAGATCGTCGTCGCCGGCATCCCCGGCGAGGAGGCGACGGTCAAGACCTACGAGCGCAGCGGCGACCAGGTGACGCTCATCCCGGCCAACGAGCGCCTGTCGCCGATGGTGTTCCCGGCGTCCGAGGTCCAGCTGTTCGGCCGCGTCGTGACGGTGCTCCGCCGCCTCTGACGGCGGAGCACCCTCCCGGATCAGAGCTTGGCGAGCGCCTCCGCGTAGCGGTCCTTCTCCCGCGCCGTGCCCAGGTTGTCGGTCTCGAAGGCGTCCACGATCGTTCCGTCGCGATCGATCACGAACGTCGCCCGGATGGCGCAGCCCAGCTGGTCGTTGAACACGCCGTAGGCCTGCGCGGTGGCCCCGTGGGGCCAGAAGTCCGAGAGCAGCGGGAACGTGTAGCCCTGCTGGCCAGCCCAGACGCCCTGCGAGAAGCGGCTGTCGCACGACACCGCCAGCACCTGCACCCCCGCCGCCTCGTAGGTCGAGAGGTCGTCGCGCAGCGCGCACAGCTCGCCCTCGCACACCCCGGTGAACGTGAACGGGTAGAAGACGAGGGCGACGGCCTTGTCGCCCCGGAAGTCGGCGAGCGAGACGTCGTTGCCGTCCTGGTCCTTCAGGGTGAACTCGGGCGCTGGCGCGCCGACGTCGATGGCCATGGGGTGCTCCTCCGCAGGTCGGGGTCGTGGGCGGCAGTGTACGGAGGCGAGCGCCCGGCGGGAGCAGGCGTCGGATCGCGAGTCGCGGTCGGTACCGTGACCAGGCCCCCGAGCCCTGGAGCCACCGTGACCGACACCATCGCCGAGCCCACCCACCCCGCCGACGAGGTCGATCGACAGGTCGCCGACTTCTGGTTCGATCCCGCGTGCCCCTGGGCGTGGATGAGCTCGCGCTGGCTGCTCGAGGCGGCGAAGGTCCGGCCCCTCGAGCCCCGGTTCCACGTGATGAGCCTCGCGGTCCTCAACGAGGGGCGCGACCTGCCCGAGCAGTACGTGGCGCTCATGGGGAAGGCGTGGGGTCCCGTCCGGGTGTGCATCGCCGCCGAGGCCGAGCACGGCAACGAGGTGCTCCTCCCGCTCTACACGGCGCTCGGGACGCGCATCCACCCCGGCGGCGGCGACATCGGCGATCGCGCCCTGATCGAGGCGGCGCTCGAGGAGGCGGGGCTCCCCCGCACCCTGGCCGATGCGGCCGACGCCGACGAGTGGGACGAGCGCCTGCGCGCCTCGCACCACGACGGCATGGACCGCGTCGGCATGGACGTCGGCACGCCGGTGATCTCGGTCGGGGGCGTCAGCTTCTTCGGTCCCGTGGTCACCCCCGCCCCAACGGGCGAGGATGCCGGCCGGCTCTGGGACGGCGTCGTGCTCGTGGCCGGCACCCCGGGCTTCTACGAGCTCAAGCGGACCCGGGAGCAGGGTCCGATCTTCGATTGAGCGCCTCGCCCCGCGCCCCGGCGCGGTGCAGGCGGCCACCACCGCCTCGTCCGCCTCCTCCCCGAGGCGGTGGCGGAGGATGAGGGTGACGAGGGAGCGACCGGCCCAGATGGTCACGTGCTCGTAGAGGACGACCGGGTGCTCGGCCTCGAGGTCCGTGTGGTCCTCGACCACCAGCCAGTCGACCTGCGGGGCCACCCGGTCCGCGCCCGCTGCGCCCGGGCGCAGCGCCTCGGGACGGTCCGCCGCGTCGCGCCAGCGCGCCTCGATCCACCCCGGCTCCCGGCCCCGCTGCGCCAGCGCGCCTGGAAGACGGCGTCGAGCGATGCCGCCGCGCTCGCCTGCCAGGCGGCCCGGTGGCGCTCCTCGTCGTCGCCGGCGAACACCTCGACGCGGGCCACGAGCAGCGCACCGTCGCGTCGCCGTCGCCACGCCGCCCCCTCGTCGAGGGCGGTGAGGCGCCGGCTGCTCCTCGCGCCCCGCACGGCCTCCGACGCCGGGTCGTCGCCGTGCGGGTCGAGCCGCTCGAGGTTGTTCACCATCGGGACGGGGTGCCACCCCTTGCCCAGGTCGCGGTGGTGCAGCACCGGCCGCTCGGCGGCGGCCTGGTCGGCCGGATCCCACCACGCCACCTCGTCCGCCGGTCCGGTCCGGCGCCCGGTGCGCGGTCGGCGGTGCCAGGGCACCGGCACGCTCAGGGCCCGGTGCGCAACAGGTCGAGCAGCGCCGCGTGGCAGCGCTCGATGGGCTCGCGCTCGACGCGCTCCTCGGCCGTGTGGGCGAGCGTGGCATCGCCGGGGCCGAAGTTCGCCGCGGGGATGCCGTGGGCGGCGAACCGGGCGACGTCGGTCCACCCCAGCTTGGCCCGCACGTCGAGGCGGTTGCGCTCGACCAGGGCGGCGAGCACGGGGTGATCGAGCGAGGGAGCGGCCCCGGCGAGGTCGACGACCTCGAAGCCATCGCCGTCCTCGAGGTGCGGCTCGACGAGCTCGCGGACGGCGGCGACGGCCTCCTCCGCGCTGCGGTCGGGTGCGAAGCGGTGGTTGATCGTGAGCGTGGCCTCGTCGGGCACGACGTTGCCGGCCACGCCGCCTCGCACCGCGAGCGCCTGGAGCGCTTCGCGGAACTCGCACCCGTCGATCACGGGCCGGCGCTCGGGCCAAGCCTCGACGGCGCGCAGCAGGGGGCCGAGCCGGTGGATGGCGTTGCGCCCCATCCACGGCCGAGCCGCGTGGGCGCGAGCCCCGCGGAGGGTCACCTCGGCGCGCAGGGCGCCCTGGCATCCGGCCTCGATCGTCGCATCGGTGGGCTCCCCAGCAGGGCCACGTCGGCGGCGAGGAGGTCGGGCCGATCGCGGAAGAGGTGGCCGAGGCCGTTGTGGACCGAGGCCACCTCCTCGCCCGCGTAGAACACGTAGGTGACCTCGACGGCCGGGTCGCGCACCTCTCGGGCGAGGGCCACCATCACGGCCAGCCCCGCCTTCATGTCGGTCGCGCCGAGGCCCCAGAGGGTGTCGCCGTCGATCCGCGCCACGGCGTTGCCGTTCGCCGGCACGGTGTCGGTGTGGCCGGCGAGCAGCACCCGCGTGGCGGCCGGACCGGTCGTCCGCGCGACGAGGTTGTCGCCCACCCGGTCGACCGTCAGGTGATCGAGGGTCCGGAGGTCGCGCTCGAGGACGTCGACGAGCGGGCCCTCGGCGTGGCTCTCGGAGGGGACCGCGACCAGGTCGCGCGTGAGCTCGAGCAGGTCGCTCACGACGTCGGCCCCCGGCGGTCGCCGTACCCGGGCGGTGGCGGGGCCGGCGGCGGGACCCAGCCGGGCGGCCCCTCGGGCGGAGCGGAGGCGGGCCCGGGCGGCGACCACGGCGGCGCCGCGGGCGGGACCAGGCCGCTGGGCCCGTGCCCGGGCGCCGCCCAGCGGCGCCACCGGAGGCGGGGGCGCCCAGCCCGCAGGACCACCGCCGTAGGGGGACGGCGCTGCGACCGGAGGGGGCGCCCAGCCCGTGGCCCAGGCCGGCCCACCGAAGCTCGGGGGCCCCGAGGCGGCCCGTCGGGCCGCGACCGTCGCACCGACGACACGATCAGCACGACGACCCCGACGACGATCACCAGGCCGCCGCCGAAGATGCCTCCCAGGATCCCGGCGATCCCCCGCCCCAGCGCCAGGGTCGGGCCCACCGCCAGCGTGCGGTAGCCGCCGATCGCGCCGATCGACGTCGGGACGATCTCGTAGGCGCCCGGCTCCTCGGCACCGAACGTGGCGATGCGGACGCCCTCGTGCTGATCCCAGGTGTAGCGCTCGACGACCGTCGGCACCACCACCGGGACGGGGTCGCCATCGGGGCCGTAGACGCTGAGCGCGACGGGCGGCAGGCCGGCCGTGCCCCCCGTGGTGAAGCCGCTGCTGCGGTCCAGCGTCAGGCGCTCGGCGTACACCGAGACCTCCCCCGCCTCGTCGATCTGGACGGTGCCGCCCGTCTCGATCGGCACCCGGTGGAGGTCCGAGACGCCGCCCACGATGCGCTTCGCGCCCCCCACCACGAGCACGGCGCCGAGCCCGATGCCGACGACGATGAGCACGATGCCGATCCAGATGCCGACGAGGCCGGGCAGCTTGGCCCGAGGGCCGTCGAGGACCGGACCGGCGGGGGCGGGTTGGGGGATCACCGCGCCAGTCTCGCCCATGGCGCCGGCCGCGACACGACCCGATCGGCCGGGTCAGCGCCGGAGGCGGTCGATGCGGCCGCAACCGGTCGACCGGGGCGACCGCCGCGATGCGCACGTGCCCGGCACCCGCGGGCCGTAGAACTCGCCGGGGCTGACGAGCATCCCGCCCCGCTCGGCGAGGCGAGCGGCGAGCGCCCAGGCATCGCCGTCCGGCGGCGAGCCAGAGGTAGAAGGCCCCGCCCGGCAGGTGGGCATCGAGCCCCACCGCTCGCAGGCCGTCGACGAGGACCTCGAGCCGCTCCCGATAGATCGCCCGCTGCCGCTCCACGTGCTCGTCATCGCTCCACGCGGCGGCCCCTGCCGCCTGCACGGGGCCGGGCACCATCAACCCAGCGTGCTTGCGGACCTCGGAGAGGTAGCGGACCAGGTCCGCGTCGCCCGCGTAGAACCCGGCGCGAGCGCCGGCGAGGTTCGATCGCTTCGAGAGCGAGTGCACCGCCAGCACGCCGTCGAGGCCGTGCTGCAGGATCGATCGCGGCGGTCCGCTCCAGGTGAACTCCGCGTAGCACTCGTCGGAGAGCACGGGGATCTGGCGCTCGCGCCCCCAGGCGGCCGCCGCGCCGAGGTCGTCGAGGCCGCCGGCCGGGTTGCCCGGCGCGTTCACCCACAGGCACAGGGCTCGGGCGGCGTCATCGGCATCGATCGCGTCGAGGCGCAGGCACCAGTCGTCGTCGACCGGGACGGGCACGGCCCGACACCCGGCCAGGGTCGCGCCCATCGCGTAGGTCGGATAGCTGATCTCGGGGTACAGGACCGTGTCGCGCTCGGGCGTGCGGAGCCGCAGCCACTGGGGCAGCCCGGCGACGACCTCCTTGGTCCCCACGCACGCGGCCACGTCGGCGGCCTCGGCCGCGATCCCGAAGCGCCTCGCCAGCCACCCGGCCGCCGCCGCCCGGTACGACGGCGTGCCGATCGACGGAGGGTACGAGCGAGCGGCCGCCGGGTCGGCGAGCGCCGCGGCGACGACGGCGGGCGGCGCGTCGTACGGGGTGCCGATCGAGAGGTCGACGGCGCCCCCCTGGTGGCGCCCGGCCGCCTCGGCGAGCGGTGCCAGCCGGTCGTAGGGGTACGGGGGCGGATCGAAGCCCACGTCAGTCGTTCTGGTGGAGCGCGGCGTTGAGGTCGCCCCAGTCGACCGTCTGCGAGAGGACCTCCATGGCGCCGGTCTGGGAGTTCTGCCGGAACAGCAGGTCGTCGCGACCCGACAGCTCGGCGGCCTTGACCACCTGGCCGTCGGGGGTGGTGACCCGGGTGCCGCCGAGCACGTAGCAGCCCGCCTGCACGGTGCAGCGATCGCCGAGCGAGATGCCGAGGCCGGCGTTGGCGCCGAGCAGGCACCCCTCGCCGATGCTGATGACCTCCTTGCCACCACCGGACAGCGTCCCCTGGATGGAGGCGCCGCCGCCGACGTCGGAGCCCTTGCCCACGACCACCCCCTGCGAGATGCGGCCCTCGACCATCGACTCGCCGAGCGTGCCGGCGTTGTAGTTCACGAAGCCCTCGTGCATCACGGTGGTGCCCTCGGCGAGGTGGGCACCGAGGCGCACCCGATCGGCGTCGGCGATGCGCACGCCGGTCGGCACGACGTAGTCGACCATCCGGGGGAACTTGTCGATCCCGTGGACGGTGACGTGGTGGCCAGCGACCTTCAGGCGCATCCGCGTCTGCTCGAAGCCGTCGACGGCGCACGGGCCGACGCTGGTCCACACCACGTTGGCGAGCAGCCCGAAGATGCCATCGAGGCAGAGCGCGCGTGGCCGCACGAGGCGGTGCGACAGCAGGTGCAGGCGGAGCCACACGTCGTGGGCGTCCACCGGCGCCTCGTCGAGGTCGGCGATGAAGGTGACGACCACCGAGCGCTTCACCCGTCGGAGGTCGTCGGTCGAGGTGAGCTGGTCGAGGTTGACGCGCAGGTGGTCGAGCCCCTGGCGCCGGTCGAGCTCGAAGGTACCGGGGCCCTCCGCGTGGTCCAGCTCCTCTCGGAGGCGCAGGGCGCCCTCGGTGCTGCCCAGCAGGGGCTGCGGGTACCAGGTGTCGAGGACCCGGCCGTCGTCGGCGGAGGTGGTGGCGATGCCGACGCCCCAGGCGGGGCGTGGGCCGTTGGTGGCTGCGTCGGTCACGGGCGCCACCGTACCGGCCCGGCTCAGGCGACCAGCCAGGCCTTCAGCTTGTTGAGCGCCGCCTCGTCGAGGCGGGCCGTCAGCTCCATGCCCCCTTCGCCGGCCTGCTCGGCGAGCACCTCGCCCTCGCGGTGCACCTCGGCGAGCACGTCGCCGCGGTCGAAGGGGATCAGCAGGTCGACGACCCGGGTCTGGATGCGGAGGCGGTCGCCGACGGTGGCGAGGAGCAGCTCGACGCCCTGGCCGGTGCGCGCCGAGAGCGCCACCGAGCCCGGATGGTCCCGGACCAGGCGGACGAGCTCGTCGGCATCGGCCCGATCCGCCTTGTTGAAGGCGAGGAGCTCGGGTACCTCGCCCGCCCCGATCTCGGCGAGGACCTCGCGCACCGCATCGATGTGGGCCTCGATGTCGGGGCCAGCGCCGTCGACGACGTGCACGAGCAGGTCGGCCTCGGCCGCGACGCGCAGCGTGGACTTGAACGACTCGACCAGCTGGTGCGGGAGCTTGCGGACGAAGCCCACGGTGTCGGACACCAGGACGGCCTCGCCGCCCGGGAGCTGCAGGCGCCGGGTGGTGGCGTCGAGGGTGGCGAAGAGGCGGTCCTCGACGAGCACCCCGGCGCCGCTGAGGCGGTTGAGCAGCGTCGACTTGCCCGCGTTGGTGTAGCCGACGATGGCGACCTGGGCCGCCCGGCTGCGGCCCCTGCGCTTGTGCTGGACGTCTCGGGCGTGGTCCATCGAGCGCAGGTCGGCCTCGAGCTTGTGGATGCGCCGGGCGATGCGCCGCCGGTCGGTCTCGAGCTGGGTCTCGCCAGGGCCCCGCGACCCGACCCGGGCACCGCCGCCGGCCGACATGCCGCCGGCCTGCTGCGACAAGCCCTGTCCCTTGCCCCGCAAGCGGGGCTGGAGGTACCGCAGCTGGGCCAGCTCGACCTGGGCGCGACCCTCCACGCTGCTGGCGTTCTGGGCGAAGATGTCGAGGATCACAGCGGTGCGGTCGAGCGCGGTGCGCCCCAGCAGCTTCTCGAGGTTGCGCTGCTGGGCCGGGCTCAGCTCGTCGTCGAAGACCACGGTGTCCACGTCGAGGGCCTCCGACAGCTCCTTCAGCTCGACCGCCTTGCCCTTGCCCAGGTAGGTGGCGGGATCGGGGGCGCTGCGACGCTGCACGATGCGGCCGACGACGTCGGCGCCGGCCGTGTCGACGAGCAGCGCGAGCTCCTCGAGGTCGGCCTCCGTGCGCTCGGGGTCGCCGCCGCCGAGCGTGACGCCCACGACGATGATCCGCTCGCGGAACGTCCGCTCGATGAGCCCCCCGGACGCGCCACCGAACTCGCCGAACGCCCCACGGTGGGTCTCCCCCGCGGCCTCGGGCTCGTCGTCGAGGAGGTCGACCAGCTCGTCGTCGCTGAGCGCTTCGAGGTCGAGGTCGTCGGGGCTCATGTGGTCACCACGATGCCGGCGATGAACTCCGACGGTCCGCGCAGCACCATCGGGTCGCCGACCGCCACCTGGACGTCGCCGCCCGGCATGTGCACCACCACGCGCTCACCTGCGAGGCCCCAGTCGTGGGCCGCGCGAGCCACCGCGGTGGCCCCGGTGCCGCACGCCTCGGTGATCCCGGCGCCGCGCTCCCACACGCGTATCGCCATGGCGTCGGCCTCGCCCGCGGCCGGGGCGACGAAGTGGACGTTCATGCCGGCATCGAACCCGGCCTCCAGGGCCGCGCCCTCGGCCGCGAGGTCGACCGCCGTCGGGTCGTCGACGAGCACCACCAGATGCGGGTTGCCCAGGTCGAACGAGGCGCGACGCTGCTCGCCCGTGGCCCTTGGCGTGGGACGATCCGCCTCCGGACCCGGCTTGGCGGGGCCCATGTCGACGCTGGCCTCGATCGCGCCCTGGTGGCGCCTCGGGGTGTCGGTGGCGGCGTACTCGACCACCCGCAGTCCGCCGTCGGTGCGGATGCGGATGCTCCCGTGCTCCTGGTTGCGCCGCAGCGCCTCGGCCTGGGCGAAGCACCGGATCCCGTTGCCGCTCATCTCGGCGATCGAGCCGTCGGCGTTGACGAGCAGCATCGCCAGGTCGACGTCGCCGGCTGCGGGTCCGTGGAGGCCCACCAGCAGGCCATCGGCTCCGACGCCGCGATGGCGATCGCACCACCGCCGGGCGCGCTCGACCCACGCCGCGCGATCGTCGAACGCGGCGGCATCGTCGGTGAGGTGCACCAGGAAGTCGTTGCCGAGGCCGTGGTGCTTCGTGAGCCGGAAGGTCATGGTCCGCCAGTCTCGCAGCCGCGGCCACCGATGCCGACGTGTTTCCCTCGTTCTCGCAGCCCTGAGCACCTACGCTGACCCACGGGATGGGCGGGAGCGACTCGCTCCGGGGAGGCACCACGATGGCGCACCGGCGGGGGATGGCGAGGAGGCGACGGTCGATCGCGATGGCGGCGGCCCTCGGGCTGCTGGTGACGACCGCCCTGGTGGCGTCGCCAGCGGGCATCGCGGCGGCCGAAGCGGCTCCGGTCATCACCCTCCAGCCCGAGCCCGTCACCATCGCGTCGGGCGCGACGGCGGTGTTCACGGCGGCTGCGTCGGGGACGCCGACGCCGACCGTGCTCTGGCAGGTCTCCGACAACGACGGCGCCACCTACCAAGCCATCCCGGAGGCCACCTCGACGACCTATGCCCGTGCGCTCGCCTCCACGGAGACGGGCTACCGCTACCGAGCCGTGTTCACGAACAGCGCCGGGAGCGTCACGACCACGCCCGTGGTGGTCTCGGTCACCGGGCCGCCGGGGATCGTGACGCAGCCTCCTGCGAACCTCGTGGCCAAGGTGGGCACCTCGGCATCCATCACCGCGGTCGCTGCCGGCTCGCCCGCCCCGTCGGTCCAGTGGCAGCGGTCGACGGACGGCGGCGCATCCTTCGCCGACATCCCCGGGGCGACGAGCACCGCTCCACGCGCCCCTGAGGGGCGGCGGACCACGACGCTCGACCTCACGCCGACCGTCGCCGACGACGACAACCGATACCGCGCGGTGTTCACCAACGAATCGGGGGCCACCACCACCTCCTGGACCAGGTTGACCGTCGAGGAGAAGCCCACCATCACCTCGTTGACGCCGCCGCAGACCGCACTCGTCGGCAGCCAGGTCACCCTGACCGTGGCGGCGACGGGCTACCCGACCCCGACGGTCAAGTGGAGCGCCAAGCTGGACGGCGTCTGGACGACGATCCCCGGCGCGACCGGCTTCAGCTACACGACCCCGCCCCTGGCCGAGGATCCCCTCGGCATCCTGTACTCCGTGAGCGTGTCGAACGGCGCGGGCGGCGTGACGGCCTCGACCACCGTGTACACCCAGCAGGCCCCGGTGATCACGACGCAACCGGCCTCGGCCGTGGTCCTGCCCGGGCAGAGCGTCTCCATCAGGGGCGACTTCACCAGCGGCGGGCCGTTGCTCGACGTCCACTGGGAGCGCTCGACCGACGGCGGAGCGACCTGGACGCACCACGTCAACGGCGGCTACGGGACCGTGCCGAACCAGCCGGGCCACTACGGCTTGTCGCTGTCGTTCTCCGGCAACGCCACGAACTTCGCATCCTCCTTCCGCGCCGTGGTGACGAACGCGTCCGGGTCCGCCACCTCCGACCCGTTCACGATCTCGCCCGCCGTCACGCCGACGATCACGGTGGCACCGCAGCCGATGACGGTCCAGGTGGGCGAGAGCGCCACGTTCAGCGTCGCCACCTCAGATCCGAACGCCACGGTCCAGTGGTCATCGGGCGCCCCCGGGCACTCGATGAGCGAGATCCCCGGGGCGACGTCAGGCACGTACACCACCCCGCCGCTCGATCAGGCGGACGACGCCACCCGCTACCTGGCGACCATCACCTACGCCGGCGGGCGCTTGACCACGTCAACCGTCGCCGTCACGGTGCAGGGCCCGCCACTCGCGAGCAACCTGCCCGACCGCGCCGCGGTCGCCGGCCAGCCCGTGGCGGCCACCGCGGCCACCAAGGGGTACCCAGCGCCGACGCCCACCTGGGAGGTGTCGAGCGACGGAGGCACCACGTGGCAGACGGTCCCCCACGACTCGGTCACCGCCGGACGACCCAACACCTCGTCGACCGCGAGCCTTCGCGTCCTGTCGACGAGCCTCGTCCGCACCACGTGGACCAACGAGTTCGGAACCGACACCACGGCCCCGTGGACCCTCACGGTCGCGTCGCCGCAGCCGCTCGCGGTGACCCAGCACCCGTCCTCCGCCATCGCCGCCATCGGCAGCCCGGTCGAGCTGACCGCCGAAGCGCTGGGAACCACGCCACCCACGGTGTCCTGGGAGCGGCGCGACGCCGAGGGCGTCGTGACCGCCGCACCCCTACCGCCGACGACGACGATCACGGGCTCGACGACCAGCTCGACCTACACGCTCACGGTGCAGGCCGACGACCTGGGCTCCGAGCTGCGAGCCGTCTTCGCCGTCGGGTCCGACGTGCGGACCACGGACTGGGCCTCCATCCGGTCGTACACCCCGGTCGTGGTCACGGCCCCGAGCGACGTGTCCGTCTACGGCGAGACCTGGCCGTGCTTCGGCGGGTTCGGCTGCCCCCCGGCGGGCGCCCAGAAGGCCTCGTTCACCGCCGTCGCCAGCGGGCAGCCGGGCACGGTGACCTGGCAGGTGCGCAAGGTCGGCGCCACGACCTGGACGAACGTCTCCGGTGCCGCGACCTCCTCGGCGAACGGCATGATCAGCAGCAGCCTCTCGATGACGGGCGTCGACCGGTCCTTCGACGACGCCGAGATCCGGGCGGTGTTCGCGAACGGGTACGGGACGACCACCAGCGCGTCCGCGTCCTTCAACGTGCGCTACTCCCCGATCGTCACCGCTCCGCCGCAGGACGTCGCCGTTCGTCCGGGCGAGTCGGCCACCTTCACGGTGGCGGCGCTCGGCAACCCGGCCCCCACGATCCGATGGGACGTCGCATCGGCTGGGTCGAGTTCGTTCACCCGGGTCAGCCAGACCGGCCCGACCTTCACGATCCCCGAGGTGATCGCTGAAGACGACGGCCTCCAGGTGCGCGCCTACCTGTCGAACGGGATGCGCTTCTCCGCGACCACCCCGATCGCCGTCCTCCACGTCGGCACCGCCCCCGCCGCCGACCCCGTCGTCCAACCCGGCTACGTCAACGACGGCGACCCCATCGTCATGACCTTCTCCGCCACCGGCTCACCCGCCCCCACCGCCACCTTCGAGTTCTCACCCGACGGCACCCACTGGTTCGAGGTCCCCGACGCCAACGTCACCACCACCGGCGACCGCACCACCGTCTCCGTCGACATCTTCGCCCCCATCGAAGCCGACGGCTGGCAGACCCGCGCCCACTTCACCAACGCCCTCGGCACCACCACCACCGACGCCTACGTCCTCCACGTCGGCACCGCCCCCACCGCCGACCCCGTCGTCCAACCCGGCTACGTCAACGACGGCGACCCCATCGTCATGACCTTCTCCGCCACCGGCTCACCCGCCCCCACCGCCACCTTCGAGTTCTCACCGGCGACGGCACCCACTGGTTCGAGGTCCCCGACGCCAACGTCACCACCACCGGCGACCGCACCACCGTCTCCGTCGACATCTTCGCCCCCATCGAAGCCGACGGCTGGCAGACCCGCGCCCACTTCACCAACGCCCTCGGCACCACCACCACCGACGCCTACGTCCTCCACGTCGGCACCGCCCCACCGCCGACCCCGTCGTCCAACCCGGCTACGTCAACGACGGCGACCCCATCGTCATGACCTTCTCCGCCACCGGCTCACCCGCCCCACCGCCACCTTCGAGTTCTCACCCGACGGCACCCACTGGTTCGAGGTCCCCGACGCCAACGTCACCACCACCGGCGACCGCACCACCGTCTCCGTCGACATCTTCGCCCCCATCGAAGCCGACGGCTGGCAGACCCGCGTCCACTTCACCAACGCCCTCGGCACCACCACCACCGACGCCTACGTCCTCCACGTCCTCCCGGCGCCCTGACCGACCGCATCGCAACCCACGCCCGACCGATCAGACGTTGATGCCGACGATCAGCTTCGCCGGGTACTTGGCGAAGGTGCGCAGGTGCTTGCCCACCTGGCCCACCAGTGCCTCCTGGTAGGCGAGCTTGCGGATCATGTAGGAGTGCGACTCCTTCGGATCCAGGTACAGGTTGTAGAGCCGCCCGTAGGGGTACTTCTGCACCACGCCGCTGAACCCGCCGGTGCCGTGGACGTCGTGCTGGCTGATCGGGTCGTCGCCCACGCCGTTCATCACGAACTTGTACTCGCCGCACCGCAGCGCCGAGAACGACTGGCCGAGCCAGTAGTAGTGGTACTTCCGGTTGCTGGCACCGTCGGGCGAGAGCAGGAAGCTCGTCTGGTCGATGCCGTCGAGGAAGCGGTCCGAGGGCAGGGCGTCGCTCGGCCGGCGAGCGCCATGCAGGTCGGGACGATGTCGTTGAAGTCGAAGATGCCGTCGCTCACGCGCCCGGCCTCGATCATCCCGGGCCACGCCACCACGAACGGGACGCGGACGCCCCCTCCCACGTGGATCCCTTGGCGCAGCGGAACGGCGTGTAGGCCGCGTCGGGCCACGTCTCCATCTCGGGCCCGTTGTCGGACGTGACCATGATGATGGTGTCCTCGAGCTGGCCGGTCTCCTCGAGGGTGCGGACCAGGCGGCCCACGATCTCGTCGAGCTCGACGATCGTGTCCTTGTACGGGTGCTTGCCGGGGCTCTTCCCCAGGAAGTCCTCGTGCGGGTAGTTGTCGAAGTGGGCGCCGCGGGTGTTGTGGTAGAGGAACCAGGGCGCGTCGCCCTCCCCCATGCGCCGCAGGAAGTCCTCGGAGTAGGCGCACCACCGCTGGTCGAGCTCGGAGAGCACCGGGATGGTGACCTCCTCCACCTCCTCGAGCTCGCCGCCGCGGGTGGCGTGCACGAACGACTTGTTGAACGGCTGGTTCTCGACCCACTCGGTGCGGGCCTTCGAGTACACGATCTCGGGGAAGAAGTACGGGTCGCGCCACTCGGTGTACATGTCGCTCACCGACAGGAAGCCGTAGAAGTCGTCGAAGCCGACGTGCTGAGGCTGGCTGCCCGCGTTCTCGCCGAGGTGCCACTTGCCGACGCACTGGGTGACGTAGCCCCGCTCGCTGAGCATCTCCGCCAGGGTGATCTCGCCCTCGAGCCCGCCCGGCTCGCCGTACATCGGGGGCCGCTGGAGGCCGTGGCGCATCGGCATGCGGCCGGTGAGCAGGGTCGCCCGGCTCGGGGTGCAGCTGGGCTCGCTGTACGCGCTCGTGAGCTGCATGCCCCGCCGGGCGAGCGCGTCGATGTTCGGCGTGGGGGCGCCCACCGCCACCCCGCCGCCGTAGCAGCCGAAGTCGCCCCAGCCGACGTCGTCCATGAGGATCACGAGGACGTTGGGCTGCTTGCCGCCGTGGCGGTTGGTGAAGCCGTCGAGCTTGCCCTGCGCCGCCTCCACGTCGGCGGGGTGCACGAACGCCGGCTCGCGGTGATCGGCGATCGGGGTCGTGGGCGAAGCGATGGGGTCGAAGTCCGGGTGCGCAGCCATGGCCGCGGACGGTACCTCCCGCTCCCCCTCCGTGCTCGGCCGTCCGTCCGGGCGCGCGGGCGTCGCCCCGGCCACCGTGAGCAGGAGCCGCGCCCTCGCCGCGAGATCTGCTCACCGGTTCGGCGAGCCCACCGCCCCGCCGCCCCAGTGGTCGTCGGCTGCGGCGATCAGCTCGTCGAGGCGCTCGGCCGGGTCCTGCGCCGCGTCGAGCCAGGCGATGCGGGGGTCGCGGCGGAACCAGGCCCGCTGCCGGCGGGCGAAGGCTCGGGTGCGACGGACGGCCTCGTCGAGCGCCTCGTCGAGCGTGGGGTGCTCACGACCCGCGGCGCGAGCGTCGAGGTGGGCCAGCAGCTCGCGGTAGCCGAGCGCCTGCGCCGCGGTGCGGCTGAGGGGCGGTCCGGCGTGGAGCGCCTCGACCTCGGCGAGGAAGCCGTCGGCCAGCTGCTCGGCGTAGCGGGCCTCGATCCGGGCGGCGACGACCTCGACGGGCAGGCGGATCCCCACCTGGCGCACCGGCGTGGCGCCGTAGGCGTCGACCCCGGGGCCGAACGACGAGAACGGCCGCCCGCTCCCGAGCGTGACCTCGAGCGCGCGCACCACGCGACGCCGGTTGCTGGGCTCCATGCGGGCGGCGGCGAGCGGGTCGAGCGCGACCAGCCGAGCGTGCAGCGCCACGGTGTCGGGCTCGGCGGCCAGGTCGGCTGCGACCTCGGGGAACTGCCCGGGGATCTCGAAGCCGTCGATCACCGCCTGGAGGTAGAGCCCGGTCCCGCCCACGAGCACAGCGCGGCGGCCGCGGCGGGCGATGTCGGCCAGGGCCTCGGCCACCGCCAGCTGGAACCGGCGCACGTCGAAGGTCTCCGTCGGCTCGACCAGGTCGATCACGTGGTGGCGGACCTCGGCCTGCTCGACCGACGTGGGCTTGGCCGTGCCGATGTCCATCCCCCGGTACACCTGCATGGAGTCGACCGACACCAGCTCCACGTCCCCGCGGTGCCGGGCGAGTGCCAGGGCCAGCGACGACTTGCCCGACGCCGTGGTGCCGACGATGGCGAGGGGCGGCGAGGCGCCGGCGGGCAGGAGGCGGTGCTCAGCCATCGGTGGAGGCTCGAGCGGCGGCGACCGGGCCCGGCCCGAGGACCTCGATCGAGCGCCAGCGTGTAAGCGGGACGAGATCGTCGGCCCTCACGCCGGAGGCCGCCAGGTGCGGTAGGCGGGCGGGAAGGCGCCGCGGGACGCGTAGGTGGCCACCATCACCGACTCGAGCTCGAGTCGGAACAGCACCTCGCCGTCAACGCCGACGTGGGCCTCCGTCGCGGCCTGCAGCCGCCGCCAGAGCTCGTCGCCCGGCGCGGCCTCGGTCACCTCCGCAGCGGTCCCGGTGATGGCCAGCTCGTCGTCCACCGCCTCGGGCGGGAACGCGTGGAGGGCGAACCGTCCGTCACGCCGCAGGTCCGCGCACTTCGGGGAGGCCTCGATGATGAACGCCCACAGCTGCCCGTCGGCCACCACCGGGCAGATCGGGTGGAGCCGAGGCCCGCCATCGGCCCGCACGGTGGCCAGGAACCCGAGCCCCGGACCGAACTGCGTGAGCAGGGTGAGGGCGTTCGACGCGAGCTCGGGATCGGCGTCGGCGAAGGCGCCCCAGGTGGCCATGGCCGGAGGGTAGGGGGCGGGAATTCGCCGGGCCAGCGCTCAGCCGGCGGCGACGGGGATGCGCGTCCGATGCACCGCCGGCGCGGTGACCTCGACGAGCACGCCCCGCAGGAAGTGGGGCGCCGCGCTCGTCACCTCGACCTGGGCGTAGGTGCCCACCCGCAGCGGCGTGCCTGCGGCGAAGTGGACGAGCTTGTTCTGGCGGGTGCGGCCGGTGGTCACGCTCGGGTCCTTGCGCGACGGGCCCTCCACGACGACCTCCTCGATGCGCCCCACCCGAGCCTCGTGGCGGCGCAGGGCGCTGCGCTCGATCACGGCACGCAGCCGCTCGAAGCGCTCCCCCACCACCGCCGGATCGACGAAGCGGTCGACCAGCTCGGCCGCCTCGGTGCCCGGACGCGGGGAGTAGATGAAGGTGTACGCCGAGTCGTACTCGGCGGCCGCGGCCAGCGCGAGGGTGCCCTCGAAGTCCGCCTCGGTCTCGCCGGGGAAGCCGACGATGAGGTCGGTGGTGACGGCGAGGTCGTCGATGGCCGATCGGGCCGCCGCGAGCTTGTCGAGGTACCGCTCGGCCGTGTAGCCCCGGTGCATGGCGGCGAGGATCCGGTCGCTGCCGGACTGCACCGGCAGGTGGAGGTGCTCGCACACCGCCGGCGTCTCGGCCATCGCAGCGATCGTCTCGGGCCGCAGGTCCTTGGGGTGCGGGCTCGTGTAGCGGACGCGGCGGATCCCCTCCACCGCCCCCACCTCGCGCAGCAGGTCGGCGAAGAGCGGCCGGACCCGCACGGCCTCGCCGGCCTGGTGGGCCGCCAGGGTGAGGTCGCGGCCGTAGGAGTTCACGTTCTGGCCGAGCAGCGTCACCTCGGTGACGCCCTCGGCCGCCAGGCGGCGCACCTCGTCGACCAGGCGGTCGAAGGGGCGCGAGATCTCCTCGCCGCGCACCGCCGGGACGATGCAGAAGGCGCAGGAGTTGTCGCAGCCGATCTGGATCGTGACCCACGCGGCGTGGCCGAGCTCGCCGCGCCGGCATCGCGGACGGGAACAGCTCGTGGTCGTCGGCCACCGTGGCCTCGAGGATCTCGGTGAGCGGCCCCTCCTCGCGGCTGCGGTGCAGCAGGTCGACGGCGCGGTGCACGTTGTGGGTGCCGAACACCAGGTCGACGTGGGGCGCCCGCTCGCGGATGGACTCGCGGTCCTTCTGGGCGAGGCAGCCCGACACCACGATCTCCATGCCCGGCCGGCGGTCCTTGAGCGACTTGAGGTGCCCGAGCGTGCCGTAGAGCTTGTTGTCGGCGTTCTCGCGGATGCAGCACGTGTTCAGCACCACCACGTCGGCGGCCTCCACGTCGTCGGTGGCCTCCATGCCGTCGGCATCGAACAGCCCGGCGATCCGCTCCGAGTCGTGCTCGTTCATCTGGCACCCGAACGTCCGCACCACGTAGCGCTTGGGCGCATCGGAGGTGGGGGTGGGCTCGGCCATGGTCCGCCGATCCTACGGGTGCCGGTGCAGCCGGGTCAGGCCGAGGTGCGCTCGTTCCACGCCTTGCCGGCCTCGACGTCGAGGTCGTGGGGCAGCCCGAGCACCCGCTCGGCGAGGATGTTGCGCTGCACCTCGCCCGTGCCGCCGCCGATCGTGAGCGCCGGCGAGAACAGGTAGCCGTAGGCCCAGGTGGGGTCGTCGACCCCGAGCGGTCCGGCCCCGGCACCGAGGGCGGCGGTGCCCGCGAGGTCCATGGCCAGCGCCATGATCGCCTGGCCGTGCTCGTCGGCCATGACCTTGCGGATCGACGCCTCCGGCCCGGGCGCCTCGCCGCGGACCATCGCCGAGACCGTCCGCAGGCGGATCAGCCGGAGGATCTCCTCGGTGGTGTGGACCGCCGCGAGGCGCTGGCGCAGGTGGGGATCGGCGACCCCGCCCTGTGCTCGCACGAGGTCGAGCAGGTCGGCACCGGTCGGTCCCAGCCCCCACAGCGCGCCGCCCGAGGAGAGGCTCACCCGCTCGTTGCCGAGGGTCACCTTGGCGAGCGCCCATCCCCGGTCGACCTCGCCCACCACCGCGTCGGCGGGCAGGCGCACGTCGGTGAGGAACACCTCGTTGAACGTGTGGCCGCCGGTCATCTCGATGATCGGCCGGATCTCCACCCCCGGCGCGTCCATCGGGCACACGAAGTAGGTGATCCCCTGGTGCTTGGGAGCGTCGGGGTCGGTGCGGGCGATCAGGATGCCGAACCGCGAGAACTGGGCGAGCGAGGTCCAGATCTTCGACCCGTTCACCACCCACTCGTCGCCGTCGCGCACCGCCCGGGTGCCGAGGTTGGCCAGGTCCGAGCCGGCCTCGGGCTCGGAGAAGAGCTGGCACCAGATCTCCTCGCCCGAGAGGATGCCGGGCAGGTACCGCTGCTGCTGCTCCTCGGACCCGGCGTGGATCAGCGTCGGGCCCGCCCACCCGATGCCGATCTGGTTCGACGGGCGCTTGACCTTGGCGGCCCGCAGCTCGTCGTCGATGATCAGCTGGTGGATGGGATCGGCGGCGAGGCCCCACGGCTCGGGCCAGTGCGGGGCCACGTAGCCGGCCTCGGCCAGCTCTCGTCCCGACGGCGCGCGGTGCTCGGCCAGCCAGGCTCGCACGGAGAGGCGGCGGGGGTCGTCGTCGGGGGGCAGCTCGAAGTCCATCGAGCGCGGACCGTAGCCCGGACGCGCCACCGCCCCCTCGGGGACCGGCGGGCCGGGCGAGGGGGCGGTGGGGTCGAGCGGGAGGCGATCAGCCGCCGAGCGCCTTCAGGGTGCCCATGAGCTCCTCGGTGAGGTTGGCGGGCACGGCGTAGCCGTCCTCGTCGCGGATCTCGTCGAAGTGGTCGCGGATGTCCTCGACGGTGAGGCTCTCGGTGTCGGTCCAGCCCTGGGTGACGCCCGTGAAGATGCGGGCCACGTGGCCGCCGCCGCAGCTGTAGACCTCGCCGCTGACCGGGCAGTCCTCGTGGGCCAGCCAGGCGACCACCGGGGTGATGAAGGCCGGGTCGAGCTTGTCGGCCATGGGGCCGAGGAGGTCCTCGGTCATGCGGGTCTTGGCCACCGGCGCGATGGCGTTGGCCTTGATGTTGTTCTTGGCGCCCTCGACGGCGAGCACGCGGGTGAGGCCCACCAGGCCCGCCTTGGCGGCGCCGTAGTTGGTCTGGCCGAAGTTGCCGAAGATGCCGGCGGCCGACGACGTGTTCACGATGCGGCCGTAGTTCTGGTCGCGCATGTGCTGCCACGCAGCCTGGGTGACGTAGAAGGCGCCCTTCAGGTGCACGTCGATCACCGGCTCGAGCAGCTCGGGGGTCATGTTCTTGAACGCCGCGTCGCGCAGGATGCCGGCGTTGTTGATCACGATGTCGATGCGCTCGAAGGTGTCGATGGCGGTCTGGATGATCGCCTTGCCGCCCTCGGCGGTGGCCACCGAGTCGTAGTTGGCGACGGCCTCGCCGCCGGCCGCCTTGATCTCGTCGACCACCTGCTGGGCCGCGGTGTGCGACCCGCCCTGGCCGTCGACCGAGCCGCCGAGGTCGTTGACCACGATCAGCGCGCCGCGCTTGGCGAGCTCCAGCGCGTGCGAGCGGCCGAGGCCGCCACCGGCGCCGGTGATGACCGCGACCTTGCCGTCGTAACCGAGATCAGCCATGGGTTCCGTTGCTCCTGAAGGGGATGGGCTGGGGCCGCTCACGGTAGAGCGGCCGATGGGAGGCGGGCGAACCGGCGCGCCGGGCGCCGACGGGCGGTCACCCGGCGATGCCGAGCGCGTCCTTGGCGTACTGCTTGAGCCGCTTGTAGTCGACCTTGCCGTTGGGGGCTCGACCGATGGTGTCGATGGCGAGGCAGCGCTTCGGGGCCTTGTAGTGCGCGAGGTGGCCCTTCACGTGGGCGATCAGGTCGGCCTCGTCGAGCTCGACGTCGGGGGCGAGCTCCACGACGGCGGTGATCGCCTCGCCGAACTTCTCGTCGGGCACGCCCACCGCGACCGCGTCGTGCACGGCGTCGTGGATCTTCAGCACCTCCTCGACCTCCTCGGGGAACACCTTCTCGCCGCCGGTGTTGATGCACACCGACCCACGGCCCAGCAGGGTGATGGTCCCGTCGGCCTCGACGGTGGCGAAGTCGCCGGGCACCGAGTACCGCTTGCCGTCGACGGTGAGGAACGTGGCCGCCGTCTTCTCCTCGTCCTTGTAGTACCCGATGGGCTGGTGGCCGCCGACGGCCACCTTGCCGATCTCGCCCGAGCCCGGCTGCACCTCCCGCAGGTCCTCGGTGAACACCTTGGTGTTCTGCCCGAGCGTGAACTTCGCGGTGTGGGCGCCGCCGGTGGCCGACGACACCGACTGGCCCATGCCCACGGCCTCCGACGAGCTGAAGGCGTCGACGATCATCGCCTGGGGCAGGTGGCGCAGCAGGCCCTGCTTCGACACCTCGGAGAACATGACCCCGGAGCTGGCGATCACGAACAGGCTCGAGAGGTCCCACCGCTCGGGCTCGGCGTCGAGCGCGCGCAGCATCGGCTTGGCGAACGCGTCGCCCACGATCGCCGTGGTGTTGGCGCCGTAGCGCTCGACGGTGTCGAACAGCTCCTCGATGTCGAGGTGGCGGCTCTCGAGCGTGATCACGCACCCGCCGCCCGACAGCACGATCAGCTGGGTCATGCACCCGGTGCCGTGCATGAGCGGGCACGCCGGGACGCTGACGAACCCCGGGCCCTGCACCAGCTCGGCCGGCACCGAGTAGTCGACCGGGTCCTCTCCGTAGCGGGGGTTCGTGCCGCTGGCGATGATGTTGCGGATGTGGTCGTCCTGGCGCCACATGACGCCCTTGGGCATGCCCGTGGTGCCGCCCGTGTAGAGCATGTAGAGGTGGTCGCCGTCGCGACCCCAGGGCGCCGCGACCCGCTCGGGGTGCGAGGCCGCGGCGTCCTCGTAGGGCGTGGCCCAGCTCGGGCAGGCGCCCGACCCGTCGTCGACCCACAGCCACGTGCGCACGAGGGGCACGCGGTCGCGGATGCGCTCGATGGTCTCGGCGAAGGTGCCGTGGAAGACCACGGCGACGCAGTCAGCGTTGGTCCACAGGTAGGCCAGCTCGTCGTCGGCGTAGCGGTAGTTGGTGTTGATCGGCACCAGGCCGGCCTTCCACGCCGCGTACATGGATTCGAGGTACTCGGGGCAGTTGTGGAGGTACTGGGCGACCTTGTCCTGCTCCGCCGCGCCGGCCGCGAGCAGGGTGTGGGCCACGCCGTTGGCCCGCTCGTCGAACTGGCGCCAGGTGTAGGTGCGGTCGCCCTGGATCTGCGCCGGCGCGTCCGGGATCTTGCCGGCGATGACCTCCCAGATCTCGGCGTAGTTCCAACCAGCCATCAGCGTCCCCTGTCGTCGGTGGTGGCTCCCGAGCATAGGGAGCGCCACGATCGCTCCGGTCCGGCCGCCTCGCGGTCTACGCTCGACGACCGGTGCCGTCGTCCGGAGGGGCGGTCGCGACACCTCGGGGGAGAACATGAAGGTGCACCGCATCCGTCGCCTGTCGATCGGCGCCGTGGCGCTCGCCGCCGTGGTCGGGCTGGGCCTGACCTCGTGCGAGCCGGCGCCCGACACGTACGTCGCGCTCGGCGACAGCTACACCGCCGGGCCGCTGATCCTGAACCAGTCGCTCGAGCCGCTCGGCTGCCTGCGCTCGGACCGGAACTACCCCCGGATCGCCAAGCCGCAGATCAAGGCGGCCAAGTTCGTCGACGTCTCCTGCTCGGGTGCCACCACCTCGGACTTCTTCGAGGAGCAGGGCGTCACGCCCGGCCCGAACCCGCCGCAGTTCAACGCCCTGAACGCCAACACCAAGGTCGTGACCATCGGCATCGGTGGCAACGACATCGGCTTCTCGAGCATCGTCAAGAACTGCGCCACGCTCGACCCGTTCTCGAGCGGCTGCAAGGGCGACTACGTCGTCAACGGCGTCGACGCCCTGGCCAACAAGATCGACGCGACCGCACCCAAGATCGACAAGGTCCTCGTCGAGACCAAGAAGCGGGCGCCGAACGCGAAGATCTTCGTGGTCGGCTACCCGACGATCATCCCCGAGACCGGCAGCGGCTGCTGGCCGGTGGTGCCGATCGTCTCGGGCGACATCACCTACCTGCGGGGCGTGGCCAAGAAGCTCAACGCCATGCTGAAGGCCCGAGCGATCGCCAACGGAGCGACCTACGTGGACACGGCGACGTCGAGCATCGGCCACGACATGTGCTCGTCGTCGAAGTGGGTCGAGGCGATCGTGCCCACGACCGATGCCGCACCCGTGCACCCGAACGCGGCGGGCATGCGCAACACGGGCAACGTGCTCGCCGCGGCGATCAACGCGGTCGTCACCTCGTAGCGGCCGAGCGCACCGCTTGGGGCGGGCGCACGGGCGACCCGTACGATCGCCGCCCGTGAGCTCCGCCCGCGCCATCGTCGCCGCCGGCCACGAACGGGCCGCCGACGCGGCCGCCGACCTGCTGGCCGACGGCGCCAACGCCTTCGACGCCATCGTCGCCGCCGGCTTCGCGTCGACCGTGTGCGAACCGGGGTTCACCAGCCTCGCCGGCGGTGGCTTCCTGCTCGCTCGCGCGTCGGGCGCGGATGTGCTGTTCGACTTCTTCGTCGACACCCCCGGCCGCGGCCGCGGCGATGCCGCACCCGAGCCGGTGTTCGAGGAGGTGCGCGTCCGCTTCGCGGCCGCGGAGCAGGCGTTCCACTGCGGTCCCGGTTCGGTGGCGGTCCCGGGGGTGCTCGCCGGGCTCCTCCACGTCCACCGCCGGCTCGGTCGGGCCCCGCTGCGCGAGGTGGTGGCGCCCGCCATCCACCTGGCCCGCCAGGGCGTGGCCGTGTCGGCCACCCAGGCGCTCGACCTCCAGCTGCTCGAGCCGATCCTCGCCCGCACCGCCGGGAGCCGGGCGATCTTCCTGCCCGGGGGCGCGCTGCTCCGCGAGGGCGACGTGCTGCGCAACCCCGACCTCGCCGACTTCCTGGAGGCCGTCGCCGCCGATCCCCGCGCCACCTTCTACGGCGGCGAGCTCGCCGATCGCCTCGTCGAGCAGCTGGCCGCCGGTGGCGGCCTCATCACCCGCGACGACCTGGCGGCCTACCAGGTGATCGAGCGGGACCCGCTGTCCTTCCCCTACCGGGGACGGCGGATCGCCACCAACCCGCCGCCCACCTTCGGCGGGGCGCTCCTCGGCCTGGCGCTGCGCCGGATCGAGGCCGAGGGGTCGGCGCCGACCGATCCCGTGGCGCGCGCCCTCCAGCTCCAGCGCACGATGGCCGGCGTGGACCGCGATCGCGCGGCGGGCCACCCGGAGGTCCTCGCGGCGCTCCGCGGCGACCTCGGCGACGATCCCGAGCAGCGGCCCCGGGTGGACCGCGGCACCACCCACGTGACGGTGGCCGACGGCGAGGGCAACGTCGCCGCCATGACGAGCTCGAACGGGGAGTGCTCGGGCGACGTGATCGCCGGCACCGGCATCGCCTGCAACAACATGCTCGGCGAGGACGACCTCCACCCCGACGGCTTCCACGCGGCACCGCCGGGCCAGCGCGCCGCCTCGATGATGTCGCCCACGTTCGTGCTCGATGGCGACGGCGGCGTGGAGCTCGCGCTGGGCAGCGGCGGCTCGAAGCGCATCCGCTCCGCGCTCCTCCAGGTGCTCACCGCCGTGCTCGACCACGGGTCCCCGCTCGACGACGCCGTGCGGGCGCCGCGCATCCACTGGGACGAGGACCACCTCGAGGTCGAACCGGGGCTGGCGCCCGACGTGCTCGATGCCCTGCGCGCCGTGGCGCCGGTGAACGAGTGGCCGGCGCCGAGCATGTACTTCGGGGGCGTGCACGCCGTGGCCCCGGGCCGCGACGGCGCGGGCGATGCCCGCCGCGGCGGGTCGGTGCGGACCGCCTGAGCTGCGCTACCAGGGGTCGGCGACGGTGCCGAGCAGCGAGCGCACCATCAGCGTCACCACCGCCCGGGCCTGGGCCACCGACTGCTCCTGGGCCGCCCGCAGGAGGTCCCACGTCGTCCACGACAGCGCCACGACGAGCCCGTGCAGGAGGAGGTCGCCCTCGGCGCGGCGGCGACCTCGGGGGCGAACACCTGCGCCACCTGGAGCCGCAGGAACTGGTGGCCCTGCTCGAACTGGCCGCGGATGACCTCGGACGACGCGGCGTGGACGAGCGCGCGCGCAGCACCGGCGTGAGCGACTCGAGCACGGCGGCGCGCTGGTGCACGAACGTGCCGACCCGATCGTGGAGCGGCGTGCTCGGGTCGATGTGGGCGATGATCCCGCCGATCCGCACCACCACCCGCTGGCCGACGGCGGCGAAGAGGGCATCGAGGTCGTCGAAGTGCTGGAAGATCGACCGCACGGACACGCCGGCACGCTCGGCGATGCGGGCCCCGTCGGGCGGAGGTCGCCCTCGTCGATCAGGCCGAGGCAGGCCTCGACGATGGCGTCCTTCGTGCGCAGCGCTCGCGCGGTGCGCCCGTCGATCGGCTCATCGGCCGGCTCCTCGACCTCGGTGCTGCTCCCCGCTCCCATCCCGGCCGCAGCGTAGGGCGTCGCCGGGCGCGGAGCCGGGCCGATCAGGCCCCGACGACGGCCGAGCCGTGGTGCAGGACCAGGCGCCACCCACCGTCGACCCGGACGAAGGCGTTGGTGGCGGCGACGGTCTGGGCCTGCGGGCCGGCCAGCAGGTTCTCGTCGCAGGTGACCCAGCCCACGTCGCCCTCCACGTGGCCCGCCACCGCCGTGAGGATGAACTGCATCGAGCCCTCGCCCTGGAAGAGGGCGAACCACGACGACGCCACCGCCGCCCACCCCCGCAGCGTGGCCCAGCCGGGGTGCGTGCACGCCACGTGGTCCTCGTGCGACCAGATCTCCGACATGGCGTCGAGGTCTCGCGCTTCGAAGGCGGCGTAGAACGCCGCGTTGGCGGCGAGGAGGTCGTCGAGGTCGGCCACCCGGCCACCGTACCGGCGGCATCGCCCTCCGCTGTCAGGGGGGTTGGGTACCGTCGGGGCATGGCTCTGGAGCTCCCCGTCACGCTGTCGCCCTCCAAGGTGTCGTCGTTCTCGGACTGCGCCCTCGCCTTCCGCTTCTCGGCGATCGACCAGCTCCCCGAGGCGCCGACGGTGGCCGCCACCAAGGGCACCCTCGTCCACCTCGCCCTCGAGCACCTCTTCGAGCGCGAGCCGGCCGATCGCACCGTCGACGCCGCGCTGGTGGATCTCGATCGGGCCCTCGAGGAGCTGCGCGACGATCCCGACCTCGTGGGCCTCGAGCTCGACGACGCGGCCGAGGCCTCGTTCCTGGCCGACGCCCGCCGCCTGGTGCGGCGGTACTTCGAGATCGAGGACCCGCAGCAGATCCGCCCGGTGGGGCTCGAGCTCAAGCTCGAGGCGAAGGTCGACGACATCCGGATCCGGGGCATCATCGACCGCCTCGAGCTCGACGAGGACGGCGGCCTCGTGGTCACCGACTACAAGACCGGTCGCTCCCCCGGGGTCACCCACCAGCAGGGCCGCCTGGGCGGCGTCACCTTCTACGCGCTCCTGTGCGAGGACCTCTTCGGGGTGCTCCCCACCCGGATCCAGCTCCTCTACCTGGGCGACGCGCTCACCATCAGCACCGTGCCCAGCGAGCAGGCCATCCGCGGCCTCCGCACCAAGCTCCGGGCGCTGTGGCAGGCCATCGAGCGGGCGTGCGAGAAGGAGGACTTCCGCCCGCGGCCCGGCCCGCTCTGCTCGTGGTGCAGCTTCCACGCCTACTGCCCCGCGAAGGGCGGCGATCCCGCGCTGGCCGCCGCCGTCGTGGCGGAGCGGGCGGCGGCGATCGCCACCGAGCTCCACGAGGCGGAGGTCGAAGTGACCGTGGGGGCTGCGTAGGCTCGCCCGTCGTGGCCCGCCGACCGCGTCGCACGCGCGACAACCTCCCCGACGCCGTCGATCGCTTCGACGACGCCGTCGACGCCGCCTGGGGTCGCATCTTCCGCGGCCACCCCGTCGCCGATCGGGTCTTCTACCTCGCCTCCGAGGTCGGCGACTTCAGCGTGCTCTGGTTGCTGATCGCCGCCGCGCAGGGGCTCCGCAGCGACGAGGACGCCGACGCGTCGCTGCGCTTCAGCCTCCTGCTCCTCGGCGAGTCGATCCTCGTCAACCAGGGCCTCAAGCGGCTCGTGCACCGACCGCGCCCCCAGCCCACCGAGGAGCGCCCCCTGCCGCTGCGCCGACCGCTGACCTCGAGCTTCCCGAGCGGCCACGCCAGCTCGGCGGCAGCGGCCGCCCACCTCCTCGGTCGGCGCTCCCCACGGCTCCGCCCGCTCTACTGGTCGCTCGCCGCCATCGTGGCCACCAGCCGGGTGCACGTGCAGGTCCACCACGCGCCCGACGTCGTGGCCGGCGCCCTGGTCGGCACCACCTACGCCCGCCTCGCCGACCGGTGGATCCCACCGGCCGGCGCCCGAGGCACCCGGTGAGCGAGCCGACGACCACCGAGCACATGAGCGACGTCGAGGCGCTCATGTGGGCCCTCGACGCCGACCCGGTCCTCTCGTCGACGTTCGCCAACATCACCTTCCTCGACCGGGCGCCCGATCGCGACCGGCTCCGACGCCGCCTCTGGCGAGCGACCCGGGTCGTGCCGAGGCTCCGCCGGCGCGGCGTCGAGGGCGTCGGTCCCGTCACGCCGCGGTGGGAGGAGGACCCGGACTTCGACCTCGACCGCCACCTCCGATGGATCCACCTCGACGGCGCGACCGACGAAGAGGTCCGCCAGCTGGCCGTCGACGCCGCCGCGACGCCCTTCGATCGCAGCCGCCCCCTCTGGGAGTTCACGGTGATCGACGGCCTCGCCGACGGCCGCGCCGCGATGGTGCAGAAGATGCACCACACGATCACCGACGGCAAGGGAGGCATCCGCATGTCGATCGAGTTCGTCGACGTCGAGCGCGACGCGCCCGAGCCCGCACCGGTGGACGACGGCCCGCCACCCGCATCGGAGAGCCGGGCCTGGTCGAGCGCCGTCGACGCCGTCTCGACGCTCGCCCGCCGCAACGCGGACGCCGCCCGCCGCCTGGTCGACACGGCGTCGGGCTGGGCCCGCGACCCGCTGCACGTCGCGTCCCTCCTCGCCGCGCTGCCCGCCGAGACGGCGGCGACCACGCGATCGCTGGTCCGCCAGCTCGGGGTGGTCGACAGCCATCGGTCGCCCCTCTGGTCGGAGCGATCGCTCGACCGGGCGCTCGAGACGTTCGACGTGCCCCTCGAGGCCGCGAAGGCCGCCGCCACCGCGCTCGGGGGCAGCGTCAACGACCTCTTCGTCGCCGCCGCCGCCGGCGGCGCCGGCGCCTACCACCGTCGCCACGGCGTCGGCATCGCCGAGCTCCGCATGTCCATGCCGGTGAGCACCCGCACCGATCGATCGCCCGGAGGCAACGCCTTCACGCCGACGCGCGTCCTGGTGCCCGTGGCCTCCGACGCCCGCGCCCGCTTCGAGGAGGTCCACCAGCGCCTGTCGGTCACCAAGACCGAGCGGGCGATGAACGTGGTGTCGACCATGGCGGGGCTGGTGAACCTGCTGCCCCAGCCCGTGCTCGTGCGCCTGGCCCGCCAACAGGTGACGACGGTGGACTTCGCCACCTCGAACGTGCGGGCGGCGCCCTTCGACCTCTACATCGCCGGTGCCCTGGTCACCGGCAACTACCCGCTCGGGCCCATCGCCGGCACGGCGTGGAACCTCACCACCATGAGCTACCGCGGGGTGCTCAACCTCGGCCTGCACGTGGATCGGGCGGCGGTGTCGGCACCCGCCGAGCTCCGCGACGACATCGTCGAGGCGTTCGCCGAGCTCCTCGCACTGGGCGGGGCGCGCGGAAGCGGCCCGGCGACGGGTGGCGGCTAGACGCTGGTGCCGACGGGCAGCTCGGTGGCGTCGAGCCCGGCCAGCAGGAGCCGCAGGTCGAGCAGCAGGTCCGAGACCTCGTCGGAGGAGACGAGCTCGCGGCTCTGCATGGTGCCGAGGGCACGGTCGATGACGGCCATGGCCTCGGTGATGACGATCTCTGTCGGTGCAGCAGTCTCGGTCACGGGGACCACCTTACCGGCGTCCGATGCCGAACCACGCGCAGTCTCCGTTCGGTGACGCGACCTTCACGATCCCGAAACGCGAGGGACCACGCCTCGGGATCGAGCGGCGCGCCCCGTACCCTCTCGGCGTGACCTACGAGCACGTGCGCCGCATCGGCCGGGGCGGGATGGGCGTGGTCGACCTCGCCACCGACGCCGACGGCCACGAGGTCGCCCTCAAGCGGCTGTCGCTCCACGGCACCCCCGAGGAGCTCGCCACCGCCCGTGCCCGGATCCGCCGCGAGGCCGAGGTGCTCGAGCAGCTCCGCCACCCGAACGTGGTGCCGCTGCGCGCGGTCGAGGACGACGGCGACGACCTGGTGCTGGTGATGGACTACCTCCCCGGGGGCAACCTGGCGCAGCGCGTGGCCGAGCGCGGGCCCCTCCCGCCCGACGAGGTGCTCGCGCTCGCCGACCGCCTCCTCGACGCGCTGGCCACCGCCCACCGGCTCGGCATCGTCCATCGCGACCTGAAGCCGGCCAACGTGCTCTTCGACGCGGCGGGCTCGCCCGCCCTCGCCGACTTCGGCGTCGCCGTCCACCGCGATGCCACGCCGGGCCTCACGGCCACCGAGCTGGTCGTGGGGACCCCCGGGTTCATGGCGCCCGAGCAGGCGCGGGGCGAACCGGTGACGGCCGCCTCCGACGTGTTCAGCCTGGGCGCCACCCTGCTGTTCGCGGCGACCGGTGCCGGCCCGTGGGGCGCGGGCGACCCCCGGGTGCTGATGCTCCGGGCCGTCTCGGGCCGCACCGAGCGCATCCCGCGCGACCTGCCGTCGCCGCTGCGCAACCTGCTCGGCACCATGCTCGCCCGCGATCCCGCCGATCGGCCGACGGCCGCCGCGCTGCGGGGAGGCACCGCGGCGGGCACCGAGCAGCGAGAAGCGCCCGGGCGGACCCGGCGCCGCTGGCCCGCCACCGCCGTCACCGCGCTGGTGCTCGTGCTGGCCGTCGGGGCGGCGCTCGCCGTCGCGACGCGCGACGGCGACGGCGAGGCCGCAGCACCGACCACCTCGACCGCCCCCACCTCCACCACCGAGGCGTGCGTGCCGCTCCCCTACCAGCCGTGCGGACGGGCGCCGGCGCCCAACACCGACGGCGAGCGCTGCGACGAGGGCTTCGCCGACTACGACGAGGATCCCGCCGACGGGTGCGAGGCCGTGCCCGACGGCCTGGCCGACGGCGCCCTGCTGGAGGGCGAGCTGCGCGCCAACCTGGTCCCGGCCGACGACGTCGACACCTACCGCCTCGAGGTCGACGACCGCTTCCAGCTCCGCTGCGACGGCCAGGTCCACGTCACGCTCACGGCGCCCGAGGGCGCCAGCCAGCGCGTCCGCATCCTCGACGGCGACGAGGAGCTGGCCTCGGCGGTGAGCGGCGACGGCGTCTCGGGCACCGCGTCGGTGCGCGAGCCGAACTGCTTCGACGACGACGCCAGCACCCTCACGGTGGTCGTCGAGTCCGTCGGATCGGACCGCTCCCCCGACGACTACCTCCTCGAGGCCCGCGGCAGCTTCTGAGGGGCACGCGTAGGGTCGGCCCATGCCCCACGATCGACTCGGCTTCACCTTCGCCAGCCTCATGCCGCTCGGCCCGCAGCTCGCGGTCGACACCGCCCGGCAGGCGGCCGCGCTCGGCTACCGCTCGTTCTGGACGGCGGAGACCACCGGTCCCGAGGCGTTCTCGGTGCTCGCCGCCGCCGGCACCGCGGCGCCGGGCCTCGACCTCGGCACCGGGGTGCTCGCCCTGCAGCTGCGGACCCCCATGGTGGCCGCCATGGGCGCCGCCACGCTCCAGGCGCTGCACCCCGAGGCCGACATCGTCCTCGGCATCGGCATCTCCTCTCCGGTGGTCACCAGCCGGTGGCACGGCGTCCCCTACGGCGAGCACCCGCTCGGCCACGTCCGCGAGTACGTCGCGCTGGTGCGAGCGTGCCTGAGCGGCGAGAAGGTCGACTTCGACGGGGACCACTACCGGGTGCGCGGCTTCCGGCTCGGCATGCGGCTCGGGCCCAAGCGGCCGAAGATCGTGATCGGTGCCCTCGGACCGTCGATGCTCCGCCTCGCCGGCGAGATCGCCGACGGGGTGCTGCTCAACTACCTCCCGGCCTCGCACGTCGCCTGGTCGGTGGAGCAGGTCCGCGCCGGTGGCGAGGCGGAGATCTACGCGTACGTCCACGCCGGCGCCAGCGACCGCGAGCTCGGCCTCGACAAGGCCCGGCGCGACCTCTTCTCCTACGCGGTCGTGGACGCCTCCGCGGCCAGCTTCCGGCGGGCCGGCTTCGGCGACGAGGTCGACGAGGTGCGCGCCCGCCACGCCGCCGGCGATCGTGAGGGCGCCCTCGCCGCCGTCTCGGACCGGATGTGCGATGCCATCGACGTGCTGGGCGGCGCCGACGCCGTGCGGGGCGCCGTGCGCTCCTACGTCGACGCCGGCGTCGACGTGCCGGTCCTCATGCCGCTCCCCTGGGGCGGCGACCGCGCCGAGGTCCTCCAGGCCACGATGGAGGCGGCCGCGTCGGCCTGATCCTCCCGTCCCGTCCCGGAGGGGATCGGTAGGGTCGGGCCATGGAGCTGCGCGATCGCACCGCCGTCGTGACCGGGGCCGCTCGCGGCATCGGGTTCGCCCTCGCCGAGGCGTTCCTGGCCGAGGGGGCGGGGGCGGTGGCGGTCGTCGACCTCGACCAGCGCGACGTGGACCTCGCCGTCGCCCGGCTCGGCGAGCGAGCCGTCGGCTACGCCGTCGACGTCTCCGACCGGGCCTCGATCGGCGCCCTCGTCGGCGACGTCGAGGACCGGCTCGGCCCGATCGACCTGATGGTGTCGAACGCCGGGATCGGCACCGCGGCGGGCGTCGAGGCCTCCGACGAGGTGTGGCAGCGGATCCTCGGCGTCAACGTGCTGGCCCACGTGCACGCGGCCGAGGCGGTGCTGCCGTCGATGCTCGCCCGCGGCGAGGGCTACCTGCTGTCGACGGCGTCCGCCGCCGGCCTGCTCACCCAGATCGGCGACCTGCCCTACTCGGCCACGAAGCACGCCGCGGTGGCGGTCGCCGAGTGGCTGGCCATCACCTACGGCGATCGCGGGATCCGGGTCTCGTGCCTGTGCCCGCAGGGCGTGCGCACCGACATGATCGCCGGCGCCCTCGGCGAGACATCGGTCGAGACGGTCGTCGCCCAGGGCCTGATCGAGCCTGCCGAGGTGGCCGACGCCGTGGTGGCCGGCCTGCGCGACGAGCGGTTCCTCATCCTCCCCCACCCCGAGGTGGCGGGCTACTACCAGCGCCGCGCCTCCGATCCCGATCGCTGGCTCGCGGGCATGCGCCGCCTGCAGGCGCGCATCGTGGGCGGCCTCGCCTAGGCGGCGGGCCGGTCAGCGGACGTTGTCGAGCGCCCGCCGGGCGTCGCTGAGCTGGGGCAGGGTGCGGAGGGCGCCGATGACGCCGATGACCACCGGGCCCCACCAGAGCACGATGGCGCCGCCGTCGGCCACGACGTAGGTGATCACCGTGATGACGAGCCCGAACGCGGCCAGCGCGACGAAGAGCCAGAGCTTGATGAGCACGCTGCGATGCGCCGCCTCGAGCGGCGCGCGCCGGCTCGCCGAACCCGGCGTGATGTCCTCGAACCTCGGTGTGCCCGCCATCTGCGCCGCCTCGCCTCCTGCTCGGTCGCCGTACGCTAGCGCGGTGGCCCGCCGGAGCTCGCCGATCGACGACGGCCTGGCGGAGCTGGGCCTGGAGATCGGGCAGATCGTGCGGTACCTCGGCTCGTCGGACCGTCGGTACCGGGAGGGCGTCGTGCTGCGACGCGAGCGCGACGGGTCCATCGGCCTGCGCGACGACCGCGGCCGGGCGCGGGCCATCCCCGCGGAGCGGATCGAGGTCCGCGTGGTCGGGCCCCGCGGCGGCGAGCAGTGGCTGCCGCTCACCGACACCGGGGGCGGCTACCAGCCCGGGCTCTTCTGACGTGCACCGCCCGACGGTCGAGGTCTACGAGCGCGAGGGCGAGGGGTACGCCGCGCGGCGGGGGATCCAGCGCCCGGAGCGGACCCGGGCGTTCGCGTCGGCCGTCGCCGGGCTCCGCCTCGATCTCGGGTGCGGTCCCGGCCACCACCTCGGCCTGCTCGGCCGCCCGGCGGTCGCCGTCGATGCGGCCGGGGCCATGGCCCGCGCCGCCGCCGCGCACGCGCCGGCGGTCCAGGCCGACCTCGCCCGCCTGCCGTTCGGCGACCGGTCCTTCGACGGGATCTGGGCGAGCAAGGCGCACCAGCACCTGCCGGCGGCCGAGCTCCCTGCGGCGCTCGCCGAGGCGCACCGGGTGCTGCGCCCGGGCGGCCGCCTCGACCTCACGCTGTTCCCCAGCGCCGAGGGCGCGCCGACCTCGGAGGAGGTGACCCGGCCGGGGGCCGACGACCTGCCCGGTCGGCTGTTCACCTGGTGGGATCCCGCGCACCTGGCCACGGTGCTCGAAGCCGCCGGCTTCTCGATCGATCGCTGCGAGGCGGGGCGCTGGCTGGACGTCACGGCCACCGCGGCGCGCGCCCTGCCCGACCACGTCGGGCCGGACCTGCGCCTCCTCTGCTGCGGCCTGAACCCGTCGCTCCACGCCGCCGACGCCGGGGTCGGCTACGTGACGGGCTCCAACCGCTTCTGGCGGGCGATGGCCCGGGCCGGCCTCGCCACGCGCGACCGCGACCCGCGCCACCTCCTCCACGTCGACCGCATCGGGATGACCGACCTCGTGAAGCGGCCGACGGCCCGCGCCGACGAGGTCGCGCCGGGAGAGTTCCGCGCCGGGCTGGTGCGCCTCGAGGCGCTCTGCGCCTGGCTGCGGCCGGAGGCCGTCGCCATGGTCGGCCTCCAGGGCTGGCGCGCCGCCGTGGACCGGAGGGCGACCGTCGGCTGGCAGCCGCGGGACCTGGGCGGGAGCCCGGTCTACGTGCTGCCGTCCACGAGCGGGCTCAACGCCGGGACGTCGCTCGACGACCTCGTCGCGCACCTGCAGGTCGCCGCCAGCGGCGTCCGCTGACCGCGACAGGTCCAGGTCAGGGGGCGGAGATCTGCCAACCCACCGCGGAATCGGGCCGCGAGGCTGCGACACTGGGGGCCATGGCACGTCGCACCAAGATCATCGCCACCATCGGTCCGGCCTCCGAGTCGGAGGCGATGATCAAGGACCTCGCCGAAGCCGGCATGGACGTGGCCCGCATCGGCCTGGCCCACGGCTCGCTCGACGAGGCCATCGGCAAGTTCCGCCGGGTCCGCTCGGTCGAGGCGTCGCTCGGTCGCCCCATCGGGGTGATGGTCGACCTCCCGGGCCCCAAGGTCCGGGCCGGCCACATGCCCGAGGGTGGGCTCCCCGTGGCCGAGGGCGACACGGTCCGGCTGACGCCGGGGAGCGAGGAGTCGACGAGGGAGGTCATCAACGTCGACCACGAGGGCCTCCTCTCGGACCTCCACGTGGGCGACCGGGTGACCTTCGGCGACGGCATCGTCATGGCGGAGGTCGTCGATCGGCGCAACGACTGCCTCGAGGCGCGCATCACCCACGGCGGGCTGCTCCAGGGCCGTCCCGGGGTGCACATCCCCTCCGACCGGCTCCGCGTCTCCTCCCCCACGCCCGACGACCTCCACATGCTCGACGCGTTCGTCGAGGAGGGCGTCGACATGGTCGCGCTCTCCTTCGTCCGGTCGGCCCACGACGTGCGCCGGGTGGGCGTCGAGCCCCACCCGCGGGGGCCGCTCGTGATCGCCAAGATCGAGACCCGGGCCGCGGTCGACAACCTCGACTCGATCATCGAGGCGTCCGGCGGCGTGATGATCGCTCGTGGCGACCTCGGGGCCGAGATGCCGATCGAGGAGCTGCCCCACCTCCAGAAGCGGATCCTCCAGCGCTGCATCACCCTCGGTCGACCGGCCATCACGGCCACCCAGATGCTCGAGTCGATGGTCACCGCGCCGAGCCCCACCCGCGCCGAGGCGTCCGACATCGCCAACGCCGTCTTCGACGGGTCGAGCGCCCTGATGCTCTCGGGCGAGTCCGCGATCGGCCACGACCCGGTGAACGCGGTCGCCACGATGGCGCGCATCGCGGCCCGGGCCGACGACGAGTTCGACTACGACGCCTGGGGCGCGAAGGTCCACCAGATCGCGTCGACGATGCAGCCGCACATCGACGACACGGTCACCCTCGGCATGACCAACGCGGCCTGGCGCGCCGCGCTGGAGACCGGTGCCAGCGCGATCCTCTGCATCACCCACACGGGCTTCACCGTGCGCTCGATCGCCCGGTTCCGCCCGCAGGCGAAGATCATCGGCTTCTCCACCGACCCCCAGACGCTCCGCCAGCTCACGCTCTCGTGGGGCGCCACGCCGCAGCACCTCGACGTCGACTACCAGGCGGACCACCTGATCCCCCGCGCCGTGGAGCAGGCCCGCGAGGCGGGGCTCATCCGGCGCGGCGACCTCGTGGCCGTGCTGTCGGGCTCACGCGAGTACCCCGGCCAGGCCACGGACTCGCTGCGCCTCATCCCCATCCGCTGAGCGCCGCTCCCCCCACCAGGGGAGGTTTCGCTACAGCGCGGCCCGTCGGCGGCCGAAGACAGAAGGAGCGATCTCCCCGGGCTCGCCCGGGGTCTCCCTCCCGTCGCTCCAACGAGGTCGCCCCATGCCGATGATGCGTCGCGGTCCGCTCGACACGTACTCGCCCGAGTGGGTGCTGCGGCAGGCGAACGCGCACGCCGCCACGGGGAGCCTCGAGTTCCACACCGATCGCCCGCTGACCTTCCACCTGCTGAGCGGTCGCATCTACGGCGCCGCCGAGGGCGTCGGGCCCGCCAGTCGCGGGCGCCCTCGCCGACGAGCACAGCGCGGCGCCACGTCGTCGAGCTGCTCACCGACGTCCTCGAGCGGGTGTCGGGCTGGTACTACCTCGATCCGCTGGGCGAGGCGCCCTCGCGCGGGGCGTGGAGCTGGGAGACGGCCTCGCTCCTCATGGAGACCCGAGCCCAAGCCCACGCCGACCGGACGCTCGCGGCGTGGACCACCCGCACCGTCGCCCTGCGGCCCACCGACGCACCCGGGGTGGCCCTGGGCGCCGACGCCTGGGAGCTCGTGGTGGCCATGGCGCGGAGCAGCACCACCGCCGCGCTCGGCCAGCAGCTCGGGTGGACGCCCGGTCGGCTGCTGGCGGCGCTCACGGAGATGGAGCAGCGCGGCGTCCTCGAGCCCGAGCGCCCGCTGGCGATCCCGGCGCCGAGCGCGCCGCGCCCCGCACCCCCGGCGGCGCGCCACCACGGCCCGCTGTCGCCCCCGCCGCCCATCTCCGCGGCCGCGCTCATCACCCCGATCACCGAGGCCTCGGGCGCCCGTGGGCGCCGGCGCAGCGCGCGGCGGACCAGCCGCTGACGAGCACCCGTGGGGCATGCTCGTCCCATGGGCCTGCTCACCGATCGCACGATCCTCGTCACCGGGGTGCTCACCTCGTCCTCCATCGCCCACGCCTGCGCTCGGGTCGCCCAGGAGGAGGGGGCCACCGTCGTGCTCTCCTCGTTCGGGCGAGCGACGGCCACCACCCGGCGCGCCGCCGCCAAGCTGCCCGTGGCGGCGCCAGTCGTCGAGCTCGACCTCACCTCCGATGCCGACCTCGACGCGCTGGGGGGCCGCCTCGCCGAGCACGTCGACCACCTCGACGGCGTCGTGCACGCCGTGGGGTTCGCCCCGCCGGCCTGCCTCGGCCAGGACGACGGGCTCCTCGCCGCGTCGTGGGACGAGGTCGCCACGGCCCTCCAGGTGTCCACCTGGTCGCTCCCCGCCCTCGCCCGAGCGGTCCGATCGATGCTGCGACCCGGCGCGTCGATCGTCGGGCTCGACTTCGACGCGTCCGTCGCCTGGCCGGCCTACGACTGGATGGGGGTCGCCAAGGCCGGCCTCGAGTCGGCAGCCCGCTACCTGGCGCGCGACCTCGGCCCCGGCTCGGTGCGGGTCAACCTCGTCGCAGCCGGCCCCCTGCGCACCGTGGCCGCTCGCAGCATCCCGGGCTTCGCGGAGATCGAGGCGGTCTGGGGGTCGCGCGCCCCGCTCGGGTGGGACGTCGACGACGCCGAACCGGTGGCGCGCGCGGTGGCCGCCCTGCTGTCGGACTGGTTCCCGGCCACCACCGGCGAGATCGTGCACGTCGACGGCGGCGCCCACGCCGTCGGCGTCGGGCCCGGCGAGCGCTGAGCCCCCGTCCTCGGTCCCACCGCGACGGGTCGGTGCGGTGGCACCATCTGGCATGGACCTGAGCGATCTCCGCACCGTCAAGCTCGACCGCGAGGGCGGCGTCGCCGTGGTCACGTTGTCTCGTCCGAACCGCATGAACGCGTGGACGGGACGCATGCACACCGAGTACCGGGCCGTGTTCGCCCACCTCGAGGCCGACTCGGCGGTGCGCGCCGTCGTCGTCACCGGCGAGGGCCGCGCCTTCTGCGCCGGCGCCGACACCGCGGCGCTCGAGGGCCACGCCGAGGCCGGCGCCTACGACGCCGGGACCCCGGCCGAGATCGCCACGCCGGGCCACGGCGTCCGCTCGGAGCTCGACCACGCGTTCGCCTGGCACTACGGGCTTCGCTTCCCGGTGGTCGCCGCGATCAACGGGCCGGCGGCCGGGGTCGGGCTCGTCCTGGCGTGCTACTGCGACCTTCGCTTCGTCGCCTCGGGCGCCAAGCTCACGACGTCGGCCCCCCGCCTCGGGCTCCCGGCGGAGTACGGGCTGTCGTGGGTGCTGCCGCGGCTGGTGGGCATCGGCCACGCCGCCGACCTGCTGCTCTCCAGCCGGGTGATCCTCGGCGACGAGGCCGAGCGCATCGGCCTCGTCAACCGGTCCCTCTCGACGGGCGAGGTCCTGCCGACGGCCATCGAGTGGGCCCGGCGGGTCGCCACCGAGGTGGCCCCGTCATCGGTCGCCATGGCGAAGGCGCAGCTGTACGCGGACCTCCACCGCGACGTCGGCACCGCCGTCGCCACCTCGGAGCGCCTCCTCGACGTCGCCGTCGCCGGGCCGGACTACCGCGAGGGCGTGCGGGCCTGGCTGGAGGACCGCCCGCCGACCTTCCGCGACCTGCGACCCGGCCCGGGCCCGAGGGTCTGAGGTCGCCCTCCGTCGCGACGGCGCGAAGATCCCCTCATGGCGAGCCTTCCCCCCGGGCCGGTCGACGAGGCGCCCGGCCGCGCGCCGAGCATGGCCGAGCTGCTCCGCCCCGTCGCGGTCGTGGCCCTGGTGGCCGGGGCGATGTGGGTGGAGGAGGTCGTCGACCTGCTGCCCCACACCCCCTTCGACTCGTGGGGCATCCGACCCCGCCAGCTGCGAGGGCTCCCGGGGGTCGCGCTGGCGCCGTTCCTCCACGACGGCTTCGGCCACCTGCTGTCGAACACCGTGCCCTTCGTCGTGCTCGGCTGCATCGTCGCGGCCTCCGGCGTGCAGCGGTTCGTCCAGGTGGCGGTCATCGTCGCCGCCATCGCCGGCTTGGGCACCTGGCTGACCGGGCCGAGCCGCACCATCCACATCGGTGCCAGCGGCGTGGTCTTCGGCCTGCTCACCTACCTCGTGGCCCGAGGGGCCTTCGAGCGACGCCTCGGCCACCTCGCCGTCGCCCTGCTCGTGCTGATCTTCTACGGGAGCCTCCTGTGGGGGCTGCTCCCGCGCCCGGGCGTGTCGTGGCAGGGCCACCTGTTCGGTGCCCTCGGCGGTGTGGTCGCCGCGTGGGTGATCCACGGTCGGCGTCGCGACCAGCCCACCGAGGGTGCCGCCGCCCCCTAGTACGGCGTCGGCGGCGCCGCCTCGAGGGCGCCCACGTCGGTCCCCAGCCCCGAGATCCGGTGCAGGAGCAGCCTCGTCTGGGAGTCGACCACGCCGCCGCGCTCCTTCAGGTCGGTGAGGATGGCATCGAGCTCGGCGGTGCCGGTGCAGAACACGCGCAGCAGGTAGTCGTACGCACCGGTCACGTGCACCGCCTCGACGACGGCCGGCATCGAGCGGAGCACCTCGGCGAATCGATGGCGGTCGGTCCCGGGCTCGAGGCGCACGTCGATGGCCGCCTCCACCGTGCGACCGAGCGGCTCGGCCGCGATGACGGCGCGGAAGCCCTTGATCACGCCGAGCTTGCGGAGCCGGCGCACCCGATCGGCCGTGGCGGTGGGCGAGAGCCCGATCGCCCGACCGAGCTCCTGGTAGGACGCCCGGCCGTCGCGGGCGAGGTGGGCGAGGAGATCGCGATCGAGCGCGTCGAGCACCGTGGACATCGCGGCAAGCTTACGGACTTCCCCCGTGACCACAGGACCTAACCGCGGATTCCTCGGTCGATCGAGGATCGACCACGGAATCCGCGGTCCCGGCCGCTCGGGCTCGTGAAGAACCGCGCCACCCGCAGCGACGCGCCGCGGAAGCTGATCCCATGCCACCGCACGCCGCATCCTCGGCACCGCCGATCTCCTCGGACGAGGTGGTGGCGCGCTTCCTCGCCGGGACGCTCGACCCCGCGCACTGGACCCACGCCTCGCACCTGATCGTCTGCCGCCACGTCCTGGCGTCGAGCGACGGCCTCGAGGAGGCGACCGCCCACCTGCGGACCCTCATCGAACGGCACAACGCCCGGGTCGGCATCCGCCCGGGCCACGGTGGCTACCACGAGACCATCACCCGGTACTTCGTGGGCGCGGTGGCCCACGCGGACCCGCCGACGACGACCGCGATGCTCACCGACCCTGCCCTGCGACGCGACGCCCCGCTCGACCACTGGACCGCCGCGCTGCTCGCAAGCGATGCCGCTCGCACCGGTTGGGTCGAGCCCGATCGGGCGGCCCTCGCCTGGCCGAGCACCTTCCGCCCACCGACCTGACCTCCAACGCGATCACCGTCCGAGGAGACGACGATGCACCACCACCCGAACCAGGGCCGCGGCCGCCGCAGCGGACGCACCGCGATCGCCGTGGGGGTGGCCGCCGGCCTCGCGGTCGCGTCGCTGGCAGTCGTGGCCCCGCCGGCCGATGCGGCGATCGCGTACCTCGTGACCACCGGGCGGGTCAGCGTGCCCGCACCGGGCGCGCCCGGCCCCGCCGGCGCGGAGCGCGGCATCGTCGCGGTGAGCGGCGATGGTCGGTTCGTCGCCTTCACGTCGGCCTCGCCGCTGGTGGCCGCCGACACGAACGGCGTGTCCGACGTGTACGTGCGCGACCGGATGGCAGGGACCACCACCCGCGCCAGCCTGGGGCCGGGCGGCCAGCAGCTCAGCGCGCTGTCGGAGGTGTGCTCGCTCAGCCGCGACGGGCGCTACGTCGGGTTCACCTCAGGCGGGGCCGACGCGCTCGACACCCCGCTCGACCAGGTGTACCTCCGCGATCGGTGGTCCGGGACCACGGAGATGGTCTCGGTCAGCACGAACGGCGACCCCTCATCCTCGTCTGCGGGCGGGACCGGCATCGGCAGCGATCGCTGCCCGGTCTCCGACGACGGGCGGTACGTGGCGTTCAGCTCGCAGGGCGACAACCTCGCCGGCGGCGACGGGAACGGGACGGGGTGGGACGTGTTCCGCCGCGACCGCAAGACGGCCAGCACGCAGCGGATCAGCATCTCCTCCGCCGGGTTCGGCGCCAACGCGGTGAGCCGCGCCGGCGATGTCGGCGAACGGCGCGGTCGTCGCGTTCGAGTCCAGCGCGACCAACCTCGTGCCCGGCGACTCCAACGCCAAGCCCGACGTGTTCGTCCGCGAACCGGCCGCCTCGCTGACCACCCGGATCAGCGTCACGGCCAGGGGCTCGCAGCTCGGCGCGGCCTCCGGTTCGCCGGCGCTGTCGGCCGACGGCAACGAGGTCGCCTTCGTGTCGTCCGCCACCAACCTCGTCGCCGGCGACACCAACGGCGTCGACGACGTCTTCGTCCGCGACCGGGCCGCGTCGACGGTGGCGCGGGCGTCGCGGGACGTGACGGGCCAGCAGGTCGACGGCCAGGTGCGGAGCCCCGACATCAGCGGCGACGGCTCGGTCGTGAGCTGGTCCATGTTCCGCGGCTGGGTCGTGCCCGGCGACGCCAACCAGGACGACGACGTCTACCGCTACCGCCTGGGCGATCCGTCGTCGGCGCTCGTCAGCGTCGACCGCACCGGCGTGGCGGGCGACGGCGAGTCGTACTTCCACGCGCTGTCGAACGACGGGCTGGTCGTCGCCTTCGTCTCCACCGCGTCGGACCTCGTCCGCGACGACGACACCGCGTCGGACGCCTTCGTCCGGGACTTCCAGAACCTCCTCTCCCCGTTCATCAGCGACACCGCCTTCGTCCGGCAGCAGTTCGTCGACTTCGAGGGCCGCCAACCGACCACCGCCGAGCTCGCCGAGTGGCGAGCTCGGATCCAGCACGGCGAGCGCACCCCCGACGAGGTGATCGACGAGCTGGCCCACGGCTCGACCTGGGCGGCGAAGCGGGCACCCCTCACCCGCCTCTACTGGGCCTTCTTCCTGCGACCGCCGGACACCGGGGGGATGACGTACTGGACCAACCAGCTGACCAAGGGCAAGAAGCTCGCCGAGGTGGCGCGCCAGTTCGCCGGCAGCTCCGAGTTCACGACCAAGTACGGCGCGCTCCCCAACTCGGCGTTCGTCACGAAGATCTACCAGAACATCTTCAGCCGGAACCCCGACCCCGGCGGCCTCGCCTACTGGACCGGCAAGCTCGACAAGAAGCAGAAGACCCGCGGCGACGTCATGGTCAACTTCAGCGAGTCGAGCGAGGGCAAGCGCAAGCTCGCCCCCCAGACCGACACCGTGCTCATCTACCTCGGCATGCTCCGCAAGATGCCGACGCTCGCCATCACCCTCGAGGGCATCGCGGCGATCCGCGACCAGGGCTACCCCGCCGAGATCGTGGCCGAGAGCCTCCGCGAGCAGGCCGAGTACGCCGCGCGGGTGGTGCAGAGCTAGGGGCGGGGCTCAGCGCGGCGCGAGGTCGCGCACGGCCTGGCGCTGGTCGACGCCGAAGGGCAAGACGGCGAGCGCCGGGGTCGTGATCCCGTTGGCCTGGTAGCGCCCGATGTGCTCCCGGCACGCTTCGGGCGAGCCGTGGACGATGAGCGTGTCGACCAGCTCGTCGGGGATGTGGGTGAGGGCGCCGGCGCGATCGCCGGCCGCCCACGCGTCCCACATCGGCGCGAGCACCTCGCCCCGACCCAACCAGCGGTGGAACTCGGCGTAGACCGGCACCGTGAGGTAGGACGCGATCAGCCGCCGGCCCCAGTCGCGCACGAGGTCTGCGTCGGTGGTGGGCGCCACGAAGATCCGCGCCACCACCTCCTTGTCGGGCCCGCCCTCGTGCACGAACGGGGTCACCGTGGGCACGTCGTCGGCACCCAGCCAGTTCACGATGGCGCCATCGCCCTCGGCGCCCGCCAGGCGCAGCATGCCCTGGCGCAGGGCGGCGATCAGGATCGTCGGCTGCTCCTGGGGCACCTGGCTCAGCTTGAAGCCGTTCACCGAGAAGGTGTCGTACTCCGCCCGGACCTTCTCGCCGGCCAGCGCGGCGCGCAGGAACCGCACCATGTCGCGCGTCCGCCGGTAGGGCTCCTCGAAGGGGATGTCGTTCCAGCGCTCGACGATCACGTTGCTCGAGGTGCCGATGCCGAACGCCACGCGCCCGGGCGCGGCGTCGGCGAGGGCGCCGACGCACTGCGCCATGGTCGCCGGGCCGCGGGTGAAGGCGGGCACGATGGCGCTGCCGAGGCGGAGGGTCGGCGCCCAGACCGAGGCGAGCGCCAGCGGGGTGAACCCGTCGGCGCCGTCGGCCTCGCTCGACCACACATCCGTGTAGCCGAGGTCCGCCACCTCCCGGATCCAGTCGCCCTGCTCGTGGAGCGGGACCCCCATGAACGGGATGGTGATGCCGTAGCCGGTGTAGGTCACGAGTGCTCCTCCTGCGCCCGGGTGCCCGGTCGCTCCGGCTCCCAGAATCGCACGATCGTGGATTGGCTCGCCGAGGCCATGAGGGTGCCGTCCTGGGCGAACAGGTGGACCGTGCCGTGGCCGAAGCCGCTCGCGATCCCGTCGACCTGGATGTCGAGCAGGATCCACTCGGTGGGCACGATGCGTCGGACCCGCAGCGTGTTGTCGAGGCTGTTGCCCCCCGCGAAGGCGCCCAGGGCCTGGCCGATGCCGAAGGGGACGTAGTCGCCGAGGATGGCGAGGGTGGCGGCCGAGGGCTCGAGGAGGTCCGGGATGCGAGCCCACAGCGCCGAGCGACCGCCCACCGCCGGGCTCCCCTTCAGGTCCTCCCACGCCCGAGCGCTGGCCAGGCGCAGCTCGAGGCGGCTCATGATCGACTCCTCGCCCGGGATACGCAGCGGGCGGGGGTCGCAGTCCTCGGGCGCAGGCACGTCGAGCGGCGTGACGTAGGTGGCGTCGATGTCGAGCGGCCGCGAGCCGAGGGCGGCGTTGACCGTGAAGATCTCCCGGTCGGCGACGTGGCCGACCGCGCGGGCCTGGCTGCTCTGGCGCCCGCTGACCGCCACGTGCACGTCGATGTCGACCACGGCCGGTGGCTGCGCGTAGCTGAGGTACTGCGCGGTGGCCCACACCAGCGGGCGCCCGGTCGTGCCCTCGAGCGCGGCGATCGCGGCGCCGAGGCCGCACCCGCCGAAGAGGAAGCCGCCCCCGTCGAGAGGCCCGGGGTGACCGGCAGGTGCCAGCGGTAGGGGTTGTGCGAGGGCTCGAGCCCGAGGAACTGCCTGGCGTCCACGGCCGCCGACCCTAGGACGTGCTCGGTAGGGTCCCGGCATGGACCTGGGGATCGAGGGCAGGCGAGCGGCGGTGCCCGCCGCGTCGGCCGGGCTGGGCCTGGCTGCGGCGCAGGCCCTGGCCGCGGCCGGCGTGCGGGTGGCGATCTGCGGCCGCGACGGCGATCGGGTGGCCGCCGCGATCGAGGCGCTGGCACCGGTCGCCGCCGGCGACCACGTGGGGATCGTGGCCGATGTGGGCTCGGCGCAGGGCGGCGCGGCCTTCGTGGACCGGGCCGTCGAGGCGCTCGGCGGCGTCGACATCCTGGTGCCGAACGCCGGTGGGCCCCCTGCCGGCACCTTCGCGACGACGCCCCTCGACGCCTACCTCCCCGCGCTCGAGCTGAGCCTGCTCTCCACCGTCGCCATGTGCCAGGCCGCCGTGCCCCCCATGGTGGAGCGCGGCTGGGGCCGGGTGGTCGCCATCACGTCGGTGAGCGTGCGGCAGCCGATCTCGAACCTGATCCTGTCGAACACCGCGCGCGCCGGCGCCACCGGCTTCCTCAAGACGCTCGCCACCGAGGTCGCCCGCCACGGCGTGACGGTGAACTCCGTGCAGCCGGGCCTCCACGCCACCGACCGCCTGGTCTCGCTGCACGGCGGCGACACCTCGGGCGCGGCAGCGTCGGTCCCCACCGGGACGATCGGTCGGCCCGAGGACTTCGGCGCCGTGGTGGCCTTCCTGGCGTCGGAGCCCGCCCGCTTCCTGACCGGCGCCGCCGTGCCGGTCGACGGCGGGGCCTCGGGCGGGTTGCAGTAGCCCCGCTAGGTTCCGACGCCATGACCGTGCGCCACGTCGTCGTCTTCCGCTTCCACCCCGGCACGCCGCCCGAGCCGATCGAGGCGCTGCGCGCCGCGCTCGCCGAGCTCGGACCGAGCCTCGCCGCCGTGCAGACCTACGACGTCGGATCGGACCTCGGCGTGAACGACGCCTCGTGGGACTTCGCGGTGAGCGCCACCTTCGCCGACGCCGACGGCTACCTGGCCTACCGCGACGATCCCGAGCACCAGCGCATCATCCGCGAGCTCGTCGCCCCGATCGTCGCCGAGCGCGCCTCGGTGCAGTTCGCCGTCTGAGCCCGACCGCGGCGCCCGCTCGGCCGTCCTACAGTCCGGCGCCATGACCGACACCCCTTGGCTCGGCGATGCCTGCTCCCTGGTCGACGCGTTCCGAAGCGGGGAGCGCTCCCCCACCGAGGAGCTCGAGGCCACCCTCGGCGCGATCGAGCGATCGACGCTCAACGCCTTCGTGTTCGTCGACGAGGAGCGGGCCCGGGCGGCGGCTGCGGCGGCCGACCCCTCGCTCCCCTTCGGCGGCGTGCCGGTGGGCATCAAGTCGCTCGACACCGTGACCGGGTGGCCGAACACCGAGGAGTCGCTCGTGTTCGCCGACCGGATCGCCGACCGCACGAGCACGCACGTCACCCGGTTGCTCGACCGCGGCGGCATCGTGCCGGTCGGTCAGACCCTCGCGTCCGAGTTCGGCGGCCTCAACGTGTCGACGAACCGGCTCCACGGCACGTGCCACAACCCCTGGCAGCAGGGGCGCACCGCCGGCGGCTCCTCCGGGGGCTCGTCGGCCGCGGTGGCCGGCGGGCTGGTCACGATCGCCACGGGCGGCGACGGCGGCGGCTCGATCCGCATCCCCGCGGGGTTCTGCGGCCTCGTCGGCATGAAGGGCACGGCGGGACGGATCCCCCGAGGCCCCCAGACCCTCATCGCTCCGATGACCGTGGTGGTGGGCTGCCAGGCCCGCTCGGTCCGCGACGTGGCCCGCTGGTACGACGTGGCGTCGGGCTACGACGCTCGCGACCCCTACTCGCTCCCCCGCGTCGACGGCTGGGAGCGCGACCTCGGCACGCGCGACCTCCGTGGCCTGCGCGTGGCGATCGCCCCCACCCTCGGCGCCGCGGTGGTCCGCGACGAGGTGCAGGAGCGCGTGGTCGCCGCCGCCGAGGCGCTGGCGCGCGACGTCGGCCTGCAGGTCGTCGACCTCGACGTGCGCGTGCCCACGGTCGACACCGAGTGGGCGCTCGGCAACCTGTCGGGCCTCTTCGAGGACCTCCGCGGCCGCTGGCCCGACTGCAAGGACGACCTGACCCCCTCCATCGCGTTCGGCCTCGAGTTCGCCGAGGCCGCCGTGTCGCTCGACACCGTCGCCAAGGGCGAGGCGAGCCGCACCGCGCTGAACGAGGCGATGGCTGCGCTCTTCGACGAGGTCGACCTGGTGATCTGCGCCACGAACCCCGACGTGGCGTTCCCCGCCGAGGTGCTGCACAACACCCGGGTGGGCGACCAGAAGGTGGGCCTGGGCAACAACGGCGCCCTCACGATCCCGGCCAACATCTGCGGCAACCCCTCGGTCTCGGTGCCGGTCGAGCCGTTCCAGGGCCTGCCGGTGGGCATGCAGATCATGGGCCGCCACCACGCCGACGCCCTGCTGCTCGACCTCGCCCTCGCCGTGGAGCGCACCCTCCCGTGGCCGCTCACCGCTGCGGGCGCCCCACGCTGAGTGTCCGATGTGACGGATCTGACGCCCGCGACGGGTCCTCGGTCCCTGGTGGCGGAAGATCGAACACCTGTACGCTGTTGTTCGAGATGGAGGTCACCATCCGCAGGAGCCCATCGGGCGCTTCGTTGTCAGACCCCCTGCGGAGAATGTCGCCATGGCACGACAGCTCACCCTCATCCCGGCCCGCAAGGACTGGCAGCTCGACGAGAAGACCAAGCAGGTCGGCCGTCGGGGCATCGCCGAGGCTCGGGCGGCCCTGAACGCCCACCGTCCCGGCGACCCGACCCGCCGCACGGCCGCCTGAGGCCCTTGACCGCTCGGTCAAGTCTCGGTCTACGCTGCACCCATGCCTGAGGTCGTCATCGTCGATGCCGTGCGCACCCCCGTGGGGAAGCGCAACGGCGGTCTCTCCACCCTCCACCCCGCGGACACGCTCGGCGTCGTCCAGCAGGCCGTGCTCGAGCGCGCCGGCGTCGATCCGGCGGCCGTCGAGCAGGTCGTCGCCGGGTGCGTCAGCCAGATCGGCGAGCAGGCGTTCGACATCGGCCGCACCGCCTGGCTCGCCGCCGGGCTGCCCCAGTCCGTGGCCGCCACCACGGTCGACACGCAGTGCGGTTCGTCCCAGCAGGCCACCGGGCTGGCCAGCGCCCTGGTGGCCGGCGGGGTCGTGGACGTCGCCCTCGCGTGCGGGGTCGAGGCCATGAGCCGGGTGCCCATCGGCTCCAACGCCAAGGGCGACTACGGCCGCCCGATCCCGAAGTCGTACTTCCCCCGCTACGAGTTCACCTCGCAGTTCGAGGGCGCCGAGCGCATCGCCGAGCGCTGGGGCATCACCCGCGACGACGCCGACGCGTTCGGGCTGCGGTCCCAGCAGCTCGCCGCCCAGGCCTGGGCCGAGGATCGCTTCGGCCCGCAGATCGTGCCGGTCGAGGCGCCCGACGTGGACGAGGAGGGCAAGCCCACCGGCACCACCCACCTCGTCGAGCGCGACGAAGGGCTGCGCGAGACCACGCTCGAGAAGCTCCAGAAGCTCAAGCCGGTGGCGCGCGAGGACGGCGTGCACACCGCTGGCTCGTCCTCGCAGATCTCCGACGGTGCGGGCGCCGTCTTGATGATGTCGGCCGACAAGGCCGCCGAGCTGGGGCTCACCCCGCGGGCCCGGGTGGTCGACACCTGCCTGGTCGGCGTGGACCCGGTGCTGATGCTCACGGGCCCGATCGATGCCACCCGGCGCCTGCTCGACCGCACCGGCCTGTCCATCGCCGACATCGACACGTTCGAGATCAACGAGGCCTTCGCCTCGGTCGTGCTCGCGTGGGCCAAGGAGCTCGACGTGCCGATGGAGCGCGTGAACCCCAACGGCGGCGCCATCGCGCTCGGCCACCCCCTGGGAGGCACCGGGGCGATCCTCGTGACCAAGGCGCTGCACGAGCTGGAGCGCACCGGCGGCCGCTACGGCCTCGTGTCGATGTGCTGCGGCGGCGGGCTCGGCACCGGCACCATCATCGAGCGGCTCTGAGCCCTCCCCCTCGCGGCTCGCGCGGCCGCCGATCCTGACCCGTGCAGATCGGATGTCGTCGTGCGCGCCCATCGCCCCTCCCGCCTCCCGCTCGTCGTGGGCCTCGTCGCCGGCGTCGCCGCGTCGTGCGCCAGCTCCAGGCCGCCGACCGTCGCGCTGCCCGGCGGTGGGTCGGGCCTGGCCGCCCGGGTCGTCCACGTCGTCGACGGCGACACCGTCGACGTCGAGCTCGGCGGCGCCACCGAGCGCGTCCGGCTCCTCGGCATCGACACGCCCGAGACGGTGAAGCCCGACCACCCCACCGACTGCTTCGGCCCCGAGGCCTCGGCCCGGACCAAGGCGCTGCTCCCGCCGGGCACCGCCGTCGTCCTCCAGCGCGACGCCGAGGCCCGCGACCGCTACGGGCGACTGCTCGCCTACCTGTGGCGTCGGAGCGACGGGCTGTTCGTCAACGGATCGCTCGTCGACGACGGCTTCGCCGACACCTTGAGCATCGAGCCCAACGTCGCCCACCGTCGCGACCTCTCGGCTCGCCGGGCCGTCGCTCGTGCGGCCGGTCGCGGGATGTGGGGCTCGTGCCCCCGAGCGGGGTGACCGGCGATAGCGTTCGGCCGATGAGCGACCTGGCCGAACGCCTCGGGTACGGGCCCGACGAGCGCCTGGTCATCATCAGCGCCGACGGGCTCGGGCTCAGCCACGCCGCCAACGCCGGCGTGTACGAGTCGCTCCACGACGGCGTCGCCACGAGCGCCTCGCTGATGGTGCCCGCCCCCTGGGCGCGGGAGGCGGGGTCGCGCCACCGCGGCGAGGACGTGGGCGTGCACCTGACCCTCAACGCCGAGCACGACCGCTACCGCTGGGGCCCGATCACCCGGGCGCCCTCGCTCCTCGACGGCGACGGCGGGTTCCCCCGCACGCTCGACGACCTCTGGGACCACGCCGACCTCGACGAGGTCCGCCGCGAGCTGCGCGCCCAGGTGGAGCGGGCGATCCTGTGGGGCTTCGACGTGACCCACCTCAGCTCCCACCTCGCCGCCCTGCAGCTGCGCCCGGAGTTCTTCGACGTGTACCTCGACCTGGCGATCGAGTTCCAGCTCCCGCTGCGCCTCGCCGACGCATCGACCGAGCGGGCGGTGGGGTTCCCGTTCCGCGCCCTCGCCGCCGAGGAGGGCGTGCTCTTCGCCGATCGCTTCGTCCACGTCGCCGAGGCGGGGAGCCGCCAGGCGATCGAGGCCGCGCTCGCCGACCTGGCGCCGGGCGTCACCGAGCTGCACGCCCGGCCGGCGCTCGACACGCCCGAGCAGCGCGCCTTCGACGAGGGGTGGGCGCGGCGCGTCGACGACCACCACCTGCTCTGCTTCGACGCGAACCTCCCGCGGCTCCTCGACCGGGCCGGGGCCCGGCGCATCGGCTTCCGCGAGCTGCGGGCCGCGCAGCGCGCCGGGCGCTGAGCCCGGCGTCAGCCGGCGAGGCGGGCCAGGGCGCGCTCGCGCGCGGCGTCGAACGACGCCCCCCGGGCCGAGGCGAGCACGTCGAGGAGCATGCTCGTGGGACCGGTGACCTTGGTCTGGCCGCGCATGAACGAGGCGTTGGGATCGACCTCGCCCCGGAGCTGGGCCAGCGCCGCCTTCGCGGTGTCGGTGAAGGTGACGTCCGCGCCCTCCACGGTGCCGGGCTCGTAGGTCACCGCGCCCGGTTCGACCACCGCCGTCCAACGGACCTCGCCGTCGGGCCCACCGGTGATCGTCCGACCGATCCGACCGGCTCCCCCCGCCGCGGCGAACGCCTCGGCGACCGGATCGGTCGGATCGCTCGCCCACGCCGCCGACGCGAACGCGCTCACGACGCCACCTCGGCGCGCAGCCCGGCGAACAGGTCGTCCTCGGGGAGCTCGGTGGGCACCCGGGAGTCCGCGAGCTGGTAGTCCTCCCACGGGTACGAGGTCTCGATCACGTCGTCGGGGAGGCCGAACCAGAAGCGCTCGGCCGGATCGATCTGGGTGGCGTGGGCCCGGAGGGCGGCCGACCGCACCGGGTAGAACCCGCGGATGTCGACCCGCGTGGTGATCAGGTGGTCGTGCGACGGGCGATCGAACCACTTCTGGTCGAACGGGGACTCGAGCCCTGCCGTGCCGAAGGCCTCGTGCAGGGCGAGGAACCTGGCTCGGGCCCACGACGAGTAGTAGAGCTTCGAGGGCGTCCAGGGCTCGCCGGCGTCGGGGAACGCGTCGGGGTCGCCTGCCGCCTCCCAGGCCGGGAGCGAGATGTCGTGCACGCGCAGGTGATCGGGGTGCGGGTAGCCCGATTGCTCCTCGCCGTAGGTGAGGATCACGTGGGGTCGGACGCGCCGGATCACCGCCACCAGCCGCTCGACGGCTTCGTCGCGCGGCGCGCGGGCGAAGCACCTCGGATCGGCGTTCTCCGGCGAGTCGGGCATGCCGCTGTCGCGGTAGCCGAGCATCACCACCTCGGAGAACCCGATGATGGCCGCCGAGGCGTCGAGCTCGGCGCGTCGCACCGCCGGGAGGTCGGCGCGCACGTCGGGCCGATCCATCGCCGGGTTGATGATGTCGCCCGCCTCGCCGCCGGTGCAGCAGACGAGGGTGGCCGTGACGCCCTCGGCCACGTACCGGGCCACGGTGGACGCACCCTTCGAGGCCTCGTCGTCGGGATGGGCGTGCACGCTGAGCACGCGGAGGTCCGAGGTCACGGCGCTGCACGGTATCGGCCCGCGAGACCGGTGGCGACCGCCTAGGGTGACCGTCGAGGCACGGCGTGGAGCGGAGGTGACGTGGACCTGAGCGATCCGGAGACCTGGCGTTGGATCTGGCTCATCCTCGCCGTGGCGTTCGCCGTCGGCGAGATCGCGGTGGCGGGATCGTTCTTCCTGGCCCCCTTCGCCGTCGGCGCCGCCGTCGCCTCGGTCCTCGGCTTCGCCGGGCTCGACCTCGCCCCGCAGTGGCTCGCGTTCGTCGCGGTGTCGGGGGCCCTGCTCGCCGGGATGCGCCCGCTCGCCCACCGCCTCGACCAGTCGGGCCACGTCCCCGGCGTCGGCTCCAGCCGCCAGGTCGGCCAGTCCGCCCGGGTGCTCGAGGCCATCGACGGCCCCCACGACCATGGCCTGGTGCTGTTCAGCGGCGAGCGGTGGCGGGCCGAGAGCGCCGACGGCTCCCCCATCCCCGTGGGCGCGACGGTCGTGATCACCGAGGTGCGCGGCACGCGGGTCATCGTCACGCCGACCACCGACGCCACCCCCGAACCCACCGCCTAGCCCGGAGCGCTCCCCATGGTCTACGTCGCCGTCCTCGGCATCGTCGCCTTCTTCCTGTTCATCCTCGCCGTCAGCTCGATCAAGATCGTGCAGCCCTACCAGCGGGGCGTGAAGGAGCGGCTCGGCAAGTACCGCGAGACGCTCGACCCCGGCCTGCGCACGATCGTGCCCTTCGTCGACAAGATCCGCCTCGTCGACATGCGAGAGCAGGTGGTCGACGTGCCGCCCCAGGAGGTCATCACCTCCGACAACGTGGTGGTGTCGGTCGACGCCGTCGTCTACTACGAGCCCACCGACCCGCAGCGGCTCGTCTACAACATCGCCAACTTCATCCTCGCGGTCACCAAGCTGGCCCAGACCAACCTGCGCAACGTCATCGGCGACATGCAGCTCGACGAAGCGCTCACCAGCCGCGACAAGATCAACCTCGACCTCCGCCAGATCCTCGACGACGCCACCGACAAGTGGGGCGTGCGCGTGGTGCGCGTGGAGATCCAGCGCATCGACCCGCCGCCCGACGTCATGCACTCGATGCACGAGCAGATGAAGGCCGAGCGCACCCGCCGCGCCGTGGTCACCGAGGCCCAGGGGCGCCGCGAGGCGGCGATCACCACGGCCGAGGGCGAGAAGGAGGCCCGGATCCTCACCGCCGAGGGCCAGCGGCAGTCGCAGATCCTCCAGGCCCAGGGCGACGCCGAGGCCACCCGCCAGCTCGCCGAGGCCGAGCGGTTCCGCCAGCTCACCGTGGCCGAGGGCGAGGCCCGCGCCATCACCACGGTCTACGACGCCATCCACGCCGGCGACCCGTCGCCGGACCTGCTGGCCATCAAGTACCTCGAGGCGCTCGGGCGCATCGCCAACGGCCAGGCCACCAAGATCTTCCTCCCCGCCGACTTCGCGTCCGGCCTGGGCGGCCTCGGCGCCGTGGCGGAGCTGTTCCGCAGCGACGACGGCGGCGACGCCGGCCGTGGCGAGCGGGCGTCGCGGGCCCGCAGCGATCTCGCCGAGCAGCTCGCCGAGTCCGAGCGCCAGCGCGCCGAGCTGGCCAGCAAGCCGGCCGGCCCGGGGACCGTGCCGCCCCCGGCGGTCGACATCCCCGACGCACCGTACGTGCCACCGGCCGGGGCCTCCGGCACGGCCGGCGAGGGCGCCATGCTCCCGCCGCCCCCGCTGCCGCCGGCCTGACGCCGAGCTCGGACGCGAACGACCCGCCGGCACCCGGGTGGAGGGTGGCGGCGGGTCGCTCTGGTTCGTCGATCGCACGGGCTGCTCCCGCCGCATGGGTGGACGGGCCCGGTGGCGAGCGGGAGGGACGGGCGGGCGTCACGCTCCCCAGCGCATCCGCGGTCCGTGATGGGAACGGGTGGCAGCGGTGGCGCGATCGGCGGGGTGGAGCTAGGCCTCGGACGGAGGGGATCGCTCCAGGTGGTCCTTGGTCCTCACGGTGGTTCCGCACCTCCTCACGACTGCGAGCGAGTGGTTCTTCCCGTGCTGCCGGATGCCGCATCCGGACGCAGCCCCACCTTCCTCCTCGCGGCGGGGACCGTCAAGAGAACGGTCGTTCGTCGGTGCTTCGCGCCTCAGGCGTCGTCGCCGGTGGCGTCGCCAGCGTCGTCGGCGGCCCGCTCGGCCGCGAGCCTCGCGGCGCGCGAGCCGGGCGCCGGCCCCTCGATCTTGCTGGCCCGCGAGATGCCGTAGATCAAGAAGGCGATGACGAGGAGGTGCAGCGTCATCGTGGTGAGCAGGGCCACGATCGCCAGGGCGACGGCCGAGCCGATCCAGACGGTGCGGCGCTTCGGGTGCAGCGAGTAGGCCACCGCGACCGCCACGACCACGATCGGGACGAGCAGGAAGACCCAGGCCCGAGCGCCGTACGCCTCGAAGATCGAGTGCGTGGGGGTGGCCTTCTCGTTGCGGTCCAGCTCCTCGGGGGTGGCGTACTTCTGCGTGGCCAGCAGTACGGCGATGATGACGGTCAGCGCGAACGAGTAGAGGACCTGGCGACCGCCCGGCACCTGGTTGCGCTTGGTGACGAAGTTGCCCTCGAGCGATTCGACGTCGACCGGCACGTCGCCGGGGCGGACCGGCCGGGTGCGCGCCGAGCGCTCGGCCGCTCGGCCGGCCTTGCTCTTGGGCGGATCGACGGGCCCGGCGGACGCCCGGGTGCGGCGCTGCTCGGGAGCGATGGCGGCGGCCTCGGTGCGCGCCTTGCGCGCCTCGCGCTGCGCCCGGTTCTCCCGGGCTCGCTTCTGCTTGCTGGTGTCGCGCTTGTTGGCCACCGCCTCACGCTAGGAAACCGGGCGTGGACCGGGCCAGGTGGGGGGCGCGGGCGCGTGGTCGCGGGCCCATGCGTGCAGCACGATCCCGGACGCGACCCCGGCGTTCAACGATCGGGTGGATCCGTGCTGGCCGACGGCCACCACCTCGGCGCACGCAGCGAGCGCATCGGTCGACAGCCCGGGGCCCTCCTGGCCGAGGAGCAGCACGCAGGCGGGCGGGAGCGGACGGGCATCGAGGTCGCGTGCCCCCGGCACGTTGTCCACCCCCACGATCGGGAGGTCGCGCGCCGCCGCCCACCCGGCGAGGTGGGCCACCTCGGGGTGGTGCTGCACGTGCAGGTAGCGGTCGGTGGCCATCGCGCCGCGCCGGTTCCAGCGCCGCTCCCCCACGATGTGCACGGTGGCCGCGTTGAAGGCGTTCGCGTTGCGCACCACGGTGCCGATGTTGAGGTCGTGCCGCCAGTTCTCCACGGCCACGTGCACCGGGTGGCGGCGCCGGTCGAGGTCGGCGACGATCGCCGCCTCGCGCCAGTAGCGGTAGCCGTCGACGACGTTGCGGCGATCGCCGTGGGCGAGCAGGTCGGGGTCGAGGCGCGGGTCGTCGGGCCACGGCTCGGGATGGGGACCGACCCCGACCGCGCCGCTCGCCTCGGCCTCGATCGCCTGCGCCGCCTCGAGCCGAGCGAGCACGGCCGGCGCGGTCGCCCGCTCCCCACCGCCGAGCGCGTCGGCCCGGGCACCCCCCGCCCGGGCGGCCACGAGCGCTGGGTGGCCGGCGGGCGCTACGACCAGCACCTGGCGCGAGCGCACGCCGACGGCGCCGGCCGCCACGGCGACGAGCTCGGGCCCATCGGGCGCCAGGCCGATCGCGCGAGCGTCCACGGCCCGCCACCGCGCCGAGGGCGCGACCGGCCCGAGGGCGACCAGCTCGAGGCCGTGGGTGCGGGCGTCGGCCGCCAGCGCCTCGAGGAGGGTGGCGAGCTCGCGCCCGTCGTCGAGCGCCACGGCGAGGACCCGGATCGACACGATCGGCGACGGTAGGGCGTGGCCTAGGGCTGCGCCCACAGCGCGAACGGGAGGATCAGCCCGGAGCCGGTCGCTCGCAGCCCCTCGGCCACCACCGTCATCGTCCAGCCCGAGCGCAGCTCGTCGTCGAACACGAGCCCCGGCCCGAGCGGCAGGGCATCGCCGTCGGGGCGACCGAACGCGAAGGCGTCCAGCACGTTGGCGGCCTGGGTGGCCGAGTTGGCCATCTCGCGCTGGGGCGGGGCGTCAGGGCGCACCCGCCGGATCGCGTCGACCAGCTCGAGCCGACCCACCTCGGCGATCCGGGCGGCCAGGCCGGCCACGAGGAGGGGTCGCGTGCGCGACGGGACCCAGGTGGCCCAGGTCGGTCGCCGGCCCCACTCCCAGGCCTTGAGGGCGGCGGCGACGCCGCGCAGCAGCTCGTCATCGGGCGGGGCGTCGGGTCGGGCCCAGACCTCGGCGAGCAGATCGGCCCATCCCGGGTCCGCACCCCGCGCCAGGGCGCGGCCGACCTCGGCGCGGCGATCCGGCGCGATGTTGCCCCGTCGGCCCTCGAAGCGTGGCGGCCACTGCTTGCGCGGTTCGAGGACGACGGGCCGGGATCGCAGCTCGGCGGCGGCCGCGGCCACCGCCTCCGCGGCGACGTCGAGCTCCGGCGGGTGCCCGGTGCAGCGGTCGCATCGCCCGCAATCCTCGGCCCCGGCATCGTCGAGCTGCTCGCGCAGGAACCGCAGTCGGCACCCCTCCGTGGACTGGTAGCCGCGCATCGCCGCCTGCTCGGCCGCCCGAGCCTCGGCCAGGGCCTCGAGGCGCGGCCCGTCGTGCGCCCAGGGTGCGGAGGTCCGGAACCACGCCGAACCCTCGCGGTCGACGGCCCCCTCGACGTCGAGCACCTTCAGCAGCGCCTCCAGCCGGCCGCGCGCCAGGTTGACCCGCCCCTCCAGCGCGACGGTGGTGAGGGGGCCGTCGCGCTCGAGCACCTCGAGCACCTGACGCACCACGCCCTCGGGCGGCATGGCGGTTCGGTCGAAGTAGGCCCAGATCCGCTCCTGGGCGGCGGTGGGGACCAGCACCACCTCGGCGGCGGCGCGTCCTCGGCCGGCCCGTCCGACCTGTTGGTAGTACGCGATCGGCGAGGACGGCGCGCCGAGGTGCACCACGTAGGCCAGCTCCGGGTTGTCGTAGCCCATGCCCAGCGCCGAGGTGGCGACGACGCACGACACCTCGCCGGCGTCGAGCGCCGCCTCGATCCGCTCGCGGTCCGCCGCCGGGGTGGAGCCGGTGTAGGACACGGCACGCACGCCGGTGCCGGCCAGGTGCTCGGCCACCCGCTCGGCCTCGGCGACGGTGAGGCAGTACACGAGGCCAGGTCCGGACCGATCGGCGGCGAAGGCCGCCACCCACGCCAGCTGCTCGGCGGCCGTGGGGCGCTCGACGACCGCCAGGTGCAGGCTGGGGCGATCGAGCGAGCCCCGCAAGGCCGTGGTGCCCTCGCCGAGCTGCGCGGCCACGTCGGCTTCGACGCGGCGGTTCGCCGTGGCCGTGGCGGCGAGCACCGGCGTCGCCGGCGCCAGCCCGTCGAGGACGGCTCGGATGCGGCGGTAGTCGGGTCGGAAGTCGTGGCCCCAGTCCGAGATGCAGTGCGCCTCGTCGACCACCAGCATCCCGATGCGCCCGGCGAGGTCGGCGAGCACCTCACGCCGGAACCGGACGCCGTTGAGCCGCTCCGGAGAGATGAGCAGCACGTCGATCTCGTCGGCGCGCAGGCGCGCCTCGATGTCGTCCCAGTCGTCGAGGTTCGCCGAGTTGAGCGTCGCCGCCCGGATCCCGGCCCGCTCGGCGGCCGCCACCTGGTTCCGCATGAGCGCGAGCAGGGGCGACACGACCAGCGTCGGCCCGGCGCCCTGGCGCCGGGCCAGCACGGTGGCGATCCAGTACACCGCCGACTTCCCCCACCCCGTGGCCTGCACCAGCAGGACGCGCTCGCGCCGTTCGACCAGCGCCGCCACGGCGGCGAGCTGGTCGTCGCGCAGGACCGCGCCCGGACCGGCGATCTCGACGAGCACGGCGGCGGCATCGGCGGCGAGGGCGTCGGTCACGGGAGCGGTGGAGGACATGGGGCCATCCTCCCACCCCCCTCTGACAGCGAAGCGGGCCGGCGGCGCGCGAGGCGTGGCGATCGCCACATCGCGTCTGATCCGGCGGGGTGGAGGGAACCCGAGGCCATTCCCCCCCCCCTGAACCGAGGAGATCGAACCATGGCAGGCAACGAGAACGGCGCGGAAGCCGGCATCAAGGGCGTCGTCGAGGGCGTCAAGGGCAAGGTCAAGGAGGCGGCGGGCGTCGTCGCCGGCGACCGCGACCTCGAGCGCGAGGGCAAGGCCCAGCAGGAGAAGGCCGACGCCCAGCGCGACGTGGCCCAGAAGGAGGCCGAGGCCGAGAAGGCCCGAGCCGAGGCCGAGGCACGCGAGGCGGAGCAGCGAGCGCACCAGAGCTGACGCGCTCCCCTCCCCGGTTGGGACGACCCGCAGGACCCCACCCTGCGGGTCGTTCCGCGTCCGGCGGGCCCTCGGCCTCAGCGGAAGTCCCGAGAGCGGAGGCTCGCGTGGAGCGGGAGCAGCGACAGCCGCTCCGCGATGACGTTGGTGGCCCCCTCGGCGGTCTCCAGCCGGCCCCGGATCAGCAGGGCCGGCGCGGTCTGCACCAGCCGACGGTGGCGGACCCAGCAGCCCTTCGACACGATGACGTTGACCAGCCCCGTCTCGTCCTCGAGGTTCAAGAAGGTGGTGCCCGCCGCGGTGGCGGGCCGCTGGCGGTGGGTGACGACGCCGCCCACGAGCACCCGACTGCCGTCGGGGTGGGCGGCCAGCTCGCCGGCGGGGACCACCCCGAGGCGGGCCAGCTCCTCGCGGACGAACCGGGTGGGGTGGCCGTCGGGCGCGACGCCGGTGGCCCACAGGTCGGCGCCGGCCACGGCGCGGGCGTCCATCCCCGGCAGCTCGGGCACGCTCGTGCCGGTCACGATCCCGGCCAGCTGGCGCGGCGAGCCCTGGGCCACGGCCCCCGCCGCCCAGATCGCCCGGCGCCGACCGTCGCCGGGCCCCCGGGCCGCCTCGGGATCGGCGTCGAACGCCGCCAGGGCGCCGGCGGTGGCCAGCGCCTCGAGGTGGGCGAGGGTGAGCGGCACCCGCCGGGCGAGGTCCTCGGCATCGGCGTAGGGCCGCCCGGCGTCGAGCTGCTCGGCCAGCTCGTCGCCGATGCCGCGCACCGACGACAGCCCGAGGCGCACGGCCACCCCGCCGGCGCTCGACGCGCACGGCTCGAGGACCGCGGAGGCCGACGAGGCGGCGATGCAGGGCGTGCGCACCTCCACCCCGTGGCGGCGGGCGTCCTGCACGAGGGTGTGGGGCGAGTAGAAGCCCATGGGCTGGGCGTTGAGCAGCCCGGCGCAGAAGGCGGCGGGGTGGTGGAGCTTGAACCAGGCCGACGCGTACACGAGGTAGGCGAAGCTCACCGAGTGGCTCTCGGGGAACCCGAAGTTCGCGAAGGCGGCGAGCTTGGCGTAGATCTGGTCGGCCACCTCGCCCGTGATGCCGCGCTCGGCCATCCCCTCGTAGAGCCGGCCCCGGAGGCGCTCCATGCGCTCGGTGGAGCGCTTCGAGCCCATCGCCTGGCGCAGCTGGTCGGCTTCGCCCGGGGAGAAGCCGGCGACGTCGATGGCCATCTGCATGAGCTGCTCCTGGAACAGCGGCACCCCCAGCGTCTTGCGGAGGGCCGGCTCGAGCGACGGGTGCAGGTAGGTGACGGGCTCCTTGCCGTTGCGCCGGCGGATGTAGGGGTGCACCGACCCGCCCTGGATCGGGCCGGGGCGGATGAGGGCCACCTCCACCACCAGGTCGTAGAAGGTCCGGGGCCTCAACCGGGGCAGGGTGGCCATCTGGGCGCGCGACTCCACCTGGAACACGCCGATCGAGTCCGCCGCGCAGAGCATGTCGTAGACGGCGTCGTCCTGGGGGATGGTGGCCAGGTCGACGGTCGGGTCTGCGTGGGCGCGGACCAGGTCGACCATGTGGTGCAGGGCCGTGAGCATCCCGAGGCCGAGCAGGTCGAACTTCACCAGGCCCACCGCAGCGCAGTCGTCCTTGTCCCACTGGAGCACGCTGCGGTCGGCCATGCGGGCCCACTCGACCGGGCACACCTCGATGACGGGCCGGTCGCAGAGCACCATCCCACCCGAGTGGATGCCCAGGTGGCGGGGGAAGTGCTCGACCTCGGCGGCCAGCTCGAGGACGTCGGGCGGGATCTCCTGGTCGGCCAGCTCGGCCGTGCCGGCCACCCCCTTCCACGGGTCGAGCTGCTTGGACCAGGCGTCCTGCTGGCCCGGGTCCGCACCCAGCGCCTTGGCCATGTCGCGCACCGCGGAGCGGGCGCGGTAGGTGATCACGTTGGCCACCTGGGCAGCGTGGTGGCGGCCGTAGCGGTCGTACACGTACTGGATCACCTCCTCTCGTCGACCGCTCTCGATGTCGAGGTCGATGTCGGGCGGCCCGTCGCGCTCGGGCGACAGGAACCGCTCGAAGAGCAGGCCGAGGCGCACGGCGTCGGCCTTGGTGATGCCGAGCGCCCAGCACGCGGCGCTGTTGGCCGCGGACCCCCGCCCCTGGCAGTAGATCTCCTGGCGCCGGCAGAACTCCACGATGTCCCACACGATGAGGAAGTAGCCGGGGAACCCCAGCGCCTCGATCACGTCGAGCTCGTGGTCGATCTGGCGCCAGGCCCGCTGCCCGAGGCGGTCGCCGTCGAGCGACGGCGGGCGAGGGCCGTAGCGGTCGGCGCGCGAGGCGCCCTCCTCCACCAGGCGCCGCAGCAGCGCCATCTCGTCGAGCCCGTCGGGGCACGGGTACGGCGGCAGGTCCGGGGCCACGAGCCGCAGGTCGAACGCGCAGTCCCGGCCGAGCTCCGCCGCCGCCGCCACCACCCCCGGGTAGCGGACGAAGCGCCGGTCCTGCTCCTCGCCCGAGCGGAGGTGGGCGCCCGAGCCCCCCGGCAGCCAGCCGTCCATCTCCGGCAGGCTGCGCCGAGCCCGCACCGCGGCCAGCGCGGCGGCGAGGCGCCGGCGCGTCGGCGCCGCGTACCGCACGTCGTTGGTGGCCACCACCCGGACGCCTCGCCGGACGGCGAGCTCGGCCAGGGCGTCGTTGCGCGCGGTGTCGAGCGGATCGCCGTGGTCCCACAGCTCCACGTGCACGTGCTCGCGCCCGAAGCCCGCCACGAGGCGGTCGAGCGCACGGCCCGCCGCCGCCGGCCCCTCCTGCGCCAGCGCCGAGGCCAGCGGCCCTCGACGGCCGCCGGTGAGCACCGCCCACCGCCCCGAGCTCAGCTCGGCGAGGTCGGCGAGGCCGATGCGCGGCGCGCCCTTCTGCCCGGCGAGCTGCGCGGCGGTCGTGGCGCGCGCCAGCTCGGCGTAGCCCGTGGGATCCCGCGCGAGCACCACGAGCTGCTCGCCGGGCGGGTCGGGCTCGCCCATCGGCGGGTCCGCGGGCCCATCGAGCGTCAGCTCGACCCCGAACACCGTGGGGAGCCCGACCGCCCGAGCAGCCTCGGCGAAGCGGACCACCCCGTAGAACCCGTCGCGATCGGTGACCGCGAGGGCGTCGAGGCCCAGCCGGGCCGCCTCCTCGGCCAGCTCCTCGGGGTGCGAGGCGCCGTCGAGGAAGCTGAAGTTGGTGCGGCTGTGCAGCTCGGCGTACGGGACGTGCCGCCCGAACGCACCGGTGCGCAGGTCCGGAGGCGGCGCATAGGGGGCCCGCTTGCGCGACCACGCCGGGCTGTCGCCGCCGTTCGCCCACGCCGGCGGCAGCTCGCCCGAGGGCGCGCCGGCGAGGCGTCGCTCGAGCTCGGACCACGGCACCGGCGGGTTGCGGAACCCCATCGCCGGAGCCTGCCATCGAACACCTGTTCGATCAACCGCGATCGTCCGTCCCTCACGCCGGACCGAGGACCTTGGTCACAACCTGGGGAGCAGAACGTCACCAAACGCGCCCGAACCCACCCGCGACGGGAACCGATGCGCTTTCATGGACGACATCGGTCCCATCGCTCCTGCTCCCACCGCTCCCCCGCGCCCCGGACGCCGCCTGGCGGCGCTGGTGCTCGCGCTCGCCCTCGTCCTCGCCGCCTGCAGCGGCTCGGGCGGCGGGAGCGCCGACGCGGACGGGGGCGGCGACGCGCTGCCGGCCGTGCGGCTCACCGACCTCGCCACCGGCGAGGACACCACCTGGCCCGAGGGCACGCCGCTCGTCGTGAACCTCTGGGCGAGCTGGTGCACCCCGTGCCGCAAGGAGATGCCGGCCTTCGACGAGGTCGCCGGCCGGCTCGAGGGCAAGGTGGCGATCGTCGGGGTCACCGACGACCTCCAGCGCGACGCCGCCGTCGAGGCCGCCGACAAGGCCGGCGTCTCCTACCCGCTCCGCTACGACGAGGACGCCGCCCTGATGACCGACCTGGGCATCACCGGCCTTCCCGCCACGGTGTTCGTCGACGAGGACGGCACCGTGCTCGGTCGCCACCTCGGCGCCATGACCGAGGCCGACCTGCTCGCCGAGATCGAGGATCGCTATGGCATCGCCCCCTGACCGCCCCCGCCGAGCCCACCGCGCGCTGGCCCTGCTCGTCGCCGGGTCGATCGGCCTGCTCGCCGCCTGCGGCTCCGACGCCGGGAGCGACGCCGGCGGCACCACCGAGGCCGCCGCACCCGCCGGCGACTTCCGCGACGAGGTGCAGGGGCTCCAGCGCGACGACCCCATCGAGGTCGGTGACGTGGTCGTGCCCGAGGTGGCCGCCGACGGCTCCACCACGCCGTTCGCCCTGAAGGCCGAGCCCGGCGACCTGCTGTTCGTGGCGTTCGGCTACACCAACTGCCCCGACGTCTGCCCCACGACCCTGACCGACATCCGCAAGGCCAAGGCCCTGCTCGACGCCGACGAGTCGGCTCGGGTGGCGGTGGCCTTCGGCACCGTCGACCCCGAGCGCGACACGGCGGACGTCATGAGCGCCTACCTCGGGTCGTTCGTGGAGGGCGGCCATGCGCTGCGCACCGAGGATCCGGCCGAGCTGAAGGCGGCCGAGGACGCCCTCGGCATCACCTCGCAGGTGGTCAAGGACCCCGACGGCACGGTCGAGGTGGCCCACTCGGCCAAGAGCTTCGTCATCGACGACCAGGGCCGCGTCGTGGACGAGTGGGCGTTCGGGAGCGGTCCCGAGCTCATGGCCTCCGACCTCCGCCTCCTCCTGGAGGGGTGACGGATGGCACCGGAACCGCCTCACCCGATCCGACGACCGAAGTGCACCACCTACCCGTCCCAGGAGGACACGTCATGCTGAACCCCCGCACCACCGTCCGCGCCGGCGCCGCCGCGGTCGCCGTCGGCGCGCTGCTGCTCGCCGGCTGCGGCTCCGACTCCGATGGTGCCGCCAAGGACACCTCGGAGAAGACGACCACCACGGCGGCCGCCGAGGAGATCCAGATCAGCGACGTCTGGGCGCGCAAGAGCCCGATGGCCACCACCGCCGGCGCCGCGTACATGAAGATCACCAGCCCGGTCGACGACGCCCTCGTGGGCGCCTCGGTGCCGTCCGACATCGCCGGCACCGTCGAGATCCACGAGACGGTGATGGCCGACGAGGGCGACATGGGCGACGACATGTCCACCGAGACCACCATGGCCGATGACATGGGCGACGACATGTCGACGGAGACCACCATGGCCGACGACATGGGCGACGACATGTCCACCGAGACCACCATGGCCGACGACATGGGCGACGACATGTCCACCGAGACCACCATGACCGACGACATGGGCGACGACATGGGCGGCGGCGCCATGACGATGCAGCCGGTCGACTCGATCGAGCTGCCCGCCGGCGAGGAGGTCTCGCTCGAGCCCGGCGGCTACCACATCATGCTGCTCGACCTCGTCGCCCCGCTCGAGGTGGGCGACACGTTCGAGATCACGCTGACCTTCGAGAACGCCGGCGAGGTCACCGTGACCGCCGAGGTCCGGGACGCCTGATCGTGGACGCCGCCACCGACCCCGAGCCGCTCCCCGCCGACGACGCCGTGCCCCTCCGGAGCGCGGGCTGGGCGATCCCGGTGCTGCTCGCGGTGGCGGCGCTCGTCGTGCTCGTCGGGGCCGGGGTGGTGATCGCCAAGGTCACCGCCCCGGACCAGACGGGCGAGACGCTCACCTTCGTGGTGCCCGAGGGCACCACCGAGCTGTTCTTCGGCGAGACCGTGGACATCATGCCCTCGCGTCGAGCTCGACGTGGGCGACACGCTGGTGGTCCGCAACGACGACACCGAGACCATGGTGGTGGGGCCCTTCACCGTGCGCCCCGGCGAGACGCTCACCCAGCACTTCCAGCGAGCGCAGACGCTCGTGGGCGAGTGCAGCCTCTCAGGCTCGGGCACCGTCGAGATCGTCGTCACCTGACCCGGCGCGCCGCCGCCGCGATCGCCCGACGGGCCGAGGCCAGCGACTCGCGCTCGGCCGGGTCGACCACCGCGGCGTCGAGCTTGCCCAGCACCGACGCCCAGCCCTCGAGCACGACCGTGACCGTGCGCTCGTCGGCGACCGGGCCGGCACCGTCGGCACCGTCGAGCCACCAGAGGTCGCGCCGCAGGAGCTCGAGCTGGTGCTCGACCTCGGTCCAGCGCGCCACCACCGCCGGGAGGCGGTCGGACTTGGCCACCGGGTAGCTCGTCCCGGCCACCAGGTCGTGCGGCTCCATGCGGAACAGCCCCGCCAGCAGGGCGACGGTCCGCTCGCCGGGCGTGTTCAGGTCGGTCTCGAGGTGCGACACGGCCACCCGGGAGATGCCGAGGCGGTCGGCGAGCTGCTGCTGGGTCCACCCGCGATCGGCGCGCAGGGCGGCGATGCGCTGGCCGAGGGAGCCGGCGCCGGGCGGCCGACCGGGCCAGGTGGGTTCCCAGGTGTCCATCGCCGTCCCTCGGGGCCGTCGGATCGTGCCAACCCAGTTGACAGACAGCGGGCGGGTCGGACCGGTACAACTCTACGTATGACCAAGCGCGCGCTCATCACCGGCATCACCGGCCAGGACGGCTCCTACCTGGCCGAGCTCCTGCTCTCGAAGGGCTACGAGGTGATCGGCATGGTCCGGCGGTCCTCGACCGTCAACTTCGAGCGCATCGCCCACCTGCAGGACAAGATCACGTTCGTCCCCGGCGACCTCCTCGACGAGGTCTCGATGATCCAGATCCTCCAGGAGCACCGGCCCCAGGAGGTCTACAACCTGGCGGCGCAGAGCTTCGTGCAGACCAGCTTCGGCCAGCCGGTGCTCACCGGGGAGATCACCGGCCTCGGCGTGACGCGCATCCTCGACGCCATCCGGATCGTCGATCCCGAGATCCGCTTCTACCAGGCGTCCTCGAGCGAGATGTTCGGCAAGGTGCAGGCGGTCCCCCAGGACGAGGACACGCCGCTCTACCCGCGCTCGCCCTACGGCGTGGCCAAGGTCTACGGCCACTGGATCACCATCAACTACCGCGAGAGCTACGGCCTGCACGCCACCTCGGGGATCCTCTTCAACCACGAGTCGCCCCGGCGCGGCCTCGAGTTCGTGACCCGCAAGATCTCCAACACGGTCGACAAGATCAAGCTCGGCATGGCCGACGAGCTGCGGCTCGGCAACCTCGACGCCCAGCGCGACTGGGGCTTCGCCGGCGACTACGTCGACGCCATGTGGCGGATGCTGCAGCAGGACACGCCCGACGACTACGTGGTCGCCACCGGCGAGACCCACACGGTGCGCTCGTTCTGCGAGCTGGCGTTCGGCCACGTCGACCTCGACTGGGAGCAGTACGTGAAGGTGGACGAGCGGTTCTTCCGCCCCGCCGAGGTCGACCTGCTCGTCGGCACCCCCGCCAAGGCCAAGCGCCAACTCGACTGGGAGCCGACCACGTCGTACCCCGACCTGGTCACGATGATGGTCGACGCCGACCTGGCCCTCCTCTCGGGCGACCTGCGCCACCTCGCCCGCTGACCTGCCGCCGAGGTCGCCCCGGCGGGGCGACCTCGGGTTGTCCCCACCCCCGGGTCGTGGGGCGGCGGGATGGCCGCGCCAGGCGCGGACCCGTACCGTGCACCACGTGCTCGCCCTCCTCGACCCCTGGCGCTCGGTGCGCGTCGTGCGCCGCCTCGGCTACGTGGCGCTCGACCCGTTCGTGGCCGTGGTCGCGTTCCCGATCCTCGCCGCCCTCGCCGGGGCCACGATCGGCATGGCGTCGAGCATCATCCTGCTCCCGGTCGCCGTGGGCACGGCCTGGCTGGCGTCGGTCATCGCCCGAGGGTTCGGGCGCGTGGAGCGATCCCGAGCCGCCGCGCTGCTCGACGTGGCCGTGGGCGATCCGCACCCGCCGCTGCACGGGAGCTGGTGGCAGCGCCTCCTCCAGCGGTTCACCACGGCCAGCCGGTGGAAGGAGCTCCTGTACTTCGGGGTCCACCTGATCACCTCGTCGATCGCCTTCTCGCTCGTGATCACCCTCTGGTCCGGGTCGGTCGCCCTCCTGCTGCTGCCCCTCGTTCGCCCCGCGCTCCCCGCCGACACCGCCCGGTTCTGGCTCTTCGACATCACGACCACCCCGGGCGCGCTGGGCGCCGCCGCGGTGGGCGCCATCGGCGTCGTGCTGGTCGCGCCGTGGGCGACGATGGCGATCTCGTCGCTGCTCGGCCGCCTGGTGCGCGGCCTGCTCGGTCCGGGCGCCGAGGTGGCCTACGAGGCCCAGGTGCAGCAGCTGCAGGCCAGCCGCAGCGCGGCGGTCGACGCCGCCGAGGCCGAGCGTCGCCGCATCGAGCGCGACCTCCACGACGGCGCCCAGCAGCGCCTCGTCGCCCTCGCCATGGACCTCGGGATGGCCCAGGAGCGGTTCGACTCCGATCCCGAGGGTGCCCGAGCCCTCGTGGCCGAGGCCCACCAGGAGGCCAAGGCGGCCCTCGGCGAGCTGCGCGACCTGGTCCGCGGGTTCCAGCCCGCCATCCTGGGCGACCGCGGCCTCGACGCCGCCCTCTCCCCGTCATCGCCCGCCTCCCGCTGCCAGTGCACCTCGACGTCCGCATCGACCACCGGCCCCCGCCGCCGTCGAGAGCGCGGCCTACTTCATCGCCGTCGAGGCCCTCACGAACGTGGCGAAGCACGCCCGGGCCAACCGGGCCACCGTGACCATCGAGTCCGCCGGCGGCCGCCTCGCCATCGCCGTCACCGACGACGGCCACGGCGGAGCCGACCCGCAGCGGGGCACCGGCCTCGCCGGCCTCGAGGAGCGGGTCCGCGGCCTCGGCGGCCGCTTCCAGCTCGTCAGCCCCGCTGGCGGTCCCACCTCCCTCTTCGTGGAGCTCCCGTGCGCATCGTGATCGCCGAGGACTCGGTCCTCCTCCGTGCCGGCCTGACCCGGCTGCTCGCCGACGCCGGCGACGACGTCGTCGCCGCCGTGGGCGATGCCGAGCTGCTGCTCGACGCCGTCGAGCGCCACGCCCCCGACCTGGCGATCGTCGACGTGCGCATGCCGCCGACCTTCACCGACGAGGGGATCCGCGCCGCCCTGCGCCTGCGCGCCGAGCACGCCGGCACCGCCGTCCTCGTGCTCTCGCAGTACGTCGAGGAGCGCTACGCCACCGACCTGCTCGCCGGCAACACCGCCGGCGTGGGGTACCTCCTGAAGGATCGGGTCGCCGACGTCGGCGACTTCGTGGAGGCCTGCCGGCGGGTCGCCGACGGCGGCACCGCTCTCGATCCCGAGGTGGTGTCCCAGCTGCTCGCCCGGGCCCGCTCCACCGATCCGCTCGCGGCCCTGACGCCCCGCGAGCGCGAGGTCCTGGGCCTCATGGCCGAGGGGCGCTCGAACTCGGCGATCGCGGCGGCCATGGTCGTCGGCGAAGGCGCCGTCGAGAAGCACGTCAGCAACCTGTTCACGAAGCTCGACCTGCCCCGCGACGAGGCCGACCACCGCCGGGTCCTCGCCGTGCTCCGGTGGATGGAGGCCCAGCGATGACCGCCGACGACCCCACCACGGTGCTCCCACCCCCGCCGGCCGCGCCGCTGCCGCCGCCCCCCGCACCGGCGATCGCACCACCTCCCCCGCCGCCACGGCGCGGGGCGGGGTGGGTGCTGGTCGGCTCGGTGCTCGCCGTCGTGATCGTGGGTTGGGGCGCCTGGAGCACCCTGTCGCTCCTCGGCCGGCAGGTCCGCACCGAGCAGACCGTGATCGACGAGCCGGTCGAGGTCCTCGAGATCCACGCCGCCGGGCCGATCCGCGTGGTGGCCGGCGCCGCCGAGCGGGTGACCATCACCGAGCGCGTCGAACGCTCGATCGTCGAGCCCCGTCGATCGCAGGAGACCGTCGACGGTCGGCTCGTGCTGCGCAGCTCCTGCACGGGGATCAGCAACTTCTGCTCCGTCGGCTACACCGTCGAGGTCCCCGCCGACACCCGGCTCGTGCTGCGCTCCGACAGCGACTCGATCCGGGTCGAGCAGATCGACGGGCTGATCGACGCCACCTCGTCGGGTGGCGGCATCACCGTCGTCGGCGGGTCCGGCGACCTGCGCCTGCGCTCGTGGGCGGGCGGCGTCTCGGTGTCCGAGAGCCGAGCAGCCGACGTCCAGGCGGCCTCCACCGCGGGCGGCGTCGCCGTCGAGCTCGCGGCCGTCCCCGACCGGGTGGACGCGTCCTCCTCGGCGGGTCGGGTGCGCGTCGTGGTCCCTCGCTCCGAGGCGACCTACGCCGTCGACGCCTCGTCCTCGGCGAGCGGCACGGAGATCGCGGTCCGGACCGATCCGGCGTCGCCGCGCACCATCCGGGCCTCCTCGTCGGCTGGCTCGGTCACCGTCCGGTACCCGTAGCGACCCCCGATAGGGTCGGCGCCATGTCGCCCCAGGTCACCGTCATCGCCGGCGGGGTCGGCGCCGCCCGGATGCTGTCGGGGATCGTCCAGGTCATCGATCCGGCCGCCGTCGCCGCCGTCGTCAACGTGGGCGACGACCTCGAGCTCCACGGGCTCCGCATCAGCCCCGACCTCGACACCATCACCTACACCCTCGCCGGCGAGATCGATCCCGAGAAGGGCTGGGGCCTCCGAGGCGAGAGCTGGCAGGCGATGGAGACGGTGGCCCGCTACGGCGGGGTCTCGTGGTTCGGCCTCGGCGACCGCGACCTCGGGACGCACCTGTTCCGCACCCACCGCCTCGGCCAGGGCGCCACGCTCACCGAGGTCACCGCCGAGATCACCGCCGCCTGGGGGCTGAGCCTCCAGCTGCTCCCCGTGACCGACGACCCGGTCCGCACCCTCGTCACCCTGGCCGGCGAGGGCGAGGGCGCCGGGACGGAGGTCGGCTTCCAGGAGTACTTCGTGCAGCGGCGCCATGCCGTGCCCGTGTCGGCCGTGCGCTTCGACGGCGCCGAAGCGGCGCGCCCGTCCCCGACGGCGGTCGCCGCCATCGCCGAGGCCGAGGTGCTCGTGATCGCCCCCTCCAACCCCATCGTGTCGATCGATCCCGTGCTCGCCGTGCCGGGGGTGCGCGACGCCGTCGAGGCCCGCCGGGCCGCGAACGTGGCCGTGTCGCCGATCGTGGCGGGTGCCGCGCTGAAGGGCCCCGCCGATCGCCTCCTGGTCGAGCTCGGCCACGAGGCGAGCGTCGTCGGCGTGGCCCGCCTCTACGCGCCCCTCGCCGCCTCCCTGGTGATCGACGAGGCCGATGCCGGCCTCGCCGACGCCGTGGCGGCCGAGGGCATCGAGCCCGTCGTGGCCGAGACGGTGATGCGCACGCCCGAGGTCGCCGCCGCCCTCGCCCGGACCGTGCTGGACGCCGCCCCATGAGCGCGGGCCTCGAGATCTTCGGGATCGAGGGCATCGGCGAGGTCCGCCCGCGCGACGACCTCGCCGGGCTCATCGCCACCGCTGCCGCCGACCACCACGGGGGCCTGCGCGACGGCGACGTGCTGGTCGTGACCCAGAAGGTCGTGTCGAAGGCCGAGGGCAAGCTGGTGGCCGTCGACCCCGACGATCCGCGGAGCCACAAGGCGCTGGTCGAAGCCGAGAGCGTGCGCGTCCTGCGCCGCCGCGGCGACCTCGTCATCTCCGAGACCAAGCACGGCTTCGTGTGCGCCAACGCCGGCATCGACCTCTCGAACGTCGAGCTCGGCTACGCCGCGCTGCTGCCCGACGACAGCGACCGGTCGGCCCGGCGCATCCGCGACGGCATCCGGGCGCGGGCGGGGGCGGAGGTGGCGGTCATCGTCAGCGACACGTTCGGGCGCACGTGGCGGCGAGGCCTGACGGACGTCGCCATCGGCTGCGCCGGGATCGGGGCGATCCTCGACCACCGGGGCACCACCGACACGCAGGGCCGCGAGCTCCTGGTCACCGAGGTCGCGGTGGTCGACGAGCTGGCCGGCGCCGCCGACCTGGTGCTGGGCAAGGCCTCGGGGCGGCCCGTGGCCGTGATCCGCGGGGTCGATCGCAGCTGGTTCCGGGCCGGCAGCGTGCGCGACGAGATCGTGCGCGACCCCGCCGAGGACCTGTTCCGCTAGCCGGCGTCGCGCTGGCGGAAGAAGTCGAGGACCGCCGCGCTCCCCGCCGCGAGGTCGGTCCACGGCGTCCAGCCCAGCTGCATCTTCGCCCGGGAGGCGTCGAGCGACGAGCGGGCCAGCTCGCCCGGCCGCGCCTCGGCGGCGACGGCCGGCCGGTCGACCTGGGCGACGCGGGCCATGGTGGCGTAGAGCTCGTTCACCGAGGTCTCGACGCCGGTGCCGATGTTGATGATCAGCCCGTCGCCCTTGTGGGCCGCCCGCACGAAGGCGTCGACCACGTCGTCGACGAACACGTAGTCGCGCGTCTGGGCGCCGTCGCCGAAGATGGTGCACGGCTCGTCGCGGAGCAGGCGACCGGCGAAGATCGCCACCACGCCGGCCTCGCCGTGGGGGTCCTGGCGGGGGCCGTAGACGTTGGCCAGCGCCAGCGCCGTGAACTCGAGCTGGTGCAGCTCGCGGTAGGCGAAGAGGTAGTCGCCCACGACCTTCTTGGTGATGCCGTAGGGCGACAGCGGCTGCTGGGGGTGGGACTCCTTCGCCGGCAGGTCCTCGTCGGCCACGGCGCCGTAGATGGTGCCGCCCGACGAGGCGAACACGACCTTGCGGGCGCCGGCGCGGCGAGCGCCCTCGAGGACGTGCAGGCTGCCGATCACGTTGATCATGGCGTCGTGCACCGGGTCGGTCACCGACACCCGCACGTCGATCTGGGCCGCCAGGTGGAACACCACCTCGGGCTTGCGCCGCTCGATCAGCTCGACGAGGGCCGCATCGCGGATGTCGAGGCGGTGGAAGTTGAAGCGGTGGTCGGGGTTGGCCCGGGCGTCGGCGAGGTTCGCCATGGACCCGCTCGACAGGTCGTCGACCACGTCGACCTCGTGGCCCTCGGCCAGCAGCCGGTCGACCAGCGTCGACCCGATGAACCCCGCCCCACCCGTGACCAGTGCCCGCACCTCAGGAACCCTCTCCGTCGACCTCGACCTCGAGGTGCTCGTCGATGCCGAGCGTGCCACCCGACATCCGCAGGCCCATGCCGACGACCGCGCCCTGCCCGAGCACGGCGACGTCGTCGACCCGGGCGTCGGCGGCCACGTGGGCGTCGGGGCCCAGGATGGCCCGCTCGACGGTGGCGCCGCCCTCGACGTGGGCGCCGGCCATGAGCACCGAGCCGCGCACGGTGGCCCCGGCCTCGACGACCGCACCCTCGCCCACCACCGAGCGCAGCACGGTGGCCTCGGGCGACACCTTGGCGCCGGCGTGGATGCCGTCGCGCCGCTCGCCCCGCACGCCCTTCAGCAGGTCCATCTGGGCCTCGAGGTACTTGGCGGGCGTGCCCGTGTCGATCCAGTACGTCTCGCCGGCCATGGCGTAGAGCGCGCCGTCGGCGACCATCGCGGGGAACACCTCGCGCTCGATCGAGACCTTGCGGCCCTCCTCGATGCGTTCGAGGACGGCGGGCTCGAGCACGTAGGTGCCGGCGTTGATGAGGTCGGTGGGAGCGTCCTCGCGCAGCGGCTTCTCCACGAAGGCCAGGACCCGCCCGTCGTCGTCGGTGGGGACGACGCCGAACGCGGAGGGGTCCTCGACGCGGTGCAGGGCGATGGTCCCCTCGCCGCCGTGCGCATCGTGGAAGGCCACGAGGGCGCCCAGGTCGAGGTCGGTGAGCACGTCGCCGTTGACCACGACGAAGCGCTCGTCGATGCCCGCATCGAGGGCCGCGAAGCGGATGGCGCCGGCGGTGTCGAGCGGCTCGGGCTCGACGGCGTAGTGGACGGCGACCCCGGCGCAGGTGCCGTCGGGGTACGCGTCGCGGAACGCGTCGGGCCGGAAGCCCATCGAGAGCACGGCGTCGGTGATCCCGTTGCGGGCCAGGTGCTCGAGCACGTGCTCGATCATCGGCCGGTTGAGGATCGGCAGCATCTGCTTGGGGGTGTTGAGGGTCAGCGGCCGGAGGCGGGTGCCGAACCCGCCGACCAGGACGACCGCCTTCACCCGGCGCCCGTTCCGCTGCCGCCGTCGGTGCTGGTGTCGGAGCCGTCGGAGGAGACCGGGACGGTCACGGTCGACGAGCCGCCGTCGCTCGAGGGCGTCGGGGCCCCGTCGACGGCGCCGAGCGTCTGGATCTCCGCGGCGGTGGACGGCGCCGGGATGTCCTTGGTGCCCTTCACGACGTAGGCGAGGGTGAAGGCGCCGCCGTCCTCGGTGAAGGGGACCGAGCCGAAGTCCTTGGTGAAGATCTTGTCGGGCTCGGTGCCCGCGGCGGTCACCGCGTCCTTCCAGTGGGCGAGCACGACCTCGCCGGCCTTGCCGCCGCAGGTGGTCTCGCCTTCCTTCACGGTGGTGCCGCCGTCCTCGGTGGTGGTGCCCGCCGGCAGCTGGAACCCGGAATCGGTGACCGTGAAGCTCACCTGCTTGAAGAACTTGCTCATGGTGGCCCGGTCGCCCGCAGCCGAGCGGGTGAACGGGTGGATGTGGATGAGCCCGTCGCCGTGGGTGTGGATGCCCTCGACGTCGGTGGGGCCGTCCTGCAGGGGGGTGATCTCCTTGCCGCACACGTTGACGGCGAAGGCGGCGTGCCAGTGGTCCGACGGGTTGCCGTCGCCGAGGTTCGCCCGCGGCGGCGTGGCGTTGTCGCCGCCGCCGCCGTTCTTGTCGCGGGCGAAGACCACGATGCCGATGCCCAGCGCCACGATGGCGATGATCGCCACCGCGAACAGCCAGTTGCGCTGCTTGGCGCTGGCGTCGGGCTGGTGGCCCGAGCCGCTCTTGGCGGCGACGCGCGCGACCTTCTTGGCCGAAGAGGAACCTGCCATAGGCGCATCAACCTACTTGCCGGAGGGGTGCTCCCTGGATTCGGGCCGACGCCCCCGCAGCTCGGCGAAGAGGTCGTGGTACGCGGCCCCGACCGCGGCGGGCGACGCCCAGCGCTCGACGAACCGGCGGCCGGCCGCCCCCATGCGTCGGGCCTCCTCGGGCGCCTCGATCAGCTGCACGAGCGCCTTGGTGAAGCGCTCGGCATCGTCGGGCGGGACGGCGAGGCCGGCGCCCGCGGCGGCCACGGTCCGGGCCACCTCGGTGCCGGGGTCGACCGACGCCACCACCGGGCGTCCGGCGGCGAGGATCGTGTACAGCTTCGACGGAACGCTCGAGCGGGCCAGCCCGGTGCGCAGCGGCACCACGTGGATGTCGGCCGCGGCGGCGACCTCGGCCAGGCGATCGGCGGGCTGCATGTCGACGAACCGGACGTTGGGCAGCCCGGCGGCGGCCTGCTCGAGGCCGGGGCGCGCCGAGCCCCCGCCGTTGATGACGAAGGCCACATGGGGGTCGTGGGCGAGGTGCGTGGCGGCGGCGAGGACCAGGTCGAGCGATTGCGAGAGGCCGACGTTGCCCGCGTACATGACCACCGTCTTGCCCTCGAGGCCGAACTCGCGCCGGTACGCGTTGTCGCGCTCGCCCGGACGGATGCGGTCGGTGTCGATGAAGTTCGGGATGACCCGGACCTTCGCCGGGTCGCCCGCCGCGCCCCGGCGGCCGGCGAGCTTGGCGGCCACGTTGTCGCGCAGGTCGTCGGACAGCACCGTGACGGCGTCGGCGCGCCGGTAGGTCTCGCGCTCGAGCCACGAGGCGAACCGGATGACCCGGGGGTCGGTGATGGCGCCGAGCTCCACGGCGACGTCGGGGAAGACGTCTTGGATGTTGAACACGAAGGGCGCCCGATGGGCGCGGGCGGCCGCCCATCCCGCGGCCCCGAGGGTGAGCGGCGGCGACATGGCCAGCACGACGTCGGGCGTCGCCCGCGAGACCAGGCCGGCGAGGCCGGTGAGGGCGGTGAAGCCGCCGAACGCCAGCGCCCGGGCGGGGATGTTGCGCTTGTCGGTGGGGAACGGGTGGACCCGCGTGATGCGTCCCCACGGCCGATCCTCGTGGCGCACGAGCTGGCCCTCCCAGCCGGCCTCGATCGCGTGGTGCTGGTACCAGGGCAGGGAGGTGACGACGTGGAGCCGGTCGCCGAGCGCCGCGAGCTGGTGGGCGATCTCGGTCATCACCACGCCGGTGGGCGCCAGGTCGGGCTCGAAGTGCGGGCAGAGGACGAGGACGTTCATCTGGCCCCAGTCTCGCCCACGTCGAGGGCGGCCCGGTAGCCGGCGGCCAGCGCCCCGGCCGCCCGATCCCAGGTGAACGACGCGGCTCGCACCCGGCCGGCGGCGGCGAGGGTCGCGGCGACCGTGGGCTGGTCGAGGACCCGGGCGAGCGCACCGCACCAGCGCTCGACGTCGCCCGGCGGCACCTTCAGCCCGGCGTCGCCCACGACCCACGGCAGAGCGGTGGCGTCGCTCACCACGACCGGTATCCCCGCCGCCATGGCCTCGAGCGCCGGGGCGCCGAACCCCTCGAAGCGGCTGGGGACCGCCACCACCGAGGCGGCGGCGTAGAGGGCCCGGAGGTCGTCGGCGGGGATGCGGCCCGTGCGGCGCACCTGGTGGCCGACGCCCGAGCGGCGGATCGCGGCGACCACCTCGCCCTCCACCGGTCCGGCGCCTCCGGTGAGCACGAGGGTCACCTCCGGGCGAGCCTTCGCCAGGCGGGCGAACGCCTCGACGAGGGTCCGGTGGTCCTTGTGGGCGTAGGTGATGGCCGGGTAGAGCACCACCTGCTCGCCGAGGCGGTACCGCTCGCGGACCTCCGCGACCCGGGCCGGCGGCACGGGCGTCGGCGGCTCGATCCCGTGCGGCACGGTGCGCACCCGCGCTCGATCGATGCCGAGGCGCGAGACCACCTGGGCGCCCGTGGGATCCGAGGGGGTGAACACGGCCGCGGCCCGCCGCACCGAGCGAGGCAACATGGTGGCCAGCCACCGCCGCTTCGTCGCCGAGAAGTTCTCCGGCATGACCAGCGGCTGCAGGTCGTGGATGGTGAGCGCCGAGCGGATGCGGCCGACGGCCGGGCCGGGGGGCACCACCCCGCCCGCGTGGTGGAGCAGGTCGATGCTGCGCTCCGCGGCCTGCCGGGCCAGCCACGTGGCCTCGTAGGCGACCCGCTCGGGCTTTCGATGGCCGTCGATGCGCGTGGCGACCGTGGGGTACGCCGCCACCAGGTCGGGGTGGGCCTCGGTGAACGGGGCCAGGGCGAAGAGGGTGAGGCGCAGGTCGGGCGGCGGGGCCTCGGCGAGGCCGCGGAGCAGGCGGGTCGTGTACTCCTCGCTGCCGCCTACCACCCCCGGCACCAGCCAGAGGAGGTTGACGCCGACGCGGTGCGCGCCCCGGACCTCGGCGCTCACCCGACGACCTCCCGGTAGGCCGCGGCGGTCAGCTCGGCCGTGCGCGCCCACGACGCCTCGGCCGCCCGGGCGCGCCCGCGCCGGGCCAGGTCGGCGGCGAGCCCGTCGTCGTCGAGGATCGCCACCAGCGCCTCGCCGATGGCGTCGGGGTCGAGCGGGTCGACCAGCAGGGCCGCCCCACCGGCCGCCTCCTCGGTGGCGGTCCCTGCCGAGGTCACGACGGGCGCGCCCTGGGCCATCGCCTCGAGCACGGGCATCCCGAAGCCCTCGCGCCGGCTCGGGAAGCAGAACGCGGCCGCCCCCGCGTAGAGCGCCGGCAGGTCCGACGGGGCCACCCACCCGAGGCGACGGACGACGACCCCGGTCCGCTCGAGCGCCTCGATCTTGGGACCGGCGTCCTCGTTCCAGCCGTCGGGGCCGACGAGCACCAGCTCGACGTCGCGCCCGGCGAGGGCGCGGGCGCCCTGGAGCAGCCCCCCGAGGTTCTTGCGCGGCTCGAACGTGCCGACGAACAGGACGTAGGGCCGCTCGATCCCGTGGGCCCGGCGCACCGCCTCGGCGTCGGCGGGGCCCACGGCCCGTCGATCGACCCCCCACGGCACGAGGCGGAGGCGCGAGGGGTCGAACCCGGCGTCGCGGCACTCCGCCGCCGTCGCCTCGGAGGGAACGAGGACCAGCCGGGCGTGGCGCCGGGCCAGCTCGGTCCCGCGGCGGAAGAAGCGCAGCCTGTGGCGGGGGGGGGGGGGGGTCGGCGAGGAAGGCCAGGTCGTGGACCGTGACCACGAGGGGCGCGTCGGTCGGTGGGATGGCGACGGCGGTGGCGTGGACCACGTCGACGGGACCGGTGGCCCGCTCGACCTTCGGCCAGCGGAGGGCGTGCCAGGCCTCGTACAGGGCGAGGCGGGGCAGCGGCAGGTGCCGCACCGGGATCGGGGGGACCAGGTCGGCGGGCGGCGCCTCGCCGTGGCGGGCCGCGACCCCGACCAGGTCGAGGTCCGCCTGGCCGGCGAGGGCGCGCAGGGTCGAGACGATCGACGTGGCGGTGCCGCCGGGCACGCGGTGCCAGGACTGCTCCACCGTCACGGCCACCCGGATCGAACCGTCCACCGGGTGATTCTGACCTGCGTGGGCCCCTCGCGGTTGCCATCGGCACCAGGCCGGTCGGCGGGGATCGGTACGATCGGGGCCATGACCGACTCCTGGGCCGACCGCCGCGTCCTGGTCACCGGTGGCAGCGGCTTCCTCGGCCGGGCCGTGGTGGCCCGCCTCGCCGACGTCGGTGCCGGCGAGGTCGTGGTCCCGCGCAGCGCCGAGGTCGACCTGCGCGACCGCACGGCCGCCGCGGCGCTCTTCGCCGAGGTCCGCCCCGACCTGGTCATCCACCTGGCGGCCAAGGTCGGCGGCATCGGGTACAACCAGGTCCACCCGGCCGAGCTGTACCTCGACAACCTGCTGATGGGCACGTACGTGGTCGAGGAGGCCCGGGCCCACGACGTGGCCAAGACGGTCCTGGTGGGCACGGTCTGCTCGTACCCGAAGGAGCCGCCGGTCCCCTTCCACGAGGAGTCGCTGTGGGGCGGCTACCCGGAGGAGACGAACGCGCCCTACGGGATCGCCAAGCTGGCCCAGCTGGTGCACGCCCAGACGGCGCGCGAGCAGTACGGCCAGTCGGTGACGTACCTGATCCCCACGAACCTCTACGGCCCCGGCGACAAGTTCCACCCGGCGGTGAGCCACGTGATCCCGGCGCTCATCAAGAAGTGCGTGGACGCCATCGAGGCCGGGGCCGACCACATCGAGCTGTGGGGCACCGGCTCGGCGAGCCGGGAGTTCCTGTACGTCGACGACGCGGCTGAGGGCATCGTGCTCGCCGCCGAGCGCTACGACGACCCCGACCCGGTGAACCTCGGCACCGACCACGAGGTGCCCATCCGGGAGCTGGTGCTGGAGATCGCCGCAGCCACCGGCTTCACCGGCGAGATCCGCTGGGACCCCTCCAAGCCCGATGGCCAGCCGCGGCGGCGAGTCGACAACTCGCGGGCTCGGGAGCGCTTCGGGTTCTCGGCGTCCACGTCGTTCGACGAGGGGCTGAAGCGCACCGTCGAGTGGTACCTGGCCAACCGCAGCGAGGCGGAGGCCCGGGCCGACTGAGGCCTGCTCACCTTCCCCTCACTTCTTGCACGTAGGGTGCAAGAATGCGTCGAGCCCGTCGTGCCCTCGTGACCGCCACCGCCCTGCTGGTCCTGGTGCCGGCCTGCTCGGGATCGGGCTCGGGGGGCGAGGCGAGCGCGACGGACGACGCCGCGGCCACCACCACGACGACCGCGCCGGCCCACGAGGCGGTGCCCTACGAAGGCGGCCTCGACGGCTTCTACGCCGACGCCAACGAGGCGCCGCCCACGGACCTCCCACGGACGCTCCTCGAGTACGCCGTGGCCGACGACGTCGCCCTGGGCGACGCCACCGCGTACCGGATCGCCTACACGTCGACCTCGGTCGCCGGCGACCCGATCATCGTCACCGGCCTGGCTTCGGTGCCGGCCGGCGACGCACCCGACGACGGCTGGCCGATGCTCACGATCTCCCACGGGACCACCGGCATCGCGGATGAGTGCGCCCCGTCGAAGCAGCCCAAGGCCAACGAGTTCACCCTCGTCACCGGCCTGGCCGGCGACCGCTACCTCGTCGCCGCCACCGACTACGAGGGCCTGGGCACCGCCGGGCGCCACCCGTACCTGGTGGGCGAGAGCGAGGGCCGCAGCAGCATCGACGCCCTCCTCGCCGCCCGCCAGCTCCCCGACGCGCACCCGAGCGATCGCTTCGCCACGATGGGCTACAGCCAGGGCGGCCACGGCTCCCTGTGGACCAGCCAGGTGGCCGCCGACTGGGCTCCCGACCTCGAGCTGGTGGGCACCTTCTCGGGCGCTCCGGCGAGCGAGGTCGGCGTCATCGTCGCGGCCGCCCCGGTGCTCCCCCAGGCCGGCTTCGCCTACATGGTCATCGCCGGGATCGCCGCCGCCTACCCCGACGAGGCCGACCCCGCCGAGCTGCTCACCCCGCTCGGGCTCGAGAAGCTCGACGCCGTGGACGAGGGCTGCGCCCAGAACACCTTCGCCGCCGTGGCGGGCATCGACCCGAAGGACCTCATCCAGGACGGCGCCGCGGCCCGCGAGCCCTGGTCGAGCCTGGCCAAGGCGCAGGACGCGGGCACCGAGAAGACCTACGACTCGCCCGTGCTCGTGATCCACTCCGAGGGCGACGGCACCGTCCCGCTCGGCTTCAGCGAGATCCTGCTCGGCCGCATGTGCGCCAACGACCAGGTCGTCGAGCGCCGCCTCATCGACGCCGGCGGCCACACCGCCGCCGCCGTGCCCGCCTACCAGCAGGCCGTCGCCTGGCTCGACGCCCGCTTCGCGGGCGACGAGGGCGAGGGCCCCACCGCCATCACCGACTCCTGCCCGAGCTGATCGGCGGGCGTCGCCCGTTCAGCCCACGCGCTCCCAGAACGTCGGCGCCGGCGTCGGCGCATGGTCCGCGGTCGCAGACACCACCGCCCCGACGGTGTCGGGCACCTCGATCGCCAGGCCCGACTGGTAGCTCCACTGGTCGGCCCAGATGCGAGCCTGGTCGAGCAGCGAGGTGATGCCCTCGGTCGGCGCACCGGCGGGCGGCGACACCAAGATGGCGTGGGCCACGGCGGCGGCCTCGTGGTCGCCGGCGTGGCGGGCCACCACGAAGGCCCGCAGCACCCGCTCCACGTACCCGGCGCGCAGGTCGGCCACGAGCTCGCCCCGCCGGACGTCGCCGGGCGAGATCAGCAGCGCGCACAGGTCGCGCCGATCGGCGACGAACCCGACGGCCGGCACCAGGCGGGCGTGGAGCTCGCGCAGGAACGGCACGACCTCGTCATCGGCCGTCGGCCACGGCAGGGGCGCCTGCTCGGGCGCCGGACGGATCGGGATCGAGGCGAGGACGCCGCCCTCGTGGAACGACCGACCGAGCTGGCGATCGCCCACCGACACCCACCAGCGCGCCCCGTCGGGCCCCTCCTTCAGGCTGATCCGGTACCGGAGGTCGCCGCTGGTCCACTCGGCCGTGCCCTTGCGCTCGGCGATCTGCGTGCCCGCGACGAGGCCCCCGGCAGCTCGCAGGCGCAGCAGCAGCGCGGTACCCGAGATCGACCCCACCGGCTTCCCTCCATGAGCGGTGTGCGGACGTGCGTTCCCCTTGCTCATCGGCAGGTCGGCGCCCCGATGTGAGGCGCCGTCGGTCACACGTCAGCGGGTGGCGCCGTCGTCCAAGACCCGGCGGAAGTACTCGGCGGTGCGCTCGATGCCCGTGCGCAGGTCGACCTCGGGCTCCCAGCCGAGCAGGTCGCGGGCCCGGGCGATGTCGGGCTTGCGCTGGGTCGGATCGTCGACCGGCAGCGGCTCGAACACGATCTCCGAGCTCGAACCCGTGACCTCGAGGACCATCTCGGCCAGCTGGAGGATCGTGTACTCGTGCGGGTTCCCGATGTTGGTGGGCCCCACCACGTCGGAGTCGTAGAGGGCGAGGAAGCCCCGCACCTCGTCGTCGACGTAGCAGAACGACCGGGTCTGGCCGCCGTCGCCGAACACGGTGAGATCCTGGCCCTGCAGCGCCTGGACGATGAAGTTGCTCACCGCCCGCCCGTCGTCGGCCCGCATGTGGGTGCCGTACGTGTTGAAGATGCGGACGATCCGGACGTCGAGGCCGTGGTGGCGGTGGTAGGCCATCGTCATGGCCTCGGCGAAGCGCTTGGCCTCGTCGTAGACGCCGCGGGGCCCGATGGGGTTGACGTTGCCCCAGTAGCTCTCGGGCTGCGGGTGCACGAGCGGATCGCCGTACACCTCGCTCGTGGAGGCGAGGAAGAACCGAGCGCCCTTGGCCTTGGCCAGGCCGAGGGCGTTGTGGGTGCCGAGCGAGCCCACCTTCAGGATCTGGATCGGGATGCGCTCGAAGTCGATCGGCGACGCCGGGCTCGCCAGGTGCAGCACCCCGTCGACGGGGCCGGGGACCCAGATGAAGGTGGAGACGTCGTGCTCGACGAACGTGAACCCGGGCCGCCCGAACAGGTCGTCGATGTTGGCGAGCGACCCGGTGATGAGGTTGTCGATGCAGACGACCTCGTCGCCCCGGTCGAGCAGGCGGTGGCAGAGGTGCGAGCCGAGGAAGCCGGCGCCGCCCGTGACGACGAGGCGGGCCACGTCAGCTGCGGCCGATGCCGTCGTAGGCGAAGCCCTGCGCCTTCAGGGCGGCACCGTCGAGGAGGTTGCGGGCGTCGACCACGTTGCGCTCGCCGAGCGCGCCGGCCACGCGAGCGAAGTCGACCTCGCGGAACTCGGGCCACTCGGTGAGCACGGCGAGCACGTCGGCGCCGGCGACCGCGGCGTACGGGTCGGCCACGATCTCGATGCCGGCCAGGCGGGCGTCGGTGGTGCCGGGCTCGACGGCCGGGTCGTAGGCCCGCACCGTGGCGCCGACCTCGAGGAGCCGGCGGATGATGTTGATGGCCGGCGAGTCGCGCAGGTCGTCCGTGTGGGCCTTGAAGGTGAGGCCCCAGACGGCGATGGTCTTGCCCTCGACCGCACCGCCGGCGAACCGGGCGATCTTGTTGGCCACCCGGCCGAACTGCTCCTCGTTGGTGGCGATCACCGAGCGCAGCAGGCCGAACTGGTAGCCGTGGTTCTCGGCGATGCGCACCAGGGCGTGCGAGTCCTTCGGGAAGCAGCTGCCGCCCCAACCGGGCCCGGGCACCAGGAACTTGTCGCCGATGCGCTGGTCGAGGCCCATGCCGCGGACCACGTCGACCACGTCCGCGCCGACCTCCTCGCACACCGCCGCCATGGCGTTGACGAAGCTGATCTTGGTGGCGAGGAACGCGTTCGAGGCGTACTTGATGGTCTCGGCCGAGGCCGGGTCGGTCACCAGCACCTCGCCCGGGAGCGCGGCGTAGAGCTCGGCCACCCGCTTGCCGACCTCGGCATCGTCGGCGCCGATGACGACGCGGTCGGGGTGCAGGAAGTCCGCGACGGCGGTGCCCTCGCGGAGGAACTCCGGGTTGGAGACCACGTGCACGTCGGGGCGCTGGAGCTTCTTGGCCACCTCGCCGGCCGAGCCGACGGGGACGGTGGACTTGTTGATCACGACGGCGTCGGCCTGGAGGTGCGGGCCGATCTCCCGCGCCGCCGCCTTGATGAACGACAGGTCGGCGGCGCCGTCGGCGCCCTGGGGCGTCGGCAGGCAGAGGAACACGAACTCGGCGTCGCCGACCGCGTGCTCGGCGCCGAGCACGAACGACAGGCGCCCCTCCTCGATGCCCTCCGCCACCAGCTCGTCGAGCCCGGCCTCGAGGATCGGCACCTCGCCCCGGCTCAGCGACTCGACCTTCTCGGGCACCACGTCCGCGCAGACCACCCGGTGGCCGAGGTGCGACAGGCAGGCCCCGGTGGTGAGGCCCACGTAGCCGGTCCCGATGATGGCGATCTTGCTTCCCACTGCGGCGGTTCCCTGGGTCGGTGGTGAGGCGCGGACCGCCCCGTCGGCCGCTCAACCGTAGTGCGCGCCCCCTGGGAGGACCGCCACCCGGAGCGTCAGCCGCAGGCCTCGCCCTGCGGGGCGGCGTCGGGCACGAACCCCGGCTGGGTGGTCGTCGTCACGTCGACCACCTCGGTGCCCGTGCCCGGCTCGGTGGTGGCACCGGGCTGGGTCGTCGTGGTGCTCGGCGGCGCGGTCGTCGTGGTGGTCGGGACCGGGATGTCGGATGCGGGCCGGGCCTCGAGCACGGCGGCGCCGAAGTCGGCGCCGGTGATGACCGTGATCTGGGCCACCTCGGGATCGGCGATCAGCACCGGTTGGGCGAAGAGGTGGCGGGCGACGAGCGCGGCCTCGGCCTCCTGGCCCGGCGCGTAGCGCACCTCGGTGACCTCGGTGGCGCGGGCCGAGGACGGCTGCTGCATCTTGAACCCCGCCGCCCCCAGGATCGCCGACGCGTCGCCGGCCTGGTCCTGCTTGCCGCTGCCGTTGAGCACCTTCACCGGGATCGAGCCGGGGTCGAGCTCGCCCGGATCGACCGGCTGGCCGGTGCCCCGGAACATCTGCAGGATCGGCTCGGCGTCCGAGACGATCAGGTCGAGCACCGCCGCCCCGCCTCGGGTGACGTCGGTGACCGGCAGGCTGAAGGTCTGGAGCGCCTCGGGGTCGAAGTTCCGGAACGCCTGGCCCAGCGCCACCAGGTCGCCGGGGGTGGTGTTCTGGTCGAGGGTCACGTTGTCGATGCCCACGTCGACGAAGCGGGCGAGCTTGGCGGGGTTGCGCGCGCCCTGGTTGATCGCCCGGCGCAGCACCCGCTTGATGAAGTCCTGCTGCCGGCTGATGCGACCGAGGTCGCTCGTGGGGTCGGCCACCCACCGTCCCCGCTCCTCGTCGTAGTAGCGGAGGTGACGGGCCCGCACGTAGGCGAGCGCGCCGTTGGCGTCGAGGTTGTAGCAGCCGGTGCCGTCCACGTTCAGGCCCGAGTTGGTGTCGCGCACCGGTCGGTCGAAGTAGATCGGCACGCCGCCCAGGATCCGCACCAGCTCCTGGAACCCGGCCCAGTTGACCTCGACGTAGTGGTTGATGTCGATGTCGAAGTTGGTCTTGATGGTCTGGATCAGCAGGTCGGGGCCGCCGAACTGGAGGGGCGAGTTGATCCGGTTCGGCGAGCTGCCGGGGATGTCGACCCACAGGTCGCGGGGGAACGAGAGGATCTTGGCCTCGGTGGTCTTCGGGTCGAGGCGCACGACCATGATCGAGTCCGACCGGACGCCGCCCACCTCACGGTCGCGGCCCGACCGCGCCGGGTCGTCGAGCGCCAGGCCGTCGTCGGAGTCGGTGCCCACGATCAGGAAGTTGCGGGGCTGATCGCCGAGCTCGGTGTCGTCGAGCGTGGCGAGGCTCGAGATCTCGTAGCGACCGATGTCGCCCACCTTGCGCTTGGCGTAGGCGAGGGTGCCCGCCCCCACGAGCGCCGCCAGGATGCAGCAGACGTTGAAGGAGATCAGGAGCCGCTGCGGCCAGGTGCGGCGCAGGCGAGGGCCCTCGGATCGCTTCGACACGGGATCGCAACCTAGTGGCGACCCTGGGCGCGACCCGAGTCACGCCGTGTGAATTCTTCGTGCAGACGCCTAGAGGGGCAGGCCCTGGCCTCGGGCGATGATCATGCGCTGCACCTCCGACGTGCCCTCGCCGATCTCGAGGATCTTCGAGTCGCGGTACTGGCGCGACACGAGCGTCTCGTCCATGAAGCCGTAGCCGCCGAAGATCTGGGTGGCTTCGCGCGTCGCGGTGACCGCCGCCTCGGTGGCGTACAGCTTGGCGATGGCGGCCTCCTGCTTGAACGGGCGCCCCATGTCCTTCAGCCAGGCGGCGTGGTAGGTGAGGTGGCGGGCCGTCGCAGCCATGACCTCGAGGTCCGCGCACTTGAAGGCGACCGCCTGGTTGGCACCGATCGGCTTGCCGAACGCGTTGCGGTCCTTGGCGTACTGGACGCTCTGCTCGAGGCAGCACTGGATCACCCCGACCGCCAGCGCGGCGATGGCGACGCGGCCGTCGTCGAGGATGGCGAGGAAGTTGGCGAAGCCCCGGCCCCGCTCGCCCAGCAGGTTCGCCTCGGGGACCCGGCACCCGGAGAACGACAGGCCGTGGGTGTCCGAGGCGTGCCAGCCCATCTTGCGATAGGGCGGCTGCACCTCGAACCCCGGCGTGCCGGCGGGGACGATGATCGTCGAGATCTCGGGCTTGCCCCCGGCCCCCGGGGCGTCGGTGCGGGCGGTGACCGTCACGATCGAGGTGATGTCCGTGCCCGAGTTGGTGATGAACGCCTTCTCGCCGTCGATCGACCACTCCCCGGCCGCCTCGTCGAGCACGGCACGGGTGCGGGTGCCGCCGGCGTCGCTGCCGGCATCGGGCTCGGTGAGGCCGAAGCCGCCGAGGGCGCGCCCGGCGCACAGGTCGGGCAGCCAGGTCTGCTTCTGCTCCTCGGTGCCGAACGTGAAGATCGGGTTGGCGCCGAGCCCGACCCCGGCCTCGAGCGTGATCGACATCGACTGGTCGACGCGGGCCAGCTCCTCGATGGCGATGCACAGCGTGGTGAAGTCCGCGCCCGAGCCGCCGTACTCCTCGGGGAACGGCAGCCCGAACAGGCCGAGCTCGCCCATGGCGAGCACGACGTCGGTGGGGAACGTGTGGTCGCGGTCCCAGGCCTCGGCGTGCGGGGCGATCTCGCTGTCCGCGAAGTCGCGCACGACCTTGCGGAACTGCTCCTGCTCGTCGGTGAAGTCGAAGTCCATCGCCGGCGAGCGTAGGGGACGACCGCCGCCCGGCTCCTAGCCTGCGGCGATGGCCCGAGCCGATGCCGCTCCCCCGCTCGCCGTGGTGGGCGATCGGCTCCTCACCGGCCTCGCCGACGTCACCTCCGACCTCGCGGCGCTCGACGGCACCGGCTACTGGGCGGTGGTGCTGCCCTTCGAGGGCGCGCCGGTGTGCGCCCGCTTCGACCACGTCGGGCCCGCTCGCCCCTATCGCGGTCGCCCCTGGGCCGGGGTCGCCCCCGAGGCGTGGCGCTCGTCGCTCGACCGGGGCGCCTTCGAGGCGGGGGTGGAGGCCATCCGCGCCGCGATCGGGCGCGGCGACGTGTACCAGGTGAACCTGACGCGGGTGCTGCGCGCCCCGCTGCCACCGCGCGCCAACGTGGCGGCGCTCGGGGCCGCGCTCGCCGAGGGCAACCCGGCCCCGTTCTCGGCGGTGGTCCGGATCCCCTCCCACGGCGTCCACGTCGCCTCGGCCTCGCCCGAGCGCTTCCTCGAGCGCGACGGCGACCGGGTGTGGAGCTCGCCGATCAAGGGGACGGCGGCCACCCCCGACGCGTTCCTGCCGAAGGACCGGGCCGAGAACGTCATGATCGTGGACCTGGTGCGCAACGACCTGGGCCGGGTGTGCGAGTGGGGGTCGGTGCGGGTGCCGGCGCTGTGCGCGGTGGAGGAGCACCCCGGCCTGGTGCACCTCGTCTCCACCGTGGAGGGACGGCTGCGCCCCGGCATCGGGTGGGCCGAGGCGGTGGAGGCCACCTTCCCGCCGGGCTCGGTGACGGGCGCCCCGAAGCTCGCCGCGCTCGACCACATCGCCCGGCTCGAAGCCGCGCCGCGCGAGGTCTACTGCGGGGCGGTCGGCTGGGTCGACGCCGACCGCCGGTGCGGCTCGCTCAACGTCGCCATCCGCACCTTCTGGTTCGCCGAGGACGAGATCCGCTTCGGCACCGGCGGCGGCATCACCTGGGACTCCGACCCGGCCGGGGAGTGGGAGGAGACCGAGCTCAAGGCCCGCCGGCTCCTGCGCGTGGCCGCCGGGCACGCGGCGGGCGGGCCGACTGCCACACTGGCCCCATGAGCACGTGGGTGTGGGTCGACGGCGCCGCGCGCCCAGCAGGCGAGGCCACGGTCCGCGCCCTCGACCACGGCATCACGGTGGGCGACGGGGTGTTCGAGACGGCCAAGGTCCTCGACGGCACGCCCTTCGCCCTGACCCGGCACCTCGCCCGGCTCCGCCGCAGCGCCGAGCGCCTCGCCCTCGCCCTCCCCTGGAGCGACGACGACCTGCGCGCCGCCTGCGCCGACGCCATCGCCGCGGCCGCGGCCGATCCCGCCAACGCCGCGGCGGGCGTCGGGCGGATCCGCATCACGATCACCGGCGGGCCGGGCCCGATGGGGTCGGACCGCAGCGACGTGCCGCCGACGCTGATCGTCGCCGCCGGGCCGGGCGGCACCTGGCCGCCCTCGGCGCCCGTCGCCACCGTCGCCTGGGCCCGCAACGAGCGCAGCGCCGTGGCCGGCGCCAAGACCACCTCGTACGCCGAGAACGTGGTCGCCCTCGCCGACGCCCACCGGCGCGGAGCCGACGAGGCCATCTTCGCCAACACGGTGGGCGCGCTGTGCGAGGGCACGGGCTCGAACGTGTTCCTCGAGGTCGACGGCCAGCTGTGCACGCCGTCGCTCGCCACCGGGTGCCTCGCGGGCATCACCCGGGAGCTGGTGGCGGAGGTGGTGGACGTCGTCGAGCGCGACGACCTGACCTTCGACCACCTGCGGACCACCTCCGAGGCGTTCCTCACGTCGTCGACGCGCGACGTGCAGCCGATCGCCCGCGTGGACGACACCGCCCTGCCGCTGGTGCCGGGGCCCCTCACCGCCGCGGCGAGCGATGCCTTCGCCCGCCTCGTGGCCGACGGGCTCGACCCGTGAGGCGATCGCGGCGGTGGGCCGCGGTCGTCGTGGCCACCGCCCTCCTCCTCGCCACCTCGTGCAGCACGGGCGGCGACGACGAGGGCGGGCCCACCACGACCACCGAGGCCGGCGGCGGCGCGCCCACCACCACCGGTCCGATCGGCAGCGGGCCGCCGCCGGTGGAGGACGGCCTCCGCATCGAGGTGGTCTCCAGCCAGCCCGACCGGGTGTCGGGCGACGACGCCCGCATCCGGGTCACCCCCGGCCCCGACCACGAGGTGGGCGAGCTGCGCGTCGCGCTCGACGACCGCGACGTCACCGCCGAGCTGCGCGAGGTCGACGGCGGCCTCGAGGGCGTGGTGACGGGCCTCATCGAAGGCAACAACACGCTGGTGGCCACCGCCGGCGACGACGAGGCCCTCCAGCGCGTGCGGGCCTGGCCCCTCACCGGCCCGATGATCGCCGGGCCCCAGGTGCCGCTCTACCGCTGCACGACCGCCGAGCTGGGCCTCGGCCCGGCGACCGACGACGCCTGCTCGGCGCCGCGCACCGTGACCTGGCGCTACGTCACCACCTCGGGCGAGGTGGCCGAGCTCCCCGCCGGCGGGGCGCTCCCGGGCGACCTGGCGACCGCCACCATCGAGGGCGACGAGGTCCCCCTGTTCGTCCGCATCGAACGAGGCGTCCTCGACCGCGCGCCCTACGAGATCGCCGTGGTCGCCCCGCGGCCCGATGACGGCGCGCTCGACGAGGGCGGGTGGAACCACCGCCTCGTCCTGCAGGCCGGCGGGCGCTGCGGCACCACCTACGCCCAGGCCGAGCGGCTGGCCCAGGCCACCGACGTCGAGCGCCTCCGCCTCGGCTACGCCGTGCTCACCTCGGCGGGCGTGGACGCCGACGCCCTCTGCAACGACGTGGTCGCCGCCGAGGCCGCCATGATGGTGAAGGAGCGGGCGATCGAACTGCTGGGCCGCCCCCGCCACACGATCGGCGTCGGCGAGCGTGTCGGCGCGGCGACCCTCCACCTCCTGGTGCAGGACTACCCCGGCATCGTCAACGGCGTGGTCGCGACCGACCCGCTGCCCGACGTGATCACCGTGCTCCCGGGAGCCGCGGACTGCCAGCTGCTCGCCGGCTACGCCGCATCGCCCGCCGGCTCGGCGCTGACGGCGGCGCAGCGCGCCGCCATCGCCGGCCAGGCGTCGCCCGACGCCTGCGCCACCTGGGTCGACGAGCTGTTCGGGCAGCTCGTGCCCACCACCGGCTGCGACCCGGCCATCCCCGAGGCGCGGACCTACGACGCCGAGGCCCGGCCCGCGGGCGAGCGCTGCACCTATGCGGACGCCATCGCCAACCAGCTCGGCACCGGGCCCGACGGCGCGGTGTCGCGCACCTACGACAACGAGGGCCTCCAGTACGGCCTCGAGGCGCTGAACGCCGGTGCGCTCAGCGTGGACGAGTTCCTCGACCTGAACCGCGCCATCGGGGGCCTCGACGCGGACGGCGCGCCCACCCCGCAGCGCAGCTCGGCCACCTTCGACGGCGTGGCCCGGGCCTTCGAGACCGGCCGCGTCTCGTTCGCCGGCGGCGACCAGCTCGACGTGCCGATCATCGACATCGACCGCTACGACGACGCGTCGGGCCCGCTCTACGACCGCCACCGAGCGTTCGCCCTGCGCGAGCGGCTCACGCGCGGCGGCGACCCGGCGGCGGCGCCGGGGTTCCAGATCTGGACCCGTGACGCCGCCGATCCCCGCACCGCCACCGTCGTCGCCGACGCCGTGGCGGTCGTCGACGAGTGGCTCACGGCCCTGGCCGACGACGCGGGCGGCGGCGGCTCCATGGGCGAGCGCCTGGCGCGCACGCGGCCCGAGGCGGCGATCGACAACTGCCTCGTGGTCGGCGAGGACGAGCCCCGCCGAGGCGTCGACGTGTACGAGGACGACGGCGACTGCGCCGCCGCCTTCCCGGTGGGCGACGACCCTCGGATCGTGGCCGGCGCCCCGCGATCGGGCCATGTGCTCAAGTGCCAGCTCAAGGCACCGGACCCGAGCGACTACGACGTCGAGCTCACGCCGGCGCAGCAGCGCGAGCTCTCCGCGGTCTTCCCCACCGGGGTCTGCGACTGGTTCGCCCCGTCGGTGGGCCAGTCGACGCCGGCGGCGCCCGACCGCTCCTACGACGACGTCACCTCGCCCGAGCAGAGCGCCTGACGGCTCCCGAGCCTCCTCAGAGGGGCCGGAGGTGGACCACGTCGCCGACCGCCAGCGTGCGGCGCTCGCCCTCGAGCGTCTCGACCACCAGGTGGCCCTCGGGGCTGAGGTCGACCGCCGTGCCCACCACGTCGTCGCCCCCGAGGTCGACCCGCACCCTCCGTCCGAGGGTGGCGGAGCGGGCGCACCCGTCGGCTCGGAGGCGCGCCGCGCCGTCCGGATCGCCCACGAGCTCGGCGTAGCGTCGATCGAGGCGATCGAGCATCGCCACGAGCAGCGCCGTCCGATCCGGCACCGCGCCGGGATCGACCAGGTGGTCGAGCGCCACGGCCAGATCGGCCAGCTCCTCGGGGACGTCGGGGCCCCACGCGACGTTGAGGCCGATGCCGACGGCCACGACGAGCCGATCTCCCGGCCGCGGCTCGGCCCACCCGCCGGCGATGTGGCTCGCCGCCGGCCAGTCGACCTCGGCGAGGATCCCGGCGAGCTTGCGGTCCGGGCCCGAGCCGTCGCCCGGCCAGACCAGGTCGTTGGGCCACTTCAGCCGGGGGGCGACCCCGGCGAGCGACTCGACCGCCTCGGCCGCGCTGAGGGCCACGGCCAGGGTGGTCGCCGACGCCACGGCGGCAGGCGGTCGCAGCAGCACCGTGCACAGCAGCGAGGCGCCGGGCGGGGCCTGCCAGGTCCGACCCAGGCGCCCCCGGCCGGCCGTCTGGTGCTCGGCCACCAGGACGATCCCCTCGGGCTCGCCGGCTCGGGCCAGCTCGAGGGCGTCGGCGTTCGTCGACCCGGTCTCGTCGACCCAGCGGACGTCGGCGAAGCGACCCCCGGCCAGGGCCTCGCGCGCCGTCCGGCCCCGCTCCTCGGCATCCACGGCGGGCAGTCCACCCCGTGCCCGGGCGAGCGCGCAACTACGAGGTGGACTTCGGGGGTGCCATCTGGCACGCGCCCCCCCTGACCTCGTAGACATGGCACGTGCTCTCGAAGATCCTCATCGCGAACCGGGGCGAGATCGCCGTCCGGGTCATCCGTGCCTGCAAGGAGCTCGGCATCGCCTCCGTGGCGGTGTACTCGGAGCTCGATCGCGACGCCCTCCACGTGCGCCTCGCCGACGAGGCCTACGCCCTCGGCGGCCAGACGGCTGCCGAGAGCTACCTGAACACCGAGAAGATCCTCGAGATCATCCAGCGCTCGGGCGCCGACGGCGTGCACCCCGGCTACGGCTTCTTCTCCGAGAACACCGACTTCGCCCGGGCCATCACCGACATCGGCGTGACCTTCATCGGCCCGCCGCCCGAGGCCATCGAGGTCATGGGCGACAAGGTGTCGAGCCGCATCGCCGCCCAGTCCTCGGGCGTGTCGGGCGTCCCCGGCACCACCGAGTTCCTCACCTCGGGCGACGAGGTGGTGGCCTTCGGCGAGGAGCACGGCTGGCCGGTGGCGATCAAGGCGGCCTTCGGCGGCGGCGGTCGCGGCATGCGCGTGGTCAACAGCGCCGGCGAGGCCCACGACGCCCTTCGCTCGGCCCAGTCCGAGGCGCTCAAGGGCTTCGGCCGCGACGAGTGCTACGTCGAGCGCTACCTCACCCGCCCGCGCCACGTCGAGATGCAGATCATCGGCGACCAGCACGGCAACTGCGTGTGGGTCGGCGAGCGCGACTGCTCGGTGCAGCGCCGCCACCAGAAGCTCATCGAGGAGTCGCCGGCCCCGAACTTCCCCGACGAGGTCCGCCAGGCCATGGGCGAGGCGGCCGTCAAGGTGGCCCTGGGCTGCGGGTACTACAACGCCGGCACCGTCGAGTTCCTGTACCAGGACGGCGAGTTCTACTTCCTCGAGATGAACACCCGGCTCCAGGTCGAGCACCCGGTCACCGAGATGGTGTCGGGCATCGACCTGGTCCGCGAGCAGATCCGCGTGGCCTCGGGCGAGACCCTCTCGTTCACCCAGGACGACGTGAAGCGCGACGGCTGGGCCATCGAGATCCGGGTCAACGCCGAGATCCCGGCGGGCGGGGCCTTCCTGCCCGCCCCCGGCCGCATCGAGAAGCTGACCGCCCCATCGGGCTTCGGCACCCGCTGGGACGGCGGCTACGAGTCCGGCGACGAGGTCAGCCAGTTCTACGACAACCTCGTCGGCAAGCTGATCGTGTGGGGCTCGGACCGCCTCACGGCGATCGGTCGCATGCAGCGGGCCATCGACGAGTTCGTGCTCGACGGCATCGACACCACCATGCCCGCCCAGCAGGTCATCCTCGCCCACCCCGACTTCGTGGCGGGCGAGCACAGCACCAACTGGCTCGAGTCCGACGCCATCGACCTGGCCGGCGTCACCGGCCGCCTCTCGGGCGCGGCGCCCGAGGCCGGCGAGGAGGGCGAGCCCAAGGTCCGCCGCGACGTCGACGTCGAGGTCAACGGGAAGCGCTTCTCCGTGGCCATGTGGGTCCCCGAGTCGCAGCTCGCCGCGGCCCCGGCCGCGGGCGGCGGTGCGGCCAAGGCCAAGCCCCGGCGGGCGGGCGGCGCGTCGGGCGGCGGCGGCGCCGCCGGCACCGGCAAGATCGCGGTCCCCATGCAGGGCACCATCGTGCGCGTCGAGGTCGCCGTCGGCGACACCGTGGAGGCCGGTCAGGTCGTCTGCGTGCTCGAGGCCATGAAGATGGAGAACAACGTGGCCGCCGACGTGGCGGGCACGGTGGCCGAGGTCAAGGTCGAGGCCGGCCAGGCCGTCGCCTCGGGCGACCTCGCCATCGTCATCACCCCGGCCGAGTAGCCGGCGCGCTGCTCAGCAGCGCGGCCCGGTGAGGTGGGCGGTGATCTCCGTCGCGACGACCGCGTCCGCCCCCTCGGGCAGCGATGCGCGGAGCGATCGCAGGTCGTCGACGTCGAGCTCGGGCGACGCCGGCGGATGGTCGATCAGCACGTCGAGGTTCGAGCGCACGAGCAGGACGCTCTCGGGGTCCTCGGGGAGCTGGAAGTCGAGGGTCGCCCCGACGAAGCGGCCCGAGTCGCCGGGAAGGGCGGCGAGGGCCGCCGTCAGGTCGTCGCCGGCGACGAAGTCCTCCCCCGTCGCCTCCTCGACGAGGCCGTCGAGCGCGGCCCGGTCGAGCGACGGCGCGCCGTCGACCCGGGCGACCTCGACGCCCTCGGGCTCGGCGACGTCGCCTCGCAGCAGGCTGATCGTGAGCACCTCCTGTGCGGCGCACGTGTCCGGGAGGATCCGGCTCGGGTGCACGAAGCCCTCGGCGGAAGGCCCCCACAGGACGGCTCGGCCGTCCATGGCGAGGCGCGTCCCCACCGTGTCGCCGACCTGGACGTAGCGATCGTCGCCGTTGACCGCGATCAGCACCGGACCCTGGACCGCCGCCAGCTCCGGCGACGAGCGCACCTGGGCGAGCAGCTCGCGCACGGCCGACGCCGGGATGGGTTGGCCCAGCCGGTCGCTGTCGCGGTCGACCACGATCGGGGTGACGGCCACGGCCAGCACCACCACGCCCCCGACGATCGCTGCGGTCGCGCGACGCCCGTGGGTCAGCGCCGGCAGCACCACCGGCGCGAGCCGGGCACCGAGCCAGCCGAGCACGAGCAGCTGGAAGAACGACAGGGCGAAGGCCCAGTGGAAGAAGTTGATCCGCCCCTGCTCCGGGGAGTCGGGGATGTTCATCCCGGTGAGCACCCCGGCGACGGCCAGCACCGCGACCATCGCCACGGCGGCGACGAACCGGCGGTCGCGCCGCTGCCACCACGCTCCGGCGCCGAGCGCGACGGCGACGACGAGCAGCACGGCGAGCACGCCGGGGGTCGATCGGTGGGCGACGAGGTCCCAGCCGGCGGGGCTGGAGCGGCCGAGGAACGGGCGCGGGCCGAGCACCGTCGACACCTGCGAGAGGGCCGAGCGGAGGCCGAGGTCGACGCGAGACGGATCGCCCGAGTACGACCGCAGCGCGGTGAGGTTGCCGGGGTCCGCGGTGGCCTGCTCCCAGAGCACCGGCATCCACAGCACGAGGCCCACGAGGCCAGCCCCCGCGGTCCAGGCCAGCACGGCGCGCCGCCCGAGGTCGCCGGGGCGCCACACGAGCACGGCCAGTCCGACGACGCCGGCGAGGGCGACGACCGCCGCCGCGGGGCCGACCGACAGGTGCTGCTGGGCGGCGAAGCTCCACCAGGCGACGGTGAGCGGCAGGGTGCGGACGTCGCCGCACAGCAGGGCCCAGGTGCCCACGGCGGCGGCGAGCAGGGCGAAGCGACCGAAGTTGGAGCTCAGCGGGTCGACCAGCCCGGCCGCGCCCGCGGTGAAGGCGGCGAGGGCGCCCAGCACCGCCCCCGCGGCGCCAGCACGCGGCCCGCCGATGCGGAAGAGGATCCAGGCCGCCGTGAGCAGGGCGGCCGCGCTCACGGCCGCCGTCGACAGCAGCGTGCCGGTGGCCGGGCCCAGCAGGCGGATGCCCGGCGCCAGCACGACGAAGCCGAGCGGGCCGGGGTGGGCGACGTTGGCGGCCTGCTGGCCGTAGGTCCCGCTCGTGCTGGGCTGGCCGACGAGCGGGTTGCGGGTGGTGAAGACCTCGCGCGCCCGCAGCTCGATGAGGGCATCGTCGCCCTGGGGCTCCCACTGCCCGTGGTTCGCGGCGGCGGCCACGAGGGGATGAGCACGAGCAACAGGGCGAGCACCCCGGCGGCGATCCGGCGCCAGGTCGAGGTCTGGAAGGCAGTGGATCACGGGGCTAGTCGGCGGCGTCGCTCCAGCGCCTCGGCGGTACCGGGTGCACGAAGAGGCTCGGCAGGTCGGCGACCTTCCAGCCGGCGGTGACGCCCGCGGCGATCGCCGAGATGAGCTCGGCGGCGTGCTGGCCGACGATCGAGCCGCCGGCACCACCAGCGGCCGGATCCGAGACGATCTTCACGAAGCCGCGGGGGTCATCGTTGATGAGGCCTTGGCCGACGCCGAGAACAGGACCTTGGTGACCCGGACCTTCCGACCCTCGGCGAAGGCGTCGGCCTCGGCCAGCCCACATCCGCGATCTCCAGGTCGGTGAATGGCCCGACGCCGCCTTCTCGTAATCGATGTCATGGCGGTGCGGGCCGGCGTGGAGGCCGAGGGCGTGCTCGGCGATCTTGCGGCCCACCATCGAGGCGACCGACGACAGCGGCAGCTTCCCGACAGGTCGCCCTGCGTAGATGTGGGGCACGGCGCTCTTGCAGTTGTGGTCGACGACGACGTAGCCGCCGTCGAAGCGCGACGCCCGCCTCCTCGAGCCCGAGGCCTCGGGAGTTCGGGATCGAGCCGATGCTGGAAACGGCAGCCTCGCCGACCGTCGTCGCAGCGGACCGCCACCCCCTCGTCGCCCACGTCAGTGCCGCCGGCCCGGGCGCCCTTGAACAGCTTTGCGCACGACCGAGAGTCGTCCTCGAGGACGGCCGCCACCTCGGGGTCCTTCTGGGGCAGGACCTGCTGGCGGCTCACGATCAGCGTCACGTGCGAGCCGAGCGCCGGAGACATGTGCACGAACTCGACGCCGGTGACGCCCGGAGCCGACCACGATCAGACCGAGGAGCTCGGGCGGCGGGTAGGCGTGGCGTGGTGAGCACCCGCTCGCCGTCGATCAGCGCCTCGGGGATGCAGGCGCGACCCGGTGGACAACACGACGTGTCGGCCTCGACCACCTCGGTGGCGCCCGAGGAGCCCGTGACCTCGACGTGGTGGTCGTCGATCAGCCGCCCGGTGCATCCTGCCGCCAACCGGACGCCCTGGCTCTCGAGCAGGCCGCGCACCGAGCCCTCGAGGCGGGCCTCCGTGCGCGATGCGCGACCGGAGCGCCTCGAAGTCGAGCCGGGCCTCGACCGCGACGAGGCCCATGCTGGCAGGCCCGCCGCATCTCGCCCATCGTCCCGCCCGTGGCGATCATGGCGCTGGACGGGATGCGGTCGAGCAGGTGGGCGGCGCCGCCCACGAGGTCGCGCTCGATCAGGGTGACCTCGGCGCCGAGGCGGGCCGCCGTGGTGGCGGCGGTGTTGCCGGCCGGCCCGCCACCGATGATCACGAAGCGCTTGGGCATCGGGCCAGGCTACCGGTGGGCGCTCACCCGCCGAGACCGGCGGAGGCGTCGATCGCCTGGGCGGCGCCGCCCTCGTCGACGTCGGCCACCACGAGGCGGGCGGCGTCGCGGAGGGCCGGCTCGGCGTTGCCCATGGCGACCCCCCACCCCACCGCCTCGACGGCCGAGAGGTCGTTGTGGCCGTCGCCCACCATCATCACGTCCGAGAGCGGCACGCCCAGCTCGTCGGCGACGGCGGCGACCCCCTCGGCCTTGGAGACCCGCTCGGCCGTGACCGAGACGAACACGGCGCCGGGCATGATCGGCGAGGTGGCCGCCGAGGCCACGGTGCCGGCGGGGGCGGCGGCGATCGCCGCCTCCGACTCGGCCGCGGTGACCACGAACTGGACCCGGACCACCTCGTCGGCGAGGTCATCGGTCGGCCGACGGCGGTGCGGCAGGCCGAGCAGGCCGGCGTGGGCGACGGCGAGCGGGTCCTCGGAGTCGACCACGTAGTCGTCCCAGCTGTAGCTCTCGAGGACCCACCCCCGCTCGGCGGCCACCGCCGTGCACGCCTCGAGGGCGCCCAGGGGCAGCGGCACGGTCCGCACCTCCGCGGTCGAGGGCCGCCAGCGGGCCGCGCCCGTGTGGAACACGTGCCAGCCGTCGGGGTCGAGGCGCTCGGCCCAGCTGCGGGTGGGACCGGCGGCGAGGCGGGCGGTGCACAGCGTCAGCCGCTGCCCTCGTCCTCGGGCTCGCTCGGCCGCCTCCCAGAGCTCGACGGTCGGCTCGCCGGCCGAGCCCACCAGGGTCCCGTCGACGTCGAGGCAGATGAGCGGCAGCACGACCGACGACGGTACGGCACGGCCGGGCGCGCCCCGCAAGCCGGTCCCCCCTCGAGCGCCGAACCGCTCAAGGTCGGGCGGTGAGCGGCCGATGGGACCGGTGCGCCCGCGCGCCTCCGTGGTCCTCCCTCCCCCGGCGGTGCGCGAGCTCGCCACCGTCTGACGCACCGAGAGGGAGCCCATCGTGCGGATCGCCAAGACCGTCGCCGCCGTCGCCATCGCCACCGTCGCCCTGGCCGGGTGCCTCAGCGCCGACCAGACGACCGTGATGGACCAGGTGAACGCGGCTCGCAAGTCCGCCCGGCTCGCCGCCTTGAACACCGACAACGCCGCGATGCAGAAGGCGCAGGCGTGGTCCGAGCACATGGTGGCCACCGGGGTGCTCGAGCACTCCGGCGGCGGCACCAAGGTGTCGACCACCGGCCTCACCAACTGGTGCGCCGTGGGCGAGAACGTGGGCTACGGGCCCAGCCTCGACCGCATCCAGTCGGCGTTCATGGCGTCGGCGCACCACAAGGCGAACATCCTGGGCAGCTACGACCGCATCGGCACCGGGGTGGCCAAGAAGGGCGACGTCTACTGGGTCACGCAGGTGTTCATCCGCACCTGCTGAGCGCGCGCCGAGGGCCTGACCTGGCCGAACATGACGGTCCCGTGACCGATGTGACGATCCCGTTACGGTGGGGCATCCTGTCGGACCCGCCCTCCACCGGAACGAGCATCCCCGTGCCCTCCCCCTCCCTCCGGCGCGCCGTCGCCGCCGCGACCGCGATCCTGGCCGGCATCGCCCTGCTGGCGGGCTGCGTCTCGGCCAACCAGCAGAAGATGGTCGACCAGATCAACGCCAGCCGCTCGCAGGCCGGGCGCCCGACGGTCGTCGGCAACGCCCAGGCGATGGACAAGGCGCAGCGGTGGGCGGCCCACATGGCGGCCACGGGCGTGGTCGAGCACACGGGCGGCGGCAGCCGCCTCAGCACCGACGGCCTGCCGCGCTGGTGCGCGGTGGGCGAGAACGTGGGATCGGCCACCTCCACCGCCAGCCTCCACGACCGCTTCCTCGCCTCGCCCGCGCACCGGGCGAACATCCTCGGCCCCTACGACCACGTCGGCACCGGCGTGGTGCGCCAGGGCGACCTCGTCTACGGCGTCCAGATCTTCTACCGCGCCTGCTGAGGCGCCGAGCCCGCCGGGCGCTCAGGCGGCCGCCGGGGAGGCCCGCACCACGATGTTGTCCTCGTAGTGGCGGGCGCCGCGGTCGAACGCGCCGCCGCAGGTGATCAGCGTCAGCGTCGGCGGCCCCTCGACGCGGAACAGCTCGTCGACCGGCAGCTCGTCCTTGTCGACCTGGAGCCGGGCGTCGACGACGAAGCGGTGGACCGTGCCCGCCTCGTCGGACACGAGGACCTCGGAGCCCTCCGGGAGCGAGCGGAGGTCGAAGAAGGCGCCCCGCTGGCCGGCGTAGTCGACGTGGGCAGCGAGGACCGACGAGCCGACGGGGCTGGCGGGTCGGACGCCCGGTTCGTACCAGCCGACGTCGGTGGCCGGCGGCACCTCCATCGATCCGTCGGGGTTGAGCCCGACGGGCACGATCGGGGCGTCCACGCCGATGGCGGGGATGCGCAGCCGACCCGGCGCCATCGGCGCCGCGGTCGTCGTGGTGGTGGTCGGCGCAGCGGTGGGCGGCGGCGCCGTCGTCGTCGTGGCCGCCGTCGCCGAGGGGACGACCGGAGCGACGCGGACGAGGTCGGCGCGCTCCTCGCCGCGGGGCCACCAGAGGGCGGCGCCGAGCACGGCGATCAGCGCCACCGCGGAGGCGGCGATCAGGAGGCGAGCGGTCCGGGGAGGCACGGTGCGATCAGGTGCGGGTGGGTCGGTGCTTGCGAGGCGAGGGGGAGGAGGCCGATGGCCCCCTCCCCCATCATCGCCTCATCGGCCGCCGCGAGTGCGGCCAACCGGGCTCAGCGGCCCGAGCGGCTCCGAGCCAGCGAGACGGCGCCGGTCGCCCCGGCAGCCAGGGCGAGCACGGCGATGCCGGCGAGCAGCGCCGCGCTGGGGCCGGTGGCATCGGTGGCCAGGCCCGAGTCGCCCGTGTCGACCCGGTTGGGCACCGGAGCGGCCTCGGGCTCGCCCGCGGGCGGCGCCGTGGTCGTCGGGGTCTCCTCGGCGGCCTCGACGCCGACCTCGATCTGCTGGACGGCGACGGCCAGGTTCTCCGCCTCGAGCGAGCCCCAGGCGTAGACGATGGTGACCTTGCCCTCCTCGACCGGGACGTCGGCCGGTCCGATCACCGGGTCGGTGGTGCCGGCGGGGGCGACGGCGGCCGAGATGGTGCCGACGGGCAGGTAGAGGGGGCCGGCCGAGTCGGGGTTCGACAGGCCCTCGACCACCGGATCGCCGCCGACGAGGATGTCGACGGTGGGCGCCGCCGCGGTGTGGCGCACCACGACCCCGCCCTCGCCGGCCTTGGTCTTCGTCGTGTCGTTCACGAACGGCGTGATGGTCGGGTCGCCGGCCTCGGTGAGGTGGGCGACGATGGTGTAGTTGCCGCCGGCCTCGACCGTGGCGGTGGCCTCGAGGATCGGCGAGCTGGCGTCGGCGGCGTCGGGCGCCGTGAGGGCCAGGTCGTAGTCGCCGGCGGGCAGCGACAGGGGGTCGGTCACGGTCCCCGGCGCGAAGTCGTCCAGGGTCAGGTCGCCGTTGACGTACACGTCGACCGGCGTGTCGGGGATGGCGTGGATCACGGTGACCGTGCCGTTGCCGTCCTGGGCGCCGGCGGGGGCGCCGGTGGCCAGGAAGGCGGCAGCGGCCAGCGCGGCTGCCGCAGCGGTGAGCTTGCGCATGGGAGCACTCCTTGGTTCTGGGAAGCGACGACCTGGGGTAGCCGTCGCTCACCGTTCGGAGCGCACCGATGGTCCGGATGAAGAAAAGCGGAGAAATCATTCGTGAGATGGCCTTCGCATGAAGGCCGTCTCGTCGCGTCGCCAGACCGGTCGATCCGAGCAGGTGACGACGCCGATCGGCGCCGCGGCGGACGCCGCACCGGCTCGCCCTTGGGGCGCCGTCGGGCCGTTCCGTAGGCTGGACGGCGATGAGCGACGACCCGACCCTCGCCGACTGGGAGGCCCTGGCCTCAAGGACCTGAAGGGCCGCAGCCCCCACGACCTCACCCGGACCCGGCCCGAGGGCATCGAGGTGAAGCCGCTCTACACGGCGGCCGACGTGGACGGCCTCGACGCCGACACGCTGCCCGGCTTCGCCCCGTTCACGCGGCGTCCGGGCCACGATGTACGCGAACCGGCCGTGGACGATCCGCCAGTACGCCGGCTTCTCCACCGCCGAGGAGTCGAACGCCTTCTACCGCCGCAACCTGGCGGCCGGCCAGCAGGGCGTCTCGGTGGCGTTCGACCTCGCCACCCACCGCGGCTACGACTCCGACCACCCCCGCGTCGTCGGCGACGTCGGCAAGGCCGGCGTGGCGATCGACTCGGTCGAGGACATGAAGGTCCTCTTCGACGGCATCCCGCTCGACCAGATGTCGGTGTCGATGACCATGAACGGCGCGGTGCTGCCGGTGCTGGCCGCGTTCGTCGTGGCCGCCGAGGAGCAGGGCGTCAGCCAGGAGCAGCTGGCCGGGACCATCCAGAACGACATCCTCAAGGAGTTCATGGTCCGCAACACCTACATCTACCCGCCCGAGCCCTCGATGCGGATCGTCGCCGACATCATCGAGCACACGGCCAACCACATGCCCAAGTGGAACTCGATCTCGATCTCCGGGTACCACATGCAGGAGGCCGGGGCCACGGCCACCCAGGAGCTGGCGTTCACCATCGCCGACGGCCTCGAGTACGTCCGCGCGGCGCTCGGGCGGGGCATGGACGTCGACAAGTTCGCCGGCCGCCTCAGCTTCTTCTTCGCCATCGGCATGGACTTCTTCATGGAGGTGGCCAAGCTGCGCGCGGCGCGGATCCTCTGGCACCGCACGATGAGCCAGTTCGAGCCGAAGAACCCCAAGTCGCTCATGCTGCGCACCCACTGCCAGACGTCGGGCGTCTCGCTCACCGCGCTCGACCCGTACAACAACGCCATCCGCACCACGATCGAGGCGATGGCCGCGGTGATGGGCGGAACGCAGTCGCTCCACACCAACGCCTTCGACGAGGCGCTCGGGCTGCCGACGGACTTCTCGGCCCGCATCGCCCGCAACACCCAGCTGGTGATCCAGGAGGAGACCGGGATCCCCCACGTCATCGATCCGCTGGGCGGCAGCTACTACGTCGAGGCCCTCACCGCCGAGCTGGTCGACGCCGCCCAGGCGCTCATCGACGAGGTCGAGGAGCTCGGCGGCATGACCAAGGCCGTCGCCTCGGGGATGCCCAAGCTGCGCATCGAGGAGTCGGCCGCCCGCCGCCAGGCGCGCATCGACCGCGGCGAGGAGGTCGTGGTCGGCGTGAACAAGTACCAGCTGGCCGAGCCCGAGCTGGTCGACGTCCTCGACATCGACAACCGCGCCGTGCTCGCCCAGCAGATCGCCAAGCTCGAGCGGATCCGCGCCGAGCGCGACGACGACGCCGTGAAGGCGGCGCTCGAGGCGCTCACCGAGGGCGCCCGGGGCGACGGCAACCTCCTGGCGCTCTGCATCGAGGCGGCCCGGGCCCGCGCGACCGTCGGCGAGATGAGCGACGCCATGGAGGCCGTGTTCGGCCGCCACGCCGCCGAGGTCCGCACGATCGAGGGGGTCTACGTGAACAGCTACGCCGGCGACGACCGCTTCTCGGCGCTCGCCGACCGGGTCGACGCCTTCGAGGCCGCCCAGGGCCGGCGGCCGCGCATGCTCGTGGTGAAGATGGGCCAGGACGGCCACGACCGCGGCGCCAAGGTGATCGCCACCGCCTTCGCCGACCTCGGGTTCGTGGTCGACGTGGGCGTGCTCTTCCAGACGCCGGCCGAGGCCGCGGCCGATGCCATCGACAACGACGTGCACGTCATCGGCGTGTCGAGCCAGGCGGCCGGCCACAAGACCCTGGTGCCCCAGCTGATCGAGGAGCTGAAGGCGCGCGGTGCCGACGACATCCTCGTCGTGGTCGGCGGCGTGATCCCGCCCCAGGACCACCCGTTCCTCGAGGAGGCCGGCGTGGCCGCCGTCTTCGGCCCCGGCACCAACATCCTCGAGAGCGCCGCTCGGGTGCTCGACCTGGTCGAGGCGCGCGCCGACGCCTGAGCGGTCCCGGCGTCGGCTCCGTAGCCTCGGAGCCATGGACCTCGCCGACCTCCTGATCGAGCTGTACGACCGCATCCCCGACGCCGTGCGGGGCGCGGTCGAGGGCCTCTCCCCCGCCCAGCTGCTCGAGCGGCCGGCCGCGGAGGCGAACACGATCGGTTGGCTGGGCTGGCACCTCGTGCGGGTGCAGGACCACCACATCAGCGAGCTGCTCGACGAGCCGCAGCTCTGGGAGGCGGGCGGCTGGGCCGAGGGCTTCGACCTCGCGCCCGACCCGTCCAACACCGGCTACGGCCACGGGCCCGACGAGGTCGCCGCGGTGCGGCCGGCCTCGGCCGAGGCCATCGTGGCGTACCTCGACGCGGTCGCCGAGCGCACCCGGCGCTACCTGGCGGGGCTCGGCGCCGACGACCTCGACCGGATCGTCGATCGCCGCTGGGACCCGCCCGTGACCCTCGGCGTCCGACTGGTCAGCATCGCCGAGGACGACCTCCAGCACGCCGGGCAGGCGGCCTACCTGCGAGGCCTGCTCACGGGGTGACCTCGGGCTCCTCGTCGGGGTCCACCACCGCGAACTCGGCCTCGGCCAGGTGCTCGGCCGACGTCACGCCCCAGAACCCGCGCGGGGCCAGGAGCTCGTCGATGAAGGCTTCCATGTAGGGGTGGAACAGCCGGCGCAGGGCCAGCACCCGCTCGTAGCCCTCGTCGACGCCGCAGGGCTCGAACCCGGACTCGACCATCGAGGCGTGGCCCACCGCCCAGCCCTCGCGGGTGAGCTCGGTGATGCCCGGATCGGGGCGGATGCCGACGCGCTCGGAGAGGCCGCCGACCAGGCGGACGGCCTGCCGGTGCAGGCGCATCGCCGCCCCGCGGTCGCCACCCTCCACCGCCCCGGCGTAGGCGATGGCCGCATCGGTGACGACCCCCAGCCCGGTGATCCACGAGTGGCCCCGGTGCTTGGACCGCCACCACATGAGCATCGGGTACGACGTGTGGGAGTCGTAGACCTCGGCGCACCACGCCGACCACTCGTCGAAGAACGCCTCGAGCTGCCGGGTGTCGCCGTCGGGACCGACGCGGGCCCGCGCCAGGCTGATCGGGGTGATCCGGCGATCGGTGAGGTCGTCGAGCAGCAGCAGCTGGCGCTCGCGCGCCGAGTAGGCCGAGGCGAGGCTCGGGATGAAGCCGATCACCAGCCCGAGCGTGCCCAGGCCCGACAGGCCCTCGATCACCGTGAGGAGCCGGAGCCCGCCGGTGGCCGGCAGGATGTCGCCGAAGCCGATGGAGAAGTAGACGACGCCCGAGTAGTAGAGGGCGTCGGCCAGCGAGGTGATCGGGGTCGTGAACCCCTCCCGCACGCCCCACCAGATCAGGCCCCATCCGAGGATCTCGCCTCCGGTCCACACGAGGAGCAGGCCGAGGAACGAGCCCGGGCCGTAGTGCGCCAGGAGGCGGTCGCGCCGGCGCTCCGACCCGATGCGGACCGCCAACCGGCGGGTGAGCTTCCACGAGGCCCGGTAGTAGGCGGCGGTGATCGACAGCCGGCCCGTCCGCAGGTTGTTGGCGAGCAGCGTCTCGAACGAGTCGAGCAGGGTCCACCCGACGATCACCGCCCCCACCACGATCGCCACCACGTCCACGAGCGGGCAGTCTGGCATCCCCCGGCGGATAGGTTGCGGGCCGTGGGCGACGCAGCGCTGGACGACCTGGTGGCCGCGGTCGGCGCCGGCGACCGCCGGGCCCTCGCCCGGGCGATCACGCTCGTGGAGTCCACGCGCGCCGACCACCGGGCCCGCGCCGCCGCCCTCGTCGATGCCGTGCTCCCCCGTGCCGGCGGCGCCGTCCGGGTCGGGATCAGCGGACCCCCGGGCGTCGGCAAGAGCACGTTCATCGAGGCCCTCGGCACCCACCTCACCGGGGCCGGCCACCACGTGGCGGTGCTGGCGGTCGATCCCTCGAGCCGGCGCAGCGGCGGCTCGATCCTCGGCGACAAGACCCGCATGGAGGCCCTCGCCCGCGATCCCCGGGCCTTCATCCGGCCCTCGCCGGCGGGCACCGAGCTGGGCGGCGTGGCCCGCCGCACGCGCGAGGCGCTGCTGCTCTGCGAGGCGGCCGGGTTCGACGTGGTCCTCGTCGAGACGGTCGGCGTCGGCCAGTCCGAGCTCGCGGTCGCCGATCTGGTCGACGTCTTCGTGCTGCTGGCCTCGCCCTCCGGGGGCGACGACCTCCAGGGCATCAAGCGGGGGATCATGGAGCTGGCCGACCTGGTGGTCGTGACCAAGGCCGACGGCGACCTCGCCCCCGCCGCCAACCACGCCGCGGCCGACCTGCGCCGGGCCCTCCACCTCCTGCGCCCGAAGCACGACGGGCTGGTCGTCTCGACGCTCCTCGTCAGCTCCCCCGCCGGGATCGGCATCCCGGAGGTCTGGGACGAGGTCGTCGCCATCCACGGCCACCTCCGCGACTCCGACGCCCTCCGTCGGCTCCGAGCCGAGCAGGCGAAGGCCTGGCTCTGGGACGAGCTGCGCTCGGGCCTGCTCGAACGGTTCCGCGCATCGCCCGCCGTGCGAGCGGAGCTCCACCGGCTCGAGCAGGAGGTGGTGGCCGGGCAGGTCTCGCCCACAGCCGCCGCCCAGCGCCTGCTCGCCGCCGACCGACCCGCGTAGGGCCCGGCCGCGTCAGCGAGCCGTTCGGGCCGCGACGATCCGCTCCAGGAACGCCTCCGGGCCGCCGTCGAGCGGGACGCCGGCCACCTTGGGGCGAAGCCGGTCGGCCAGCGCGACCGCGAGCTGCCAGCGGGCGTCGGGGGTGAGCTGGGCGCGCCGCTCGAGGAAGCTCCGCGCCATCGCCACCTCCTCGGCCGTGACCATCGCCAGGTCCCACTGGGCGCTCCACCCCGCCGCCGCGGGCAGGAGGTCGGCCTGGTAGCCGATGGGCGCCATCGGGGCCCGCCGGGGCCGGCGCACCACGAGCGTGGACGCCACGAGGTCGCCGATCCGCTGCGAGCGCTTCGTCGCGACGATCGCCACCATGCCGACCGTGTAGGTGCCGGGCAGGGCGTCGACGAACAGCAGCAGCGTGCGGATCGTGGCGGCGACGAACCCGACCCGGCTCCCGTCGTCGCGCACCACCGCGATCGACAGGAGCCGCTTGCCCACCGTCTGGCCGTTGGCGAAGGCCGTGGCGAGCACCGGGTAGCCGAGCAGGACCAGGAACAGCAGGACGTACAGGACCGACAGCTCGAGGCCGCCACCGGCGCCGAGCACGGCGACGAGGACCCCGAGCACCACGAACTGGAGCAGCAGGTCGATCGCGAGCGCGGACCCTCGCGACGCGATGCCCGCCAGCACGATCCGGTGATCGATACCCTCGGCCCCGGCGACGACCACCGTGTCGTCCAACTCCACGCCCCGACCCTAGACACCCCGCGACGTGCGCCGAACGCTCCTGTCCTTCGTCACCGACCGCCAGCCCGCCTGGGACGAGCTCGACGCGCTCGTCACCTCGGCGCGCGGCCGCGTCGAGCGGCTCGACGCGCCGGACATCCGGCGCCTCGACCACCTGCACCGCAGCGCGGTGGCCGACCTCGCGTTCGCGCGCCGCACCTACCCGGCCGACCCGATCGTGGGCCGCCTCGCCGAACTGATCGGCCGGTCGCGGCCGCTGCTGCTCGGCACGGTCCGCGCCCGCGGCTCGGTCCGAGCGTTCGCCGCCACCGGGTACTGGCGCCGGGTGATCGAGCGTCCGGCCTTCCTCGCCATCAGCGCCCTGCTGCTGCTCGGCCCGGGCCTGGCGGTCGGCGTCTGGGCCCACCACGACCCCGTGGGCGGCGTGGCGCTCGCCCAGATCTCGCCGCTCACGGCCGGCATCGCCGAGGACGGCCCGCGCGACCCCGACGAGCTCGACCTCCAGGCATCCGACAGCGCTGCGTTCTCCTCGCAGATCTTCACCAACAACGCCCGGGTGGCGCTGGTCGCCTACGCCGGCGGCCTCACCGCCGGCGTGGCCACCGGGTTCATGCTGGCGTTCAACGGGCTGGTGCTCGGCCTGGTGGCCGGGCTCGCCGTGGCCGGTGGCCAGGGCGACGCGCTGGTCCGCCTCGTCGTGCCCCACGGCGTCCTCGAGCTGTCGCTGATCATCGTGGCGGGGGCCGCGGGCCTGCGGACCGGCTGGGCCCTCCTCCGTCCGGGCCACCGCACCCGCACCGAGGCGCTGGCCGACGAAGGGCGCGCCGGCGTCGAGATGGCGCTCGGGTCGGCGGCGCTGCTCGTCCCGTGCGGCCTGGTGGAGGGGTTCGTGACCCCGCTCGGCCTGCCCGTCGCCGGTGCGATCGCCGTGGGCGTCGGGCTCGGGCTGGCGTTCTGGGGCTGCGTGCTCTGGCGGGGGCGGGCCGCGGCGCCAGCGCCGCTCGCCTAGATGTAGTGCCCATGGACGTTGTTAACGCGGGTCCGTCGATGAAGTGAGCCTCCGGGGCCAAGGTGTGGCTGTTCCACCAGTCCCACCGAGTCCCCAGGAGGCTCAGTTGCACCGTAACGCCAGGTTGACCCATTGGGGTCGCCAAGAGCTCGTCCGTCGCATCGAGGCCGGCAGGCCGGTCGCGCACGTTGCGAAGGAGATGAACGTTTCGCGCCCCACGGCCCACAAGTGGTGGAAGCGCTACCAGGCCGACCCGGACGGGCAGTGGTGGCTCGACTGGTCGAGCCGGCCGCACTGCTCACCGAACCAGACGCCTCGCAAGGTCGAGAAGCGGATCGTGTCGCTGCGCCGGAAGCGCAAGCTCGGCCCGGCCCGCATCGCCGGCCAGGTCGGCATCCCTGCGTCGACGGTGCACGCCGTGCTCGTGCGCAAGGAGCTCAACCGGCTCGCGTGGATGGACCGCCCCACCGGCGAGAAGATCCGACGCTACGAACGCGACGCCCCAGGCGATCTGGTGCATGTCGACATCAAGAAGCTCGGCAAGGTCCCACCCGGCGGTGGCTGGAAGGTGCACGGTCGCAACACCGCCACCCGCAGCGCCCGAGCCAAGCGGGCCAAGATCGGGTTCTCGTTCGTGCACTCGGCGATCGACGACCACTCGAGGCTCGCCTACAGCGAGATCCACGACGACGAGAAGGCCACCACCTGCGTCGCGTTCTGGAACCGCGCCCAGGCGTTCTTCGAAGCCCACGGCATCACCGTGCAACGAGTCCTCACCGACAACGCCAAGGCCTACCGGGGCACCGACTGGACCAGGACCCTCACCGCCGCCGGGATCACCCCCAAGTACACGAAGCCCTACCGGCCCCAGACCAACGGCAAGGTCGAGCGCTTCAACCGGACCCTGCTCGAGGAATGGGCCTACGTACGTCCCTACCGATCAGAAGCCGAACGCCGCCGACGCCTCGACAAGTGGCTCCACATCTACAACCATCACCGCTGCCACACCGCCCTCGGCGGCCACCCACCCATCAGCCGCGTCAACAACCTCCCCGGGCACTACACCTAGAGCCGAGCCTGGGCCTTCAGCCGCAGGTAGGCCCCGACGCAGGCCGCGGGGAGCTGGTCGGCGAGGGGTTCGATCACCTGCGCCCCGGCCCCTCGCAGCCGGGCGTCGATCCGATCCTGCTCGGCCAGCAGGCCCGCGGCCGCCGAGGCGACGAGCAGGGACCGCCGGTCGCCGGGCGGACGCGTGACGGCGGCGACGAGCCCGGGGTCCGCGGGGCTGACGACGAGCACGGCGTGGCGGCGCACGAGGACGGGCACGGCGTCGAGGAGGGGGCGTGCGGCCGCCTCGTCGAGCAGGTCGGTGAAGGCGACCACGAGCGAGCGCTTGGTGCCCGAGACCTGGGCGTAGGCCGCCTCGTGGTCGCTGTCGACGATCTCGGGCTCGACGTCGTCGAGCGTCCGCACCAGCGTGGCCGCACCGCCGCGCCGCGGCGGGACCGTGCGGCGGACCCGCTGGTCGTAGGCCACCGCGCCGACGCGGTCGCCCAGCGCCTCCGCCGTGGCGGCCACGGCGGCGACCGCGTCGAGGGCGAGGTCGAGGCGGGTGCGGTCGCCGACGGGCGAGGCGGAGAGCCGGCCGGCGTCGACCAGGCACCAGACGGTCCGCTCGGTGTCCTCCCGGTGCTGGTTCACCATCGGCCGCCCCACCCGAGCGGTGGCGGCCCAGTTCAGGCGGCGCACGTCGTCGCCCTCGACGTACTCCCGGATGCGGTCGAACTCCGTGCCGAGCCCGAGCGGCCCGCGCCGGTGCCCCGGATCGCGGAACGTGCCCCGCTGGACGGCGAGGGCGAGGCGGCGGGCGCCGGGGAGGTCGGCGTGCACGGAGACCTCGAGCTCGCCGCCGGCCTCGTGGTCGCGCCGGGCGAGGCGCAGCGGGCCCGTGGAGCGCACCACGACGGGCGGGAGCCGGTGGCGGCCGCGTCGCCGGGGCGTCAGCGTGGCGACGAGCGCGCCGTCGCCCTCCGACGGGGCGATCCGGAGGTCGGCCGTCTGGGGCTGGCGGACCCGCACGCGCACGCCGGGCCGGGCCGTGACATCGACGCGCAGCTCGACGGCGAGGCCGCGCACCAGCTCGGTGGGGACCGCTCGCTCGACCGTCGGCGCCCGCAGCCGAGATGCGTCGACGCCCCAGGCCGCCACGATCGCGAGCAGCGCCACCCGCCAGGCGGCCGGGCCGGCGACGGGCACCACCACGGCGCTCGCGGCGAGCACGCCGACCAGGGGGCCCGTGGGCCACCACGGCCCGCGGGCGCGCGCGGCCCGACGGGGCTCGGGGCGAACCGGCTCGACCACGATCAGCGCGGCACCGGCACGGCGGCGATGGCGTTGGCGACGACGGCGTCGGTGCTCGTGCGGTCCAGCTCCGCCTCCGGGCGCAGCACGATCCGGTGCCGCAGGACGGCGGGCGCGATGCGCATCACGTCGTCGGGGATCACGTAGTGGCGATCCCACAGGCGTGCGGTCGCCCGGGCCGCAGCCAGCAGGTGCACCCCGGCCCGCGGGCTGGCGCCCAGCTCGACCGACGGCAGCTCGCGGGTGGCGCGGACGAGGGCCGTCACGTAGGCCGCCACCTCCTCGGTCACGACGGTCGCGTCCACCTCGGCTCGTGCCGCGGCGATCTCCGCCGCATCGGCCACCGGGGCCACGTCGGCGAGCGAGGTCGGCCGCAGGCCGCGCCGCGGCAGTCGCAGCAGCGCCACCTCGTCGTCCGCGCTCGGGTAGCCCACGTCCACCTTCAGCAGGAAGCGGTCGAGCTGGGCCTCGGGCAGCGGATAGGTCCCCTCGTGCTCGATCGGGTTCTGGGTGGCGATCACGAGGAACGGATCGGGGAGGGGGCGCGGCTCGCCGTCGACGCTCACCTGCTGCTCCTGCATCGCCTCGAGCAGCGCCGCCTGGGTCTTCGGCGGGGTGCGGTTGATCTCGTCGGCGTGCAGGACGCTGGTGAACACCGGGCCGGGCCGGAAGGTGAGCTCGCCGTCGCGGAGCACGACCGTCCCGGTGACGTCGGTGGGGAGCAGGTCGGGCGTGAACTGCACCCGGCCGAAGTCGATCCCGAGCGCCCGGGCGAACGTCGACGCGAGCAGCGTCTTGGCCGTGCCCGGTGGCCCCTCGAGCAGCACGTGGCCGCCGACCACGAGCGCGGTGAGCAGGCCGTCGGTGACCGTCGGCTGGCCGACGACCACCTTGGTCACCTCGCCGTGGAGGCGACGGCGGAGCGCGCCGAGGACGGGGGCGCCGGAGGCGGGGGTCGAGGTCGTCACGAGAGCCCTCCTGGGGGTTCGAGGTCGTGGGTGGGCCACCGGGCGCGAGCGCGCCCGGCCGCCGCCGCACCGATCGCCAGCGCGGCGTCGAGGTCGGCGGGGATCGGGTCGTCGGCGCCTCGCAGCCCGACCACCAGGTCGGCGCCCTGCGCTCCGGCCCGGTCGAGGTCGGCGGCCACGGCGTCGACCAGGTCCGCGCGCGGCGGCCGCAGCTCGCGAGCCGCCGGTTCGGGCGGGCCGAAGCGACCGGCGGCCCACCACAGCCCGACGGCCAGCGCCACCAGGAGGGCGAGCCTCGTGGCCCGGGCGACGTCGGGCAGTGCCGCGAGGCCGGTCTGGCCGAAGCCGTGCACCGCCTCGGCGAGCACGACCCGGCGGGCATCGCCTACCACGCCGATGGCGAGCGCAGGCGTCGTCGGCCTGGTCCAGGTGGCCGTTGGTCAGCGGCGTCACGTCGCTCAACGCCACGAGGCGGCCGTCGCCCACGTCGGCCACGAGCAGCACCCGGGGCGCCGTCGGCATCGCCCATGGCGCCCAGCGCCCCCGCTGCCGCGGACCACCGGTGGTCGAAGCCCGCCGCGATCTGCTCGACGCCGGCCAGCTCCGGGCACCGGAGCCACGGCCGCACCGCCGCCCGGATCGGCCCGGCGCGTCGACGGCGGCGTCCAGCAGGTCGGCGACCAGCGGTGCGGCGCTCGCACCGAGGACCACGACCCGTCCACCGGCGTCGACGAACGCCGCCACGGCGGCGAGCTCGCCCCCATCGAGGTCTCCGGGATCGGCGAGGACGAGGGCGTCGGTCGACGCGTCGAGCTCGAGGCGATCCACCGCGGCATCGTCGCGCTGGACCTCGCGCCCGGAGCGGCCGAGCAGCTCGGCCCAGGCCTGGACCCCGTCCTCGCCGGTGGAGAACGACGAGGCGGGCGGCCCTCCCGGTTGGGTCCCCACCAACGAGCTCCAGCTCTCGGTGAGCAGGCCGAGCACCAGGGCCCCGGCGACGAGGCTCAGCAGCACGCGCTGCCAGCGCTCGAGCGCCGCCCACCGCTCGGCGAACCCCTCGTCGCGAGCCTCCGGGGCGGTCATCGGGCGGCCCTCGCACCGAGGACCTCGGGCCAGCGAGCCCGAGCGGTCCGCACGTCGTCGGCCGTGGCGCGGCGCCCGCCGTAGGTGACCTCCTGGAACGTCGCCGCCAGCTCGCCGAGCACCTCGCCCCCGACCTCCGCGGCGGCGCGCTCCGCCGTCGTCTCGAGGCGCAGCTCGAGGCGTCCGGCGCGCACCAGCCGGATCAGCCCGGCCTCGAACCGCCGTCGCACGGCGAGGTCGAGGTCGCCCGCCACCTCGGCGGCCTCGGCCTCGGCCTCGAGCTCGGCCGGATCGGCATCGGGGTCGACGAGGTAGCGCCCCGCGGCACGCGGTCCGACGCCGCTCCACGGCCCGCCACCGCCCGCGAGGTCCACGCCGCGGCCGCCACGGCCAGGGCGATGACGAGGGCGACCCCCAGGTACGGCACCGCGACGATGGCGCGCCAGATCGGCCTGAACACGTCGCCGAGCAGGCGCACCACCGGCTCGAGCCGCTCCCCCACCCAACGCACGACCCCACGGAACGGCCGGGGCGGCTCCTTCGTGCGGTACGCGTCGCCGTCGAGCACGGCGCGCGCCTCGGCGCGAGCGCGCTCGGCGGCACCGTCGTCTCCCAGCACCGGCTCGTCGAACAGCCGGGCGATCGACTCCAGCTGCCGGGCCCGCTCGGCACCATCGCCCAGCTCGGCGGTGGCCGCCGCGAGGTCGACCGGCCGGCCGTCGACCTCGTCGATGGTGCGCAGCTCGGCGAGCGCAGCCGGGTCGTCGATCGCCGCACGGGCGAGGGCGGCGACCTCGCCGGGATCCGCGGCGCGCCGGGGTCGCGCCGAGCGACGGCCCGGCGAGCGACGACCCGACCACGACGACGAGGCCGACGACCCACGCCGGCACCCGTGGTCGCCGGCGGATCAGCCACCGGGGGGTGGTGGCGAGGACCCCCCGACGGGGGTCGGGCGGGGTCTCGGGCGGCGGTGGCGCCCAGCCCGGCGGCGGCGTCGCGGGTGGCGGCGGGCCAGGCAGGGCGGCGCCCAACCCGGCGGCGGCGTGCCGGGTGGCGGGTAGCCGGGACTGCGGGTACCCCCCGGGCGGCAGGTAGCCGGGACCCTGCAGGCATCCCCGGGCGGCGGCGGGTAGCCGGGGCCCTGCGAGTATCCCCCGGGCGGCGGCGGGTAGCCGGGGCCCTGCGGGTACGCCCCGGGCGGGGGGTAGGCGCCCGGGGGCATGCCGGGGTACGGGGCGACGGGCGCCCAGTCCGGTGCGCCGGGCTGGGCCGGGAAGCCGCCGTCGGGCATCGGCGCGCCGAGCCGCTGCGCCCACAGCACCAGGTCGAAGCCCTCCTTGCGCACCCGCTGATCGACGTAGAGCGCCACGAGCAGCGCCGCCGAGAACGGCTGGATCACGAGCAGCGAGCCGATCTGGCCGAGCAGCGTCCCCACCACGCTCCCGGCGTCGCCGAGCAGCCCGCCCAGCAGCTGCAGCGGGAGCGAGATCGCCTGGGCGGCGATGCCGGTGAGGATCGCCGAGAGCACGAGCACCCCGAGCACCCGCCAGAACGAGCCCTCGACCAGCCGCTGGGACCGTCGCATCGACGCACCCCACGCCTCCGCCCTCGACGAGCAGCGCCGGGACGGCGAGCGACCACATCACGTAGAGGATCACGCCGGGGACGATGCAGGCGATGAACCCGACCGCCATGCCGAGGGTGGTCAGGAGGGTGAGGCCCACCAGCGCCGGCAGCCGCCGCAGGCCGAACGACAGCGTCTCGCGCCAGGTGACCTCGTCGCCGAGGTACACCGACGACACGGCGCGGATGCAGGCGGCCGTGGCGAGGGTCGTCGAGAGGAAGTAGAGGATCCCGGCGAGGGCGGCCGCGCCGAGGAACGGGGCGATCGAGCCCTCGAACGTGGTGAAGCCCGTGACCGGATCGGTCGAGGTCTCCGGGATGGCCGACCACAGCAGCAGCCCGGCGAGGGCCATGGTGGGCAGCACGGTGATCGACACCGCGATCGCCATCGTGGCGAACCGCTGCCGATAGATCTTGAACGCCGCGTCGAGCAGCTCGCCCACGCCGAGGGGCCGCAAGCCTTCCACCGATCGGACCCTACCCGTCGACGGCCGGGTCGGGGCTCACCCCGTCGGGGGGCGCAGGGCGGCCGCGGCGGACGAGCGGCGCGCAGATCGCGGCGCCGACCACGTCGACCACCACGAAGATGATCCGGGCCGTGACCGCCGTGGCGATCGCGACGTCCTTCGGCGTGCCCGACGCGGCGTAGAGCACGGTCTCGCGGATGCCGGCGCCGGACGGGACGGGCACGGCGAGGAACCCGACCACCCAGGAGAGGATGGTGGCGAACATCATCCGGGCGAAGCCGACATCGGGCGTCAGGGCGCGGGCCACCGAGTAGGTGGCCAGGCCGATGAAGATCCAGGTGGGCACGTAGCGGGCCACCAGGCCGAGCGACTCGCTCCAGCGCGGGACGGGGACGTCGAGCTCGCGCTTGGCGACGCGCCCGACGAGGCCGACCAGCCGCTCGAGCACGTCGTGGTGCAGCACCGCCACCCCGACCGGCAGGGCGAGCAGGAACAGCATCCAGGGGCTGAACCCGCCGCCCGACGAGAGGGCGAACGGGAGGAAGGCGGCCGCGGTGAACATGGCGGCGAGGTACAGCATGCCGAGCGAGAGGGCGACGCTGGTGAAGGCCCGACCCTTCGCCACCCCGCCTCGCCGGGCCAGCTCGCCGCGGCCGAGCACCGGCCACACCCCGCCGGGCACGTACTTGCCCAGCTCGCCGACGAAGTACCACGGGATCACCCGACGCAGCGGCACCTCGGCGCCGAGCGTGCGCAGCACGTAGCGCCAGCCCCAGCCGATGCTGGTCATCCCCAGGATGGCGAACGCGCCGGCGGCCACGAGCCACCCGGTCTCGGCGTCGGCGAGCTCGTCGGAGACGCGGGGCCAGTCGGTGACGAGCCGGCGCCCGACGAAGCCCACGGCGAGCAGGCCGAGCACGAGGCCGGCGGCGGTGACGAGCTTCGTGGCCCGCGAGCGCGGGGCACCCGGCGCGCCGCCGTCCCCGCCGTCGCCGTGCTCGAGCGCGGTCTCGACGAGGGCCTCGACGACCTCCTCGGCGAGCGGGTGCTCGTGGTGGTGCGGCTCGGTCACGGGGCGCCCTCCGGCGGGGTCACGCCCAGCCGGTCGACGGCGGCCTGGCGCAGCTCGTCGTCGCTGAGCCCGGTGCGGCGACGGAAGTCGCGCAGGTCGAGGAAGAGGAACCGCCCGTCGGGCGAGACCAGCGGCTCGACGCCCACGGCCGCCACGATGTCGTCGATCTCGCCGCCGTCGCCCAGCCCGCCGTCGGTGTAGCCGTAGGTGTCGATCCAGAGGCCCTCGAACCCGAGGCCGAGGAGGGCGGGGAGGGCGCCGATCGGGCCGACCTGGTCGCGGAGCGTCACCTGCCACGCCGCGTCGGGCCGCCCCTTGATCGACCCGTAGCTCCAGCGCAGCGTGCCGTCGTCGGCGAGGAAGCCCCGCAGGTGGTCGTAGTCGACCATGCGGCCGACGGGCTCGGACTCGGGGAACTCGACCACCGGCAGCTGGAAGATGGCGGCGCCGTCGGGCAGCTGCTCCTCGATCTGGGCCACGAAGGCCCGATCGCTCGCGTGCTGGGCCTCGATCTCGTCGTAGGGCCGGCGCTGGGGAGGGATCCCGTCCCACAGCCCGAACGCGAGCACGCCCACGGCGAGGGCGGCGAGCACGGGGCGGGGGCTCGCGCGGCGAGCGCGGATGCGGGCCTCGAGGCGCTCGGCCCAGCCGAGGACCACGACCATGGCGAAGAAGGCGATGATCAGCACGATCCGGTTCCACACCCGGATCTGGGCGAAGCCCACCATGGCGAGCAGCACCGAGAAGCCGGCGATGGTGCCGAACAGCAGCGAGAGCAGGGTGAACGTGGTGGCCTGCTCGCGCAGGGCCGAACGGTCCCACGACGGGCGCACGTCGGGCCGCTCGCGACGCCAGCGCCCGGCGAACGCACCCCACAGGGCACCGAGGAACCCGGCGGTGCCGAGGATGCCCAGCGCCTGGCCCCCCTCGCTGCGCACGAAGCTGTCCTCCTGGGCCTTGGCGCCGATGTCGGACAGCAGGCCGTTGCGGTGACCGCCCTGGGGCGTCACGAGCCGGGTGAGCTTCAGGCCGTACAGCTCGGACTCGGTGACGAGCCGGCGCGCCGCGGCCTCGTTCGTCCCATGGGCCCGGTAGTAGTTGAGCGTCGGAGCGCTCAGCACCGCGAAGGTGGCGCCCATCACGGCGACGAGGGCGCCGGCCACCAGGAGGCGCTGCGGCTCGCGCCAGCGGATGGCGCCCACGAGCGCACCCGACGCGAGCAGGGTCATGGCGAACCCGGTGGTCATGGTCTCGGTCCCGGCGATGGCCACCGCCACGCCCGCGGCGCCGGCCACGCGGGGCCAGCGCAGGTTGCCCCGGAAGGGCAGGCGGCCGAGGCGGGCCGGGTCGACCAGGAACCGCTCGCGCCACTGGGTGGCCCAGACGAGCAGCAGCGCGGCGAGCGGCGCCGAGGCGTACGTGCTGCGCCACAGGTGCATCTCGCCGTGGGTGAAGTGGTACGGCAAGAAGGTGTAGATCAGCGCGGCGATGGCGGCGGGCACGAACCCGAAGCGCAGGTGGCGCAGCACGAGGAAGGTCACCGCGGCGAGGACGCCGAAGCCCAGCAGGAAGTAGAGGTTGATGGCGAGGCCCCAGTCGCCCGTCGCCATCGCCACCACCTTGATGGCGCCGAGCTGGAAGCTCTCGCCTCCGTGGGGGAAGTCGTAGAACTGCTGGCCGAACGGCGCGCCGAGGCGCGGCTGGTGGAGGTACCAGCCGTTCTCCTCGATGTTCTTCACCATCATCGAGATGAGCGTGGCGTCCGAGCGGGTGTCGAACGGGAGCCGCATCGGCATGTCCCACACCCGCAGGAGCACCGCCCCCCACGCCCAGGCGGCGGTGGCCACGGCGAGCGCCTCCAGCGGCAGGCGGCGCCGACGAGCAGGCGGCGGGGCGTCGACGTCGGGGCTCATGCCGGGTCCGACCCTACCGGTCGGCTCCGGACGGCCTCGGACACCAGCCACGCCCCCGCCGCCACGGCCACCAGCACGAGCATCCCCAGCAGGGCGCCCGGCCAGGCGCTCCAGGCCGCCAGGGCGCGAGCCTGCCCGCGCGGCCCCAGCCCCGGGCCGCCCCACCAGTCGGCCAGGGCGCGGCGCAGCGCGTGGCCCTGCAGCACCGCGGCCACGGCGAGGGTGCCGACCAGCCCCCAGCGCGCCGACCAGCGGGCCACGCCCATGGCGGCGAGCACGAGGACGCCGGCGAGGCCGGCGAACAGGTAGCGACCCTGGATGAACGGGAAGGTGCTCGTGGTGGCGTAGAGCCGCCACGCACGCAGCGAGACGAAGGCCCCGAGGGCGAGGAACGGGAGCAGGAGCACGGCGCGCTGGAGACGGGTGGGCTCCCCCTCGCGCGCCCGGGGCACGAGCGCGGTGAGCACCGCCGCCGCGGCCACCACCGTCGCCAGCAGCGCCCACCACCACGACACGCGGACCGTGTACCAGCCGAACGACCCCCAGAACCGCTGGTCGAGCTTGCTGGCGAGCTCGCCGAGGAACCGCGTCGGGTCCGGCGAGAACCCCGGGGGCTGCAGGTCGGACGTGAGCCGACGGGTCTCGATGCTCGGCGCGAAGCTCCCGGTCCGCGACCTCACCCGCAGGTACCACCACGCGGCGCCCACGAGCGTGGCGCCGCCCGCGACGACGAGCGGCCGGAGGGCCGAGCGGCGCAGGCCCACGAGGTAGGCCACCAGCACGACGGGCGGGAACACGGCGGCGAAGGCCTTGGTGAGCAGGGCAAGCGCGGTGGTGGCGCCGACGAGCGCCGCGGTGCGCCAGGACCGATCGCCTCGCACCACCCCCGCCAGCAGGGCCATCAGCACCGCACCCAGGAGGGTGAGGAGGTTGTCGTTGTTCAGGGTCGAGCCGATGTGGGCCAGCATCGGCAGCGCCAGCACGGCGACCGCGGCGATGGCGCCGGTCCCGTCGTCGAGGCCGAAGCGCCGCGCCGCCCACCAGCACACCAGCGGGAGCGGCGCCACGAGGGCCACGTTCACCAGCCGGAGCAGCGCGAGCTCCCGGTCGGTGGACCAGGGCCCTCCCCCCAGCCCGCGCTCGACGCGCAGCACGGTGGCCATCGCCTCGTAGTAGAGCGGTGGGTGCTGGGGCATCTGGTTGAGCTGGCCGAGCCGCTCGTCCCCGCCCGCGTCGTCCCAGGCCGGCCGCTCGCCCGCGGCGGGCGCCTCGGCTCGGGGGTGGCGGCGGATCGACGTCGCCGTGACCTCCTCGCCCTCGCGCGGACACGCCCGGGTGGCCGCGGCGTAGGTGCGGCAGAGCCGCAGGATCGCCACCTGGTTGTGCAGCTCGTCGAAGTCCGGGTAGGCGCCCCCGTCGGCCAGGTGGAGCACGAGGGCCAGGTGCGCGGGCTCGTCGGGCGCCTCGCCGAGGGGCGCGACCACCGACCAGATCGCCCCGAGCGCGCCGAAGGCCAGGCACGCGGCGAGGACGATCCGGGGCACGCGCCGGCCGCGCTCGGGCCGGGTCGCGGTCGGATCGGGCACGGCGGGCGAGCCTACCGTCGGGGGGTGGATGCCAGCGGGCCGGGGGGCGGGACCTATCGTTGGTGCCCATGAGCGACCTCGCCCACCACCCCGTCGCGCCCACCGGCGACCCGGACGAGATCGACGTCAGCATCGTGCTGCCCGTCTACAACGAGAAGGGCCACCTCCACGAGGAGATCCGCCGCATCCGCGCGGCGATGGATGCGGCGGAGTTCTCCTACGAGATCATCGTCATCGACGACGGGTCCAACGACGGCTCCGGCGACGCCCTCCGCGAGATCGACGGCATCCGGCTGATCCAGTTCCTCACCAACCGGGGCTCGGGCTCGGCCCGCAAGTACGGCACCCGGGCGGCACGGGGTCGGATCGTCGTGTGGACCGACGTCGACATGAGCTACCCGAACGACCTCATCCCCGAGCTGGTGCGCGAGCTCGACGGCTACGACCAGGTGGTCGGCGCCCGCACCACCGAGGAGGGCACCCACAAGCTGTTCCGGGTGCCGGCCAAGGCGTTCATCCGCAAGCTCGCCAGCTACCTCGTGCAGACCCCGATCCCCGACCTCAACTCGGGGATGCGGGCCTTCCGCCGCGACGTCGCCCTCCAGTACGTGAGCCAGCTGCCCCCCGGGTTCAGCTGCGTCACCACCATCACCCTCCCCTTCCTGGCGCACGGCTACACGGTGAAGTACTGGGACATCACGTACTCCAAGCGGGCCGGCAAGTCGAAGTTCCACTGGTGGGCCGACACCAAGCGCTACCTGCTGCAGGTCATCCGCATGACCCTCAGCTACGACCCCTTCCGGGTGTTCCTCCCGATCGGGTTCCTGCTCCTGGCCCTCGCCACCGGGAAGCTCGTCTACGACATCGTCGACAGCGACTGGAAGGTCGCCATCAACACGCTGCTCATCTTCCTGGCCGCGTTCCAGGTGTTCGTCGTGGGGATGCTCGCCGACCTGATCGGCCGGGCCACGCGGGCCACCCACGAGGTCCAGCCCGCGGCCGGGTTCACCCGAGACGTCGGCCCCACCTTCCCGGCGGGCCACTCGAAGGCCTCCTGATGGCGAAGACCACCATCGAGGTCGACGGCGACGAGGTCGAGACGGGCAACACCTACGACAAGTACGCCTCGAAGAACCCGGTGGAGCGCAAGCTCATGGACGGCTTCTTCCAGGCGCTCGACCGATCGCTGCCCGCCACGTCGCCCGCTCGCATCCTCGAGGTGGGCGTGGGCGAGGGCGAGGTGACCGCCCGGCTCGCGGAGCGGTTCCCCGACGCCACGTTCGTCGGTCTCGACCTGCCCGACCCGCAGCTGGCCGCGGAGTGGGACGGGAAGGGGTTCGCCCCGCTGTTCGGCGACATCGGGCGGCTCCCGTTCGAGGACGCCACCTTCGACCTCGTGCTCGCCATCGAGGTGCTCGAGCACGTGCCGTTCCCCGAGCTCGCCCTGGCCGAGCTGCACCGCGTCGGGCGCCGTGACCTGGTCGTGTCGGTCCCCCGAGAGCCCATCTGGTGCGCGGCGAACCTGGCGCGGGGCAAGTACGTGAAGGAGCTCGGGAACACCCCGGGGCACATCAACCACTGGGGCAAGCGGTCCTTCGCCGAGCTCGTGGGGCGCCGCTTCGACGTCCGTGCGGTGCACAGCCCGTTCCCGTGGACGATGGTGGCCGCGTCGGTCCGCACGGCGTGACCGTCGGGCTCCGGCGCGCCGTGGCGGCGCGACCGGCGCTGCTCGGCGTCGTCGGCGCCGTCCTCCTCCTGGCCGGCGGGTCCTGGTACCAGGCGTTCGTCACGCCCCCCTACCGGTTCATCGACGAGCAGGCCCACGCCGGCTACGTGCTCGAGCTGCAGCAGGGCCGCCTGCCCACGATCGACGCCCCGATCGATGCCGATGCCGGCGGCCGCGCCCTCCAGGAGCGCCTGGCGATGGAGCCCGAGCGCCGGCGCGACGTGTGGGTGGCCAACAACCCGCCGCTCACCTACCTGCTCGCGACCGGGCCCAGCGCGCTCACCCGGGCGCTCGGGGTGCCGGGCGGACCGCTCGTGGGCCTGCGGCTGCTCAACGTCGCCGCCACGGCGGGCGCCGTCGCCCTGACCTTCCTGCTGGCGCGCGACCTCGCGGGCGGCGACCCGACCGTGGGCCTCGTCGGCGCCGGCATCGTGGCCGCCACGCCCCACCTGGGGTTCGTCGCCGCGCTGGGCTTCAACGACGGCACCAGCCTGCTCGCCACGACGGCCGTGGCGCTGGCCCTCGCCCGCCTCGCCGGGGCCGGTGCCGGGCCGGTCGACGGCGTGCGAGCCGCCCGCTGGCTCGGGCTGGCCGGGGCCGGCGCCGCGCTGTGCCGGCCGATGGCGCTGGTCTACGCCGGCGCCGCGGTCGCCATCGGCGCGGCGATCACCTGGTGGCGCCGCCAGGCCCCGCTCCCCCTCGCGGCCGCGTGGCTGGCCGGCCCCACCGCGGCGGCCGCCGGGTGGTGGTACGCCCTCTCGTGGGCCCGCTACGGAGACCCCACCGGATCCGAGGCGCTCTTCGAGAAGTTCGATCGCCAGCCCGGCGCCCCCTGCTCGAGATCCTCACCACCCGGGGATCTGGGAGTCCAACCTCCGAACGATCGCCACGCGGCGCCTCGAGGCACCCCTGCCGGGCGACCCCTACGGCTGGTACCAGGTCGCGCTCTGGGTGCTGGGCGCCGGACTGGTGGCGGCCACGGTGCTCGTGGTCCGCTCGGCCGTGCGTCACCGCGGCGGCCGGGCCGCAGCGCCCGGCGGCGCCCTGCGCTGCCCGGCGCCGCCTGGGCGGCGAGCGCCGCGCTGGCCGTCGTGCCGCTGCTGCTCGTCGCCCAGCACCGGGCCGGGCGGCACCATCCACCCCCGGTACCTGTTCCCGACGCTCGCCCCGGTCGCGGCGGCGATCGCCCTGGCCACCGTGCGCCTGCTCACCCGCTGGGCGGGCATCGCCCTCGTCGCCCTGCTCGCCCTGGCCACCTGGCGTCAGACCCGGACCTCGGCGGCCTGGCTCGCCGACCACCCGACCGGCCCACCCGGGAGCGTGCTCGTGGCGCCCATCGGGCCCGATCTGCTCCGCGTCGCCGGGCTGGTCGCGGCCCTGGCCGGCCTGGCGCTGCTGCTCGTCGCCATCGCGGTGTCGACCGGTGGACGGGGGCGGCCCACTACCGTTGCCCCTTCGTGAGCGACCGACGCATCGCCCTGGTACCGCCCCGGTACGGCCCCGACGTGGTGGGCGGCGCCGAGCTGGTCCTCCGCGAGGTCGCCCACGGCCTGGCCGCCCGGGGGTGGGAGGTCGAGGTCCTCACCACCACCGCGGTCGACCACCACACCTGGGCCAACCACTACCCCGCGGCCACCACCCACGACGGCGACGTGGCGGTGCGACGGTTCCCCGTGGTGTCCGACACGTCGGGCGCGGACCGCCGAGCTCGTCCACGCCCTGCAGCGCGGCGAGGCGCCGACGCTCGCCCAGCAGGAGCGCTGGATGAACGACGGGCTCCGCGTGCCCGAGCTGTTCCACGCCCTGCTCGACGACGCCGAGCGGTTCCGGGCGATCGTGGTGTCGCCGTACCTCTTCTGGACGTCGTTCGCGGGCGGCCTGGTGGCCCCCGAGCGCACCATCCTCCGTCCGTGCCTCCACGACGAGCCCGAGGCTCGCTTCGAGCTGTTCGAGCCCCTGTTCGACGGCGTCGCCGAGCTGTGGCTCAACACCGATCCCGAGCTCGAGCTGCTCGACGCCCTCTGGCCCGGCCACGCCCCGGCGTCGGTGATCGGCGAGGGCGTCGGGGTGCCCGAGCGCTACGACCCCACCGGCTTCCGAGCCCGCCACGGCCTCGGGGAGCGGCGGTTCGTCCTCTACGGCGGGCGCCGGGAGGGCGCCAAGGGCTGGGACCAGCTGGTGGAGGGCTTCGCCGCAGCGGTCCGCAAGGAGGACCTCGACCTGTCGCTCGTGACCTTCGGCGTCGGCGAGGTCCACGTCCCCGCGGACGTGGCCGACCGGGTGGTCGACCTCGGTCGCATCGACGACCGCGATCGCGACGACGCCTTCGCCGCCGCCGAGGCGTACGTGCAGCCGTCGGCGCTCGAGTCGTTCTCGCGCACGGTGATGGAGGCCTGGCTGGCGGGCACGCCAGTGATCGCCAACGGCGCCAGCGCCGTGGTGTCGTGGCACTGCGCCCGCTCCGGCGCGGGCCTCACCTACGACGACGACGCCTCGCTCGAGCAGTGCCTCCGCTTCGTGGCCGAGGCACCCGGCGAGGCCGCCGCCCTCGCCGCCCCCGGCCGGGACTACGTGCTCGAGCACTACACCTGGCCGGCGACGCTCGATCGCATGGAGGCGTCGCTGGAGGAGCTGCCGTGAGCCGGATCCTCGTGGTGTCGCCCTACCCGCCCGTGCGCGACGGCATCGGCGCCTACGCCGTCCAGCAGGTGCGCGCCCTGCGCCGCCAGGGCCACGACGTCGAGGTGGCGTCGCCCTGGCCGTCGGCCGCCCACCACCACCTCGACCTGGTGGGCCCGTCGGGCGCCAAGGGGCTGCGCAAGCTGATGGGCGGCTTCGACCGGGTCATCATCCACTTCCACCCCGACGTCTTCTACGCGAACCCCTCCACGCCCACCTCCCGCATCTCCACCGGCACCGCGCTCGCCGCCGCGCTCCGGTCGGGCCCGCCCGTCGAGATCCGCCTGCACGAGGTCGACCGGCGGTGGGCCTCGGCCACGGAGCAGGTCGAGGTCTCCACGCGCTCGGGCTTCGTGGCCGAGCGGGTGTTCGAGGCGGCGGCCAAGGCCAGCCGGGCGGTCTTCCAGGCCGCCGCCGAGGTCACCGTCCACGTGCCCGAGCACGAGGCGATGATGGTCGAGCAGTTCGGGGTGCCGGCCGATCGGGTGCGCCTCGTCGACCACGGCGAGGACTTCGTCCGGCGCGTCGGCGACGACCGCGCCGCGGCCCGCACATCGCTCGGCTTGCCCATCGACGGCCACGTGTTCGTGTGCATCGGCTTCCTCCAGCCCCACAAGGGCTTCGATCGCGCCGCCACCGCGTTCCGGGGCCTGGCCGAGCAGGGCGCGGCGCTCCACATCGTCGGCTCCGTCCGCGTCGACGACCCGGCGGCGGTGGCCCACCGACGCGAGCTCGAGGCGCTCGAGGCCCAGGTCCCCGGGGTCCACCTGCACGTCGGGTTCGTGAGCGACGAGGCGTTCGACCGCTGGATCGTGGCCGCCGACACCGTCGTGCTCCCCTACCGCCACATCTGGTCGTCGTCGGTGGCCGAGCGCGCCCGCCTCTACGGGCGCCCGGTGATCGCCACGCGGGTCGGCGGCCTCGCCGCCCAGCTGGGCGAGGTGCCGGGCAACGTGGTGGTCGACGACAACGCCGGCCTCGCCGCGGCGATGGCCGCCGCGGTGGGTGCCGAGCGGGGCCCCGGCCCGGCACCGCGCGCCAGCACCTGGCGCTTCGACGGCCCCGTCGACCGCGCCGCCATCCAGGCCGAGGTCGATCGTCGCGCCGCCGCCCAGCGCGGGGTCCGGCTCAAGGCCGCCGCCGCGACCCCGCGGGCCAGCGGCGAGCGATCACGTGGCCACGCCGCTGCGGCGCCTGCGCCCGGCACCGCCGCCCCCACCGGTGTCGGCCCGCCCCGGCGTCAGCACGGCCAAGAAGCTGATCCGGCGCCTGATCGCCTGGGAGGTCGATCCCCTGCGCGAGCAGCTGGCCGACCTGCAGCGCGCCGCCACGCAGGCCGCCGAGAACGCCGACGTGCGCCTCGAGGAGGTCGAGGTCGAGCTCGACGGCGAGCACGACGCCCGCTGAGGTGGCAGCCTCGGAGGCCGTGCCCGCCGAACCCGCCTCCACGCCCGCAGACCCCCCGATCGAGCGGATCGAGGTCGCCCGCCCGATCCCCGCCGACGCCCACGCCATCTTCGAGGTGCTCTGCGACCCGCAGGGCCACGTCGACATCGACAGCTCCGGCATGCTGATGGACGCCACCGGCCGCCCGGTGTCGGCCGTGGGCGACACCTTCGTCGTGCACATGGACCGCGAGGCGCTGAACGACTACCCGCTCGGTCGCTACGACGTGACCATCACCATCGTGGAGCTCGAGCCCGACCGGCTGATCCGCTGGAAGGTCGACGGCCAGCTCGAGCCACCGATCGGCCACACCTACGGGTACCGCCTCGAGCCCACCGACGAGGGCACGCTCGTGACCTCGATCTACGACTGGTCCGAGATCGACCCGTTCTGGCGCGAGGCCGACATCTTCCCGATCCTCTCCGAGGGGGCGCTGCGGGCGACGCTCGGGATCCTCGACCGCACGGTCCGCCGCCGCTCGGCCTGAGCCCGCGGACCGGCGCCGCGGATCAGCGAGGCTGCGACGCCTCGGCGATGATCCAGGGGAAGGCCTTGACGACCCGCACCTGCGCGAAGTGCGTGCCGAGGGCGGCGCGGAGCTTCGCCGGGGAGAAGAAGTTCACGTGCTCGGGGTCGTTGCCCCAGCGCTTCACGTTCTTGCCACGGCCCAGGTTGCCGAGGCGGAACCACGGCTCCCAGGGCACGCTGACCACGAGGCGCCCGCCGCAGATGCGGGCCATCTCGGCGACCGCCTGCTCGTAGCCGGGCAGGTGCTCGAGCACCTCGATCGAGGTCACGAGGTCGGCCGAGCGATCGCGGAACGGCAGGACGCCGGCATCGCCGCGCACCACCGAGACGGCGGGGAGCTTCCCGGCGGCGACGACGGCCTTGTCGTGGCGGTACTCGAGCCCGATGGCGGGGGTGCGCTCGGGGAACATGCGCTCGAGGGCGAAGCCCTCGCCGATGCCGATGTCGACCACCGTGCCCGACCCGTCGCCGAGCACGCCCTGGAGCGTGCCCATCCAGCGGGCGAGGAGCTTCTGGACCACCGGGTTCGAGGTGCCGTACTTGGCGGCGTCCTGGCCGGCGGCGGCGTCGTCGAGGCCGGGCGCGAGGCCGATGGCGCGGGGTCGTTCGGCGGTGGTCATCGGAGATCGCCCTCGGCGCTGGAGTCGAGCCGGTCGCGCCGGCGGAGGTTCACCATCAGCTCGCCGAGCAGGCCCAGCGAGACCATCTGCACCGCGACGACCACGAGCAGGACGCCCAGCTGGAGCACCGGCCGGGTGCCGATGTCGTGGCCGAGCAGCTTCGACACGAGCATCCAGAGCAGGATCGCCATCCCGCCGAAGCCGATGCCGAAGCCGATGCCGCCGAAGAGGTGGAACGGGCGAGCGGTGTAGGTGGTGAGGAACTTCACCGTCACCAGGTCGAGGAACCCGCGCCAGAACCGAGCGCGGCCGAACTTGGACTTGCCGTGGAGCCGCTCGTGGTGGGCGACGGGCACCTCGGTCACCTTGAAGCCGTTCCAGGCGGCGAGCACCGGGATGTAGCGGTGCAGCTCGCCGTACATCTCGAGGCTGTCGGCCAGCTCGCGGGTCATGAGCTTGTAGCCCGAGTTGAAGTCCTTCATGTGCACGCCGCTGACCCAGGCGGTGGCGCCGTTGTAGATCTTCGAGGTGTTGCGCTTGATGAAGCGGTCGTTGCGGTGCCCGGCGCGGCTGCCCGTGACCAGGTCGTAGCCCTCGTCGAGCTTGGCGAGCATCTTGGGCAGCTCGTGGGGGTCGTCCTGGCCGTCGGCGTCCATCAGCACCACGTGCTCGCCGTCCACGTGGTCGAGGCCGACGGAGAGGGCCGCCGACTTGCCCGAGTTGCGGCGCAGGCGGATGTAGCGGACCTGCGGGCTGCGCAGGCGCGACATGACGCTGCGGGTGCCGTCGGTGGAGCCGTCGTCGACGACGACGATCTCCCACGATCGACCGATCGCGTCGAGCGCGGCCGCCGTCGCGGGGATCAGCTCCTCGAGGTTCTCGGCCTCGTTGTAGGCCGGGAACAGGACCGAGAGATCACAGCCCACGGCGGGCCCCTGGTGGCGACATCGGGACAAGGGTAGTGGGTGGCCCTGCCTAGACTCGTGGTCCATGTCGGGGGCCAGGGTCCTGATCACCGGTGCCGCCGGCTTCGTCGGACGCCACCTCAGCGCGCACCTCGCGGCCTGCGGCGATGAGGTGCTCGGCGTCGATCGCCACCACTTCCCGGGCGCCCACCACCCGGGGGTCGACATCACCGACGCGGCCGCCGTCGCCGCCATGCTCGACGAGCTGCGGCCCACCGCGATCTACCACCTGGCCGGCTGGGCCGACGTGGGCGGCTCGTGGAAGGCGCCCGTGGAGGCCTTCCGCGCCAACGCCGAGGGCACCCTGAACGTCCTGTCGGCGGCCGCCGACGCCGGCGTCTCGCGCGTCCTCGCCGTCTCGAGCGCCGACGTGTACGGCAAGGTCGAGCCGACCGAGCTCCCCCTCACCGAGGACTCCCCCCTCCGACCCGCCAGCCCGTACGCCGCCTCGAAGGTCGCCGCCGACTACCTGGGGCTCCAGGCGTGGCTCGGGCGGGGCCTCCCGGTGCTGCGCGTGCGGGCCTTCAACCACCTCGGCCCCGGCCAGACCGACAAGTTCGTGGCCCCGGCCATCGCCAGCCGCATCGCCCGGGCCGAGCGCGACGGCAACACCGCCCCCCTCCCGATCGGCGACCTCTCGGCCCGCCGCGACTTCACCGACGTGCGCGACGTGGTCCGGGCCTACCGGCTGCTGATGGAGGAGGGGAAGCCGGGCGAGGTCTACAACGTCTGCTCGGGCACCGACCTCGCCGTGCAGGACCTCGCCGACCAGCTGCTCGCCCAGGCCCGCATCCCGCTGCGGTTCGAGACCGATCCCGAGCTCCTGCGGCCCGTGGAGGTCCCGGTGCTGCGGGGGAGCCACGATCGCCTCACCGAGGCCACCGGGTGGGCCCCCGAGATCTCCATCCGCCAGACGCTCACCGACCTGCTCGAGGACTGGCGCGAGCGGGTCGCGGCCGAGGTCTGAGGCGCGGCCGCCCTCGCTACCCTCGGCCCATGGCCATCCCCACCGCCCCGATCGTCGCCGGCTCGCTCGTCGGCGGCTACCTCGTCGCCCGCGAGACGAAGGTGCGCCCGCTCGGCGGGGCCGTGCTCCTGGCGGGCGGGCTCGCCGCCGGGCGGACCTGGCGGCGCACCGCCGGCCCGGCCCGCACGGCCGTGCTGACGGCGATCTACCTCGGTGGCTTCGGCGCCTCGCACCCGCTCGCCAAGAAGGTGGGCGCGTGGCCGTCGGTGCTCGCGGTGGCCGCGGTCAGCGGCGCGAGCGCGTGGGCCCTCGCCGATCGGCGGTCCTGACCCGCTCGCTCAGTCGTCGGCGCGCCGCTCCTGGATCCAGTCCCAGATGGCGGCGTTGTAGTCGGCCGGGCTGCCGGGCAGGGTGCTGACGCCGTCGATCGGCGTGACGACGTGCTTGTCGCACGCCGTCGTCGCGTCGGGGCCCTCGACGCAGAGCGGCAGGTTCTTCGAGCGACTCGCGGGGCCGAGCGCCGCGATCGCGAGCGTCAGCGGACGATGGGCGCACTCGGTGGAGCCGAGCGTCACCGTGGTGTCGCCGACCGGGCACTGCATCGGCACGTCGCCGCAGGTGTTGGTGTCGCCGCGGTTCCAGACGTGCAGGATCGGCACCGTCAGGGCGCCGCGCGCCACCAGGAGGTGGGGCTGGTTCTCGGCCTTGGCCACCTCGGGGTGGATGCGATCGAGCAGCCCGGTCTTGATCGTGGCCTCCTGCTCGCCGACGCAGACGCCCTGCTCGGCGGCGGCCCGGTAGTAGTCCTGGTTGAGCACGCTGGCGTCGGGGACGATCCCGGCCGGCGCGATCCCCTGCTGCTGGAGGGCCCAGGCGACGTGGAAGGTGCCCGCCGACCCGGCGCTGCCACCCCCCACGAAGTAGTCGTCGGTCGGGTACGTGGCCAGCGCGAACTGGATGGCGGCCTTCGCCGAGATGAGCCCCGTCGTCGGTCGGCGCTTGCCGTCGGGGGTCGTGTTCGGGTTGTTCGGGTCGGCGGTGTTCATGCCGCCGTAGAGGTCGTGGCTGCACATCGAGACCGAGACGATCCGGTAGCCGGCGTCGCGGACCTTGGCGCTGAGGCCGGCGTTGGTGACGTGCCCCAGCAGCTCGGTGCGAGACTCCTCGTCCATCCGGTTGGCGTTGGGAAGCGGCTGGCCGGACGCCGAGAAGCCGCCGACGCCGCCGCCGTGCATGAAGACCCACATCGGCGTCGTGGCCGTGGCCGAGGACCCCACCTTCCGACCGACGACGAAGGTCTGGTAGCCGCTCACCGAGCAGGGGTAGGCCTCGTTGCGGTAGTAGTCCCAGACGTAGCCGTCCTTGGTCACCGAGCTGACCTTCACGACCTTCGAGGTGTCGCCCTGGGTGGCCAGGCAGCCGGTGAGCCCGGCGGCGAGCACGCCGACGAGCACGAGCGGGAGCAGCAGACGTCGCATGGCGGCCATCTTCGGTGGCGGATGTGAGGGGACCGTGAGCCCGTCAGGCCCGCGTCGGCTCCGGATCGCCGGCGCGGACCGTCCAGGTCGACGCCGTCGAGATCTCCGTGTCGGGGTCGGCCACGTCGCCGAGGACGCGGAACCGAGCGGTCAGCTCGTCGGGGGTCACGTCGACCACGAGGTAGCCGTGGTGGTTCAGCTGCTCGAGCAGCTGCGGCGTCCGGGCGCTCACGTCCTGGGGGAAGAGGGCGGAGGAGATCGGCGGGGCCATGAACTCGGGCGCGACGAGCGCGGAGCCCTGGTCGAAGGGATCGGCCCGCACCTCGAGGGTCATGCCCGCGTGGTAGTCGCCCGTCAGCACCACCGGGTTGTCGACCTCGGCGAGCTGGGCGATCAGACGGCGCCGGGCCTGGGGGAACCCGTCCCACGTGTCGAGGTAGTACGCCGCCGCGTCCGACCCACCGTCGACGCCGGCGAGCACCACGGGGTTGCCCAGCAGGTTCCAGGTGGCGGTGCTCGTCGCGAGCTGGTCGGCGAGCCAGGCCTCCTGGTCGGCGCCGAGCCGGGTGCGGTCCTCGCCCTCGACCTCCTCGCAGTTCCCGAAGTCGAGCCCGGTGCTCTGCGCGTCGCGGCACGGCGGCTCCGCGGCGTCCTGGCGCTCGTCGAGGAGGACCAGGCGAGCCAGGTCGCCGGCGTCGAAGGCCCGGTAGACGGCGAGGTCCGACCCGTCGGGCGGATCGAGGCGGACGGGGAGGTTCTCCCACCAGGCGCGGTACGCCGCCGCCTTGCGCGCCCGCACCGTCTCGGCGTCGACATCGCCCGGCGCGGTGTCGCCCATGTAGTTGTTCGCCACCTCGTGGTCGTCCCAGGTGGCCACGAAGGGGAACCGGGCGTGGGCGGCGGCGAGGTCGGGGTCGAGGCGGTACGAGGCGTAGCGGAGCCGGTAGTCGCCCAGGGTCTCGAGGACGCGGTTCGGCAGCGAGTGGCGCCCCTCCCCCTCGCCGCCGGGGTACTCGTAGATGTAGTCGCCGAGGTGGGCGACGAGGTCGAGGTCCTCCTCGGCGAGGTGGCGGTACGCGGCGTAGGCCCCGCCCTCGAACATCTGGCAGTTGACCACCGCCACGGCGAAGCGGTCGGGGGTCCCCGTGGGGAGGGTCCGGGTGCGCCCGACCGTGCTCGCCTCGTCGCCGAGCCGGAACCGGTACCAGTGGTCGGTGCCGGCCTCGAGGCCGGTGGCGTCGACGTGGACGCTGTGCCCGTCGGCGGCCCGCGCGGTGACGGTCGCCGAGGCGAGCACCTGCTCGAAGCCCTCGTCGGCGGCGACGTCCCAGGCGATCTCGACGTCCTCGTCGGGCATCCCGCCGGCGCCGTCGTCCGCGGTCGGATCGAGCGCGAGGCGCGTCCAGAGGATCACCGCCTCCGGCGTGGGATCGCCCGAGGCCACGCCCAGGGTGAACACCGGCCCCTCGACCCAGCTCGGGGCAGGCGCGTCGGCGAGCGCCACCGGGTCGGTCGATCGGGCCTCACCCGGGCCCGAGGCGCCATCGCCGTCGCCGTCGCTGCCGTCGCCGCCGCAGCCGGCGGTGATCGCGGCGGCGGTCGCCGCCGCCCCGATCAAGAAGCGCCGTCGTCCCACGGCGGGCAGAACCCACCGTTCACCTTGCCGTTCCCCCTGGTTCACCCGGCGATCCTGCCACGCCGGGGCCGCCGCCGCGACCGATCGCGGCTCCCTACCTACCGGTAGGTAGGGTGACGGCCATGGACCAGACCGCCCTGCTGACCGAGCTCGAGCCGGTCGCCGCCCGCCTGCTCGACGCCCACCTGGCCGCCTCGCGCGAGTGGTTCCCGCACGAGCGCGTGCCGTGGGGCCGCGGGCGCGACTTCGACCCGGCCGCGCCGTGGGAGGAGGCCGACGCCCCGATGGACCCCGCGGTCCGGTCGTCGCTCTTCGTCAACCTGCTCACCGAGGACAACCTCCCGTACTACTTCCGCACGATCGAGACCCTCTTCGGCCCCGACAGCGCGTGGGGTGCGTGGGTGCGGCGCTGGACGGCCGAGGAGGGTCGCCACTCGATCGTGCTGCGCGACTACCTGACGGTCACGCGCGCCCTCGACCCCGTGGCGCTCGAGCGGGCGCGCATGGCGCAGGTGAGCACGGGCGAGGTGCCCGTCAAGGACCACGTCTGCGACGGGATCGTCTACGTGACCCTCCAGGAGCTCGCCACGCGGATCGCCCACCACAACACGGGCAAGCTGCTCACCGACCGGGCCGGCTACGAGGTCATGAAGCGGGTCGCCGCCGACGAGAACCGCCACCACCTCTTCTACCGCGACCTGGGGACCGCCGCGCTCGAGCTCGACCCGTCCGAGATGGTCCTGGCGATCGAGCGCCAGGTGCGCGACTTCGAGATGCCCGGCACCGGCATCGTCGACTTCGAGGCCCACGCCCACGCGATCGCCCGGGCCGGCATCTACGACTTCGAGGTCCACCACGATGCGGTGCTGGTGCCGGTGATCGTGCGGCAGTGGGGCATCGACGTGGTCGAGGGCCTGAGCGACGAGGCCGAGCAGGCCCGCGCCCGCCTGTTCAAGCGGATGGAGCGCATCGCTCGGGCGGGCCGGCGCTTCTCGTCGCGCCGGGGCGAGGCGGTCGACGCCCCGGAGCCGGTGGCCGCCGGCGCCTGAGCGCCTGGCGGGCGCCGCCTAGCCCTGCTCGTCGGGGATGAGGGCGTAGGTGGCGAAGCACATCTCGTCCTCGGTCCCCTCGGCGAACACGATGTACTTGGGCGCCCGGGTGGGATCGGCGTCGCGGTCCCACGAGCACTCGAGCTCGAGGGGCTGGCCGCGCTCGACGTGGATCGGATCGGCGAGGCCGTAGTTCATCTGCCAGTCGAAGCTCCACCGGGGGATGTCGAGCAGCACCTGCTCGTCGGCCTCGCCCGGGTCGAGCGTGAGCCGGAACGAGCTGCCGAGCGTGTGCATGTGCCCCAGCACGGCGACGATGGTGCCGTCCTCGGGCACGACGTGGTCGCAGGTGGTGCTGGCCCGACGGCCGTCGAAGCCCGCGGTCAGGGCCTCGGGCGTCTGGCCGCAGAGCATCAGCAGGCCGGACTCGTTGGACGCGCCCGACGGACCGTAGAGGCGCACGTTGTCGGCGATCGCGGCGTCGCGGTCGCAGAGCGGCTCGTCCTGGTCCTCGGGGGCGCAGGGGATCTCGACGGGCCCGAGCGGGTTGACCACCCGCAGGGCCTTGATGTCGCTGTCGCCGGGCTCGGTCTGGAGGGCGATCGTCGAGGCGTCGGGCGTGACCTCGCCGGTGAAGTGGTAGTGCATCTGCAGCACGAGCGCCTCGCCCGGCTGGAGCAGCACGCCCGAGTCCATCGGGAAGACCGCCGGCGCCTGGCCGGGGACCCAGCCGCCCACCAGGTTCGACTGCCCGGCGAACCCGGCGTCGCGCTCCTGGCTGCCGACGCGCTGGGGGCCGCGGCCGCGCAGCATCGGCGAGCTGTAGCACTCCCACCCGGGCTGGCCGTCCTGGCCATCGACGGACTCGGCGTACTCCTTCTCCTCCACGCTGATGTGGAAGAGCTGGGCGTGGTGGAGCTGCGTCACCTCGCCGCCCGGCAGGAACGTGGTGCCGGTCATGTAGGTCGGCTCGGTGAACCCGGGGTCGAGGACGAAGCAGCGGTAGTCGTTGGTGTTGTCGACCGAGCCGAGGTAGGGCTCGCGCTCGAGCACGACGTCCTGGCGGGGTGCCGGGCCCTGGGCGTCCTCGGTGGCCTCGAGCTTCGTGGCGGCATCGACGTCGAGGGCACCGCCGGCGTCGGCCCAGGCGCCGATGGCGGCGATCTCGTCGTCGGTGAGGCGCATCTCGTGCAGCAGCGGCACGCCCTCGTCCGACGCCGGCCACGGCGGCATGTAGCGCAGCTCGGTGACCGTCTTGAGGCCCTGCGACACGGCCCGGGCGTCGCCGGCGGTGTCGAGGCGGACGTGGGTGGAGCCCATCTCGCCCTTGGCGTGGCACGAGACGCAGTTGGCCTCGAGGATCGGCTGCACGGTCTCGGCGAACGACGGCGCGTCGGTGGGCTCCTTGGCGTCGGGCCCGGTGATGGTGGTGGGGATGGTGCGCTCGGTGGGGTCGTACGCGGTCAGCTCGAGGGTGAGGGTGACGTCGTCGGAGGTGGACACCAGCCCGGCGATGCGGATCGGCCCGACGCCGAAGCGCGACAGCTTGGCCTGGGCGGTGGCGGTGGCCTCGAGGGCGCCGTCGTCGGTGAGGGTGGCGGTGGCGTCGAAGGTCGTCTTCACCGTCTCGGACTTCACCTTCACGGCGGCGGTGAGCGTGAAGTCGTGCTCCTCGCCGGCCACCAGCTCGCCCTCGAGGCCGTCGAGCTCGACGTCGGTCACGGTGATGAGCGGGTAGCGGTTGGACTCGAGGAAGTCCTGGCGGAGGCGGGCGTCGCGCAGGTTGTTGTCGGAGTGGAACTGCTCGACGTTGGCGACGACCTCCTCGATGCGGCTCTTCGAGAGGTCGTCGGCGTTGAGGGCGATGTCGCCGGCGATGCCGTTGGTGACGCCGGTGGCGGTGCTGGTGTCGCGCCCGGCGAACTCCTCGTCGATCTCGTAGGTGAGCGACGAGGCGGTGGGATCGATGCGGTAGACGGTCTCGCCCGGCTGGGCGGTCAGCTGCGCCGCCTCGGGCACCTCGTAGGTGACCTTGGCGTACTTGCGCGACTCGACCACCGGCTTGACCTGGGTCCACGTGTACGTGCCGGCGGCCCCCGCCAGCACCACGGCGCCACCGAGGAGGCCGTACCGCAGCCCGCGGCGGCGCCGCGGCGCATCCTCGGGCGCCACGAGGTCGTCGGATGCCGAGCTGGGATCGGTCATGGTTGCCCTTCCGCCGGTGCCCCCTGGCCGTCCGACCCGACCATCCTATTTGCATCGACCGTGCAGGAACAGGGCGGGCCCCTGTGACATGTGCCCGAGGTCACCGGCGCTAGTCGTAGACGGCTTCGATCCACCACCGACCGCCCTCGACGGCGAGCAGGAGCGCGCCGCCCTCCGCGTCGACCACCTGGAACCGGGCGCGGCGGCGGTGGCGCGTGCGATCCCACCACCGCTCGTCGACCGGCCACGGCCCGGCCCAGGCCGCCACCTCCGCCGGTGACCGGCCCCGGCGGTGCACGACCGCCGGAGGCGCCGACACCTCGGCGCGCCCCGAGACCCGCACCTCGCGGCCCTCGGCGTCGACCACGGCGACGAGCTCGGGCTCGTCGGGCACGGTGGCCGGGGCCGGCGGCGGCACCCGTCCGGGCCAGGGCTCGGCCACCGCATCGAGCCGGGCGGCCGGCCGGGCCTGCGTGAGGTCGACGGTGGCCACGGGCACCCGCACCACCCGTTCGGCCGGCCCCCGCCCGCCGCGCACCTCGGGGACGGTCACCGCGTCGGCCCCCAGCTGGGCCTGGAGCCGGGCGACCGCCCGCCAGACCCGTTCGTCGATGCGGGTCTCGCCGCCCCAGAAGCCGAGCTGGCGCCCACGGGCCGCCACCACCTCCACCGGCACCAGCCGCAGCTGCACGAGGCCGGCGCGGGGACGGGCGCCGGTGGAGGTCAGCCAGCCCTCCAGCTGCCACCGCACCCGGTCGGCCACCGCCCCGGCGTCGAGGGCCCCCTCGTGGCGCCACCGCCGGGCCAGCGCCTCGCCGTGCTCCGTCTGCGCCTCGACCAGCACCTGGGTGCACGCCAGCCCGTCGGCGCCCAGGCGGGCGTGGAGCTCGTCGGCGAGGGCCTTGGCCGCGAAGGCGGCCCGATCGACCCGCTCGACCGGCGGGTCGAGCTCGCAGGCCACCGCCAGCTCGGGCGCGGGGCGCCGGATGGCGAGGGGCCGGAGGTCGAGCCCCGAGGCCAGGCGGTGGGCGGCGGCGCCGGCGGGGCCGAAGCGGCTGACCACCTCCCCCCGCGGCAGGTGCGCCACCCGACCGAGGGTCCGCAGCCCCAGGCGCCGCCAGACGTCGACCAGCTCGGGCGCCTCCAGCACCTCGAGCAGCGCGTCGACGGGGTGGGGGGCCAAGAAGCCCCTCCCCTCCCCGGGCCCCACCACGACCGCGGGCGCGCCACGGGCGTGGGCGGCGTGGGCGGCGAGGAGCGCGGCGAAGGCGCCGTCGGCCACCCCCACCCGCACGGGCCAGCGCCCGTGGAGGGCATCGGACACCGTCTGGGCCACCCGCGCGGCGAGGGCCTCGTCGCCCCCGAAGTACCGCGAGGGGCCCCGGGTGGCGAAGGCCAGGGTCCCGGGCGCCGCCACCTCGACCCCCGGGGTGAGGGCGTCGAGCGAGGCGGCCACCGGCTCGAACGCCCGGGCGTCGCGCGCCGGATCGTGGTCGACCACCTCCACGTGGGGGCACCGACGCTGGGCCTCGCGCCGGCGCAGCCCCACCTCGACCCCCGCCGCCCGGGCCGCCATCGACGCCGCCACCACCCGGTTGGCCCGCACCACCACCAGCGCGGCCGACGGCTCGGGCCCGGCCGCGAGCACCGGCCAGTCCGGGGCGTGCACGACCAGGGTCCGGGTGGGGACGTCGGCGCCCGCCACCCCTACCCCACCTCGCGCAGCGCCACCGGGGACGGCTCGCCGACGGCGACGGGCGGCGCCGGAGAGGCCAGCGCGATCCGACCGTCGGGCCCCGGCAGCCACAGCGTCGCCCGGCGGGGCCGGTCGGCGCCTCGACGGCCGGCGACGGCGACCTCCACCTGCCGGGCCCGCAGCCGCCCGTGGCCCTCGCCGATCCCCTCCCACCGGGCGGCGCCGGCGGTGACGGTGAGGTCGGGGGCTTCGGCCCAGACGGTGGCTCGACCGCCCACGTGGACGAGCACCGACCCCCGGTCGCGCGCCCGGGCCACCAGGCGCCGCCGGGTGGTGGGGGTGATGGCGTGGCCGGGGCGGACCAGCACCACCTCCACCGCGTCGAGCAGCGACGCCACCGTCGGCGCCCAGCCGGCGGGACCGGGATCGGCCACCACCAGCGTGCGTCCGAGGTCGACCCCCAGCTCGGCGGCGGCCAGCAGGCCCAGGTCGCGCACGCCGACGATCGCGCACCACGAGCCCGCCGCCGTGGCCGGCCCGGCCAGGGCCAGGGCCAAGCTGGAGGCGGCGCTGCCCGCGGTGGCCACCGTGGTGCCCCGGCCCAGGCCGCCGAGCGGCAGCAGCCCCGAGAGCGCGTCGGGCACCGGCAGGATCCGCTCGGCCGCGGCGCTCAGCGGCCGGACGCGCTCGCCGAGCTGGCGGAGCACGGCGAGGTCGGGAGCGGGGACGGCCATGGGCCCAGTATCGAACACACGTTCGATCGGGGCAAGCGGCCCGGATCAGCGCTCGCCGAGGTCCTGGAGGTAGGCGATGAGGTCGGCGACCTCGTCGTCGCTGAGCGATCCGTAGTCCGGCATGATGTTGGCGTAGCCGTCGACGGTCTCGCTGCGAGCCTCGACGATGGCGGTGCGGAGGTAGGTCTCGTCGGCCGTGACCGTCTCGCCGCCCTTCAGCTCCACCTGCGAGCCGGCGAGGCCCTTCCAGGTGGGGCCGGTGCTCTTCGAGCCGTCGGTGGTGTGGCAGTTGGTGCAACCGTTGTCGGCGGCCACCGCCTTGCCCCGCTCGCCCGCCGCGCTGAGCTCGACGGGCAGCGTCGACGGACCGTCGTCGCCGCAGGCCGCGAGCAGCCCGCCGGCCGCGAGCGAGCCGGTCACGAGGAGGGCGACGAGAGGGCGAGAGCGGTGGGGCCGGTGCACGGAGCGTCGGTCGACGGCCACGGCCCTGCGGTTCCCGCCCTCAGGCCTCGGCGGGTGTGGGCTCATCCGCGTCCGCCGCGCCGGCCGCCGCCTGGTCCGCCTCGCCGGCGGCCTCGGCCCCTTCGGGCGCATCGGGGTAGAAGCGGTAGAGGTCCTCGATGATCTCGAGCAGGCCCTCCGAGGAGAAGCCCTTGGCCAGGTCGACCGTCACCATGTTGCCGTTGATCTGCACGCCGGCCACCGAGGGCTGGGCGAGCAGCCGTCGGGCCAGCTCGTCGGGCGGGCGCTGGCCCCACACCTCGGTCCCCGCGACGTAGCGCTCGTGGCCCATCCCGGTGAGGGCGCGGTTGGTCTCGAAGCGCACGACCCCGGGGTTCGAGGAGGGCTTCTCGTTGACGACGATCGACTGACCCATGGCGGGGGCGATGGTAGCCCCGGCATCCACCGGCGGAAGAAGCCGCGTCGGTACCGTCGCCGCCATGGAGGAGCCGCGCCGCACGGTCGACGTCCGCCACGTCGCCGGCACCACGCTGGTGGCCGTCAGCGTGGTCTTCCTCGCCATCGGCACGGTGTGGACCATCGGGCGCCTGTGGCGCATCGTGAGCTACCTGCTGGTGGCCCTCTTCTTCACGGTCGTGCTCACCCCGGCGGTCGACCTCCTCCAGCACCGGGCGCGGGTCCGGCGCGGGGTCGCCACCCTCCTCGTCTGCCTGTTCGCCTTCGCCTCGCTCGGCGGGATGGTCTACGCCTTCGTCCGGCCGCTCGTCGACCAGGGCCGGAAGTTCGCCGACAACCTCCCCGAGATGATCGACGACGCCAAGAAGGGTGAGGGCACGCTCGGCGAGTACATCGACCGCTACGACCTCGACCAGCGCTACGAGGACAACCGGCAGGCCATCGAGGACCAGCTCTCCACCGCCGGCGGCCGCGGGCTCTCGGTGCTCGGCACGGTGTTCTCGGGCATCGTCGCCGCCATCACCGTCATCGTCCTCACGATCCTGCTGCTGCTCGGCGGCCCCGACCTCAGCCAGACCACGCTCGCCGTCGTGCCCGAGCGCCATCGCGAGCGCGTGCGGCGGGTGGCCTCCGATGCCGCGCGCGCCGTGTCGGGCTACATGTTCGGCAACGTCGTCATCAGCGTGCTGGCCGGCATCGCCGCCTACGTCTTCCTGCGCATCGCCGGGGTGCCCTACGCCGAGGTGCTGGCCCTGTGGGTGGCCTTCGCCGACCTGATCCCCCTCGTGGGCGCCACGCTCGGCGCGGTCCCCACGATCGCCGTGGCGTTCCTCCACGGGACGCCCGCGGGCATCGCCGCCATCGTCTTCTTCATCCTCTACCAGCAGTTCGAGAACAACGTCCTGCAGGTCACCGTGATGTCGAAGACGGTCAACGTGAACCCGCTCGGGGTGCTCGTCTCGGTCCTCATCGGCGTCGAGATCTTCGGGCTGCTCGGCGCCCTGCTGGCCATCCCCGTCGCCGGGGTCATCCAGGTGGTGGTGCGCGACCTCTGGAACGAGCGAGAGGGTCGGTTCAAGGACGTGCCGACCGTCGGGGCCTCCGAGACCCCGATCGACGTCGAGCCGGCGGCCCCGTAGCTGGTCGTCCTAGCTCGTCGTCGCCCGCTCGACGTCGGCGTCCTCGCAGCCCTCGGGCGCGGTGACCGGGTTGCAGCGAGCCGCGAGGAACCCGGGCAGCTGGGCCACGTAGTCGGTGCCGAACTGGGCCTGGGCGCCGTCGGGGCCCGGGTAGTCGGTGCTGACCCACTGCGCGCCGCTCGCCAGGGCGGCCTCGAGGCGGGCGGTGTCGCCGGCCTTCGCCTCGATGCCGTCGGCGTCGGCGCGGGTGCGCACCAGGTAGCCCTGCTCCACCAGCTCGCGGATCCGGGCGCCATCGGCCACGGGGTCGTCGATGCCCACGTAGCTGGCGTCGGGCTGGCCGGGCTCGGCGTTGGTGAAGAGGATCCGCCCCTCCAGGTTCGGATGGCCCTCGAGGTACGTGGAGCGGTACGGCTCGGGGTTGATCATCAGGAACAGCACCTTGCCGCGGCTCTCGCCCAGCGTCGGCCAGCCGTGGTCGAGGACCGCCTCCTCCAGGGTGGCGTGGTCGCCGCGCACCGCATCGGGGGTGATGAGGTCGTCCTCCTCGAAGATGGTGCGGATCTCGGCGTCGAGGCCGTCCATGGCCGCCGAGGTCCACGGCTCGGGCTTGGCCTGGTCGGCCACGGGGAAGATCAGCGGACCGTCCTTGAACTGGATGTTGATGGCCAGGGGGACGTGGTCGGGGTTGGCGTCGGACCACGCCTTGACGCCCGACAGGCACGACACGAGCGACGGGCACACCGAGTGGTAGTCGACGTCCTGCTCGTGGAGCACCTTGGTGCCCGGGTAGGTCATCAGCGGATCGAGCGGCCCGGCGCTCGGCGGGCGCAGGGCGGGCGAGGCGTAGAGCCCGCCCTGGGCGTCGGCGAACACGTCGAGCTCGAGCTGGCGGACGCGCTGGTCGACCAGCTGGTCGCCGAGGGGCAGGTGGGTGTACGCCCGGTTGGCCGCCTGGGTGGCGTCCATCGCTGCCAGCTGCGCCATCTCGTCCTCGGGCGGCGCCTGGTGGAACGAGTTGTGGGTGCCGATCACCTGGATCTGGTCGAGGCGGAGCTCGTCGGCGGGGTTGGGCCCGAGCGTGGTGGTGGTGGAGGTGGTCGTGGCCTCCCCGCCACCGCCGCCGCCGCACGCGGCGACCCCGAGGGCGAGGGCGCCGAGGGCGACGATCGTCAGGGCTCGGTGGCGCAGGTTCCGCATGCGGCGAGCCTGGCACGGATGGGCCGCGCCGCGCCCAACCCGCTACCAGTCGCCGAGCGGCGGCGCCTCGGCCCGGCCGAGCGCCCAGGCCAGCAGGGCGGCCGGCTCGGTGCGACCCGGGAGCCGCCCGAGCTCGTGCGGGAGCCAGCGCTCCACCAGCTCCGCCGGCCAGCTCGACGGCTCGTACCCGAGGCCGAGGTCGACGTGGTGCACCTCGACCTCCCGCCATCGGCTGAAGGCGAGGAAGGCGGCCGGCGAGACGTCGCCGCCCAGGCCGCGGGTCGGGCGCTCCCACACCTCGGCCGGGACCCCGGCGCACGCCTCGTCGCACCGGGCCGAGCTGGTGCGGACGTCGGCGAGCAGCTCGACGGCCGGACGGGCCGCGCCGGCCTCGATGTCGGCGGCGCGCCCCTCGCGCCCGCCGACGTACTGGTCGACGACCTCGCCCCGCGCCGCGGCCTCCAGGCGGCGCACGACGCTGTCGGCGTTGCGGGCGAGGTGGGTGAGGACGTGGCCGACGCTCCAGCCGGGCAGGCGGCTGGGCTGCCGGGCCTGCTCGTCGGTGAGGCCGGCGATCGCCTCGTCGAGGCGCTGGTGCGAGGCTCGGCACCCGGCGAGCTCCACGTCGGGGACGCTCACGCGACCGCGCTCCCCCGCCGCTTCGGGCCCGGCCGCTCGCTCCCGGGTCGAGCCCAGCGCGCAGCGAACGCCGCGGCCCCGACCGACGCGACCGCCAGCACCGTGTGCACCAGCTTGAAGCCGAGCTCCTCGTCGGCGGTGAGCCCGTGGTCGTTCACCCAGATGATCGGGAGCCGGATGGCCCAGTAGAGCGTCGTGGCGGCGGCGAAGGCGAGCACGACCGGCCGGAACCAGGGCGCGTCGCTGCGGCCGCGCAGCTGGGCGACGAGCAGCACGGCCGCCGCGACCACGAAGGCGACGATGGGGATCGACCACACGACCTTCTGGGCGACGGTGTCGTCGGCGTTCGTCCACGCCAGCCAGATCCGGTTGACCCAGATCAGCAGCGTGAGGGCGCTGAACGCGGCGACGGGCAGGGGGCGGAGCCGGTGCACCCCGCCGACGGTACCCGGCGATCAGGGCCGATCGGCCAGCGGATGGTGGGTGTCACCGGTGCGCTCGACCTGCACGTCGACGCCCTCGTCGGTGAACGTCCGGTTCGCGCCGCCCACCTCCAGGTCGGCCGCCGCCCGCTCCCGGGTCTCGGCGATCTCCTCGCCGAGCGCCTCGAGGCGCTCCTCCTCGGCGTCGGGGTCGAGGTGCTGCTCGGGCTGGGGCGCAGGTCCGGTGTCGCTCATGGTCGCCCCTTCCCGGTTCTCCACCCCGGCCAGACGGGGTAACTTGACCGGACAGTCAAGTGCGACCCAGGGGACCGACATGACCGACCTCACCCTCGACGAGTTCACGGCCGAGGCCACCGCCTTCCTCGACGCCAACGCCGAGCTCAAGCCCGAGGCCAAGGCGTTCGTGTGGGGCGAGGGCGACGACGACGTCGCCCTCTTCGAGGAGATCTCCCGCGAGGAGGAGGCCGAGGAGCTGGCCCGGGCCAAGGCGTGGCTCGGCACGCGAGCCGAGGCGGGCCTCCACTGGATCAGCGGGCCCGTCGAGCTCGGCGGGCGCGGCCTCCCCACGGCCTACGCCAACGCCTACCGGTCGCTCGAGAGCCGCTACGCCATCCCGAACCAGTCGTTCTTCGGCATCGGCTTCGGCATGGTGGCCCCCACGATCCAGGCCCACGGCTTCCCCGAGACCACGCAGTACCTCGACCGGATGTACTCGGGCGAGCTCGTCGGCTGCCAGCTGTTCTCCGAGCCCGGCGCCGGCTCGGACCTCGCCGGCCTGCAGACCCGGGCCGAGCGCGACGGCGACGAGTGGATCGTCACCGGCCAGAAGGTGTGGACCTCGGGCGCGCACTACGCCGACATCGGCGAGATCATCTGCCGCACCGACCCCGACCTGCCCAAGCACAAGGGCCTCACCGGGTTCGTGGTCGACATGCACGCCCCGGGCGTCGAGGTGCGGCCGCTGCGCCAGATGACCGGCGGCGCCACCTTCAACGAGGTGTTCTTCGACGAGGTGCGGGTGCCCGACCACCACCGCCTGGGCGACGTGAACCAGGGGTGGACCGTGGCCCTCACCACCCTCATGAACGAGCGCGCCTCGATCGGCGGCGGGGGCGGCGGGGGCGGCATGGGCCTGGCCTCGGCGAGCCGCCTCATCGAGATGATGCGCCACTACGGCGTCGACCAGGACCCGGTGCTGCGCGACGAGCTGGCCAAGCTCTACACGGGCTACCAGGTGGCCAAGTTCACCAACCTGCGGGCCGCGGCGAAGCTCAAGGCGGGGGGCCTGCCCGGTCCCGAGATGTCGATCGGGAAGCTGGCGCTGACCAACAACCTCACCGCCACCGCCGAGTTCGTGGCCAAGGTGCTGGGGCCCCAGCTGATCGCCGACTCCGGCGAGTGGGGCACCTACGCCTGGAGCACGTTCGTCACCGGCACGCCCGGGATGCGCATCGCCGGCGGCTCCGACGAGACGCTGCGCAACATCGTCGGCGAGCGGGTGCTCGGCCTCCCCAAGGAGCCGGGCATCGACTCGAAGAGCCCGTTCAAGGACATCGCCAAGGGCTGAGGGCGCGCCTCACTCGTACATCTGGAACCGCGGCGGCCGGCCGGCGAGGCGATCGTCGTTCTGGTTGCCCACGAGCCGATCCCACAGGTCGCCCTCGTGGGTGGTCGTGTAGAAGCGACCCGCCTTGGCCTGGGCGAGGGCGTGGCGGGCGCCGACGAGCGGGTCGAGGGCCGCGTCGCTGCGCAGGGTGTCGGCGATGGCCCCCGTGGCCAGGTTCGACGTGGGCGTGTCGGTGGCGTCGCCGAGCGACGTGGGCCGGTTCCGCTCGCCGTGGTCGATGTTGGTGGCCACCATGCCCGGGCAGATCACCGACGCGGCGACGTGGCCGGCCCCGCTCAGCTGGAGGTCGTGGTGGAGGCTCTCGGCGAGGCCCACGGCGGCGAACTTCGAGGTGCAGTAGACGCCCGACGCCGGCGCGGCGACGATGCCCGCGATCGAGGCGGTGATGAGGACGTGGGCGGGCACGCCGGCGTCGATGAGCTGGGGCACGAAGGCCCGGATGCCGTTGATCACGCCGCGCACGTTGACCCCGAGCACCCAGTCCCAGTCGGCCTCGGTGGTCTCCCAGACCGCCCCACCGGCGAAGACGCCGGCGTTGAGGCACACCACCTCGACCGAGCCGAGCTCCTGCCACGCCGCCTCGGCCATGGCCTCGACGCTCGCCGGGTCGGTCACGTCGCAGGTGAGCCCGATCACCTCGCCGCCGAGCTCGGCGGCGCGGAGCCGGTCGACGGCGGCGTCGAGGGCCCCCAGCTCCACATCGGCGAGGGCGACGCCCGCCGCGCCCTGCTCGAGGAGCGCGGTGGCCAGGCCGAGGCCGATGCCGCTGGCCCCACCGGTGATGACGGCGCGAGCACCGCTGAAGTCGTCCACGATCAGCCCTCCCGGGCGAGCAGGCCGCGAGCCCAGTCGAGGCTGGCGGCATCGGATGCGAAGAAGTGCTGGGCGCCGGCGTGCAGGTCGCGGAAGCCGCGCTGGAGGGCGCCGTCGCGCAGGGCCGAGGTGCCGGCCAGGAGGTACGCGTCGCGGGCGATCGCCGCCCCGTCCTGGTTGACGTGGACGCACGCCTGGCGCACGAGGTCGCCGGTGGCCGCCGAGAGCAGCTCGCCCGTGGCCTCGACCTCGGCCTCGGCCTGCTCGCAGACCTCCCGGACCCACGCCCGCCCGGCCCGGTAGCGCGACTCGAGCCGGGCGATCGTGATGAGCCCGTGGTCGCTCGTGCCGATCGACGACGCCGCCCCCATGCGCGTCCGCCCGGCCGCGACCAGCAGCTCGTCGAGCACCCGGCGGGTGGCACCGAGCGCCCAGGCGGCGTGGCCCACCGCGGTGAGCGGCAGCACGCCGAAGCGGGCCAGGGCCCCGCCCCGGTGCACCGTGGGGGCGAAGAAGTCGAAGGTGCGATGGGCGGGGACGCGGGCGCCGGTGATGCGGTAGTCGACCGACTGCGTGGCCCGCAGCCCCAGCACGTGCCAGTTCCCCCGAAGGTCGACCTCCTCGACCGGCAGGCAGCCGAACAGGTAGGCGGGATCGCCGCCACCCGGCGGCGTGGCGAGGAACCCGCAGCCGGCCACCTGGGCGATCGTGATGCCCGAGCCGAACTGGTAGGCCCCGTCGACGATCCAGTCGTCCCCCTCGGCCACCGCGGTGCCGTTCGGGGCGAACTGGCCGGCCATCCGCGGCGGCCCGTCGGCGAAGAGGTCGGCGATCCCCTCCTCGGGCAGGTAGGCCCCGAAGTAGGCGAGCGCCGTGTCCATCGCGAAGGCGACCCACCCGATCGACGCGTCCGCTCGGGCGATCTCGGACCAGACGTCGATCGCGTCGAGCACCGGCAGCTCGGCGCCGCCCACCTCCTTCGGCACCGAGACGTGCAGCAGCCCGGCCTCGGCGATCGCGTCGATGGCGGTCGCGTCGAACGACTCGCCATCGGCGGCCGCCGCGCCGATGGCGGCGAGCTCGTCGTACAGGGCGGAGGCGACCAGCGGGGACATGTCGCGTTCCTAGCGCAGCGGGCCCCGCCCTGCTCGCCCGACCCGCACGCCGACGCCCTCGGTCAGAACAGCGTGGCCTGGGCGTCGGGGCGCACGTAGCGCACCGCACCGGTCCAGGGGATGTCGTCCATGAACGCCCAGCTCCGGCGGTGGATGGCGCTCGGCCCGACGCCGCGCAGCGCCTGCTTGTGGCGAGGGCACGGGTAGCCCTTGTTCCAGGCGAAGTCGTAGGCCGGGTAGTGCTCGTCCTCGAGTCGCATCATCCGGTCGCGGGTGACCTTGGCGAGGATCGACGCCGCCGAGATCGACAGGCAGGAGGCGTCGCCCTTGACGATCATCTGGGTGATCCCGCCGCCGACGAAGTCCCACCGACCGTCGATCAGGACCCGGTCGGGCCGGACGCCGAGCCCCTCGATCGCCCGCCGGGCCGCGAGGCGCTGGGCGTCGCTCATGCCGAGCTCGTCGCACTCGACGGGCGTGGCGTGGCCCACCGACCAGGCGACGCACCAGTCGGCGATCCGGTCGAACAGCGCCTCGCGCTCGCGCTCGGTGAGCTGCTTCGAGTCGCGGACCTTGTTGACCCGCCGGTCCCGGGGCAGCACGACGGCGCCGATCGTGAGCGGTCCGGCCCACGAGCCCCGACCCACCTCGTCGACGCCGACCACGACCTCGTGGCCCTCCGCCCACAGGCCTCGCTCCACCGAGAGCCCCGGCGCCTTGCGCCGCAGCGCCGGGCGCAGCTGGGGGGCGGTGGATCCGGCCATCGCGGCCAAACCTACCGGCGCCCCTCCCCGCTCGGTACGGTCGGCCCCGTGCGAGGCGACGCAGAGCACCGGTCCTGGGCATCGAGCCGCTCGCGGTGGTCGGCGTGGAGCCACCGATCGATCGGCTCGGTCGCGTCGGCGTGGTCGATCGGCTCGGCGGGCTCGGCGCTGTCGGTCGCATCGGCCGGCTCGGTGCTCTCGATCGGCTCGGCGGGCTCGGTGCTCTCGATCGGCGCCGCCGGCTCGGTGCTGTCGGTCGGCTCGTCGGGCACCGTCGGCGCGGTGGCCGGCGGCGCCCGCCTGCTCGCCCTGGCGGCCCTCGCCAGCGCGGTCCTCGCCCCGACGCGGTAGGGGCGCCCCGGGGCGCGCGTGGAAGAATCGACCGCGGCCGGTCCCCGGCGGCCGACCCCCACCCACCCATGACCCAGCCCACCGCAGCGCCCCCCGCCCGGCCCGGCACCCGACGAGCCCGACGACGCCGTCGACGGGGTCGATCCCCAGGTCACGGTCCTCCCCGACGCGGCCCCGCCGGTCGACCGGAGGCCCCGCATCCCGCACGCGCCGGGGCTGGACGGCCTCCGCGGGCTCGCCGTGGCAGCCGTGGTCGTGTTCCACGCCGCGCCGGCCGGCTGGCTGCCCGGCGGGTTCCTCGGCGTGTCGCTGTTCTTCACGCTGTCGGGCTACCTGATCACGTCGCTGGTGCTGGTGGAGGTCCGCCACGAGCGACGGGTCGGGATGAGCGCCTTCTGGGCGCGACGCATCCGCCGGCTGGTCCCGGCCCTGGTGGTCACCACCCTCGGGGTGGTCGTCGCGTCGAAGCTCACCGACCTGGGCGGCGACCTGCGAGCCGACCTGATCGGCGGGCTCACCTACTCGGCCAACTGGGTGCAGATCGCCCGCGACCAGTCCTACGCCGAGCTCTTCGCCGCCCCCTCGCCGCTCACCCACCTGTGGTCGCTGGCGATCGAGGAGCAGTTCTACGTGGTGCTGCCCATCGTCGCCGCCCTCCTCGCCTGGCGGGCGCCGTGGCTGGTCCGCAACCGGCTGGCGATCGGGGCCGCGCTCGTCGTGGTCGCCGGGGTCGCCTTCTGCCAGGTCGTCGACGACGCCGACCTGGCGTACTACGCGACGATCAGCCGGGCGCCCGAGATCGCGATCGGCATGCTGCTGGCCTGTCGCACGCGAGCCGGCGCCGACCGGGCGCCGCGCTGGCAGACCGGCGCGGCGGTGGTCGCCCTGGCGATCACCGCCGCCGCCTGGCGCCTCGCCCACGTGACCGACGGCTGGATCGTGGGCGGGGGGCTCGCCGCCTTCGCCGTCGCGTCGGCGGTCCTGGTGCGCGTCGCCGCCCGCCCCGGCCCGTTCGCCCGGGCCCTCTCGTTCGCCCCGCTCCGGTGGCTGGGCCTGATCAGCTACGGGCTGTACCTCTACCACTGGCCCGTCGTCGTGCTCCTCGACCTGCCCCGCGTGGACTGGGCCCCGGTGCCGCTGTTCGGCGCCCGGGTCGCCGCGTCGGTCGCCGTGGCCGTCGTCTCCTACCGGCTGATCGAGCAGCCGCTGCGGCGGGGCCGGCCGCTCGTCCCCCACGGGGCGGTCATCGGTGCCGGCCTCGCCGCCCTGGCCGCCTGCCTCGTGATCGTGCTCGTCGCCGTGCCTCCGGCGGCCGAGGCGCCCGAGGCCGTGGACGCGGCCGCCGTGGTGAGCTCCACGCCGGCCGAGGCGGCCGGCGAGGTCGGCCCGCCCACCGTCGTGCTGCTCGGCGACTCGCTGCCCGCCTTCATGCTGCGCGACGGCGCCATGTCGCTCGACCCCGACCGGATCACGCTCGTCAACGGCACCCTCCCGGCCTGCGACGGCGCGGCCGGCACGCCGCCGGCTCGCTCGCGCACGGGCGACCTGGTCCCGGTGCCCGAAGCGTGCACGGGCTGGCCCAGCCAGTACCCGCAGTACTTCGGCGCCCAGGCCGACCTGGCGATCCTGATGGTCGGCGGCCACGCCGTGCTCGACCGCGAGATCGACGGCGCCTTCCACGGACCGTGCGAGGCGGTGGCCGCCGACTTCTACCGCGACGACATCGAGGACCGGCTGCGCTGGCTCCAGGCGCGGGCCGACGCCGTCGTGCTCGCGCTGCCGGCGTGGGGCGACCGCATGTCGATCTGGATCAACCCCGCCGACCACCTCGACCGCATGGACTGCGTGCGCCGGACCCTGAGCGAGGCGGCCCAGGCCACCGGGACCCCCACGATCGACTTCGGGCGGTACCTCTGCCCCGACGAGCGCGACCGCTGCCGGCCGGTGCGCACTCGTGACGGCGTCCACCTCGACGCCAACGCCGCGCCCACCGCCCTCAAGTGGGTGCTCGCCAACGCCATGGCCGAGGGCGGGATCGAGCCGTTCGAGCCGCCGACGACGACGACCGAGGCCACCACGACCACGGCGTCGGACGACGGGAGGGACGACACGACCACGACCGGGGGCTGATCCCCCGAGCGGGCGTCGTGCGCGACGGGCCGGGTCTGCGACACTGCGGGGACCGACGACGCGAGGGGACGCATCGTGATCGACCAGCCCGCTTCCACCGGCACCAGCCGGCGCGCCTTCCTGGCGGCGGCCCTCGCCACCGCCACCGCAGCGATGGTCGACCCGAGGTCGCTCGCCGCTGCTCGGGCCCGAGCGGCCGCGCTGCCCGCCGGCGACCTGTTCCCCCTCGGCGTGGCCTCGGGCGATCCGACCGCGACGGGCGTGGTGCTCTGGACCCGCCTCGTCGCCCCGGCCGGCGGCGATCCCCTCCCCGGCGAGGACGTCGCCGTCGACTGGACGGTCCGCGACGAGGCGACCGACGCCGTCGTCGCCACGGGCACCGCCCCGGCGGTCGCCGCGCTGGGGCACTCGGTCCACGTGGAGGTCGACGGCCTCGACCCCGACACCTGGTACCGGTACGAGCTCACCGTCGACGGACGCTCGTCGCCGGTCGGCCGCACCCGCACCTTCCCCGGCGCCGGCGCATCGCCCGCCCAGGTCCGCTTCGCCGTCGCCTCCTGCCAGAACTACAGCTCGGGCTTCTACGTCGCCCACGCGTTCCTGGCCGCCGAGGACGTGGACTTCGTGGCCTTCCTCGGCGACTACATCTACGAGAAGCCCAGCTCCGGCGGGGTGCGACCCACGCCTCTCCCCCTCGCCCAGGACCTGGCGACCTACCGCGCCCGCTACGAGCTCTACAAGGCGGACCCGCACCTGCAGGCCGCGCACCACCGGTTCCCGTGGGTCGTGACCATGGACGACCACGAGGTGGCCAACAACGTCCTCGGCGACAACGGTCCCGACGGCGAGGCGGCCGGCGACCCGGCGGCGGTCGCCGCCTACCGGGCGCGGCGCGCTGACGCGTTCCAGGCCTGGTTCGAGCACCAGCCCGTGCGCCTCCCGCCCCCGAGCGGGCCCGACTACGTGCTGCACCGGGTCGTGGAGCACTCGGACCTGCTGCGGATCTACGTCCTCGACGGCCGCCAGTACCGCTCCCTCTACCCCGGAGGCAGCGCCTCGGCCGGACCGATCAACGACGAGGTCTTCGACGAGTCGCGCACGATGCTCGGCGCCGCCCAGGAGGCGTGGCTCGACGACGCGTTCGCCGCCACCGACGCCCGCTGGAACGTGATCGCGAACCAGACGGTGATGTCGTCCACGCCGTTCTCGACGGGCACGGTGGACGTCTTCAACTTCGACCAGTGGGACGGCTACGTGGCCGCCCGCCAGCGCCTGCTCCGCAGCCTGGTCGCCAACCGGGTGCGCAACCCGCTCGTGGTCACCGGCGACATCCACGTGGCCGGCGCCGCCTCGGTGCGCCTCGACTACGAGGACCCCGACGCCCCCGACATCGCCTACGAGGTGATCGGGACCTCGATCAGCAGCTCGGCCGACGCCGGGCTGGTGGGCCTGCTCGAGGGGTCGGTCGCCGAGCTGCCGTGGGTGCGCTACGTGAACGGGCGCCAGCGCGGCTACGCCGTGGTGACCCTCACGGCCGAGCAGGCCACCGCCGACTTCCGCGTGGTGTCCACGGCGCTCGAGGACACGCCGGCCGTCTCGGTGGCCACGGACTTCACCGACGTGATCCCCGATCGCGAGCCGGTGGAGCTCCCGGAGGAGCCGCCGACCTCGACCACCACCACGACCCCGCCGAGCACCGAGGGCCCGCCCGCCGCCACCCCCGTGCCCGGTTCGGCGTCGTACACGGGCTGATGGCCGACGAGACCGGCCCGCGCCCGGTGCACCGGTACGGCACCGAGCTGCGGTGGTCGGGCTCCACGGGCGCGGGCTACGACGCCTACGACCGGGCGCACGAGCTGACCGCCCCGCCCGCCCGCACCGGGCTGGAGCTGTCGTCCGACCCGGCCTTCCGCGGCGACCCCTCGCGGCTCAACCCCGAGCAGCTGCTCGTGGCCGCGGCGTCGTCGTGCCAGCTGCTGTCGTTCCTGGCCGTGGCGGCCCGGGCCCGGCTCGACGTGGTGGGCTACGCCGACGACGCCACCGCCGAGATGCCCGAGGACGACCCGCCCGTGCGCATCGTGCGGATCGAGCTGCGGCCTCGGATCGAGCTGGCCGACACCGACCGGCCGAGGCCGAGCACCGAGCGCCTGTCCCACCTGGTCGAGGGCCCACCGTGAGTGCTTCATCGCCAACAGCCTCCGGACCGACGTGGTCGTCCACCCGACCTTCGCCTGGCGGTAGGGCGCCGAGCGGCGCGGGCGTCGGCGGTGCCCGGCCCGCTCCCGGGGCCGCATCTAGTGTCGGCGGGGTGCCCGATGCGACCGACCAGCCGAACGAGCGGCCGTCGCTCGAGCCCGGCACCCGCATCGAGGTCCGCACCGGCTTCGACCGCTCGTGGTCGAACGGCTTCGAGGTCCACGAAGCCACCGACGCCGGCTACCGCGTGCGACGGCGCAGCGACAACGAGGTGCTCCCGGTGGTCTTCGGTCGCGCCGACGTCCGGCGGGAGCGCAAGAACTCGATGTGGTGGTACTGACCGCCGCCGGACGCCAGGTCAGTCGCCGACGCCGCCGCCCATCACCTCGATGAAGTCCTCGACCTCGATCGCCGTGAGCGTCAGCGTCTTGAGCGTGCCTCGGGCCGCGAGGGTCGTCGCCACCTTGGCCATCGTCCGCTCGTCGGGGGCCTCGAGGATGTTCAGGAAGTCGTAGGGGCCGAGCAGGGCGAACTGCTCGAGCACCTTCACCCCCATCGCTTCGACGTCCGCGTTGACCTCGCGCAGGCGCTCGGGGTTCTCCCGCAGGCGAGCATGGCCGTCGGGCCCGAGCGTGGAGAGCATGACGAACGTCGGCATGGAGGCACGCCAACGCGACCTCCTAGCGTTGGGCCATGCCCGTCGTGCCCACCCGGAAGGTCCACGTCGTCCCCCACACCCACTGGGACCGCGAGTGGTACAAGCCCTTCCCGGTGTTCCGGATGCAGCTGGTGGAGCTGCTCGACGGGCTGCTCCCCCAGCTCGAGGCCGACGCGACCTACGCCCACTTCCAGCTCGACGGCCAGCTCGCCGTGGTCGACGACTACCTGGAGCTGCGCCCACAGGAGGAGGCGCGCCTCGCCGAGCTCAACCGGGCCGGCCGCATCTCGGTGGGGCCCTGGTACACGCTCCCCGACGAGTTCCTGGTCTCGGGCGAGACCCTCGTGCGCGACCTGCGCCTCGGCATCGAGCGGGCGCGCGCCCTCGGCGGCCACATGGAGGTCGGCTACCTCCCCGACATGTTCGGCCACATCGCCCAGATGCCCCAGATCCTCGCCGGCTTCGGGCTGCACGACGCGGTCGTGTGGCGCGGCGTCCCCGCGGCGATCGACGCGCCGGCGTTCTGGTGGGAGGCGCCCGACGGCACCCGCGTCCGGGCCGCGTACCTGGCCGAGGGCTACGGCAACGGCGCCCGCCTGCCCGAGCACGGCACGGGGCTCGTCGAGATGCTCGACGCCTTCGTCGACGCCCACGGCGACCGGGCCGGCGACCCCGTGCTCTGGATGAACGGCACCGACCACCTCCTCCCCCAGCCCCACCTCGGCCGGGTCGTCGCCGAGGCGAACGAGACCGGCGCCCCCTACGACGTCGAGGTCACCTCGCTCGCCGCCCACCTGGCGTCGGCCCCCACCGACGGGCTGCCCACGTGGCGCGGCGAGCTGCGCTCGGGAGCCCGGGCCAACCTGCTGATGGGCGTGGCCTCGTGCCGGGTCGACGTCAAGCAGGCGGCGGCGCGCGCCGAGCGCTGGCTCGAGCGGGTCGCCGAGCCGCTCGCCGCCTGCTGGCAGCCTCCCGAGGACCACCCGACCGCCTTCCTGCAGCACGCCTGGCGCGACGTGGTGCGCAACGCCGCCCACGACTCGATCTGCGGCTGCTCCGCCGACGAGGTCAACGATGCCGTCCTGCACCGCTACGCCGAGGCGACGCGCGTGGCCGAGGCCATCGCCGAGCGGGCGATCATCCGGGTCCTCGCCGCGTCGGGCCAGGCCGCCGTGGCGGTCAACCCCACGTCCCGCGACCGGGCGGGCGTGGTGGCCGCGATCCTGCCCGGCGAGGTCGCGCCGCCCCACGCCCAGCAGCTGTCGGTCCGGCCCGCCCACGAGCGCACCATCACCATCGATCGCCGCACGGCGGTGCCGGTCCTGCTCCGCGCCGTGGTCGACGACCCCAAGGTCAGCCACGTCACGGTCGAGGAGCACGACGACGGCCTCGTCGTCGCCACCATCCACGCCGACCGGCGACCCGAGGTGCAGGACACGGGGACGCTCCGCGCCCAGCTCGAGGCCCTCGCCGCCGCTCGGCCCGGCGGCCCGGTGCGCATCGACGTCGCCCGACCCCGCGCCACCCAGGAGGTGCTCCTGCGCACCGCCCCGGTGCCGGGCTTCGGCTGGCGGGGCCTCGCCCCGGCCGACCTCGGCGACACCGCGGTGCGGGCGGCCGGGCTGGGGCTCACCAACGGCCTCGTCACCGTCGAGCCCGACCCCGCCGACGGCACCCTCACGATCACCGACCACCGCGGCGGACGGGTGGTTCGCGGCGTCGCTCGCGTCGTCGACGACGGCGACGCCGCGACACCTACAACTGGTCGCCGCCCGAGGGCGATGTGCTCGTCGAGCGCCCCACCGACGTCGAGGTCCTGGTCGCCGAGGCCGGTCCCGTGCGGGGCCGCATCGTGATCGACCGCACCTACCGCTGGCCCGAGCGGGTGGCCCACGGCGAGCGGGTCGGCGCGGTCGACGCGGCGGTGCGCACCGAGGTCGAGCTGCGGGGGCGAGGACCTGGTCCGCCTCGCCCTCACGTTCGACAACCGGGCCGAGGACCATCGCCTGCGCCTGTGGCTCCCGCTCCCCGAGCCGGCGGCGCGGTCGGTGGCCGAGTGCGCCTTCGGCACGGTCGAGCGCGGCCTGGTCGCCGAGGGCGGGCCCAACGAGGTCGGGCTCCCCACGTTCCCGTCGCGCCGCTTCGTGGCGGCGGGCGGCCTCACCGCCCTCCACGATGGGCTGTGCGAGTACGAGCTCGTCGACGTCGAGGGCCGGGGTGCGGACGCCCGCGCGGCCGCGCTGGCCGTCACGATCCTGCGGTCGGTGGGGTCGATCTCGAACGGCCCGATGGCCATGCGAGCCCTCCCGGCCGGGCCGGCCACGCCGACGCCGGCCGCCCAGCTCCCCGGGGCGCGCCGAGCCGAGGTCGTGGTCCACCTCGGCGACCGCGATCCCCACGCCCTGGCCGACGAGGCCTTCACGCCGATCCTCACCGGGCGCTTCCCCGGCGGCGACGGCCGCGGCGATCCCGAGGCCAGCGGCCGAGCCCTGCAGGTGACGGGCGCCGAGGTCAGCGCCCTCACCCGCCGACCCGACGGTCGCCTCGAGCTGCGCCTGGTCAACACGACCGACGCGCCGGCCGCCGTCGGGCTCGGCGGCCGCACCGGCGAGCGCACCGACCTGGCCGGCGAGCCCACCGGCGAGCGGGTCGTCGGGTCGCTCGAGCTGCGTCCCCGCGAGATCGCCACCCTCGCGCTCGACGAGGGGGCCGCGACCCCGCCCGCCTAGGGCTCCTCCGGTGCCTCCGGTGCCTCCGGTGCCTCCGAGCGGCGGTGCTCCTCGAGCTCGGCCACCTTGGCCTCGCGCCGCTCGGCGCGCCGGCGCTCGGCCTTCTGGCGCGACGTCCGCGGCGGCTCGAGCGCGCTCGACCGGCGCAGCACGAAGAGGGGCACCTTGCCGATGTCCTTCAGGTTGCGGGTGCCGATCGACTTCCAGCCCACGCCGTCGGGCTCGCCCAGCGCGTCGCAGATCTCCGAGGACGCCACCACCGAGCCGGGGAAGGCGATGTTCACGATCCGGCTGGCCCGGTTGACCACCGGCCCGTAGAGGTCGGCCTCGCGCTGGAGGACGGGGCCCGACGCCAGTCCGACGCGGACATCGGACAGCTCGTCGTCGTCGCGGTAGCCCTCCGAGAGCGACAGGGCGATCTCGACCGCGCTGGTCTCGTCGGGCACCGAGAACATCACCTCGTCGCCGATCATCTTCACCACCCGCCCGCCGAGGCGGTTCACCGTGTCGTAGGCGATCGTCTCGAAGCGGTCGACCACCGCTGCGAGCTGGTGGGCGTCGAGCTGCTGGCTCAGCGCGGTGAAGCCCACCAGGTCGGCGAAGCCCACGACGCGGTGGTCGGGGTCGCCCTCGGCGTGCTCGCGCGCCATGCGGGTGCGGGCCTCGGCCTGCACGTGGCGCCGCCACACGTAGTCCATGACCTGCAGGAGCATCGGCAGCAGCAGCGGCGCGATGGCGGCGAAGCCGTCCTCGCTGCGCGGCCCGTCGGGGATGTAGGGCTCCTCGGGGTCGACGGCGTCCACGAGGGCGCTGGCCACCCGCGCCAGCGACGAGCCGATCACGCGGGCCATCTGGACGGTGAGCTCGTCGTCGATCCACCCCATCGCGAGCAGCTGGCCGATGGTGCGCAGCATCTCGGCGTCCACGTCGGTGAAGAGCTGGTCGCCGGGGCGGGGCTCGGCGAAGCCCAGCGAGCGCCAGAGGCGGGTGATCTGGCCCACCGTGAGCCCGCTCTGGGCCGCGCATCGCCTCGAGGTCGTACACGCCGGCCTCGGGCACGACGAGGTGCTCGATGGCCAGCAGCTCGAGGTGGCGGTGCTCGCGCGCCTCGGCGATCTCGGCGTCGCCCATGCCGACCGAGCGGAGGAGGTCCTCCATGTCGGAGCCGTCGAGGGCGGCGAGCTCGGGGTCGTCGTGCTCGTCGGGCGTCGTCACGAGAACGATCCTCCCTCGGGCAGCGACGGCGGCGGCGCGGCGGGCTCCTCGCCGGGACGGCGCATCACCGGGTCGATGTCGGGGTGGTCGGGCACCGGGCGGTAGAGGTCGAGCCCCTCGGGCGGCGCCACCTCGCCCAGGAGGGCCTCGCCCTTGGCCACGGTCGTCGACCACGACGGGTCGAGGCCGGGCGCCGTGAGCCGCACCGGGCCGAGGCGGTCGTGCGCGCCGAGGTCCCAGAGCAGCGCCGGACGGGGGCCGTGCCAGCGCACGGCGAACGACAGCGTCCCGGCCGCGGTCGGCGCGCCGTGCAGCTCGATGCCCGCGCCGTACCAGGTCGGCGGCAGGACCGGCACCAGCGCCAGCTCGTCGTCGCCGTCGGCCACGAGCAGGGCGCGGACCGCCAGGACCAGCGCGGCCGATGCCGCGAGGTCGTGACCGATCCGGCGGCCGCGACCATCGGGGCCCGGCCAAGCGCCGGTGGGCGACGCCTCGGCCACGAGCGCCTCCAGCTCGACCACGGCGTCGGGATCGCCGCGCCCCAGCCTCGGCTCGAGGGCGGCGAGGCGATCGACCGCGTCGACGAGCGCCGGGGACGGCGCCGACGAGCCCGTCGGCGACCTCGGCGACCGCGGCGGCCGCGCCGGTCTGGCCGGCCGACCGCAGGAGCGACGGCGTCGACGAGCCCCCGGGCCGCCCGATGGCGGACGAGCGGATCGTCCAGCCGTCCCCGCCGGGCCGCCCGTCCGATGCGCCTTCGACGGCCGCGGCCACGTCGGGGAGGATCCAGTCGAGGAGCGCGTCGATCCGGTGGAGGCGGTGGTGGCGGCTCACCGAGCGCAGGACCGTGGCGTCGACCTCGGGGCTGGGAGCGGCCAGCCGGTCCTCCCACCCGACGATGACCGGGCCCGAGTCCGTGGGCCGGTCGAGGACGTCGAGGGCACCGAGGAGCAGCTCGGTGGCCCCCGGATCGAGGTCGGGCGCGTCCCGCCCGTCGCGGTGGACGGCGGTGCCGTCGTGGGCGAGCAGCACCTGGCGCGCGGCCCGGTCGAACGCATCGGCGAGGCGGCGCTCCGGCAGGGCGACCCGGGGACCGCGGACCTGGACGTCCCACCCCGAGGCGACGGCGGGCACCTCGGGCACCGCCGAGGGCCAGCCGATGAGGGCCGCGGGGTCCTGCTGGCCGACCGGCACCAGCACCCGCAGCACGGCCGTGTGGGGCACCGGGTACACGAGCGCGGCCGTGGCGAAGCCGTCGGCGCAGGCGACGCTCGCCAGCTCCTCTCCGGCGCCCTCCAGCGCCTCGACCGTCAGGTCGCCGTCGGCGAGGGTGCCGACCGCCGAGCGGTTGGGGCGGCGGGGCAGCACCAGCGAGGCCCGACCGTCGAGGCGCACGAGGTGGGCCTCGTCTCGCCCGGCGCCGCCGAAGGTGGGGACGACCGAGATCGACCCGACGGCCCCCGGACGATCGGCCAGCAGCGGGCGGACCACGAGCGCCGCCGCGAACGGGACCGGCGTGGCGTTCTCGATCTCGACGACGACCCACTCGTCGCCGCCGAGGCGAGGCGAGCGAACGCCGTAGGCGCGGTGGACGGCATCGCCGCCCGGGATGCGCAGGCGGGTCTCGACCACCGGCGCGTCGCCGACGATCCCCTGCCGCACCGTCGGCTCGATCGACGGCTGGTGCCACCGGTCGTCGGCGCCGATCCACCAGTCGAGGCTCCACCCCTCCGCGACCACCAGGCCGGCGCCGTCCACGGGCGTCGCGGTGGGCGACGCCACCGTCCCGACGAGGGTCCAGGACGGGTCCTCGCCGTCGGTGCGCGCCTGCAGGCCTCGAGGCAGCACCCAGCCGTCGGCGCGCAGGCGCTCCACCAGGGGCGACGGGCCGGAGGGGGCCGCCGGGGCGGGCGGGGGGACGGTGGCAGGGCGGCGGCGGAGCATGGCCCCCCGGGTCTATCGGGCGGGCGTGATGCCGTCCATCTCACGGCCCGTGGTGCGGCGCAGCAGCCCGGTGTAGGCCTCGGCGGCGGTGCGGCCCTCGTGGCAGCACGCGTAGACCTCCGAGGCGATCGGCATGTCGATGCCGCACTCCTCGGCCAGCTCCATCACCACCTTCGAGGTCTTCACGCCCTCGGCCACCATGTTCATCGCCTCGATGATCTCGTCGATCGTCTCGCCCTTGCCGAGGCGCTCGCCCACGTGGCGGTTGCGGCTCTGCGGGCTGATGCAGGTGGCCACCAGGTCGCCCATGCCGGCCAGGCCCGAGAAGGTCAGCGGCTCGCCGCCGAGGGCCACGCCGAGGCGGGTGATCTCCGAGAGGCCGCGGGTGATGACCGCCGAGCGGGTGTTGTCGCCGGCACCGAGCCCGTCGGCCATGCCCGACGCGATGGCGATGACGTTCTTCAGCACGCCGCCCATCTCGCAGCCCACGATGTCCTCGTTCGTGTAGACGCGGAACAGCTCGGCCTGGAAGATGTCCTGCACCGCCCGGGCGATGTTGTGGTCGTCCATGGCCACGACGCTCGCGGCTGCGTGGCCCGCCAGGATCTCCTTGGCCAGGTTGGGGCCGGTGAGCAGTCCCACCGGGTGGCCGGGCAGGACCTCCTCCACCAGCTGGGTCATGCGCCGACGGGTGCCCAGCTCGAGGCCCTTGCTGAGGGAGATGACGGGCACCCACGGCCGGAGGTACGGCTTGACCGACTCCAGGGCGCCGCGGAAGCCCTGCGACGGGACCCCCACCACCAGGAGGTCGGCGTGGCGGACGGCCTGCTCGAGGTCGGCCGTGGCCCGCAGCTGGGTGGGGAGGCGGTAGCCCGCGAGGTAGTCGCCGTTCTCGTGGTCGCGGTCGATCTGCTCCGCGAGCGTGGCCCGACGGGACCACAGCAGCGTGGGGGCGTTGTGGGCGGCGAGCGAGGCGACGGTGGTGCCCCACGAGCCGGCGCCGATGACCGAGACGCGGATGTCCATGGCCGGCACCCTAGGTCGGCGGGTCTCGCCATGTGACGGGCGTCGCACCCTCCGACCGCCGGGGGCGGCGCCGGTAGCGTGGCCGCGATGGCCGCCGCGGTCGTGATCCCCGTGAAGGCGTTCGCCGCCGCCAAGGTGCGCCTCGCCCCCGCCCTCGATCCCGAGCGCGCGCCGTGCTGGCCCGGTCGATGGCCGAGCAGGTGGTCCGCGCCGCGGGCGAGCTCCCCACCCTCGTGGTGTGCGACGACCCCGAGGTCCAGGCCTGGGCCGACGAGGTCGGCGCCCGATCGTGCTGGACGCCGGGCCTCGGCCTCGACGGCGCCGTCGAGGCGGGCGTCGCCGCCGCCGCCGAGCTGGGAGCCGACCGGGTGGTCGTGGCCCACGCCGACCTGCCGCTCGCCACCGGGCTCGACCACGTCGTCGGCGACGCCGGCGCCGTCCTGGTGCCCGACCGCCGGGCCGACGGCACGAACGTGATCGCCCTCCCCGCCCGGTGCGGGTTCCGCTTCGCCTACGGGCCCGGTTCGTTCGCCCGGCACCGCGCCGAGGCCGCGCGCCTCAGGCTCGAGGTCCGGGTGCTCGACGACGACGTGCTGGCGTGGGACGTCGACGTCCCCGACGACCTCGACCTGCCGGGCGGTCGGTCGCTGCGGGCCGGGATCCTCCCGTGAGCCCGGCCCGCCCGCCGCTGCCCACCCCGCCCGCGCCCTGGCGGTGGGCGCCCACCCCGACGACATCGAGTTCGGGGCCGGCGCCACCCTCGCCCGCTGGGCCGAGGACGGCTGCGAGGTGTCGCTGCTGGTCTGCACCGACGGCTCGAAGGGCACGTGGGACGCCGACGCGGACATCGCCGCCCTGGTGGCCACCCGCCGGGACGAGGCCCGCGCCGCCGCCCGCCAGCTGGGCGCCACGGGCGAGGTGGTGCTCCTCGACCGGGTCGACGGCGAGCTGGCCCACGACCGTGCGACCACGTCGGAGATCGCCCGCTGGATCCGCGTGCTGCGCCCCGACGTGCTGCTCGGCCACGATCCGTGGAAGCGCTACCGGCTCCACCCCGACCACCGGGCCGCCGGCTTCCTCGTCACCGACGCGCTGGTGGCCGCCCGCGACCCGCACTTCTTCCGCGAGCACGGCGTCGCCCACCACCGGCCCGACGCCCTCCTGCTGTTCGAGGCCGACGAGCCCGATCACGCCGAGCCCGCGGAGGAGCGCCACCTCGCCGCCAAGCTGGCCGCGCTCGAGGCGCACCGCTCGCAGTACGAGTCGACCATGTTCATCACCGACGACCCCGAGCAGGCGGGCCGCCGAGCGCCAGCGGTTCCGACCGCCAGCGAGCGGTGCTCGAGGAGGCCGGGGCCGGGGCCGGGACGGCGCTCGCCGAGCGCTTCCGCTTCCTCCCCACCGACCGCTGATCGCGCCGCCGGCCCAGGTGGCGGCCGCCATCGGGGGCGGGTATCGGGACAACGCGCTGGACGTTTGCGTCTTGGCTGTCATACCCCCTCCGTACCATCGGTGCCATGTTCGATGACGGTGCGTTCGACGCCGACGCCCTCCACGACGGGACCCCAGCGCCCGCCGATCCGGTGACGGGTGCCACCGCGAGCGCGTCCGAGGCGAGCGCCTCGGCGACGGCTCGGTCCGACGAGCAGGGTCGGGACCGGGTCGCCTGGGTGCCAGCCTCGGGCCCGGATCTCGACGACGACCCCGAGGCCAGGCGCGTGCAGCTGCACGCCGACCTCGACGCGCTGCTGGACGCCCAGCGGGCCGACCCGGGGTCGGCGTCGGCGAGCACGCTGGTCGGGTGGGACCGGCTGCGGCGCGCCGTCGACGGCGGGCTGGTGGCCACGGTGGCCGGGTTCTCGGCGTCGGGTGCGTGCTCGCTCGACGCCTACCGATCGCCGACCGCCTGGCTGGTCGGCACGGTCGGGCTGAAGCGAGCTGCTGCGGGGTCGCTGCGGCGGGTGTGCGTCGACGTCGCCGACCACCCGACGCTCGCCGCGGCGGCGGCATCGGGCCACCTCTCGTTGGACCACCTGCGGGCCCTGCTCGGGGCCCGTGCGGCACCGCTGGTGGGACGCGTTCGACCGTGACGCCGCATCGCTCGTGGCGGCTGCGGCCGAGATGGCGGTCGACGCCCTGGCCCGGCACCTGGAGCGGTGGCGCCTCGACCAGCTGGCCGAGCGGGGCGAGAACGATCCCGACGGTCCGAGCCCGTCGACCCCGACGGCAGCACCTGTCGGGTGCTCGAGCTCCTCTGGGGGCGCGCCAAGGTCGAGCTCGACCTCGACCCGCTCGCCGCGCCGAGTTCGCGGCCGGCCTCGAGCGAGAGCACGAGCGCCTCCGCCGAGCGGGAGCCCTCGACGCCGACCCTCGAACCCTGGCGGAGGTCTACGGCGACATCGTGATGGAGGTCTGGCGTCGCGGCCTGGCGAGGTCGGGCCCGTCGTCGATCGTGCCGCTCATCAACGCCACGGTCGACCTCGACACCCTCCTGCGGCGGGGCGGTCGTCGATCCCGGCGAGCGCACCCGGCGCATCGCCGAGATCGCCGGCCACGGACCCGTCGCCGACGAGGTCATCGCCGAGCTGCTCGCCCGGGCCGACGTCGCCGTGCCCTCACCGACGCCTCCGGCGCGACGCTCTGGTACGGCCGGTCCCGACGGCTCGCGACGCCGGCGCAGCGAGCTGCCGTCATCGCGGCCGGCTCCGGCCACTGCTGCTTTCCCGGCTGCACCATCGCGGCCGAGCGCTGCGAGATCGACCATCTCGAGGGCTGGGCCCACGGCGGCGGGACGGACATCGACAACCTGGGCCTGCTGTGCCCCTTCCACAACCGGCTCAAGCACCGCTGGAACCTCAGGGTCACCCGCAGCGCCGACGGCACCCTGGTCTGGCACCACCCCGACGGTGCGGAGATCCGCAGCCGCTACCGGACGACCAGCGGCCCGCCCCCGCCCGGCACGACCGCACCGATCTCGCGCCGAGACGACGCCGATCCCTCCGGAGCGAGCGGCTGCCCCGACGGCTCCACACCTCCCGACCGCGGCCCGTGAGCCGCGCGGGGCGGCCGCGGCCGTCGGCTCAGGTGCCGGTGGCCACCCAGTTGCCGTGGAAGCCGAGCGGGACCCGCACCGGGAGGTGCACGGTGGCGGTCGGCTCGCCCAACCAGTCCTGGCCGTCGATCACCACCAGGTCGCTGCGGTCGGTGGCCGCGTCGTGCACGAGCGCGAGGTACCAGCCGTCGTCCTCGGCGGCATCGTCGGCGCGCGGCACGAACACCGCCTCGCCCACGGTCCGCCCCGGCCCGAACGAGCGAACCTGCGACTCGCCGGTCGCCGCGTCGTGGCGCACCAGGCCGTTGCCCGGCCACGCCACCTCGCCCGCCGCATCGACGCCCAGCCCGGTGGCCCAGGAGAAGCGGTGGTGGCGTCCGACCATCCGCTCGTCGACGCGCGGGAACTCGACGGCGCGATCGTCGAGGGCGGTCTCGGTGGCCCGGCCGGTCGCCCGGTCGAGGACGTAGCGCCAGATGGCCGGCGGACCCTCGTTCGGACCGTTGCGATCGGTCACGAACATGCGGGGATGGCGGACGACGTCGATCACCACCCGATCGCCGTCGTCGAAGGCGTTGATCGGGTGGAACACGTAGCAGGGCTCGATCTCGAACCACTGCACCTGGTCGGCGGTGCCGGCGAGCGGCAGGACGCCGAGGCGGGCGCCGTAGTCGTCGCTCCAGCCGTAGGGCAGGGCGTAGCCCTCCATCGCCAGCGGGAGGTCGAACAGCACGGGCAGGTCGTAGAGCACCATCGCCGTCTCGGTGATCGAGCAGTCGTGCACCATCGGGTTCCCCGGCACCGGGATGTCGACCTGGTGCGACACCCGGCCGTCGGCGCCCACGACCGTGTAGTCGATGACCTCGGGGCGCTGCCACCAGTAGCTCGCGGCGTGGAGCTCGCCGGTGCGGGGGTCGCGCTTGGGGTGGGCGGTGAAGCCGTGGCGGAGCGTCCCGTCGAGGTCGGAGAAGCACACCGTGTCGAGCTCGTCGGTGAGCTCGGCCGGTCGGCCGCCGGCCTCGACGATGGCGAGGGTCTTGCCCGCGAGGCCGATCACGTTGGTGTTGGCCACCGACCGCTGGTCGTCGCCCTCGCCGGGGGCGGGCCGCTCACCCAACGCCTCGGCGACCGCCGTCGAGCGGACCCAGCGGTTGCGGTACCACTCGGCTCGGCCGTCGCGCAGGCGGATGCCGTGCACCATGCCCTCGCCGGTGAACCAGTGGTGGTGGGCGGGGTCGACCGGCCCGACCGGGTTGGGCCCGTTGCGGAGGTAGCGCCCGTCGAGCTCGGCCGGGAGCGAGCCGGTCACCTCGAGGTCGAGGGCCGTCACCTCCTCGGTCACCGGGGCGTAGAGCCCCTCGACGTACCGGTTGGCGACGATGTCGGTCACGGCTGGTCCCCATCCCCACGGCGGCGGCGTCCGCTCGCCGACCCGTTGTAGCCCGCGAGCGCCCGCCGTGCCCCGGGTGTGACCGATGCCCAGACGCGCCGAGGGGAGGGCCGCAGCCCTCCCCTCGGTCCGATCAGCGGCCGGCGGTGCCGGCCGGGATCACTTCGCCAGCTTGGGAGCCGGGGTCTCCTTGTTGACCGTCTTCTTGAACGACGCGCCGATGGTGACCTTGGGGGCCTTCTTGGCCTTGACCTTGACGGTCTCGCCGGTGCGCGGGTTGCGGGCGGTGGTGGCCTTCTTGGCCACCTGCTCGAAGCTCACGAAGCCGGTGAGCGCGATCTTGTCGCCGGCGGTGACCTTGGCGAGCACGACCTCCTCGAAGGCCTTCAGCACGTTCGCCGCCGCGGTCTTGTCGGTGCCGGCCTGCTTCGCGACCAGCTCGACGAGCTCGGCCTTGGTGATGTTGGCCACAGCCAACCTCCTGGTTTCCGTAGGGGTAGGGCGCACCTGCCTACCGGTCGAGGTGCGTCGCGCGCCAGTATCACCAACCCACGCAAGGGTTTCGCGGATACCCGGGGTTGCCACCCCTACGATGCGGGCGTGCTCGAGGACGGGACCTACGACGTCGTGGTGATCGATGCCGAGGAGGCCGCCGGCGGCGTCCACGTCGAGCTCACCGTGCTGGCCGGCCCGCACAAGGGCGAGGTCGTCGCCCTCACGGCGGCCGGCCTGGCGCGCGACCCCCTCGACCTGCTCGCCGCACCCGGGACGCTCACGGTCGCCGGCGGCGTCCCCCGGCTCGCGCTCGAGGGCTGATCGCGTCGATGCGGCGCTCCCGCCCGATGGCCGCTAGCGTCGAAGGCGGCGAAGGGGAGTAGCCCGCAAGCCGAGAGGTCGACACGCTGGGCGATGAGCCCCGGCCCTCGGGCCCGCTCCGGCGGGTGGGCAAGACCTTCGGCCAGGCATCGTCAGGTGCCCGGTCGAGGTCGCACCGCCGCTGCCTCCCCGGGCGGTCAAGGAGGTCCCCCTCGTGCACGCGTTCCTGCTCAGCTTCGGCGTCATCTTCGTCGCCGAGCTCGGCGACAAGAGCCAGCTCATGGCGATGGCCTTCTCGGCCCGCTACCGGCCGGTCCCCGTCCTCATCGGCATCACGGCGGCCACCGCGCTCGTCCACCTGTTCTCGGTGATCGCCGGCGCCCTGCTCGGCGCCGCCATCCCCACCGATGCCATCAGCGTCGTGGCGGGCGTGGCGTTCCTCGGCTTCGCGGCGTGGACCCTGCGCGGCGACGAGCTCAGCGACGAGGACGAGGCCCGGGCGCGGCGCACGGGTCGCTCGGCCGTCTTCGCCGTCGCCGGCGCCTTCTTCCTCGCCGAGCTCGGCGACAAGACGATGCTCGCCACGATCACCCTCGCCACCACCGAGGGCCTGGTCGGCGTGTGGGCCGGCTCCACGATCGGGATGGTGGCCGCCGACGCGCTGGCCATCCTGGTGGGCGCCCAGCTGGGCAAGCGGCTGCCCGAGCGGACCATCCAGGTGGGCGCCGCCGCCTCGTTCGTCGTGTTCGGCCTCCTCCTCATCGTCGAGGGCCTCCGCTGAGCCGCCCCTGACCCCCAGGTGACGGGCGTGAACAGTGCCCGGGCATCCACGATCCGCGCCGCGCCCGGGTGTTGGATGGTCCACGGTGATCCACCGCTCAGCCGACGGCCGCCAGCTCCACTCCCCGGACCTGCGCACGCTGCTGGCTGCCGACCGCCCAGGGGGCCAAGTGACCGCTCTTCCCACGTCTGCCGTTCCGTCGCGTCCTCGGACCTACGTGCTCGACACCTCGGTGCTGCTCGCTGATCCGCAGGCGCTCGTGCGCTTCGACGAGCACGCCGTCGTGCTGCCGATCGTCGTGCTGATGGAGCTGGAGGGGAAGCGCAACCACCCCGAGCTGGGCTGGGCCGCCCGCCAGACCCTGCGGGAGCTCGAACGGCTCCGGCTCCACCACGGCTCGCTCACGATCCCGCTCCCGGTGAACGAGCAGGGCGGCACCCTGCGCGTCGAGCTCAACCACCAGTCGACCGCCGGCCTGCCGCCGACGATGGCCACCGAGAACAACGACCACCGCATCCTCGCGGTGGCCCACAACCTCCGCCTCGAGGGCCACGACGTCACGGTCGTGACCAAGGACCTGCCGCTGCGCCTGAAGGCGAGCATCGTCGGCCTCGACGCCGACGAGTACCGCAACGAGCAGGCCGCCGACACGTCGTGGACCGGCTTCGTGGAGCTCGACGTCGAGCCCGATGTGATCGACGAGCTGTTCGCCCAGCGCGAGGTCGACCTCGTCGAGGCGGCCGAGCTGCCCTGCCACACCGGCGTCGCCCTCCACGCCGGATCGCAGTCGGCCCTCGCCCGGGTCCACCCCGACAAGTCGCTGCGGCTGGTGCGGGGCGACCTCGGGCTGTTCGACGTGGTGGGTCGCAGCGCCGAGCAGCGCATCGCCCTCGACATCCTCGCCGACCCGACCGTGGGCATCGTCAGCCTCGGCGGCAACGCCGGCACCGGCAAGAGCGCCCTGGCCCTGGCCGCCGGCCTCGACGCCGTGCTGGAGCGGCGGACCCACAAGCGGATCCTCGTGTTCCGCCCCCTGTTCGCGGTGGGCGGCCAGGACCTCGGGTTCCTGCCCGGCGACAAGGACGAGAAGATGGGCCCGTGGGCCGCCGCGGTGTTCGACGCCCTCGAATCGATCGCCGGTCCCGAGGTCGTCGAGGAGGTCCTGGCCCGCAACCTGCTCGAGGTGCTGCCGCTGACCCACATCCGCGGGCGCAGCCTCACCGACACGTTCGTCGTCATCGACGAGGCCCAGAACCTGGAGCGGCCGGTGCTGCTCACCGCGCTGAGCCGCCTCGGCGAGGGCAGCCGGGTGGTGCTCACCCACGACGTCGCCCAGCGCGACAACCTCCGCGTCGGCCGCCACGACGGGGTGGCCTCGGTGATCGCCGCGCTGCGCGGCCACCCCCTGTTCGGCCACGTGACCTTCAGCCGCTCGGAGCGCTCCCCCATCGCCGCCCTGGTCACCAGCCTGCTCGACGACCCTCGCGCCTGAGGGCGCGGTCGCCGGTCCCGGCGATCAGCGCACGTCGAAGGTGACCGTGGCCTTCGTCTCGGTGAAGCGATCGGGCTTCACCGAGATCGTCAGCTCCCACTCGCCCGAGAGCGTCAGGTCGGTGCCCACCAGCTGGAAGTGCCCGGGCCCGGCTCGCACCGGCTCGCGATCGAACGGGCCGAGGTCCTGCTCGGGCAGGCGCAGCTGCAGCGCGACGGCGTCGTAGCGGTCGTCGGGCCGCCCCTCGGCGTCGTAGAGGTAGAGGTGCAGGTCGTTGCGCCCCGCTCGCGCGGGATCGACCGTGACATCGACCGTGCCTTCACCGAGCTCGGTGGTGACCGTCACCGGCCCCGGCACCACCGCCTGCTTCGCCGGCGTGACGTTCACGAGCACGCCGGTCAGCGAGAGCACCGCCACCAGCACGGCGCCCTCGAACCGCAGGGTCCGCACCAGCGAGCGCCAGGCGGCCGCGCCCACCGCGGCGCCGTCGCGCTCGCCATCGACGTCGCCCTCGGTGCGATCGAGGGCATCGCGGGCCACGAGCGGGAGCAGCCGGAAGCGGTTCCAGGCCGCCAGGCCGAGGACGACCGCCACGGCGGCGACCTTGGCGAGGAGCAGGCGGCCGTAGGTGGTGGACGTGAGCGCCTCGAGCCCACCCACCTCGATCCAGGCGAGCGTGGTGCCGGCGACGATGACGGCGGCCGCCGCGCCGGCGGCGATGCCCGAGAACGTGGCGACCGCCTCGGCGGCGCCCATCGGGTCGCCCGCCCGCCGACGGCGCAGGACCGTGGCCGTGACGGCACCCAGGCCCCCGAACCACACGGCGGCCGCCAAGAGGTGCACGAGGTCGGCGCTGTAGCCGATGGCCGCCGGGTCCATCGACCGCGTGTGGCCGGTGAGCGCGAACGAGAGCGGCGCGAGCACAGCGCCGGCGAGCGCCACGACCCGCGCCGGTCCCTCGAACGGCAGGCCCGTGGTGATGAGCACGCCGAGCAGCCCGGCCAGGGCCACCACGGCGGCCGGGCCGAACCCGTCGGCGAGCACGAGGCCGAGCACCCCGGGAGAGGCGATCGAGGTCAGGCCCTCGCCGGTGGCCAGCGCGGCGAGGGCGACCGCCTGGAGCACGAGCGAGACGAGGGCGACGACGGCACCGGCACCCACCCACCTCGCCACCGGCGTGGGCTCGTCGGGCCGGCGGAGGACCGCCGAGACCAGGACCACGCCGCACGACCCGAGCACGCCCAGGTAGGCGAGCACCCGCAGCACGGCGGCGCCGATCTCGATCGGTCGGTCGCCCCCCGCCGCGAACGCGTCGCCCGCCAGCCCCGAGACGTCGGACTCGCGGCCGATCGAGAAGGTGTACGAGCCCCGCACGGGGTGGCCGTCGGCCGACACGACGCGCCACGCCACCACGTAGGTGCCCTGGGCGAGCGCGCCGTCGAGCGGGGCGGTGACCGACGCCCCCGACGCCTGGGCCTGCCCACGGTCGACGCGGCGACCCCGGTCGTCGAGCACCCGCACGCCGTCGGGCTGCAGGTCGACCCCCTCGCTGAACTGGAAGGTGACCGCATCGGGTGCCTCGTCGAGGACGACGCCGTCGCCGGGATCGGTGGAGAGCAGCTCGGCGTGGGCCGAGGCCGGCGACGCGCCGACCAGGCCGGCGAGGAGCGCACCGAGGAGGCCGAGGAGCAGGGCGACGAGGGCGAAGGAGGCCGCTCGGGCCCGCCGGTTCCGAGGCGGTCGCATCAGGCGGCCACCCTAGGACCGAGTTGGGCGGTGGCGCCCATCGGCCCTACCATGGCTCGTCCGACCGAGACGCCGGAAAGAACGAACCGATGGCCAAGAGCGACAAGCGCCCGATCATCAAGCTGAAGTCCACCGCGGGCACCGGCTACACGTACGTGACGCGCAAGAACAAGACGAACACCCGCGAGCGCATCGAGCTCAAGAAGTACGACCCGCGCATCCGCCAGCACGTCATCTTCAAGGAAGAGCGCTGACGCTCCCCTGACCCGCGGCGGATCGTCCCGCCGTTCGACCCACGATCTCGCCCACCGGGCGAGATCGTGCGCGTCCCGGCCCGAACTCCCTGGTCACGGCCTCCTTCGCGCGCCGCGTGAACCATCCACCACGCGCGCGCCCCATCCCCGTACCATTTTCTCCCACAGGGGAAGCACGGTCGTCCGGGAGGACGGATGGGGCACCAGGCACACATCTACGGGCTCGACATCGAGACGGACCTGTCGACCGACGGGCTCGACCCGGCCGTCGCCTCGGTCCGCGCCGTGGCCCTGTCGGGCCGCACCTTCGACGAGCTCTTCGTCGGCGACGAGGCCGACCTGCTGCGAGCGCTCGACGATCGCCTCGCCCTGCTGGCCCCCGGCGTGATCGCCACCTGGAACGGGAGCGCGTTCGACCTCCCCTTCCTCGCCGACCGGGCCCGCATCCTCGGCGTCGACCTCGGGCTCCACCTCCGGCTCGACCGAGGCCTCACCCTCCACCGCGCCCCGCTCCCGGGGCACGCGGGCGCCTACCGCGCCGGCTGGCACGACCACGGCCACCTCGACACCTACCGGCTCTTCGGAGAGCCGGCCACGGCCGCGCAGCGCCTCTCGCTGCGCTCCATCGGACGGCTGGTGGGCCTCGGCGCCGACCCCGTCGTCCGCACCCGCCCGCACGACCTCGGCAACGAGGCCCTCCACGCGTGCGCGCCGAGCGACGCCCGCCTCGCGCGCGTGCTCGCCGAGCGGCGCTGGCCGGCCGCGGCACGGATGATCGATCGCGTCGAGCGGGCCGAGGCCGAGCCGGTGGCCGTCGCCGCCGGACGCCTGGCGCGGGACGCGTCGCTCGGGCTGGGGCGAGGCCTCCGCCCCGCCGTCGCCGCCACCTGATCTCGCGCCGAGCCGGATCGGTCGCACCCGGCCGCCAGCCCTTGCCGCCCGGCCGTCGAGGCGCGATGGTGGCCCACCGAGGATCGCCGTCCCCTCCGCCCTCGGGCCCGGACCGCCGCCCGCTCCCGCCTGCCGGAGGTCCTCGTCGTGCCCGATCCCACCCGCCCCACCCCGACCGAGCTCGCCGAGCTCGCCCACCGCAGCACCGCGGACCTCGTCGGACCGAGCCTGGTGCACCTCCGCCTCGACGACGGCGCCGCCTCGCTCGAGCTCGGGGTCGGGCCGCTCCCACCCGACCGACACCCGGCCGACGCGCTGGTCGGCTTCCGCGCCCCGGCGGCGTGGGACGCCGTCGGCATCGCCACCACCGGCGTGGTGCACGACCTCCCGCCGAGCCCGCACTCGGGCCGCGGTCGGTTCACGACCCTGGCGTTCCGCGACCGCACGAACGCCACGGTGATCGAGCGCGACGACGGTCGCGTAGACGTGCTGGAGGGTGCCCCGGTCGGGTGGGTGGTCGACGTCCTGCGACGCGTGCTCGGCGTCCCGGCCGATCCGCCGCAGGGCAGCACCGCTGCTGATCGACACCTGGTGGCTCGACTCGCTCGTCTCGGGGTGCTGGCCCGGTCCGGCCGGGCCCCTCGTGGCGGTGGGCCGCGCGCCGCCACCCGCTCTGCCCGCCCGGCACCGTGCCCGCCCCCGAGGACCTCGCGGCGCGGGCGGCGGGCGAGGCGCTGGCGCGTCCCTGGTCGCGCCTGCGCGAGCAGCTCGCCGGCCACGACCTGCCCGCCGAGGACGCGGCGCTGCCGTACGGCCGGGTGCTGCCCGGTCGGGAGTGGTTCGACGACGGCAGCCTCAGCCGCTGGATCCTGCGCGTCGCCCAACCGCCCGACGCGCTGCTGGCGGAGCTCGTGGAGCGCCTGCCCGCCCACCTGCTCGACCAGGTCCTCGTCGGGCTGGTCGAGATCGACCTCGAGGCCCTCGCCGCCTGAGCGCGCCGGCGACGGCTACATCCCGGCGCGCTCCTGGGCCTCGGCCCAGAGCTTGCGGTACTCGCTCGCCGCCAGGCTGCGGGGCGCGGCGAGCACCGCGGGCACCTGCTCCTCGCCCATCCGGGCCACGGCCGAGGAGGTCGGGATGGCCGCGCCCAGGAACCGGCCCGAGGCGAGCACCTCGGCCTCGATGCGCCGGTGCATCGGGAGGTTCCGGTCGACCATGGAGTGGAAGGGGGCGACGATCGTGGGCGACGCGGCCTTGGTGTCGGAGAGGAAGTCCTCGTAGCGCGCCAGCGCCCGGAACGGCAGCGGCTCGGGCACCACGGGCACGAGCAGCAGATCGGCCACGTTGGCGACCGCCTCCACCACCGGGCTCAGGCCGGGCGGGCAGTCGATGACCACCAGGTCGGCGTCCGCCTTGGCCCCGGCGATGAGTCGGCGCACGAGCTTGGTGGGCTTGGACGATGCCCACAGCACCTTGTCGACCTCGCGGACCGACGCATCGGCGGGCACGACCGCCAGGTGCTCGATGTCGGTGGTGCGGGCCACGTTGGCGAGCCCGTCGCGGTTGCCGCGGAACAGCTTGGTGGCCCCGCCCTTGAGCTTCTGCTTGAGGTTCAAGCAGTAGGTGGCGGCGCCCTGCGGGTCGAGGTCCCACAGGATCACCCGGCTCCCCTCGCTGGCCGCCAGGGCGGCGAGGTTGACCGAGGTCGACGTCTTGCCGACGCCGCCCTTCAACCCGGTGACGGCGAGGACGCGCATGGCGCCCATCATGGCCGCTCGGGGCCCGTGCGACCGCGATGGGCGCGCGCCCCAGCGCGATCAGTCGCCGTTGTAGTCCTGGAGCAGGGCGGTGGCGTCCTTGTTGGCGCTGGCGACGGCGGCGTCGGGGTCGGCCCCGGCGAAGAGCACGTCCTCGAGGGCGCCCTGGAGGATGTCCTGGAACTGCGGGTACGGCGCGATCAGCGGGCCGGACCGATCGGGATCGGCGGTGGCCAGCTGGTCGACCGCCGGCTTCAGCAGGTTGCCGCCGAGGTCGCTCTTCTGGAAGTCCAAGATGTCGGGGTCGGAGATGATGCTCTTGACCACGGGCAGGTACCCGCCCTCGAGGTGCCACTTCTTGGCGTTGTCGGGCTGCAGCATGAACTTGAGGAACTGCCAGGCCGCCGCCTGCTCGGCCTTCGAGCCGGTGTTGAGGATGTAGAACGCGCCGCCCGAGGCGTAGATCTGGCCCGGCGCCTCCATGCCCGGGTACGGGCCCGACCCGGGCACCAGCTTCTTGCCGTCGAGGGCGATGGAACCGACGTCGATGCCGGCGTCCTCGGCGTTGAGCTCGCCGCCGAGCGCAGCCGCGATCGTGCTCGAGGCCGTCGACGTCTCGACCAGCATCGAGCTCTCCTCGGTGATGAGGGCGAGGTAGTGGTCGATGCTGCCGTCGGTGACCGGGAAGGCGTTCAGCAGCTTCTCCTGGTTCATCGAGTCGAGCCACTCGAACAGCTCGCGGCCCTTGTCGGTGTCGAAGGTCGCCTCCGTCGCGGGCTCGCTCCGCCCGTTGTCGTTGTTGACCACGTCCTGGCCGACGCCCGCGAGCCACGTCGAGACGAACCACTGGTCGGCCTTGAAGGAGAACGGCTTCTTCGAGACGCCCTTGTCCTTGAGGACCTTGGCCGCCTCCTGGATCTCGGCGAGGGTCCGCGGCGGCGAGTCGGGATCGAGGCCGGCCTTCTCGAAGTGGACCTTGTTGTAGTAGAGGATCGGCGTCGAGACGTTCATGTAGCCCGGGTACAGCACGTCGTCGACGGAGTAGGCGGCCCGGGCCGCCGCGGGGATCTGCTCGGGGTCGTAGTCGTCGGCGAGCATGCACGCCTCGGCCGGCAGGACCTGGCCCTTGTCGACCATCTCGCCGAGCATGGTGTCCTCGAGGTAGATGATCTGCGGGAGCTGGTCGGGGGTGGCGGCCGCGCCCTGGTACTTGCGGAGCACCTCGGCGTAGGCGTTGCCCTGGTTGTCGGCCGTGAGCTGGACCTTGTCCTGGCTGGCGTTGAAGTCCTTCACCATGTCGGTGAGGACGGTGACCGGCGGCTCGACGAGGCCGCCGAACCACATCTTGATCTTCACCGGCCCGCTGGCCTCGTCGAGGGCGTCGAGCGGGCAGTCCTCGGCCGAGACCTTCGCCTCGTCGCCCTCCCCGCGGCCCCCGCCGCTGCCCTCGGTGGCGGGCGGCGACCCGCAGGCCGCGACGAGCAGCCCGATGGCGGCGAGGGTGCCGGCGGCGCCGAGGCGGCGGAACCGGCGGGACGGGGTGGGACGGGGGGCCATGGCGGACTCCTCGGGGGTCACTTCACCGCACCGGCCGTGAGGCCGCGGATGATCTGGCGCTGGAAGGCGATGAGCAGGATGACGACGGGGATGGCGGCCACGAGGGCGGCGGCGATGGCCTGGTTGGCCGCCGCCACCTCGGTGGCGCGGACCTGGCGGAGCTGGATCTGGAGCGTGTTGAAGGTGTTGCTCTCGATCACGGCGCGGGGCCACAGGTACTGGTTCCAGGCCTGCAGCGCCGAGATCACCGTGAACGAGGCGATCACCGGGCGGGTGAGCGGCACGGCGAACCGGGTCATGAAGGCGACGTGGCCGTAGCCGTCGAGCTTGGTGGCGTCCTGGATCTCCGAGGGGAGGCCGCGGAACCCCTGGCGGATGAGGAACGTGCCGAGGGCGGTGGCACCGAAGGGCAGCACCAGCGCCTGCATCGTGTCGGTCCACTGGAGCTGGCGGATGGTGGCCACGTTGCCGACCAGGGTGACCTCGAGCGGGAGCAGCAGGGTGGCCATGAAGAGGGCGAAGAGGATCCGCTTGAACGGGAACCGCAGGAACACGAAGGCGTACGCCGACATGATCGCGGTGGAGACCTGCAGCACGGTGATGATGATCGTCATCACGAAGCTGCGGCCCATCGCCGGTCCGAGCGAGTAGCGGCTCCAGGTCTGGGTCCACACCTCGGGCCCGAACGCGACGATGGCCGTGCCGACCGCGCCGACGCCGGTGAGCAGCGCCAGCAGCCCGGCGAGGAGCGGCGACCGCCCGCCCTCGAGGTAGGCCCACAGCTGGGTGGCGGCCACGACGGCCATCGCCAGGATCACCAGGCCGGCCGAGCGGCCGTCGGCGTCGTGGAGCGAGGCGAAGGCGGGCCCGGTGAGCACGGCGAGGGCGACGGTGCCGCCCACCACCGCCAGCGCCCGCGCCGGGGTGAAGAAGGTGGCGAAGGGTCGCAGCCCTCGACCCGACGCGACCTTCTGGAGCCAGAGCAGGAGCAGGGCCACGAGCAGGAGCCGCACCACGAGCGACAGCGGCCCGCCGGTGAAGAAGGTCCGGTCCTTCCAGTCGACCGCCACGGGGTGCAGCGGCCGGCCGGCGTCGACGTAGCGGAACGGCGGCGACATCGCCTGGATCGCCGTGAGGTACAGCGGGCCGAGCACCAGCAGCGAGAGCGCGCAGAGCATGGCGTACTGCCAGGTCAGGCTCCAGCGCCGCCGGGCCGAGGTGCCCGGGGCCATGGCCAGGCCGCGGTTGTCGCCGTCACTCGTCGCCATAGTGGACCCTCCGCTCGAGGATGACGAACTGCACGAAGGTGACGACGAGGGTCACCACGAAGAGCCCGACCGACATGACGGCGCTCTTCCCGTAGTCCTGGCTCAGGTTGAAGATCTTGTAGACGAGCGTCTCGGAGGCCCCGCCCGGGCCGCCCTGGGTCACGATCTCGATCTGGGCGAACGCCTGGAACCCGAAGATCACGAGGATCACGAACAGGAACAGCAGCACCGGCGAGATCAGCGGCAGGGTGATGCGCGTCAGCTTGCGCCACGGGCCGTAGCCGTCGAGCGTCGCCGCCTCCATCACCTCGTCGGGCACCGCCTGGAGGCCGGCGAGCACGATCACGAAGGCGAGGCCGAGGTTCTGCCAGATCGACGGGAGGGCGGCGGCGAAGATCGCCCAGCGCGGGCTCGACTGCCAGCTGACCCGGAAGAAGCCGATCGACGGGTTGAACAGGAAGAAGAAGATCACCGAGGAGACGGCCACGGAGCTGGCCAGCGTCGACGAGAAGATGGCCTGGAAGACCTTGATGCCCTTGAGGCGCCGGTGCGCAGCCACCGCGAGCATGGTGCCGAGCACCAAGCCGAAGGGCACGGTCCAGAGCACGAACTGGACGCTGTGCCACAGCCCGTCCTTGAACTCCGAGCCGGTGAGCACGTCGCGGTACTGCTCGAGGCCGACCTGCTCGTAGGAGGTGCCGCCGCGCACCGAGCGCCACGTCCCCCAGTTGAGGAGCCGGGCGAACGGCACGTAGAAGAAGGCGACGAACACGGCGAGCGAGGGGGCGAGGAAGGCGAAGGCCAGCCCGACCTCCTTGGCCGTGTACCGGCCCCGCATCGACGCCCGACCGGTCGCCATCAGGCGTAGCGCTCGGTGGAGGTCGGGTCGAACAGGTGGACGTCGGCGGGGTCGACCGACAGGCGCACCGCCGCGCCCGCCGCGTTCGGCGACATCCCCACCTCGCGCACGACGAGGGTGCGATCGCCCACCGACGCCGAGATGAGGCACTCGTGGCCCAGCCACTCCACGGCCCGGACCTCGACGCCGAGCGAGCCGTCCGGATCGACCCGCAGGTGCTCGGGGCGGACGCCGACGATCACCTCGGCCCCCGGGGCCGGCCGCTCGGCGAGCGACGTGGGCATCGGCAGGCGACCCTCGCCCAGCTCGACGGCGGCGCCGTCGGCGGCGATGCGGGCGGGCAGGCAGTTCATCGGCGGGGTGCCGATGAACTGGGCGACGAAGGTGTTGATCGGGCGCTCGTAGACCTCTTGGGGCGTCCCCACCTGCTGGAGCTGCCCCATCGACATGATGGCGACCCGCGTGGCCATGGTCATGGCCTCCACCTGGTCGTGGGTCACGTAGACGACGGTGGTCCCCACCCGCTTGTGCAGCTCGACGAGCTCGATGCGCGTCTGCGCCCGCAGCTTGGCGTCGAGGTTCGACAGCGGCTCGTCCATGAGGAACGCCTGGGGCCGCCCGACGAAGGCTCGGGCGAGGGCGACGCGCTGGCGCTGGCCGCCCGAGAGGGCGGCGGGCTTGCGGTCGAGGTAGGGCTCGAGGTCGAGGACCCGGGCCGCCTCGGCCACGCGCTCGTCGCGCTCGGCCGCCGTGAGCTTGCGCACCATCCGGCCCGGCCCGTCGACGGGGTAGCTGCGGGTGCGCAGCGGCGACTCGATGTTCTTGCGCACGGTCATGTGCGGGTACAGCGCGTAGCTCTGGAACACCATCGAGATGTCGCGCTGGGCCGGGTCGACGTCGTTGACGACCCGATCGCCGATCCGCAGCTCGCCCTCGGTGATCTCCTCGAGCCCGGCGATCATGCGCAGGGCGGTGGTCTTGCCGCAGCCCGAGGGCCCGAGCAGCACCATGAACTCGCCGTCCGCGATCGCCAGGTCCAGATCGCCGACGGCCGTGACGTCGCCGTAGCGCTTGGACACGGCGTCGAACGTGACGCTGGCCATGGAACCCTCCTGGAGCAGTGGAAGCAGCGCGATCCCGAACCCTACGGATCGTTCACGAACGGCAGGTGACGCAGCGGTTGCGCCCCGGTGGCGGGACGGCAGCCCCTCGCTCGGAACCCTAGAGCCTCGGGCTCCTCAGGCGTGCGAGGCTCCCCGGGCGGCGAACCGCCCACCGGTAGCCTCGGACCACCCGCCCCCTCCCTCCGCAGGCACCGATGGTCTCCGCCGCCCTCATCGACCGCACCTACCGCCCCTCCGCCGACGGGTTCTCGCTCGAACCGACCGCGTCGGCGCTCTACGCCGCGTTCGCCCACCTCCGTCCGAGCGAGGAGGTGGCGCACTGCCCGCACTGCGTGCCCACCGAGGAGCTGGCGCTCGCGGCGGGCCCGGTCGCCGCGCTGTCGCCCGCGCTCGCGTCGAAGCTGGTCCGAAAGGCGGGCACCACCTGGGGCGGCCCCGACGACCTGCGCCGCCTCACGCCCCGGCTGCTGACGCTCGCGGCCGACCACCGGCTCGAGGTGAGCCGATCGCTGCTGTGGACCAAGCTGCGCGCCGCGGGGTGGAGCAGCTGGCCTCCCGACGAGCGCGATGCCATGGGCCGGTTCCTGCTCGCCGAGTTCACGCGCCTGCTGCGCAACCCGACCCGGCCGGCGCACGCCGCGCACCGGTGGCTGTCCGACGTGTCGGCGGGCATCGACGACCTGTCGGGCTTCCTCACGGTGTGGCACGACTCGATCGGCGCGCTGCCCGAACCTCCCGTGCAGGAAGCAGCGGTGGCCCACCTGGTGGAGCTGCTGACCACGAGCCCGCTGCGACCCGACCTGCCGGCCACCATGGCCGACGCGTTCCCCCACAACCCCCTCGCCGGGCCCCAGGTGACGCAGTTCCTGTGCGGCCCGGGCGTCGACCTCGATCTGCGCCGGGCCGCCACCGACCTCGCCGACACCCCTCGGGCCCGGCGCATCAACGTCGCGGTCGAGCGGCTGCGCCGGTTCCGCGCCGCGGTCGAGCGAGGCGCCTGAGCCCTCCCGGTCACGTTCCGGGCGGCTGCGGTGTCCTTCTCCCGTGACGACGCCCGACGCTGACGAGGACGACCGCCTCTTCGCCGAGCTGTACCCCGCGCTGCGCCGCTTCGCCGCCGTGGTCGCCGCCGACGACCTCGACCCCGACGACCTGCTCCAGGAAGCGGTGGTGCGCACGCTGCGCCGCGGCCCGCTGCACCGCCTCGACGCCCCAGGGGCCTACCTGCGCACGGCCATGGCGCACCTGGCCGCCAACCACGACCGCCAGCGGGGTCGGGAGCGACGGGCCCACGAGCGGATCGCCGCGTCGAACGACGTCGGCGCGCCGCCCGCCTACCCGTCGGACCTCGACGACCTGGCCCTGCTGAGCAGCCACGACCGGGCCGTGCTCTACCTGGCGGACGTCGAGCGCCTCCCGCTCGCCGAGGTCGGCCGGATCCTCGGCACGTCCACCACCAACGCCCGCGCCCGGGCGTCGCGCGCTCGCCGACGCCTGGCCCGCACCCTCGCCCAAGGAGCCGACCGATGACCACCACCGACCTCCCCCACCTGGCTGCCCTGCGCGCCCGCGCCGAGCGCGGCACCCCTCGGGGGGCGGCCGCCGTCCTCGCCGGCGCCCGAGCCGAGCTGCCCGTCGCCCTGGCGACGCGCGCCCCTCGCAGCCGACGGGGCCTCGCCATCGCCGCCGCCGCCCTGGCCGTCGCCGGCCTCGGCGCGGGCATCGCCGCCGCCGTCGGCGGGCACGAGGCCCCCCGGGCGGCGGGCGGCGACGACGCATGGTGCGCGGCGCTCGCCGCGCCGGTCGCCGTCGCACCCGGCACCGACGGCGACGTGGTCGCGTACCTCCCACCGGGGGCGACCGCGGCGGACCTCGACGCGCTCGAGGCCGAGCTCCGGTCCGACGACCGGGTGGCCTCGACCGCGGCGATGGGTCGGGAGGCCACCTACGAGCGGTTCCGCCGGCTCTTCGCCGACCAGCCCGCCATGCTCGACGCCGTGCGCCCCGAGGACCTGCCCCCGTCCGTCTCGGTCGAGCTCCGCGACGCCGGTTCGGCCGACGAGGTGATCGCCGAGCTCGATCGGCGCGCCGACCTGTTCGGAGCCGTCGCCGGCCGGCCCGACGTGCGGGCCCTCGACCTGCTGGTGTGGCCCGGCACCGGGCTCGACGTGTGGGCGTCGCCCGGGAACGTGGACCTCGGCACCAGCCCGTACCCGGCGAGCTGGCCCGCCCACGCCGCCGCCGTCGTCGACGCCACGCCGCCCGAGCTCGCCGCCCCGGTGGGCACGCTCGTCGACCGCATCGCCCAGGTGCCCGTCGAGCTCCTCCCGGTCGACGAGCAGGCCGATGCCCCGGGGCCGACCTTCGAGGCGGCGCAGGCGGCGGCGCAGACGGTCCGATCCGCGGCGGCCGATCGCTGCGGCCTCGAGGTGACCGGCCGGTACGCCGAGGCCGGGGCCCGAGGCGAGACCGCGGTCACCATCGCCGCCGGCGACTGAGCCCGATGCCCTCAGGCGTGCTGGCTCGCCTGCTCCCCGTGCTCGCGGCAGCGGGCGCGCCAGCCGTTGGGGCTGACGTTCACCGCCATGCGCACGCCGCAGCGGGCGCAGAAGTGCGGCGGGTCGTACGCCCAGCGGCAGCCGGCGCACTCGGCGCTCGGGCGTCCGCAGCCGTCGCAGAAGGCCGGGGCCTCGGGCGAGGCGGTCACAGCACCTTGCTGAGCGCGCCGACCGGCATGCGCAGGTCGTCGAGCATCTTGAGGTCCTCCTGGGGCGAGCGCCCGAGGTAGGTGAGGTAATTGCCGATGATCAGCGCGTTGATCCCGCTGGTCATGCCCATGGCCTGCAGGTCGCCCAACGTGAACTCGCGGCCGCCGGCGTAGCGGAGGATGACGGTGGGCAGGGCGATGCGGAACAGGGCGATCCAGCGGATGGCCTCGAGCGGCTCGACCGCCGGGAGGTGGGCGAAGGGCGTGCCCGCCATGGGCTTCAAGAAGTTCACCGGCACCTCGGTGGGGTCGACGGCGCGCAGCTCGTCGATGAGCTCGAGGCGCTGGTCGACGGTCTCCCCCATCCCGAGCAGCACGCCGCTGCAGAGCTCCATGCCCTCCTGGCGGACGAGCTTGCAGGTCTCGACCCGATCGTCGAACGAGTGGGTGGTGACCACCTCGGGGAAGTACGAGCGGGACGTCTCGAGGTTGTGGTTGTAGCGGTGCACCCCGCCCTCGGCGAAGCGCTTCGCCTGCTCGGGGGTGAGGATGCCGGCCGACACGGCGACGTTCAGGCCGGTGTCGTCGTGGATGATCGGCACCAGCTCGAGGATGCGCTCCATCGTCCGCTCGTCGGGGCCCTTGATGGCCAGCACGATGCAGAACTCCGAGGCGCCGAGCTTCGCCGTCTCGCGAGCGGCCTCGAGGACCTCGTCGGTGTCGAGGAAGGGCGTCGCCTTCACCACCGTGTCGAACTTCGACGACTGCGAGCAGAAGTGGCAGTCCTCGGGGCAGCCGCCCGTCTTCGCCGAGAGGATGCCCTCGACCTCGACCTCGGGCCCGCACCAGGCGAGGCGCACCTCGTGGGCGAGGGCGGCGAGCGACGGCACCGACGCGTCGGGCACGTAGGCGAGCGCGGCCAGCTCGTCGGCGGTGAGCATGCGGCGCTCGTCGAGCAGGGCGACCTCGGCGGCCCGGATGGCCCGGCGGGCCTCGTCGGCGCCCAGCGGGTCGCGCGACCCCACGGCCGGCGCCGGCTTCCGGGAGAGCGACACGGGCTGCAGGGTGTCCGACATGGGCCGGAGCCTACCGACGAGCCCCGCTGCCGGCCCAATGGCGAGGCGGCGCGTCGAGACCCGGCCTTGACAGATACTCCAGATGGAGCATTTGATGTTCTGGACATGGGCAGGAGGCAGCGATCGAATCCCGCTCGCGCTGGCGATCCTGTGCGTGCTCCAGGAGCAGCCGCGCCACCCCTGGCTACGAGGTGGCGGCGACCCTCAAGCAGCGCAAGAAGCACGAGAGCATCAAGCTCAACTACGGGTCGCTCTACAACGTCGTCGACCAGCTCGAGCGCGACGGGTTCGTCGAGGTGGTCGAGGTCGTGCGCCAGGGTCGGCGCCCGGAGCGGACCGTCTACGGCATCACCGAGGCCGGGCTCCGGGAGATGACCGACTGGCTCGCCGAGCTCGTGTCGACGCCCCAGCCCGAGTGGCCGCAGTTCGAAGCCGCGCTGTCGCTGCTGCCGGCCCTGCCCCCCGAGGACGTCGTCGAGCTCCTCGACCACCGCCTGGGCGAGCTCGATCTCGCCATCGCCCGCCATCGCTCCGAGCGGCGCCTCCTCGCCGAGGAGCTCGGCCTGCCCCGGCTGTTCTCCCTCGAGGGCGAGTACGCCACGGCGCTCGCCGTGGCGGAGCGGGCGTTCGTGGCCGACCTCCGCGCCGAGATCGACAAGGGGGATCTCGACGGGATCGAGCACTGGCGCGCCTGGCACGCCGCCGAGCGAGGCGAACGCTGGCCGTCGCCCCTCCCGCTGCCCCCCGGCGATGAGCCGGCCGACCCCGAACCGTCCACCCCCTGACCACGTTCCGTCGAAACCGGACACTCCGTGGCCGGTTTCGACCGGCACGATCCCTCCGCCACCCCGAACGGGCGCCGAGCGCGCCGAAGGAGCTCCCATGCCACCGATCATCGAGGCCGCCGGCCTCACCAAGCGCTACGGCGACACCCAGGCGCTCGCCGGGCTCGACCTGGTGGCCGAAGGCGGCCGGGTGACGGCCCTGCTCGGCCCCAACGGCGCCGGCAAGACCACGTTCATCAGTGCGGTCGCCACGCTGCTGCGCCCCGATGGCGGGACGCTCCGCGTCGGCGGGGTCGACGCCCTCGCCGAGCCGGCCCGGGTCCGCCAGGTCATCGGCCTCGCCGGGCAGTACGCCTCGGTGGAGCCGGCCATGACCGGCCGGGAGAACCTGGTGATGGTGGCCCGCCTGTTCGGGCTCGACAAGGCCGACGCGACCATCGCCGCCGGCGACGTGCTCGAGCGCCTCGGGCTCGCCGATGCCGGCGACAAGCTCGTGCGCGACTACTCGGGCGGCATGCGTCGCCGCCTCGACCTCGGCGCCAGCCTGGTGGGTCGCCCGCAGCTGCTGCTGCTCGACGAGCCCACCACCGGCCTCGACCCCCGGAGCCGCCAGGAGCTGTGGGACGCCATCCGGGCCCTGGTGGCCGACGGCACCGACGTGCTGCTCACGACGCAGTACCTCGAGGAGGCCGACCAGCTGGCGCGAGACATCGTGATCATCGACCACGGACGGGTCATCGCCTCGGGCACCCCCGACGAGCTGAAGACCATGGGCGGGAGCGACGTGATCGAGGTGCGGCCTCGAGACCCCGAGGACCTCGCCGCGGTGGCCGAGGTGCTCGCCACCGTGGGCAGCGAGCCGCCACGGGTACACGAGGACACCCACCGGGCGACCGCCGCGGTGACCGGAGCCGAGCAGCTCGCGGTCGTGGTGCGGATGCTCGACGAGCGCGACATCGCCGCGGACGACATCGGGCTGCGCCGCCCGACGCTCGACGAGGTGTTCCTGACCCTGACCGGCCAGCCGGCCGACGCGGCCTGAGGAGGACGACCATGACCACGATGACCACCGATGCCACCACCGCCCGCTCGGCGGCGCCCCGGGCCCACGCCCCGGGCGCCGGGTTCGCGACCACGGCGATCACCACCTCCCGGCGCACCCTGCTCAGCTTCTTCCGCACCCCGCAGATCCTGTTCATGGGATCGATCCAGGGCGCGCTGTTCCTGTTCATGTTCCGCTACGTGTTCGGTGGGGCGATCGGCCGCGGGCTGCCCCTCGACTACGTCGACTTCCTCGTCCCGGGGTTCCTGACGACCGTGATCCTCTGGACGGGGATGAGCGCGGCGGCCGGCGTGGCCGAGGAGGCCGACACCGGGGTCCACGACCGCCTGCGGTCGCTGCCCATCCCGCGCGGCGCCGTCATGACCGGCCGCTCCCTCGCCGACGGCGCGCTCGTGGTCTGGGGCATCTTCGTGACCGCCATCGTCGGCGTGCTCGTCGGCTGGCGGCCCGACGGCTCGGCCCTCGGGGTCCTGACCGGGTTCGTCCTGATGTTCGTCGCCGGCTACTGCTTCACGTGGGTCTTCATCACGATCGGCCTCGTGGCGGGCAACGCCCAGGCGGCGCAGGGCATGTCGATGCTGGTGATCCCGTTCTCCTTCATCTCCAGCGCCAACGTCCCCGTCGAGTCGATGCCCGGGTGGATGCAGCCCTTCGCCGCCAACCAGCCCGTCTCGGTCGTGATCCACGCCGTGCGCGCCCACATGGTGGGCGGGGTCGACCAGCTCGGCATCGGCCACTCGACCGCCTACTGGACGGTCGCCGCCCTGCTGTGGTCGGCGGCGATCCTCGTGGTGTTCGGCTTCCTGGCCACCCGGCGCTTCTCGAAGATGCGCTGACGGCCCGGGTACCGTGGCCCGATGGCGACGGCGCGACGAACCGGGACCCGACGACGGACGATGGCGGCGGTCGCAGCAGCGATCGCCTCCCTCGCGGTGACCCCGCTGGTGGCGCCGCCTGCGGGCGCGATCGCCATCCGAACCGGGGCCTCGTCGTTCGAGCCGTCACCTGGGTCGACGCCCTCGGCCGCCAGGTGGAGGCCGTCGGCTGGAGCAGCGAGGGCGGCACCGCCGGCCGCTGCTCGTGGCGCGGGGCGACTCCTCAGGCCACCGGCATCCCCGACGCGGCCCTATGGCTCCACGGCGGCCAGCGGGGCCTGGCCGCCATCCTACCGCCCGATCCCCGAGGTGCCTCGACGCAGGCATCGAGAGCCGGGGCATCGCCGCAGACGACACCTGGACGGTGACCACCGCCTGGCGAGCCGAGGGCTGCGGCGAGCGACGCGCGGCGGACCGCTGGTTCGTCCGCTACGACCGAGCGCGGCGGCGGGGCGGTGCTGGCCGGCACCGCCCTCGGTGGCCGACGCCCCACCGATCGGCCAGGCCCTCGACGACGGATCGGCTCCTCACCGCCAGGGCGGCGATCCGCTCGGCTGGGTGGGCGCGGACGGCACCGTCCGGGCCGCTTCGACCTGGCGGTCGACGAGCTCCAGGGGGCCGACGTCGACGCGTCCGGCCGCCTGCTGGCCCTCGACGTCGACGGCGAGCTGTCTGCCAGCGCCGAGAGCGGCCCGGACGACCTCGCCGTGTCGACGGGCTGCACGTCTCCGGGAGCCGTGGGGCTGCGCCGACGGCGGCTTCGCCGTCGCCTGCCGCGCCGGGTCGCCCGCCGCCTTCACGGTGACCCGCCACCTCGAGGACGGATCGGTGGGTGTGGAGCCTCGTCGGGCACCGATCCCTCGCTCCCGATCGACCTCCCGGAGCCGGGTCGCCGTCGATGCGCTGGATCGGTGGCGGGCACGACCGCCCGCCCGGCGCTGTTCCCTCGGCCTCGGTCCCCGCCGGTCGTCGTCGCAGCGTTCGCGGCCGACGGGCCCACCGCGCTCGGGCGTCGCTCTCACCCGGGGGCGACCCGAGCTTCCCGTGGACCGTGATCGGCGGCGGCGTCACCGACCTCCGGGCGATCGGCGACGGCACCGAGGTCGCCTACGCCGACCGCGACACCTGCTGCCGCTACCCGAACAACACGACCTTCTCGTCGTCGGCCCGGGGGGCGATCCTCCCGTTCCGCCCCAGCCAGCCGGTCTGCCCTCCGCCGGTCCCGAGCGTGCGCACCACGACGCCCGGCACGGTGGCGGTCACCTTCTCGCCCTGCACCGCCGGGCGGGCGAACCAGCAGCCCTCGGGGTACCGCATCGTCGCCGCGAGCGCCTCGGCCGGCAGCTGGTCGACGGTCGTCGACGGTGCCGGATCCACCTCGGCCACGCTCACCGGGCTCCCCCACGGTCCCGTGCTCGGGTTCGCCGTGGTCCCGTTCAACGCGCAGGGCGACGACGAGGAGCCAGGCGGCGAGGTCCGCACCGTCCTCCCCTTCTCGAGCCTCGACGCCTTCGTCGACGCCCAGATCGCCCCCCTCCACCAACGTCCGGTCACACCCGCAGCGCGCCAGGCCAGGATCGACGACCTCAGCACCGGCGACCGCACCGCAGGCGACGAGCTGGTCGAGCTCCTGGGCAGCGGCGCCGCCGTCGAACGGGTCGAGCCGCTCGTGCGCCTCTACCGCGCCTTCTTCCTCCGCGACCCCGACCGCGGCGGCCTCGACTACTGGGCGCGGCGCCGGGCCGCCGGCGTCCGGTTGGTCGACGTCGCCGAGCGGTTCGCCCGCTCGTCCGAGTTCGTCCGCCGGTACGGCGCCCTCTCGGACCGAGCGTTCGTCGAGCTGGTCTACCGCAACGTCTTCGATCGGGCGGGCGACCCGGGCGGTGTCAGCTACTGGACCCGCAAGGTGGCGGCCGGCACGCCCCGCGGCACGGTGATGGCCCAGATGTCGGAGTCGAGCGAGCACGTCGGCCGCTCGGCACCCATCGTGCGCCCGATCACCGCCGCGTTCGCCATGGTGGGCCGGCTGCCGACGGCCGCCGAGCGGGCTCGCTGGCTCGCCGAGGCCGACCCGTACCGCACCGTGCCGCTCGAGCTGCTGGCCGACCCGGCCTACGTCGCCCGCTGGGCTGGGCCCTGACCCGAGGGGCCGCCGCGGCGACCGCCGCTCAGCCCTGAACCAGGTCCTTCACCATCCGCAGGTGATCGGGACCGCCGTTCACCAGCAGCGTGGTCATGGCCGTCTTGCGCCACTTCTCGTCGAGCTCCTCGCGGACCTTGTCGAGCGGGCCGACCATGGCCACGTCCTCCACCAGCGCCAGCGGCACCTTCTTGATCGCCTCGTCCTTGCGCCCGGCGAGGAACAGGTCCTGGATCTCCTCCACCGCGTCGCCGTAGCCCATGCGGGCGAAGAGGTTGGCGTGGAAGTTGACCTCCTTGGCCCCCATCCCGCCGATGTAGAAGCCGAGGAACATCCGCACCACGTCGGCGCACGCCTCCACGTCGTCGCCCACGACGATGTTCACGAGGTTCGGGATCTCGAAGGTCTCCAGCGTGCGCCGGGCACCGGGCCGGGCGAAGCCCTCGGCCAGGCACTCGCGGTAGTGGACGTCGAGCGAGGGCGACAGGAAGATCGGCAGCCAGCCATCGGCGATCTCGGCGGCGAGCGCCACGTTCTTGGGGCCCTCGGCACCGAGGAGGATCGGCAGGTCGGCCCGCAGCGGGTGGGTGATGCTCTTCAGCGGCTTGCCGAGCCCGGTGGTGTCGTCGCCGAACCGGGGGTGCTGGAAGTGCTTGCCCTGGAACTCGAGGGGCTCCTCGCGGGCGAGCACGCGCCGCACGATCTCGATGTACTCCCGGGTGCGCTCGAGCGGCCGGGGGTACGGCTGGCCGTACCAGCCCTCGACCACCTGGGGGCCCGACGCCCCCAGGCCGAGCTGGAAGCGGCCGCCCGAGAGGTGGTCGAGCGTGAGCGCCGACATCGCGGTGGCGACCGGCGTGCGGGCCGACATCTGGCACACCGCCGTGCCCAGCTTGGCGGTCGTCGTCTGCGAGCCGTACCAGGCCAGCGGGGTGAAGCAGTCCGAGCCGTAGGCCTCCGCCGACCAGATCGAGTCGAACCCGAGGTCCTCCGCCGCCGCGAGCATCTCGGGGACCCCGGCGGGCGGCCCCGCGAACCAGTACCCCAGCACCAACCCGAGCTTCAGATCCTCAGCCATGGCTCGGCACCGTAGCGGCCAGGGCACGAGGCCGGACGGCGAAACGAGAACGCGTTCTACTTCGGCGGTAGGGTCGCCCGATGGCCATGCCCACCGACGTCGGCGTCATCGACCTCATGCTCGACATCCCCTCCACCGAGCAGCGCGACTGGTACGAGTTCCTGAAGCCGCAGCTCCGCGAGGAGTCCAAGGACTACGAGATGCCGGCGGAGTACATGTTCAAGGCGGTCCCCCACCTCGACGAGGCGCCCGATCCGGTGGCCGCCACGCTCGAGCTCATGGACCGCCACGGCATCGAGCGGGCCATGGTGGGCTGCGGCTTCGAGGAGACGGCCAGCCGTCGGGCGCTGCGCGAGCACCCCGACCGGTTCTTCGGCTGCTTCAACGTGGACCCGAACCGGGGCATGGCCGCCACCTGGGACCTGACCAAGGCCTACGAGACCCTGGGCATCAAGACGGCCATCGCCTTCCCCGCCGGGCTCTACCCGCAGGTGGCGATCGACGACAAGAGGTTCTTCCCCATCTACGCCAAGTGCATCGAGCTCGACATCCCGATCTGCTGCACGACGGGGATCGCCGGCCCGCGGGTGCCGAGCGCGTGCCAGATGACCGAGCTCATCGACGAGGTGTGCTGGTTCTTCCCCGAGCTCCGGTTCGTGATGCGCCACGGGGCCGAGCCGTGGGCCGACCTCGCCGCCAAGCTCATGTTGAAGTGGCCGAACCTCTACTACTCGACCTCGGCCTTCGCGCCCCGCTACTACCCGAAGGCGATCGTCGACTTCGCCAACACCCGCGGCGCCGACAAGGTCATGTACGCCGGCTACTTCCCGATGGGCATCGACCTCGGCCGCATCTTCGCCGAGCTCCCGGAGGTCCCGTTCCGCGACGAGGTGTGGCCGAAGTTCCTGCGGGAGAACGCGATGCGGGTCTTCAAGCTCGACCCGTAGCGCGGACCTTCGTCACTTCCAACGGGCACCGTCGACCGCTACGCTAGAACGCGTTCTAGTTTTCGGCTCGACCGCAGGGGAGACCATGGCTGACGCCGCTGCCAACCGCTACCCGTTCACCAAGCCGTACGGGTGGTTCTCCGTGTCGGAGACCGACGACCTGGCCGTCGGGCAGGCCAAGGCCGCCTTCTACTGGGACACCCACCTGGTGGTGTGGCGCGACGAGACGGGCGAGGCCCACGTGCAGGACGCCTTCTGCCCGCACCTCGGCGCCCACCTCGGCCACGGCGGCGTGGTGAAGCAGTGCCAGATCGAGTGCCCGTTCCACGGCTGGCTCTTCGACGGCGAGGGCGACAACGCCGCCATCCCCTACTCGGAGCGCACCAACAAGAAGGCCAAGCTCAAGACCTATCCGGTCACCGAGGTCAACGGCTTCATCTTCGCCTGGTTCCACCCCCACGACGCCCCGCCGATGTGGGCGATGGAGCCGGTCACCGACATCCTCACCGACGACTTCGTCGGCCCGAAGAAGACCAAGCACGTCGTCGAGGCCGGCATCCAGGAGATGGCCGAGAACGCCGTCGACTCGGCCCACTTCCGCTACGTGCACAACACCGCCGAGGTGCCCGAGATCGTCCGCTACGACATGGAGGCCCACCAGACCTTCATGGAATCGATCCAGAAGTTCCCGACGCCCCGCGGGGTGGTCGAGGGCCAGATCAACGCCCAGCAGATGGGCCCCGGATCGAGCATCGTGCGCTTCAACGGGATCATCGACACCATCTTGGTGAGCGCCTCGACGCCGATCACCGGTGGCCAGACCGAGACCCGCTTCCACTTCTACGTCAAGAACCTGGGCGACGCCGCCACCAACTCGTCGGTGGGCGATGCGTTCGCCGCCGAGGTCGACCGCCAGTTCGTCGAGGACATCCCGGTGTGGGAGCACAAGGCCCACCTGGTGCGCCCGGCCCTGGCCGACACCGACGGGCCCTTCATGAAGTTCCGCAAGTGGTACTCGCAGTTCTACGCGGAGGAGACCGGCGACGAGCGCACGGTGTTCCCGCCGCCCTACTGGCCCGAGAAGCTCGACGACTCCCCGGCGAAGGCCACGGCCTCGGCCAAGTACACCGGCGCCGCGAAGGCCGATTGATCTAGCGTCGCTCCCCATGGGGGATGGGGAGCTCACCTGGGACGGCTCGCGCTTGCGCGTCGACGGCACCGAGTTCCTCGTCGCCGTCTTCCGCGGCGACCTCACCACCGACGAGCGCTTCGTCATCTGGAAGACCCGGCCGCTGCTCGAGGCGTCGCTGCGGCTGATCGACCGCCTCGGTGCCAAGCGGATCGTCGAGCTGGGCATCGCCCAGGGCGGCAGCGCCGCCCTCTTCGCCCTCCACGCCCGGCCCGACCAGCTGGTGGCCGTGGACCTCGCCACCGAGCGGATCGGGCCGCTCGACCGGCTGATCGAGACCCGCGGCCTCGGCGATCGGGTGCATGCGGTCTACGGCGTGGACCAGAGCGATCGCGACGCCCTGCTCGCCGCGCTCGCGCCGATGGGCCCCGAACCGCTCGACCTGGTCCTCGACGACGCCTCGCACCGCTACGACGAGACGCTCGCGTCGTTCGACCTGCTGTTCCCGCGGCTGCGACCCGGCGGGGTCTACGCCATCGAGGACTGGGACTGGGCCCACCACGATGCTGCGGCCGACCTGGCCGCCGCCGACCCCGAGGCCGCTGCCGGCTGGTGGCCTGGCGGTACCGCCCTCACCCGGCTCGCCTTCGAGCTCACCCTCGCCACGGCGGACCCGTCCGTGGTGCGCTCGGTCCAGATCGACCGCCACCTCGTCCGCGTCACCCGAGGTCCCGCCGAGCTCGACCCGAACACCTTCCGCCTCCACGACCACGTCTCGCGCTCGGGCGCCGCCCTCCTCGCCGACCCGACCTGAGCCCCGAGGTCAGATCCGACCGGTGTCGCGGCGGTAGGCCCACGTCGCCAGCGCCGTCATCGCCACGGTCCAGACGGCGACCACGAGCCAGCCCTGCAGCGGCCAGCCCGCACCTCGCAGCCCCGTCCGGCTCGCCGCGGTGAGCCAGTACGACGGGGTGGCCTTGGACACGGTGAGCAGGGCGCCGCGGCTGGCGATCGGGCCCCACGCGCCGCCGAGGAGGGCGAGGATCGAGGTGACCCCGCCCACGAGCGGCCCCAGCGAGTCGACGCTGACCAGGTGCCCGGCCGCCACCCCGAACGCGGCGAAGGGGGCCAGCCCGACGAGGACGAGGGCGACGGTCGCAACCCACTCCCCCACGCTGAGGCGGACGCCGAGCGCGATCCCGACCGCACCGACGAGCACGATGGTCAGGCCGGCGAGCAGGTAGCCGCAGAGCACCTTGGTCGCGAGGTAGGTGGCGGGCCGCAGCGGCGTGAGCCGCAGCTGGCGGTTCCAGCCGATCTGGCGCTCGGCGGCGATCCGACCCCCTGACGAGACCACCGCCATCATCGAGCCGAAGGCGGTCATGCCCCCCATGAAGTAGAGCGGGATCGGCACGCCGAGGATGTCCTCGTGGCGGTTGGGACCGGCGATGATCACGAACAGCACCAGCGGGAACGCGAGCGAGAACACGAGGAACCGCGTGTTGCGGAACGTCCGGAGCACCTCCGAGCGGGCGTACGCGACCATCACGCCACCCGCTCGGGGTCCGCGGTGGGCTCGACGTCGCCCGTGAGGGCCAGGAAGGCCGCCTCGATCCCCGCGCTGCGGACCTCGAGGTCGCACGCCTCGGGCTCGGCGGCCAGCAGGGCGCGCAGCGCCGCGTCGGAATCCGTGCACGTCAGCTCGACCGTGTCGCCGTGACGGGCGATCGCCGCCACCCCGGGCAGGGCACGGAGCGCGTCGAGGTCGGCCTCGCGCAGCGTCGCCCGCACCACCTTCGACCCGACCAGGGCGCCGATCTCGCTGGCCGAGCCGTCGGCGACGATGCGACCCCGGGCCAGCATCACGATGCGATCGGCCCAGGCGTCGGCCTCGTCGAGGTAGTGGGTGGCGAAGAGCACCGTCTTGCCCCGCGACGCGAACTCCCGCATCGCCGTCCAGAACCCGTGCCGGGCGTTCACGTCCATGGCGACCGTCGGCTCGTCGAGCACGAGCAGGTCCGGGTCCGACACCAGGGCGAGGGCGAAGCGCACCCGCTGGGTCTCGCCGCCGGAGAGCTGGTGGGTGCGGCGGTCGGCCAGCTCGCCGATGTCGGCCAGCTTCACGACCTCCTCCACGCCGGTGGCGCGCGGGTACATCGACCCCATCACCGAGAGCAGCTCCCGCACCGTCAGCTCCCGCAGGAGCCCGCCGGTCTGGAGCATGGCGCCGACGATCCCGGCATCGCAGGCGGCGCGCGGGGAGCGACCGAACACCTCGATGGCCCCGGCGTCGGGCTCGGCGAGCCCGAGCACCAGGTCGATCGTCGTGGACTTGCCGGCGCCGTTCGGCCCCAGCAGGGCGATCGTCTCGCCTGCGGCCACCTCGAGGTCGATGCCGGCGACGGCCTCCACCGGCCCGAAGGCCTTGCGCAGGCCCGCGATGGCGAGGCCGGGGGTGGTGGAGGGCACGGGACGAGAGGTTGCCAGAGGAGGGGGCTCAGCGGGGCGCGAGCACCAGGACCTGGTCGGTGGCCCCGAGCTGCACCTGCGCCGACTTCGACGGGTTCACCACGACGGTGCCCGTTGCGGCGATGCGCCAGCCCAGGGCGGTCTCGCGCCGCACCGACGCGGCCGCCACCACCTCGGCGTAGGGCACCCGCCCCTCGGGCGCGTACAGGGCGGCCGGGTTGAGCGTCAGGAAGCAGCCCTCGGCGTCGAACAGCTCGTCGAACACGCGGTGCAGCTCGAGGCGCTCGGCCAGCTGGGCGATCATCAGGCTCGAGAGCTCGTCGCTCACGATGAAGTCCGACACGCCGGTGGTCTGGGCGACCGCCACGTTCGCCCGGTCGAGCACCTCGGCCACCACCCGGGGCCGCGGCTCGCGCCCGGCGAAGGCCTTGTCAAGCGTGAGCAGCGTGAGCATGGTGCGGGCGTCGGCCTCCGGGACCGGCACCCCGCCGCGGTAGCCGAGGACGATGGCCTGGTCGACCGGGCGCTCGGCGAGCATGGCCAGCAGCCCGTGGGGGCCGCGCCCTCCCTCGTGCAACCGCACGACGCCGTTCGCCACCGGCGGGAGCGGCGGGTCCAGCGCGTCGAGCTCGCAGCCGGCCAGCGTCGGGTCCACCACGAGGTCGAGGTTCGAGCCGGGGGCCATGAACTCGTCGAGCTCGGCCACGACCGCCGGGCCCAGGTCGCTCCACCCGATGATCAGCACGTGCTGGGGCGGCTCGACGTACGGGCGGGACGGATCGACCTCGAGCTGCGGCCGCTCGACGAGCCCGGTGAAGGCCACCTGGTCGTCGTCCTCGGAGACGGTGACGACCTCGGCCCCGACCGGGAACGGCGCCGACGGGTCCGGGTTGAGCTCGACCACGCCGTCGGGGCCGACCCAGCCCAGGACCGAGGACTCCTCGAAGGCGAGCAGGGCGTCGGCGTAGGCCACCCCGTCGAGCTCGGGCACCCGGGTGAAGTAGATCTCGCCGCCCCGGAAGTCGAGGAGCTCGCGGAACACGTCGGCGAGCCCAGCCTGGTGGCAGGCCTGAGCCGTCAACTCGGCGATGATGTCGTCGGCTCGCACGGTGACGATCCGCCCCTCGGTCAGCGCCCGCAGGGTGTCGGCGTTGCCCGCATCCTCCATCTCGGCGACCACGTGGGCGTGGGCGAACCGCGGGTCGGCGCTGCGCACGGCGAGCACGGCCTTCACCACCCCGGCATCGCCGTCGTCGCCGGCGAGGACGATCACCGAGCGGGCCCCGGCGAGGTTGACCATCTCGAGGTCCGCCGGGCGCGACGGGTCGCCGGTGCGGCACACCACCCTCGTGGTGCGGGTGTCGGGCACCCGCACCCGCAGCTCGTCCTCCATCTCGTCCTTGGGCAGCTGCGACAGCACCACCACCGCCGCCCGACGGTGGTTGGCGTTGGCCTCCACCAGCTCCGACAGGACGGTGGGCAGCCGCGGCGACCAGCCCAGCACCAGGGTGTGGCCGTGCTCGAGCACCCGCGAGCGACCCTTGCGCAGCCGCTCGATCTGCTGGTCGACCGCGGTGGCGATGAGCCCGATGAGGCTGCCGGCCAGGAAGATGCCGCAGAGGGTGATGAGCAGGCCCAAGAGCCGGGTGGGCCACGTGGCGTCGGCGGCGAAGGTGCCCGAGTCGACCACGCGCAGCAGCGCCTGCCAGAAGGCGTCGAAGGGATCGCTGATCGGCTCGCCACCGTTGACCCCCTTGAGCCGCAGCACCCACATGACCACCGACGCGGCCGCGATGATCGCCAGCATGACCAGGCCCAGGTAGCCGATCACCACCAGCGGACCGCGGGCCAGGGCCAGGTCGAATCGGTACCGCACCTTGGCCGCGAGCGATGCCCGCGGCGGCGCCGTCGGACGCGACGAGCGGGCGGTTCGGCGTCGCTCCTCGACCGTCTCCATCGCACGTCCCTCCCGCCGGGGCGCGACGGCGCGCTCGGCGTGCTCCTCCATCGGCTCGATGCGGAGGGGTCGAAAGGGATCCCGGGCGCGCATCGGCCCCGCCCCTGTGTGGGTCGAGGCGAGGCCGACGGCCCGGGGGGAGCCCGGATCGTGGGAGCCGGCGCGGCTCCAGCGTGCTCGGGTCAGGGCTTGTCGGCGCCCACCACCCACATGGCGAAGAACTGCGAGCCGCCGCCGTAGGCGTGGCCCACCGCCTTGCGGACGCCGTCGACCTGGTGCTCGCCGGCCGTGCCCCGCACCTGCATGGCCGCCTCGCCGAAGCGGAGCATGCCCGAGGCGCCGATCGGGTTGGTGCAGAGCACCCCGCCCGACATGTTCACCGGCAGGTCGCCGTCGAGGGCGGTGGCCCCCGCCTCGGTCATCTTCCAGCCCTCGCCCGGCTCGGCGAACCCGAGGTTCTCCAGCCACATCGGCTCGAACCAGGAGAACGGCACGTACATCTCGACGGCGTCGACCTCCTTGCGGGGGTTCGTGATGCCGGCCTGCTTGTAGACGTCGGCGGCGCACAGGGCCCCGCCGAGCGGCAGCACCGTGTCGCGCTCGGCCGACAGGGTCGGCTCGGAGCGCATCGCCGTGCCCTGCACCCACGCCGGCTTGCGGCCTTGGGCGGCGGCCTCGTCGGCCACCTTCTCGGAGCCGAGCACGAGGGCGCAGGCGCCGTCGGAGCTGGGGCACGTCTCGGCGTAGCGGATCGGGTCCCACAGCATCATCGACTCCTTGATGGAGTCGAACGAGATGTCGGGCTCGTGCAGGTGGGCGTAGGGGTTCTTCAGGCCGTTCTGGCGATCTTTCAGCGCCACCAGCATCCCGATGTGGTCGGGGGCACCGGAGCGGCGGATGTAGGAGCGCACGTGCGGGGCGAAGTACCCGCCGGCGCCGGCGTGGAGCGGGGGCGTGAACGGGATGGGCAGCGACAGCGCCCACATGGCCTCGGACTCGGACTGCTTCTCGAAGGCCACCGTGAGCACCCGCTCGTGGATGCCCGACGACACCAGCTGGCTGGCGACGATGGCGGTCGAGCCGCCCACCGAGCCGGCGGTGTGCACCCGGAACATCGGCTTGCCCGTGCAGCCCAGCGCGTCGGCCAGGAACAGCTCGGGCATCATCACGCCCTCGAAGAAGTCGGGGGCCTTGCCGATGACCACGGCGTCGATGTCGGCCCAGGTCATCTCGGCATCGGCGAGGGCCCGCTGGGCGGCCTCGCGCACGAGGCCGGCCATGGACACGTCGCCTCGGGTGGCGGAGTGCTTCGTCTGTCCGATGCCGACGACGGCAACGCGCTCGTGACCCATCAGCTCTCTCCCTCGAGGACGCAGACCAGGTTCTGCTGGAGGCACGGGCCGCTCGTGGCGTGGGCCACGCCCCGGTCCGCCGTGCCCGCCTTGATGCGGTTGAAGACCTCGCCGATGCGGATGAGCCCGGCGGTCATCATCGGGTTGGCGGCGAGCGCCCCACCCGACGGGTTGACGGCGACGTCGTCGCCCAGCCCCATCGCCTCGGCCAGGATCAGCTCCTGGTGGGTGAAGGGGGCGTGGATCTCGGCCACGTCGACCTTGCCGGCCGCCACGCCGGCCTTCTCGGCGGCGATCCGGGTCGACTCGCTGACCGTGAGGTCGCGCAGGCCGAGGTGGATCGGCTCGACGCGGTGGTCGATGCCGCGGATCCAGGCCGGTCGCTCGACCTTGGCGCGAGCCACGTCGCCGGCGGCGAGCACGATCGCCGCGGCGCCGTCGGTGATCGGCGGGCAGTCGTGCTTGCGCAGCGGGGCGATGTGGTACGGCTCGGCGAGCAGCTCGTCGGCGGGACGATCCCACGCGAGCTGGGCGTTCGGGTTGTCCATGGCGCTCTTGCGCGACCGGGCGGCCACCGCCGCGAGGTCGGCCTCGGTGGCCTTCCCCGACTGCAGCAGCGCCTGGGCCTGCAGGGCAGCCAGGCTCACCGAGTCGGCCCACAGCGGGCCCACCGTGTACGGGTCGAGCTGGCGGGTGAGCACCATCGGCAGATCGCCGGGCGAGCTCTTGGCGTAGCAGTAGACGAGGGCGGTGTCGATCTCGCCGAGCTGGAGCTTGACCCAGGCCTCGTAGAGGGCCCAGGCGCCGTCCATCTCGACGTGGCTCTCCTGGATGGGAGGCCACGGGCCGACGCCGTCGAGCGTCGACACGAACGAGAAGGCCATGCCGGCCAGGTAGTCCGTGGACCCCGAGCAGGTGAACCCGATGTCGTCGATCGTCATGTCGAGCTGGTCGAGCACGCCGTGGATGGCGGGCATCAGCATCTCGACCTCGTTGAGGTCCTCGACCCGACGCCGCGCTGGCGTCTGGTGGAACCCGATGACGGCGATGTCGCGCATCAGCCCTCTCCTCCGAACTCCGCGGTGCCGCCCTCGCCGGTGCGAGGGTTGCGGACGACCAGCTCCGTGGGGGCGACCCCGCCCGGCCACGAGCCCAGGCCCGTGCCGCGCTTCTCGCCCGGGATGCGGACGTCGGGGTCGTCGGGCTCGCCGTTGGGGCGGAACCACTTGATCGACTCGAGCGTCGGCTCGATGTCCTCGTCATCGCGCCACACGGCCTCGACGCGCATGCCGATGCGCACCTCGTGGGCGGGGATCTCCTGGATCAGGTGCATGATCGCCAGGTCGGCCCCGTCGAGCAGGATCAGGGCGCTCGTGTAGGGGATCTCCATCACCGAGCCGTAGAACTGCAGGTTGACCACGCAGAACGACACGACAGTGCCCACCTGGGCGACCTCGACCTCGATCGGGGTGGCGGCGCCCAGCTCCGGATCGGCGCCGCGCGGCGGCACGTAGACCCGGCTGTGCTCGTTGGCCTGCTGGCCGATGATCTTCTTCTGGGTGATGCCCCGGAGGAAGCGGGTGGTGGCGTCGCCGGCGGTGAACTCGTAGTCGAGCTGGGCCGGGGTGCGCACGCTGCGGACGGGCTCGACGTCGCGGAGCGACTCGGGCAGCGAGATCTCGGTCATGCGACCACCTCCCAGTGGGCGATGTCCTCGATGCGCCCCTCGCGCTCCTCCGCCCACACCGGCCGGACCTTGGTGCCGGCGGCGACGGCGTCCATGCCGGGCGCCTTCACGGCACCGAGCATCGGCGTGTCGGCGCCGTCGGGCACGATCAGCGCCCAGGCGAACGGCTCGTCGAGCGGGTGCTTGGCGTGGGGCGCGGTCACCCACGCCCACGTCGAGACGGTGCCCTCGGGCCCCACCTCCACCAGCTCGGTGAGGTCGTCCCCGGTGACCGGGTCGAACTCGGCGGGCGGCACGATGACCCGACCGTCGAGCGCCTTGGACCCCACCAGGACCTGCTCGCGCAGGCCGGTGAGGAAGGCGCCGATGACCGGGCCGGTCGTCCGCTTGAACGGGTACTCGATGATGAGCGGGGCGCGGAGGATGTCCCCTGGTGCCTGCGGTTCCGTCACAGCACGCACAATAGAACACGTTTCAGTTTTCGCAAGTTGGCCGCCCGACGGCGCCCGGGCGCGACCCCTGGCAGCATGGGCGCCATGACCGACGGGGTGGGGACCGAGCGGGCGATCCGGGTGTTCGTGTCGTCCACCTTCCGCGACATGCAGGCCGAGCGCGAGGAGCTGGTCAAGCGGGTGTTCCCGCTGGTGCGGCGCCGCTGCGAGGAGCGCGGCGTCGGCTGGTCGGAGGTCGACCTCCGGTGGGGCGTCACCGACGAGCAGAAGGCCGAGGGCGCCGTCCTCCCCATCTGCCTCGCGGAGATCGACCGCAGCCGCCCGTTCTTCCTCGGCCTGCTCGGCCGCCGCTACGGCTGGGTGCCCGAGGAGCTGCCCGACGACCTCGCCGACCACCTGCCCTGGCTGCGCGAGCTCGACGGCACCTCGGTCACCGAGATGGAGGTGCTCCACGGCGTCCTCAACGATCCCGACGCGGCCGGCCACGCCTTCTTCCACCTGCTCGTCGACGACGGCGCCCCCGACGCCGAGGAGACGCCGGAGGCGACGGCGAAGCAGGCCGCGCTGAAGGACCGCGTGCGCGCCTCGGGCCATCCCTGGGCCGACTACGCGTCGCCCGCCGAGCTCGGCGAACAGGTCCTCGGCGAGCTCCTCGCCCTCGTCGACCGGCTGTTCCCCGAGGACGACGCGCCGGACGTCGCCGCGCGCGACGCCGCCGCCCACCGCGCCTACGGGGCGGCCCGGCGCGCCGGCCACATCGACCGACCGGCGCTGCGAGGGCGCCTCGACCAGCACCTCGCCGGCGACGGACCGCCGCTGCTGCTCGCGGCGGAGGCGGGCGCGGACCTCACCCCGCTCGTCGCGTCGTGGGCACCGGAGGGCGCCGTCGTGCACCACGTGGGGGCGACGTCGGACGCCGCCGACTGGCGGAACCTGGCGGGCCGGCTCACGATCGCCCTCACCGTCGCGGCGGGCGGCGAACCGCCCGACCCGGCCACGCTGCCCGACGATGCCGTTGCCGGCGCCGCGCGCCGTTGTTCGGCGCGATCGAGCGCTTCGGGGCGAGATTTGGGCTCAGCTCGCCGTCGTCGTCGACGGGTGCGAGCTGCTGCTCGACGTCGACGGGGCTCCCGACCTGACCTGGCTTCCGCTCCAGGTACCGGCGGGCCTGCGCCTCGTGCTCACGAGCGCGTCGAGCCGGACCACCGACGAGGTCCTGCGCCGGGGCTGGGCGGTGGCCGAGGTCCCGCCGCTCGACGATGCCGAGCGGCGGGCGTTCATCGCCTCGTTCCTCGGCCGCTGGTCGAAGGGCCTCGACCGCGTCCACGTCGATCGCCTGGCCGCCGCGCCCCAGACGGGCACCCCGCTGTTCCTGCGCACCGTCCTCGACGAGCTGCGCCAGCACGGCGACCACTTCACCCTGGGCGAGGTCATCGAGCGGTACCTCTCGGCCCGGACGGTCGATGACCTGCTCGAGCAGGTGCTCGAGCGCTACGAGCGGGACTTCGAGCGCGACCGCCCCGGGCTGGTCCGCGACGCGATGACCGCGGTGTGGGCCGCTCGTCGAGGCCTCGCCGAACCGGAGCTGCTCGACCTCCTCGCGTCGGGCGACGACCCGCTGCCCGGGGCGATCTGGTCGCCGCTGGTGCTCGCCGCCGAGGACGGGCTGGTCACCCGCTCGGGCCTGCTCGGGTTCGCGACCCCGCTCCACCGCCGGGCGGTGGAGGACCGCTACCTGGCCGGCGAGGGCCAGCGCCAGGCCGCGCACGCTCGTCTGGCCTCCCACTTCGCGTCGCAGCCGCTCGGCCCGCGGGTGGTCGAGGAGCTGCCCTGGGCCCAGCTCGCCGCCGGCGACGTCGACGGGCTCGTGCGCACGATCGGCGACCTTGGGTACCTGGCGATCGCCTACCCCCACGCGCCACGCGACCTCCGAACGCTGTGGGCTCGGGCGTCGGAGGCGGGCCGCTCGGTCGTCGACGCGTACCGGCCGGTCCTCGACGACCCGGCCGCGCACCCCGACGCCGCGTGGGCGGTGGCCCGCCTGGTCACCGATGCGGGCCACCCGACCGAGGCCCTCGCCCTCAACCGGTTCCTCGTCGAGCACCACCGAGCGGAGGCTGCCGCCGGCGTCGAGCGAGGCGCCGCCCGCCTGCGGGGCTCGCTGCTGAACCTGGGCGCCGCCCTCTGGCTGCAGGGCGACCTGCTGGGGGCCGAGCCACCCCTGCGGGAGGCGATCGAGCTGGCCCGCGGCGCGGGCGACGAGGTCGTGCTGCGCGCCGCGCTCGGCAACCTCGGCCTCGCCCTCCGCGACCGCGGCGACCTCGACGGTGCGCTCCCCCTCCTCGAGGAGGAGGCGACGCGCAGCCGGGCGGCGGGCGACCTGGCCGAGCTGCAGGCCAGCCTCGGCAACCGGGCCGGGCTGCTGCGCCAGCGGGGCCGCTTCGCCGACGCCCGAGCGCTGATGGCCGAGCAGGAGGCGATCGCGCGCGGCACGGGCGATGCCCAGGGCGTCGCCGCCGCGCTGGTGGGCCAGGCCACCGTGGCCGCCGACACCGGCGATCCGCTCGGCGCCCTGGCCGCCTTCGAGGCCTACCGGGCGTGGGCGGCCGAGGCCGGCGACCTCCACGCCGAGACCGAGGCGCTCGTGAACCTGTCGAACACGCTCCGGCAGGTGGGCCGACACGACGAGGGCGCGGCGCGGGCCGAGGAAGCCGAGGCCCTGGCCCGGCGCACCGACGACGGTGCCCTGCTCGCCCGGGTGCTCGACGGCCGGGCCCGCATCGCCTCCGAGCAGGGCCGGTGGCCGGAGGTCGAGCGGCTGGCCGCCGAGGCCGCCCTCACCGCCCGCGCGGCCGCCGCGCCCGCCGCCCTCGTGCTCGCCCTCGGCAGCCTGGGGACGGCTCGGCGCGAGCTCGGGAACCTGCCCGGCGCCACCGAGGCGGCCCAGGAGGAGCTCGCCGTGGCCCAGCAGCTCGGCGACCCCGCCGCGGTGGCCACCGCGCAGGTGAACCTGGGCAACGTGGCCATCGCGTCGAACGACCTGCGAGGCGCCCTCGCCTGGTACGGCGCGGCCGAGCCGCCCCTGCGCGAGCGCGGCCTGGCCATGGTGCTCGTGCCCCTCCTCAACAACCGGTGGCAGGTGCACGCCGCCCTCGGCGACCACGTGTCGGCCGCCACCGACCTGGCCGCGTGCACCCACCAGTGCGTCCTGGCCGGCGCCTGGCAGCAGGCGCTCCAGGTCGGCGCGCAGGCGATCCAGCACCTGCACGGCACCGGTCGCCCCGGCGAGGCCGGGCCCGTGCTGGAGGACCTCGCCACGGCTGCCCGCGCCCTGGGCGACGACGCATCGCTCCAGCAGGCGCTCGGCGACCACGCCCTGCTGGTGATGGGCCAGGGCGACGGGGCCCGGGCGGCGGCCCTCCTCGACGAGCAGGAGCGCATCTGCCGGCGCATCGGCCACCAGGTCGGTCTGGCCGCGTGCATCGGCAACCGGGCCATCCTGAAGCGCCAGCAGGGCGACCTGCCCGGCGCGCTGGCCGACGTCGAGGAGCAGCTCCGCATCGCCCAGGCGGCGGGCGACGGCCAGGGCGTGCTGTTCGCCACGGCCAACCGAGGCGAGCTGCTCGGTGCGCTGGGCCGCACGGAGGAGGCGCGCCGCGACCTCGAGTGGGCGCGCCAGGTCGCCGCGCAGAACGGGCTCGCACCGATGGCCCAGCAGCTCGACCAGATGATCGCCGCCCTGCGCGACCGCTGAACGGCTACCCGCGGTCGTGCAGGTGCTCGGCGGTGGTTCCGCCGATCTCCATCGGGTCCATGCCCAGCTTGCGGTGGTCCCAGGAGCGCAGCCGCTCGGTCCGCACCCGCACGGCGACGCGGTTGTGGAGCATGAACTCGACGAGGGGCTTGACCTCCTCGGAGTACGGGCCGTTGTAGCGCTCCCACACCTGCACGCCGACCTGCCAGAGGGCGTCGGCGTCGTCGACGATCTCGGCGGTGCCCTCGACGGCGACGCCGCGCAGCGAGTCGTAGGTCTCGCCGTCCTCGACCAGCACGGTGATTCGGGGATCGCGGCGCAGGTTCACGGCCTTCTGCGACTTGGCCTTCGTCTCGAACCAGATCGCGCCGTCGACCAGGCCGTACCACATCGCCACGGCGTGGGGGTGGCCGCTGGGGCCGTTGGTGACCATGATCGCCGTCCGGCTCTGCTCGAGGTACTCGACGATCTCGTCGTCGCTCATCTCGATCGTCTTGCGCTGGTTCGAACCCATGGCGCCGGACCCTACATTTCTCGGAAAAGTCCGCGCCGGGCGTCGATCGAGCAGGATCCCGTTCGTCGTCAGGGTGAGGACCGGCACCGAGTCGGCCCCGAACGAAGGGATCCAGCCATGACCCAGTACCTCCTCTCCGTGCACTACGTCGACGGCCAGGGCGCCACCCCGCCCGAGGACATGCAGGCCGCGTTCGAGGCGGTGGACCGCTTCAACCAGAAGCTGCAGGACACCGGCGCCTGGGTGTTCGCCGGCGGCCTCGAGACGCCCGACACCTCGACCGTGGTGGACGCCACCGGCCCAGAGGTGCTCACCACCGATGGCCCGTTCTCGGAGGCCAAGGAGCAGATCGGCGGCTTCTGGGTGATCGAGGCCCCCGACCTCGACGCCGCCCTCGCCCTCGCCACGGAGGGCTCGGCCGCCTGCCGAGGCCCCGTCGAGGTGCGCCCGTTCCAGTCCGAGCCGCCCGCCGCCGACTGACGTGCCCGAGCGCCTCGCGCCCGGCGACCTCGACCGGATCTTCCGGCAGGAGTCGGGCCGCTGCCTCGCCACCCTGGTGCGCGTCCTCGGGAGCATCGAGCTCGCCGAGGACGCGCTCCAGGAGGCGGTCGTGGTCGCCCTCGCCACCTGGCCCGAGCGGGGCACGCCGCCGAACCCGGGTGCGTGGCTCACCACGACCGCCCGGAACCGGGCGATCGACCGCATCCGACGCGAGTCCACCCGAGGCGAGCGCGAGGCCGAGGCCACGACGATGCTCGACCACGACGAGCCCCACGAGGTCTGGCCGGTCGCCGACGACCAGCTCCGCCTCGTCTTCACCTGCTGCCACCCGGCCCTCGCCCCCGAGGCCCGGGTGGCCCTCACCCTCCGGCTGATCGCCGGGCTGCAGACCCCCGAGATCGCCGCCAGCTTCCTGGTGCCGGAGGCCACCATGGCCCAGCGCCTGGTCCGAGCCAAGAAGAAGATCCGCACCGCCAACATCCCCTACCGGGTGCCCGGGAGCGCGGAGCTGCCCGACCGCCTCCGGTCGGTGCTCGCGGTGATCTACCTCGTCTTCAACGAGGGCCACCGGGCCACGTCGGGCGAGGAGCTCGTGCGAGCCGACCTCTGCGACGAGGCCCTCCGGCTGGCGCGCCTGCTGGTGGACCTCATGCCCGACGAGCCCGAAGCCCTCGGCCTCCTGGCGCTGCTGCTGCTCACCGACGCCCGCCGCCGCACCCGCACCGACGCGGCGGGCGACCTCGTGCTCCTGGCCGACCAGGATCGCACCCGGTGGGACCGGGCCCAGATCGACGAGGGCCACGAGCTCGTCCGACGCTGCCTGCGGCGCGACCAGCCCGGTCCGTACCAGCTGCAGGCGGCCATCGCCGCCGTGCACGCCGACGCGGCGCGCGCCGAGGACACGGACTGGCCCCAGATCGTCGCACTGTACGACCACCTGCTGCGCCTGGCCCCCACGCCCGTGGTGCGCCTCAACCGGGCGGTGGCCGTCGCCGAGGTGGCGGGCCCCGACGCCGGGCTGGAGGCCCTCGACGGGGTGGACCTGGCGGGCTACGCGCCGTTCCACGCGACGCGGGCCGACCTGCTGCGCCGGGCCGGGCGCGCGGCGGAGGCCGTCGCGGCCTACGACGCCGCCATCGCGGCCGCCACGGCGCCCGCCGAGGTGCGGTTCCTCAGGGCGCGCCGGGCGTCGATCGCCTGACCGGCTCGAAGCCGTTGCACGCCAGCATCGCCTGGAGGTTGCGGGCGCTCTCGAGGTTGCTCGCCCGCCCCTCCGGCGTCAGCTCGCCCCACGGCCGCACGAAGGGGTTCTCCTTCTTGGCCTCGACCTTGTCGGGCCCGTAGGTCCACCCCTGCGCCTCGCGCATCGCCCGCCAGCGCTCGTGCTCCGCCTCGGCGAGGGCGTCGATGTCGACCGACGTCAGCTCGGTCTGCGGGGCGCCCCACCGCTGGAGCGGCACCAGGTCGCACCCGATGGCGTCGAGCTGGGCGATGATCCCGTCGACCCGGGCCCGGCTGTCCTCGCGCTCCTCGTCGCTCAGCTCGATCCACGGCCGAGCCAAGCTCGACGGCGGGGCGTCGGGAGCCCGCTGGGCGAGGTAGTCCTCGTGCACCGCCTCCGCCAGCTGCTCCCGCACGCCGCCCTCGATGGTGGCGGGCGTGCAGGACCGCTCCAGGAACGGGAACCGGACGATCCCGGGGAACGCCCCGCCCGCCCCGTCGTCGAGCAGGGCGCCGAGCCCACCCGAGGTCCGCGTGCGCACCACGATCGGCACCTCCTCGGGGAGGCGCTGGTGCAGGAACATGGCGTGGGCGATCGCCCTCGGCTCCTCCGCGAACACCGCCGCCACCCGCCGGCGGGTCCTCGGCGAGCAGGGCGGTGAAGCCCTGCACCTCCTCAGGATCAGGCGCGTCGAGGTCGAGGTCGACGAGGGTCGGCTCGCACACCTCGCCGAGCGCCGGGTGCTGGAGGCGCAGCGCCTCCCAGCGGCCCCGCGCCGCCCGGTCGACGACGGTGGGATAGAGCTTGGTGCCGGGGTGCAGGTCGGCCCACTGCTGGCAGAGGGCCAGCAGCAGGCTGCGCCCGAACCGCCCCATGCTCATCACCATCAGGTGGGGCGGCTGGTCGCCGGAGAGGTCGGGGCCGTGCGCCGACAGGAGGGCCCGGGCGCCACGCTCGTGCAAGCTGAACCAGCTGGTGCGCACGGCGCTCGACGCGTCGAGGTCGGTGGCCCGCAGGAGCACGGCGAGCTCGGCGTCGGTGAGCTGCACCGCGCAGCGCACGGGCGCGGCTCGCTTCGAGGTCGAGGCGGCAGCCGCGATCGCCTGGACGATCTCGACGTTGGCGGCGTCGTCGCCGCTGACGACGACGATCCGCGAGGCCCCGGCGAGGCCGGCCTCGTGGAGGGCCGCGGGATCGGCGGCGCTGGCCTCCACGATGTGGTCGAGGCGGTCCGAGAGCCCGGCGGCCGACGCGACGGGCGCCGACGGCTCGATGGCGACCACCCGTTCGCCCGCCTCGAGGTAGGCGCTGGCGACGCGGGTGCCGGTCTCGCCGAGGCCGCACACGATCGTGTGGCCCGACGAGCGGGCGGAGCGGAGCCGGTCGAGCTCGCGGCGGAACACCACGGTGGCGCTCTGCAGCACGGTGGAGGCGGCCAGGATCGGGACCACGAAGCGGGCGAGCTGCAGCTGCCAGTTCATGGGCCCCGAGCTGCCGCTGTAGTCGAGCGTGGCCAGCTGGAGGGTCAGGTAGAGGTTGTCGAGGAACGTGCGCTCGATGTCGTCGGCCGAGCCCTGCTTCACGAAGCCGGTGATGCCGATGACCAGGATCACCAGCCACAGGACCGCGAGGGCCCACCAGCGGAAGCGGGCGCTGCGCAGCCACCGCTTCACGGCGCGCGCTCCACGTCGACCACCTCGACGGGCCGACCGCGCCGCCGGGCCTCGGCCACCAGGTCCGCGGTGCCGCCCCGCCCCCGACCGGGCCCGCCGTCCCAGAGCGCGACGAGCACGTCGGCGCCCTCGAGCACGGCCAGCCCGGCGCGCTCGTAGGCCGCCTCGCGGGAGCCGTCGTCGTCGGGGGGTGGAGCGATCACCCTCACCTCGTCGGCCGCGTCGAGCAGTTCGTTGAACTCCTCGACCGAGGCCCCGTCGCCGAAGTCGGCGGCGTACTCGGCGGGCTCGAGCGGGAGCAGGGCGACCAACCGGCCGGCCGGCCGGTCGAGCACGGCCCGGGCCACCAGCCGGTCGGCCCCCTCGGCCAGGCTCGACACGGCGGTGAGGGGCGGGTCGAGGCGATCGAGCACCGCGTCGACCGACGCGCGCACGCCGGCGGGGTCGGCCAGCGACCGGTGCCCCGTGACCCCCACCCGAGAACGGCGACTGCCGCCCGCGTCTCCCACGGGCGGCAGTCTGCCAGGGCTGGTGGCGGCCGGCTCGGGGCCGGCGCGATCGGTCAGAAGGTGATGACCGTGCGGATGACCTCGCCGCGCTTCATGGCGTCGAAGGCATCGTTGATCTCGTCGATCTTCATGCGCTTGGAGATCATGCCCTCGAGGTCGAGCTGGCCGGCCTTCCAGAGCGCCAGCAGGCGGTGGAAGTCCGAGCGGACGTCGACCGAGCCGTAGTAGCTGCCCATGAACGTCTTCTCGGAGAAGAAGATCTCGAACCCGTTGAACGAGACCTCCTGGTCCATCTTGCCGACGCCGATGATGACCGCGGTGCCGCCGCGGCGGATGGCGTCGTAGGCGGCTCGCATGGTCACGGGGAGCCCGATCGCCTCGAACGCGTAGTCGAAGCCGTCGCCGGTGAGCTCGGCCTGGAGGGCGGGCAGGTCGTCGGGGGTGCAGGCGTGGGTGGCGCCGAACTGCTTGGCGAGCTCGTGCTTGCCCTCGTTCAGGTCGACGGCGACGATCACGGCCGCGCCGGCCACGCGGGCACCCTGGATCGCCGCGACGCCCACGCCGCCCGCACCGAACACGACCACCTTGGAGCCGGGCTCGACCTTGGCCGTGTTGATCACCGCGCCGACGCCGGTGGAGACGCCGCAGCCGATGAGCGACGCGATCTCGAAGGGCACGTCGTCGTCGATCTTGATGGCTGCCTCCTGGGGCAGCGTCAGGTACTCGGCGAAGGTGCCGGTGCCGGCCATGCCGAAGACCGGCTCGCCGTTGCGGGTGAAGCGGGGCAGCCCGGCGATGGCGAACTGGATCATCACGCACAGGTGCGGCTGCTTGCGCTCGATGCAGTTGTTGCACTTGCCGCACGGCGGGCTCCAGGCCACGACGACGTGGTCGCCCTCGGCGAGGCCCTCGACGCCCTCGCCCACGGCGGTGACGACGCCGGCACCCTCGTGGCCGGGCACGAACGGCGCCCCCTGGGGCAGCGAGCCCTGCATGGCGTGGAGGTCCGAGTGGCACACGCCCGTGGCCTCGATCTTGACGGTGACCTCGCCCGGGCCGGGCGGGGCGATCTCGATGTCGTCGACGACCTCGAGCTTCTCGTCGCCGGTCTGGTGCAGCAGCGCAGCGCGCATGTGGACTCCTCGTGTTCCCCTGGGGTGTGCGGGGCGACCCTAGTAGAACGCGTTCTCGTTCCGGCACCCGGCCGCGACGGGCCGCGGCCGTCGAAAAATGAAACACGTTCCAGTTTTCGCCTATCCTCCCCCGCCATGGCTGATCTCGGATTCTGGCGACTCGCAGAGGCGGACCCGGCGCACCTCGCGCTCGTGGGCCCCGACGGCACGGAGCGGACCGCGGGCGAGCTGCTCGCCGCCGCGAACCGCGCCGCCCACGGCTTCCGCGCCCTCGGGCTCGAGGCGGGCGACACCGTCGCCGTGCTGCTGCCCAACTCGGTCGAGCTGATCGAGCTCTACCTGGGCGCCCTCCAGGTGGGGCTGTACTTCACCCCCATCAACTGGCACCTCGTCGGTCCCGAGGTGGCGTACATCCTGGGCGACAGCGACGCCAAGGCGTTCGTGGCCAGCGAGCGCTTCGCCGAGGTGGCGACCAGCGCCGCGGCCGAGGCCGGGTTCCCCGCGGCGGCGTCGTTCGCCGTCGGGACCGTCGACGGGTTCCGACCCCTCGCCGAGCTGACCGACGGCCAGCCCGACACCGCGCCCGAGGGCCGCCGCACCGGCGCCGCCATGCACTACACGTCGGGCACCACCGGCCGCCCGAAGGGCGTGAAGCGCGGCCTGATCGAGATCGACCCGAGCGACATGGGCGAGCTGCTCGCCTACCTGCCGAACCTGTTCGGCATCGGCCCGCACGACGGCCACGTCCACCTCACCGTCTCGCCGCTGTACCACACGGCCGTGCTGATGTGGACGGGCAACGCCCTCCACCTCGGCCACACCGTGGTGCTGATGGACAAGTGGCTCCCCGAGGAGACGCTGCGCCTCATCGACCGCTACCAGGTCACCTACTCGCACATGGTGCCGACGCAGTTCGTCCGCCTGCTCGACCTGCCCGAGGCGACCCGGGCCCGGGACTCGGTCGCCTCCCTGCGCAACATGGTCCACGGCGCCGCCCCCTGCCCGCAGGAGGTCAAGCGCAAGATGATCGAGTGGTGGGGCGACACCATCCAGGAGTACTACGCGGCCACCGAGGGCGGCGGCACGGTGATCACGGCCAAGGAGTGGATGGAGCGCCCCGGGTCGGTGGGCACCGCCTGGCCCGGCTCGGAGATCCGCATCTACGACGACGAGGGCAACCAGCTGCCCCCCGGCAAGATCGGCACGGTCTACATGCAGCTCATGGCCGACTTCGAGTACAAGGGCGACTCGGCCAAGACCAAGGCGAACCGCATCGAGAACTTCTTCACGGTGGGCGACCTCGGCGAGATGGACGAGGACGGGTTCCTCTACCTCCGCGACCGCAAGGCCGACATGATCATCTCGGGCGGCGCCAACATCTACCCGGCCGAGATCGAGGGCGAGCTCATCAACCACCCGGCGGTGCAGGACGTCGCCGTCTTCGGCATCCCCAACGCGGACTGGGGCGAGGAGATCAAGGCCGTGGTCGAGCTCCACGACGGCTTCGAGGCCGGCGACGAGCTCACCGACGAGATCATCGCCTGGGCCGGCACGCGCATGGGCAAGTTCAAGCTGCCCCGATCGATCGACTACGTCGACGCGCTCCCCCGCGAGCCCAACGGCAAGCTGATCAAGCGCAAGCTGCGCGACCCCTACTGGGAGGGCGTCGACCGCCAGATCTGAGCTCGCTCAGCTCGCCGCGACCTCGAACTCGCCGGCCATGCCGAGGGCATCGTGCTGCTCGCCCGACGCCTCGTCCACGAGGATGCACCGGTAGCGGTAGGTGCCCGCCTCGGCGAAGGTGATCGTGGCGCCGCCCGTCTCGCCCGGCGCGACGGCGGCGACCTCGCCCACCGCATCGCCCGCGGGGTCGAGGACCTCGAACTCGTGGGGCTGGTCGGCCGTGTTCGCCATCTCGAAGCGGATGGTGTCGCCCGTCGCGATCCCGTCGAGATCGAGGTCGCGGTAGTCGAAGTCGACGGCGTCGAAGCGGATCGTGCGATCGGGAGCGGCCTGCTCGGTGCCGCCCTCGCCGCTCACGGTGAACGCCGCGGTGATCCCGTCGCCCTGCTGGCCGGGCTTGCAGCGGGCCCGGTACTCGCCGGCGGCGAGGTCGACGGTGAGCGTGCGCGCCGTGCCCGGGCCGACGTTCTCCACCTCGCCCACGATGTCGTCGTTCTCGCGCAGCACGTAGAGCTCCGAGACCGTGGAGCCCTCGTTGGCGAACTCGAAGCCGATCGTCCCGGCCGGCAGGTCGGTCGACGCCAGCTCGCAGGCGTCGTCGGTGCCCGTGACCCTCGTGGTCGCGTCGGCATCGTCGGCGCCGCACCCGGCGACGAGCGCGCCGAGCGACAGGGCGACCAGCGAGACGGCGACGCGGCGGGTGCCGATCCGGGCCATGGCGGACCTCCGAGCGGGGTGGACGGAGCGTCGATCCTCGCCCGGATCGGGCCGGCGGGGCAAGCACCGGCCCGCACCGGCCAGCCGCTCAGCGGAAGAGGGCCTCGCCGACGTAGCCACCGCGCGCCGGCACCCCGGGCGGGACGGCGAAGAGGCCCGAGCCGGTGTGCTGGAGGTACTCGCTCATCGCGTCGTCGCGCGCCAGGCGGGTCTGCATCGGCACGTACTGGCGCGCCGGGTCGCGGACGTAGGCGAGGAAGAACAGCCCGGCATCGAGGCGACCGAGGCCGTCGGACCCGTCGGTGAAGTTGTAGCCCCGGCGCAGCAGGGCGGCGCCCTCGTTCTGGTCGGGGTGCGCGAGGTGCACGTGGGAGGAGGTCGGGATCAGGGGCTCGCCATCGGTGCCGGTGGCGGCGAAGTCGGGGGTTGCGTGCTCGTCGCCGCCCGAGAGGGGCGCGCCGGCGCCCTTCGTCCGCCCGATCACCGCCTCCTGCTCCTGGAGCGAGGTGCGGTCCCAGGTCTCGATGTGCATGCTGATGCGTCGGGCCACCAGGTAGCTGCCGCCTGCGAGCCAGGCGGCCCGATCGTCGTCGGCCCTGTCGACCCACACGTGGCGATCGAGCATCTCCTGCTCCTCCGCCTTGAGGTTCGCGGTGCCGTCCTTGAACCCGAACAGGTTGCGCGGCGTCTGCTGCGACGTCGACGTGGACGAGGTCCGCCCGAAGCCGAGCTGGCTCCAGCGGACGCTCGCCGCGCCGAAGCCGATCCGGGCGAGGTTGCGCACCGCGTGCACGGCGACCTGCGGGTCGTCGGCGCACGCCTGGACGCAGAGGTCGCCGCCGCTTCGCGCGTCGTCGAGCTGGTCGCCCGGGAAGTGGGGCAGCTCGATCAGGCGCTCCGGGAGGCGATCGGCGAGGCCGAAGCGGTCGACGCCCTCGGCGGTCTGGAAGAGGCTGCGGCCGAGCCCGAAGGTGATCGTGAGGCGCGACGGCGGGAGGTCGAGCGCCTCGCCGGTGTCGTCGGGGGCGCCGCGTACGCCGTCGACCGCTCCCCGGGCCCGGCCGGGCGCCCCTCGGTCATCCGGGCGGCAGCATCGGTCCAGGCCCGGAGGAGGTCGACGAGCTCGTCGCGGTCGGACGTGATCACGTCGAAGGCGGCGAAGTGGAGGCGGTCCTGGGCCGGCGTGGCGATGCCCGCCTGGTGGGCACCGTGGAACGCCACCGGCTCGTCGGACGACGGAGCGGTCGAGCGATCCTCGGGCGCCGAGGCCCGACCGAGCGCCACGCCCGACGCCCCGGCCACGCCGGCGGTGACGACCCCGGCACCGGCGAGGCCGAGCAGCCGACGGCGCGACACCGCGGGCGCGCCGCTCACCGCACCACCGCGGTGAGCTCCGAGAGCGGCTCGGCCAGCGCGTTGACCGCATCGGCGAGCGCCTTGACCTCCGCCTCGTCGAGCGCCGTGTAGGCGACGAAGCCGTCGCCGTCGCGCTGCTCGTCGAGGAGCGCCTGCACGGCGTCGAACTCCTCGTCGAGGGTGGCGGCGAGCTCCTCGCCGCCCCGCTCGACCAGCGCCGGCTCGAGCAGGTCGAAGGCCCGGCGCGCCCCGTCGACGTTGGCCTGGAAGTCCCACAGGTCGGTGTGCGACCAGATCTCCTCCTCGCCGGTGACCTTGCCGGTCGCCACCTCGTCGAGCAGCTCCTTGGCCCCGTTGCCGAGCTGGCTGGGCGTCAGCTCGAGCTCCGCCACCCGCCCCGCGAGGTCGTCGGTGTCGGCCACCAGCTGCTCGGACAGCTCGGTGCGCTCGTCGGCGGTGAGCGCCTGGTAGCCGGCATCGGCCGGCGGCCACAGGTCCTTCTCGATGCGGTGCCACCCCGTCCAGGTCTGGCCGTCCTCGAGATCGGCCTCGCGCAGGTCGAGCTTGGGGTCGAGGTCGCCGAAGCTCTCGGCGACGGGCTCGATGCGCTCCCAGTGCACCCGGGCATCGGCGTAGGACGCCCGGGCCTCGTCGTCGCGGCCCTCGGCGTAGGCCGTGGCGAACGCCTGCGTCTTGGCCTGGAGGGTGGCCACCTCGTCGGCGACGTAGGACCGGTAGCCACGGGTCGCCTCGTCGAGGAGCGCCGCCACCTTCGGATCGTCGGCCGCCGCCGCCTCGTCGCCTTCCGTGACGGTGAACGCCTCGCTGATGCCATCGCCCTCCATGCCGGGCTTGCACTGCGCCGTGTACTCGCCGGGCTCGGCCTCGACGACGAGCGTCCGGGTGAGGCCGGGCCCGACGTTCTCGACCTCGCTGACGATCCGCTCGCCCTCGAGGAAGTAGAACTCGGTGACCTCGCTCCCGTCGTTGGTGACCTCGAACGAGATGGCGCCGGCGGGTGCCTCGGTCGCCGAGAGCTCGCAGGCCTCGGCCGTGCTCGACACCTCGATGGCGCCGCCGCCGGAGCTGGCGGCGTCCTCCTTGTCGGTGCACGCGGCGAGGCCGGCCAGCAGGGCGAGGGCGGGAAGGACGAGCAGGGCGCGAGCGCGCGAGGTCATGGGAGCTCCGTGGGGTGGGTTCGACGGCCGCCGGCCGTGCGGGGACGAGGGGTGGGCGAGCCGACGGAGGTCGGCTCAGGCGCCGCCGACCGGCTGGGGGTGGGCGGTGGACGGGCGCGGGGCGGGCGCCCGCGGGGGGCGCACCGTGCGGACGAAGAGGGTCATCACCGGGATCACGTAGGCGAGCCAGACGATGAGCTCGAGCCAGGTCGTGGCCGGCGAGAAGTTGATGGTGCCCTTGAGCAGCGTCCCGTACCAGCTGCTGGGCGGGATCTGCTCGGACACGTCGAAGGCCAGGGACCCCAGGCCTGGCAGGATGCCCGCCTCCTGCAGGTCGTGGACCCCGTAGGCCAGCACGCCGGCGGCGACGATGATCAGCGCCCCGCCCGTGTAGGTGAAGAACTTCGCCAGGTTGAGCTTGAGGGCGCCCCGGTAGATCAGCACGCCCAGCACGATCGCGGTGGCGATGCCGAGCAGGCCGCCGATCAGCGGCTGGGTGCTCGAGCCGGTGGCCTGGGCCGCGGTCCAGAGGAAGAGGGCGGTCTCGAGCCCCTCGCGCCCGACGGCGAGCACGGCGAGGATCACCAGGCTCCAGCCGCCGGCGGCGACCGCGACGTCGAGCCTCGACTCGAGCTCGCCCTTGAGGCTGCGCGCGGTGCGCGCCATCCAGAAGATCATCCAGGTCACGAAGCCGACGGCGAGGATCGACAGGATGCCGCCCAGCGCCTCCTGGGCCTCGAAGCTCAGCTGGCGGTTGCCGTAGGTCAGCAGCGCCCCGAAGCCGAGCGAGAGGGCGACGGCGATGCCCACGCCCGCCCAGATCCGCGGCAACAGGTCGCGCCGGTCGGTCTTCACCAGGTAGGCGACGAGGATGCCGACGACGAGGGCGGCCTCGAGGCCCTCACGCAGGCCGATCAGGAAGTTGGCGAACATCGCAGGGCTGCTCCACGGTCGACGGGGCGTCGGACGCGGTGGTGAACGTACCCCGCCCCTCTTTGTTAGGCAAGCCGAACGTCTGTGGCGCCGGTCACCCCGGTGGCTGCTCGAGGACGAGGTGGGTGGCCACCTCGAGCTCCGCCGCGACGTTCTCCATGCCCGACCAACCGTTGACCCACCCGATGAGCGCCGAGAACCACACGTGGCCGAGCGTCCGGGTGGCCTGCCGGGTGAAGTCGGGGTCGAAGTCGTCGCCCAGCGCCTGCGACATGATCCGGTCCATCGCCGCGGCGACGTCGCGCTGGCACTCGGCCGCGCCCCGATCGGGCGACAGCAGGGCGGTCACCACCGCCTCGGAGAGCTTGGGCTCCTTCTCCATCGCGCGCGTGGCCCGGCCGAGCACGTCGGCCACCCGGGCGGTCGTGGTCTCGCCCTTCGGCGGCTTCAGGCTCACCCGCCGCTCGAGGTCGTGGGTCCACTCCACCATCGCCGCGGCCAGCAGGTGGTCCTTGGAGGAGAAGTAGCGGTAGATGGTGCCGAGGGCGACCCCCGCCGACGTGGCGACGTCGCGCATCTGCACGGCGTCGTAGCCGCCCGAGGCGCCGAGCTCGAGCGCGGCTCGCAGCACGCGCTCGCGCCGCGCCGCCTGGCTGCGGGTGAGCGTGGTGGCGTCGCCGTCCATCGCCGAACCCTACGAGCCGCTGCGGCCGAGCTCGCGGAACGGGACGTCGCGGTCGGCGCGGATCTCGCCGGGGAGCCCGAGGACGCGCTCGGCCATGATGTTGCGCTGCACCTCGTTCGAGCCCCCGGCGATGCCGATCGCCGGGGCGAACAGGAAGCGGGCCTGCCAGTCGGTGCCCGCCGGCGCGTCGTCGGCGTAGAGCTGGCCCTCGGGCCCGAGCATCTCGAGCGACGCCTTGCCCAGCCGGCGCAGGTACTCGGCGGCGAACAGCTTCATCACCGAGGTCTCCGGGCCCGGCGGCACCCCCTTCGACAGGGCGGTCTGGAGCCGGTACCCGAGGTACTTCTGGATCTGCTGGCGGCTCCAGCAGTCGACGAGCTGCTGGCGCAGCACCGGGTCCTCGTTGCGGCCGCGCTTCTGGGCCAGCTCGATGAGGGCGACGGAGTCCGACGACTTGTTCCCCCCGGCGATGAGGCCGCGCTCGTTGGAGAGCGTCGTGAGGGCGCAGGCCCACCCGCCGTTCACCTCCCCCACCACCATGTCGTGGGGGATCCGCACCTCGTCGAGGAACACCTCGTTGAAGTGCTCCGAGCCGGTCATCTGCCGCAGGGGGCGGATGTCGATGCCCGGGGCGGCCATGTCGAGCAGGAAGTAGGTGATCCCCTTGTGCTTGGGCACGTCGGGATCGGTGCGGGCCAGCAGGATGCCCCACTGCGACTCGTGGGCGCCCGACGTCCACACCTTCTGGCCGGTGACCACCCACTCGTCGCCGTCGCGCACGGCCCGGGTGGAGATGTTGGCCAGGTCCGAGCCGGCGTCGGGCTCGCTGAAGAGCTGGCACCACACCTCCTCGCCGCGCAGCATGGGGAGCAGGAAGCGCTCCTTCTGGGCGTCGGTGCCGTGGCGCATGAGCGTGGGCCCGGCCATGGCGATGCCCACCGGGAACGGGTTCACCGTGACGCCCCACTTGGAGGCCTCCTGGGTCCAGATCTGGCTCTGCATCGGCGTGCAGCCCCGGCCCCCGTACCGCGTCGGCCACGTGATGCCGGCCCAGCCGTGGTCGACGAGCAGCCCGAGCCAGGCCTTCACCCGCCGGTTGAACTCCTCGGGTGCCATCGTCCCCTCGAGGTAGCCGGTCGAGAAGTCGTCGGGACCGCCCTTGACCGGCGCGTGCTCCTCGAGCCAGGCGCGCGCCTCGGCGCGGAAGGCGGCCTCTTCCGGGGTGTCGTCGAAGTCCATCGGCGCAGAGATTAGAACACGTTCTCGTTCGGCGGCCGCCTCGGCGCTCGGGCACGGCACGCGGCGATCGGTGCCAGAATGCCCCCGGACCCGATGAGGAGGACGCAGATGGAACGACTGACCGGGCTCGACGCCGCCTTCCTCTACCTCGAGAACCCCACCAACCACATGCACGTGGCGATGACGATGGTCCTCGACCCGTCCACCGTGCCCGGGGGCTACACGTTCGAGAACCTGAAGGAGTTCATCCGGGGCCGGCTCCACCTGGTCCCGCCGTTCACCCGGCGGCTGGTGGAGGTCCCCTCAACCTCGCCCACCCGGTCTGGGTGGAGGACCCCGACTTCGACATCGACTTCCACATCCGGCGCATCGGCTGCCCGTCGCCCGGAGGCCGCCGCGAGCTGGGCGAGATGGCCGGCCAGATCGCCAGCACGCCCCTCGACCGCAACCGGCCCCTCTGGGAGCTGTGGGTCATCGAGGGGCTCAAGCAGGACCGCATCGGCGTGGTCACCAAGGTCCACCACGCGGCCATCGACGGCAGCTCCGGGGCCGAGCTGATGGTGCACCTGTTCGACCTCGAGCCCGAGCCGGCCGACCCACCCCCGCCCGGCGAGCGCGACGCCGAGCACATCCCGAACGACTTCGAGCTGCTCGGCCACGCCGCGGCGTCGCGCGTCCGCAAGCTGATCAAGCTGCCGAAGCTGCTGGGCGAGACGGTCGGGGCGGTGAACCGCGTGGCCCAGGGCCGCCGAGACCCCACGAGGAAGGTCGGCGCGGTGCCCTCACGGCGCCCCGCACGCCGTGGAACGGCCCGCTCAGCCCGATGCGCAACGTCGGCTTCGCCCGCGTCCCCCTCGACGACGTCAAGGCGCTCAAGACCACCTTCGGCTGCACGGTGAACGACATCGTCCTGGCCCTCTGCGCCGGCACGCTGCGCTCCTACATGCTCGACAAGGGCGAGGTTCCCGACATCCCGCTCGTGGCCGCCTGCCCGGTCTCGGTGCGCGGGCGGCGACAAGGAGGTGGGCAACAAGGTCTCGGCCATGTTCACCACCCTCGACAGCCAGCTCGACGACCCGCTCGAGCGCGTCCGCGCCATCCAGGCGTGCACGGTGGGCGCCAAGGAGGAGCACAACGCGGTGGGCGCCGCCATGCTCCAGGACTGGGCCGAGTACGCGGCGCCGAACACCTTCAACCTGGCGTCGCGCCTCTACTCCAGCTGGGGCCTGGCGGACTCGCACCGCCCGATCCACAACGTGATCATCTCGAACGTGCCCGGCCCGCCGTTCCCGCTCTACTACGCGGGCTGCGAGATGGTGGCGGCCTACCCCATGGGCCCGGTGATGGAGGGCGTGGGCCTCAACATCACGGTGATGAGCTACCGCGGCTCGGTCGACTTCGGCTTCATGGTCGACCGCGAGCTCGTGCGCGACGTGTGGAACATGGCCGACCGGGTGAAGGACGCCCTCGCCGAGCTCCAGGCCGCCGCCGCCCAGCTCGAGGGCGGCGGATCGAGCGCCGGGCCCACCGAGCTCGCCGCCATCCCCGCCCCCGAGACCGCCTCGTCGGCGAACGGGGTGCAGGCTCCGAGCGCCGACGGAGCCACCGGCGACGACGACGGCTCCGACGTCCCCCGGGCCAAGCCCGCCCCCCTGCGCGCCGACCTGGCCTGACGTCGACGTCCTGGCGCCAGGCGGCCCGGATCGGGCACGACCGCTCCAGGAGCTCCGGCGGTGGCTTGTGAAAAATAGAACGTGTTCTCGTCGGATGGTAGAAACCCACCCATGGGGTTCAACATCGCTGACCTGTTCGAGCGCGCCGTCGATGCCGTGCCCGACCGCACGGCGCTGGTGTGCGGCGACACGATCCTGACCTTCGCCGAGCTCGACGCCGAGGCCAACAAGCTCGCCAACCACCTGCTGGCCGAGGGCTTCGGCCACGGCGACCACATCGGCATCTACGGCCAGAACTCGGCCGAGTGGATGATCGCCATGCTCGGGATCTTCAAGGTCCGCGCCGTGCCGATCAACATCAACTTCCGCTACGTCGAGGACGAGCTCGTCTACCTGTTCGACAACGCCGACCTGGTCGCGCTCGTGCACGACCGCGAGTACCTCGACCGCATCGAGGCCGTGGTGGAGAAGGTGCCCGGCGTGCGGCACTACCTCATGATCGACGACGAGACCGACCTCGACCCGAGCCGCATCGGCGCGGTCGCGTGGGCCGACGCCCTCGCCGGGCAGTCCGCCGAGCGCCCGCAGCTCGACCGGTCGCCCGACGATCACTACGTCATCTACACCGGCGGCACCACCGGCATGCCCAAGGGCGTGGTGTGGCGCCACGAGGACGTCTTCTACGCGCTGGGCGGCGGCATCGACGCCTACACCAACGAGCGGGTCACCACCCCCACCCAGCTGGCCGAGAAGGCCGCGGCCGCCGAAGCGCCGATGGTCGCCCTCCAGGCCCCGCCCCTCATGCACGGCGCCGCCCAGTGGGGCGCGCTGCGCTTCTTCTTCGAGGGCAACACGGTCGCGTTCATCCGCAAGTTCTCGGCCGAGGCGGTCTTCGACGAGATCGAGCGGTCGCGGGTCTCCACCCTGCTGATCACGGGCGACGCCATGGCCCGCCCGCTGATCGAGTGCCTCGAGGCGAACCCCGGTCGCTGGGACCTCAGCTCGTTCTTCGTGCTGTCGTCGAGCGCGGTCACCTTCTCCCCCGCCCTCAAGACCCGCATGCTCGAGCTGCTGCCCGACATCATGATCGTCGACGCGATCGGGTCGTCCGAGGGCGGCATGAACGGCATGGTGATCCAGACCAAGCACGAGACCATCTCCCACTCGGGCGGCGGTCCCACGGTGAAGGCCGGCCTCGACGCGACCGTCATGGACGACGACCTGACCCCGGTGCCCGCCGGGTCGGGGATCGTCGGCAAGCTGGCCCGCTCGGGCAACATCCCGATCGAGTACTACAAGGACCCCGAGAAGACGGCGAAGACGTTCGTCACCGACGCCGCCGGCAAGCGCTGGGTCATCGCCGGCGACTTCGCCAGCCTCGAGGAGGACGGGACCATCACGCTCCTCGGGCGGGGCTCGGTCTGCATCAACTCCGGCGGCGAGAAGATCTTCCCCGAGGAGGTCGAGCACGTCCTCAAGGCGCACCCGTCGGTCTACGACGTGCTGGTCGTCGGCGTGCCCGACGACCGCTGGGGCCAGGCCGTGTGCGCCGTGGTGCAGCGGCGCGAGGGCGTCGACGAGCTCACCCTCGAGGACGTCCAGGAGCACGCCCGCCGGCACCTGGCCCGCTACAAGGTGCCCCGCCACCTGGTGTTCGTCGACGCGATCGTCCGCTCCCCCAGCGGCAAGCCCGACTACCCGTGGGCGACGGCGCTCGCTGCGGACCAGGTCGCGTCGCGCCTGAGGCGCCGGGCGCCCCGGCGCCGGTGACGTCCCGGTTCGGGGCGGCACCGAGCGGGTAGCGGCGATCATGGCCATCTGGTTCCGACGCCTCCTGATGCTCCTGATCCCCTGGGCGTGGCGGCGCTGGCGGCGCGGCCGGTCCGACGAGCGGGTCGACGAGGTCCCGGCGAGCGCCTGAACGCCCGCGTCAGGCCTGCCGGGCGGATGCCAGCGCAGCGATCCGCTCCTGCTCGAACCGGCGGTTCTCCCAGCGACCGCAGGCGACGCGCGCGCCGATCCCGGTCGGGCCAGGGTCGATACGGCGTCGATCATCGTGCGGCGCGTCGCCCACGGCAGGAGCTCCTGCTCGACGCAGACCAGGCCGTGCCGGACGGCGAGCGACGCGACCAGCTCGGCGTCCACGCTCGGATCGCGCCAGTGCACCTGCGGCTCGACCCGGCCCGCTCGCACCAGGGCACGGTGCAGCGGGCCCACGCGGCGCAGCGCCGCCGAGCGGTCCCACCTCGACGCGCGCAGGTTGGAGTGGTGGATCCACGCCACGCCGTCGTCGGCGAGGACCCGGGCGAGCTCCGCGACGTAGCCGGCGATGGCATCCGCGTCGGCGTGCACCAGCGAGTCGAAGCTGAACACGAGCTCGACCGAGCTGTCGTCGACGGTCGGCAGCGAGCGGCCGTCGCAGGCCACGGCGCGGACGCCGCCCACCGCGGCGAAGCGCGCCGTGCACGCCTCGACGCACGAGGGGGTCACGTCGACGGCGATCACGTCGGCCGACCACCGGGCCAGGTGCTCGGTCCACCGGCCGTGGCCGCAGCCGATCTCGACGATCCGGGCGAACGTCTCGTCGCCGGCGGCGGCCCGGACGCGAGGCGCGATCCACGACGACCACTGGGAGGCGGGACCGCCCCACCCCGACGACCACTCGTCGCCGCGGTGGGCCCAGCGATCCGCCCGGCCCCAGACCTCCCGGTTGTCGTCGACCGACGGCACGGGGTCAGGTGCCGGTGAAGTTCGGCTTGCGCTTCTCCTTGAACGCCCGGGGCCCTTCCTTGGCGTCGTTCGTGCTGAAGATGATCGGCTCGCCGATGGTGAGCTCGTGGGCGAGGCCGTCGGCCTCGCTCATCGCGGCGGTCTCGCGCATCGACCGGAGCACGGCCGCCACGGCGAGCGGGCCGTTCTCGGCGATCATCTCGGCCAGCTCGCGAGCCTTCGCGAGGGCCTGGCCGTCGGGCACGACGTGGCCGATCAGGCCGATGTCCTTGGCCTCCTGGGCCGAGATGAGCCGGCCGGTCAGCAGCAGGTCGGCGGCCACGGTGAAGGGGATCTGGCGCTGCAGGCGGACCGTCGATCCGCCGAGCGGGAACAGGCCGCGGCGCACCTCGGCGATGCCCAGCTGACTCGACTCGCCGGCCACCCGGATCTCGGTGGCCTGGAGGATCTCGGTGCCGCCGGCCACGCAGTAGCCCTCGACGGCGGCGATGATCGGCTTCGACGGCCGGAAGTGGCGCAGCAGCGCCTTCCAGTGGAGGTCGGGATCCTCGGCCATGCGGGCCATCTCCTCGTCGGTGAACCCGGCGGCGAGGGCCTTGAGGTCCATGCCCGAGCAGAAGTCGCCGCCGGCGCCGGTGAGGATGCCGACGCGCAGCTCCGGATCCTCGTCGAGCAGCTTCCAGGCGTCCGCCACGCCGACCAGCATCGAGGGGCTGAAGGCGTTCTTGGCCTCGGGCCGGTTCAGGGTGACGGTGAGGATGTGGCCGTCGCGCTCGACCAGGTAGTGCGGCGTCTCGGCGGTGGTGTCTGACATGGCGGTCAGACTAGAACACGTTCTCGTTTCGATCCGTGGTCAGCGGCCGAGGACCCGGGCGAAGCTGAGCTCGTGGCCGTCGGGGTCGCGGAGGTGGAAGTACCGCTCGCCCCACGGGGCGTCGGCCGGTGCCATCTCCGGCGCCAGGCCGGCCCCCACGGCGCGGTCGTGCACGGCGTCGACGTCGTCGACCCAGAAGATCGCCCGGCCCCAGATCCGCGGGACGGGCGCGTGGGCCGGATCGAGCTGCAGGTTCACGAAGCCCGCCCCGGCGCGGAACGTCGTGAACGCGTCCGCGGGCCCGCCCGAGAGGCGCTCGAACCCGAGGGCCTCGTAGAACGCGACGGACCGCGCCATGTCGGCGCACGCGAAGGTGACCGCCGAGATCGCCTCGATGGGACCTCGCTCGCCCACGGGGGCTACTCGCCGAGCTTCGCCTCGATGCGACCGAGCGCCTCGACCACCCGGTCGGTCTGCTCCTGCTGCTCCACGATGAGCCGGGCGAGCCAGAACCGCAGGAGCCGGGCCAGCGAGAAGCGGAGGAAGAGCCCGAGGCCGATGATCGCCAGCCCGAGGCCGAGCACGCCGCCCGAGAGGAGCATCGGCACCTGGTCGGCCACGTACTTGGACCCCGACGCGTTCCAGTACGCCAGGAGGATCAGCACCACGCCGATCACCGGGAGCGCGACGCCGAGCTTCAGCAGCAGCGACTCGGCGTCGGCCGATGGCTCGGGGACGTGCAGCTCGTCGATGCCCTCGGTGAGGCGGTCGGCCGCGTTGGTGGGGGTGGGATCGCTCATGGGGTTGCTCCGAGGTAGGCGGCCGAGAGCTCGGCCTCGAGGTCGGCGGGGGTTCCGGCGGCGACGACGCGGCCGTGCTGCATGATCACGGCGTGGTCGGCCACGCCGAGGACGGTGCGGGCGAACTGCTCGACCACGAGGATCGACACGCCCTCGCGGGCGATGCCGGCCACGAGCTCGTACAGCTCGGCCACGATCAGGGGGGCCAGCCCCATCGACAGCTCGTCGATGATGAGCAGGCCCGGCTCGGTGGCGAGGCCGCGAGCCATGGCGAGCATCTGCTGCTCGCCGCCCGACATGGTCCCCGCGACCTGGTCGATCCGCTCCCCGAGGCGCGGGAACCGTCCGACCGCTCGCTCGACGATGTCGGCCGCCCGCTGCCCGCGGTAGCTGGCCATGACGAGGTTCTCGCGCACGGTGAGGTTGCGGAAGATGCCGCGACCCTCGGGGATGGTGCACACGCCGAGGCGGGCCAGCGCCTCGGGCTTGGCCCCGTTGACGTGGCGTCCGGCGATGTGCACGCAGCCCGACGCCGCCGGGTGCTGGCCGGTGGCCACCAGGAGGGTGGTGGTCTTGCCCGCGCCGTTCGGGCCGAGCAGCGCCACGACCTCGCCGCGGGGGACGGCGAGGTCGACCCCGTGGAGCACCTGGATGCGCCCGTAGCAGGCCGTGACGTCGCGCAGCTCGAGCAGCGGGGCGCCGCGGTCGCCGTGGTCGTGCTCTTCGACGTGGGGGTGGGCCGGCGCGGTCATCCGGGTGCCCCCGGGTCCTGGCCGAGGTAGGCGTCGATCACCGCGGGGTCCTTCTGGACCTCGATCGGCGTCCCCGAGGCGAGGACCTCGCCGAAGTTCAGCACCGTGATCTGGTGGCACAGCCGCATGACGAGCGGGACGTCGTGCTCGACGATCAGGATGCCGAGCCCGTCGCCCGCCAGCTCCTGGAGGATCTCAGCGAAGCGGTCGGTCTCGCGCTCGTCGAGCCCGGAGGCCGGCTCGTCGAGCAGCAGCACGCGGGGCGTGCACGCGAGTGCCCGGGCCAGCTCGACCAGGCGGGCCGAGCCCGTGGAGAGCGAGTCGGCGCGCTGGTCGGCCACGTCGGCGAGGCCGACCCGCTCGAGGAGCTCGTCGGCGACGGTGGTGGCGGGCCGAGGCTCGGACCGGTTGAGCTCGGCCGCGGTGCGCACGTTGTCGCGCACGGTCAGCGACCCGAACAGCTCCAGGCGCTGGAAGGTGCGGGCGATGCCGCGCCGAGCACGCTTGTGGGCCGACATCGAGGTGATGTCGTCGCCCCCGAGCAGCACCTTGCCCCTCGTGGGCGGCTGCAGGCCGGTGATGACGTTGAACGTGGTGGTCTTGCCGGCGCCGTTGGGCCCGATGAGCCCGGTGATCTCCCCGGCGTCGACCCGGAGGTCCACGTCGTGGACCGCCATGTGGCCGCCGAACCGGACGGAGATCTCACGCGTCTCGAGGATCGACACGGCACCTCCCCCAGTCCAGGCCCAGCTCCCCGTCGAGCACGGCGAGGTCGGCGGCGGTGGCGGCGCCCGAGGTGACGAGCTGCTCGGGCGACAGCGGCCGGGGCGCCGGCAGCAGCAGGTCCATCGCCCGCTGGAACGTGGTGGCCGGGGCGTGGGAGCCGACCTCGGCCCGTCGGCGGGCCTTCTTCAGCCCCTCGACGGTCTGGGCGATCGCCCCGTTGGGGTTGTTGGCCAGGCCGATGCCGGCGAGGCCCGGCAGCAGCGTCATGAGGTCCTGGAGCGCCGGGTAGTACTCGCCGATCAGCGGCGACACGGCGAGCACGACGCCGCCGAACAGCGCACCGGCCACCGCAGCGATGCCACCCACCACCGTGAGCAGCACGAGCGGCAGCCCGGGGAGCGCGCCCTGGAGGAGCGAGAACTGCTCGGTGCCGACCTGGCCGCGCCAGCCGCCGTAGAGCACGCCGCCGATCCCGGCGATCGCCGCCGACAGCGCGAACACCTGCACCTTGAGCAGCGTGAGGTCGAGCCCGAGGGTGGCGCAGGCCGCCGGCGAGTCCTTCATCGCCTGGAGCCGTCGTCCCATCGGGCCCTTGCGGAGCGCGGTCACGACCATGCCGAGCAGCGAGAAGGTGACCGCCATCAAGATCAGGTTGGCCCGGTCGCCGTCGAACGACAGCCCACCGAGGTGGAGGCGGTCGATCTGGGCCACGCCCTGGGTGAACCCGTCGATCTCGGGGAAGATCGCCTTCTCGCAGAACAGGGCGAAGGCGAACGTGAGCAGGGCGAGGTAGAGGCCCTTGAGCCGCAGCGCCGGCAGCGACACGAGCGCACCGACCACCGCGCACACCGCGACCACCAGCAGCAGCACCGCCGGGTTGCCGTCGCTCCCCCACGTCGCCATCACCCCGGCCCCGATGCCGGCGAAGGCGAGCGGGGCCAGCGAGATCTGCCCGGCGTAGCCGGTCAGCGGGATGAGCGAGAGGGCGACGATGCCGAGGGCGAGGCCGTAGCCGACGCTGGTGAGGGCCTTGGCGGAGACGAGCTCGGGCAGCACGGCCGCCGCGGCGACCAGCGCCGCGCTCGACAGCAGGACCGTGCGCCACGACGGGTCGGGCACGCGCGCCGGGTCCTTCGGCTCGCCGAAGACCGACGCCTTGTCCTGCGGGACCACGATCAGCACGGCGAACAGCATCAGGGCGGGGACGGTGTCGACCGAGATCCAGGAGGGCAGGTCCTCCTGGTAGTAGCTCACGGCCTCCCGGGAGATGCCGAGGATCAGCGCGCCCACCGCGGTGAGCGGCAGCGATCGCAGCCGACCGACCATCGCCGCGGCGTACGCGTTGATCACGAGCAGCGTGAGCTGGCTCTGGTCGAGGGCGAGGATGGGGGCGATCAGCACCCCGGCGATCCCGGCGAGGGTGCAGCCGAGCGCCCACGAGAGGCTCGAGATCCGGTCGGGCGAGGCGCCGTTGCGGGCGGCGCGCCCGCGGTTGTCGACCACGGCCCGCATCGCCGTGCCCGTCCGCGACCGGTAGAGGAGCAGGCGGAGGGCGACCGCCACGACGATCGCCGTGGCGAACACGATCAGCTGGTGGTAGCGGATCACCACCCCGGCGATCTCGACGGTGCTGCCCTCGAAGAAGTACGGCAGCGAGGCCTGGACGGTGTCGGGCGGCCAGATCACCGTGGCCCCCTGGATCAGGGCGACGAGCAGGCCGATCGGCACCACGAGGCGGGTGATGGGCGCGGCGTCGTGCAGCCGGCGCATGAGGACGACGTCGATCAGCCAGCCGAGGCCGGGGGCGAACACGAGCAGGGTGAGCACGAGCGCGAGCGGGACCGGCAGCCCCCACGCGTCGGGCGAGCTGAGCTGCCAGTAGACGAACGCCGACACCATGGCCACCGCGCCGTGGGCGAAGTTGAAGATGCCCGAGGTGGTGTAGGTGACCACGAGCCCGCTGGCCGCCACCGCGTAGATGGCGGCGCTGACGAGCCCGAGGACGAGGATGTCGGTCATGGGGTCAGGGCCTCATTCGCCCTTCGCCTTGGCGCCCTCGCCGTAGTCGCCCTCGAGCGGGATGGCGTACTCGGGCTTGCAGTCGAACGTCGCCGGCTCCTCGGGGAACAGGCGCTGGAAGCCGCCGTCGACCACCTGGGTGAAGGCGAGGCAGGGGGCGCCCTTGTTGGCGCCCGGGTCGCTCGTGCCGTGGAGGCCCCCGCCGTCCCACTCGTGGACGTCCTTCAGGGCGGCGAGCAGCGAGTCGCGCGTGAGGTCGTCGCCGAGGGACTTCACGGCCGTCGCGAACAGCAGCCCGGCCGACCAGGCCTGGACCCCCAGCGACGTCGGCTCGATCTTGGACCCGAGCTGGTCGTAGGCGTCGAGGTAGGCCTGCAGGGCCGGCGAGGCGTCGGCGTCCTCGAACGGGACCGTGTTGAGCTGGACCACCACGCCCTCGGCCGCCGAGCCGGCGTCGAGCAGCTGCGGGTCGTAGTACTGCTGGCCGAGCTCGATGACCTCGGGATCGACCTTCTGGGTCTCGATGTCCTTCAGGAGCTTGACGGCCTCGGCCGTGCTGTTGACGAAGTTGACGTACTGGACGCCCTTGTCCTTCATCGCCTTGGCCTCCGAGGCGTAGGACTCCTGGATGACCTCGGTCTCCTTCTCGTAGACGAAGGTGAACCCGACCTTCTCGTAGGCCTCCTTGATCCGCTCGGCCTGGCTCCGCGCCGTGTCGATGCCGCCCCAGAGCAGCGCCGCCCGCTTCACCGCGTCGGGGTGGTTCTCGACCTGGTAGACGGCGGGCGCCGAGTTGAAGGTGGCCGACGGGTTGGGCAGCGGCTGCACGAGGCGGTCGCTGTCGGCCTTCGCCGTGGTGGCGGTGTAGGCGGGCACCTCGACCAGCCCGCAGTCGACCATGGCCTGGGCGCCCTGGTTGTCGGACACCGAGCCGGACCCGACGATGGCCCAGACGCCGGCGTTGCACGCCTCCTGGGTGGCCTCGAGGTGGCTGAAGAGCTTGGAGTCGATCTTGGTCAGCGCCAGCGTGCGCCCGTTGATGCCGCCGAACCCGTTGCACCAGTCGACGAAGGCCTGCACCGACTCCTCGATGCCGGCGGTGGGCACCTTGATCTGGCCGGCGCGATCGGAGATCACCGCGATCTTGATCTCGTCCTGCGAGACGCCGGTCTCGCCGGCGGGCACCGCACCGGGGGCCGCGTCGCCCTCGCCGCAGGGCACCGGCAGGCTGCCCACCATCGGCCCCTCGTCGCCCTCCGTGGAGATGCCGGCGCCCTGCTCGGCGCTCGTCCCGCCCGGCGCCGCGGAGGCGCTGCCCGTGCCGCCGCCGGTGGCGAGCTCCTGGTCGGACAGGCGGCTGCCGCACGCGGTGGCCACGACGGCCAGCGCGCACAGCAGGGCTAGGCAGCGGATCTTCACGAGCGGGTCCCCCTTCGCGGTGGATGGCGACAGTAGCGCGGCCCGCGACGGCCTCTGACGGCGCGTCAGATCGGTCGTCGGGCCGCCTCGGCGGCGAGCGCCCCTCAGCCGGCGGTGAGCAGCGTGCCGAGCCGCTGCAGGTGCGCCGTGCCCCCGCCGAGGGTCATCTCGACGTGCTTGGCCCACCGGAACGTGCGGTGCACCGGGTAGTCGAGATCGACCCCGATGCCGCCGTGGAGGTGCTGGGCGGCGTGCACGACGCGCTCGGCCCCCTCGGCGGCCCAGAACTTGGCGACCGCCAGCTCCTCGGCCGCCGGCAGCCCGGCGTCGAGCCGCCACGCCGCCTGCTGCGCGGTGAGCCGGATGGCCTCGGTGTCCATGTAGGCGTTCGCGCAGCGGTGGGCGACGGCCTGGAACGTGGCGATGGGCGTGTCGAACTGCTTGCGCTCGCTGGTGTAGGTGGCGGTGGTGCGCAGGGCCGCCTCGCAGACGCCGGCCTGCACGGCGCACAGCCCGGCGATGGCGCGATCGACGATCCACGCCACGACCTCGGCGCCGCCGTCGACCTCGCCGACCACGTCGTCGTCGCCCACCGCGACGCCGTCGAGGGCCAGCGTGGTGAGCGGCTCGCCGTTCATCGAGGTGTTGCGCTCCTGGGCGACGCCGGGCGCGCCGGGATCGACGAGGAACACGGTGCTGGTGCCGTCGCCGGTGCGGGCGGGCACGAGGGCCCGGCCGGCGAGGTGCCCGGCGGGCACGAGCCGCTTGGTGCCCGTGAGCGCCCAGCCGTCGGCCGTGCGCTCGGCCGTGGTGGCGGGCACCTCGGGCGGCAGGCCCACCGAGCCCTCGGACAGGGCGGCGGTCAGGATGAGGCTGCCGTCGACCACCTTCGGGAGCAGCTCGGCCTGCTGGGCCTCGCTGCCGAACTCGGCGAGCGGCAGCGCGCCCAGCGCCAGGGTGGCCCACACCGGCACCGGGGCCACGTTGCGGCCCACCTGCTCGAGGATCAGGCCCAGCTCGAAGGCGCCGTAGCCGGCCCCGCCGTGCGCCTCGGGCAGGCACAGGCCGAGGAGGTCGGCCTTGGCCAGCTCGGCCCACACGTCGGCCGCGAACCAGTCGGGGTCGGAGGTCTCGAGCTCGCGCAGGCGCTCCGGCGGGAGGCGGTCGGCGAGGATCTGGCCGGCGAGGTCGCGGATGGCGGCCTGCTCGTCGGTGAGTGCGAAGTCCATCGGGTAGCTGCCCCCTACATGCGCGGCATGCGGGGCATGCCGAGGCCGAACATGGCGATCAGGTCGCGCTGGATCTCGTTGACGCCGCCGCCGAAGGTCAAGATGAGGCTGCCCTGGGCGGCCCGGTCGAGCCGGCCGGCGAGCGCGGCGGCCGGCGACTCGGGCTGGAGCACGGCCTCCTGGCCGATGATCTCCATCAGCAGCCGGTAGGCCTCGGTGAAGAACTCGGTGCCGAACACCTTGATCGAGCTGGCGTCGGCGGGGTTGACGTGCTGGCCGCCCGCCTCGAGCGCCGCCACCTTCCAGTTGAGGAGCGTCAGGTACTCGATGCCGGCGCGGACCCGGGCCAGGTTGGTCTGGACCCACGGCTGGTCGGCGACGCGGCCGCCGTCGGGGTGCTCGGTGGCCTTCGCCCACGCCAGGACGTCCTCGAAGTTGCGGCTCAGCATCCCGGGCGGGGCGAGGCCCACCCGCTCGTAGTTGAGCTGGTTGACGATCAGGTCCCAGCCCCGGTTGAGCTCGCCGATGATCGCCGAGTCGGGCACGCGCACGTCGTCGTAGAAGGTGTTGAACGTGCTGGCGTTCACCATGGTCGAGATCTTCGAGTAGCTGTAGCCCGGGTCGGTGGTGGGCACGGCGAAGATCGTGATGCCCCGGTGCTTGGGGGCGTCGGGGTCGGTGCGGCAGGCGAGCCAGACGTAGTCGGCGTAGCTGGCGAGCGACGTGTAGATCTTCTGGCCGTTGATCACCCACTCGTCGCCGTCGCGCACGGCCTTGGTGGTCAGCGAGGCGAGGTCGGTGCCCGAGCCCGGCTCGGTGTAGCCGATCGAGAAGTGCAGCTCACCGGCCAGGATCTTCGGCAGGAAGAAGTCCTTCTGCTCCTGGCTGCCGAACTGCATGATCGTCTGGCCGACGGTGTTGATCGACAGGAACGGCGTGGGGGCGCCGGCCCGCCAGCTCTCGTCCATGAAGATGAACTGCTCCACCGGGCCGAACCCGCGGCCGCCGTACTCCTCGGGCCAGCCGGCGCCGAGCCAGCGGTCGCGGCCCATCTGGCGCACCGCCTCGAGGCACGCCGGGTCGCCGGTGTCGCCCCGGAAGGCCGCCGCCGAGACCTCGGGGGTCATCAGCTCGGCGAAGTACTGGCGCAGCTCCTTGCGGAGCGCTTCCTGCTCGGGCGTGTACGCGATGTGCACGGCGGCGAATCCCCTGACGGTCCATCAGAACGAGAACACGTTCTAGCAGAGGGGCCCTCGCCCACCCACCGGCCCTCAGCGACCGCCGTCGGCCGAGAGGCAGGCCTCGGTGATGGCCTCGCCGAAGGAGCGGCGGGCGCACCACACGTGGCCCTCGTCGTGGAGGTGGACCTGGGCGTGGGGGATGGCGAGCAGCAGCCGGAGCTGCTCTTGGGCCGGCACCGCTCGGTCCTTGGTGGTCACGACGATCGTGGTGGGCACGTCGACCTCGTTGAGCCAGCTGCGGCTGTCGAAGCTCATCACGGCAGCGAGCGCCTCGGTCACCATGCGCGGATCGTGGCGGCGCATCTCGGCGCCGGCCCACCGGCTGAGGCTGTCGGGGCGGGCGCGCACGCCCTCGGGGATCTGGCGCTGCCACGGCGCGAGCGGGATGCGGGTGGCCAGCTGGCCGAGCCGGGTCGAGCCGGCCGCCGCCGACGCCGCGGTGACGAAGAACAGGCGCTCGCGCACGCCGGGGACGAACCGGTTGGAGGTGGCGCTGAAGACCAGGCCCCGCACCTTGTCGGGGTGGCGGTGCCAGAGCAGCTGGGCGATGGGCCCGCCCATCGAGTAGCCGACGGCGATGGCCTGATCGACGCCCAAGGCGTCGAGGAGGGCGGCGGCATCGTCGGCGCAGTCGGCCAGGCGGAAGCGTCGCCAGGCCCGGATGCCCCGGCCGTGACCCCGGTGGTCGATGGCGAGCACCCGGAAGTGCTGCGACAGCGGCTCGAAGGCCTGGAACCAGTTGAGCCCGCCGGAGGCCATCAGGCCGTGGAGGAGCAGCACGGTCGGGGCACCCGGCGGGCCGGCGACCTCGCGCACGAAGGTGGTGCCGCGGCCGGGGAGCTCGACGCGCCGCCCGAGCGGGATGGGCGGCCCGTCGACGTCGTCGCCGAGGGGCGGGCCGTCGGGCTCGAGGCCCGGTGCGGGCGCCATCGCTTTCGCAGCTGCGGTCACCTCGCCAGAATATGACGACCCGTCAGATCTTGGAGGCCATCGGTGCCCGACCCGACCCCCACGCACCCCACCCGCGACGACATCGACCTCATCAGCGGCGCGTTCTGGGGTCGCAACCCCCACGACGCCTTCACGTGGATGCGAGCCAACGCCCCGGTCTACTGGGACGGCCACGCCTGGGGCATCAGCCGGTACCACGACCTGAAGGAGCTCTCGAAGGACCCCGCCACGTTCTGCAACGGCAAGGGCATCCGGGCCGACGCCGACGCCCTGCAGATGATGATCGACATGGACGATCCCGAGCACTTCCGCCGCCGGAAGCTCGTGAACAAGGGCTACACGCCCAAGCGGGTGCGGGCCCGAGAGGCCGAGGTGCGGGCCACCTGCACCGAGATCATCGACAGGGTGTGCGAGCGCGGCGAGTGCGACTTCGTGCGCGACATCGCCGCCTGGCTGCCGCTCATCATGATCGGCAACGACCTCGGCGTGGAGGTCGCCGATCGCGAGCAGCTCCTCGAGTGGAGCGACGCCATGATCTCGGCGCTCACGGGCGACCCCGAGTCCCTCGAGCCCGCCACCCTCGCCTTCATCGGGTACACCGAGTACGCGAACCGGGTCATCGCCGATCGCACCGCGAACCCGCGCGACGACCTGATGAGCGTGCTGTGCCACGCCGAGGTCGACGGCGACCGGCTCGACCACCAGGCGATCATCGACGAGTCGCTGCTGATCCTCATCGGCGGCGACGAGACCACCCGCCACGTGATCTCGGGCGGCGGCTACCAGCTCCTGCGCGACGGCCGGTCCGAGTGGGAGCGCCTCGCCGCCGATCCCGAGCTGCTCGCGACCGGGATCGAGGAGATGCTCCGGTGGGTCACCCCGATCAAGAACATGAACCGGACGGCCACGCGCGACGTCGTGGTGGGCGACCAGCAGATCCGCGAGGGCGACAACGTCCTGCTGCTCTACCCGTCGGCCAACCGCGACGAGGACGTCTTCGACGACCCGTTCCGCTTCGACGTGGCCCGCACGCCGAACGAGCACGTGGCCTTCGGGTTCGGCACCCACTTCTGCCTGGGCAACTCGCTCGCCCGCCTCGAGCTGCGGGTGATGTTCGAGGAGCTGCTGCGCCGGCTCCCCGACCTCGAGCTGGTGTCGGAGGAGGAGCCGGCCTTCCGTCCGGCGAACTTCGTGAGCGGCTACGAGACGATGCCGGTGCGCTTCACGCCCGTCGCCCCGGAGGGCGCCACGACCTGACCGCCCTCAGGTGAGGTCGACCGAGGTCCGCAGGTCGCCCCCAGCATCGACGAGCGCCACCGTGGTCCCGGCGAGGACCGCCCACCCGTCGCCCACGGGGAGCACGCGCGTCGCCTGGTCGGCGAGGTCGACCTGGGTGCGGCTCACCTCCCGCAGCTGCGACCCGTCGACCTGCAGCTCGACGATCTCGGTGGTGCTGGCGGGCGCGGCGCAGACCGTGTCGATGGCCGGACCCTCGGGCGCTCCCTCGGGCACGGCGCACCCGATCGACGGTCGCGCCGAGCCAGGTCCCAGCGGGTCACCGGCGTGGCGAACCGGCCGGCGCCCAGGTCGGTGTAGGCGTGGCGGTCGTAGGCGACCGGGGCATCGCCGCCGAGGGTCACGGTGTCGACCACCTTCGGCGCGGCGGGGTCCGACACGTCGAACAGCTTGGCGGCCACGGTCCCGTCGCTGTCCGGGCCGAACCCGACGACCTTCCCCGCGCCCATCGGGTGGAGGTACGAGCTGAAGCCGGGGAGCTCGACCTCGCCGGCGATCCTCGGGGCGGCCGGGTCGGACAGGTCGACCACGTAGAACGGATCGGTCTGGAGGAAGGTCACGGCGTAGGCGGTGGCCCCGTCGAAGCGGATCCCGTGCAGCGTCTCGTCGGGGTGGCCGAACCACGGCGTCCGACCGACGACGTCGAGGTCGCCCTCGGTGTCGAGCACGTAGATCCGGTTGAGCGGATCGCCGGGGCCCGGCTGGTCGACGGGGACCGTGGTGGTCGGCGCCTCGGTCGTGGTCGTGGCCTCGGTGGTGGTGGTCGGCGCCTCGGTCGTCGTGGTCGCCTCGGTGGTCGTGGTGGTGGTCTCGACGACCGTGGTGGTCGGCTCGGCCACCGTGGTCGTCGGCTCGCCGGGGACGGTCGTCACCGGGATCGTGGTGTCGGGCGCCGAGTTGGGCACGCTGGGCGTCGGCGGCGGCAGCTCCTCGGCGAGCTCGGGCTCGGGGGCCACCTCGCGGCCGACCACCTCGAAGGCGCTGCTCGCCGACCCGTCGCTCGCCACCGCCACGTCGCCCTCGATCGCGATCGGGCGACCGAACCCGCCGCCGTTCGCGGTGATCGCCACGCGGAGGTGCTCGCCGTCGTCGGACATCGCCAGGTCGTCGAGCAGGGTGCCCGGCACGCGCCCGCTGCCGGTGTGCACCAGCTCGTCGAGGTCGAAGCGGTGGATGGTGGTGCTCACCTGCTCCTCCCACTGCGGGGTCGCCAGGTAGGCGGCGTCGGTGGTGACGTGGACGAGCGAGCCCGAGCCGACGACCTCGGTCGCATGGACCGGGGTCAGCTCGCCGTCGACGGGCAGGGTGACGAGGAGCGTGGCCGACGGGTTCGAGGGGCCGGTCGGGTGCAGCACCTGGTCGCACGGCACCGGACCGCCCACGAAGGGGATCGGGCCGTCGCCGCCGTAGGCATCCTCGGTCGCCACCAGGTGGAGGAGCCCGCCGACCCGCCGAGCCGTGACGAGGTAGCCGGTGGTGGTCCACGAGCCCTGGGGTCGCAGGTCGTCGCCGTCGACGGCCACGCGACGCACCTCGGTGCCGGTCCCGTCGCCGGTCGAGCTCACGATCCAGGCCACCTGCGCATCGGCGTCGAACGAGATCTGCGCGCCGTAGGGCACCTCGACCCGACCGAGGCGCGCCCCGGCCTCGAGGTCCACGAGCACGACCGCCGTCGGCGAGGCGAACAGGGCGCGCCGCTCATCGAGGCGGTCGACGAGGTCGAGCTCGTCCACGCCCTCGACGGCGACGTTCGTCCCGCCCGTGGCCTCGTCGGCGCTGGTGGCGACCGAGCGCTCGGACGACGCAGGGGCGGCGCCGTCCATCGCGATCTCGGCGCCGACGGTGTCGAACACCGCGGTGGTGGCCGGCGCACCCTCGAAGCTGGCCATCCCGCCCGACATCGAGGCATCGGTGGCCTCGGTGGTCCACGCCTGCAGGTCCTCGCACGAGGCGAAGCGCTCGAGCCCCGAGGCGGCGGCCGGCGTGGAACCGGTGCCGACCACGGCGGCGAGGGTGAGGACGCCGGCGATCGCCGCGCCGGCGAGCACGAGGGCGAGCCCGCGTCGAGGGCGGCTTCCGGGGGTGGTGGTGGGGGCCATGGCCGTTCCGACGTCAGGCCGGTGCGTCGGGTTCCCGAGGCCGCGGTTCGGCCCGCTCGCCGCGCCGCCGCAGCAGCACGACGGCGCCGCCACCGGCGACGATCGCCAGCGAGGCCGACAGGGCGCGAGGTCCCTCGCCCAGCTCCGCCGAGGCCGCGGCCACCACCGCGACGAAGGCGACGAGGACGAGGAGGGCCACGGTGAGCTGGTGGACGAGCCAACCCACCCGGACGCCGGTGGCGTCGGGGTCGATCAGCCCGCCCAGGGTCTCGAGCTTCGTCGGCTCCACGGCGGCCCGGTCCTCGACGGCCGCCGGGGCCAGCCGCCGCACCCGCGGGCGCCGACGGCCCAGCAGCCCGTTGGGATCGAGCGCCCGGGCGCGGTCGAGCTCGGCCTTCGCCTCCGAGCGCCGGTCGAGCTGGTGGAGGGCGAGGCCCAGGCGCTGGTGCGGCGAGGGCGCGTCGGGTCGCTGCTCGATCTCGCTGCGGGCGAGCACCTCCAGGTCCGACCAGCGACGCTCCACGAAGGCGATCAGGGCGTCGACCTCCAGATCGGGCCACGAACCCGGGTGGCGCTCGTGCAGGAGCAGCCACCGGTCACGTGCGCCCGAGACGTCGCGGAGCGCCAGCGCGACGACCGCCGCGGCCCGCAGCCCGATCGGGTCGTCGCCGGCCTGGGCGGCGAGCAGCGAGCCCAGCTCGGCCGCCTCCTCCCGCCGGCGGAGCTGCAGGGCGACGTGGGCCGCGAGGGCGGTGACGACCCAGTCGTCGGGCGCCTCGGCGCGCCACCTCGCGAGGAGGTCTGCCGCGGAGCGCGTCGACGCCGGTGCGGCGTAGGCGAGCCAGGCGTCGAGCAGCTGGCGCGCCCGCTCGTCGCTGGCGTAGCCGGCACGCAGCACGGGGAGCAGCTCGGCGGTCGCCACCGCCTGGCGCGCGAGCACGCGCCGATGCAGGTCGGCGAGCTCGTCTGAGGCCTCTCGGGTGACCGCCACCCGGGTCCATCGGCACGATGCCGACCGCCCTGGAGGCCGCGAGCGCGATCAGCTCCCGCCGGCCGCCTCGGCCACCGCCTTCGCCCAGCGGTAGTCGGCCTTGCCCGCCGGCGACCGCTCGACGCAGGGCACGACCACGAGGTGCTTGGGGATCTTGTAGCCGGCGAGCGACGCCCGCAGGTGCGCCTTCACGTCGTCGAGCGTCGGCGGGGCGGCCGCATCGGTGGGCGACACCACGGCCGCCACCGCGCCTCCCCCACCGCTCGTCGGGGATCCCCACCACCAGCACGTCCTGCACGGCGGGGTGGTCGACGAGGGCCGATTCGACCTCCTCGGGGAAGACCTTCTCGCCCCCGGTGTTGATGCACTGCGATCCGCGCCCGAGGAGCTGGATCGTGCCGTCGGCCTCGACCGTGGCCATGTCGCCGGTGAAGCAGTACCGCTTCCCGTCGACCTCGACGAAGGTGGCGGCCGTCTTCTCCGGATCGTTCAGGTAGCCCTGCGGGAGGTGCCCGGTGTTGGCCACCCGGCCGATGGCGCCCGAGCCCGGCTCGACCGGCCGCAGGTCCTCGTCGAACACGCCCGTGCCGGCGTTGGGCGCGAAGCGGGCCAGGCCGCTCGGGTTGTCGCCCGCCTGGATGCGCTGGGTGCCCTGCACCCCGCTCTCCGACGAGCCGAAGCCGTCGGTGATGGCCCGCCCGGGGAAGAGCTCGCCGATGCGGGCCTTGAGCGTCGGGCTCATCGGGGCGCCGCCGTTGGCGATGGCGAACAGGCTCGTGGCCTGCCAGCGGTCGGGGTTCGCCTCCCACGCCTCGATCAGCGGCCGGCCGACCGCATCGCCGACCACGGTGAGCACGCTGGCGCCCCACTCGTCGATCAGGTCCCACACCGCCTCGGCGTCGAGGCCGCCGGGCAGCAGCACGGTCATGCCCCCGGCGAGCAGCCACGAGAAGGTGGTCCACTGGGCCGCGGCGTGCATCATCGGTGCGATCGGGAAGTAGCAGAACGACTCGACCATGCGGTCGGGGAGCTGCTCGGGTCGCTCGATCGGGCCGGCGAGGCGCATGGGGTCGCCGCCACCGATGCACGCGAAGAACGCGTCCTCCTGGCGCCACAGCACGCCCTTGGGCCGGCCGGTGGTGCCGCCGGTGTACATCAGGTACGTGTCGTCACCGCTGCGCCCCTCGGTCACCACCGGCTCGGGCGAGCTCGCGGCGAGGGCATCCTCGTAGCGCTGGGCGCCCGGCAGCTCGGCCACCTCGCCGCTCACCGTCTCGGGGGCCGGGTCGTCGACGACGAGCAGCGAGCGGAGGGCACCCAGGTCGCTGGGCGCCGAGGCCACGGCGCCGGTGAGGGTCTCGTGGACGAGCAGCGCCACCGCGCCGCAGTCGTCGAGCAGCGCTCCCAGCTCCTCCCCCGTGTAGCGGTGGTTGATGTTCACCGGGATGGCCCGGAGCGAGAAGGCGGCGAGCATGGCCTCGACGTAGGCGGCGTCGTTGCGCAGGAACAGGCCGACGAAGGCGCCGGGGCCCACGCCGGCATCGCGCAGGTGGTGGGCGAGGCGGTTGGTCCGCTCGGCGAGCTCGCCGAAGGTGCGGCGCTGGGGCCCGCACACGATCGCCGTCCGATCGGCGCATCGGGGCCAGATCGACTCCCACAGGTCGGCGAAGTTGTACGTGGACGGCGGCGAAGGGAGGGTCTCGTCGGTCACGGCCGGACAGTGTGTCAGGAATCGGCGGCCCGCGACGTACGAGGCACGCTTCGCACGTCGCTCAGGCCGGGGCGTCGGCGAGGAGGATCTGGATCGCGGCGGTCTGGGGGTCGAAGCCGGGCTCCCACGGCAGCCAGCCGGTGCGATCGGGCCACACGAGCTGCACCACGCGGAAGGGCTCGTCGCCGTACCAGGCGGCGGCCGAGGCGAACATCGGGCCCATCGCGTCGACGTCGACCGGCAGGAGCGCGGCGCGCTGCTCGCCGTCGTAGAGGCCGAGGAACAGCTCGCCGATCGGGATCTGGGTGCCGCCGCGCAGCATGTTGGCGAGGAGCTCGGCGAGGCCCTTGGCCGCCACCGGCTTGAGCCCGACGATGACCACCTCGGGGAAGCCGAAGGTCTGCTCGAAGCCGATCGTGTAGCCGTAGCCGGGGAACGGCGGATCGGTGGTCGTGTCGGCGGCCACGGGCTCGAGGAGCCAGCCCGTGGTCTCGATCATCCACGCGAGCTTGTCGCGAAGGGCCATGTTGCGATCCGGGAACACCTCGTCGCCCATGGCGGCGACCCTACCGGCGGCTCAGGCGGGCGGCGTCGTGAGCGAGAGGGCGTTCTCGCGCATGATGAGGCGGATCTCCTCGTCGCTGAACCCGTCGAGGTCGTCGACGAAGCTCTTCGGCTCGGCGATCCCCTCGGCGTGGGGCCAGTCCGAGCCGAACAGCACGTGGTCGGCGCCCAGGGCGTCGGCGAGGTGGCGGATGTCGTCCTCGTAGTACGGCGCCACCCAGACGTGGCGGCGCAGCGCCTCGACGGGATCGGTGGCGAACGCGCCCGGGGTCATCGACCACGCCTTGGCGAGCTTCTTCACGAGCGGGTGGACCCATTCCGAGCCGCTCTCGATGGTGGCGACGCGCAGGCGCGGGTGGCGGTCGAACACGCCGTGGCAGATGAGCGCGGCGACGGTGTCGGAGATCGCCCGGTCGGAGGTGACGATGCCGTAGAGCGGGGTGCGCCGGAACGCCTCGAACTCGGCCGACTCGCCCCAGTCGACGACGTAGCGGCCGTAGCCCGCCTCGCCCGAGTGGTAGGCGACGAGCACGCCGGCGTCGTCCAGCACCTTCCACATCGGGTCGTACATCGGGTCGCCGGGCGAGCGACCGCCGGAGGGCGCCATCACCGGCCCGGCGCGCATCACCACCACCCGCGCCCCCTGCTCCACCGCCCAGCGGGCCTCGTCGTGCGCCTGGTGCGGGTCGAGGAGCGTGAGGTACGGCGCGGTGAAGATGCGGTCGCGGTAGTTCACGCCCCAGTCCTCGTCGGCCCAGCGGTTGAGGGCCCGGAAGGCGGCGTGGGCGGCGTCGACGTCGTTCACCAGCGCCTCCTCCATGCCCACCGCGAGCGTCGGGAACATGAAGCAGCCCGCCATCCCCTGGCGGTCCATCACCTCGAGGCGGGCGTCGCGGTTCCGGTACGCCGGGCTGATCGGTTCGAGGTCGCCGAACGCGCCGCGGATGTCGTTGGCCGGCGAGCGGCCCCGGAAGTACTCGTCGAGGCAGCCCGGCTTGGCCACCGGGTCGAACTGCGGGTTCGGGATGAACCGGTTCACCTTGCCGGCGACGACGAGGCGGGTGCGCCCGTCGATGTCGGCCCACTGCATCGCCCGCTTCGCCATCTTCGGGTCGATGTGGCGGGTGAAGGCGTCGGTGGCCTCGTAGTAGTGGTTGTCGGCGTCGAAGACGTCGAAGTCGACCGTTCCCATGGCGCACCCCCTGTGCGTGCGGCGTCCTCGGCTCCGGAGCGAAAACGAGAACGTGTTCTCGTTTCGAGCGTAGCGCCGATGCGCTCCCTACGCTCCGGCCCGTGATCGCCGCCCGTCTCCTCGGCCGAGGCGCGTGCGCCGTCGCCCTGGCGCTGGCCACGGCCGGGTGCAGCGGCTCGACCGAGGGCGCCGCCCCGTCGAGCGGCACCCCCGGCGCCGGCCCGGCCACGACCGCGGCGCCGCCCACGACGAGCAGCCCCACCCCGTGCGGCGGCGAGGGCGCCGGCATCGTGCGCTCGGCGTGCGACGGCACCGCGACCGTCCGCTTCGACCGGGGCGACGAGCACGGCGAGATCGGCGGCGGCACCTGCGAGACCACCGTCGCCTACCTCGAGGTCACCGCCGGCACCGAGACGGCCGACGCCTTCGACGGCCCCCGCCTCGACCTCGCCGACCTCCTGCTCCCGGTGGATCCCGGGCCCTTCGCGGACGGGACCGCGACGATCGCCTGGAACGGCGTCGAGGTGGTGCTCGACGAGGCGACCGGCACCCACGACGGCACCTCGGGGACCTTCGCCGGGACGCTGCCCGACGGGCGGCGCCTCGAGGGCACCTTCACCTGTTGAGGGGAGCGATCCCCACCCCGAGATCGTTGCCTTGCGTATCGTCGCGACCAGCGGCCCGACCCACCCCTCGCACCCGCCGGGAGCCCTCCGTGACCAAGCGCCTCGCCCTCATCCTCCTCCCCCTCCTGCTCCTCGCCGCCGCGTGCGGCAGCAGCGGCTCCGACGGTGCGAGCGGCGGCTCCGATGGCAGCGCCGCGCCCACGTCGGCTGACGACGGCGGCTCCGGCGGGGGCGGGTGCGCCGACGAGGAGGGCAAGGCCGGGGTCCTCCGCACCTTCTGCGACGGCGACGGCACGGCGACGGTGACGGTCGGCGACACCGAGCACGAGATCGCCGGCGGGAGCTGCGAGACGGGCGGCGGGTACTTCTCGTTCAACGCCGGCGTCGTCGCCACCGGCGAGTACGAGGGGACGCGGCCCGACTACGCCGGCTTCGCCCTGCCGGAGGCCGAGGGCGACTTCGGCGACGAGGGCGTGGCCGCCACGGCCACCTTCGACGGCGAGTCGGTCGCCATCGCGCAGGTCGACGGAACCCACGACGCCACGAGCGGCACCCTCGACGGCGTCGACCTCGCCACCGACGCTCCGGTGCACGTCGAGTTCACCTGCTGAGGGGCCGCGGGCACCCGATGGGCGAAGCCTGCTTCGCACGTCCCGTCGGTCGGCTAATCTGACGACTCGTCAGAAACGCCCTCCGCCCGTCGAGGAGACCCGGACCCATGGCTTCCCCCACCGGACCGCTCAGCAGCGTCCGCATCGTCGAGTGCTCGATGCTCGGCCCCGCCGCCATCACCACCCACCTGGCCGACATGGGCGCCGAGGTGATCAAGGTCGAGACGCCGAGCGGCGACTACATCCGCCAGATGACCTGGCCGATCGTGGAGGGCGTCTCGCTCATGCACCTCCACGTCAACCGGGGCAAGCGCTCGATCGTCCTCGACCTCCGCACGCCCGAGGGCGTCGACACCTTCAAGGCGCTCGTGGCCGACGCCGACGTGGTCATCGAGGCCATGCGGCCCGGCGGGCTCGAGCGGCGAGGGGTGGGCTACCAGGCCCTCAAGGAGATCAACCCGAAGATCGTGTTCTGCACCATCTCGGGCTACGGGATGACCGGCCCCTACGCCGAGCTGCCCAGCCACGGCGTGGCCTACGACGTGTGGGCCGGGCTGGTGAAGCCCGAGATCACCGAAGACGGGTTCGCCGCCATCCCCGAGCACCCGTCGGTGGGCATCCACGCCGGGCCGATGTTCGGCGCCCTCGGGGTGCTGGCCGGGGTGATCCAGGCCCGGGCCACCGGCCAGGGCTGCCAGCTCGAGATCGCCCAGAGCGACGCCGCCGCCGCCATGGACTGGTACCGCTCGGAGAGCTGGAAGGCCTACGAACGCCCCGAGGACGAGGTCACGGGCAACGCGTCGGACGACTACGTGCGCCGGGCGCCCGGCACCGCGGGCATGCGCGACGGCGTGCGCTACCAGTTCTACGAGGCCTCCGACGGCGGCTTCGTGCTGCTCCAGGCGTCCGAGCGCGAGTTCTGGGAGAACTTCTGCAAGGGGGTCGGCCGCCCCGAGCTCTTCGAGCAGAACCCCGGCGCCAAGTTCGCCGACCACGCCGTTGGCAACGTGGCCCTGCGCCGCGAGCTCAAGGACATCTTCCTCACCCGCACGGCGAAGGAGTGGGTCGACCTCGGCCTCGAGATCAACGTGCCCATCATCAACGTCAACACGCCCCAGACCCTCGCCGACGACCCGCAGTTCCAGGACCGCTTCCCGTGGATCCCGGTGGAGCGGCTCGGCGCCGAGCAGCAGCCCTCCCCCATCAAGTTCCTCGACGCCGAGCTCCCGGTGCCCACCAAGGCGCCCACCGTGGGCCAGCACACCGATGAGGTCCTGCGCGAGGTGCTCGGCTGGGACGACGCCAAGATCGCCGAGGTCCGCGCCACCGGCGCCCTCGGCTGACGCCTCCCGCTGCGCACGGCGCCCGCGACCCCGAGGCCCCGCCGACCCGGAGGCTCCGCAGTGTGCACATCTGCGCACCCCATGAGCAGATGTGCACAACCCGGGCCCCCGAGCCCGTGCGCAGGCGAACGCACGTTCGGTCTCGCCGCTACGCTGACGAGGTGGCTTCGAGGACGGTCGCCGCTCCCCCGCTCGGCTGGCAGGGGTCGCTGTTCGGGGCCGACGAGCCGCGACCCGATGCGTCGTTCGCCGCCGCCCGACGCCTCGAGCTGGGCGACGGGGCCTGGGTCGATGTCGTGCCCGGTTGGCTCGCCGGCGCCGACACCCTCTTCGAGCAGCTCGTCGCCTCGGTGGCCTGGAAGGCCCACGAGGTGCCGATGTACGAGCGGATCGTGCCGCAGCCCCGGCTGTCGGCCTGGTGGTCCGACGGCGAGGCGTCGTGGCCGGACGCCGTGCACCCCATCGGCGACGCCCTCACCGACCGCTACGGCGTCCGCTTCGACGCGCTCGGCTGCAACCTCTATCGGTCGGGCACCGACAGCGTCGCCTGGCACGGCGACCGGGTCTACCGGGAGCAGGACGTGGCGCTGGTCGCCGTGCTGACGCTGGGCGCCGCCCGGCGGTTCCTGCTGCGCCCGAAGGGCGGGGGCCCGTCGGTGAAGCTCGAACCGGCGGCCGGCGACCTGCTGGTGATGGGCGGCACCTGCCAGCGGACCTGGCAGCACTCGGTGCCGAAGACGGCTCGCCCCGTGGGCCCTCGGCTCAGCGTGACGCTGCGCCATCGCGCCGAACTGGCCAGGTCCGGCTGATCAGGCGTCGCGACAGCACGCCCTGCGGTTCGGCGTGGGCGGCCACGCAGGCCGCGCAGGAGAAGAAGTCCGACGGGTCGAACTCGAGGGTGGTGGCGCGGACCTCGGTGCGAGCCAGGCCGCACAGGGTTCGCGCTGCGAGCGAGAGCGCGTGGCGGCGGTGGTCGTGGCGGTCGTAGGCGCGGTTGACGCGGGTCTGCATGCCCTCACGCCTAGCGGCTCGTTCAGGTTCGTGTCAGATCGGGCGCGGTGGCGTCACGAGCTCAGGGGTGGGGTGGCGTCGACGATGGCCTCCATCTCGTCGATGCGGGCCACGAGGACGTCGAGGCTGGCGGCCCAGAACGCCTGGTCGGCCACATCGATGCCGAAGCGGGCGGCGAGGGTGGCGGCGTCGCCGAGCCCGGTGGCCGAGAGGAGGTCGTCGTAGCCGGCCCGGAACCGCTCGGGGTCGCGCTGGAACTCGGCGTAGAGGCCGATGCCGAACAGCAGCCCGTAGGTGTAGGGCCAGTTGTAGTAGGCGGTGTAGTAGTGCCCCTTGACCGCCCACATGTCGTGGTGGCGGTGGCGGGGGTCGAGCCCGTCGCCGTAGGCCGCCACCTGGGCCTCGGTCATCAGCTCCCGCAGCCGCGCCACGGAGAGGACGCCCTGCTCGCGCTCGGCGCTGAGCGCCCGCTCGAAGGTGAAGCGGGAGTGGATGTCGACCACCACCTGGCACGCGTTCGAGAGGTCGGAGTCGAGCAGGGCGAGGCGGCCCTGGTCGTCGTTGCCGACCCCGGCGAGCCCGGCCTGCACCATGATCGTCTCGCAGAAGATCGACGCCGTCTCGGCCAGCGCCATCGGCGTGTTGCGCTGCATCGGCGTGCGCTCGCCCAGGTTGAGGTTGTGGTAGGCGTGGCCGAGCTCGTGGGCCAGGGTCTGCAGGGCGTCGAAGCTGCCGTCGAAGTTCACGAGCACCCGGCTCACCCCGTCGGTGACGCTCATGCAGTACGCGCCGCCCACCTTCCCGGCCCGGGGCTCGGCATCGATCCACGCGTCGGCCACGGCCGTCTCGACCAGCCGGGCGAGGCGAGGCGAGTAGGTGTCGAAGGCGTCGCGCACCGCCTCGGTGGCCTGGGGCCAGGCGAAGCGCTTGGGCGTGCCGACCGGGGCGAGGAGGTCCCACCAGGGCAGGCCGTCGGCGTGGCCGAGGAGGCGGGCCTTGGCCCGCAGGTAGCGGTGCCAGTGCGGGAGCGAGTCGTCGACCGCCGCCTGCATCGCGCCCAGGATCTCCCGGCTGACGCCGTTGATCTCGAGGGCGGGGTCGAGCGAATCGGTCCACCCCCGCCGGCGGTTCAGCACGTTGGCCTCGCCCTTGAACGCGTTGAGCGCGGTGGCGAGCACCGGGGCCACGCCGTCCCAGGCCTCGAGCTCGCCCCGGTAGGCCGCCTCGCGGCGAGCCGGGTCGGGGTCGGTCGCCAGGCCCCGCACGATGCTCATCGGCAGCACCTCGCCGTCGACCGTCGCGGTGAGCCGGGCGGTGAGGTCGGCGTGGAGCTTCGCCCAGGCCCGACCGCCCGTGAGCGAGAGCTCGGCGGCCAGGTCCTCCTCGGCCTCGCTCATCTGGTGCTTCGCGGCGATGGCGCCGCGCTCGAGGGCGTAGGCGTGGTCGGCCGCGGTGGGGCTCGCCGCGATCAGCTCGGCGAGCGGGAGCCGGGCCAGCCAGGCATCGAAGCGCGAGTCGAGCGTGGCGAAGGGGGCGACGCTGGCCTGGTAGCGGCTGAGCGCGCCGGCGGCCACCGCATCGGTGGCGTCGGTGGTGGTGTGGCCGTAGAGGTACGAGCCGATGCGGCGCATGTCCGTGAGGAGGCGGTTGAACGCCTCGACCACCTCGTCGGCCGCCGCCACCACCTCGGGCGTGACCTCCAGCGGGTCGCCGCCGCGGATGTCCAGGTCGTCGAAGCGGCGCTGGAGGCGGCCGACCTCCGAGGCCACCTCCTCGGTGAGGGCGCCGAACTCCCGCGACTCGATCGACGGGAAGAACGGTGTGAGGTCCCAGCGCGGGACCTCGATGGCGGAGCCGGGCTCGATGGCGGTCATGTCGACCATGGTGCCCGACGCTGCGCCCGATCCGTTCCTGGTGCACTTCCCGGACACCTGCGTCCGGGAAGTGCACCGAGAACGGCGGACGAGAGGTGCCCGGTTCGACGCCGACGGAGCGGCGCAGCTCAGGCCTCGAGGTCGCCCGGCGTGTCGGGGACGTCGACGGCGAGCTGCTGGAGGGCCTCGAGCGGGATGAGCTCGAGCACCTTCTGGTTGGTGGCGGCCAGCACCACCGGTGCGGCGACGCCGTCGTCGAACGCCAGCGCCCAGTTGCGGGCGGTCACGCACCAGCGGTCGCCGGGCACGAGGCCGGGGAAGCGGTACTGGGGCATGGGCGTCGAGAGGTCGTTGCCGATCGAGCGCTGGTGTTCGAGGAACTCGGCGGTGACCACGGCGCAGATCGTGTGGCTGCCCTCGTCCTGCGGCCCGGTGGAGCAGCAGCCGTCTCGGAAGAACCCGGTGAGCGGGTCGGTGCCGCACTCCTCCAGCTCGCCGCCCAGCACGTTGCGCTCCCCCATCGCCATGGCCCGAGTCTCGCAGGTCTCGGGCACGAGCGATCCCGGAGACGTACCCTCCGCCGCCATGGCCTTCGACCGAGCAGAGATGGAGGCGGCGTTCCAGGCGTACCAGGACGCCGCCAACGAAGCCGGGCGAACCGGCGACTGGCGCCCGTGGGTGGAGCGCTTCACGCCCGACGTCCACTACGTCGAGCACCTCTACGGCACCTTCGAGGGACGCGAGGCGGTGCTCGAGTGGATCACCACGACCATGACCGCCTGGCCGTTCACCGAGATGCAGCTGTTCCCGTGGGACTGGTACACGATCGACGCCGAGCAGGGCTGGATCATCGGCCAGGTGGAGAACCGCTTCGTCGACCCGGGTGACGGCCAGGTGTACGAGGGCGCCAACTGGACCCGCCTCGTCTACGCCGGCGACGGGCTCTTCTCCTCCGAGGAGGACGTCTACAACCCCGCCCACTTCGGCCCGATGCTGGAGGGCTGGCTGGCCGCCTACGCCGCCCACCACCCCGACGCCCCGAACGGCCCCGGCGCCTGAGCCTCAGCCGGCAGCGATGACGAGCGACGCGACCTACACCTTCACCTCCGAGCTCTTCGAGTGGGAGGGCAAGGCGGCCTGGCACTTCTTCTCGGTCGCCGAGGACGTGACCGACGAGATCGACGAGCGCCACGGGGCGAACGCCGCCGGGTTCGGGTCGATCAAGGTCGAGGCCACGGTCGGCTCGACGAGCTGGACGACGTCGATCTTCCCCGACACCAAGCGCGGCTGCTTCCTCCTCCCGGTGAAGAAGGCCGTGCGCACGGCCGAGGACCTCGCCGACGGCAGCCGGGCCGAGGTCACGCTGCGGGTGCTCGTCTGAGGCGCCGCCCCGGTGGGCCGGGGCCCTGCCACCGATAGGTTCGAACGATGGCCGCCACCACCACGCCGCTGGTCGAGCTGCAGCACCGCTTCGCCGATGCCCTGCCCGAGCTGTGCACGCCGTGGCAGGCGGCCGAGGTCGCCGACCCTCGCCTCCTCGTGCTCAACGAGGACCTCGCGGTCGAGCTGGGCCTCGATCCCGAGGCGCTCGGCACCCCCGAGGGCGCCGCCCTGCTCGTCGGCACCGCGCCGCCGGAGGGGTCGCAGCCGGTGGCGATGGCCTACGCCGGCCACCAGTTCGGCGGCTACTCCCCCCGCCTCGGCGATGGCCGGGCGCTGCTGCTCGGCGAGCTCACCGCCCCCGACGGGCGGCTCGTCGACCTGCACCTCAAGGGCTCGGGCCGCACGCCGTTCGCCCGGGGTGGCGACGGGCGCGCCGCCGTCGGCCCGATGCTGCGGGAGCTGCTGATCAGCGAGGCGCTCCACGCCCTCGCCATCCCCACCACCCGCGCCCTCGCGGTCACCGCCACGGGCCAACCGGTGCACCGCGAGCAGGGGCCGCTGCCGGGCGCCGTGCTGGCGCGCACCGCCGCCAGCCACCTTCGAGTCGGGACCTTCCAGTACGCCGCGGCCACCGGCAGCACCGACCTGCTCGCCCGGCTCGCCGACCACGCCATCGAGCGCCACCACCCCGCAGCAGCCGAGGCCGCAGACCGCTACCTCGCCCTCTACGACGCCGTGCTCGACGCCCAGGCCGAGCTGGTGGCGCGCTGGATGGCGGTCGGCTTCATCCACGGGGTGATGAACACCGACAACACCACGATCTCGGGCGAGACCATCGACTACGGGCCCTGCGCCTTCCTCGACGCCTTCGACCCCGCCACCGTCTACAGCTCGATCGACCACGGCGGCCGCTACGCGTTCGGCAACCAGCCGAGCATCGTCCAGTGGAACCTCGCCCGCCTCGCCGAGGCGATGCTGCCCCTCCTCCACGACGACGAGGAGACCGCCGTGGCCCTGGCCACCGAGCGGCTCCAGGCCTTCCCGACCCGGTTCGCCGACGCGTGGCGCCGCCTCCTGCGCGCCAAGCTCGGGCTCGCCACCGAGCACGACGGCGACGGGGAGCTGATCGACGACCTCCTGCGCGCCATGCACGAGCAGCACGCCGACCACACCGCCACGTTCCGGGCGCTGTCCGCCCTCGTGCGGGGCGACAAGGCGCCCCTGCGGTCGTGGTCCCTCGACCAGGCGGCGCTCGACCCGTGGATCGAGCGCTACCTCGCCCGGGTCGGCGCCGAGGGACGGGAGCGCACCGACGTGGCGGTCGCCATGGACCGGGTCAACCCGGTCTACGTGCCTCGCAACCACCTCGTGGAGGAGGCGCTCGACGCCGCCACCGCCGGCGACCTGGGCCCGGTCGGCCGGATGCTCGACGCCGTGCGCCGGCCCTTCGACGAACGGCCCGGCCTCGAGCGCTACGCCCTGCCCGCGCCCCCGGGCTTCGACGACTCGTACCGCACCTTCTGCGGCACCTGACCCTGCCGCGGCGCTTCTCGGTGCACGTCCCGGACCTGGGTGTCTGAGAAGTGCACCAGGAACGGCCGAGCCCGAGCGCGGCGAACCGACCCGAGGCCGACGTCAGCGGCGGCCGGTGGTGATGCGGGCCCGCTGGGTCAGCTCGTAGCCCCGCTCGGTGCGGTTCGGCTCCAGGTGCTCGGCCATCCGGCGCCGGTAGAGCGCGAGCTGGTCCTCGTCGAGGGCATCGAGCAGCGAGCGCATGAAGTGGCTGCGGTGCCACGCCTCGAGGTGCGCCAGCGACTCGTAGCGAACGGGCTCGAACACGTCGATCCCGGTCAGGTCACGGAAGCCGGCGTGGGCCATGGCGGGCTCGAGCACCTCCACCCGGTCGAACGCCTCGGCCGCCCGCCCGTCGTTCGGGCCGAAGATCTCCTCGGCCACGGTCCGCACCCACTTCGATGGCGTGTCGCCGTCGAACGTCGAGATCGCCACCGTCCCGCCCGCCTTGAGCACCCGGTGCAGCTCCGAGAGCACCCGATCGGGGTCGGGGCAGAAGAAGATCATGAACCCGGCGGTCACGACGTCGACCGAGGCGTCGGGCAGGTCGATCGCCTCGGCGTCGCCCACCCGCACCTCGGCGTTGCGGACCCCCCGGGCGGCCAGGTCGGCGGTGAGGTGCTCGACCATGCCGGGTGCCAGGTCGATGCCGAGCACCCGTCCACCCGGTCCGACCGCCTCGAGGGCCGGGTGCAGGCAGGCGCCGCGACCCGACGCCACGTCGAGCACGGTGTGGCCCGGGCGGACGTCGGCCGCGGCCACCAGCGCCCGGCCGAACGGCCGGAAGAAGTCGAGGACCTGGTCGTAGTCGGCTGCAGTGGTCGAGAAGATCTCGGCCACGTGGGCCTTGGCCGCCGCCGCCTCGGGATCGTCGTGGTCGCCCATCGACCGGACCGTACCTGGGCGGGTCGTCCCCCGCTCGGGCCCCGGACGGCCGGACTGCACCGAAAACGAGAACGCGTTCTAGCATCGCGCCAGGCACCTCCAGCTCACCGAGGAACAGGACGCCCTGCGAGACGCGGTCTCCAGCTTCCTGGAGAAGGCATCGTCGCCCGAGGCGATCCGCGCGGCGGAGCCGCTGGGCTGGGACGAGAAGGTGTGGGCGGGCCTCACCGAGATGGGCGTGCCCACCCTCGGCGTGAGCGAGCACCTCGGCGGATCGGGTGCATCGCTCCGCGACATCGCCGTGGTGGCCGAGGCCGCCGGCGCTCGCCTCGCCCCGGCACCCGTGGTGGAGGCCATGGTCGCCGCCCGCCTCCTCGCCCGCTACCCCGAGGCTGCCGCGCCGTTCCTCGGCCCGCTCGTGGACGGCGGTGCGCCCGTCACCCTGGCGGTCCAGCCGGCCTCGGGCGGCACCGCTCGCGTCGTGCCGGGCGCAGCCGTGGCCACGGCTGTGGTCGCCCTCGACGGCGACGAGCTCGTCGTCGTGCCCACCCCTGGCGACGGCGCGACGTTCGCCGACCTCGGCACCTCGCCGGTGGCCGACGTCGACCTGACCGCGGACGGCCGCACCGTGCTCGCCGCCGGCGCCGAGGCCCACGCCGCCTTCGCCCTCGCCACCGACGAGTGGCGGGCCCTCACCGCCCGCTGGTTCGTGGGCCTGGCGAGGGAGGCACAGGCCATCGGCATCCAGTACGCCAAGGACCGCAAGCAGTTCGACCAGCCGGTCGGCTCCTTCCAGGCCATCCAGCACCGCTTCGCGGACCTGGCCACGGACCTCGACGGGGTCGACCTGCTCTCGAACAAGGCGGTGTGGGCGCTCGACGTGGCCGACCCGATCGCCCGGTCCTTCCCCGGCATGGCGTTCTGGTTCGCCGGCGACGTCGCCCAGCGCGTCGCCTCCTGGAGCCTCCACGGGCACGGCGGCTACGGCTTCATGGAGGAGTACGACATCCAGCTGTACTTCCGCCGGGCCAAGGGTACCCGCCTGCTCGCCGGCGACCCCCGCCGCGACGTCATCGCCCTCGCCGGGCGGCTCTTCGACGACCCGACCGCCGGCCCGATCCCCGGCTCGGCGTACCGCCCCACCCGCACCGGCCAGGCCGATGCGGCCGACCACGGCACGTCGGTCGACGCGGGGTCGGCGGGCGCCGACACCTCCGACGGCGGCTTCGACTTCCGCCTCGACGCCGACGTGGTGGCCTTCCGCGACGAGATCCGCGCCTTCCTGGCCGAGCACGTCACCGACGAGGTGATCGAGACCGCGCACCACACCGGCACGATCCACGACTGGGGCCTGCACCGGGCCATGGCCGACCAGGGGTGGCTGTCGGCCGGGTGGCCGGCCGAGTTCGGCGGGCAGGGCCGCTCCCCGCTCGAGATGAACTCGCTCACCGAGGAGATGTACATCTCGGGCGCCCCGGTCGATGGCCTCGGCGTGGCCGCCCTCGTCGCCCACACGATCCTGATCGACGGCACCCAGTGGCAGAAGGAGACGATCATCCCCGAGATCCTCTCGGGCCAGGCCATGTGCTGCCTGGGCTACTCCGAGCCCGACGCCGGCTCGGATGTGGCGGCGTGCGCCACCAAGGCGGTGCGCGACGGCGACGAGTGGACGATCAACGGCCAGAAGATGTTCACCACGCTGGCCCACGAGGCCCACTACGTGTTCCTGCTCACCCGCACGAACACCGAGGTGGCCAAGCACAAGGGCCTCACCATGTTCGTGATCCCGATGGACACGCCGGGCATCAGCTTCACCCCGGTGCACACCATGGGTGGCGAGCGCACGAACATCACCTACTACGACGACGTCAAGGTCGACGACAAGTACCGGGTGGGCGAGGTCGACGGCGGCTGGAAGGTCATGATGACCGCCCTCGTGTTCGAGCGGAACAGCGCGTGGTACGGCGAGCTCGTCCGCCTCCTCGACCACGGCCTGGGCTGGGCCCGGGCCACCGCGTCGCCCTCGGGCGGGACGATGATCGACGATCCGCTGGTGCGCGAGCGCCTGGCCCGGATCGCCGTCGGCAACGAGATCTCGAACCTGCTCGGGTGGCGGGCGGCCTGGATGGCCGCCAAGGGCACCCTCCCCGGCGTCGAGGGCACGATGGCCAAGCACTTCACGACGCAGCACTACCAGTACGCCGCCGACGAGCTGATCGACGCCCTCGGCGCCGAGGGCCTGCGCCGCCACGGCGACCCCACCACCGGCGTCGAGGACGGCTGGATCGAGGCGATCTACCGCCACTGCCAGGTGACCACCATCTACGGCGGCACCAGCGAGGTGTGCCGGGGCATCATCGCCGAGCGCGGCCTGGGCCTCCCCCGCAACCGCTGAGGTCCTGATCGGGCGCCGGCTCGCACGCAGCTTCGGGCACGGTAGACCGGAGGCCATGGTCGCCACCCACGAGGTCTTCAACCAGTCCGTGCCGCTCGAGGGCCACGACGCTGCCGCCCTCGACCTCGCCCTGCTCGAGGGGGTCGAGCGCGAGGGAGGGGCCGCCCACCTCGCCGACATCGATCGGGTGGGGAAGCTGGCCGGCGACCCGGCGTGGATCCATCGGGGCGAGCTGGCCAACCGGTTCCCGCCCGAGCTCCACCCCTTCGACCGCTTCGGCCACCGCATCGACGAGGTCGAGTACCACCCCGCCTACCACGACCTCATGACCGTGGCCGTGCGCGAGGGCCTCGCCGGCGCACCGTGGGCCGACGACCGCCCCGGCGCCCACGTGGGCCGGGCCGCCAAGTTCGCCATCTGGACCCAGGTGGAGGCCGGCCACGGGTGCCCGATCTCGATGACGTACTCGATCGTGCCCGCCCTGCGCGCCGAGCCGAGCGTCCAGGCCGACTGGGAGCCGCTCCTCACCTCCACCACCTACGACCCCACGCCGGCGCCTGCTCCGGCGCCCGGCACCAAGGTGGGCGCCATCGCCGGCATGGCGATGACCGAGAAGCAGGGGGGCTCGGACGTCCGGGCCAACACCACCCGCGCCGTCGCCACCACGAGCGGCGGGCGCGGCGGCGAGTTCGCCCTCACCGGCCACAAGTGGTTCTGCTCGGCGCCGATGAGCGACCTGTTCCTGATGCTCGCCCACACCGACGTGGGCCTCAGCTGCTTCGCCGTCCCGCGCTGGCTGCCCGACGGCACCCGCAACGCCATCGAGGTGCAGCGGCTCAAGGACAAGCTCGGCAACAAGAGCAACGCGTCGAGCGAGATCGAGCTCGACGGCGCGCTCGGGCGGCTGGTCGGCGAGGAGGGCCGCGGCGTCCAGACCATCCTCACGATGGTCAACCACACCCGCCTCGACTGCATCATCGGCGTCGTCGGCCAGATGCGCGCCGGGCTCAGCCAGGCCGTCCACCACACCCGTCACCGCGCCGCCTTCGGCCGCCTGCTGGTCGACCAGCCGCTCATGGCCAACCTCCTCGCCGACCTCGCGGTCGAGTCCGAGGCCGCCACCACGCTGATGCTCCGCCTCGCCGGCGCCTACGACCGGGCCGGGGCGGGCGACGACGAGGAGCGGGCCTTCGCCCGGATCGCCACCGCCATCGGCAAGTACTGGGTGTGCAAGCGAGCCCCGGCCTTCGCCCACGAGGCCCTCGAGTGCCTGGGCGGCGCCGGCTACGTCGAGGAGGCGCCGATGGCCCGCCTGTTCCGCGAGTCGCCGCTGAACGGGATCTGGGAGGGCTCGGGCAACGTCATCTGCCTCGACGTGCTCCGGGCCATGGGCCGCGACCCCGAGTCGGTGGCGGCCCTCCTGGCCGAGCTCGCCACCACCCGCGGCGCCGACCCCCGCCTCGACCGAGCCGTCGACGACCTGCACGCCGAGCTGGCCGACGGGGACGACCTCGAGGTCCGGGCCCGGCGGATCGTCGAGCGCGCCGCCCTCGCTGCAGGGCTCCCTGCTCGTCCGCCACGCGCCGGCCGCCGTGGCCGACGCCTTCTGCGCCAGCCGGCTAGGGGGCGACGGCGGTCGGGCCTTCGGCACCCTGCCCGCCGGCCTCGGCCACCGCGCCATCGTCGAGCGGGCCTGGCCCACCGCCTGAGGCCACCGTCGTCGAGGTCGTGGTCGACGTGGTGGCCGGCGGCGCCGTCGATGTCGTGGTCGACGTGGTGGTGGTGGTGGGGGTCGAGGTGGAGGTGGTCGAGGTGGAGGTGGTCGTCGTCGGCGGGTCGGTCGGACCGGCCACCGCCTGGCGCACGACGATGCGGGTCGCGGCGTCGGTCCACGACCAGTACCGGCCTCGCATCCAGGCGAGCGACTTGGTGGTGCCGCCCGCCGCGATCACCGGCCGGACGTTGTCCTCGACCGAGTCCGCGGTGAGGGCCTGCCACGTCCAGGACCCCTCGCCCACCCGGGTGCCCTCGAAGAGCTCGAAGTGGACCTTCCCGTCGGCGAGCGACGTCAGCGGCGTCCCCGTGACCGGGTGCACGTTCGTCGACACCACGACCCGGGTCGCGATCGACGGGTCCTGGGCGCCGAGCGCGGCGTAGTCGGGTTGGGTGGGGCACAGCTCCCCGCCCGCCCAGCACAGCGGCTCGACCACCCAGCCGGTGGACCGCTGGCGAACCCAGAAGTAGCGGTGGCGGTAGGCCCCGACGGCGTTCGCGCCCGGTGGCCAGGGGTCGCGGCGCACGAGGATGCCGGTGGGACGGCGGTCGATCACGTGGAGGTCGGAGAGCCACATGTCGGTGTCGTCGGCCTCGGTCGCCCCCACCACGCCCACGGCGAGCCGGAGCAGGTCGCGCGGCAGCGGGGCTCCGGCGCCCACCGTGCCCACCTTGCCACCCACCGAGCGCGTGATGGTGAGGTCGGACTCGATGGTGCCCGCGTACGCGCACGTGCCCCGGAACTCGGTGGGGTTCCCGTTGGTGACGAGCAGGTGCAGGCGGTCGCCATCGCTGGCCGCGTGGACGTAGGGCCGATCGCCCGGCGTGGCCGGCCGGACGACGAGGCCCCGGGCCGTCCACGCCTGGCCGTCGGGCGAGGTCAGCAGGTTCCAGCTGAACTGCTCGCCGCGGTAGAGGATCCAGCGCTGACCGGCCACCACGTGGGCCGAGGCGTACGCGGTGCCGCGGCCGGGCGACCGGATGGCCCCCGGCCGGTGGATCCGCTGCGTCGGGCGGTCGCCGCCGGGACCGGTCCTGGCGATGTCGATCCAGTCGACGGTCTGGTGGAGGGCCCAGGCGACCTGGACCTCGTCGCCGATCGCCAGCACCGACGGCGACGTGTGGTCGTCCTGGCGGGTGGTGGTGAGGGTCCGGTCGACCACCAGCGCACCCGACCGGGTGTCGAGGCCGAGCAGCTTCACGGCCCCGTCGGCCGGCGTGCCCGTGTGGGCCACCGACGCCCCCATCCACAGGAGGCCGTCGGGGCCGAGCGACGCGCGGGGCGACTGGAACCAGCACCAGGCCCCGGGGCCCAGGTCCACGTCGGCGCCGCCCACGAACCCCAGCGGACGGACCGACGGGTCGGGCGCGAGCGGCATCGGGGTGCTCGGCGTCGGCTCGCAGGCGGCCAGGAGGGCAGGCGCGGCGACAGCCGCGCCCGCAGCGCCGAGGAGGCGCAGCGCGTCGCGGCGGCTGAGCACCGAGGGAGGCCGGGAGGGAGGGCCGGGGTCGATCATGGGAGCAGGCATCCTCGCAGACCCGTCGGCCGGGGCCGAGTCGCCATGAGCGACCCGGCGCGTGACGACCGTGTGAACCCCCCGTGAAGGGGGGTCGATGGTGCTGACCCGACGAGGGGCGCGCCGTTAGGTTCGGCCCGTGGACGAGCTGGCGAAGCAGGCCATCGGGGTGCTGCACCGCAACGATCGCGGCACCTGGACCCGCCCGTCGCCCCGCCTGTACCCGCACCAGTGGAGCTGGGACGCCGGCTTCGTCGCGATGGGGTGGGCCCAGCTCGACCCGCTCCGGGGCATCGCCGAGCTCTGGTCGCTCTTCAAGGCGCAGTGGTCGACGGGGATGGTGCCCCAGATCGTGTTCGACCTGAACGTGGGGCGCGGCGCGTACGAGCCCGGCCCGAACACCTGGGGGACCGCCCTGCACGCGCCGCCCGGCACCGCCACCAGCGGCATCTGCCAGCCTCCGGTCCACGCCATCGCGCTCGGCCGCATCCGGGAGGTGGCCGCGGCGCGGTCGGCCGCCCTGCTGCACGAGGTCGACGACGCGATCGTCGACCTCTACCCCCGCCTCGAGCGCTGGCACCGCTGGCTCCACGAGGTCCGCGACCCGGACGGGACGGGGCTGGTCACCATCCTCCACCCCTGGGAGAGCGGGCTCGACAACTCGCCCCGCTGGGACCGGCCCCTGAGCGCCATCGACCCCGGGCCCTGCGACCACGACCTGCCTCGACCCGACCTCACCTACGTGCGCCAAGCCGACGAGCGCCCCACCGACGGCGAGTACCGCCGGTACCGGTACCTGGTCGACCAGCTGGTGGCCGTCGACCACGACCAGGAGAAGGCGATGGCCGAGCACCCCTTCCGGGTGGCCGACGTCTTCTTCAGCGCCATCCTGGCCGCCGCCGACGAGGTGCTCGCCGACCTGGCCCCGGTGGCCGGCCGGGCCGTCGATGCCGCCCACCACCGTGCGTCGGCGGCCCGCACCCGACAGGCGCTCGAGGACGCATGGGACCCCGAGCTGGGCGCGTGCCTCGACCAGGACCGCATCACGGGGCGCGCCATCCGGGCCGACACCATCGGCGGGTTCGCCCCCCTGATCGCCGGCTGCGGCATCGACCGAGCGGCCGTGCTGGTCGACCGGCTCCTCGGCCCCACCTACGCCGGCGCCGACGGCCTGGCGTGGCCGCTGCCCCTGACCACCGCCACCACCGACCCGCGCTTCGACCGTCGCGGCTACTGGCGCGGGCCCCAGTGGCCGCCCATCACGTGGCTGCTGTGGTGGTCGCTCCAGCGCCTGGGCCACCGCCGCACCGCCGAGCACCTGCGGTCCACCGCCATCGAGCAGCTGCGCGAGGTCGGCTGCACCGAGTACGTCGAGCCCTACTCGGGCGATGCGCTCGGCTCGCCGGCCCAGTCGTGGACCGCGGCGGTCGCCCTCGACTGGCTCGGCACCACCACCTGACCGCACCCCGACCCCGCCCCTCCCCGTTCTGCCGCGGCAGGTGGTCACCCACGATCCCCCAGCGCAGCGGGACCGGGGGTGGGGCGGCTCGTAGGCTCCCGGTCCGTGAAGCTCGACGCCCTGCTCCTCGCCCCGCCCGACCAGGTGCGGGCCCGGGCCGAGGCGCTGGCGGCCACCGGCATCGACGGCCTCTTCACCTTCGAGGGCCCCCACGACCCGTTCCTGCCGCTGGCGACGGCCGCCGACCTCGGCGTCGACCTCTACACCAACGTCGCCATCGCCTTCCCCCGCTCGCCCATGCACCTCGCCCACCTGGCCTGGGACCTCTCGGCGGCGAGCGGCGGGCGCTTCGCCCTGGGGCTCGGCACGCAGGTGAAGGCCCACATCGAACGGCGCTACGGCTCCACCTGGTCGGCCCCGGCCGCCCGGATGGGCGAGTGGGTGGCCGCCCTGCGGGCGATCTCGGCCCGCTGGCAGGACGGCGCGCCGCTCGCCTTCGAGGGCGAGCACACCCGCCACACCCTGATGACCCCGGCCTTCGACCCCGGCCCGCTCCCCGGCGGCCCGCCGCCGATCTGGCTCGGGGCGCTGGGGCCCCGCATGGTGGCCCTCGCCACCCGTGCTGCCGATGGCCTGCTCCTCCACCCGTTCACGTCGGACCGGCACCTCGCCACCGTCACCCGGCCGGCGATCATGGCCGGCCTCCAAGCGGCAGATCGAGAGCGCGACGACCTCACCCTCGTCGGCCAGGCCGTCGTCGCCTGCACCGCCGACCCGAGCCGCCAGGCCGACCTCGACGCGGCGGCGCGCTGGCTCGTCGGCTTCTACGGGTCCACCCCCGCCTACGCACCGGTGCTCGAGACCGAGGGCCGCGCGGACCTCCACCCCGAGCTGCGCCGGCGGTCGCGCGAGGGCCGCTGGGAGGAGATGGCCGCCATGGTCGACGACGACCTCCTCGACGCCGTGGTCGTCCGGGGCGATCCGGCCGAGGTGGCCCGCCGGCTCCGCGACCGCTTCGAGGGCGTCACCGATCGGGTGGCCCTCAGCACGCCGGGCGGCATCGCCGACGACGACCTCGCCGCCCTGGTCCGCGAGGTGCACCGGTGAGCGACGCCGTCGAGATCCGCGACGCCGACGACGACGACGTGGCCGCCATCACCGCCATCTACAACCACGTGATCGACGAGTCCGACGCGATCTGGATCGACGATCCGCTGCCCGAGGCCGACCGCCGGGCCTGGCTGGCGCGCCAGCGAGTGGCCGCCATGCCCACGCTGGTCGCCGAGGTCGACGGCACCGTCGTCGGCTACAGCGCCTGCTTCGCGTTCCGCGACAAGCCCGGCTACTGGCCCACGGTCGAGCACACCATCCTCCTCGGGCCCGGCGCCCGGGGCCGCGGCATCGGCCAGCGACTGCTCGACGCCCTGGTCGAGCGGGCGGTCGCCCTCGGCAAGCAGGTGATGGTCGCGGGTTGCGACGGCGGCAACGAAGGAGCGATCCGGTTCCACGAGCGCAACGGGTTCCGCCGGGTGGCCGAGATGCCCGGCGTCGGGCGCAAGCACGGCCACCCCGTGGACCTGGTCCTGCTCCAGCGCGACCTCGGCGACCCGGCCCGATGAGCCCGACGGACCGGGTGCTGGTGCTCGACCTGGGCGGCGTGGTGTGCCGGTGGCTGCCCGAGCGCCGCCTGGTCGCCCTCGCCGAGCTGTCGGGCCTGCCACCCACGACCATCGACCAGCTCGTGTTCGAGTCCGGGTTCGACGACGCCGGCGAGCGCGGGCGCTACACGCTCGCCGAGATGACCGAGCACCTCGCGCAGCTGCTCGGTCTTCCGACCTCGCCCGATACCGACGCCGCGCCCGGTCGGCGTGGGCGACGGCCTACGAGCCGGTGCCCGCAGTCGTGCGCCTCGTGCGCCGAGCCCCGCAGCGCACCGCCCTCTTCACGAACAACGGGCCCCTCTTCGAGGCGGCGCTCGACGCCGAGCTGTCCGCGGTCGGCGACGCGTTCGACGACCTCATCGCCTCGTGGCGCCTCGGCGCCGCCAAGCCCGACCCGGAGGCCTTCGAGCGCGCCGGCGCGGCGCTCGGCGTCGTCGCCGAGCAGATCGTGTTCTTCGACGACACGGAGGCCAACGTCGTCGCCGCCGCCGAGGCGGGATGGGACGCCCACCGCTTCACCACCGCGCTCGATGCCCAAGCGGTCCTCGCCGCCCGTCGCTGACGGCGTCGGCGCGGCGCCGGTACCCCCGTAGCCTGGCGCCATGGCCGATGCGCCGGCGCTCGCCGGGGTCGAGGGCCTCCTCGTGGACATCGACGGGGTCCTGACCCTCTCCTGGGAGCCGATCGAGGGCGCCCCGGCGGCGGTCGAGGCGCTGCGTGGCGCCGACGTGCCGCTGCGGTTCGTGACCAACACGACGTCGATCGCCCGCCAGGAGGTGGTCGCCCGCCTCGACGCCGCCGGCATCGCCGTGCGCGCGGAGGAGGTGCTCACCGCGCCGGCGGCCACGGTCGCGTGGATCCACGAGCACCGGCCGGACGCCCGCTGCTGGGTGCTGAGCAGCGGCGACCTCGGCGACGACCTCGCCGAGCTGCGGACGGTGGCCGAGGGCGAGGCCGCCGACCTGGTCGTCCTCGGGGGCGCCGGCCCCGGGTTCTCGTACGACGCGGTGAACCGAGCGCTCGGCCTCCTGCTCGACGGGGCCGATCTGGTGGCCATGCACCGCAACCGCTACTGGCGCACCGATGCCGGCTTCGCCCTCGACACGGGTGGGTTCGTCGCCGCCCTCGAGCAGGCCGCCGGGGTCGCCGCCACCGTCGTCGGCAAGCCCAGCGCCGAGTTCTTCGGCACCGCCCTCGCCGACCTCGGCGTGGCGGCCGAGCGGGCGGCGATGGTGGGCGACGACGTGGAGACCGATGTCCTCGCCGCCCAGGCCCTCGGCCTGCGCGGCGTGCTGGTGCAGACCGGGAAGTCCGCCCGGAGGCCCTGGAGCAGGCCGGCGGCCGCCCCGACCTCGTGCTGGCGTCGTTCGCCGAGCTCGCGGCGCAGCTCGGCGCCTGACCCCGGACGCGCCGGAGGGGCCCCGCAGGGCCCCTCCGCACGAGCTTCGGTCAGCGAGCGATCAGGACAGGCGCTCGATGATCATCGCCATGCCCTGGCCGCCGCCCACGCACATGGTCTCGAGGCCGAAGGTCTTGTCGTCCTTGTTGAGGCCGTTGATCAGCGTGCCCATGATGCGGGCGCCCGTCATGCCGAAGGGGTGGCCGACGGCGATGGCGCCACCGTTGACGTTGAGCTTGTCCCAGCTGATGCCGAGCTCCTTGGCCGAGGGGATCACCTGGGCGGCGAAGGCCTCGTTGATCTCGACCAGGTCGATGTCGTCGATGGTCATGCCGGCGCGCGAGAGGGCCTTGCGGACCGCCTCGATCGGGCCGAGGCCCATGATCTCGGGGTCGAGGCCGGTAGCGGCCGACGACACGATGCGCGCCAGCGGGGTGATCCCCAGCTCGGCGGCCTTGGTGTCGCTCATGACGACGACGGCGGCGGCGCCGTCGTTGAGGGGGCAGGCGTTGCCGGCGGTGACGGTGCCGTCGGGGCGGAACACCGGCGCCAGGGTGGCCATCTTCTCCCGGTTGGGCGAGCGGATGCCGTCGTCCTTGGTGACCACGACCTCGTTGCCCTCGTCGTCAGTGGTGGTGACCGGGGTGATCTCGTTCTCCCAGAAGCCGTTCTCGAGCGAGGCGGTGGCTCGGGTCTGCGACAGGAACGCGAAGTCGTCCTGCTCCTCGCGGCTGGTGCCGGTGTACTGGGCGACGTTCTCGGCCGTCTGGCCCATGGTGATGTACACGTCGGGGAGCGAGCCCTCGATCGGCGCCCACGTGGGGGCGCCGCCGTTGGTGCGCTCGGCGGTGCGGGCCTCGGCGTCGGCGTACTTGGCGTTGTGGGGGCCGCTGTCGGCCATGCCGTTCAGGAAGCGGCTGACGGTCTCGACGCCGGCGGCCACGAACACGTCGCCGTCGCCCGCCTTGATGGCGTGCTCGGCCATGCGGATGCTCATCAGCGACGACGAGCAGTACCGGTTGATGGTGACGCCGGGGACGTTGGCCATGCCGGCCTGGATGGCGACGATGCGGGCCAGGTTGTAGCCCGACTCGCCGGCCGGCTGGCCGCAGCCGAGGAGGAGGTCCTCGACGTCGTTGCGGTCGAGCTGGGGCACCTTGTTCAGCACGTCGTCGACGATGAAGGCGGTGAGGTCGTCGGGGCGCTCGTTCTTGAGCGAGCCCTTCATGGCCCGACCGATGGGCGTGCGGGAGGTGGCGACGATGACGGCTTCGGGCATGACCGGCTCCTTGTGAGATCCCCTGGGAGGGTTCCGTTCTAGCCAAGTGACCGATCGGTAACCGAATCCGCGGAGGGGGCGACGCTCACCCCTCGTCGGGCGGACGGCCGGTGTCGACCCACTCGAGCCACCGACCGTGCGGGTGGCAGTCGCCGAGGCGCACCTCGGTCCGCTCCCCGTCGCGCCACTCCATCCGGACCAGCGCGGTGGCCCGGCCGTCGGGCGCGCCATCGGGCCGGGGTGGCACGGGGATGCCGGGGATGCGCTCGGGCTGCTCGGCGAACACCAGCGCCACGTCGCGGTGGGTGCCGATGCGGTCGAGCTCGCCCAGCAGCTCCTGCTGGCGCTCGATGGTGAGGTACGCCATCGTCCAGGTCGACACCACGACCGGCAGGGCGTGGGCCGCCACCGCGGCCACGTGCCGGCCCAGGTCGGCCACCGCGTCGCCCTGCTCGACGATCGGCGGCTCCTCGGCGGCGAGGGCGATGGCGGCGCGCAGCCGAGCCGTGCGCTCGAGCTCCTCGGGCCACTGGCAGGCCACCAGCCAGCGGGCGTCCGACGCCCGGCTCACCACCACCGGGCGGCGATCGATGCCCACGGCGCTCTCGACCACGAGCGCCCCCTCCGGCAGCGGCGGCACCCGGTCGCCTCGCAGCTCGCAGTCGATCATCAGCTTCGATCGGGGGCCGACGGCCGTGACGACCTCTTCGGGCCGGAGCGGATCGCCGGGGATCCGGTACCGGTAGCCGTAGCGGGCTGGGTCCACGTTGAGGCCGGCCGAGGCGCCGATCTCCACGATGCCCACCGGCCGGGCGCCGCCGCTCGGGGCCGAGCGGGCGTGGCGAGCCGCCGAGAAGACGGCGGGGAAGATGACGGCGCTGCGGCCCACCTCGTTGGTCTGGGTGATCCCGGAGGTGAGGCGCTGCTCGACGCCCGGGTGGTGCAGGGCCAGGTTCCGGAAGAGGGGCCACGGGTCGTCGTCGCCCGCGCCCACGCTCCGAGCTCGCGCCCCACCTCCGCGGGCCCCGAGCACCGTGGGGTACCAGTCGGCCAGGCGGTCGCGCTCGCCGGCGAGCAGCACGTCGTGCACCGCCGCGAGCAGCAGGTTCGGGATCTGCCGGTCGGGCGCAGCCAGCAGGAGGCGGGCCGCCACCTCGAGGTCGTCGGCCGCCCCCTGGCAGAGCCGGTGGTACAGGGGCAGCCGGGAGACGACCTGGTCGGCGAACTCGCGGAAGCGCTGCGCCATCGCGGCCGCCTCCGAGGTGTCGGTGCCGACCCCGGAGGGCTCGCGGCTCCCAGCTGAGCGGCCCGGGCTTCACGCCCTCAGCATCCCAGGCGGCGAGGGCGCCCAGGAGGATGCGCTCACCCGGCCCCGTACACGGGCGCCGGCGCCGCGCCTCGGCGAGCAGCTCGGTGACCGCCGCCCCGACCTCGATGGGCTCCCAGCGGGCGCCCTTGTCGATCACCCGCCCGTGCTGGTAGCCGTCGGCGACCGAGACCTTGCCGCCCTCGACCTCGAACACCCGCCCGGTGACCCCGGCCGAGTCGGTGGAGCCCAGCCACACGACGAGGGGCGCCACGTTCTCCGCGGCCATCTCGTCGAAGGCGTCGGGGTCGTCGGGCGCCGCCATCGTGGTGGCGAAGACCTGCTCGGTCATCCGGGTGCGCCGCCGGGGGCGATGGCGTTGGCGGTGATGCCGTAGCGACCGAGCTCGGCCGCCTGCACCAGCGTGAGCGAGAGGATGCCGCCCTTGGCCGCCGAGTACGCCGCCTGGCCCACCGAGCCGAGCAGCCCGGCGCCGGAGCTGGTGTTGATGATCCGGGCGTCGACCGCCTCGCCCGCCTTGGCCCGGTCGCGCCAGTAGGCGGCCGCGTGGCGGGCGGTGGTGAAGTGGCCCTTGAGGTGGACCTGCATGGTGAGGTCCCACTCGTCCTCGGTGGCGTTGGCGAACATGCGGTCGCGCACCACGCCGGCGTTGTTCACCACCACGTGCAGGTCGCCGAACGCGTCGAGCGCCGCCCGCACCAGGTTGGCGCCGCCCTCCCAGGTGGAGATGTCGTCGCCGTTGGCCACGGCCTCGCCGCCGGCGGCGCGGATCTCCTCGACGACCTCGCCGGCGGGACCGGTGGAACCACCCGAGCCGTCGAGCTCGGCGCCGATGTCGTTCACGACGACCTTGGCCCCCTGGCGGGCGAACTCGAGGGCGTGGCCCCGGCCGATGCCCCGACCAGCGCCGGTGATGACGACGACGCGACCGTCGCAGAGGTGACCCATGGCGTGCGCTTCTCCTGCTCTCCGATTTCTGACGGGGCGTCAGGTTACTGTCGCGCCATGGACCTCGGCGTCACGATCTTCCTCACCGACCAGAGCATCGGCCCGATCGAGCTCGCCCGTGAGGTCGAGGCGCGCGGCTACCGCTCGCTCTGGCTCCCCGAGCACACCCACATCCCCACCAGCCGCCGCACCCCGGCGCCGATGGGCGAGCCCCTCGCCGAGGAGTACCGGCGCTGCCTCGATCCGTTCGTGGCCATGGGCATGATCACCGCGGTCACCGAGCGCCTGCGCGTCGGCACCGGCATCGCCCTGCTGGCCGAGCGCGACCCCATCGTCACGGCCAAGGAGGTCGCCACCCTCGACCACGTGTCGGGCGGCCGGGTGAGCCTCGGCATCGGCTACGGCTGGAACATCGAGGAGCTCGAGAACCACGGCGGCTCCAAGGCGACGCGGCGGGCGGTCGTGCGCGAGCGGGTGCTCGCCATGCAGGCCCTCTGGGGCGAGGAGGCCGCCAGCTTCGAGGGCGAGCACGTGCAGATGGCCGAGGCGTGGGCCTGGCCCAAGCCCGTGCAGCACGTGCGAGGGCGCCCGGGCGTGCCGGTGCTGGTCGGCGGCGCGCCGGGGCCCATCCTCTTCGAGCACATCGCCGAGTTCGCCGACGGGTGGATCCCGATCGGCGGCGCCGGGGTGGCCGCGGCCATGGCCCAGCTCCACGAGGCCGGCGCTCGCGTCGGGCGAGGCCCCGAGGACTTCACCGTCATCCCCTTCGGCACCCTGCCCGATGCCGGCAAGCTCGCCCACTACGAGTCCCTCGGCATCGCCGAGACCGTCCTGCGCCTCCCCTCGGCCGGGCGCGACGAGGTGCTCCGCACGCTCGACTCGTACGCGCCGTTCCTCGGGGCCTGAGGGCGCGTCGAGCACCTGAACGGCAGGTGGACGGCCGGTTCACACGGCGTTCACACGACGTTGACGCCAGGAGAGGAAGCGAGCCGAGCCGCGCGCCTAGGGTGCCGCCCGACGGAACGCCGGATGGCCGAAGCACGCGCGGCCAGTCCCCTCCGTCACCCCTTCCCATCCCGGCCCCGCGCGGGCCGCGACACGCACCAGGAGCGTTCGTGAGTCGAACCCGGTCCCGCAGCACCAAGCTGCTCAGCCTCGCCCTCGTGGCCCTGCTCGCCCTCGGCCTCGCGGCCTGCGGCGGCGATGACGACGCCAGCAGCGACGGCGGCTCGAGCGGCGGCGAGAAGAGCTCCGACGTCGTCAAGGCGGCGTGGGTCTTCGTCGGCCCGATCAACGACGGCGGCTGGACCCAGGCCCACAACGCCGGGCGCGAGTTCGTCGAGGAGCAGCTCGGCGACGAGGTGGAGACCACCTACAAGGAGAACGTCCCCGAGGGCCCCGAGGCCAAGCAGGTCATGGAGGACCTGATCAAGGACGGCAACCAGATCATCTTCGCCACCTCGTTCGGCTACGGCGACGCCATCGCCGAGCTCGCCGCGGAGCACCCCGACGTGAAGTTCGAGCACGCCACGGGCGCCGAGACGTCCGAGAACGTCGCCACCTACTACGGCGCCTCCGAGGACACGATCTACCTCACCGGCATCGCCGCCGGCTCTGCCATCCCCGAGGGCGGCTCGGTCGGCTTCGTCGCCCCGTTCCCGATCCCCGAGGTGATCCGCCACATCAACGCCTTCCAGCTCGGCGTGGCCACCAACAACCCCACCGCGACCACCAAGGTCGTGTGGACCAACACCTGGTTCAACCCCGAGGACGAGCGCAAGGCCGCCGACTCGCTCATCGAGGCCGGCGTCGACGCCATCGCCTCGGGCCAGGACTCCCCCGCCTCGGGCGAAGCCGCCAGCGAGGCCGGGCTGCCCTTCGTGGGCTACGACTCGGACCAGAGCGAGAACCTCTCCGACGTGTGGCTGACGGCCTCGCTCTACGACTGGGGCCCCTACTACACCGAGCGCGTGCAGGCCGTCATGGACGGCACCTGGGAGACCGGGTCGTACTACGGTGGCATCGCCGACGGCTTCGTGACCCTCGCCCCCTTCGGCGAGAAGGTGAGCGCCGAGGTCCAGGACCAGATCGAGACGCAGAAGCAGGCCATCTCCGACGGCGACTTCTACCCGCTCACGGGTCCCCTGGTGGACCAGGACGGCGAGGAGCGCGTCGCCGACGGCGTGAAGATGACCCTCGACGAGATCCTCACGATGGACTGGTTCATCGAGGGCGTCGAGGGCAGCCCGAAGGGCTGATCTCGCACCGGCTCGCCTCGTGAGCGAGTCCGACGTCGCGCGCGCGAGCGCCGGGGGTCCGCCCCCGGCGCTCGCGGCGCGCGGCATCACCAAGCGGTTCCCCGGCGGCGTCGTCGCCAACGAGCACGTCGACCTCGAGGTGCTCCCGGGCGAGGTGCACGCCCTCCTCGGCGAGAACGGGGCCGGCAAGTCCACCCTCTCGAACTGCTTCACCGGGCTCTACCGACCCGACGAGGGCACGATCCTCGTCGACGGCGAGCCCGTGTCGTTCCACTCGCCCCGCGATGCCATCGAGGCCGGCATCGGGATGGTGCACCAGCACTTCCGCCTGGTGGAGTCGTTCACCGTCGCCGAGAACATCGCCCTCGGCGAGCACGGTCCGGTGCGCCGCCGCGCCGACGTGGCCCGGGTGCGCGAGCTGGGCGAGCGCTACGGCCTCGGCGTCGACCCGAACGCCAAGGTCTGGCAGCTCTCGGTCGGCCAGCAGCAGCGGGTCGAGATCATCAAGGCGCTGTCGCGCGAGGCGCGCATCCTCATCCTCGACGAGCCCACCGCTGTGCTCACGCCCCACGAGGCCGAGGCCCTCTTCGAGGTGCTCCGGCGCATGACCGCCGAGGGCCGGTCGGTGATCTTCATCAGCCACAAGCTCGACGAGGTGCGCGCCGTCGCCGACCGGGTCACGGTGCTGCGCGACGGCCGCTCCGAGGGCACCCGTCCCCTCGCCGGCGCCGAGAGCCGCGAGCTCGCCCGGCTGATGGTGGGCCGCGACGTCTCGCTCACCGCCGAGGCGCCGGTGCGGTCGACGGCGCCCACCGACGAGGTCGTGCTGGCGCTGCGGGGCGTGCGCGCCGTCGGCGAGCACGGCCAGGAGGCGCTGGCCGGCATCGACCTGGACGTCCGGGCCCACGAGGTCGTCGGCGTGTGCGGGGTGTCGGGCAACGGCCAGCGGGAGCTCGCCGAGGTCGTGGCCGGGATGCGCGCCCCCACCGCGGGGACCGTCGAGATCGCCGGCACCCGGCTGGCCAAGGCCGACCCGCGCGCCGCGCAGCGCGCCGGGCTCGCCCACGTGCCCGAGGACCGGATGCACACCGGGCTGTCGCCGTCGCTGCCGATCGAGGACAACCTGGCGCTCACCGCCCACCGCCGCCCACCGCTGTCCACCGGGCCGTTCCTCCGGCGCCGCCGGATCCGCGAGCGGGCGGTCGCCCTCATGGCCGACTACGACGTGCGCGCCCCCGGGCCCACGACGCCGACCCGCGTCCTGTCGGGGGGCAACGTCCAGAAGGTCCTCCTCGCCCGGGAGTTCTCGTCGGACCCGCGGGTCCTGGTGGCCGCCTCGCCCACGCGGGGCCTCGACGTGGGCGCGATCGAGTCGGTGCGCTCGCTGCTGGTCGACGCCGCCGAGCGCGGCGTCGGCGTGCTGCTGCTGTCCGAGGACCTCGACGAGATCCTCTCGCTGTCCGACCGCATCGCCGTGATCTACGAGGGCCGGATCCTGGCCGTCGTGGACCGGGCTGCAGCCGACGTGGAAGAGCTGGGCCTGCTGATGGGCGGCGACCGCTCCCACCTCGCGGACGGTGCCGCGTGATGGGGCTGCGGCTGGAGCGCCGGGTCGATCGACCGCGCTGGCTCACCGTGGCCGTGCCGCTCGCGTCGGTCGCCGTGGCCCTGCTCGTCGGCGGGGTGGTCATCGCCCTGTCGGGCAACGACGCGCTCGACACCTACGCCCGGATCCTCGAGCGCGGCTTCACGTCGCGAGGCGCCTTCACGGCCACCCTGACGGCCGCCACCCCCTGCTGTTCACCGGCCTGGCCGCCGCGGCGGCGTTCCGCATGGGCGTGTTCAACATCGGCGGCGAGGGCCAGCTGATCGTCGGCGCCATCGGCGCGTCGGGCGCGGCCATCGCGCTGGGCGACGGCGCCTCGGGGCCCGTGCTGATCGTGGCCATGGTGGTGGCCGGTGCGGCGGCGGGCGCGGCGTGGGCCGGCATCGCGGCGGTGCTGCGCGCCTACCTCGGCACCAACGAGATCATCACCACGCTGATGCTCAACTACCTCGCCATCAACCTGGCCACCTACCTCGTGTTCGGCTCCACCAGCGCGTGGCGCGAGCTCACCGGCACCGGCCTCATGTTCCCGCAGGGCAAGAAGGTCCCCGACGCCGCCCGCTGGCCGGGGATCGACTTCGGCAACTTCACGGTCGGGCTCGGCTTCTTCCTCGGCACCGCGATCGCCATCGGCCTCTTCGTCCTCTTCCGGGCCACCCGCTACGGCTTCTCGGTGCGGGTCATCGGCGACGAGCCCCGCGCGGCGCGCTACGCCGGCATGCGCACCCGCCGCACGATCCTGAGCCTGCTCGCCCTCTCGGGGGCGGTGGCGGGCGTCGGCGGCGCCAGCGACGTCGGCGGCACCCGCTACCTCCTCGACCCGAAGGCGCTCGGGCAGGCCGGCTACGGCTACGCCGGCATCGTCGTCGCCGCCCTCGCCCGCCTCAACCCGCTGGCGGTCGTCGGGGTGTCGATCCTCATGGGCGGGCTGGCCAACGCCGGCCGGGCGCTCCAGGGGCCGGACTTCCCCGCCGGCCTGGTCGGCACGCTGCAGGGCCTGCTGCTCGTGTGCACCCTGGCGGGCGAGCTGTTCGCCCGCTACCGGGTGCGGCGCACCGCGCCGGCGCCCGCCACCTCGGGGGCGGCCGCGTGATCGCCCTCGCCACCGTGCTCGCCCAGGCCGGCGACGGCGCATCGTCCGCCCTGCCGGTCGCGTCGAACGGGTCGGGCGTCAACAGCAACCTGCTCATCGTGATCTTCGCCTCGGCGATCTTCTACGGCACGCCCCTGCTGCTCGCCGCGCTCGGCGAGATGCTCACCGAGCGCTCGGGGGTCCTGAACCTCGGCCTCGAGGGCACGATGCTGATGGGGGCCGTCGCCGGGTGCTGGGCATCGATCCACGGCACCGGCCCGGGCTGGCTCGTGGTGGTCGAGGCGCTCCTGGCCGCCATGGTCGTGGGCGGGCTGACCGCGGCCCTCCACGCCGTGCTGGTGCTCACCTTCCGCGTCGAGCAGATCGTGTCGGGCCTCGCCATCACCATCCTCGCCGGCGCCGCCGGGCTGTCGTCGTACCTCGCCAACAGCCTCGAGCTCTCGAAGGGGCCGGTGCCGCACCGCCTGGAGGCCATCGACGTCGGCGGCCTGAGCGACCTGCCCGTCGTGGGGCCGCTGCTCTTCGACCACAACGCGCTCACCTACGCCTCGTGGGTCCTCGTCGGCGCCCTGTGGTGGTACCTCTTCCGGTCCCGGCGGGGCCTGCACCTGCGCGCGGTGGGCGAGTCGCCGGCCACCGCCGACGCCATGGGCATCAGCGTCGTGCGCACCCGCTACGCCCACACCATCGCGGGCGGCGCGCTCGCGGGCCTCGGCGGGGCGTTCTACCCGCTCGCCATCATCCCGCTCTGGTCCGACGGCATCACCGGCGGCCGGGGGTGGATCGCCCTCGCCCTGGTGATCTTCGGGTTCTGGCGGCCCGAGCTCATCCTCGCCGGCGCCTACCTCTTCGGGGCGTTCTCGAGCCTGGGGCTCACGCTCCAGGCCCGCGACGTCCAGGTGTCGGCTCAGCTCCTCGACTCGCTGCCGTACCTCATGACCATCGTGGTGCTCGTGTTCGTGTCGAGCGGCTGGGCGCGCCGGCGCCTCGGCGCACCCGCCGCGCTCGGCACCGCCTACGAGCGCGAGGAGCGCTGAGGCGCGAGCCTCGGACGGCGTGGAGCTCCCCCGGGCCCTGGCGGCCGACGATCCGCGCCTCGACGACTTCACCGCCCTGAACGACCCGGCCCGCCGCCGCGAGCTGGAGCGCCGCGGCGACCACTTCGTCGTCGAGGGCGCGGTCGCCCTGGAGCAGCTGCTGCGCACCGGCGGCTGGCAGGTGCGCCAGGTGGTGCTGGCGCCGCGGGCGGCCGAACGGCTGGCCGACCTGCTCGGGCCGGTGCTCGACCGCACGGTCGTCGCCGAGGCGCCGGTCCTGCGCGAGGTCGTCGGCTTCGACCTGCACCGCGGGGTGCTCGCCTCGGTGCAGCGCCGTCCCCCGGGAGCGATCGGCGACCTGCTCGACCCGGCGCAGCCGCAGCTCGCCGTGGCGCTCGAGGGCGTGAACGACCACGAGAACCTCGGCGCGATCTACCGGAACGCGGCCGGGTTCGGGTGCGCGGCGGTCGCCCTCGACCCCACCACCGCCGACCCGTTCTACCGCCGCTCGGTCCGGGTCTCGCTGGGGCACGTGATGACGGTGCCGACGGCGCGGATCGACGCCGCGCCGGCCGGCGTGGACGAGCTGCGGGCGGCCGGCGCGACCGTGGTGGCGCTGTCGCCGTCGGGCGAGGTCGACCTGCGCTCGCTCGACCGCTCCTCGCTCGGCCCCGGGCCGCTCGCCGTCCTCGCCGGGGCCGAGGGCCCCGGCCTCAGCGATCGGGCGCTCGCCGCGGCCGATGTCCGGGCCGCGATCGCCATGCCCCGCGAGGTCGACTCGCTCAACGTCGCCACGGCGGTCGCGGTCACGCTGTTCCACCTCAGCGCCTGATCCGAGGGTCTCTTCGTCATCCGAAGGGGTACGTGGGTGCGTACACCCAGCACGGACGCACCCCACGCCGAGGACCTCCATCGTGCGCATCGCCATCATCGGGTCGGGCATCGCCGGGCTCACCGCCGCCCACCACCTGCACCACCGCCACGACCTGACCGTGTTCGAAGCCGACGACCGGGTGGGGGGCCACGCCAACACGGTCCGGATCGAGCTCGACGACGCGACGCTCGACGTCGACACCGGCTTCATCGTCTACAACCGGCGGAACTACCCCGTCTTCAGCCGGCTGCTCTCGGAGCTGCGGGTGCCCACCCAACCGAGCGACATGTCGCTGTCGATCCGCGACGAGCGCCACGGGCTCGAGTGGGGCACGAACGTCCGCCGCCTCTTCGCCCAGCCCCGCAACGCCGTGGACCCCCGCTTCGTGGGGATGATCGGCGAGGTGCTCCGCTGGAACCGCCTCGGCCAGCGCGTGCTGGCCGGCACCGCCGGGGTCGACGAGCTCGAGCCGGTGGGCGACGTGCTGGTGCGCCGGGGCTTCTCCCGCCGGTTCTTCGACTGGTACCTCGTGCCGCTCGCCGCCGCCATCTGGTCGGCCGACCCCACCACCGTCGACCGGGTCCCGATCGCCACCTTCTGCCGCTTCCTGCACAACCACGGGATGCTGTCGCTCGGCGAGCGCCCCGCGTGGCGCACCGTCACCGGCGGTTCGCGCACGTACGTCGAGGCCCTCACCGCGCCCTTCGCCGATCGGATCCGCACGCGCACCCCGGTCACGTCCGTGCGCCGGACGCCCGACGGCGTCGACGTCGTCGCTGCGGGGACGGCGGGCCCCGAGCGCTTCGACCGCGTGGTCCTCGCCACCCACTCGGACCAGGCCCTGCACCTGCTCGAGGACGCCGACGCCGACGAGAAGGAGGTCGCGGGGGCCGTGCGCTACCAGCCCAACACGGCCGTGCTCCACACCGACCGGCGGCTCCTGCCCGAGCGCGAGCGCACCTGGGCCAGCTGGAACGTCCAGGTGCTCCGCGGGGAGCAGCGCCGGGTGACGATGACCTACCACATGAACCGGCTCCAGTCGCTGGCCACCCGCCACCAGGTCTGCGTGACGCTGAACCGGACCGAGATCGACCCCTCGCGGGTGCACGCCCGCATCGAGTACGAGCACCCGGTGTTCGACGTCGAGGCCATCGTCGCCCAGCGCCGCCGCCACGAGCTCCAGGGGCGCGGCGGCCTCTACTGGGCCGGCGCCTGGTGGGGGTACGGGTTCCACGAGGACGGCGCCCGCTCGGGCCAGGACGTGGCTCGGCTGATCGAGGCGGGACGATGAGCGTCGGGCCCCCCGCCTGCGAGGCGGTGCCCGCCGAGGGAGACGCGCTGCTCTGGACCAGCGCGCTCTACGAGGGCACCGTCTCGCACGCTCGCCTCGACGCGACCGCCCACGCCTTCGAGTACCAGGTCCTGATGGCGTGGCTGAACCTGGCCGAGCTGCCCGGCGCGCTCGACGCGCACCCGCTCTGGTCGGCCCGCCGCGCCGCACCCGTGCGGTTCCGACGCCAGGACTTCCACGGGGATCCGTCGGTGCCGCTCGACGAGGCGGTGCGGACGACGATCGCCGAGCAGTCGGGCGAGCGCCCCGAGGGGCCGATCTGCCTGCTCGCCCACCTGCGGACGTGGGGCTGGTCGTTCAACCCCATCGCGTTCTACGTCGCCTTCGCCCCTGACGGGAGCGGCACCATCGACGCCCTGCTCGCCGAGGTGACCAACACCCCGTGGCAGGAGCGCCACGCCTACGTCATGGCCGTGCACGCCACGGAGGTGCCCGATCCCGTTCGGTTCCCCAAGGCGATGCACGTCTCGCCGTTCCTCGACATGGAGCTCGACCACTCGTTCGCCTTCACCCCGTTCGGCGCCGACCGGCTGACGGTGCAGATGGACGACTGGCGCGGCGATCGACGCGAGTTCGCCGCCACGCTCGACGTGCAGCGGCTCCCCCTCGACCGTCCGACGATGGGGCGGATGCTGCGACGCCACCCGCTGCCCGCACAGCGGGTGTCGGGGGGCATCTACCTCGAGGCGCTCAAGCTGCGCGCCAAGCACGCCCCGTTCCGCCGCCACCCCGCCAAGGTCGGTCCCGCCCGCCGCACCGCCTCGCTCGTCCCATCTCCGACCTCCACCCCCACCCCCGAGCTCGCAAGGAGCGCCCGGTGACCTCGATCCTCACCCACCTCGATCCCACCGACGGCTGGGACCCCGACCGTCCGACCCGGACCGCCGCCCGCCTCCGGGCCGTGAACGATCCTCACGCCGGTGCCATCCGGCCCGTCGAGCTGCGGCCGGCGCCGCCGGCGGCGACGAAGGCGGACGATCTCGCCCGCAAGGTGCTGCTGCGCCTGCTCGCCGGGCTGCGAGGCGGTCGCCTGACGATCATCGAGCACGACGGCACCGTGACCCGCCACGGGCACGTCGGCGGCGACCAGGACGGCATCGACGTCACCGTGCGCCTCCACACCCCGGCGGTGTGGCGCGAGGTCGCGCTCAAGGCGTCGCGGGGCTTGGGCGAGAGCTACGTGGACGGCTGGTGGACCACCGACGACCTCGTCGGGCTGGTGCAGCTGTGCATCCGCAACCTCGAGGGCCTCGACGAGGTCCGCAACCGGTGGGCGAAGGTGTCCTCGCCGGTGGCCGACACCTGGCGTCGGCTCCGACCGGCGAGCAAGGAACGAGACCGTCGGGAGATCGCCGCCCACTACGACCTCGGCAACGACTTCTTCGAGCTGTTCCTCGATCCCACCATGGCCTACTCGTGCGGGCTCTTCTCCTCGCCCGCCGACACGCTCCAGCAGGCCCAGGAGAACAAGTTCGATCGGCTCCTCTCGGCCATCGACCTGCAGCCCGACGAGCACCTCGTCGAGATCGGCACCGGGTGGGGCGGCCTGGCCGTGCACGCCGCCCGCCACTTCGGCGCCCGCGTCACGACCACCACCATCAGCCGCGAGCAGCACCGCCACACCACCGAGCTGGTGGCCCGCCTCGGCCTGCAGGACCGGGTCGCCGTGCTGCTCGAGGACTACCGCGACCTCACCGGCACCTACGACAAGCTCGTGTCGGTCGAGATGATCGAGGCGGTCGACTGGCGCGACCACGACGCCTTCTTCGCCACCTGCAACCGGCTGCTGAAGCCCGAGGGCCGCATGGCCCTGCAGGCCATCACCGTCGCCGACCGCCGCTTCCACCGGGTGCGCAACAGCGAGGACTTCGTCAAGCGCCACATCTTCCCCGGCTCGTGCATCCCGTCGCTCGACGCCATCACCTCGGCGGTCGGTCGCACCGGCGACTTCTGGCTCACCAAGCTCGACGAGTTCCCCCAGCACTACGCCGAGACCCTGCACCGCTGGCGCGAGGCCCTCTTCGCCCAGGAGGAGGAAGCTCGGGGCCGCGGCTACGACGACGGCCTCCTGCGCCTCTGGGACTTCTACCTGGCGTACTGCGAGGGGGCGTTCCTGGAGCGGTACGTGTCGCTGGTGCAGCTGGTGCTCGAGCGACCCGCTTCGGTCCCCACGAGCCTGGAGATCCGGTCGTGAGCGGCTCGGCGAAGCTCCCCACCCCGCTGTCGTTCCGCCTGCTCGACTGGGGCCTCGTGCCCGACCCGGTGCTGCGGGCCGTGTGCACCCTGCGGACCCGCAACCGCCTGCGGGTGGAGCGCTGCGCCGACATCGACGAGCAGTCGGCCCGCACGCGCGCCCTGCGCGAGCGGCTGCGCAAGGGCGCCGTGGCCACCCACACCGGCGAGGCCAACCAGCAGCACTACGAGGTGCCCACCGAGTTCTTCTCCCTGGTGCTGGGGGCTCGGCGCAAGTACTCGTCGTGCTACTGGCCCGAGGGCGTGACGACGCTCGACGCGGCCGAGGAGGCGATGCTCGAGCTCACCGCCGAGCGCGCCGGCCTCGGCGACGGCCAGCGGGTGCTCGAGCTGGGCTGCGGCTGGGGCTCGTTCTGCCTCTGGGCCGCCGAGCGCTGGCCCGGCTCCGAGTTCGTGGCCGTGTCCAACTCGCGCACCCAGCGCAGCTTCATCGAGGGCCGCGCCGCCGAGCTCGGCCTCGAGAACCTGACCGTGCTCACCGCCGACATCACCACCTTCGACCCCGCCGACCTGGGCGAGCCGGGCCCCTACGACCGCATCGTGTCGATCGAGATGCTCGAGCACATCTCGAACCACGAGGAGGTCTTCGCCCGGATCGCCCGCTGGCTGGCCCCCGACGGACGCTTCTTCACCCACATCTTCACCGGCAACGACGTCGCCTTTGCCTACGACGCCGACGACCCCCGGGACTGGATGGGCCGGTACTTCTTCTCCGGCGGGCTCATGCCCTCCGACGACTGGTTCCTGCACCTCCAGTCCGACCTGGTGTGCCTCGACCACTGGCAGCTCTCGGGCAGCCACTACGAGAAGACGGCGAACGCGTGGATCGACAACCACCACGCCCATCGCGACGAGATCCTCGACGTGCTCGCCGCCGACCTCGGCGGGGGCCGCGCCGGACGGCGCCAGGCCCGCGTCTGGTACCGGCGGTGGACCGCGTTCTTCATGGGCTGCGCCCAGCTGTGGGGCTACCGGGGCGGGCGCGACTTCGGCGTCAGCCACTACCTCTTCGAGCCGCGCCCCTCGGACTGACCGGCGCCGCGATCAACGGTGCAGGATCGATACCCCGTTGACGGTGGCGACCGCCACGATCGACCCCTCGTCGGAGGTGGCGATCGACCCCGGATCGTCCGGTGACCACTGCGGGTCGAGCGAGGCGACGTCACCGGTCGGCAGCGAGGCCATCACCTCGCACGTGTCGAGCGCGATGACCTGCACGGCGGTGCCGACGAGGCGAAAGCCGAGCGATCCGTCATCGTCGAGCGCGCCACGAGCGGCCGCACCGTCGAGCAGGTCGATGGTGCACACCTCGGCGCCGTCTCGGCGCACGACCTGCTGGCCCGTGAAGCCCACGACGGCGTGGGCGTCCCAGGCGAGGCGTCGGTGGCGCGCACCCGTGGTGGACGGACCGACCGTGCCCGTGGTGGTGTCGTACCAGCGACCGATCCCGTTGTACGCGTCGTTGACGAGCAGGATCCGGTCCCCGGAGCGGCTGGACGCCAGGTGGGCCTCCCACGTGGTGGCGGCGATGCGGCTGGAGGCGACGGCGACGCCGGAGCCGTCGAGGCGGTAGATCGCACTGCCCGACCCGATGTTCTCGCCGATGAGGAAGCCGGTGCCGTCGGCGGCGTAGCGCACCTCGATGGGCAGCTCCGAGCGCGCCGTGGGCGACTGCGGCCGGATGCGATCGACCTCAGCGAGCGCGGCGACGTCGAGGACCGACACGTAGGAGGATCCGCTCGACCCGACGTAGGCCAGCGCCCCGTCGGGCGAGAAGGAGATCGACCGCGGCTGCGACACCACGGGGATGCTCGCAATCCGCGCACGGGTCGTGGCGTCGAGGACCTCGACCCGACTCAGGTCGAGGTCGGTGGCCCAGACGGATCGTTCGTCGGGCGCCAGCTCGACGTCGCTGATCCGACCCGCCGTCGGGACCAGCGGGCTCCCGGGGGCCGCAGGAGCGACGACCACCGGTGCCAGCGATGTCGGGGTCTCCAGGACCGCCAGGCCGTCGCGTCCCACGACGAGCAGCGACCTCCCATCGCTCGTCAGGCGGACGCTGCCGGCACCCGGCGCGCCGAGGCTCGTGGGCAGCGGTTCGAGGAGCGGCAGCGTGGCCCCCACGTGCAGGTCCAGCAGGTCGACCACCTCGATGGACGTCGGATCGCTCGGAGGCACGGCGCGATGCGCGCGGTGGCATCCGGACTGACCGCACCGACGCCGACCCAGCGAGCCTCGAACCCGGCAAGATCCGCGACCAGGTACCCGGCGCGGTCGGTGGCGCGCGAACCGTCCTGCAGCACGATCTCGCCCTCGCCCGCGCAGCTGACGTCTCGCCGGCCCTCGGTGGCGATCTGGCCACCTTGGACGGCGTCGGTGGCTGCGTCGTAGCGGAAGAGCGAGTCGGTCACGAGCACCGTGCGGCCGGGGCATGCCGTCACCGTGTGGTGGGCGCCCGGCGCGGAGAGGACCTTGGGCGCCCGCCCATCGGTGGCGAGGCGGATGAGGCGGAAGGTGCGGTGGTCGGCCAGTGCCGTCGTGACCACCACGTTGCCGCCGACGGCGGCGGCGACCCCGCTGAGGGAGCCGACCCCGCCAGCGACGACCGGGAGGGCCAGCCGCCGCACCACCGAGCGGGAAGCGAGGTCGACCTCGGCGACGTCGCCGGTCCCACGTGCCGCCACGAAGAGCTCGCCATCTCCCGGCGCGAGATCGAGGGCCACCGGTGCGCCGCCGATCGGGATGCGCCCGACCACCAGCCGTCGGGGGAGATCGACGATCAGCACCCGCTCGCCAGCGCGATCGAGGACGTAGGCGCGCGACCCGTCCTGGTCGACCACGACCGGGCCGAGATCGTTCCCCTGCAAGAGGACGTACTCGCCGGCACCGGGGATGTTCGACCCGTAGCGCGCCTGGTACCGCTGCGTCCCCATCAGGGCGAAGACCAGATCCTCGAGCGTGCCCGGACCGTCGAGCTCGGCCACGTCGGCGGCCAGCTCGGCCGACGAGGGCAGGGTGCGGAGCATGCCGGCGCGCAGGTGCACCGCACGGCTGGCCGAGGCGGTGCGCCGCACGAGCTCGGAGGAGTCGGCGAAGCTCGCCATCATCCAGCCCCGGGACGTTCCTCGCTGCAACCGGCCGATCCAGTACGAGCGCCCTCCTGGGTCGGGCGCCCGGCCCAGGACGTTCCGGTAGACGAGGTCGACGAACGCTCCATCGGAGAGGGCGCCATAGGTGCGACGGAACTCCGAGGAGGCGGCGAAGGTGTTCGAGACCTGGAGCAGCGACACGCCTCGGCGGAGCCGGCCCACCCAGAACTCGTAGCCCGACGGATCGGGCAGCCGACGGAAGTACGCCTGGTACAGGCGGAGCGTCCGGGCCGGGATGGCGTTGGCCTCGTCGAGATCGGCGATCGAGGCGAGCGCGTCAGCCGGCTCCTGCTCGCCCAACCGCAGGGGGGCGGCACGCGCGGACAGCTCCTCGTCGGTGGGGGCACGACCGACCAGATCGAGGTAGCCCGCCCGGATCACCGCGTCGGCGTCGGCGAAGGGCCGCAGGGAGGCCGCTGCCGTGGAGGCGTCGGCGCCACTCGAGGAAGGGACGGGCGCTGCGGGCGCCGCCAGCGCGCCGTCCTCGGCTCGGGCCCCGACCGGCGTCCCAGCCACGAGGACGGCGAGCACGAGCGCGCTGACCGTCGACCGAACGTGCCGCCGCATGGGTGCATCCTCGCGCACCCGCCAGGGATGCACGCACACCGACCAGGATCAGGATCGCGCGGCGGTGTGGCCGCTGGCTCGCCAGGCCGCCCACGCCCCCGTCGACCACAGCGCCCACGCCACCAGCACCGGCTGGAACGGCAAGCGCAGCAGCCGGGCGAGGTCGGAGTCGAGCCCGAAGGCGGCCTCGCCGTCGACGTACTGCGAGACGTTGCCCGGGAAGACGGCGACGAAGAAGGCCGCGGCGATCCAGCCCAGCACCACGCGATGGCGAGCGAGCAGGGCGAGCGAGAGGCCGAGGGCGATCTCGACGATCCCGCTCAGGATCACCACCAGGTCGACGTCGAGCGGCACCCAGCCGGGCACCTGGGCGCGGAAGTCGGTGCGAGCCCACACCAGGTGGCTGGTGCCGGCGAAGGCGAGGGCCAGGCCGAGCACGACACGCGCCGCGTCCTGCAGGCGAGAGGTGGGCGGCGGCTCGGGCGACGCGATGGCCATGGACCATGGCCTACCCGCTCAGCTCGCCCCGATGTCGAGCGACGGACCGGTCGCTCGACGATCGTCCGGGCTGCACGTCACGGCCGCGAGCCTCAGGCCAGGAGGCTGCGCAGCATCCACGCGGTCTTCTCGTGGACCTGGAGGCGCTGGGTGAGGAGATCGGCCGTGGCCTCGTCGTGGGCCTGCTCGACGGCGGGGAACACCGAGCGCGCCGTTCGAGCCACCGCCTCCTGGCCCTTCACCAGCCGGCGGATCATCTCGGTGGCCTCGGGGACCTCGTCGTCCTCGTCGATCGACGACAGCTCGGCGAACTGGCGGTAGGTGCCGGGCGCCGGCTCGCCGAGCGAGCAGCTGCGCTCGGCGATCAGGTCGACCGCGAGCGCGAGTTCGTTGTACTGCTCCTCGAACATGAGGTGCAGCGTCTGGAACATCGGGCCGGTCACGTTCCAGTGGTAGTTGTGGGTCTTCAGGTACAGCGTGTACGTGTCGGCGAGGAGGCGGGAGAGGCCGTCGGTGATCGCCAGCCGATCCGCCTCGTCGATGCCGATGTCGATCGTGAGCTCGCTCATGGGATCCTCCTGGTCGTTCGTTCCACCAGGTCCAACGTCGGGCTCGCCCCCGGGGTTCCGGGGGCTCGATCGCTTGTCTCCATGGCCGCGATGGGCGCGGCCTATCGCGGCCGGCAGGGTCAGCCGAGGCGCTCGATGATGGTGACGTTCGCCTGGCCGCCGCCCTCGCACATGGTCTGGAGGCCGTAGCGGCCGCCGGTCTGCTCGAGGTGGTTGAGCATCGTCGTCATCAAGCGGGCGCCCGTCGCCCCGAGCGGGTGGCCGAGGGCGATGGCACCGCCGTTCGGGTTCACCTTGGCCATGTCGGGGTGCAGCTCCTTCTCCCAGGCCAGCACCACCGAGGCGAACGCCTCGTTGATCTCGACGGCGTCGATGTCGTCCATCGTCAGCCCGGTCTTCTCGAGGGCGTGCTTGGTGGCCGGGATCGGGGCGGTGAGCATGAAGATCGGGTCGTCGCCGCGCACCGACAGGTGGTGGATGCGGGCGCGCGGCGTGAGGTCGTGGTCCTTCAGCGCCTGCTCGGAGGCGATCAGCAGCGACGCCGACGCGTCGGAGATCTGGCTGGCGACCGCCGCGGTGAGCCGACCGCCCTCGACCAGGGTGCGCAGGCTCTTGATCTTCTCGACGTTCGGCTCGCGGGGGCCCTCGTCGTGGGCGAGGCCGGCGAGCGGCGCGATCTCGGCCTCGAAGCGCCCCTCGGCCTGGGCCTTCAGCGCACGCTCGTGCGACTCGATGGCGAACGCCTCCATCTCGTCGCGGGAGATGTCCCACTTCTCGGCGATCATCTCGGCGCCCGTGAACTGGCTCACCTGGTCGGGCCCGTAGCGAGCCACCCAACCCGGCGAGGTGGTGAACGGGTCGGGGAAGCCCAGCTCGGTGGCGCAGGTCATCGCCGAGGAGATCGGGATCTGGCTCATCTGCTGGACGCCGCCCGCGAGGATGAGGTCGCTCACGCCGGCCATCACCGCCTGGGCCGCGAAGTGGACGGCCTGCTGGGCCGAGCCGCACTGGCGATCGACCGTCGTGCCCGGGACGTGCTCGGGGCCGCCGGCCACCAGCCAGCAGGTGCGGGCGATGTCGCCGGCCTGGCCACCGACCGAGTCCACGTTGCCGAAGATCACGTCCTCGATGGCGCCGGGGTCGACGCCGGTGCGCTCGAGGAGGGCCGAGATCGACGCCGCACCGAGGTCGGCCGGGTGGATCTCGCTCAGGCCGCCGCCCCGGCGGCCCACGGGGGTCCGGACGGCGTCGACGATGTAGGCCTCGGGCATGGCGGGTCTCCTGGTGGATCGGGTCGGTGCGAGCGGTGGGTCAGATGCCGAGGGCGGTGGCCACGCGGCGGCGGTGCCAGGCGGCGTCGCCCCAGGTGCGGCCGAGCGCCTCGGCGCGCTTCAGGTAGAGGTGGAGGTCGTACTCGGTGGTGTAGCCGATGGCGCCGTGGACCTGGAGGGCCTGCCGAGCCGTCAGCCGGGCGGCGTCGCTCGCCAGCGCCTTCGCCGTGCTGACCGTGCGGCTGGCGGTGGGCGCGCCGGTGGCGAGCTCCCAGGCGGCGGCGTACACCACCGGCGCCGCGAACCGCAGCGCCATCGCCGCGTCGGCGAGGTGGTGCTTCACGGCCTGCTGGCTGCCGATCGGCACGCCGAACTGCTGGCGCTCGGCCACGTAGCCGACGCTCAGGTCGAGCATGCGACGGCCGAGGCCGACGAGCTGGGCGGCCGTGCCGAGGGCACCGCGGTCGAACGCCCGCTCGGCGATCGAGCCGGTGGCGAAGCCGGCGTCGGCCTGCCAGGCGCCGAGGCGCACCACCCGACGGCCGGCGTCGACCGTGTCGGCGAGGGTCCGCTTCTGGTCGGCCGTGTCGCCGACGGCCGTGCCGCCCTGCACGCGACGCACGACCCAACCATCGCCCTGGGGACGGTCGATGCTGACGAGGTAGGTGATGGCATCGCCCCAGGGGACGAGGGCGCTGGTGAGCGAGACGGCCCCGGCCTGGCGACCGCCGGCCAGCACCTCGGCCAGCACGCCGTGGGGGTCGTCGGTGTCGTCGAGCAGCGGGGCCACGACGCACGTGGTCTCCACGAACGGGTGGGGCAGGGCGGCGTAGCCCGTCTCCTCGGCGAGCAGGACCCAGTCGACCTCGGCCATCCCGAGGCCGCCGTTGGCCTCCGACACGCCGATGCCGAGCACGCCCATCTCGGCGAGGTCCGTCCACACCTTGGCCACCCGGTCGCTCTCCGCGCGTGCGCCCTCGCCCTTGCGGGCGCCGTGGGCGTCGGTGCCGTCGGGCCACGCGGCGCGGACCACCTCCGGCGGGCACTCCTTGGCGAGGAGGTCGCGCACGGCGTCGCGGAAGGCGAGCTGGTCGTCGGTGAAGGCGAAGCGCATCTCGGCTACTTCCTCGGCAGGCCGAGCACCCGCTCGGCGGCGATGTTGCGCTGGATCTCGTTGGTGCCCGCGTAGATCGGGCCCGACAGCGAGAACTGCCACCCCTTGCTCCACGCGTCGTCGAGCTCGGCCTCGGGGCCCAGGAGGTCGAGCGCCGTCTCGTGCAGCTCGACGTCGAGCTCGGACCACCAGAGCTTCACGAAGCTGCTCGCCGCGCCCGCGGAGCGGCCCTCGGCATCGTCGGTGACGGTCTGGAGGGTCTGGAGCCGGTAGGCCTCGGCCTTCATCCAGCCCTGGACCACCCGGTCGCGCAGCCCCGGGTCGAGGTCGCCCTTCGCCCGCTGGCGGTGCAGCTCGACGAGGCGGTCGGCCGTGGCGGTGAACCGGCCCGGGGAGCGCAGGGTGAGGCCGCGCTCGGACGACGTGGTGGCCATCGCCACCGACCACCCCTCGCCCACCCCGCCGAGCACCACGCCGCCGGGCAGGGCGTCGTCGGGGAGGAAGGCGCCGTCGAAGAACACCTCGGCGAAGCCCTCGTCGCCGTCGAGGCGGCCGAAGCCCCGCACGGTGATGCCCTCGAGCTCGAGCGGCACGAGCAGGTAGGTGAGCCCCCGGTGGCGCTGGCTCTCGGGGTCCGTGCGGAACAGGCCGAACAGGTGGCTGCAGAAGGCACCCCGGGTGGTCCACGTCTTCTGACCGTCGAGCACCCAGCCGCCGCGCTCGTCGTCGCGGGTGGCCTTGCAGGTGAGGCTGGCCAGGTCGGACCCGGCGTTGGGCTCGCTCCAGCCCTGGCACCACAGGTCCTCGGCCCCCGCCATCCGCGGGAGGATGTGGGCCTGCTGCTCGGGGGTGCCGAACTCGAACACCGTGGGCGCGAGGAGGAAGATCCCGTTCTGGGTGACCCGCTGCGGGCCGCCCGCCCGGTAGTACTCCTCCTCGAAGATCAGCCACTCCCAGCGGCTCGCCCCTCGCCCGCCCACCTCGGTGGGCCAGGAGACGGCGGCGTAGCCGGCGGCGAAGAGCGTGCGCTCCCAGTCGAGGTGCTGGGCGAAGCCCTCGGTGGTGTCGCCGCTCAGGATGCGGTTGCCGTGGCGCTCCCGCCACGCGGCGAGCTCGGTCTCGAGCCACGTCCGCACCTCGGCGCGGAAGGCCTCCTCGTCGGCGCTCCAGGTCAGGTCCATACGGTCTGCGAGCGTATCTGACGCCCCGTCAGGTCCACGAAGCCCGCCTGCGCGCCGACGCGTTCTCCACCCCGATCACGCGCCACCAACGCACGATCCGAGCACAGAACGCACGGCGACCCCAGCCGATGCGCTCTCCACCCCGAACGCGCGCCACCAGCGCACGATCCGAGCAGAGAAGCCGGGCGCGACGGCTCAGTCGCCGCCAGCCGGAGCGGCCGCCTCCCGCAGGAGGTCGACCAGCTGGTCGCCGCTCATCCCGCTCGCCTGCTCGACGAGCTCGGTGTCCCACTCCGGCACCGCTCGGCGCAGGGCGTCGAGGTCGGGCGAGAGCTGTCCGTCCTCGATGACGAAGAAGCTCCCCGGGGTCGCGAGGCGGTAGCCCATCCCCCGTGCAGGGACGAGAGCGACGACGAGCTCGTCGCCCTCATCGATGGCGTGGCAGGCGAAGTCCGGTCGGTCCTCGGCCATCCGGTCGGCCAGATCCAGGACCTCGAGGCGCTGCTGCAGGTCGTCGAGCTGCTGCTGCAGGTCGTCGCGTCGCGGTGCGATGCGCTCCGCCTCGGCCGCGCGGTCGGCGAGCAGCCCCGCGTAGCCAGCGTCGTCCTGGGGCGTGAGGACGAGCTCGCGGTCGAGCTCGGCGAGGGGGCCGCTCAGCTCGTCGATCTCGTCGACGAGCTGAGCGATGCGATCCCTCAGCGAACGCCGCGAGGAGGCGATGTCGTCGAGCTGCGACTGGACCGAGCGCACGATCGTCAGCCGAGCCGGCCCGGAACCGGGCTGGACCTGGTCCACGACGGTCGCGGCGACGATCCCGGAGGCCGAGGGCGCGACGCTCGCCTCGTTCGGTGCCGGTCCGCTCGTCACCTGGTCGACGCGGATGCGGGCGACGAGCGGACGGGCGTCCGGTGCGTCGAACGGTCCCTCCCCCGCCTTCCCAGCGCCCGACACCATCTCGGCCGCATCGCGCGGGGGTGCGTAGCTCGCCAGCTCGCCGATCGCCACGTCCCCGTCCTGGGCCCGAGCGAGCAGGGTGCACGAGCGAGCGTCGGCGGCTCGCGCCGCATCCCGATCGGCCCTCCCGATGAGCACCAGCCCGCCGATCAGCGCGGCGGCCGACAGCGCAGGCACGCCGACCACCGCCAGCCGACGCCGACGGGCTCGGCGTCGAGCGGTCTGCCAGGCGACGCGCAACGGCGGCCGTTCCTCGCCACCGACCTCCGCCGCCATCGCCTCGTGCAGGTCGTCGTTCATCGAACCTCCTCGTCGATGGTGCGGTCCTCGGCGTCGCGCACCACGAGCCCCGACGTGCGCAGGGCGGCCAGGGCAGCGCGTGCGCGCCTTCACCGTCCCCTCGGGGATCGACAGCGCGTCCGCCACCTGCTTCACGGAGAGGTCGGCCCAGAACCGCAGGACGACCACCGCCCGCTCATCGGGAGCCAGCGCCAGCAGCGCAGCGCGCACCCCGCCGTCCGGTTCGGGCGGCGAGGCGGCCTCCGCATGCTCCGCCTCGAGCCGCCGACGGGCGCGGCGCTCGCTCCCCCGTCGCCGCTGGTGCGAGATGGCCAGGTTGATGCCCACTCGATGCACCCAGGCCCCCGGCGCGTCCATGGTCCGCACCTGCTCCCACCGCTGGCACACCCGCACGAACGCCTCCTGGGCCAGCTCCTCGCCGACCTCCCGACTCCCGGTGAACAGCACGAGCGAGCCCCGCACCCGGTCCCACTGGTCGTCGTAGAACGCCGCCAGGTCGTCCGGAGGTTCGGTCCCCGCTCCGCTCCTCATGTCACCCGTACCAACGCATCAGCCCCGGCACCGGTTTTTCGCCCGCGCCCGTCCTCCGTCGACCGGCGCCGGCCGAGCGTTCTCCACCCCGATCACGCGCCACCAACGCACGATCCACGCACAGAACCTGCACGGCCCCCAGCCCGGACGTTCTCCACCCCGGACGCGCGCCATCAGCGCACGATCCGAGCACAGAACGAGCGTCGAAGCGCAGCGGCGCCGAGCCGTCAGCCGGCGAGGCGGGCGAGGGTGGCGCGGGCGTCGGCCTCGATGCGGTCGAGCAGCTCGGCCACGGTCGGGAGGTCGTCGATCACGCCCGTCACCTGGCCGGTGGGGAGAACGCCCACCGACGCGTCGCCGTCCACCAGCGCGGCCTTGATCAGCATGGGCGCGTTGGCGGCCATGGCCAGCTGCGACCACGTGAGGTCCTGGCTCTTGCGCATGGCGAGGCCCTCCTGCACGAGCTCCTTGGCCGAGGTGCCGGTGAGCTTCGCGAACTCGAGCGCCTTGAGCGCCGCCTTCGGCATCCGGGTGACGACCGAGCTCCTCTCGAGCGTGTCGATGAGCTCGGTGCGGATCACCCGCTGGGGCGCGCCGTCGAGCGCGGTGGTGACCACCGTGTCGAACACCGTCGCCTTGGTGTAGTCGCCCTTGATCGACTCGGGCACCCGGCTCTCCTGGGTGAGCAGGAAGCGGGTGCCCATGGCGATGCCGTCGGCCCCGTAGGCCAGGGCCGCCACGAGCCCGGCCCCGGAGTGGAAGCCGCCGGCGCCGACGACGGGGATCTGGTCGCCCACGGCCTCCACCACCTGGGGCAGCAACAGCGAGGTGGGCACCGAGCCGGTGTGGCCGCCTCCCTCGCCGCCCTGGGCGATCACGGCGTCGACGCCCCACTCGGCCATCTTCTCGGCGTGGCGACGGGCCCCGACCGTCGGCATCACCAGCGCTCCCGCGTCGTGGATCTTGGCGATGGCGTCCTTGGTGGGGGCGCCGGCGAACGAGAAGAGGCGGATGCCCTCGCCGGTCGCGAAGGCGATGCGCTCGTCGAGGTCGGGCTGGCCGGCGCGGAAGTTGGCGCCGAACGGGGCATCGGTCTGCTCCTTCACCGAGCGGACGGCGTCGCGGAACTGCTCGTCGGTCATGGTGATCGAGGCGAGGATGCCGAAGCCGCCGGCCGCCGAGGTGGCGGCGGTCAGGTTGGCGCCCGACACCCACCCCATGCCGGTCTGGACGATCGGTCGCCGGCAGCCGAGCAGCTCGACCAACCGGGTGTGGAGGACGTCGCCAGGACCTGATGCACCGTCAGACATGGTCGAGCAGCGTACGGGCGCACGCCCCACCCGATGAACTTCTGGCGCCGCGGCGCCGACCCGGGCCCCATCCCGCCAGAAGTTCAGCGGGTCGGAGGGGGAGGTGGGTCAGAAGGTGAAGCCGTAGAGGATCTCGTTGTCGGCGGAGTGCTGGCCGCCGGCGGCGTCGTAGATCGCCCGGGTCTCGCGATCCGAGGCGGCCGAGAAGGCGAAGCCCTGGTCGATGCCCATCTGGCGCGCCTCGGCACCGATGCCGTCGAGCAGGATCTTGCCGACGCCCTGGTTGCGATGGTCGATGTCGATGCCGATCTCGTAGATGCACAGGTGCCGCAGCTTGGTGTGGCGCCGGAAGAGCACCCCGCCGTAGGCGAAGCCGGCCATGTGGTTGGTCTCCATGTGGATGGCCACCACGCAGATCGTGCGGGGGTCCGAGACGAACTCGCTCGCCTCCTCGCTCGACAGCGGCGGCACCCACGGCCGATCCTCGCCGTCGCCGAAGCGGGCGTTGCCCTTGGCGAGGGTGCTCAGGGCCCACTCGTCGCCGGGACGGAGGCGGTGCAGGCGGTAGCGATCACTGGCCATCGCTGCGGGAGGTTACGCCGTCTCGGCGGGCGAGGGACGGAACCGGTGGCCGATCGCCCACCGCGCGTGGAGCGCCCCAGGTCAGGCCGGGTCCGGCACCTCGCGGAAGCGCGTGCCGTCCGGGTCGATCACCTCGTCGAGCAGCCGCAGCTCCTCGGGGAGCGGCAGGCGCGACGTGGGCACCTCGTCGGGGATCGCCAGCTCGAAGCCGGTGGCCTCGACGACCTCGTCGACCGTCACGCCCGGGTGCACCGACCGGAGCCGCATGCGGTGGTCGTCGGTCTCGAAGTCGAAGACCCCGAGGTTCGAGACGACCCGCCGGATCTCGTGGAACCGGCTCGCCTCGGGCCCGAGCGCGGCGGCCCGGTCGTAGCCGATGCCGGTGACCACGTCGACGCCCTCGACGAAGACCCGCGGCCCGTGCTGGGGCACCCAGTACGACGTGGTGTCGTTGATCGTGTTGCCCGGCGCGCCGCGGAAGCCGAGGAGCTGGGTCTTGGGCCGGTCGGGGGTGCCGCCGAGGGCCGCGATGTTCTGGTTGCCGTAGCGGTCCACCTGGGTGGCGCCCATCATCACGTGGCGCCGCCCGCTCCAGACGACGTCGAACATGCGCCGGTACGGGTTCCACGTCTCGAAGGTCCGCTCGCCCCAGGGGACGGTGGCCCGGTGGTCGGCGATGAGGGCGGCCTCGCCGTCGGTCATCATCAGGTCGGGCTCGAAGGTGGCCCGCGCCAGGCGCCCGCCGACCATGGGCGTGGTGCCGATCGGGTTGGCGAGGATCTCCCCGTCGCCCCGGAAGGCATCGGCGATGGCCACCGCGCACACATCGGCGCGGCGCACGAGCGACGACAGGTCGGTGGCGCTCACTTCGACTCCTCCACGGGACGGGCGGCCAGCGCCGCCTGGTACTCGGCCTCGGTGGCGAACGACAGCCACTCGCTGCGGAACGCGTCCCACAGGGCCGGGTCCTTGGCGGTGCCGAGGTAGGTCTTCTGGAAGGCCTCGTCGCGCCCGTAGTCGGGGTCGCACGAGGTGGGGTGGGCCCCGTTGGGCGCCTCGACGACGCCGTCGACGAACAGCCGGTTGATGCGCAGGCGGGTCAGGTCGCCTGCCGCCTCGAGCAGCTCGCCGCTCGGCACCACCCGCTCCACCGACACGAACCGCTGCTCGGCGGCCTCGAGCAGGAGGTCGTCGAAGTAGAGGTCGGGACCCGTGAAGGCGGCGTTGCCGCGCTCGTCGCCCACGTTCAGGTGGCAGATCGCCGCATCGAGGTGGATGGCCGGCTGGGCGATGAGCTCCTCGCCGTCGTCGTAAGGCGACGTGACGGTCCTCAGCCCGGGGTTCACGAGGTGGAGGTCCGAACCGAGCCCGACGCGGGTGGGCAGGAACGGCACCCGCCACGCTGCGGCCTGCAGGCCGAGCAGCAGCATCCCCTCGTCGACCTCGGTGCAGCCGATCGCCCCGGACTGCCGGGCCGCCCGGAAGTGGGGCTCGAGCACGGCGGCCGGACCCACGTCGGGCGCCACGAAGGCGAAGGTGAGGTGCGCCACCTTGCCGGCGGCGCACAGCATCCCCACCTCGGGGCCGCCGTAGGTGACCAGGTGCAGGTCGGTGAGGTCGCTGCGGAGGATGGCCCGCACGATCGACATCGGCTTGCGCCGGCTCCCCCACCCGCCGATGCCGATGGTCATCCCGCTCGTGAGCCGGGCGACGACCTCGTCCTCGCGGAGGCGCTTGTCCTTCGGCGCCGGGAAGGTGGTCTCGTCGCTCACTTGCTCACATCCGTGTCTCGCTTGGCGACGAAGGCGTCGCGGTGCTCGTCGGCCACGCCCGAGAGGTTCAGCTCGAACGTGAAGCCCTGCTCGAAGCGGTACGACCGCTTCACGTCCCACAGGTCGATGCCGTTGAGCGACTCCTTGGCCGCGCGGATGACGGTGGGCGACTTGGCGGCGATCTGCTCGGCCACCCGGAGGGCGGCGTCGCGCAGCTCGGCCGGGGCCACCACCTCGAGCACCGAGCCGAAGGCGTGCAGCTCGTGGGCCGTGGCGTTGGCCGACGTGTAGACCATCGCCCGCATCTTGTGCTGGGGCACCAGGCGCGAGAGGTGGGTGGCGGCGCCGAGCGCGCCCCGGTCGACCTCGGGCAGCCCGAACACGGCATCGTCGGCGGCGACGATGACGTCCGCGTTGCCCACGAGGCCGATCCCGCCGCCGACGCAGAAGCCGTTGACCGCGGCGACGACCGGCACCTTGCACTCGTACACGGCGGCGAAGGCCTCGTAGCAGCCCCGGTTGGCCCCGATCAGGGCGTCGAAGCCCTCGGTGGCCTGCATCTCCTTGATGTCGACGCCGGCGTTGAAGCCCTTGCCCTCGGCCCGCAGCACCACGACCCGCACCTCGGGATCGTCGCCCGCGGCTCGCACCTGCTTCGCCAGGTCGAACCAGCCCGCGACGGTCAGCGCGTTCACGGGCGGGTTGTCCATCACCACCTCGGCGATGCCCCGCTCGTCGACGGTCGTCGTGATCCCCATCCCCAGGCTTTCTGATAGGTCGTCAGATTCCGGGGTCGAACCGTAGCCGAGGGGCCGATCGTCCCGGCCAGCCCACGATGCCCGCGACCGCCGCCGTGTGCCAAGGTCTGCGGCCATGGCGCTCGAGATCGACCTCAGCAACCGGGTGGCCCTCGTGACCGGCGGCGCGCGGGGCGTGGGCCGCGGGATCACCGAGCGGCTCGTCGCCGCCGGGGCGACCGTGGCGATCTGCGGCCGCACCGAGCCCGACGCCGGCACCCTCCCCGACGGCGTCCGCTTCCACCCGGCCGACGTCACCGACCCGGAGTCCGTCGCCGGGCTCGTCGCCGCCGTCATCGCCGACCACGGCCGGCTCGACCTGGCGGTCAACAACGCGGGTGGCGCGCCCGGCGCCGACGCAGCCACCGCCTCGCCCCGCTTCAGCCAGAAGATCATCGCCCTGAACCTGACCTCGGCCCTCCACGTCGCCCAGGCGGCCAACCACGTGATGCAGCAGCAGCCCGACGGCGGGTCGATCGTGAGCATCACGTCGCTCTCGGGCCACCGCCCCTCCCCCGGCACCGCCGCCTACGGCGCCGCCAAGGCCGGCCTCATCAGCCTCACCCAGAGCCTGGCCATGGAGTGGGCGCCCAAGGTCCGGCTCAACACGGTGACCGCCGGCATGGTCCGCACCGAGCTGTTCGACGACTACTACGGCGGCCCCGACGGCGCCGCCACGGTCGAGGCGTCGGTGCCGCTCCAGCGGGTGGCCGATCCCGGCGACATCGGCAACGCCGTCGCCTTCCTCGCGTCCGACCTCGCCGCCAACATCAGCGGCGCCGACCTGGTGATCCACGGCGGCGGCGAGCGCCTCCTCCTCCACGCCCACCAGGAGGGCTGAGGCCGGGGCCGAGCGCGGCTACGGCGCAGGGTCCTGGCGGTAGTACGCGGCGAAGACCTCGTAGAGGTCGGGGTGGTGCTCGCGCAGCTTCGCCGGGCGGCAGAAGAACGCCTCGGTCGCCACCGCGAAGAACTCGCCCGCGTCGACGGTGCCGTAGTCGTCGAGGACCGGGCTGCCCTGGCGCTCGAGCTCGTGGAAGGTGCGGGTGCACACCTCGACCCACCGCTCGCCGAGCGCCGGGTCGAGCAGCAGCGGCGTGCCGTCGACCACCCCGTCCTGCATGTCGAGCTTGTGGGCGAACTCGTGGAGCACGACGTTGCGACCCCGGCGCGGGTGGCGCACGTCCCACGTCACCTCGTCCCAGGCCAGCACGATCGGCCCGTCGCCGTGGGCGGCCTCGCCGGCGAGCAGCACGTCGTCGTCGGCGAACACGCCGGCGGCCGGCCCGGGACGCTCGCCACGCCCGACGATCGTGGTGTCGTGGACGATCACGGTCCGCACGTCGGGGAACCGCGCGTCGGCCAGGCCCACGAGGAGGCGCACGGCCTGGGTCACCACGAGCAGCCGGACGTCCTCGGTGACCTCGAAGCCCCGCGCCGCCTCCCAGCGGACCTGGCCGAGCAGGACCTCGGCGAGGTCGCGGATCCGGGTCCGCACCTCGACCGGGCGGTCCCACCAGCCGGGATCCATCCGGGCCACGCGGTCCTCCCAGTCCTCGGGCAGGGGCGTGGGGCGACGGCGACGGAGCACCGCTGCAGTCTGGCCGCCCGTCCGTCGGTCCCCACCGGCGGTGGACCTTCGACCCTGCCCCGCACGCCGCGCTCCCGACCATCATGGAGCCATGCGACGCCTCCTCGCCCTCCTCCTCGCGCTCGCGCTGCTCGGCGGCCTGGCGGCCTGCGGCGGCAGCGACGACGACGCCTCCCCCACCACGACCCGGGCCGACGAGCCCACGACCACGACCGAGGCGCCGACCACCACGGCCGACGGCGAGACCACCACCACGCTCGACGAGCACGCCGGCCACGGCCTCGAGCCCGGCACGGGCACGAAGGTCCTCCAGTACTGGGTGCGGGGCGAGGACCTGGCCACCGGCGCCAACTGGGTCGAGGGCGCCGCTCCCGGCCGCCAGGCCGTCGAGGCGCTCCTCGCCGGGCCCACCCAACCGGACTCGCTGAGCGGCATGACGTCGATGATCCCCGAGGGCACCGAGCTCGGCGGCCTCGACATCGCCGACGGCACGGCGACGATCGACCTGTCGGAGGAGTTCGTCAGCGGCGGCGGCAGCACCTCGATGCAGCTCCGGGTGGCCCAGGTCGTGTTCACCCTCACCCAGTTCCCGACGGTCGAGCGGGTGCAGTTCCAGATCGACGGCGAGGTGCCCGAGGGGCTCGGCGGCGAAGGCCTGCCGACGGCCTACGACGGGCGCGACGCCTTCGACGACGTGCTGCCGCGCATCCTCCCCGAATCGCCCACCCCCTACGAGAAGATCTCCTCGCCCCTCACCGTCACCGGCATGGCCAACACCTTCGAGGCCACCGTGCGCTGGTCGGTGAGCACGACCGAGGGCTCGCTGCTCGAGGAGGGCTTCACCACCGCGACCGCCGGCTCGGGCACGTGGGGCACCTTCGAGCTCACCACCGACCTGCCGGCCTACGAGGGGTCGGTGGTCCTCACGCTCTGGCAGGACTCGATGGAGGACGGCGGGGACCGCCTCGACGTCTACGAGGTGATCTTCGTCCTCAGCTGAGCCGCGCCCCGCTCGCCTCGGCCGCGTCCCACAGGGCGCCGACGTCGGCGAGCGACCGCAGCACGTCGTTCAGGTGGGTGCACGTCGAGACCCCGACGAACCGGTCGCGCACCACCTCGCGGAGCTCGTCGAGCCCGACGCCCACCAGGTCGGCCGCGCTGGTCGCGGCGCTCGGGCACTCCGGCGCGGGAAGCGGCCCAGGGTGGGCGGTCGCCGCCACGACGCGACGCTCGGCGAGGTCGACCGTCGCCTCGACGGCGTACTCGTGCACGACGGTCTCCGCGCCGTCGCGCTCCCAGTAGCTGTCGCGGTAGCGCACGTCGGCGACCAGCCGACCGTCGAGCGCCGCCACGTCGAGGCGACGGCGGCGTCGCATCGACGCCGGGGCGAGCGCCGGCATGTCGTGCCAGGCAGCGGGGTCGGAGCCACCGCCCAGATCGGGCGCCGGCGGCCCCCACCCGAGCAGCGGCACGCCCGTCTCGGCGATCGCGTCCTCCATGGCGCCGCCGTGCTGCCAGCCGGCGCAGATGCCGAACGGCAGGCGCGCCCGCCCCTGGTCGGACACGAGGGTGAGGAGCCCCTCCCGGGCGAGCGACGATCCGCTGATGAGCACCGCCGGCGTGGTGTCGTCCAGCAGGAGGTGGACCAGCGACCCCGTGGCCGCCAGCCCGGGCAGCGCCTCGGCGAGCTGGCGCCGGAACCCCGATCCGGCGCGGGCGCCGACCAGCGCCTCGATCCCGTCGACGAGCGGGTCGGCGTGCACCGACCGGATCCGGCGGTCGCCGACGAAGTCGACGACCACGGAGGTGGTGGCGCCGGCCACGACGACCGAGGAGCCATCGGCGGTGGTCAGCAGGTCGCGCCCGCGCCCGGTGAGGACCAGCTCGCCCGACGGCCCGGCGGGGCGCTCGATGTCGACGCTGGTGGTGCGACGCACCGATCCCGGGCGCCGGGGCGGCGAGCCGACGGCGGGCGGAAGGGTCCCGGGCCACTGTCGACGGTCGCGCTCGGAGGGCACCCGAGCGTTCTACCCGCGCCGACCCCGCCTGCGGCAAGCCGGCCCGAGGGCCCTCAGGAGCCGGTGGCCGCCTCGACCCGGCCCTGCTCGAGCAGGTAGCCGCGCGACCGGACGGTGCGGATGACCAGCCCGAGGGGGGCGAGGCGGCGGCGCAGCCGCACGATGTGGACGTCGAGCACGTTGCGACCCGGGATCCCGTCGGGCCACCCCGCCCGCGCCAGGGCGTCGCGGCTGACCACCGCCCGGTACCGGTCGAGCAGGACGCCCATCAGGCGGTGCTCCACCGGTGGCAGCGAGACCCACTGCCCACCGAGGCGGAGCAGCCCGTTCTCGTCGAGCTCGGGGCGATCGTCCTCGGCCGCGCCGCGCGCTCGATCCTCGAGCACCCGGAGCCGCGCCCGCACGTCGTCGTCGGTGGCCGGGAGCCGGATCCAGTCCTCGAGCGGATCGGCCGTGAGCGGTGGGGCGACACCCTCGGGCACCAGCACCAGGCGGGCCAGGCCGGCGGCGCGCACCTCGGCCAGCCGCTCCTCCTCGGCGGGCCACCGCACCAGCTCGACGTGCATGGCGGTGACCGTACGGAGGTCACGTTTCACGCTTGTTTCGCCTCGGTGAAGCCCCTGCGCCGCGTCCGGGCCGGCCGGCCCGGCGTAGGAGGTCCGGCGGTTCCTGACGTACCATCAGATCTTCCGCACCATCCGGGGGATGCCATGACGACGACGACACGGGTGCCGGCGCTCGGCGCCGAGGGGTGGTTCACGCCCGACGATCCCGAGCCCGCCCTCCTCGGGATGCGCTGCACCACCTGCGGCACCTACGTCTTCCCGAAGGCGGACTTCGGTTGCCCCAACCCGGCGTGCGCCGGGCTGGCGTTCGACGAGGTGCGGCTCTCGCGGTTCGGCACGGTGTGGAGCTACACCGACGCCCGCTACCAGCCACCGCCGCCCTACGTGGTCCCCACCGAGGAGCACGAGCCGTTCTGCATCGCCGCCGTCCACCTCGCCGAGGAGGGCTTGGTGGTGATGGGCCAGATGGTCCCCGGCGTGACCGTCGACGACCTGCGCGTGGGCCTGCCCGTCGAGCTCGTGGTCGACGCCCTGTTCACCGAGGGCGACACCGAGCACGTCATCTGGAAGTGGAAGCCCGTCACCGAGGGAGGGGCCGCCTGATGGCCGCCAACGACGTCGCCGTGCTCGGGGTGGGCATGCACCCCTGGGGCAAGTGGGGCCGCAACTTCGTGGAGTACGGCGTGGCCGCGGCGCGCGACGCCCTGCGCGATGCCGGCATCGACTGGTCCGAGGTGCAGTTCGTCTCGGGCGCCGACACCATGCGCAACGGCTACCCCGGCTACGTGTCGGGCGCCACCTTCGCCCAGGCCCTGGGCTGGACCGGCGCACGGGTGGCGTCGAGCTACGCCGCCTGCGCCTCGGGCGTGACCGCCCTCGAGGCGGCCCGGACGCGCATCCTCGCCGGCCTGTGCGACGTCGCCCTCGTGGTCGGCGCCGACACCACCCCGAAGGGGTTCCTCGCCCCCAACTCGGGCGACCGGCCCACCGACCCGGACTGGCTGCGGTTCCGCCTGCTGGGCGCCACCAACCCGACCTACTTCGCGCTCGCCGCCCGGCGGCGGATGGACCTCTACGGCGCCACCAGCGAGGACTTCGCCAAGGTCAAGGTCAAGAACGCCGCCAACGGCCTGGCCAACCCCTACGCCCGCTACCAGAAGGCGTACACGGTCGAGGAGGTGCTGGGCAGCCCGATGGTGGCCGACCCGCTGCACCTCTTCGAGATCTGCGCCACCTCCGACGGCGGCGCCGCCGTGGTCCTGACGTCGATGGAGTACGCCGCCCGCCACGCCGGCTCGGCGGGCGCCCCGGTGCGGGTGGCCGCCGTGTCGACGGTGACGCCGACGTACCCGAACACGATCATCGACCTGCCCGACATGGCGACCGACTCCACCGCCGTCGTCGCGGTCGGCGAGCGCACGTTCAAGGAGTCGATCGCCCACGCCGCCTACGAGGAGGCGGGCATCGGGCCCGAGGACCTCTCGCTCGCCGAGGTGTACGACCTCTCGACCGCCCTCGAGCTCGACTGGTACGAGGACATCGGCCTGTGCAAGCGGGGCGAGGCCGAGCGGCTGCTCAACGACGGCGACACCCAGCTCGGCGGGCGCATCCCCGTCAACGCGTCGGGTGGCCTCGCCTGCTTCGGCGAGGCCGTCCCGGCCCAGGCCATCGCCCAGGTGTGCGAGGTCACCTGGCAGCTCCGGGGCCAGGCCACCGGCCGCCAGGTCGAGGGCGCCACCGCCGGCATCACCGCCAACCAGGGCCTGTTCGGCCACGGGTCCTCGGTGCTGCTGCGCCGCTAGGGCGCCTCCGGGGTCACGACGGCACGAGCGCCCGGTTCACCACCTGGGCGCACGGGTCGCCCCAGTCCGGGTTGAGCTTGCCGGTGCAGGCCGTCCGCGTGTTGACGAACAGCGCGGTCTCGTGATCGGCGACGCCCGGGAGGTTGCTGTACCAGCTGGTCTGGAAGCCCGACCGGAGGAAGCGCACCTCGTAGGTGCCCTGGGGGATGCCGGGCAGGTGGTAGCGCCCGTCGGATCCGGTCGTCGTGGTCCCGACCAGCTCGCCGGTGCCCTTGAAGTAGAGCTCGACGGTGACGCCGGCGAGCGCCTTGCCCGTGGCGGAGCTCGTGATCCGGCCCTTCAGCCCCGGCGTCGTCGGCGCCGCCTTGAGGTTCACGTTCACGTTCGTCGCCCGCGGCACCGTGACCGAGCCCGTCCGGTCGTAGCGCTTGTAGCCGTAGGCCGCGACGCTCAGCCGGTACGCCCCGGCGGGCAGGTCCGGCAGCGAGTACCGGCCGTTGGCGCCGGTGGTCGCGACCCCTGCCACGGGGCCGGGGCCGACCTCGTAGATCGTCACGCGAGCCCCGGCCACCGGCTGGTCGTCGTGCAGCACGCCCGGTGACGGTGCCCGTCGGCGCCACGATCGTGAACGTGGTGGACCGGGTTGCGAAGTTGCCGGCGAGGTCCACCGCCGCGCCCGTGACCGTGTGGGTGCCGATCTCGGCGATCGTCTGCTCACCCGTGCACCACAGCACCCCGGCGAGGGCGTCGGCGCAGGCCCAGCGCACGGTGACCGGCCCGCTGTAGGTGCCCGCCGAGTTGGGGGCGTTGATGGGCCCGCCGGTGATGCTCGGCGCCGTCTGGTCGATCTTCACCCCGACGGTCGCCTCGGTCGACCGACCGAACGCATCGGTGGCGAGCCCGGTGGCCGAGAGGTCGGCGCCCTCGGCGTCGAGCGTCGTCGACGACGAGCACGTCACCGGCCCATCGCTGTCGCAGGTGTACGAGACGGTCACGGGGACGCGGTTCCACCCGGCCGGGTTCGGGGCCGGGGTCACGCTGGCGGCGATGGTCGGCGGTGGGTAGCTCGGCTCCGCGACGCGCAGCTGGGCCGGCGCGGTCGCGTGCGAGCCGGCGGCGTTCGTCCACACGGCGCGGTACCAGCGCCCGTCGTCGAGCCGAGTGGCCTCGAACGTGAGCGTCGGCGAGGTGGCGCCATCGAGGTCGGCCCAGGCGCCGAGCGCGGTGTCGGCCCACTGCCACTGCACGCTCGGCGCCGGATCGCCCGAGCCGATGCTGGCGAAGGTCGCGGTCCCCGACCACACGAGGTCGACGTCGGTCGGGTCCGATCCGCCGGGCGCGGTCGGACGCACGACCAGCGTGGCTGATGCCGTCGTGGCGGACCCGTAGGCGTTCGCCGCGGTCGCCCGGTAGCGGTCGCCGTCCCGGTCCGTCGTGACCCCGGTCAGCGTCAGCGTGCCCCCCGTGGCCCCGGGGATCGCCGTCCACGTCGCACCGCCGTCCGTCGACCGCTCCCACTGCTCCTCCAGCGGGTGGTACGTGTCCATCGGTTCGTCGATCACCCAGATCTCGGCCGTGAAGGTCACCGTGGCACCGGACGTCACCGTCTTGTCCTGCGGCCTGGTGTGCACGGTCGGGCCCTGGCCCCAGTGGTACGTGATCTCGGGCGACGCCGTCGACCCGACGCGGTTCGTGGCGACCAGCCGGTACCGGACGGTGAGGTCGTAGTACGAGTACTGCGTGTCGGTCAGGGTGGTCGAGGTGGCCCCGGGGACGTCGATCCAGTTCGGGCTGTCGCCCGTTCGGGTCTGCCAGCGGTAGGTCGGGGCCGGATCGCCCGAGGCGGCCGGGCCCACGATCGTCAGGGGGCGCCACGATGCCGCGTAGCCGCCCTCGGGCATCGGCCCGTCGAAGGACGGGAGGGTGCCTACCAGGAGCACCGCCGCAGCCGACGCGGTCGAGCCCTCGGCGTTGGTCGCCACCACGCGGTAGCTGCCGTGGTCGAGCGCGGACGCCGCCACGGTCAGGGTCGGCTCGGTCTCGCCGGGGAGGTCGGTCCACGGGCCCGCGTCGATGGACCGCTGCCACCGGAGGCTGGGCGCCGGGTACCCCGCGGCGGTGGCGGTGAACGTGGCCGTGCCGCCCACCGGCACGATCTGCGAGGCCGGCGTCACCCCGACGTCGCTCGGCGCCGCTCCGACCGAGAGCGATGCCACTCGGGTCGTGGCCGAGCCCTCGGCATTGGCGAAGGTCGCACGGAACCGGGCGCCGTCGTCCGCAGCCGTGACCTCGAGCGAGAGGGTGGTGGCGAGCGCGCCCGCGACGACCTCCCAGGTCTCGCCCTCGTCGTCGGAGCGCTCCCAGGTCGCCGTTGGTGCCGGCGCGCCGTCGGCTGCGGCGGTGAACGACACGGGGCCCGGGGCAGCCAGGCTGGCGTCGAGCGGGTCACGGGTGATCCGGGGGGCGGCCGGGCCGACGTCGAGGGTCGTGGCCCCACCGGTGCGCGTGGTGATCGGCGAGGTCGCCACCGCCCGGTACCGGGCGCCGTCGTCGAGCTCGGTGGGCGTGAGCGACAGCGTCGGCCCGGTGGCCCCGACGAGGTCGACGAACCCGCTGTCGCCCACCCCTTGGCGCTGCCACTTCACGGATGGAGCGGGGTAGCCGGACGCGGCCGACTCGAGCACCACCGTCTCGCCGGGAGCGACCTGCCTGGTAGCAGCGACGTTCGAGAGCATCGGCCCCCATCCGGCGGCGCTGACCGCGAGGGTCGTCGTGACCGCGAGGCCGACGGCGCTCGAGAGCTGGACCGCGTAGTAGGCGGTCCCCGAGGACGGTGGGGTGATCGTGTAGCTGGTCGTGCTCGACACGACGGTCCCGCAGCCGAACGGGCAGGTGAGCCACTGCACCGTGGGCGCGGGGACCCCTGCCGGGACCACGGTGAACGTCAGCGGCCCTCCGTCGTTCCAGGGCACGGTCGGGGTCGGGAGCTGCGAGTACGACGGCGCGATCCCCTGGCGCAGGGTGCTCGCCGAGGTCCGCGTCGTGCCGAAGCTGTTGGTGAAGGCGGCCCGGAACCGGGTCCTCCCCACCTGCGACAGGTCGGTGAGCGCGACGCCCGTCAGGAGCGTCGACGTCTTGCCCGCCAAGGGCGTCCACGTCGCCCCCGCATCCGTGGAGGTCTCCCACTGCACGGTGGGGGTGGGCGACCCCGTCGCCGTCGCCGAGATCGTCACCGAGGGCCCGCCGAGCAGCGCGTAGGTGTCGGCCGGCGGCTGGGTCGCGATCACCGGGATCGCTGCCGAGGCGGTCGGCGGCGAGGCCACGACCGCGACCGAGGCCGCCACGGCGACCACCAGCGCGGCGGCCGACGACCGCCGCGCGCTCCTCAAGATCGATCCCCGACGCACCGCCATCGCCCTCCCCCTCGCTCCCGAGTCCCCGGAGGCTAGATCCGCAGGCGCCGGCGCGCTCGGCTCAGTACTCGCGCTCGGGCACGTCGCGATCGGGGTGGTCGAGCTGGATGTGGAAGTTGAGCTCGGCGAGGTTCACGAACCGCAGCTCGCAGAAGGGGCACTGGTGCACGTCGGCCATGGCACCAGTGTGGCGGGCGGGGCCGGCGCACGCTCCGACCCCGCCCGCGATCAGCGGAGCGAGGCGTAGGCCCGGCGGGCGCTGCGGAGGTCGGCGCGCCGCTGCTCGAACGTGGCGCCCACGGCGAGGAGCACGAGCCCGGTGGTCCCGATGGTCGCCCAGTTCGGGAGGGCGCCCACCATCGCCAGCCCTTGCTGCAGGGCCAGCGCGCCGACCGCGCCGACGCCGATGTCGAACGGGGCGCGGCGGCCGCGCCCGGCCCCGCCGATCGCCAGCACCGCCGGCGACGATGCCCACGAGCGGCCGCACCGGTCCGCCCTGGGCGACCCCCAGGACCACGGTCGGGCCCACGGCCACGAGCAGGCCCGGTCCGGTCGTCCACCACGAGGGACGGGCCCGGCCGCCCGGAGCCGGGCGCCCGCGGCGCCGAGGACGAGGAGCAGGCCGGCGAGCGGCAGGGTGTAGGCCTCGACGAGCCCGACGTCCTGGCGGGCCAGGAGCAACCAGGTGAGCGCGAGGCCCTCCAGCCCGGCGGCCACGAGCAGCACCTGCCGCTCGGGTCGGGTCCCGTGGACCACGAGGGCGATCGTGCCCGCCGCGAGGACCACGGCGAGGGCATCGAGGGCGCCGGCCCCGGCCGTGGCGACCAGCGCCAGGCCGTGGACCGTCGCGGACGCGGCGAGGCCGACCGCCACCGTCTGCCGGTCGAGGGGCGAGCGGGAGCGAGCTCCGTCGAGGAGCAGCTGCACGATCGCGCCGAGCATCGCGCCAGCGACGGCCGCAGCGGCCCAGCCGGTCGAGCCCGGGTGGCCCGAAGCCAGCGCCGCCAGGCCGATGGCGAGCGGCACGCCGACGCCGAGCCACCCGGTCGCGGCGAGGGCGACCCCGGCGAGGTCCCGGCGCCGGGCGGCCACCAGGGCGAGCGCCATCGACGCCGCCGACACCAGGAGGGCCTGGAGCGTGAGCTCCGCGGCGGCCGCGCCCCACGCCAGCGCCCAGCCCTGGGCCACCAGCGCCACCACGACGAGGCCGCGTCGGGGGCCGCGGGCGCCCACGAGCGCCCCGGCTGCCACCGCGGCGACCTGGATCGCCAGCGCACCCAGCACCACCTGGGCGATGGTCACCGGCGCGAGGACCGGCACCAGGAGGAGCCCGCCGAGCAGGACGGTGAGCGCACCCCAGCCGGCCCGAGCACGGGCGCCTCGGCGCGCCGGCGCATCGGCACCGGCCGGGGCCCGACCGAGCGCCAGGCACCCCACGAGGAGGGCGGCGAGGTGGCCGAGCAGGGCCCGGGTCGCGACGCCGACCGGCTGGAGGGCGAGGTCGGCGGCGGTCGTCGCGCCGTCGAGCGACCACGGCCGTCCCGCCACCTCCGAGGCGGCGATCAGCGCCGTCGCCACCGCCCCGACCACCGGCAGCGAGGCGAGCCCGAGGCCGACGGCGAACGTCGCGGTCGGCGCACCCGACCAGGGTCGGGGCAGGCGCCCAGCTCCGAGGAGCCCGATCGCCGCGACCCCGGCGACCACGGCGATCGGCGCCCCGCCGTCCCAGCCGAACGCCGAGGTCGCCGCACCGAGGGTGGCGACGAGGAGGTGGCCGACGGCCAGGCTGAGCGACCCGTCGCGGACCTCGGGCCGGGCCCGGAGCTCGACGGCGAGGGCCGTCAGCAGGACGGCACCCGCAGCGGCCACGGCCCACCACACCGGGACCGGATCGCCTTCGGCGAGCGCGAGGAGGGCGGCCGAGCTGGTCGCCAGCTCAGCGCCCACCGCCAGCGCCACGGCTGCGGCCCGACCGACCCAGCGGGCGGGGCGAAGCCGGGCGCCTCGAAGCCCACCGAGGGCGACCACGGCGACGGTGGACTGGACGATCACGGCGACGGCTGCCACGACCGTGCTCGTGCGGCCCACCACGGCCACCGGTAGCGCCACCTGGGCGAGCACGGTCGCTGCGGCGACCGCACCCCGCGCCCGAGCCGCCGACCCGACGGCCACGGCGAGCCCGGCCACGCCGAGGAGGCCGACGGCCCACCACGACCGCACGTCCGCCTGAGGAGCGAGGCCGACGCGGAAGGCGTGGACGTCGGCCAGGGCGAGGAGGATCGCGGCGGACGCGAACGCCTCGGCGGTCGCCCGCAAGCCCCGACGACCGGCTCGGGCGGCGATGGCCCCGAGCGCACCGGTCAGCGCGACGAGGGCGAGCCCCTGGGCGGTGGCATCGAGGCGCCGCCAGTTGACCGCCGCGAACACGGTGACGGCGACCGCCACCAGCGCCGTGCCGAGCCCGAGCAAGACGTCCTGCACCTCGATCGGGCGCCGAGGGGGGCGGGGCGTCCGGCTCGGTGGTGGGGGCGGCCAGGGCGGCGGCCCGCCGCCAACGGGCGGCGGGGGCAGGTCGGGACGAGGCGGGAACGGGGCAGACGGCGGTGCGTGCATGCCGGCATCGTCCGCGCCGATGACCGATTCGGGCGTGGGGGCGATCCCCCACGGGCCACTGGGGGCGACCCCGGCGGACCCCTCAGGCCAGGTAGCGCGAGAGGCTCTCGACCACGCACACGGGCTTGTCGGACCCCTCGCGCTCGACCGTGATGCGCATCGTGGTGTCGATGCCGCCCGCGACGTCGTCGACGGCCACCAGCTCCACCCCGGCGCGCAGGCGCGAGCCGACGAGCACGGGCGCCGGGAACCGCACCTTGCCGGTGCCGCGGTTGAGCCCGGCCGAGATGCCCCGCACCTCGACCACCTGGGGCAGGAACAGGTTGGTGAGCGACAGCGTGAGGTAGCCGTGGGCGATCGGCCCCCCGAAGGGCGACTCGGCGGTGGCCCGCTCGACGTCGACGTGGATCCACTGCTGGTCGCCGGTGGCGTCGGCGAAGGTCTGGACCATCTCCTGGGTCACGGTGACCCAGTCGCTGCGGCCGAGGTGGGCGCCGACCGCGGCGCGCACCGCGTCGATCCCGTCGAAGGTGGTGGCGGCCATCGCGGTCCTCCTCAGGCGCGCTGCGAGCTGGCCGAGACCACCTCGCCGGTCAGGTAGCTCGAGTAGTCGCTGGCCAGGAACACCATCACGTTGGCGATCTCCCACGGTTCGGCGTAGCGGCCGAAGGCCTCGCGCTCGGTGAGCTCGTCGAGCAGCTCGTCGGTGGTGACCTTGGCCAGGAACGGGTGCATCGCCAGGCTCGGGGCGACGGCGTTGACGCGGATCCCGTGGGGCGCCGCCTCGATCGCCGCGCAGCGCGTGAAGGCCATCACCCCGGCCTTGGCCGCGGCGTAGTGGGCCTGCTCGGCCTGGGCCCGCCAGCCGAGGACCGACGCGTTGTTCACGATCACGCCGCGCCCCTGCGCCTCCATGTGGCGCAGCACGGCGCGGGTGCAGCGGAAGGTGCCGGTGAGGGTCACGTCGAGCACCGTCGCCCACTGCTCGTCGGTCATCTCGGTGATCTTCGCCGAGCCGCCGAGCCCGGCGTTGTTGATCATCACGTCGATCCGCCCGAGCCGGTCGATCGCGGCATCGACGAGGGCCTGCACCTGCGCCTCGTCGGTCACGTTGCACACCTGGGTCTCGGGGCGCCGGCCGGTCTCCTCGCCGAGGCGGTCGGCGGTCTCGCCCAGGCGACGCTCGTGGAAGTCCGAGATGAGGACGGTGGCCCCCTCCTCGATCGCCTTCTTGGCCACCGCCGAGCCGATGCCGGTGCCGGCCGCGGCCGTGACCACCACGGCCTTGTCGGCGAGCAGGCCGTGGCCGGGGACGTACGCGGGCGGGGACGTGGGCATCAGACGGTGGGCTCCTTGGGCAGGCCGAGCGCGCGCTCGCCGATGATGTTGCGCTGGATCTGGTTCGACCCGGCGTAGATGGTGTCCGAGCGGGTGAAGAGGAACAGGCGCTGGAGGGCCGTGAGCTCGTAGCCCGGCTCCTGCTCGCCGAGCAGCGCCTCGGGCCCCAGCACGTCCATCGCCAGCTCCCCGAGGTCGCGGTGCCAGGTGGCCCAGTACAGCTTGGTGACCATGGCGGCCGGCGGCGGAGCGACGCTGTCGGCCGAGAGCACCCGCAAGGTGTTCCAGCGCATGATCTCGAGCCCGGCGTGGGCGCTGGCGAGCCGCTGACGGATCAGCGGATCGTCGATGCGCCCGTTGCGCCGCGCCTCGGCGACGAGGTGGCCCAGCTCGTTGCGGAAGTGCATCTGCTGGCCGAGGGTCGACGCCCCCCGCTCGAAGGCGAGGGTCCCCATCGCGACCTTCCACCCGTCGTTCACCGCGCCCACGACGTGCTCGCCCCGGGCGAGCGCGCCGTCGAAGAAGACCTCGTTGAACTCGCTGGTGCCGGTGACCTGGCGGATGGGGCGGATCTCGACGCCGTCTTGGCGCAGCGGCAGGAGGAAGTAGGTGAGGCCCCGGTGCTTCGGGGTGGCCTCGCGGTCGGTCCGGGCCACGACGAACACCCAGTCCGACCAGTGGGCCAGCGAGGTCCACACCTTCTGGCCGCTGATGCGCCAGTCGTCGCCGTCGGGCTCGGCGCGGGTCTGCACGTTGGCGAGGTCCGAGCCGGCGTTGGGCTCGCTGTAGCCCTGGGCCCAGAGCTCGGTACCGGCGACGATCGGCGGTAGGAAGCGGGCCTGCTGCTCGGGCGTGCCGAAGTGCAGGATCGTGGGGCCGGCGAGGCCCTCGCCGATGTGGCCGAGGCGCCCGGGACCGCCGGCGCGGGCGTACTCCTCGAACCAGATGACCTGCTGGTGGAGGCTCAGCCTCCGGCCGCCGTGCTCGGTCGGCCAGCCCACGCAGTTCCAGCCCGAGCGACCGAGGTGCTGCTCCCAGGCCAGCCGCTCCTCGAACAGCGTGCTCGTCGCCGGGCCCGCCGCGGCCGCGCACGCCGGCGAAGTCGCCTTCGAGCGCTTCGGTGAGCCAGGCGCGGGCATCGGCGCGGAACGCCTCGTCCTCGTCCGAGAAGCGCAGATCCATGCGGCGAAGCTACCGCCGCCTGACGGTGCGTCAGAAACCGAGCGTGCCCTGCTCGCCGTCGGTCACCGAGCGCACGAACGCGCGGGCGAGCCGTCGCCGATCAGCGTCGTAGCCCGCCCACTTGGCGGCCGGGATGGCGTCGGGCTCGACCTCGGCGAAGCCACGTCGAGCGAAGAACGCCGCGGCCGCCTCCGAGACGGTGACGGCGAACACCTCGCGGAGGCCCCGCGCCGCCGCCCGGGCGACCACGCCCTCCACCAGCAGGGCGCCCGCTCCCGCCCCCGAGAACCGGCTGACCGTGGACAGCGAGGCGATCTCGCCGACGCCCAGCCCCTCGTAGGGCGCGGTCTCGAGGCTGACGAGGCCCGCCAGGTGGCCGCTGCCCACCACCCGGGCGCCGAGGCCCGTGGCCGCCAGCCGGGCCACCTCGGCGCGCGACCGCGGGCGCAGCAGCCCGGCGGCGACCCCTTGGGCCACCAGGCGCTCGACGGCGGGCAGGTCGTCGACGCCCAGGTCGCTGAGCTCGACGTACCCGCCGCTCGTGAACAGGGTGCCGGCGCCGTCGAAGGTGAACAGCTCGCGGTCGAGGTCGTGCGGCCGGCACAGGTTCACGTTGGCCACGCCCCCGTGGAGCGCGCGCGCCAACGCTTCCACGACCGCGCCGCCCTGCCGGTCGGCGAGCTGGGCGCGCAGCGCGTCCTCGTGGGTGGCGATGTCGGCGAAGCTCCGCGGGGGGATGCCCCAGCCGCCGGCGGCATCGGTGAGGACGAGCTTGGTGGCGCGCGTGGCGACGGCCACCGCGGCCGCCACCTCGCTGGTGGCGCCGGCGGGCGCGTCGACCACCACCTGCCGGGCGTCGGCGAGGGCGAGCCACAGGCGCGCCGCCTCGTCGGGGGCGATGCGGCCGGCGTCGTCGAGGGTGGGCGCGGCGAGGCGAGCGACGTCGCCGCCGAGCGCCCCGGCGACGGCGGCGGCATCGGCCTCGACCACCACGGCGAAGCGCGCCGCGCCCTCGTCGAGCGACGCCGCGGCTCGCGCCAGGCTGGTGAGCACCTCGGCGTCGTGGGCGACGATGCCGGCCACGATGGTCGACCCGGCGAACTCCTCGACGTAGAAGGCGCGCTCGGCGGGATCGGGCAGCTCGGCGGGCGTCACGCGTCCGATTGTGGCCGACGGGGCGGTTCGGACCGCCACCCGATCGACCGGTAGGGTCCCCGCCATGCGCGCCCTCCGGACCCTCGGTGCTGCCGCCCTCGTCGCCGGCCTGGTGGCCTGCGGGAGCGGCGAGCCCGTCGCCAACAGCACCCCGACCACGACGAAGCCCGAGAAGGCCGACACGCTCGATCTGACCGACGTGTCGTTCGAGGACCTCACCGGCGCCGACACGGCCGACGTCGAGGCCCGCGACAACACCTACGTCGCCCAGTTCATCGAGGTCGATGCCGGCACCACGGTGACCTTCACCAACAAGGGCCGCAACCAGCACAACGTCGTGCCCGCCGAGGACGGGGCGTTCGCGTCGCTCGACACCGAGGACTTCGAGCCCGGCGAGTCGGGTTCGATCACGTTCTCCGAGCCAGGCGACTACGTGTACTACTGCACGCTCCACGGCACGAAGCGCAAGGGGATGGTCGGCGCCGTCCGCGTGCTCGGCGAGTGAGCCGAGGCGACCGCCTCCTCAGCGCGCGTAGCTGAAGAGGGCCTCCTCCTCGCGGTTGGAGGCCAGGTCGCAGACGGCGCCGCGCCGGATGCACGCGGAGATCTCGGTCTCGAGGCCGTCGGGCTCCCAGCCGTTGAAGAAGTCGCCGTGCGCGGTGATCACCTCGCCCGACGCCAGGGTCAGGTCGTGGCCGGGGCCGGAGATGGGGAACCGGATGGAGACGGTGAGCTGGGGCACGTGCACCGGGATGTCGTCGGGGCACTCGCCGCCGGCCGAGTAGGCGACGTGGGACGTGTGGTCCTCGCTGTCGAGGTACTCGCCGTCCCAGCAGTCCGGGAAGGTGAGCACCAGGTGCAGCGGGGCGCTCGGGTCGCACTCGGGCGGCTGCACCGACAGGTCGGTGCGCACGCCGCAGGTCCACCCGGCGGCCTCGCCCGTCTGGGGCTCGGTGGCGAACTGGTCGCCGGCGAGCATGGCCAGGCCCAGCGGGAAGGGCTCGACGGACTCGGGGTCGACCCCGGGAGCGGCCCGGTAGTAGGCGCTCATGTCCCTGGGGACGACGATCTCGCCGTGGTCGTACACGGTGGGCTGCCAGTACGCCGCCTTGTCGGCGGTCTTGTCGCAGGTGGTGGAGTCGGCGAGCATCGAGTCCGGCGACGTGTCGGCGTCGGTGTGCTCGGCGCCGTAGAAGTCGTGGCGGTGCGACATGCCGGTCATGGCGTAGTGCACGATCGGGTCGTTGGGGCCCGAGTGGCTGTAGGTGCAGTGCACGACGAACTGGCCGGTCCGGCCCTGTGGGCCCCGCCACCGCTCGGGCTCGGCCACGAAGGGCTCGTCGGAGGCCGGCTTCTTCTCCGAGAGCGGGTGCACGCCGGCCGGCGTGGTGGCCGGGCGGTCGGCCAGCGCCCGCTCGTCGCGCCGCGCCGCGACCAGGGCCGCCGCCACGATGGCGACGGCCCCGGCGCAGAGCAGAGCGATGACCCGGCGGCGCAGGGTCAGCTCGTGGGCTTCTCGGGGACGGTGATGGCGTCCACGTCGGGCGTCTCGGGGCCCTCGAACTTCTCCCACGCCTTGGTGAGGGCGTCGGGCATGTTGTCCTGGGCCTCGGGCTCGGGGGTGGTCTGGTAGCTGTCCTTGGCCGGCGCCGGGGGCTGCTCGTTGATCAGCACGAGCAGGTCGAAGGCGCCGGCGGCGAAGTCACCGCCGCTGCCCTCGCCCTCGCAGGGCGCGAGCGCCTCGAGGTCGGTGGGCGAGGTCTTCGCCGGGTTGTTGCCCGAGAAGCAGTTGTCCAGCCGCTGCAGGTTCTCGGCGTCGGCCGGGATGGTGCCCGACGCGATGTCGGCGAGGCCCGACCCCTCGACCACGTTGTCGACCACGCGGTTGCCGGTGGCCTCCCAGAGCACCAGGCCCGGGCTCTCCTCGGGCACCGGATCGCCCTTCACCTCGTCGCAGGGCTTGGTGAGCTCGTCGCCCGTGGGGGGCGTGTCGCTCGCATCCTCCTCGGGGAACGGCACGGCGGCGATGCCGGTGCGCTCGTGGCTGTACACGAGGTTGCGCTCGATCACGTTGTTGATCGAGCCGGCGAGCAGGATGCCGTTGCCCTGGGCCAGCAGCGACACGTCGATGCCCGGCCCCTCGAGGTAGTTGTTGTCGTGGACGATGTTGCCCACGATCGTGTTCTCGCGACCCGGGTAGCACAGCTCGTAGGAGCCGGCGTTGGGCACGATGCCCGCCCGGTTGTTCCGGAACGTCGAGTTGATGATGTAGAGGTCGCCGCCGGAGTTCGTGCCCGAGTAGCCCAGGCCGTTGTACTCCGAGATGACGTCGTCGATCACGGCGTCGCACTTGTAGCACTCGCCGATGTAGAAGCCGGCGTCGGGCGAGCCCGAGCCCAGGCTGTGGTCGAGCTGGCCGTGGTAGGCGTCGAAGGCGTAGATGCCGTAGTCGCCGTTGCGGTAGGCGGTGAGGTACGAGCCGCGGTAGCGGTCCGAGCCGGTCCAGAAGAAGCCGTTCGACACGTAGTTGCGGGCGGTCATGTTCTCGACGACCACGCCGTCGGTGTCGACCACCCGGATGCCGTTCTCGAGCTCGAACTCGCCGTCGAGGATCACCTTGTTGCGGTCCACGCCGCGGATCGTGATGTCGGGGGTCTCGACGGTGACGGCCTCGTTGTAGGTGCCCTCGTCGACCAAGACGAGGTCGCCCTCGGCGGCGTTGTCGACCGCCTCCTGGATCGTCTCGTAGTCCTGGGGTACGCGGATGGCCTCGAGGTCGCCCCCGCCGCCGGTCTCGGTCTTGTCGCCCGAGCCCTCCGATCCCCCGCCGTCGCTGCCGCAGCCCGACACGACCGTGGCGAGCGCGACGAACGCCGCCGCCGCACCGATGAGCCGCACGTTTCGGTTCCTCATGTACCTACCCCCTCGGAGACGACCCCACGCCGTCTCGGTGAACGCTCGTCGAATCCTGCCACACGCCCCAGCGGACGGCGGACGGCCTGCTAGTAGCGCAGCCCGGGGGCGCGGGTGAAGAAGACGTCGGTGGCCAGCTGCTGGCCGAGCTTGGCGGCGTCCCAGCGCTTGCCCTTGTTGTTGATCGTCGGGCCGTCCGCCCAGCCCTTCATCAAGATGATGTTCTCGGCGACGGCCCGGATGATCTGACCGGTGACCAGCTGCGACTCGTCGGAGGCGAGCCAGGCCACCAGCGGCGACGACACCGCGGGATCCATGCGGTTCCACTCGTCCTCGGGCACCTCGTCGGGCTCGATGACGGCCGGGGCGCCCGGCATGGTGCCGGTGATGCGGGTGGCGGCCGCCGGGCCGACGCAGTTGACGGTCACGCCGAGCTTGGCCAGCTCGAGGCTGAGGGTCTGGGTCATGCCGGCGATCCCGGCCTTGGCGGTGGCGTAGTTGGTCTGGCCGAAGTTGCCCACCAGCCCGGCGCCGGAGGTGGTGTTGATCACGCGGCCCGTGAAGGTCTCCCCCGCGGCGCTGCGCTCGCGCCAGTGCCGGGCGGCCCAGTGGCAGGGCGCCCAGGTGCCCTTCACGTGGACGTTGATGACGGCGTCGAAGTCGCCCTCGCTCATGTTCCAGATCGCCGAGTCGCGCACGATGCCGGCGTTGTTGACGAGCACGTCGAGCTTCCCGAAGGCGTCGACGGCCTGCTGCACCATGCGGCCGGCCCCCTCGTAGTCGGCCACGTTCTCGTAGTTGGCGACCGCCTCGCCGCCGCGCTCGCGGATGATGTCGACGGTGAGGTCGGCGTCCTTGCCCTGGCCCTCGCCCTTCACCGAGACCCCCAGGTCGTTCACGACGACCTTCGCCCCGTGCTTGGCGAGCTCCAGCGCGTGGCCCCGGCCGATGCCGTGCCCTGCGCCGGTGACGATCGCGACCTTGCCGTCGAGCATGCCCATGGGTGTCCGTGCCCCTTCGTGCGGTGAGTCCTCGGGCCCGACAGGTTCCTGACGGGCCGTCAGATCCTAGGAGGTGCCCTTCCCGGCGGTGAACTTCGCATCCGTGCGGCCGCCTCGCTGCCGCACCGGTGCGAACTGCGTGGGGCGCGGCGCGGGCGCGGCCGTATCGTCGTCCGGATGGCCGATCCCGCCCCCGTCGCTGCCATCCCGCTGTCGACCACGCCCCCGCTGCGCGAGCTGTGGCGCTATGCCCGGGGCCACCGCCCCCGCGTCGCGTTCGCGGCGACCTTCTCCCTGCTGAACAAGGCGTGCGACGTGGCGCCCGAGCTGCTCATCGGCGCCGCGGTCGACGTCGTCGCCAAGGGCTCGGACTCGTTCGTCGGCGGGCTCTTCGGCGTGGAGGACAAGTTCACCCAGCTCACCATCCTCACCGTGATCACGGTCCTGGTCTGGTTCGCCGAGAGCGCCACCGAGTACATCGCCGTCGTCACCTGGCGGAACCTGGCCCAGACGATCGAGCACGAGGCTCGCATCGACACCTACCGCCACGTCCAGGAGCTGGAGATGGCCTACTTCGAGGATCGCACCTCGGGTGGGTTGATGACCGTGCTGAACGAGGACGTGAACCAGCTGGAGCGCTTCCTCGACCTGGGCCCCCACAAGCTGCTGATCACCGCGGCCAACGTCGTGTTCGTCGGCATCGTGTTCTTCGTGGTGTCGCCGCTCCTCGCCGCCCTGGCCTTCCTCCCGATCCCGGTGATCGTCGTCGGCTCGCTCTGGTACCAGACCCGCCTCGAGCCCCGCTACGCCCGGGTGCGCGAGGCCGGTGGCGAGATCGGCAACACCCTCACCAACTCGCTGGGCGGCATGGCCACGATCAAGGCGTTCAGCGGCGAGGAGCGCGAGGCCGAGCGCGTCGCCGCCGACAGCCGGGCCTACCGGGAGGCGAACCGCGACGCCATCCGCTTCTCGACGGCGTTCAACCCGCTGATCCGCATGGCGGTGCTCGCGGGCTTCACCATGACGCTCATCGTCGGCGGGCGCGCCGCCCTGCGGGGCGAGCTGGCGCTCGGCGTCTTCTCGATGCTCGTGTACATGACCCAGCGGCTGCTCTGGCCGCTCGTGCAGCTGGGCGAGACGCTGGACCTGTACCAGCGGGCGATGGCCTCGTGCCGCCGCATCTTCGGGCTCCTCGCCGTCGAGCCCACGATCGTCCCCGGAACCCACGACCTCGAGCTCCCGGTCCGCGGCGCCGTCCGCTTCGACGACGTGCGCTTCGCGTACGGCACGGGCACCGAGGTGCTGAAGGGCCTGACGATCGAGGTGCCCGCCGGCGAGACCCACGCGATCGTGGGCGCCACCGGCTCGGGCAAGTCGACCGTGGTGAAGCTGCTGCTGCGCCTGTACGAGCCGACGGGCGGGCGCATCACGGTGGACGGCACCCCGATCGACGAGCTGACCTTCCGCTCGCTCCGCCAGGCCACCGGCTTCGTCGCCCAGGACGTGTTCCTGTTCCACGGGACGGTCCGCGAGAACCTCACCTACGGCCGACCCGACGCGACCGACGACGAGCTGCGGCGCGCCACCGAGCTCGCCGAGGCCGCCACCTTCGTCGAGGCCATGCCCCAGGGCTACGACACCGTGGTGGGCGAGCGGGGCCAGAAGCTCTCCGGGGGCCAGCGCCAGCGGCTCACCATCGCACGCGCCATCCTGCGCGACCCGGCCATCCTGGTCCTCGACGAGGCGACGTCGGCCGTCGACAACGAGACCGAGGCGGCGATCCAGCGGTCGATGGCGAAGGTCTCGGCCGGCCGCACGACGATCGTCATCGCCCACCGGCTCTCGACGGTCCGCCACGCCCATCGCATCCACGTCATGGAGGCGGGCCGGGTGATCGAGGCGGGGACCCACGAGGAGCTGGTGGAGCTCGGCGGCCTGTACGCCGCGCTGTGGCGGGTGCAGACCGGCGAGGCAGACGCCGCGCGCGCCGACTGATCGGCGCCGTTCGCCTCGATCACCTCGATCGCCTCGATCGACGCGGTCTGCGATGATGGGAGGGCGCCGGACCGGAGGAGGTGGCGGTGGCCGTCGAGGCCAGGGGCAGCAGCGACGGGCGAGACCACGCCCTCCGGCGCGCCCCCAACCCGTCCCGAGGGACCGCGTGACCACGTTCGACGACACGTTCGACCTCGTGGCCGCAACGCTCGGCGACGTGCAGGGCAGCGAGCTCGAGGCGCTGCTCGCCACCGCGACCCACGTCGCCCGCAACGCCGTGTGCATCACCGACGCCGACCTCGACGCCCCCGGGCCCCGGATCGTCTACGTGAACCCGGCGTTCGAACGGATGACGGGCTACGCGGCCGACGAGGTCATCGGCCGCAACCCCCGCTTCCTCCAGGGCCCCGACTCCGACCGACGGGTGCTCGACCGCCTCCGCGCCGACCTCGAGGCCGGCCGCCCCTTCCAGGGCGAGACGTTCAACTACCGCAAGGACGGCACCCGCTTCACGATGGCCTGGCGGGTGGCCGCCGTGCGCGACCAGCTCGGCCGGGTGACCCACTACGTGGCAGCCCAGGACGACCTGAGCAGCCTCCGGGCCGCCGAGGCCCAGGTGCGATCCCTCGCCGCCCAGCTCCAGTCGACGCTGCTGCCCGATCTGCCCGGCTTCGACGACCTCGAGCTCGCCTGGCGCTACCGGCCCGTCGCCGACCACGCCACGGTGGGCGGCGACTGGTACGACGCCGTGCGCACGCCCGGCGGCGAGGTGGCCGTGTTCCTGGGCGACATGGTCGGCCACGGCGACGAGGCGGCGGCGCTCATGGGCGAGTTCCGGTTCACCACCCGCGGCCTGGTCCGCGCCTTCGCCGATCCCGGCCGCCTCCTCGACGAGCTCGACGCCGCGGTGCTGAGCGACCGCACCCCCGGCCAGGCGATGGCCACGGTGTTCGCGGCCGTCGTCGACCCGGCGGGCACCGTGCGCTACAGCGTCGCCGGCCACCCGGCCCCGGTGGTGCGCCGAGCCGGTGGCGGCGTCGATGTCCTCGACGGCGGCCGATCCCGGCTGATCGGCGCCGCCCGGCCCGACCAGCCTCGGCCGACGGCCACCGCCCACCTCGACCCCGGCGACGTCCTCGTCGCCTTCTCCGACGGCGCGTTCGAGCGCCGGGCGCGCGACTTCGACCAGACCTACGCCCGCCTGGTCGACCGCCTGGCTGCGGCCGAGCCGACCCCGACCGACCAGTGCATCGCGGCGATCGCGGTCGAGGGCCCCGACGACGAGTCGCCCCGGGACGACATCGTGGCCCTCGCCCTCCGCCTGGCACCGCCCGGGTGATCCTCGTCACCAGGGGTCTGCACATGGCGCGGGCGGGTAGGGGGTCGTGCGGATCCATCCGCCGACCACCCGAAGGGCCCCTCCGACCGTGAGCTCCCAGCGCTCCATCCGCTTCCCCGCCGACGTGGCGCACCTGGCCTCGGTGCGCGACTTCGCCCGGGATGCGGCCGCCGCCCTGGGTGCGGCGGTGGACCCGAACGACCTGGCGGTGGTGGTTGGCGAGCTCGCGGCGAACGCTGCGGTCCACCAGACCGGCGAGGCCCAGCTCACCGTGGCGCTCGTCGAGGGCGGCCTCCAGGTGGAGGTGCGCGACGCCGACGCGTCGGTGCCGGGCATCGTCCACGGCGACGCCTGGGACACCGAGGGCCACCGGGGCCTGTTCCTGGTCGACGCCCTCAGCCGAGCCTGGGGCGTCGAGCCCCTCGAGCGCGGCAAGCGCGTGTGGGCGGTGCTCGCCGTCGCCGATGCGAGCGATCGGGACGACCACCACGGCGGCGACCGGATGGCCGGTCGCCGCTGAGCGCCGGGCTGCTCAGCTCGAGAAGTCGAGGACGGCGCGGTTCAGCGCCCCGCCGTGCATGGCATCGAGGGCCTCCTGCACCTGCTCGGGCGCATAGGTGGCCGACACCAGCTCGTCGAGCTTGAGCTTGCCGGCGCGGTACAGGTCGATGAACAGCGGGATGTCGTGGTGGGGCCGGGCGGCGCCGTAGCGGCAGCCCAGGATCGACTTGTCGTTGTAGAGCGACTGCACGACGAAGCTGGCCTCGGTGCCGAACTTCGGGACGCCGAGCAGGATGCACTGGCCACCCCAGTCGAGCAGGTCGACGCACTGGCGGATGAGCGCCGGGTGCCCCACGCACTCGAAGGCGTGGTCGACCCCGTTCGGGCAGATCTCCTTCACCGCGGCGATCGTGTCGACGTCGGGACCGGCGGCGATGAAGTGGGTGGCACCGAACTGGCGCGCCGCCGCCTCCTTCGCCGGGTTGGCGTCGACGGCGATGATCGGGCCGCACTGGCTGATGGCCAGGCCCTGCAGCACGTTGAGCCCGATCCCGCCGATGCCGATGACCACGGCCGAGGTCCCCGGTCGGGGCTTGGCCCGGTTCAGCACGGCGCCGGTGCCGGTCAGCACCGCGCAGCCGATGAGGCTGGCGCTGGCGAGCGGCACCTCGGGGTCGATGACCACGGCCTGGGTCTCGGTGACCACGGTGTGCTCGGCGAACACGCCGGCGTTGGCGAACTGGAACGCCTTGTCGCCGCCGACGGTGAACGGCGCCTTGAGCTTGCCGGCGGTGTCGCGGCAGTGGGTGGGCTGGCCCCGGTCGCACGCGTCGCACTGACCGCAGTTGCCGAGCGTGGTGAGCACGACGTGGTCGCCGACCTTCACCTTGCGCACGGCGTCGCCGACGGCCTCGACGACGCCCGCCCCCTCGTGGCCCAGCACGGCGGGCGTGGGGAACGGGATGGTGCCGTTCACCACGCTGACGTCCGAGTGGCAGAGGCCGGCGGCGGCGATCCGCACCCGCACCTCGTTGGCGCGCAGGTCGCGCACCTCCACGTCGTCTCGCACCTCGAGCTGCCCGGTCCAGACCACGGCCTTCATCGCATCGTCCCCGTTCGTTCGCTTCGCTGGTGGCGGGCCCGGCGCGTCAGCCGAGCCACATGATCGACTGCATCTCGGAGTAGGCGTGGAGGCCCCACGAGCCGCCGTCGCGGCCCACCCCGGAGTACTTGAAGCCGCCGAAGGCGGCCTCGTGGTTGCGCTGCAGCGTGTTGATGCCCACGTTGCCGGCCCGCAGCAGCTTGGCCACGGCCATCGCCTTCCCCGAGTCTGCGGTGAAGACGTAGTCGTAGAGCCCGTAGTCCGAGTCGTTGCTGATGGCGATCGCCTCGTCCTCGGTGTCGAACGGGATCACGGTGATGACCGGGCCGAACACCTCCTCGCGGGCGATGGTCATGTGGTTCTCGGCATCGACCACGAGGGTGGGCGCCACGTAGAAGCCGGTGTCGAGGTCGGGGCGCTCGCCGCCCGTGGCCAAGGTGGCGCCCTCGGCCGTGGCGCTGGCGACCAGGCCCTCGACCCGCTCGCGGTGCGCGCCGGTGATCACCGGGCCGATCACCGTGTCCTTCTCCAAGGGGTTGCCGACCTTCAGGTGCGGCGCCATGCCGGCGAGGCGCCCGACCAGCTCGTCGTAGATGCCGCGCTGGGCCACCACGCGCGTCGGCGACGTGCAGATCTGCCCCGAGTGGAAGGTCCACGTGCTGGAGATGTTCGAGACCGCGTTCTTGAGGTCGGCATCGTCGAAGACGATGGCGGCACCCTTGCCGCCGAGCTCGAGCAGCAGGCGCTTCATCTGCTTGCCGGCCACCTCGGCGATGCGGCAGCCCACGCCGGTGGACCCGGTGAACGAGATCATGTCGACCTCGGGGTGGGTGGTGATGGCCTCGGCGGCCTCGACGGAGCTGGCCGACACGACGTTGACCACGCCCGGAGGGAACCCGGCCTCGTGGAGCAGCTCGACCATCTTGATGACGCCGAGCGGGTCCTGGGTGGGCGGCTTCACCACGACGGTGTTGCCCATCGCCAGCGCGGGAGCGACCTTTCCGGCCATGTTGGTGACCGGGAAGTTGTAGGCGGCGAGAGCTGCGACGACACCCACCGGGGCACGGTGCTCGACGCCCCCGATGAGGCCTCCGGGCGCGAGCGGGGTGCTCGGCATGACGGCCGGGGGCAGCGGCACGAGGTTCGACTCGGGCTGGGCGTAGCGCCGGAAGCGGGCCGAGACCTGCGGCACCTGGATGGTCTTGGCCACCCGCAGGGTGGCGCCCGTCTCGGCCTGCACCAGCGGCACCAGGTCGCCGGCATGGGCGTCCCAGAGGTCCGCGAAGCGGTTCAGCAGGGCACCGCGCTCGGCCGGCGAGGTCCGCTGCCAGGCGTCGAACGCGTCGCGAGCGGCCTGGCACGCGTCGGCGGCCTGGGCGGGCGAGGCGTCGGGGGCGACGGCCACGAGCTGCTCGGTGGCGGGGTCGACGACGTCGTAGCCGCCGTCGGCCACGACCTGCTCGCCGCCGATGAGGAGGCGGTAGTCGGTGTCGGTCACGGCCCAGAACTGTAACGGGTTCTAGTTCTGGGGCGACCATCCGGCCGCCACGGGCGCCGCGCCCTCGGCGGCCTGGGCCGCCTGGCGGGCGTGGTAGCTGCTCCGGGTCAGCGGGCCGGACTCCACGTGGGCGATGCCGAGCGCCTCCCCCGCCTCCTTCCACGCCGCGAAGTCCTCGGGCGGCACCCAGCGCGCCACGGGCAGGTGGTTCGTGGTGGGCCGGAGGTACTGGCCGATGGTCACGATGTCGACGCCGACGCCGCGCAGGTCCACGAGGGTGGCGAGCACCTCCTCGGAGGTCTCCCCCATCCCGACGATGATCGAGCTCTTGGTGGTGAGCCCGGCGGCCTTCGCCCGGGCGAGCACGGCGAGGCTCCGGGCGTAGCCGGCGGAGGGCCGCACGGCGCGCTGGAGGCGGGCCACCGACTCGATGTTGTGGTTGAGCACGTCGGGGCGCGCGCCGAAGATCGCGTCGAGGCTGGCGGGATCGCCCTTGCAGTCCGAGATCAGGCACTCGACCTGGACCCCGGGGGTGCGCCGGCGGATGGCCTCGATGGTGGCGGTGAACTGCGAGGCACCGCCGTCCGGGAGATCGTCGCGGGCCACCGTGGTGAGCACGGCGTGGGCGAGGCCCATGCGCTCGACCGCCTCGGCCACGCGCTCGGGCTCGCCCGGGTCGGGCGCTTCCGGGTGGCGGGTGTCGACGAGGCAGAAGCCGCACGCTCGGGTGCAGCGCTCCCCGTTGATCATGAACGTGGCCGTGCCGTCGGACCAGCACTCCGAGAGGTTCGGGCACCCGGCCTCCTCGCACACGGTCACGAGCTGGAGGTCGCGCATGGTGCGCTTGAGCTCGAGGACCTCGGGGCCGTGGCTGAGCTTCGTGCGCATCCACTCGGGCTTGCGCTCCCCGATGGCCAGCCCCTGGGGCACGCCTGCGTCCGCGAGCCGGCCGAGGAGCCGCACCGACGTGCCCTCGGCCGCCGCCTGCTCGTCGATGGGGCCTCGCACCTTGCCGGCCAGCTCGCCCGGGCCGTCGCCCCGGGAGAAGGGGGCGAGGTCCGCATCCGTGTGGCGCCAGGCCACGTCGTGGCGCTCGACGCCCCCGGCGCCCCACCGCTCGGCCGCTCGCGCCACCACCACGTCGACCACCTCGGCCATCGACGCCCCGACGCCCTCGGCGCGGAGGCTGGTCACGTCCTTGTCGGCGATGCCGCAGGGCACGATGTGGCCGAACATCGCCATGTCGGGGTCGACGTTGAGACCGAAGCCGTGGAGCGTCTTGCCCTTGGCCACCTTGACGCCGATGGCGCACACCTTCCGCGGCGACATCGTGAGGTGGTCGACCCAGACGCCCGGGTAGCCGTGGAGCCGCCCGGCCCCGAGCCCGAGGTCGCCCAGCACGTCGATGATCAGCTGCTCGATGGCGAAGACGTAGGCCGCCGTGTCGGGCTTGTCGCCGCCGCCCTTCCCGGGGAGGTGCAGGATCGGGTACCCGACCAGGTGGCCCGGACCGTGGTAGGTCACGTCGCCGCCGCGGTCGGAGGGCACGAGCTCGGCACCCACCGACGCCGGGTCGACCAGGACGTGGCGGGCGTCGGCGCGAACCCCCAGCGTGTAGGTGTGCGGGTGCTCCATCAGGAGCAGGTGGTCGTGCGGCGAGCTCGCGTGCAGGCCGTGCTGGAGGGCGAGGGCGTCCCGGTACCGGACGCGCCCGAGCCAGCGGACGTGCAGCGGGCGGGCGGCGTCCACCGGGCGGCCTAGAGCTCGGACTCCCAGTCGCGCGTCTCGAGGATCTCCTTGATCCGCGCGAGGAACTGGGCGGCGTAGGCGCCGTCGAAGGCGCGGTGGTCCCAGCCGAGGGTCAGGTTGCCCACCGAGTGGATGGCGATGCTCTCCGCGCCGGAGGCGTCGGCGACGACGACCGGACGGCGCTTCACCCCGTCGGTCGACAGGATCATCACCTGCGGCTGGTTGATGATGGGGAGCAGGAACGCGCTCCCGGTGCTGCCCACGTTGGTGATGGTGACGGTGCCACCGGTGATGTCGTCGGCGGTGAGGGCCCGACCCCGGGCCCGACCGGCGAGGTCGGCCACGTCGCGGGCGAGGGCGCGGAGCCGGCGATCCTGCGCCTCGCGCACCACGGGGACGATCAGGCCCTCGTGGTCGAGGTCGACGGCGATGCCGAGCCCGACGCTGCCGTGGACGACCAGCTCGTGCTCCTCGCCCATGGATGCGTTGACGTGCGGGAAGTCCTCGAGGGCGTCGACGAGGGCCCGGGCCACGAACGGGAGGAAGGTCAGCGCCACGCCCTCCTCGGCCTGGAACGCCGCCTTGTGGGCGCTGCGGACCCGATCGATGGCCTCGTAGTCGACCTCGGTGCTCACGTACACGTGCGCCGAGGTCTCGAGCGACCGCACCATGTGCTCCGCGGTGATGCGGCGGATCTTGTTGAGGGGCACCCGGGCGTCGACGCCGGGGGTGGGAGCGGCGCTGGCGGCCGGTGCGGGGGCCGGGACCACCGGGGCCGGCGGCGGCGGGCGGCCGTGGGCGGGGCGGATGCCGGCGAGGGCGGGGCGGATGCCGGCGGGCGGGGCGGCAGCCGGCGAGGGCGAAGGGGCGGCGGGCGGGGCGGCAGCCGGCGCCGGTGCGGGCGGCGCCGAGGCGGCGGGCGCCGGCGTCGCGCCCGGACCGGCGCTGCGCAGGTGCTCCTCGGCGTCGGCGGGTGATGCGCCCACCGATGCCGGTGCCGCGCACGGCGGCGGGATCGACCCCGGCCTCCTCGAGCATGCGGCGGACCACCGGCGACAGCAGCGGCGGCGGCGCACCCGCGGGCGCCGGAGCCGGCTCGGCTGTGGGGCCTCGACGTCGGGGAGCGGCTCGGGCAGCAGCGCGGCCGGCGACGACGCCGGCTCGGCCACCGGGAGGGGCTCGGGCAGCGGCTCGTGGCCGGGGTCCTCGGCGGCCGGGGTGATGACGTCGGGCCGCGGGGCCTCGGTCGCCCCCGGGAGCGGCTCGGGCAGCGGCTCGTGGTCGGCCGCCGGCGCCTCGGCCGCCGGCGCCTCCGCAGCCGGCGCCTCGGCCGCGGCGTCGGCCCCGTCGGACACGACCGCCACGCGGGTGCCGACGTCGACGGTGTCGCCCTCCTCCACCAGGATCTCGGTCACCACGCCGGCGACCGGCGAGGGCACCTCGGAGTCCACCTTGTCGGTGGACACCTCGAACAGCGGCTCGTCCTCGGCGACCTCCTCGCCGACCTGCTTGAACCACCGGGTGATGGTCCCTTCGGTGACGGATTCGCCCAGTGCCGGAAGCTCGATGTCGGCCATCGCGCCGATCTCCTTGGTGTCGCGTTCGGGGTGCCCGGGGGGTACCCGGGACGGTAGCGGGCGTGACCTAGCTGTTGAGGCTGCGCCCCGTGAGCGAGAGCACGGCTTCGCCGAAGCTCTCGGTGAGCGAGGGGTGGGGCTGCACGAAGTGGGCGATCTCGTCGACCGTGGCCTGCCAGTTGACGGCCAGGTAGCCCGCGCCGAGCTGCTCGGTGACCCACGGCCCCGCCATGTGCACGCCGAGCAGGCGCCCGCCCGTGCCGTCCGCCTGCTTCTCCGCGATCACCTTCACCACGCCCTCGGTGTCGCCGATGATCAGGGCGCGGCTGTTGCCGCCCCACCGGTGCTTCGTCGTCACCACCTCGTAGCCGGCGTCGATGGCGCCCTGCTCGGAGAAGCCGGCGAAGGCCACCTCGGGCTGGCAGTAGATGCACCAGGCGACGTTGGCGTAGTCGACCGGGACCGCCTCCTCGCCGAGCAGCTGCTTGACCACCAGGATCGCCTCGGCGTAGCCGACGTGGGCCAGGCCGGGCGTCGCGATCAGGTCGCCGACCGCCCAGACCCCGGGCACCGAGGTGCGGCAGAGCTCGTCGACCTGCACGAAGCCCCGCTCGTCGACGGCGACGCCGGTGCCGTCGAGCCCGAGGCTGTCGGACAGGGGGCGGCGACCGATCGACACGACGACGGCGTCCACGTTGAGCGGGTCCTGGCCCTCGATCGCGATCGTGGTGCCCGTGGAGCCCGGCGTGTGGCCCTGCACCTTGGCGCCGACCCGCACGTCGATGCCGCGCCCCTTGAACGATCGGCGCATGACGTTGACCACGTCCTTGTCGACGCCCGGAAGGATCTGGGGCAGCGCTTCGAGGATGGTGACCTCGCTGCCGAGGTCGCTCATCATCGAGGCGAACTCGCAGCCGATGGCGCCGCCTCCGATCACCGCGACCTTGCGCGGCAGGTGGTCGAGCTCGAACACCTCGTCGGAGGTGAGCACGACGCGGCCGTCGACCTCGAAGCCCGGGATCGTGCGCGGCACCGAACCGGAGGCCAGCACCACCGCGTCGCCCGTCAGCGTGCTCGCCTGCCCGTCGGGCGAGCTGACCCGCACGCTGCGATCGGGGGCGAGGGTGCCGGTGCCGGAGAAGACGGTGACCTTGCGGTGCTTCAGCAGCCCCGAGAGGCCGTTGAAGAGCTGGTCGACCACCTGCTGCTTGCGGGCCATGGTCTGGCCGAAGGCCAGCGTGGGTGCCGATGCCTCCACCCCGAACTGGGCGGCGTGGCCGACGGTGCGGAACACGTGGGCCGTCTCGAGCAGCTCCTTGGCCGGGATGCAGCCCCGGTGGAGGCAGGTGCCGCCGACCTTGTCCTTCTCGACGACGGCGACGTCGAGGCCGGCGGCCGACCCGTAGAGGGCGGCGCCGTAGCCGGCCGGACCGCCGCCGATGATGATCAGGTCGAAGTGGTCGTCCGGCGGGGCGTCGCTCACGGGGTGGTCCTCTTGGGGGTGCGGGGCGGGAGGACCTCACCCTACCGAGCGACGCCGACCGCCCACGCTGCCGGGCAGGTGCCGAGGCGGCCGTGGCCGCCGCTACCGCACGGCCACCCGGACGGTGTGGTGCCCGGTGGCGCCGTCGGGCGCGGGCGGCGCCTCGACGTCGGTCTGGACGTCGCCGTCGGCCGCGGTGGCGCGCACCTCGAGCTCGTGGTCGCCCGGGGTCGCGTCCCAGCGCAGCCACCACTGGATCCACGTGTCCTCGGATGCGGTCGGCCCGAGGGTCGCCTCCTGCCAGGGCCCACCGTCGACGCGCACCTCCACCCGCACGATGCCCCGGTGCGGCGCCCACGCCACGCCGGCGATCGGACGCGCGCCGGCCTCGACGTCGGCGCCCGATCGGGGCACGTCGATGCGCGACATCGTCTTGATCGGCCCCTCTCGCGCCCAGCCGCGCGGGATCCAGTAGCCGGCCTCGTCCCAGGTGGTGGCGCGGATCTCCGAGAGCCACTTGGTGGCCGACACGTAGCCGTAGAGGCCGGGGACGATCAGCCGCACCGGGAAGCCGTGCTCGGGCGGCAGCGGCCGGCCGTCCATGGCCACCGCGATCAGGGCGTCGCGGCCATCGAGGGCGGCCTCGACCGGGAACCCGGCCGTGAAGCCGTCGACCGACTCCCCGACGATCTGCTCCGCACCGTCCTGCACCCCCGCCTCGCGCAGCACGTCGGCCAGCCGCACGCCCCGCCAGCTGGCGGTGCCGACGAGATCGCCGCCCACCTCGTTCGACACGCACTGGATCGTGACGGGCACCTCGACGAGCTCGCGGGCCAGGAGGTCGTCGTAGGAGAGCTCGAGCGGACGGTCGACCAGGCCGGTGACCGCCAGGCGCCACCCGTCCACGTCGACCACCGGGACCCGCAGCGCGGTGTCGATGCGGAAGAAGTCGTCGACCGGGGTGAGGTAGGGGGAGATCCCCGCGACCTGGTCGGGCCCAGCCTGGTCGAGCGTGCCCTCGGGGGCCGACACGACCGTCGCCGCCGAGGGGATCGGCCCGCGCCGGGCCACGGCCTGCGACAGGCGGGACTCGCGGATGCCGTCGCGAACGGACCGGGCGACCGCGGCGCCCACCGCGAGCACGCCGAGCACGACGCCGCCGCGCACCAGCACGGCGCGCCGGTCGAGGGCCGGGCCGGCGGCATCGGGGGCACCACGACCCCACCGCCCGTGCAGACCGAGGGCGACCGTGGCCCCGGCGAGCCCAGCGACGGCGCTGGCGACCAGGGCGAGGAGGGTCGAGCCCTGCGGATCGACCGCGGTCGCCCAGGTGCCGAACGCCCCGAACGCGGCGAAGCCGCCGACCAGCAGGGCTGGTCGGCGGTCGAGCCAGGAGCCGAGCCACGCCCCGATCGCGAGGGCGATGACGACCGTCCCGATCTGCAGCGCCGCCTTGTCGCTGGTCCCGAAGATCGCCACGGCCACGTCCTTCAGCGAGGCGGCGAAGCTGTCGATCACCCGGTTGCCCACCGACTCGAGGACCGACGACCCGTCGGGATCCACGAGCGCCGCGACCTCGAGGACGGCGAGCGAGGTGGCCGCACCGAGTGCGCCGGCCAGCGCGCCCCGCGGGCGGCCGGCGCCGGGGCGCACCGCAGCCGGCTCGGGGGCCGTCTCAGGAGGGAGCTCGCTCACGTCACCAGGGGTACGGAGCCGACGGCGGGACGGATGGGGCCGAGCGCACCGGCACGCCGATCAGCCGCTGATCTGGAGCAGCTGGACCGTGGCGGCCACGAGGATGGCCAGGCCGCACAGCAGCGCCGTGAGGATCAGCTTCCGGGTGCTCATCGGAACCGAGCGTACCGAGCGGTGGCCGGCGCGACCTCCAAGGCCCGCGCGAGACTCCCTTCCGTCCGCGCCGCCACCCAAGGAGCCCCCATGCGCGACGCCCTCGGCGGCATCGAGTCCGTCCTCGTCCTCGGCGGCGCCTCCGACATCGCGGTCGCCACCGTCGAGGCCCTGGTGACGGAGCGGACCCGGACCGTCGTCCTCGCCGGGCGCGACTCCGGCCAAGCTCGAGGCCGCGGCCGAGCGCGTGCGCTGCGCCGGCGCGACCGACGTCGAGGTGGTCGCCTTCGACGCCACCGCCATCGACGACCACGAACGGGTGATCGCCGACGTGTGGGCCCGCCACCCCGACCTCGACCTGGTGCTGCTCGCCTTCGGCGTCCTCGGGAGCCAGAGCGAGTTCGACGACGACCCTGCCGCCGGCGCCCGCGCCGCGATCGCCAACTACGCCGGCGCGGTGTCGTCGGGCCTGGCGGTCGCCCAGCACCTCCGCGCCCAGGCCCACGGCACCCTCGCGGTCATCACCTCGGTCGCCGGGCGAGCGGGCGCGGGCCGACAACTTCGTCTACGGCTCGACGAAGGCCGGGCTCGACGCCTTCTCCCAGGGGCTGGGCGACCACCTCGCCGGCAGCGGGGCATCGGTGCTGGTGGTGCGGCCCGGCTTCGTCCGCACGGCGATGACCGAGGGCATGGCCGACGGACCGATGGCCACCACCGCCGACGCCGTGGCGCGCGACATCGTCGCCGGGCTCAAGCGCGGGGCCCACACCGTCTGGTCGCCGGCGAAGCTGCGGTGGGTGTTCGCCGTGCTGAAGGTCCTGCCCCGACCGCTCTGGCGCAAGCTGGCCGCCGCCCGCTGACGCGATCGCACCCGGGCGCCTGGTGCTCGTCCGGCAGACTCTCGGCCATGACCGACGTCGCCGCCTCCCCTGCGCCGAGCGCTCCCGCCGCACCCCTCCCGGGGGGCCCGTCGCTCCCCCAGGTCCGTCGCCTGGCCACCGAGATCCCCGGCCCCCGCTCCCGGGCCTTCCACGAGCGGCGCCTCGCCGCCGTCGCCGCGGGCGTGGGGAGCGGCCTGCCCATCCAGGTGGTGGCGGCCGGTGGCGGCGTCATCGTCGACGCCGACGGCAACTCGCTGATCGACCTCGGCTCCGGCATCGCGGTCGTCAACGTGGGCAACGCCGCGGCACCGGTGGCTCGCGCCGTCGCCGAGCAGGCCGCCGCCTTCACCCACACCTGCTTCATGGTCACGCCCTACGAGGGGTACGTCGCCGTGTGCGAGCAGCTCAACGCCCGGACCCCGGGCGACCACGAGAAGCGCTCCGCCCTGTTCAACTCGGGTGCCGAGGCGGTGGAGAACGCGGTGAAGATCGCCCGCCACGCCACCGGCCGCAGTGCGATCGTGGTGATGGACCACGCCTACCACGGGCGCACGAACCTCACGATGGCCCTGACGGCGAAGTCCATGCCGTACAAGGCGGGCTTCGGCCCGTTCGCCCCCGACGTGTACCGGGTGCCGATGGCCTACCCGTACCGCTGGCCGGGCGGCGCCGAGCGGGCCGGTGCCGAGGCGGCGGCCCAGGCGATCGACCACATCCGCACCGAGATCGGCGCCGAGCGGGTCGCGGCGGTGCTGGTCGAGCCGATCCAGGGCGAGGGCGGCTTCATCGTCCCCGGCGAGGGCTACCTGTCGACGCTCGTCGAGTTCTGCCGGAGCAACGGGATCCTCTTCGTCGCCGACGAGATCCAGACCGGCTTCGGCCGCACCGGCCGCTGGTTCGCCTGCGAGCACGAGGCGATCGTCCCGGACCTCATCACCACGGCCAAGGGCATCGCGGGCGGCCTGCCGCTCGCGGCCGTGACCGGGCGGGCCGAGGTGATGGACGCCGTCCACGTCGGCGGCCTCGGCGGCACCTACGGCGGCAACCCGGTCGCCTGCGCCGCCGCGACGGCCACGATCGAGCTGATCGAGCGCGACGGGCTGGTGGCGCGCGCCGAGCGCCTCGGCGGCGCCCTCCGGACCCGGCTCGACGCCCTGGCCGCCGCCGACGACGGCATCGGCGACGTGGCGGGCGGGGGCTCATGCAGGCGATCGAGCTCGTGCGCCCCGGCACCACCGAGCCCGATGCGGACCGGGTCAAGGCCGTCCTGGCCCACACCCACGCCGCGGGGGTCGTGACCCTGTCGGCGGGCACCTACGGGAACGTGGTGCGCTTCCTGCCCCCGCTCGTGATCGGCGAGGACCTCCTCCAGGAGGGCCTCGACGTGGTGGCCGAGGCGCTCGCCGCCACCCGCTGACGCCGGGCACCGGCGCTCACCCGTCGCGGCGCCCCCAGGGCGAGCCGTACTCGGTGAGCAGGTCGAGGAACGGGACCGAGTCGAACGCCTCGGGGCCGAGGACCCCGGCGCCGCTCCAGGTGCCGGCGGCCACCAGCTCGAGGGCGACGACCGGGTTCACCGCCGTCTGCCAGACCACGGCCTGCGAGCCGTACTTCGGCCATGGACCACTCGTTGTCGACCACGTGGTACAGGTACGTCTCGTGCGGGTGGCCGTCCTTGCCGGTGCCCGTGACCCAGGTGCCGGCGCAGGTCTTCCCGGTCATCTTGTCGCCGAGCGTGGCCGGGTCGGGCAGGCAGGCGGCCACGACGTCGCGCGGCGACACCTGCTGGTCGCGCACGCGCACCGGCGCGGTCGAGTCGAGCCCCAGCTTGTGGAGCGTCTTGAGCACGTCGATGAACTCGTCGCCCAGCCCGTACTTGAACGTGGCCCGCCGGCACTCGACCCAGCGGGGCACGAGGAGCACCTCCTCGTGCTCGACGTTCACGCACTCGACCGGACCGATGCCTTCGGGGAAGTCGAACACCTCGGGCTCGCTGAACGGGGCGGTGGTGAACCAGCCCCTCCCCTCCTCCCAGATGACCGGCGGGTTGAGGCACTCCTCGATGGTCGTCCAGATCGAGAAGGACGGGGCGAAGTCGTAGCCGGCCACGACGAGGTTTGCGCCGTCGCGGATGCCGACCTCGTCGATCGAATCGAAGATGTTGTCGGCCGCGTAGCGGGCGAAGACGTCGGACAGGCCGGGCTCGACGCCCATGCCGACCAGCGCCAGCTTCCCGGCCGCCTCCCAGGCCTCGGCCTTGGCGAACTGGTCGTCGCCGAGCTTCACGCCGCACTCCTCGTAGGGGCGCTCCGGGTGGGGCTTCGACAGCGACATCGCCATGTCGACGTAGTGGGTCCCCGCGGCGAGCGCGGCGTCGAAGAGCGGCATCACGAAGCGGGGGTCCGCGGCGTTCATCAGCGCGTCGATGGCGTGCTCGCGCAGCAGCGCCTCCACCCCAGCGGCGTCGGACGCATCGAGGGCGACGCCGACGGCGTCCGCGGAGAAGGCGCTGGCCGCGGTGGCGGCCCGACCGGCGTCGATGTCGCCGACGACCAGGTGGTCGACGAACGAGCGGCGGGCGGCGATCTTGGCGAACGCGGTGCCCACGCCGCCGGCGCCGACGAGCAGGATCCTCATGGCCGGGCCTCCCTAGAAGGCGCTCATCACGTGCTTGATGCGCGTGTAGTCCTCGAAGCCGTACATCGACAGGTCCTTGCCGGTGCCGGAGTGCTTGAAGCCGCCGTGGGGCATCTCGGCCACCAGCGGGATGTGCGTGTTGATCCACACGCAGCCGAAGTCGAGGCGCCGCGAGACCCGCAGGGCGGTGGCGTGGTCGGTGGTGAACACGCTGGACGCCAGGCCGTACTCGACCCCGTTCGCCAGGGCCAGCGCCTCGGCCTCATCCGCGAAGGTCTGCACGGTGATGACCGGCCCGAAGATCTCCTGCTGGACCATCTCGTCGTCCTGGCGGAGGCCGGAGATGACCGTCGGGGCGAAGAAGTACCCGGCGTCGCCCGCCCGCTCGCCTCCGGCGAGCACCGTGGCGTGGTCGGGTGCCCGCGACACGAGCCCGCTGACCCGCTCGAGCTGGTTGGCGTTGTTGAGCGGGCCGTAGTCCGCGTCGGGGTTCGACGGCGCATCGGTGGTGGTGCCCTTCGCCTGGTCGGCGAGGGCGGCGGCCAGGTCGGCGGCGATGCCGGACTGGGCGATGACCCGGGTGGCCGCCGTGCAGTCCTGGCCGGCGTTGAAGTAGCCGGCGATGGCGATGGCCTCGGCCGCCGCCGCCACGTCGGCGTCGTCGAACACCACCACGGGCGCCTTGCCACCGAGCTCGAGGTGCACGTTCTTCAGGTCGTCGGCCGCCGAGCGCATCACCTCCATGCCGGCGCGGACGGAGCCGGTGATCGACACCATCTGCGGGATGGCGTGCGAGACGAGCGCCGCTCCCGTCTCGCGGTCGCCGCAGATGACGTTGAGCACGCCCGGCGGGAGGACCTCCGCCGCGAGCTCGGCGAGGCGGACGGTGGTGACCGGGGTCGTGTCCGACGGCTTCAGCACCACCGTGTTGCCGGCCGCGAGCGCCGGGGCGATCTTCCAGACCGCCATCATCATCGGGTAGTTCCAGGGCGTGACCTGGGCGCAGACGCCCACCGGCTCGCGGCGGATCCAGCTCGTGTGCCCCTCCAGGTACTCGCCGGCGGCCGTGCCCTCGAGCACCCGGGCGGCACCGGCGAAGAACCGGATCTGGTCGACCATCGGAGGGATCTCCTCCGAGGCCGTGAGCCCGATCGGCTTGCCGGTGTTCTGCGACTCCAGCGACACGAGCTCGTCGGCGTGCTCCTCGACCAGGTCGGCCAGCTTCAGCAGGGCGAGCTGGCGCTGGGCCGGCGTGGTGTCGCGCCAGGTCTCGAAGGCGTCGGCTGCGGCGCGGCACGCCGCGTCGACGTCGGCCGCCCCGGCGCGGGGCGAGGTGCCGAACACCTCGCCGGTGGCCGGGTCGATCAGGTCGAGCGTGGCGCCGTCGGCGGCGTCGACGGCCTCGCCGCCGACGAGGTTTCGCAGGGCAGGAGCAGACACGGGGACCTCCGGGATCGGGCAGGGCGAGCGGATGGTACCCCTGCCCGCGACCGAGCGTCCGGGGCGCCGCGGACGGCTCTCCGAGGGCGGCACCGGTGCTAGCGTCGTCCGGCGCTCACGAGGGCGTCGAGAGGCCGGGCGACCGCCCGACGAGGGGGATGTCGATGGATTCCGCACGCGCCACCAAGGTGGCGGTCATCGGGCAGGGCTACGTGGGCCTTCCCCTGGCGGTCCGGGCGGCAGAGCAGGGCTACGACGTCGTGGGCTACGACCTCGACCGCGTGCGGATCGCCGCGCTGGCGGAGGGCCGCTCGTTCATCGAGGACATCCCCGACGAGCGCCTCCGGCCCATCCTCGACAGCGGGCGGTTCCACCCGAGCGCCGACGGCGACGACCTCGCCGGCTTCGACATCGCCGTGATCTCGGTGCCCACGCCCCTGCGCGAGGGGTCGCCCGACCTGTCCTACATCGAGGCGTCGGCCGCCGAGCTGGCCCGGCACCTGACGCGAGGCGCCTGCGTCATCCTCGAGTCCACCACCTACCCGGGCACCACCGAGGAGCTCGTCCTCCCGATCCTCGAGGAGGGCAGCGGCCTGAAGGCCGGGACCGACTTCCAGGCGGGCTACTCCCCCGAGCGGATCGACCCGGGCAACAAGACGTGGACGCTCGAGAACACGCCCAAGGTCGTCTCGGGCATCGACGAGGAGAGCCTCGCCCGGGTCCGGTCGTTCTACGACGACATCACCGAGCGGACCGTCCCGGTGCGCTCGCCGAAGGAGGCCGAGCTCACCAAGCTCCTCGAGAACACCTTCCGCCACGTCAACATCGCCCTGGTCAACGAGCTCGCGGTCTTCGCTCGCGACCTCGGCATCGACGTCTGGGAGGCCATCGACGCCGCCGAGAGCAAGCCCTTCGGCTTCATGCCGTTCCGGCCCGGACCCGGCGTGGGCGGCCACTGCCTGCCGATCGATCCCTCGTACCTCTCGTGGAAGGTCAAGCAGAGCCTCGGCCAGACCTTCCGCTTCGTCGAGCTCGCCAACGAGGTCAACGAGCACATGCCCGACTACGTGATCCGGCGCCTCGTCGCCGGGCTCAACGAGCGGGAGCTGCCCGTCAAGGGTCGGCGCATCCTGGTGCTCGGGCTCGCCTACAAGAAGAACACCGGCGACGACCGCGAGTCGCCCAGCGCGCGGATCATCGCGCTCCTGGAGCTGCTGAAGGCCGACGTGGCGGTCTGCGACCCCCACGTCGACCCGGCCCGGAGCCACGCCATGGGCGAGGCGGAGATGGTCGAGCTCACCGCCGAGGAGCTGCGCCGCGCCGACGCGGTGGTGATCCTCGTCGACCACGACGAGTTCGATCTGGAGCTGGTCGCCGCCGAGGCCGCGTACGTGCTCGACACCCGCCGCTGCGCGTCGGCAGCTCGGTCGAGCACCTCTGAGCCCGCCGGGGCGTCCCGAAGCGGCACCCCCTCCCCACGTAGGCTGCACCGATGCCCCGACCGCTGCCGCGCGCCCTGCTCGTCGAGGCCCGGCCGAAGCAGTGGATCAAGAACCTGCTGGTCTTCGCCGCGCCCGGGGCCGCCGGCGTGGAGGTGGCGCACCTGGCGCCCGCGCTGGCCGCGTTCGGGTGCTTCTGCCTCGCCGCGTCGGGCACCTACTTCTTGAACGACGCGGCCGACGTGGAGGCCGACCGGCTGCACCCGAAGAAGCGGCTGCGCCCCATCGCCGCCGGCGAGATCCCCCTCGGCCTGGCGCGGGTGCTCGGTGCCGGCGGCATCGTGGCGTCGGTCGTGCTCGCCGCCCTGGTGCGCTGGCAGCTCGCGGTGGTGATCGGGGCGTACGTGCTCACCACCACCGCCTACAGCCTCTGGATGAAGCACGTCGCCGTGCTCGACGTGGTCGGCGTCGCGGCGGGCTTCGTGCTGCGCGCCATCGCCGGCGCCGCCGCGGTCGACGTCCCCATCTCGAACTGGTTCTTCATCGTGGCGTCGTTCGGGTCGCTGTTCATGGTCGTGGGCAAGCGGCGCGCCGAGGCGGTCGAGATGGGCGATGGCGCCGCCGAGTTCCGCCCGACGCTCGGGATCTACCCGGCCTCCTACCTCGCCCACCTGCAGACCGTCGCGCTGTCAGTGGTGCTCGTCGGCTACTGCCTGTGGGCCTTCGAGAAGGCGGCCACCGCCGACGCGTCGATCCCGTGGTTCCAGCTCTCGATCGTCCCGTTCGTCCTCGCGGCCCTCCGCTACGCCCTGCTGATCGACACCGGCCAGGGCGGCGCCCCCGAGGACGTCGTGCTGGGCGATCGCCCCCTCCTCGCGATGGGCCTGATCTGGGGCATCACCTTCACGATCGGCGTGTACGCCACGTGAGCGCGCCGATGCCCGCCGAGCGGCGGCTCCTCTCCGGGTGGGCGCGCACCGCGCCGACCCCGGCGACGGTCGTCCACCCCGCCGACACCGATGCGCTCGCCGCCCTGCTCGACGAGCCGGCGCCGGCGCGGGGCCTGGTGGCCCGCGGCCTCGGTCGGTCCTACGGCGACCCCGCCCAGAACGCCGGGGGCGTGGTGGTCGACACGACCGCCGTGCGGGGCATCTCGCACCTCGACCTCGAGCAGGGCCTGGTGACCGCCGCCGCGGGCACCAGCCTCGACGACCTGATGCGATGGCTCGTGCCGCTCGGCTGGTTCGTCCCGGTCACCCCCGGCACCCGCCAGGTGACCGTCGGCGGCGCCATCGCCTCGGACATCCACGGCAAGAACCACCACCACGCCGGCTCCTGGTGCCAGCACCTCGACGCCCTCACGATCGTCACCCCGGCGCACGGCAAGCGGCGCATCACCCCGTCCTCGGACCCGGCGCTGTTCTGGGCCACCGCCGGCGGGATGGGGCTCACCGGCATCGTGCTCGACGCCACGATCCGCCTGAAGCGGATCGGGTCGAGCCGCCTCCTGGTCGACACCGACCGCACGCGCGACCTCGACGAGGTCCTCGCCCTGATGGTCGAGGGCGACCACCGCTACGACTACTCGGTCGCCTGGATCGACCTGATGGCCAAGGGCACCGCCATGGGCCGGTCGATCCTCGACCGCGGCCGGTTCGCCCGCCTCGACGAGCTCGACCGCCGAGCGCGCCGAGATCCGCTGCGCTTCGAGTCGGGCACCCTGGCCACGTTCCCGCCGCTCCCCGTGAACCTCGTGAACGCCGCCAGCATCAAGGCGTTCAACGAGCTCTGGTACCGCAAGGCGCCGCGGCGACGGCGCGGCGCGCTCCAGTCGATCACGCAGTTCTTCCACCCGCTCGACCTGGTCGACCGGTGGAACCGCGCCTACGGCACCACCGGGCTGCTGCAGTGGCAGTTCGTGGTCCCGCTCGACGCCGTCGAGGAGCTCCGATCGATCATCGGCGAGCTGTCGCGGGCGGGCTCGCCGTCGTTCCTCGCCGTCCTGAAGCGGATGGGCCCGGCCAACCCGGGCCCGCTGTCGTTCCCCACGGAGGGGTGGACCCTGGCCTTCGACGTGCCCGCCGACCGCCACGGCGAGCTCGCCGCCCTCCTCGACCGGCTCGACGAGCGGGTGGTCGCCGCCGGCGGCCGCCTCTACCTGGCCAAGGACAGTCGGATGCGCCCGGAGCTGCTCGCCTCGATGTACCCGCAGCTGGAGGCCTGGCGGACCGTGCGCCGGGAGGTCGATCCCGACGGGATCCTCGCCAGCGACCTGGGCCGCCGGCTCCACCTGGTCTGACGAGCCCCCCGCCGGTCGTCAGGAGGCGCTCGAGCGCTCCTCGATGAGGTCGCAGGCCTCGCGCAGCTCGTCGATCACGTCCTCGTCGCGGGCCATCGGGGCGGCCACGGGCAGGTTCGCCTCCGAGAGCGGCGGGACGGTGACGTGGCTGATGCGCGGATGGATCGGGCGCGAGCCGTCCTCGTCCGGGCTGAAGAGCACCTCGTGGAGCTTCTCGCCGTCGCGCAGGCCCGTGTAGACGATCTCGATCGGTCGGTCGGCCTCGGCGATCAGCCGCTTGGCGACGTCGTCGATCTTCACCGGCTCGCCCATGTCGAGCACCAGCGCCTCGCCGTCGCGACCGACCGCGCCGGCCTGGATGACCAGCTGCACCGCCTCCTCGACGGTCATGAAGTAGCGGGTCACGTCGGGGTGGGTGACCGTGACCGGTCCACCCGCCTCGATCTGCTTGGCGAACGCCGTCAGCACCGAGCCGCGGCTGCCCAGGACGTTGCCGAACCGCACGCTCAGGAAGACCCCGTCGCCCCGGTCGGCGGCGGCGGCGGTGAGGCGCTCGGCGAGGCGCTTCGTGTAGCCGAGGACGCTCGAGGGATCGGCGGCCTTGTCGGTGGAGATGTTGACGAAGCGCTCGACCCCGTGCTCGAGGGCCGCCTGCACGAGGACCTGGGTGCCCCACACGTTGGTCTTGAGCGCCTCGGCCGGGTGCATCTGCAGCAGCGGCAGGTGCTTGAGGGCCGCGGCGTGGAACACCACCTCGGGCTTGTGCTCGGCGAAGACCTGCCGGACGCGGTCCTCGTCGCGGATGTCGCAGACGACCAGGTTGCGGCTGTCGAGCAGGGCTCGCCCCTCGATCGAGAGCTGCACGGAGTGCAGGGCCGACTCGTCGCGCTCGAGCAGGATCAGCGAGGAGGGGGCGAAGCGGTACAGCTGGCGGGAGAGCTCCGAGCCGATGGAGCCGCCGGCGCCCGTCACCAGCACCCGCTTGCCGGTCACGTACCCGGCGATCGAGTCGACGTCGGTGTCGACCTCGTGGCGCCCGAGGAGGTCGGCATGGGTCACGGGGCGGATGTCGGCCGTCGACACCTGCGCGCCGTAGAGCTCGCTGGCCGACGGGAGCACGAGCAGCCGGAGGTCGTGCTCCCGGGCGATGTCGGCGTACACCCGGATGAGGGACGAGTCCGCCGTGGGGATGGCGAGCAGGGCGATCGTGGCGTCGTGGGCGGCGGCGACCGCACCCATGTCCTCCCGGGTGCCCGAGACCCGGACGCCTCGGATGCGCAGGTTCCGCTTGGTGGGGTCGTCGTCGATGAGCGCGACGGGCAGGTAGCGGCCCGAGGGGTTGCGCAGCATGGCGGTGATGATCTGCTGGCCGCCCTCGCCGGCGCCCACCACGACGACGCGCTCGAGGGCATCGCTCTGGGGCCGGAGGTGGCGCTCCCAGAACAGGCGCCACACGTAGCGGACCCCGGCGCTGAAGGCGAGCATGATGGTCGAGGCGATGAGCGGCACCGAGAGGGGCACCACCCGGGCCCCGTCGATGTTCACGACCGCCACGCCGAGCACCAGGGCGACCGTCGCCATGACGATCGCCCCCACCAGGGCCGAGAGCTCCTCGAACGACCCGAAGCTCCAGCGCCCCGAGTAGAGGCCCCGCGCCGCGCCGCAGATGGCGAACACCAGGCCGGACGCCACGGTGAACCACAGGAGGCGACCCTCCATCCCCGTCGGGATGTCGAAGTCGTACCGGAACCAGGCGGCGAGCACGACCGCGAGGCCCATCGCGGTCACATCGGTGACGACCTGGAGGCGTCGGCGAGTGCGGTGCCCGGAGTGCTGGAGGAGGATCTCCACGCCCGAGCGCTGCTTCGCGTCCCGCTTGGCGGCCAACTGAACCCTCCCCCCGAGGTACCGATCTGAATCCGCCCGGGCGGGAACAGTAGCCTCCGTCGGTCCACATCGTCCACCACTGGTCGCCGGGCGTCGTCGGCGGCGAGATCGGACCCGATTGAGCACGAAGCCAACCGAGCGCGCCCGACCCGAGCGCCGGACGTCCTACACCGAGCCGATCGCGGCGCTGGCGGCCCTGGCGGCGGTGTTCGCGCCCGCCGCCCTCACCGGGTCCGACGCGATCGACATGGTGCAGCGCGGGCTCCTCGCCGGGTTCGTCTCGTTCGTCGGGGCGCACGGTCGCCGTCGGACCTGGCTCCTCGCGGGCGGGCTCTGCGCCCTCCCCGCCACCGGGTGGTCCATGGTGCTGGTGCTCGTGGGGCTCGCGGTCGCCGTGGCATCCACCCGCCGCGCCCGCCGCTCGCGCCGCTACGGCGCCGTCGCCGCCGGGTGCTTCGTGAACGCGGTGCTCTGGTACCCGTCCCACGAGCTCCCGTGGGGGGCGATCGTCGGCGTGGCCGTGTGCACGATCCTCGTCGCCTCCGGGCTGCCCTCGCTCCGGCGCCGGCGCCGGCGGACCATCCGGATCGGCCTGGCCGCCCTCGCCGCGGCCGTCGTCGTGGCGTGCGCGCTCGCGGGCGTCGCGATCCTGCAGGCGAGCACCGCCGTGCGCTCGGGGAGCGACGCCGCGGCCGACGCGCTCGACGCGGCGCGCGACGGCGACGCCCCGGCGGCCGAGGACGCGCTGCTGCGCGGCGCGGACGACTTCGACCGGGCCTCGTCGCACCTCGACGGCCTGCTGGCCGCGCCGGCACGGCTCGTCCCGGGCGTCGCCCAGCAGCTCGAGGCGGTCCGCACGACCGTCGCGCAGGGCACGGCGATCGCCGAGGCCGCCGACGACCTCGTCGCGACCGCCGACTACGACCAGCTCCAGTACCAGGGCCGCCTCGACCTCGACCAGGTCGAGGCGCTCGTCGAGCCGACCGAGCGGGCCGACGCGGCCCTGGCGGAGGCCGACCGCCGCCTCGCCGAGGTGCAGGACGGCCGGCTGCTGCCGCCGCTGCGGTCGCGCATCGAGACGTTCTCCGACAAGATCGAGAGCGCCCGGCGAGACACGCTCGTCGCCCGCTCCCTGCTCGCCACCACCCCGCAGCTGTTCGGCGCCGACGGGACGCGGCGCTACCTCGTCATCTTCCTGACGCCCGCCGAGCTGCGCGGCGCCGGCGGCTTCATCGGCGCCTACGCCGAGCTCCGGGCCGATGACGGCGCGGTGGAGCTGGTCCGGTCCGGCCGCATCGACGACCTCCTCGACGCCGCCCCCGTCGGCAGCCGCACGATCTCGGGCCCCGAGGACTACCTGGCCCGCTACGGCCAGTACCGCCCGCAGGACTTCCTCCAGGACGCCACCTTCTCCCCGCACTTCCCGTCGAGCGCGCAGGTCATCGCCGAGCTGTACCCGCAGTCGGGCGGCGAGGAGGTCGACGGGGTGATCGGGGTGGACCCGACGGGCCTCGCCGCCCTGCTCGAGCTGACCGGGCCGGTCCTCGTGGAGGGCTTGGAGGGCGAGGCGCTGAGCGCCGACAACGCGGTCGACATCCTCACGCGGCGCCAGTACCTCGAGCTCGGCACGCGCGCCGAGCGAGGCGAGGTGCTGGCCTCGGCGGTGCGATCGACCTTCGACCGCCTCGTCAGCGCCTCGCTGCCCTCCCCTCGCCGCCTGGCCGACGTGCTGAGCCCCGCCGCCCGGGCCGGGCACCTCCGCATGTGGAGCCCCGAGCAGGACGAGGAGGACCTCTTCGCCCAGCTCGGTGCCGAGGGGAGCCTGGCCATCCCCGTCGGCTCGGACGGGTTCTCGGTCGTGCAGCGCAACGTCGGCAACAACAAGATCGATGCCTACCTCGAGCGCGACATCTCCTACGACGCGACGGTGGACGCCCGCACCGGCGACCTGCGCGCCACGCTGCGCGTGGCGATGACCAACGCGGTGCCCCAAGACGTCGAGCTCCCGGGAGCCGTGGCCGACAACACGCGCGCCGCGCCCCCCGGCTCCAACGTGACCATCCTCACCATCCACACGCCGAACGTGGTCCGCGAGGCCACGCTCGACGGTGCGCCCATCTCGCTGGGCCCGGGCTCCGAGCGCGGCATGTTCGCCTGGGACACGCCGCAGTTCACGATCGCCCCGGGCCAGACGGTGGTCCTCGAGGTGCAGCTGACCGGCACCCTGGACCTCCGCGACGGCTACGACCTGCGGATCCTCCCGCAGCCGGTGGCCAACCCCGACCAGCTCCAGGCCGAGCTGCACGTCCGCAACGGCCTCGAGGTCACCACCGAGCAGGCCGAGGTGACGACCGTCGCCGCCGGCCCGATCGGCCCGCCGATCGACCGCACGGTCGCCCTGCGTCGCTGACCGCCGGGCCGGGCGCAGGTGGGCCGAACGACCCCCATCCGAGCGGATTCCTTCAAAATCGTGACGCGCGGCCGTTGGTGGGTTAGCCTTCTGGCTCAGCGCGAGTCGCATCGGGTGACGGGATCCGAGCGCGTGAGGGAGATGGAATCGATGTTCCGAAAGATGCTGGTGGCCGCTCTGGCGCTCGTGGCCCTGGTGGCCGCTCCTGCCGCAGCGGAGTACGACTTCTCGGTGTCGCCCACCGTGGTCCAGGCCGGTGGCGTCGTCACCGTGTCCGGCACCGGGTGCGTGCCGTTCTCGACGGTGTCGGTCAAGGTGACCCAGCGCAGCACGGGCACGATCGTCTACACCGGCTCGGACCAGACCGACGCCAACGGCGAGTTCACCTTCGACGTGCAGCTCCCGAAGAACCTGGCGCCGGGCTTCTACGACCTCGAGGCTCGCTGCCCGCTCGACGGCAGCACCGCTCCCACCCGCGCCCTCCAGGGCACGGTCGAGGGCAACGACCTCGTCTTCCGGGCGGTCATCGAGATCGTCGCCGCTCCCGGCGGCGGTGGCGGCGGCGGCGGCGTGGACGACGGCAACATCGTGCGCACCGGCTCGGACCTCAACGGCCTCGGGCTCGTCGGCGCCGGGCTGCTCACCGTCGGCGGCCTCGTGCTCATCGCCTCGAAGCGCCGCCGCACCAGCGTCGCCTGACGCACCCGTCGCACCACCTCCTTCGCAGCGCCCCGGCTCCGGCCGGGGCGCTGCCGCGTCCGGGGCACGGTCGCGGGTCGGCGGATACGCTCCCGCCACCCGGCGCGGGCCGGGCCCTGGACCGGAGGTTTCCCGATGCTCGATGAGTTCAAGAAGTTCCTCTTCCGAGGCAACGTCGTCGACCTGGCCGTCGCCGTCGTCATCGGCGCTGCGTTCACCGGGATCGTGAGCGCGATCAACGACGGCCTGATCACCCCGCTCGTCGGCATGGTCATCGGGAAGGACTTCTCGGAGATGACCTTCTCGGTCAACGGGAGCACGTTCAGCTACGGGCTGGTGATCAACGCCATCATCCAGTTCGTGGCGATCGCCGCGGTCGTGTTCTTCCTCGTCGTCAAGCCGATGCAGTCCCTCCTGGAGCGTCGGGCCCGTGGCGAGGAGCCCGAGCCGGCTGCCCCCACCGCCGAGGACCTGCTCACCGAGATCCGCGACCTCCTGGCGACCCGCTCCTAGGCGACCGCCCGGACCGGGCGACTGGGCGCAGCCCGCTGGGGTACAGAGGAGCCATGGACATCGCCATCACCGGCTCATCGGGCCTCATCGGCACCGCGCTCACCCGATCGCTCGAGGGCGACGGCCACCGGGTCGTCCCCGTCGTGCGAGGCGACGGGCGGCCCGGCGCGGTCCGCTGGGACCCGACCGGCGCCACCATCGACGCCGCCGGGCTCGAGGGGGTCGACGCCGTGGTGCACCTCGCGGGCGAGGGGGTGGCCTCCGGCCCGTGGACCACGGCGCAGCGCCGCCGCATCGCCGAGAGCCGCCGAGCGGGGACCACCCTGCTGGCCCGCACCCTGGCCGAGCTCGATCGCCCGCCCGCCGTGCTCGTCAGCGGCAGCGCCATCGGCTACTACGGCGAGCGCGGCGACGCCCGGCTGGTCGAGGGCGATGCCCCGGGCGACGACTTCCTGGCCGGCGTGTGCATCGCCTGGGAGGCGGCCACGGCGCCGGCCGAGGACGCCGGCATCCGCGTCGCCCACCTGCGGACGGGCATCGTCCTCGACCGCCAGGGCGGCGCCCTCGCCAAGCAGCTCCCCATCTTCCGCCTGGGCCTCGGCGGCAAGGCGGGCGACGGCCGCCAGTGGATGTCGTGGATCACGCTCGACGACGAGGTCCGCGCCATCCGGTTCGCCCTCGAGACCCCCGGCGTACGGGGCCCGCTCAACCTCACCGCGCCGAACCCGGTGACCAACGGCGAGTTCACCCGGGCCCTCGCCGGCGCGCTCCACCGTCCGGCCGTACTCACGATCCCGCGCCTCGTTCGCAAGGCACCCTTCGGCGTCGGCGACCTGGTGGGATCGCTGCTGTTCACCTCGGCGCGTCGAGCCCCGGGCGCTGCTCGACGCCGGCTTCTCGTTCGAGCACCCCGAGCTCGACGAGGCCCTCGCCGCCGTGCTCGCCGCCTGAGGCGGCTCGCCGGGAGGCGCAGGAGGGCCCGGCGCGCCACCTAGGGTGGCCGGATCATGTCCGGACGTCGCATCGCCGCCTTCGACTTCGACGGCACCATCTCCCGACGCGACACCCTGGTGCCGTTCCTCGCCCGGGCCTGCGGCACCGCGGCGCTGGCCCGAGCGCTGCGCCAGGTCGGCCCCTCGCGGTCCGGGCCCGCACCGGCCGCCTCGACGCCGAGCTCCACCACCGCGACGCCAGCAAGGCGGCCCTGCTGCACGCGCTGCTCGCCGGACGGGAGGCCGCCTGGCTCGACCGCGAGGGCGCCCGCTACGCCGCGACCCTCGATCGACGCCTGCGCCCCGAGATGGTGGAGCAGGTCGCGTGGCACCGGGCGTCGGGCCACGAGCTGGTCCTGGTGTCCGCGTCGCTCGGCACCTACCTGCGCCCCTTCGCCCGCGACCACGGCTTCGACCACGTGATCGCGGTCGAGCTCGAGGTCGGCACATCGGGACACCTCACGGGGGCGATGGTCGGGCCCAACGTCCGCGGCCCCGAGAAGGCGGTGCGGTTGCGCTCGTGGCTCGACGGCGACGAGCCCGAGATCCTCTGGGCCTACGGGAACTCGAGCGGCGACCGCGAGCTGCTCGAGCTGGCCGACGTGCCCGTCTGGGTGGCCGGCCGCCAGCGCGCCACGACCGCCCCACCGAGCGGTGCGAGCGGTCGTGCGCTGCCGGTGGCGCCGTAGCGCCTCGACGAGGGGAGCCGGCCGCGCCGGCCCGAGATCACTTGGGCTGCATGCGGATGCCGGCGTCGATGCGGATCGACTCGGCGTTCATGTAGCTGTTGCGGAGCAGCTCCACGGCGAGGGCACCGAACTCGTCGGCCTGGCCCAGGCGCTTGGGGAACAGCACGCCGGCGGCGAGCCGCTCCTTGAACTGCTCGGCCGCCTCGCCCTGGCCGTAGATCGGCGTGTCGATGAGGCCGGGGAGGATGGTGTTGACGCGGATGCCCACGGCCGACAGGTCCCGGGCGATCGGCAGGGTCATGCCGACGACGCCGCCCTTCGAGGCCGAGTACGAGGCCTGGCCGATCTGGCCGTCCTCGGCGGCGACCGAGGCGGTGTTGACGATGGCGCCCCGCTCGCCGAACTCGTCGGCGTCGTTCTGCGACATGGCCGTGGCGGCGATGCGGATGCAGTTGAACGTGCCGATCAGGTTGATCTCGACGACCTTGCGGAAGATCTCGAGGTCGTGGGCCGAGCTGTACTCGCCGTCCTTGCCGATCGTGCGCGTCGCCCAGCCGATGCCGGCGCAGTTCACGAGGGCCTTGACCGGGCCCAGCTCCTTGGCGGCCTCGGTGGCGGCGATCACCTGGTCGGTGTCGACCACGTCGCACGGGGCGAAGACGCCACCGATCTCCTTGGCGAGGGCGTCGCCGCGCTCCTGCTGGCGGTCGAGGTCGGCGACGACGACCTTGGCCCCGAGGGCGGCGAGCTGGCGGCAGGTGGCCTCACCGAGGCCGGAGGCACCGCCGGTGACGATTGCGCTGATCCCGTTGATCTCCATGGCCCGGACTCTATTGACTGACCGGTCAAGTGGGGAAATGCGCCGGGGCGATGGGAGCGGCCCGGAGGGCGCCGAGTACCCTCGCCTCCGGTGAGCGCACGGCAGGGGTCACGGCGGCGAGCGGCGGCGATGGTGGCCGGCCAGGCGCTCGCGGCCGCCCTGAGCCTGGCGCTGGCCATCACCGTGCTCGGCTCCTGCGCCGGCGAGCGGCCGACGCTCGGCACCCTCGCCCCTCGGTCCCGAGCACCGAGGCCACCAGCGCCCCCACGAGCTCGTCGACCACCACGACGCTCCCCGGCCCGGCCGCCGCCGGCCGCGTCCTCACGCCCGACGACCTGCTCGGCTGGATCGCCACCCCCGTGGACGGCCCGCAGGTCTTCTCGCAGCCCTCCGAGCAGTCCGACCGCATCGACATCGGCCCGAAGACGACAGCGGGCGCGCCCACCACCTTCGCCGTCGTCGGCGACGCCTCCCCCGACGCCACGCCAGCGGTGGCCGGCTGGTACGAGGTGGCCCTGCCCACCCGCCCGAACGGCTCGACCGGCTGGGTGCCCGCCGATTCGGTCACGATCGCCCGGACGCCCTTCCGGGTCTTCGTCGACCTCGGCGACCGCACCCTGCGCGTCGAAGACGACGGCAGCGGCGTGTTCACCGCCGAGGTGGCCATCGGGACCGACGACAACCCCACCCCGGTGAACGGCACGTTCCTCACCGAGCTGATCGAGAACACCGATCCCGACGGCGCCTACGGGCCCTACGCCTTCGGCCTGGCGCTGCACTCCGACACCCTCACCGAGTTCGCCGGCGGCCCCGGGCAGGTGGGCATCCACGGCACGAACCAGCCCGCCAAGATCGGCCAGAAGGTGTCCCACGGGTGCGTGCGGCTCCGCAACAGCGACGTGCAGGACCTGGTCGACCTGGGCCTCCCGCTCGGCGCGCCGGTCTTCATCACCGCCTGATCCTGCGGGTGAGCGGCGCTCCCCTGACGGGCGTATCGCCGACGGCGGAGGCGGGAACCGGCCGCCCATGGACATCTTCGAAGCCCTCCGCGTCGACCACGACCGCCAGCGCGACCTCATCGGCCAGGTCCTCGAGACCGTCGGCGACTCGCCCGAGCGCGCCGAGATGTTCGACGAGCTGGCGTCAGCCCTCGAGGCCCACGCCGCCGCCGAGGAGCGGCACTTCTACACCGTGCTGATGGAGCACGACCTGACCCAGGAGAAGGCCCGCCACTCCGTGCACGAGCACGCCCAGCTCGACGACCTGGTGGAGAAGCTGCAGGCCTACGACCGGTCGGCGCCGGCCTGGCTCGAGACCGCCCGGGAGCTCGAGCACAAGCTCACCCACCACCTCGACGAGGAGGAGCGCGAGGTGTTCCAGCTCGCCGGCAAGGCCCTCACCGAGGCCCAGAAGGCGTCGCTCGCCGAGGCGTACCGCGAGATGATGCGCGAGCGCTTGTCGGCCTGAGCCCGGCGCCGAGCGCGCCCCCTCCGCTCACGACCGTGGCGGCGCACCCCACCCGCCCCCGCCGGGGGTGACGATCCGCACGACGTCGCCCGCCTCGAGGTGCACGGTCGCCTTGGGGCGCAGGTGCCGGGCGCGGCCCTCATCGCCACCGGGCAGCAGTCGGTCCGCTCCCGCCTCGCCGGGCTCGCCACCGGCCAGGCCCCACGGGCGCGAGGTGCGCCGCTCCGAGATGAGGCTCAGGATCGCCGGTTCGAGGACCTGCAGCTCGCGCTCGATGCCCTCGCCGCCCGGCGCCGCACCCGCGCCGCCGCTCCCCCGTCGGAGCCGCTGCCGGCGCACGCGCACCGGGAAGGCCCGCTCGAAGGCCTCGACCGGCGTGTTGCGGGTGTTGGTCAACTCATTACTCTTTGACTACCTATGGCAGCGAGACGCCGAGCGGCTCTGTATGCACGCCAGTCGATCACACGTGAGGGCTCCGCGTCCCTGGACGTGCAGATCGAGGCGTGCCGGGAGGCGGCGAAGCGGCTGAAGGTCGACGTGGTGATCGAGTTGGTCGAGCCGCCGTCGACTTCGGGCTACCAGAACCGGGGCCGGAGCCGCCCGAAGTTCGGTGAGCTGCTGGAGCTGATCCGCACCGGTGAGGTCGACTGCGTCATCGCCTTCAAGACCGACCGGCTCTCCCGAGGTGGCGGACCGGGCTGGGCGCCCCTGGTCGACGCCTTCGAGGCAGCTGGCCGTGACCCCGACCGCGCCGTGGCCACCGCTGACGGATGGGTGAGCGAGTTCGAGATCGGCATCCGCTCGGCCATGGACCGGGAGGAGTCGAAGAAGACCTCCGACCGGATGCTCGCCGTGCGAGCCCGAGAAGCCCGTGAGGGCAAGCCGCGCATCGCCGGGCGCCGGGCCTACGGGTGGAACTACGAGATGACCGAGCTGATCCCCGACGAGGTCGCACGCATCCACGAAGCCGCCGAGCGCGTCCTGACCGGCGAATCGGTGTGGAGCATCTGCACCGACTGGAACACCCAGGGCGTAGCGACCGTGACCGGTCGCCCGTGGACGGTCACCACGATCATGTCGATCCTCACCTCAGGTCGGATCGCCGGGCTGCGCGAGCACAAGGGTGTGGTGGTCGCCAAGGGCAAGTGGGAGCCGATCATCACCGAGGAGCAACACGAGGCCCTCGTCCTGGCGCTGGCCCCCAAGCGGACCAAGCCGCGCAAGGGCCGGACCTACCCGCTCACCAGCCTTATGCGATGCGGCCTGTGCGGAGGCCGGATGCGCTCGCTCCAGCGCGAGGGCGGACGGCGCACCTACGCCTGCCGGAAGGGGCCGGGCCTCGACGGTTGCGGCCAGGTCAGCATCCGCGCCCCAGAGCTGGAGGAGTACGTGCGGGACCTGATCTGCGGGATGCTCGCCGACCCCGTCACCGAGCCGCGATGGCCCGCCTCGACACGGGCGACGAGGACGACGGCGACGGATCGCTGTTGGAGACACTGCGGGAGATCGGTGAGCGTCGCCAACGACTGATCGACCTCTACACCGACGGCGACATCGACCGCGCCAGCTTCCGCACCCGCAAGGACCGCCTCGACGACGAAGCCCGCGAGGTCGAAGCCCAGATCGCCAACCGCACCGGCAACGTGTCCTCGCCGAGGTCCCCGGAACCTACGAGGGAGCTCGTCGAAGCCTGGGAGGGCGTGGCATCGACTTTCAGCGACGGCTGATCGAGGCGCTGCTGCATCATCGTCGTCAATCCGGCCAGGAGCCGAGAGCGAGCTTCGACCCGGGTCGCCTGGAGGTCGTGCCGAAGGCGCGGCTTCGCTGAACCAGCGTCGGAGGGGCCGTACGATCCTCGACCGTGGCGCTCTCACGACCCGAGACCGAATCCGACTCAAGACGCAACTCATCGAGGCGCTGGCGGGCCCCAGTGGACGTGGGACCGGACGAACATCCTCCTCAACGAGTTCGGCTTCGACAGCCTCAGCGACGATCGATTCGGCCCGTCCATCGCGGAGATGATCTCGGACGCCACCGACGGCGGTGGTCGAGATGCGCGGTGGTGATGGATGTCGACGCCGACGGGGTACAGGAAGCTGTCGCAACCACCGGCGACGATGGCAACTGGGCGCAGCTGCCGCGTGTTCCTCTCCCACTCCGCCCTCCACAAGCAGTTCGTGGGCGAGGTGGCCTCTGAGCTCGCGGTGGTGGGCATCCATGGCTTCGTCGCCCACGGCACCTGATGGAGCGCAGCAAGCCATGGCAGCTCGAGCAGGCGCTGCGCACGATGCAGGCCTTCGTCGCTCTCGTGCACCCCGAGGTCAATCAGAGCGCATGGTGCCAGCAGGAGATCGGCTGGGCGCTCGGGCGGCGGGTACCGCACGTCTTGAGGGTCGGGGTCGACCAGCGAGCTTCATCGGGCGGGACCAGTGGCCGAGCGTCGTCGACGAACCCGAAGCGAGGTGCCGTCGGTGATCTCAGCAGGTGACAAGCTTCCCGACCTCGGACCGCAGTCTTCGACGGGCTGCTCGAGGCGTTGCGCTCGGCCCAGAACTACGTGGATGCCGGAGCTTCTGGGCGGATCGAGGCGCTGGGGACGCTCAGCGACGGTCAGCTCGCCGGAATCGACCGAGTCTGGTGGACGAACGACCAGCTGTGCGGGGCGCGCTTCCGGTCGCGCGATGCAGCGGGTGTACGCCGCCCATCACCGGGCCTGGCCACCTCCGAAGCCGAATCCCCCTTCTGCCCTCCAGGGGGAGGAGCCCTTCTAGGCAAGCCTGCCGTCGCGCAGGGGCGCGCCAGGCGTAGCCCCGACGGCGGCGCCTCAGCTAACTCGCCCGCGGACGTGTGGCGTGTCCTGACCGATCCGGGTCGAGGATCGACAGACCTGGTTGAGGACATCGGGCGAGCTGAGCGACGGCGAGAGCCCGGCCTTGGCTCGGATGGCGCGGGCGTGCTCGACGGCAGGATGCTCTCGCGCTCCCAGGCCGAGAACGAGCTGGTCCTCGCAAGGCCGGGCGGCGATCGCTCACAGCCCGAAGGCCTCCGCGGTCGTGGGCGGTCTGCTTGGCGGTACTCACCGCCAGGGCTCGGCGGAGATCGTCAGCTGGCCGGCCCTCCGGCTCCTGGGCTGCGACGGCGTAGACGTGGTTGCGTTCTCGGCCTCTGGTGATCGAGGTGTGGCCGGCTTCCTTGTGAAGGGTGTCGTCGCCGAGCACGAGGGCGACGTCGCAGGTCATGCCCTGGCTCTTGTGGATGGTCATGGCGTAGCCGTGGGTCAGGTGGCCCGCCGCTGATGTGGTCGGCCAGCACGGCGGCGCGGTCGCCGTCGCTGATTGCGACCTGCACCGTCGGGGTCGGCGCCGGCGGGCGATGCCGATGGTGCCGTTGACGATGCCGATCTTGCGGTCGTTGCGTAGCGCCAGGACCCGGTCGCCGGCGCGCAGCTCGAGGTCCTCGGAGTCGAGCACTACCGGGCCGAGGCGGTCGTTGGCGATCAGATGCAGCCGCGCTCGTTGGTTGAGGTCGGCGACGTCGCTGCGGTGCAGGGCCAGCATCACGGCGTCGCGCCCGCTCGTGTGGCTGAGGTACCAAGTCCTCGGCCATGCGGGCGTGCGCGGTCGGCGTTGTCGCCGAGGGTGAGCGACCCACTCTGCTCCATGCGAACCAGGCCGATCGGTGTGGCCGTCGCAGTGCGCTGGCCGTCGCTCGCTGGGCTCGGTCCGTGAGTCGCCGGTTCTCGGTGAGCTCTGCGTGACCGAGGCGGCGAGCGAGCAGGCGAACAGGCCCCCGGCTTCGATCTCGGCGAGCTGCTTCGGGTCGCCGACGAGTACCAGCTTCGCCCGGCCCTGGCGGTGTGGTCGATGAGTCGGTGGAGGCCCTGGCGGGTGCCCACCATTCCGGCCTCGTCAGGGACAGCACGTCGGTGGGGTGGGCGGTCTCGGCCCGAGTCGAGGTCCTGGAGCAGTAGGGCGATCGTCTGGCTCAGGATGCCTGACCGGACTGGAGCCGCGCTGCGTACGGCAGCGAGGGCAGCGCCGCGTACTCATGATCCGGTGCGGTGCCAGGCGTGCGGGCAGCGTCGAGGGCGAAGGTCTTGCCGGTGCCAGAAGCTTGGCCGACGATCACAGCCACGGAAACGTCGGTGACGGTCACCCGCTTGACGGCCAGCGCTTGTTCGATGCTGATCGACGGCCGGGCTCTGACCGCGAGCATCAACGATCGGGGATCGACCGGGACGGTCCTGGGCCCGTCGATGGCACGGCTGAAGCGCGTCGGCTTCGAGCGCCAGCATCTCGAAGTCGTCCAACACCCGGTCGCGACGTCGACGACTGCGTCGCTGGCGAGGTGGCTGGTCAGCTCGCCGGCGGATGGCCTCGTAGGCGAGTCCTTGGGTGGCGGTCTCGGCGACGGCCCGGATCACCTGGCGACGGTCGAAGGTGGCGTCGTGCTCGGTCAAGCACGCGCCGAGCCGGTGAGGACGCCACGACCGAGGCGGTGCGGGCCGGTGGGGACCTTGCCGGTGAAGCCGACCTCGCCTTCCGTCGTCGCCAGCCTTCCCGCAGGATCTCCTCGTCGACCATCTCCAGGCTTGGCCGGGCGGCTGTCGAGCGTGGCCTGCGCCCCGTGGGCGAGGCGCACCCGTGCTCGGCCATCACCACTTCGATCTCGATCCGGCGGCGGCTGAACGCCCGGCGCATCTTCGACGAGAACCCGACGACCTCCCACGGCGCAGCGGCTCGAACCCGGATGCCGAGGCGCTGGCCAGTTCATGGCTGGCGGCCTGGTAGACGAACCCAGCGGTCTTGCCGTGCTGGTAGATCGCCAGGGTGTGCAGCGCCTTCCACCGCCCGTCGGGGCCGAGGGCCATGTTCACCGGTCACCAGGTGCGTGTGCAGGTTCAGGTCCGCCTCCCTGCTCGTCCGATGCCGGAGCGCGGCGGACACCAAGCCACCACCCCGATGACGAGCGGCGCCCGCCTTGCCACGGCGGACCACACACGCCTCGTCCTCCAGGTACCGCACCGCTGCGGCGACCTGCGTCGTGCGCCGACACCACCTCGGCGGCCAGGCCCTGGTCGCCGAGGCCCCAAACAGTGACACGGACTTCGGCGCCGACAGGGTCAGGTCGAACCCCTTGATCTTCCGCCACCGCGTCAGCAGCTCACCCGACGAGGGGTCCACACCCTCGATCACCGAGCAGAGCGCGTCGGCCTCGACCTCCCCGGTCAGGCCGAGCCGCTCGGCCCGGCACCGATCCACCGGCCCGGCGCCTCACCCGATGCGAGGTAGTAGTCGTCTCGCTCGTTGGCGACGACCTCCAGGTGAGCCGCCGCCGGATCGGGGGCCGACGAGAACCGCGATGCTCAACACACCTACGTAGGCCCCTGAAGGCCCCGGGCTCGCGCGATCGTCAGATTTTCTCAAACGGGAGGCGTCAGCAGCCCACCGGCGACCACCCGTCAGGTATCCCGCTGGCTATCCCGCTGACCACCCGGCGGCCAACCGGACACCCCGGTGCAAGTGTGTGGAAGATCAGGCGCGGGACCGCCACAGGGCGATCCGACAGAGTGCCGTCAGCTCACCGATGACGTGGTCCTGGCCGGTGATCCGAGGTGGCAGATTCAACAGGAGGTTCCTGCGTAGTCGGCGGGTGGCAGAGCCGCGTTGCGCGTCGTCAGGATTCGCTCGGCGTCCGCCGGCCGGTAGCGAACCACGTTCGAGAGGTGGTGGAGCACGGCGAACGCCACAGCCTCGTGCGACAGGAGCTTCGGCCGATGCAGTAGCACGAGAAACTTCCACGGCCCGAAGCTCGGTCGGAGGCAACGAGGGTCGAGTCGTAAGCCTGGCGAGGTCGTCGACGACCTCGCTGCGCGGCTTCCCGTAGGTGAACGAGTCCTTGGATTCGTAGGAGTAGGTGGGGGCGTCGGTGGTCACGAAACCGAAACCCGGTCGCCGAAGGGCTTCGCCGATGCAAGCAGGCTCTCAGCTCGAAGCTGGCGCTGACGAAGCACCTCGGGGTCAATCTCGATTCGCAACCACGCCTCCTTGCGGTGCCGAACAGCGCTCGGGCCGAATCGATCGGTACCAGGTTGGGCGCTTGATGTTGCCCTCGGCGAAGAGGTCGTAGCCACCAGGGGAGGAACGGCAGGAGTTCATGAGCCCGATCTCGTACTCCTTCGCCCAGCAGTGACGCATTCCCGTCCGCTCCGCGAGAGGCGGAAAGCACCAGTCGCGTGGATCTTGAACTACCTGCGCGCTTGAACGAGTAGTTGGTGCCAGGCTTGATCGACTGGCTCAGGCCGTGGTGCATGCTCGTGGGCTTCGTCGTGTCGGGATCCACGGCCGTCAGGAACACCTTGGTCAGGTTCAGCGCGAAGTAGTAGCCGGTGAGCGGCTTCGCCACTGGTGCGATCGACTCAACGGTCTCGTAGTACTGGCGAGCCTGGTTCAGATACGCCCGTGCCCGTAGCCGAGCGTTCCGGTCGAGCTTCGTGGTGCTGCTTCTCGAGACGCTCGAAGCCGTGAGGCTCCGAGATGATCGTCTCAAGCGTCGCCCACAGGTCCGAGGCTGATGCCCGTGGTGAGATCTCGCGACGAAATGGTGCAGAGTCCTGCACCGATCCGCGATCCGGCGAGCGTCGCCTCCTCACCGGGTCGCGCATTCGGTGGTCGTCCTGCCCATAGGCTACTCCGAGCGTCCGATGTCGGTGGACGTCACGTCTTGGGTGCTTTGCGCTCTGCGTCGGTTGGGGTCGGGAGGGTCGCAGGGTCGATCAGGTCGCCGTTCACGACCCGGTCGAGCAACTCGGCAGCCCTCGGGGTCAGGGCGACCGTCTGCTCGAGGATCGCCAACGGCGTGAACAGCTCGGGGGTGAACGTCCACCAGCGGATGTCGTCGAGCGGGCTCGACTTCTTCCCCTTGCCCGCCTTCATCCGGTAGCCGAGCCTGACTGGGCACCTTCAGACCGAAACCTCGAACTCCAGACCTCACGGTCGACGGGGCCAAAGGAACCACTCCCCACGACCGTCAGCGTTTGGGAGGCGGCGTCCCACACTGGAACCTCTCGGGATACGCCCCGCTGACCGGGCTGATCTCCTTCGCCGTCGGGGCCGGGAGGACCTGGCCATCGGCGAATCGTTCGCCCACGTGTGGAGCCCAGAGGAGCTCCTCACCGACCGCGATCACCTCGTCGAACAGCTCAGCGTCCGCGGTGATCGGGATGCGCACCGGACCAGCCGCTTCTCAAGCTCGTCGGTGAAGCGATCTGTGAAGGCCGATGATCCGGCTAGCCCGTAGACGTAGGCGAGGAGGTGCTCGGGTTCGACCTCGGCCCCGAGCGCCTCAGCGATCACCTCGAGGAGGCCGTTCGTGACGTTCGGGTCCTTGCCACGACGGTCCCGGTACAGGGGCATCACATCCTTTGCCCCGTACGACCCCCGGAAGTAATGAAGGTCCGGAACGTAGGGCGTCGCGGTGACCGCGGGCCCAGCGCCGAGAGCTTCGTCGAGGTGAGTGAACGACGTAGATCTGGTCGTTGGAGTGATGACCAGGCGGCGCTCGGTCGAGGAATCGGGGATCGGCGATGACCCACTGTCGGTCGAGCAGGCGATGCCCGTACCGAGCGAGGTCAGACTGATCGACCATCCTCGAGACCGGCGTCTTGTCCCAGTCTGGCATGTTGGTCCGCCCCAGCGGCTCGACGCACTTCCGACCGGTGGGCAAGGTCCTTGAAGAGACCGGGTCGCTGCGGGAGCGAGTGCTCAAGCAACTCCGCTACTCGACGTTTGAGCAAGCTCGACGACGGTCGAGCACCCAAGTCCTCACCTGCCTTCACGCCTGGGAAGACCAGCGGGAAGGGTCGGAAGTCTCAGGCCACTCGTGGTACTCGGCTGCCGAGACCGGCGTGAGCCGGGCCAACCCGGTGCCCTCGATCGCCGCCACCGGAGCCCCCAGGAGGTCGAGCTTGCCGAGCTGAGCGAGCTTCTCGTCCCGTGTGCCCTCGACGGCGAGGTACCGAACCTCGCACCCCTTGCGCGGACCTCCGGTCCGAATGCCAAAGGCGATGGTGACCGGGGTCCTGATGGCGAACACGTTCTCGTCGGCGCGGGCACCGCGTCCCTCGCCTCCGAGGTCGACGATCCACAGCTCGTCAAAGACGTCACGCAGGTGGGACCGCAGTCCGCCAGGCGATACGCCGTCGAGGTACGACGAAGCGGTGATCGGCGCGACGACGCCGGGTCCCTCAACTTGGTGACCGCTTGCCAGGCGGCCCAGCACCGAAGTGAACGTAGTCGTTGTAGGCGTTCTTGGCGTGCTTGCCGAGGCCCGCGGTGAGCGGGTGTCGAGCACGGCGTTCATGAGCGGCGGAACACCGGGCACCCCGTAGCGAGCGATGCCTCCCTTGCGCTTGCCGGTGGAGCCAACGTCCTTCTGCTTTCGCGGTCGTAGGGCGGGTTGCCGATGACGATGGTGAACCGGGCGCCGTCTTTGAGAGCGGCGGCACGCTCGCCCTCGCCTGACACCGGATCGTCCTCGAAGAGGAGCTGGTTGTGTGACTCGTGGTCGAGCGTGTCGGTGAGGAGGATGTTGGGTGCGTCGTCGACGACGTTCTCGTCGTGCAGTTCGAGGGCGACCTTGAGATGCGCGATGGCGTAGGGGCCGAGCATCAGCTCGAACGCATGGATTGACGGGAGGACGACCTCTCGAGCGTGCTCGGGCCAGTCGGCTGCCTTCCCGTCGTGGAGGAACGAGGTGCGTGCCCGGCGGAGCCATTCGACGACGAAGGTGCCGGTCCCCGTTGCGGGGTCCACCATCGACACGAACCGGCTCGACGGCTCGACGTCCTCGGGCACGGCAGACCGTTCGTTCTGCTACCTCGGCCCACGTTGCGCCGTCGGCGAGGCCACGCGGCCAGGCCGAAGCGGTCGCGGAGGATCGTGTCGACCGTGCGGGTCATGAACTCGACGACCGGCTGCGGTGTGTAGAACGCCGGCATCGGCTCGCATCTTGCGGTCGTGCCGCTGGAGGAACTCCTCGTAGAAGTGGATGACCGGGTCGCCACCTCGGGCGCCTGGCGCCGAACTGATCGAGGATGGCCTCGACGTTGGTCTGCGGAGGTCGGCGACGAGCTGCTCGGAACCGATGCCTTCGAGGTCGAGCACCGAAGACCTGGTCGTGCACGTTGTCGAAGAGCGCGGCCAGGAACGGGTTCGAGTGGAACGGCTGCGAGCGTCGGTGACGCCCCGAAGGAGGCGGGGTCGGTGATGCGGCTCGTGAGCACCCCGTAGACGAGGGTCTGCGCACATGTCAGCGAACGTCGCCGGCGTGACGCTGCCGACGGGGGTTGCTCGGATGCCTCTCCCATGAGGGTGTTGAACGGACCGTTTGGCTTCTCGGCCGCCAGCGCCGCGGCGACCTCCCGTCGGAGGCCCTGCGCGGTGTCGGCCATGCGATCGGCGAGGCGGGTTGCTGAGGCGATGGCCTCACCGTGGCGCAGCTTGAACGCCGAGCGCCACTCGTCACGCCACTCGCTGATGTCAGCCGGATCGTCGAGGCCACGCCAGATGTAGAACGCTCGGTGGCGAGGCGCTTCAGGTGTTGGGCGGGCGATTGTCCAGGCGCCATGGGATGGAGCGGATCTCGGCGGGCTTGTCGGGCTGTTCGAAGAAGGCGATGAAGTGCAGCTCGACGGTGTCGCCCGTGCTCGTGGTGATGATGAAGAGCAGGTCGTTGAGGTCCCAGGTCCGACGGGTTCCCGATCCCGTCGCCCGCTCTTCGTGACGAGCTTGTCGAGGAGCCGGCTGTACCGTGAGCGGAAGGCGGGGGCCGTCGAACTCGAGGAAGAAGATGCCCCACGGCTGATCGGTCTCCAGGGGCGGAGCTGTCGGAGCGAGGCGAGGTGTGGCACGCGGTCGGCAGGGATGCCCAGCTCGTCAGGATCCCACTCGAAGGTCGCCTCTTCGAGGTCGTGGGCGTCGATGGGCCAGTCGAGCTCGTCGGTGAGGTACTCGATGACGTCGTCGAACGACGTGATGTCTCGTAGGTGGTTCGGGTCAAGGGCGGTCATGGCGCGGCGTTCAGCTCCATCCAGCACGCGAGTTGGGGCTTGGGTGCGCCAATCGGCACGTCGAGCCGCTTGAGGTAGGTGTTCTTGATGTGCTTGAGCACGCCGTCGCGGATCGTGACCAGCAGCGGGCGGTCGGTCGTGCAGACCCGCGGCGTGTCGGGAGTCGATCGGATCGCTTCGGCGATCTGCTTGGGTTCGTCGAGCAACGTGCCGTCGGGAAGGGTGTGGAGGTACCAGCGGGTGACGCCGGCTTCGAGGGTGAACTCCCCCGACTCGGTGTCGAGCGCGGGTAGGCGGTAGCAGAAGAACACGCCTTCGCTGCCGTCGGTGGTTCGTTGGCGTCCGCTGAAGATCGCGCGGGGCAGCCCCGCGAGCCGTGCTTCGAGCCCGTCGTGCTGGTCGAGCAGCTCCTGGTACTCGAGGTGGAGCTGCTCCTGAACCGTCGTCTCTCCCTCGTAGGACGAGTTGAACTCCTTGAGCGCCTCGTAGTCGTCCTCCGGCTTGAGCAGCTTCTTGCCCTCGATACCGAGCGTCTTGGAGATGAGCAGCGTCTTGTGGCTGACCTTGCCGTAGAGGCGAAGCAACGTGTCGAGGTCATCAGGTGGCAGGAAGTTCCAGAACGCGATGCGCCCCCGCTGCTTGGCCACCTCGGGATGGTCGGCAACGAGCTTCGCCTCGACCTCGGGGTTGAGGCGACGATCGACACGACCGATGCGCTGCATGAGCCGGACCGGGTTCCAGTGGATGTCGTAGTTGATGAGCCGCGTGGCGTCCTGGAGGTTCAGGCCCTCTGACAGGACGTCGGTGGCGATGAGGACCTGGGTCTCCTCCTGGCCGGTGGCCACCAGCTCTGCTGACGAAAGGCCGTTGTAGTACGGCGAGAAGCGGCGGATGGCGTCGGCCCGGTTGGTCTTGGTGTTGCTGTCCAGCTCGGCAACACCGTCGATGCCGGCCTTCTCCAGCTCCCGACGCAGGTACCGGGCGGTGTCGGCGAACTCGGTGAAGATGAGGACCTTGCGGCCCGCCAGCTCCTTGGACTTGAGGAGCCGCACGAGCTTCTTGAGCTTGTCGTCATGGGAGGGCTCGAACGAGCGTGACTCGTCGAGGAGGGTGGCGATCTGGTCGAGGTCGAGGTAGGTCTCGGCGAGGATCTCCGGCACGTCGTACTCGTCACGGGGAAGGTGGTGTGCCTTCTCGAGCAGCTCCGGCGGAACGATGTCCTCGTTCTCCTCCTCGGGCTCCTCGTCGTCGCCCCACAGGGTCAGCTGGCGAACGCGTGCCTGGGTGAGCATCTCCTCGTGCTGGTCGAGCCATCGCTCGTAGCGCTTGCGCTCGGCCGGCGACTCGCTGTTGACGTCGACGAAGGCGAGCAGCTTGCGCAGCAGCCGGTCGCACGACAGCTCGAAGGCGTAGACGGAGCTCTCGAACCGCTTGAGGAAGTTCGTACGGATGAGCCCGACGACCTGGGCCTGGCGGTTCCACTCCAGCGGATCGATCGAGGTGTCGGGGCCCGTGTAGTACGCGAGCGGGTAGTACATCGGCAGGGCGAACAGCGGCTTCTGCTTCTGGAACGCCGTGTCGACCAGGTCGAGGAGCTTCCCGTAGCTCTTGCGGATCGAGTACTCGGCGACCTTGGGGTCGTCACGCTCGGGGAAGGCTGCGGCGTTGCCGGTCTCCTGGATCTGGCTCGCTCGGGCGTATGCCCGGCTCCGCTGGACCACGAGGCCCTGGAACAGGTCGTCGCCGCTGAGCAAGTCAGCGGCTTCCTCGGCGGCTTCGGCCTCCGGGACGTCGTCGCCGAGCTGCTTCTTGAGGGTCTTGGTGATCGAGTTCAGCCGGCCGGTCAGGCTCGTCACGCCGAGCGTGCGGGAGAAGTAGGCGTCGTCGCCCCGGCTGAACAGCTCGACGAGGTGCTTGAAGTCGTTGAGCGAGTTGTTGATGGGTGTCGCCGTGAGCATGAACACGCTCTTGTGGCGGGCCTCGCCGATGAGGTCGTAGAGCTTGTAGTAGCGGGACCGGGTGAACGGATCCTCGGGGTCGCCACGCTTGCCGGTGTTGCGGAAGTGGTGGGCCTCGTCGATCACCACCGCGTCGGCCAGCTCGGTGATCCGCTCGAACCGCTCGGGGTATTCCAGCGCTCGGGTGAGGTCGGTGTGGCTGAACACCGACAGGTTGGAGAAGTCGGCCATCCGTCGACACCACCGATGTGGGGCAGGTGCTTCTTCAGCTCGGGCACCCACACCGAGTCCTTCACCGACTTGGGTGCAAAGAGCACGACGCGCTTGTTCTCGTGGAGCACGAGTCGCTCGAGGAGCAGGAGCCCGACGTAGGTCTTGCCGAGACCGACGCCGTCGCAGAGGAACGCGCCGCCGTGCTGGCGGGCGATGTTGACCATCGACCAGTACGCCTCCTGCTGGTACCGGTCGAGCTTCGGGAACATCCGCGAGTGGTGCTGGTCCCAGTCGTTCGCCGTGGGCTCCAGCTCGCCGAACATCAACCGCAGCGCCTGGGCGTAGACGTCGAAGGGACTGAAGGGCTGGGCGTGACGCTCGATCACCTTCACGACGTCGGGCGAGATGTCGACTGCGTCGTCCCAATGGTGCTCGTACCACTCCTGGAGCTGAGCGACCTCCGAGCTGCTCTCGATCTTGATGTTCAGCTCGACGTTCTGTGTCAGACCCGGCCGGGTGAAGTTGCTCGACCCGACCAACGCCTGGGAGCCGATGACCTCGAAGCGGCCGTGGGTGATGTACGTCTTCGCGTGGAACTTGTCCTTGTTGTAGACCCGACACTCGATCTGACCCGACGCCAAGGCGGCGACGATCGCGTCGATCCCGGTGAGGAACGGGTCGCGCTCCTTGTCGTCCTCGATGCTGTCGTCGAGGTGGGCTTCGGCCCGCTGCTTGACGGCCAGCAGCATCGCCTTCTTGGTCCGGTGGGTGACCTCGTCGCCCATCAGGATCCGGATCTTGTCGAACTTCTGCCAGTGGCCGTCGAGGTCGAGCAGGGAACCGATCTCGAAGTAGCCGGTGGCGATGTCGATGCTGCTCGCCAGCTCCGACCACTCGCGCAGGTAGTCGAGCCCGTTCCGCCCGCCCTCGCTGTTGTCGACGATGAACAGCGGCCCCTCAGCCATGCCCCGAGCCTCGCTCGCCCAGCTCAACCCCGTGCATGCCCTCGTCTGCTCCCCTGCGCTGATCGCGATTCGGACATTGACCGTACCTGCCCCCCGGTGGGCGAGTCGGCGACAGTGGTTGGTACGCCGCCACCGTGACCACCGAGCCGAATCACGGTTCGGGATCAACCGCCGAGGCGCTCCGCGCGGGCATCATCGGACGGGCAGACGCCAACCCGGAGCAAGCGATGCCTGAACAAGACAAGCGAGTGGTGAGGGCCACGCTCCGATGTCTGCGCCAGGATCTGGCACAGGAGGTCGGGCCCGACGAACTGAAGGTGGCGCTTCGCACCGTGGTCGACGACATGGCCGCTGACCCGACCTACCTGCTGCCGTGCCCACTCGTCGACGCTGAACACGCGGTGATCGAGAAGGCGAACCTGCTTGCCACCGACGAAGCCGCCCATCGCGAGCGGATCGAGGCGCTCACGGACCGGTACGCCATCAAGGTCAAGACCGGGGAGCGGCGGGCCGCCCTCTGGCAGGACGAGGACGGGACGTGGTGGCTCCTCGCCGCCGGGCGCCGGAAGAACGACACCGCAGGCGACTTCTACCGAGAGATCGAGCGGTTCTCAGCCGATGCAACACCGATCGCACCCACCGACGACGACTACCGGTTGCAGCGGCTGGAGACGGCGTACGAGGAGGAGTGCGAATCGGAGCGTGCCGCGCACGCCGAGATCGTCGGCGCTGTGCTGTCAGCCCCGGGTACCGGGCTCGTTCTCGACGGTCGACGTGTTCGGTGCGGCGGTGTCCGTGAGGATCGAGCCGGACGAGGAAGGCCTCGCCGTGCTCGAGATGAGCTGGGAGTTCGCTGAGTTTCGACCAGCAAGGACCGCTTCCCCATGGACGTTCTCGCGATGGTTCCCGGTCGGGACGACATCGACGCATGGGACTACCTCCCGCCGCGAAGCAACAGCGATTCCCCTCACACCTGAGGTACGCATGCGTCACGGCCGAATGGGTCGGCCGTGGCCACCTCCACCGAGCTGGACGAGCTCCTCACCAATGGAGACGACTGGCAGCCCGTCAGCCACATCCACCGACGGCTCCGAGCACTTCAGCCACCTGGCAAAGGGATCAGTCGTCACGCTCACCTGACCGGGATCAGAATCCTGCGCTGTGCGGAGCGAGCATCGTCGCTCTCATCGGGACTACGAACGGTTCCCGGTGTGCCCGACCTGCCAAGAGAGCCTCACGCTGCTCCAGTCGCTCAGGAACCCAGAGGGCGCCTGAGCGACCCGCAACAGGCCTGCGGCCCGGGCAGCGCGAGCGCGGCGACGATCGTCAGCCGGCACCGCGGCCTCCCGGGCCTGGGTCTTTGCGGCCACGCTCGGTGAGGATGCGCGACCTCGTCGGCGGGGATGCGCAGGCGTTGCCAACGGTGGCTCTCGATTCGGCCTCTTCCGCAAAGGCGTGTGAGATGGGTGCGCAGGAAACGCCAAGGAGCTTCGCCGCCTCGGTGGAAGTCAGCGGCTTGCCGATGCGCGACGGCGGCAACGGACTCGCCGCGTGCGTAGGCATCGATGCGCGAACAGGAGCTGCTCTCGCGGCGGAGGCGGTGATTCGAGATCAATCTTGCCGCTGGTCGATGTCGTCGGCGGCGTGCTGGAGGCGCTCGCGCTCGTGGCAGCGAGTTCGGAGGTCGACGACGTTCACGGGTGAGGTTCGCATGAGTCCATTCTCCTCGGGCAGGACTTAATAAGTGCCACAAGTGACATACCTGCGTCAAGTGCTAGGATACGAGCCAGGCCTGGAATCCCCCAGGTCGAGTGTCACATCCCACCTGCATACTGGCACCGAGGCAAACGACACGCCTGTAACTCGATCACCGCCCGAAGGACCCTCCAGATATCGAAGCTCCACGACCTGCTCGACCAGATTCGCAACGATGTCGCTCGGCCGACTCCACCCTGAGCGATGCACGTGAGCACCGCGACGCTGTCTTGGCGTCAGCGGGGTCCTTCGACGGAGCTCTCCGCACCTATCGCTCTGGGTCGATCGCCCACGGAACAGCGAACGACGACACCGATGCCGACTGCGGAGTCATGCTCGACAGACAGGTCTGGACACGCTCGGACCGGACGGTGACGACGAGGGCCCCGGCGAGGTCGTGGAGCAGGTCGAAGCAGGTTCGTGCCGACCTCAACGACGAGGGATGGGACGTGGCGACCAGGCTGACGAAGCGAGCGATCGAGGTGAGGTTCCCTGACGGGCCGAGCGTCGATCTCATCGTCGGTCTCACTCGGAAGGACGCGCCCGGATTGTGGATCCCGAACCTCAACTCGGGTTCGTGGGATGCATCCATCCCAGGCGACACCGAGCTGCTCACGGCCGAGCCGAAGTCGCTCCGGGTGGCGCGAGCACGAGCGATTCGGTTGGCCAAGGCCTGGAACAAGCAGCCGACGCAGCCGGGGCTGTGCAGCTTCAACCTCGAGGCGCTCGCACTCGCTGCCGTCGAGTCAGGGATGGGGACTGGAAGCTCTCCATGACGATCGCTGACCATGGCGCTACCGATCTGGCCGGCGCCTCACGCCAGACCCCGCCGAGGTGTCGCCGCCGATCAAGCTGCTGCTCGACCGGGACATCGTGGTCAGCCGGCTGAACTCCTTGCCGCATCCTTGGCGAAGGCGATCGAGTCGGAGGACGACGACGAAGTGCAGGACCTCATCGCTGCCGCGTTCCCGAACTACCTGGAGCCAGCAGACCGGCAGTCCAAGGCATCGGTTGCCGCCTCCCTCCGAGGCGGCAACGAAGGGGTCCGCTACACGGCGAGCGGGATCACCGCAGCCGCTGCGAGCCAGGTCAAGACCACCCGGTCGTTCGGAGGATGAAGAAGCGCTACCACGGGCCGTGGTTCGGCAACGACACCGAACGGGCTCGGTTCGAGTTCAACGCTCGGGCACGTCGACTCCCCTTCCGGCGGCGTCTCACCCGCGGCGGCGTCGAGTACGCCGTCCCGATCGTCCTCGGCCACTTCGAGGATCGAGCAGCGACGATCAGGTTCGGAGCCGAGGCCCCCACCTTCGTCACCGTCGAGGTCGACGGCCCCACGGATTCGAAGCACCGATACCCGGATGGCCATCTGTGCATGTGGCATCCGGACGACCCCGAGACGAACCGGTGGGTGTTCAGGGACGGACTGGGCGCCCTCATCGACCATGTCGCGCTACACCTCTACCGCGAAGCACACTGGCGGGAAACTGGCGAGTGGTTGGGCCCCGAAGCGCCGCACAGCCCGAAGGTCGCGGCGTGAACCCTGCGTACGTCCCGGCTCTGATCGCTGGAGCTGTCGCAGTGGTCCTCGCTCTCCTCAGCCACCGTTCACGGCTGCGGCAGAGCGACGACTTCGCAAGCGAAGTGCTCGCCAAGGAGCCGTGGGTGCACTCGCCGCCTACCGCGATGCCCCTACGTGATCCGTCGCCGGGACGAGAACGACCAAGCGGCGGAACGGCGGAGGATCTCGACCGAGATCATGCAGGTCCAGCGCGAGTTGACCGAAGCCTCGATCTGGATTGGGGCCGAGGCTCCGAGCCTCTACGACGAGTACGTGGTAGCCGTCGAGGACCACCGTCGGATCGCGGGTGGTCTCATGAACGAAGCGTGGCGCACCCCAGCCAGCACCGACGACGCCGGCATGAGACATCGCCGACTTCCACGAGAAGCTTGCGCCATTGCGCGCTCACGATGCGGTGCTGTGCCGACCTCATCCGCAGCGAGGTGTCCTTCAGCTGGAATCCGTTCCGGTAGGTCTCCCCCAACCGCCACCACCGGGCGTCAGCATCCGGAGGACGTCGCCGGCCTCCAGCTGGATCGTGCACTTGTCAGGGAGGCGCTCGGCTCGGCCTCGTCCCCGTCCAGGGAGCATAACCAGTTCTCCCCGACCGCCCCGGTTCTCCCCGGCAAGGCCCCAAGGCTGCGGGCGCGTCGCTCGGTGATCAGCGACACCGTGGCGTCCTCAAGCACCCTGGAGGTCGCGCTCGATACCCTCGCCGCCTGCGGACCACCCGGCACCACCGCTCCCACGCCGCAGCCGGTAGCGCAGCACCCTCAGCGGGAACGCCCCGCTCCAGCGCCTCGATGGGGGTAATTATTCCGCGTGTTATGTCATCGCGGTGTGAATTCCCGACTGGCCGGGGCGAGGTTCCGCTGCTCGGTAGTCAACCTGATCTGTGTTGGTCATCGCCGTGTGCACGCCGCTCATGCCGGGCACGGGGCCGGCCGCCTCGGCCCCCGGCTTCGGCGGCCGGCCGCCCTGGCCGCCGGCGAGGGTCTCGTAGCTGACCCAGCCGTCGCCGCCCAGGAGCAGGTTGTTCATCGTCCCCTGGCCGGCGGCGGGCACCCGTGCGGGCACGATCTGGGCCAGCGCGCCGAGGCACGCGTCGGCCACCCGCTGGCTCACCTCGACGTTGCCGGCCCCCACCGCGGCGGGGAACCGGGCGGCCACCACGGTGCCCTCGGGGGCGATCACCCAGACCGGGGCGAGCGCCCCGCCGTTGGCCGGGATGGTCGGGTCGAGCACCGAGCGCAGGGCCCAGGCCACCGCGCTCACCGTCACGGCCTCGACGGCGTTGACGTTGCCGTGGCGCTGCGGGTCGGTGCCGGTGAAGTCGAACGCGATCTCCTCGCCGGCGACGGTCACGGTGACCTCGAGCCGCGTCGGCTCCTGCTGGTCGGGATCGGGCCCGAAGCTGTCGAGCACGTCGGCGAAGCGCCAGGTGCCGTCGGGCAGGGCGGCGAGCGCGGCGCGCATGCGGCGCTCGCCGTAGGCCACGACCTCGTCGAGCCCGCCATCGCCCAGGGCGGCGAAGCGCTCGGCGCCGAGGCGGTTGGCACCGACCTGGGCGTCGAGGTCGCCGGCCCGCTCGCCGGGCGTGCGGCTCGACGCGGCGACGAGGGCGGCCACCTCGGCCGTGAGCCGCACCGGCGGGATGCGCAGGCCCTCCTGGGCGATGTGGTTCGCGTCGGCGGGCATCGAGCCGGGCGCGGCGCCCCCGAGGTCGGCGTGGTGGGCGCGGTTGGCCACCCAGCCGATCAGGCGTGGCCCGGCGGAGGCCCCGGCCGCCGCGAACACCGGGGCCACCACGGTCACGTCGTTGAGGTGGGTACCGCCCGCGAAGGGGTCGTTGAGGATCACCTGCTCCCCGGGGGCGAGGTCGTCGCCCAGCGCGTCGATCGCCGCCCGGACCGACGCCGGCATGGATCCCAGGTGCACGGGGATGTGCTCGGCCTGCACGAGCAGGGTGCCGTCGGCGGTGAACAGGGCGGCGGAGCAGTCGGCCCGCTCCTTGATGTTGGGGCTGAACGCCCCGCGCCGGAGCACCTCGCCCATCTCGTGGGCGATCCCGGTGAGCCGGGCGATCCGCACCGCCAGCTGCGCCGGCCCCATCGACTCCCCGCTCATCGGCCGGTCCTCGTGAGCACCAGGGCGCCCGACGGGTGCGGCTCGGCGGTCCAGCCCTCGGGGATCCAGATCGTGCAGTCGGGCTCGGCGACCACGGCCGGGCCGCGGGCGGCCGCCCGCTCCGGAGGGGGCAGCGACCCGATCCCCACCGGCGACGGCGCCCGGGCCGTCGCCCGCAGCGCCACCACCTCGATCGGGGTGCCCGGTCGGGCGTAGCCGTTGCGCCGCTCGTGGGCGGCCGGGAACGCGTCGACCGATGGCACCCGGATCTCGTGGCTCTGGCCCTCGTAGCGGCACTCGAGCGCCGTCTCCACGGCCGCGCCCGGCACGGCCGCCGCCGCCCGGGCGGCGAGCGCGGCCAGCGCGCCGTCCAGCCCGTCGAGCACCGAGCCTCCGGCCCAGGTGGCCACCAGGTCGTGCTGGCGAGGCGCGGCGAGGCACCCCACCGCGGAGAGCACCCCCGCCCGGGCCGGCACGACGACGGCCGCCATCCCCAGCGCCTCGGCGACGGCGCACGCGTGCAGGGGCCCGGCGCCACCGAAGGCGACCAGGGCGAGGCCGGCAGGGTCGACGCCGCGGGCCACCGAGACGGCCCGCACCGCCTCCTCCATCGCCGCATCGACGACCGCGATCACGTCGCCGGCGCTGGTGCCCGCGGCGTCGAGCGCCCGCCGGGCCGCGCCGACATCGAGCGGGCCGATCCCGGGCAGGGCCACGCCGTCGGGCAGGTGGCCGGCCACCAGGTCGGCGTCGGTGACGGTGGGCTCGGTGCCGCCGTGCCCGTAGCAGGCGGGTCCCGGGCGAGCGCCCGCCGACCGGGGCCCGACCTGGAGCGCGCCACCGGCGTCGACGGACGCGAGCGAGCCGCCGCCCGCCCCGATGGTGTGCACGTCGAGCGACGGGCGCCGGATCGGGAAGCCCGCCACCATCCGCTCGCCCGCCGGCTCGGGGACGCCGCCGCGCACCAGGCACACGTCGGTGGAGGTGCCACCCATGTCGAAGGTCACCGCGTCGGGGAACCCGGCGGCCTCGGCGGCGGCGGCCGCGGCGAGCACGCCGCCGGCCGGCCCCGACAGCAGCAGCGCCACCGGCACCTCGGCCCCCTCGGCGACGGGGACCAGGCCACCCGCCGACGTCATCACCACCACCTCGTCGGCGGCGTCGGCCAAACGGGCGAGGTAGTCGCGACAGCCCGGCCGCAGGTAGGCGTTGGCGACCGTGGTGACCGTTCGCTCGTACTCCCGGAACTGGGGCGACACGTCCGCCGAGACGGTGACGTCGTGGCCTCGGCGCCGCAGCTCGTCGGCGACCGCTCGCTCGTGGCGGTCGTCGAGGTCGCTGTGCAGGAGCGTCACCGCCACGGCCTCGACGCCCGCGGGGACCTCCGGGAGGGTGGCCAGGTCGAGCGGCTCGAGCTCCTCGCCGTGGGGGCCGAGCCGCCCGCGCACCTCGAGGCGGTCGTCGCGCTCGACGAGCGGGGCGGGGCGATCGGCCCACGGGTCGTAGAGCGACGGCCGATCCTGGCGGGCGATCTCGATCACGTCGCCGAAGCCCTCGTTGGCCACCAGCGCCACCCGGGCACCCTTCCGCTCGAGCAGGGCGTTGGTGGCGACCGTGGTGCCGTGGGCGAGCCGAGCCGGCCGGGCCACCCCGTCGGGCACGACCGCGGCGCAGGCGGCTCGCACCGCCTCGCCCGGATCGTGGGGCGTCGAGGGCACCTTGGCGATGGTGCCGTCGTCGGCCACCACGTCGGTGAAGGTGCCACCGGTGTCGACGCCGACGTGGACGGGCCGGTGGGCCGGGGTCACGGGTGCAGCACCGTGAGGCCGGCACCGAGGCGCACGTCGAGGTCGGCGAAGAGGCGATCGAGGCGGTCGTCGCGCTCGTCCCAGACGAGGATCGCCTCGTCGACCGCGCCGGCGAGCCACACGTCGCGCCTCCGCATCGCCTTGCGGAAGGCGTCGGCGTCGGCCGGGCTCTTGCGCTCGAGCTGCACCACCTCGTGGGCGCGACCGAGCAGGTCGGCGTAGCGAGCCCGGGCCGCCGGGTTGAGGTTGCGCTCCTGGTCGGGGAAGGGCAGCACCGCGACGAAGGGCACGCCAGCCCGCACCGCCGCCTCGGCGCCGAGCAGCTCGGCGCCCGGGCGGACGCCGGTGACCACGCGCAGGTCGGGGGCGAGGGCGGCGTGGCCGGCGATCAGGTCGCGCAGCTTGGCCCGCACCGCATCGGCCTCGGGGCTCGGGTCCCAGCCCCCGAGGCGGTCGGGCGGCATGCCGAGCACGGCCAGGAGGTGGCCGTCGGGGATGCGGGGGTCGCGTCGGCGGCGCTCGGCGCGCTGCTCCTCGGGCGGGAGGTCGGCCAACCTCCCGGCCCCGCCGCCCTGGGCTGCGGCCGCGCTCGGGCCCAGCTGCTCGCGGAAGCGGTCGCGCTGGGCCACGGCGAGCTCGTCGACCAGGTCGTTCATGGGGTCGCCGCTGTGGCCCTTCACCCACTCGAAGCGCAGCTCGCCCTTCCGGGCGTCGCGCCGCTCGCACAGCGGCTCCCACAGCTCGCGGTTCTTCACCGGCTCGCCCGCCTTGGTGCGCCACCCGTTGCGAGCCCAGTTGATCGACCACTTCTGGAGGCCGTCCTTCACGTAGGTCGAGTCCATGACCACCGTGAGCGGGCCGGGGTTGGCCTCGATCGCCTGCAGGACGGCGAGGAGCTCCATCTTGTTGTTCGTGGTGGCCGGATCGCCGCCCGAGTCGTGGTGGGCGGGCGATGACGCCCACGCCCAGCCCCCCGGGCCCGGGTTCCCCGAGCACGCCCCGTCGGTGTACACGCGCAGCCCCGGCTCACCCATCCGCCCAGTGTGCCCGACCGCGCGAGCGCGCCCCGCCGGTCCGGCCCCGCTGGGCGCACCCTTCGGCTGCGCCCACCGGCCACCACCGACCACCCAGCGCCGCAGGACCGGAGCGGACCACGAAGGACGGGACCAAGGTCGGGTGCGAACGGGACGCCCAGCGGGCACCATGGCTCCATGGGCATCGACGACGCGTATGTCGACCAGCTGTACGACGCCGACCCCGGCGAGACCCGGGAGTGGCTCGACTCGCTCGATGCGGTGGCCGGCCGGCTGGGGCCGGCCCGGGCGGCCTACCTGCTCCAGCGGCTGCTGGCCCGAGCCGACGACCTCGGCCTGGGCCTGGCCGATCCGGTCACCACGCCCTACGTCAACACGATCCCCCTCGCCGACGAGCAGGCGCGGTACTGGTTCCCGGGCGACATCGACATCGAGCGGCGCATCCGGGCCTTCATCCGCTGGAACGCGGCGGTGATGGTCGTGAAGGCCAACAAGGCGGCCGAGGGGATCGGGGGCCACCTGGCCACCTTCGCGTCGTCGGCCGCGCTCTACGACGTGGGCTTCAACCACTTCTTCCGGGGCAAGGACGACGGCAGCCCGGGCGACTCGGTGTACATCCAGGGCCACGCGGCGCCCGGCATCTACGCCCGCGCCTTCCTCGAGGGTCGCATCGACGAGGGCCACCTCGACCACTTCCGCCGCGAGATCTCGGGCCACGGCCTCTCGAGCTACCCGCACCCGCGCCTGATGCCGGAGTTCTGGGAGTTCCCCACCGTGTCGATGGGCCTCGGGCCGATCACGTCGATCTACCACGCCCGCTTCGACCGCTACCTCCACCACCGCCGGCTCGACGACACCTCGCAGAGCCGCATCTGGTGCTTCGTGGGCGACGGCGAGGTCGACGAGCCCGAGACCCTGGGCGCCATCGGGCTCGCCGGGCGCGAGCGGCTCGACAACCTGACGTGGGTGGTCAACTGCAACCTGCAGCGCCTCGACGGGCCGGTGCGCGGCAACGGCAAGATCATCCAGGAGCTCGAGGGGCAGTTCCGCGGCGCCGGATGGAACGTGATCAAGGTCATCTGGGGCTCGGGGTGGGACCCGCTCATCGAGGACGACCACGACGGCGTGCTCGTCAAGAAGATGAACGAGACGGTGGACGGCGAGTTCCAGCGCTACACGGTGGAGGACGGGGCCTACATCCGCG
>JAWKIT010000005.1:0-332839 GCA_041394165.1 Acidimicrobiales bacterium
GCGGCCGTGGCGGGCGTGAACCCCAGGCGCACCGGGATCGTGGTGATCGTCGAGTCATCGCCGACCGATCCTACGAGGGCGTTCGGGGGCCGCGCCGAGGGCTCAGCCGCGCAGGTCGTGGCGTTCGAAGGCCCGGACCGTGATCGTGGCGAGCACGACGGCGGTGGCCACCAGGATCGCCAGCCCGGCCCATCCGAGGCCCTGATCGAGCTGGTCGTTGCTCACCGACCAGTAGAAGAGCGACGCGTAGCGGGCGGGCTTCGCCCAGGCGACGAGCGGGGCGAGGCTGGCCACCAGGTAGGACGCCGCCGCCACGCCCGATGCGATCCCGAGCGAGTGGCCGCGGTTGCCGGTGGACGCGGCCAGCGCCATGGCGAGCAGCCCGTAGTCGACGCCGAGCAGCAGCACGCCGTGCGTGGCGGTGGCCAGGTGGCCGAGCGGGAGGTGGAGGTCGAAGGCCGGGCCCGGCAGGACGCTGGCGAACACGACCGCCGAGAGGATCGTCGCCTGGGCCACCAGCACGCCGATCTTCTCGGCTGCCACCCGGGACCGGGCGTAGGGGAGCGAGAGGACGAGCTCGAGGTGGCCGTCGCGCTCCTGGCCGGCGAAGGCGGCGACGCCGTAGCCGATGGTGAGCAGCAACATGATGAGCGGGAAGAAGTTGGCGTAGGCGTTGGCGCTGATCCATCCGGTGGGCGAGGTGATCGACCCGGAGATGCCGAACAGCGCGGCCATCCCCTCGGAGCTCGAGGTCAGCTGGTCGAGGTTCGACGAGTCCTTGAACGCCGGGTACAGCGCCACGATGACGAGCAGGTACACCGCCATCCCCACCGAGTAGCCGACGAGGCTCTTGCGGCGCAGGCGGAGGTCGAGGGCGGCGATCGGGGCGGCGCGCACGTCAGCTCTCCTCCTCGGCGTCGGCCTGGTAGTAGCTGAGGAACAGCTCGTCGAGGTCGGCGTGGCGGGCGGTCAGGTCGTCGACGCCGATCTCGAGGGCGAGGGCCAGCGCCGGTTGCAGGTCGCCCTCGAACCGCAGGTCGATCCACTCGTCGCGGGCGGTGGCGGCCACCACGCCGTCGAGGGCGAGGAAGCGGCTCGGCTCGGTCGGCCGGGCCAGGCGCAGGCTCATCAGGCGCGGGCGTCGGCGCGGAGTCGCTCGACGGCAGGTGTCGGACACCACGAGGCGCCCGTCGCGGATGATCGCCACCTCGGTCGGGCCACCCGGCTGCACCTCGTCGAGCGAGTGCGACGACAGCAGCACGGTGCGGCCCTCCGCCGTGGTCTCGCGCAGGAGCTGGTCGAACTCGGCCTGCACGAGCGGGTCCAAGCCGCTGGTGGGCTCGTCGAGCACGAGCAGCTCGGGTCGGTGGGCGAAGGCGAGCAGCAGGCCCACCTTCTGGCGATTGCCCTTCGACAGGTCGCCGATGCGCCGGTCCATCGAGATCTCGAAGCGCTCGACCATCGAGGTCACCACCTCGGCGTCGTGGGGGCCGCGCGCCTCGTCGAACCAGGCGAGGTGGGCGGCACCCGTCAGGTGGTCGAAGAGGTGGACGTCGCCGGGCAGGTAGCCGACGCGCCGGCGGATCTCGACGCTCTGGCTGACCGAGTCGAGGCCGAGCACCTCGGCGGTCCCGGAGGTGGGGTGCTGGAAGTCGAGCAGGGTCCGGATCGTGGTGGACTTCCCGGCGCCGTTCGGGCCGAGGAACCCGAACACCTCGCCGGCGGGGACCTCGAGGTCGAGCGCCTCGACGCCACGGGCGGTCCCGTAGCGCTTGGTGAGCTGGTGGGTGGCGATCGCCGACGTCATCGGATCAGTCCTCCAGGCCGAGCGCGGCGACGAGGCACGGCGCGACGGTGGTGGGGTCGAGGTCGGGGTTCACGGCCCGGTGCAGCACCAGGCCGTCGAGGGCGGCGGCGAGCAGCGCCGCGCCGGCGACGGGGTGTCGGCCGCCGGCCTCGCCGATCCGAAGGGCGAGCTGGGCCTTGAACTCCTCGAGGACGGTGTTCAGCAGGGCACCCAGCTCCGGGTCGCGCGTCCCGGCGAGCATCGCCTCGTAGAGCACCAGCGCTGCCTCGGAGCGAGGCTCGATCTCGGCCAGCTTCGCGAGCGACGTGGTCACCCCCGCGGCCAACGGTCCTGGGTCGAGCAGCGCGAGCGCCGGCCCCTCCACCGTGGTGGCCAGGACGTGGAGCGCCGCCTCGCGCCGCAGGACGTCCATCGACCCGAAGTGGTAGTGGACCAGGCCCGGGTTCACCCCGGCGAGGGCCGCCACCTGCCGCGTGGTCACGTTGCCCCACCCTGACTCGGCGATGGCGGTCGCCGCCGCACCGAGCAGCGCGTCCCGGGTGCCCGTGCGCGGCTCGCTCGCGGCGACGTCTTGGGCGCTTGCCTTGGGCATATGCCCAACCTATGGGACGAGGTTCAACAGGACAAGCGGTCCGGGCCGCTCACGTTGGCACGGCGATCACGACGCTCAGGGGAGCAGCCGCTTCACTCGGTCGACAGCCCTCGCGAGCGCGCCCGGCGGTCTCCGATACGGGTGCGGCGCCAGCACGGCGACGACGATGGGCACAGCGAGGCTGAGGAGGATGCCGGCGGTTCGGAGCGGGTTGGGCGACAGCATCCTGTCTTGTCGTGTCGACCGAATAGAAGAGCGTCGAGAGCAGCGCCGCAGAAGCCGTGGTCCATCCGAGCGCCCGACCCCAAGAGCGAAAGTCGTCGGCGTACGCGGCGTGGGTGCCGCCTGGCGGTTCGATCGCCAGGCCATCCCGACCGCGAGTGCGCAAGCGAAGCCGACGGCGAACACCCACGTGGGGCGAGCCACGGCCGCCGGGGTCGACGTGGCCTCGAGACCTTCCTGGAAGGCGACGATGTCCAGCGCTGAGCTCGCCTCACCGAACCTGGTGGCCAGGGTCGGCTCGATGGCACTCGGCGACCGGATGCCCAAGTCTCGAACGTAGGCCCCGAGGACCCTGTCCTGGTGCAGATCGGCGGCCACGCGGACGAAGACCAGCACCGACACCCCGTAGAGCAGCAGCCGGACCGCAGCCGTGGTGCTGAGTTGCGGGACGGGAGCGGGCCAGCATCGCGATCGCGGAGACTGGCGAGCACCGCCGACACGCTGAGGAGGCCGCTCGGGTAGCCGAACTCCAGGGCGGCCATCAGGCAGTGGTCGCCGGAAGCGGCGGAGTACTGGTACGCAGAGAGGGCGCCGACGAGCGCAAGCGCGAAGAGGTCTGCGGCCGCTGCCTTCTCGTGCATCGGGCGGGGCCGACCTGGTTCGCCACGCGCTCCTCTGATGTCGACCCGCTCGACGGTCAGGATGAAGCCCGCGAGCGAGAAGCCGGCGATGAGGCCCGCGAGCGACGCATGGTTCGGCACGATGTCGGCGATGTTGTAGGGCAACGAATCGCAGATCTGCTGTTCCAGCGGCCCGCCCGACACGTCGCACGGTAGTTGGTGCTGCGGCGCGCCGTGGTCGGGAGGCGCGCTGTCGGGCCCGGGCCGTGGCGCGCCAAAATCCCAGAAAGTCGTGGCGACGGTGGTCCTCACCGCCATCGAGAGCGGCGAACGTCTCGAGGTCCTGGCCAGGTCGGTGGCGGCGTGTGAGCTCGACGTCCTTGGTCCCGTACGGGCCGCTGGTGCGAGGACCGGCGCTGCGCGGCTGGGGTGGTCGGGATCATCGACAGGCCGAGGCGGAAGTGGTAGAACCCTGGGCGCACCGATCGTGGTGATCGTCGAGCTCATCGCCGACCGATCCGACGAGGGCGCCCGCTGTGCCGGGCCGGCCGCGGCGTTCAGCCGTGGGACCCCTCAGGCCCGGTCGCCACGCCGGCGGGGACCGGGTCGTCGTCTTCGTCGGGGTCCGGGGCGGGGCGTGGCCCTCGACGTCGATGTTCGGGAGCAGCCGGCGAGCCAGCGGGGCAGCCACCAGTTCTGTCGCCGAGAAGCTCCATCGTGGCGGGGACCAGCAGCATGCGGACGATCGTGGCGTCGAGGGGAGGATCGCGGCGGCGAGGCTACCGGTCCCCATGAGCTTGAAGACGCGGTTGTTCTCGAGCAGGAAGCTGCCGAACACCACGACCATGATCGCCGCCGCCGCAGTGATCACCTTGGCGGTGGCGGCCAGCCTGTCGGCCACCGAGGTGGTGGCTGTCGCCGGTGCGCAGCCACTCCTCCCGCACGCGCGAGAGGAGGAACACCTCGTAGTCCATCGAGAGCCCGAACACGATGGCGAAGAGCATCGGCATCCACGGCTCCACCGGCGCCGGGCTCACGTCGGTGATGCTGCCGCCCCACGCCCACTGGAACAGGGCGACCATGATCCCGTAGGCGGCGCCGATCGACAGCAGGTTCATGATCACCGCCTTGAGCGGGACCAGCAGGAGCGGAAGACCGCCATCAGGAACAGGAACGACATGATCAGCACCGCCGTGAAGAACCACGGGATCCGCTGCCTGAGGTAGGTGGCGAAGTCCACGCCCACGGCGGTGGTGCCGGTCACGTACACGTCGCTCCCGATGGTCCCCCTCGGGGCCGGGGAGCACGTCGCCGCGCGCAGCCGGCCCACGAGCTGCGCGGTGGCCTCGTCCTGCGGGCCGTCGTGGGCACCACGTTCGACAGCACCGCGGTGCCGCCCTCGTTCGGCACCGGCGGCGACACGGCCGCCCCGCCAGGGTCGGCCCCGACGGCCTCGCCGACGCTGGCCAGGGCGGCCTGGTCGGTGCCCTCGTCGACGCGCGCCACCAGCAGGAGGGGACCGTTGAAGCCCTTCCCGAAGCCGTCGACCAGCAGGTCGTACGCCTGCCTCGTGGTGGTGTCCTCGGCGTAGTTGCTCTCGTCGGACGACCCGAGCCGGAGCCCGAGCACCGGCAGGGCCAGCACGATGAGCACGAGCGAGCCGCCGATCGCCGCGGTCCACGGCCGGTGCTGGATGACCCGGCTCCACCGGTACGCCAGCGTCTCGCGGTGGGGCTTGGGCGGCCGGTGCTTCACCTCGGCGTGGAGGGGCGGCACCCAGCGGCCGATCGCCAGCACGACGACGGCGAGTGGGAACCCGACCATCAGCGGCGCGACGTCGAGGCCGACGCCGACCAGCCCGACGGCGATGAGCCCGGCGGCCACGAGGCCACGCCGCCGGGTCTTCTCGATCCGCATGCCGGCGAAGCCGACGAGCGCCGGCAGCAGCGTGAGGGAGGCGGCGATGGTCAGCGCGACCGTGACCGAGGCGCTCACCGCCAGGCCGGCGACGAACGGCACGCCGATGAGCAGCATGCCGAGCAACGAGATCACCACCGTGGTCCCGGCGAAGGCGACCGAGCGGCCGGCGGTGTCCATGGCGATGGTGATCGACTCTCGGACGTCGTGGCCGGCGTGCATCTGCTCGCGGTGCCGGGTGATGATCAGCAGCGCGTAGTCGATGCCCACGCCGAGTCCGATCATCACCCCGATGAACGGCGCGAACTCGGGGATGGTGATGGCGTGGCTGAGCAGCATCGTCACCGCCCCGCCGAGGCCGATGCCGAACAGGGCCACGCCGATCGGCAGGCCCATGGCGAGCACGGACCCGAAGGCGGCGATGAGGATGATGATGGCGAACGCCAGGCCGATGGTCTCCGACGTCGGATCTTCGAACTCGGCGAACACGATCCCGCCCAGCTCGGTCCGCAACCCGTCGATGCTGGGCTCCTCGTCCTGGATCAGGTCGCGGACCTCGGTGACCTTCTCGAAGTCGGCGTCGTCGCCGCCGGGGAACTCGACGTTCGCGTAGGCGATGGTGCCGTCCTCGGAGATCTGCCGCTCGCCCCCCGGCTGGTAGGGGCTCTCGACGCGTGACACCGCGGCGTCGTCGGCCACGGTGGCGAACAGCTCCGACATCGCCTCCTTCACGGCCGGGTCATCGACGCCTTGGCTCGCCTCGAAGACGATCGTCCCCGTGTACCCCGTCCCCTGGCCCCCGAACTCGGCCTTCAGCAGGTCGAAGCCGTCGCGCGACTCCACGTCGGGAAGGTTCAGGTCTTGGCGGTAGCTGTCGCCGACCGCGCTGGCGATGCCGTTGAGCGAGAACAGGAGCACGATCCACGCCACGAGCACCAGCCGCCGATGGTCGTGGCACCACGGGCCGAGGCGGGTGAACGCCGAGCGCTTCGCGGGCCCGGCGGTGCTCTCGACGTCGGTGGTGCTCATGCGCGGGCTCCTCGGAGGGGGAGGCGAGTACGGGTCGCAACGCTACCGAGCACCCGGTTCGAGCACCGCCATGATGAGGCCGTTCGGACCGAGCGCGCCGTCGTCGCGCCCGTCCTACGATCCCCCGCCGTGGGAGGGCGGAAGGGCGGCGGGTGGATCGACCAGTGGCGCCAGGGCACGCTCGCGGTGCGCGGGCTCGGCCACCTCGGCGCGGCGGCGATGGCCGCGCAGCGGCCCTCGCGACCAGCGCGGGCGGGTGGCGGTCGCCCTCGCCGCCTCGCTGCGCGGGCGACGTCGTGCTCGCCCGCCAGGCCGGCACGGCTGTGCGCTCGCGAGCCGAGGAGGCGGCCGTCAACCTCCTCGACCTGGCGGTCTGGGGCGCGCTGTCGGGCCCGGGCCGCGGCGCGCTGCGTCCGGCGGTCGTGGCGACGGTGGTCCCCACCGCCATCGAGAGCCGCCTCCGGGGCCGGGGCCGATGCCCTGCCGGTGGTCGAGCCGCGGCGCCCCTGGGAGCCGGCGTTCGAACCGCCGCGCGGATCCTCAGCCTGCCGTGGAGCGGCCTCGGCCGACCCGGGGGGTGGAGGGCGTGGCGGGCCGAGCTGGCCATCCCGCCGTGGCCGACCGTGCGGAGGCGACGAGCTGCGCGCCTCGTCAACGAGCTGGCCGCCGACGTCGTGCCGCCGATGGTCCTCGCGTGGGCGAATCCGCCCGGGCGCGTGGCGGCCGACGGCGCCCGGCCTGCTCGGCTGGGGCGCGTTCGCCGCCTCGGCGGCTGCGCCCTGGCTCACCGCGACGACGCCCAGCTCCACGGTCGAGCTGTGGCGGCGCCGCTGCGAGGACATCCTCGAGGAGCAGCGGGTGGCGGCGGAAGGCCCAGTCGGCGCTCGCCCACAACCTCTTGTCGGTGGACCCCGGGCGATGCTCCGGAACTGGTCGCAGAGGGGTTCGAGCCGGCGATCGCGGCGCTCGCCGACCTGGAGGAGGTCGCCTCGGCCCGCGCGACGCCTCGTGCCCGGTGCCGATGGCACCACCCTCGCCCACGCCGTCGAGGGCCGGCCCGTGGTCCCCGAGGAGGACCGCTTCCGCTTCGTGGAGGACCGCCAGGTCGCCGAGATCCGGACCTGGCTGCGCGGGTGGAGGAGCAGCCGCGCCGGGGAGCGGACGCCTCGCCCACCGTCGAGGTGGTCCGCACCCCTCGGCAAATGACTCACCCTCCGCTACGGCGGCCGGGAGGCTGGGTGCTGCGGAGCGACCGCCCGAGCTGCGGTGCGGCTCGAGCCCACGCTCCCGGCCGTGGCGCTCGCTCGATCTGGACGGCGGCGACCGTCGTGCCCAGCCTCGGCGGCGCCCGCCGCTTTCGCGACCGCCGTCGCCGCCGTGCTCGACGGTGCCGCCGTCCTCGGCTGATGCGGAAGGTGGCGCTCGAGCGCCGCGCCGACCGGACCGTGGCCCTCCTCGTGGGCGCCGGGACGATCGTGCTCGACGTCGCCGTCGGCCTCCGCCAGGACCACCTCGAGGGCTCAGCCCGGCCTCCCCGTCTGCCCCAGCACCGGGGCCACCCAGCCCCTCGCCCTCCTGCTGGCCGCCAGCTGCCCAGCGACCTCGGCCAGGCGCTGGCCGCTCGTGGTCGCCGGCCTCGGCGCCTGGGCCTTCCTCCATCGTCGCCGCCGGCCACGCAGCTGGGGCCTGCTCGTCAACGAGCTCGCCTGTGCATGCCGGCGGCTTGGCGGCGGCCACCCTTGCGACCGACGTCCGCCGCGAGGCGCTGGCGCTCGACGACGCGACCTCGACGACTGGTTGGCCCGCCGAGCACGAAGGCAGGCCAGCGCCGCTCGCGGCACCTACGTCGATCGGTTCGCGGCGGCGCTCGATGCCGTGTGCGCGGAGCGGCGGCCGGCGCCGCTGCATGGACCTCGACCCCGACGATCTCGATGTCCTCGTGGCCGGATACCGCGACGAAGCCAGCCACCTCCGTGCGACCGATCCCTCGGCGCGTGATCAACTGGTGACGATGGCGGCGGGCGGCTGGTGTGCGTGATCGAGGACGACACGGCGCGGCTGCGCGCTTGGGGGCGGCGCGTCGCCGAGCTCCGGCGGGCGGGACGGAGCTCGACCACCCGACCATCCTCACCCCGGCCGAGGCGCTCGCCCACGTGCGCGCCGGCGATGCGGCGAGCGAGCCGTGGTCCCACGGGGACGTCGTGCTCCTGGACTGCTGGGACCGCGACCTTCCCGAAGACGGCGAGGCCGGGTTCGACACGGTCTTCTTCGCCCTCGACATCCTCCACGAGCTGCGCACGTCCGCAGCGATCGTGGTGAGGCGATCCCTCGGTGGTCGCCTTCTCCCGGGCGATGCGCGACCGCTGGTGCGCTTCGCCGCGCTCGCCGAGTTCGCCCTGCCGCTCGTCGCGACCCGCGTCGATCGGGCGACCCGGTCCACCGCGTCCGGGTCGGCAGCGACGCCGCCCCTACGCGCCCGACGCCGTGCTGTGGGCGATGTTCGAGGTCGGGTGCTGCGAGATCGGCTGGCCGAGGTGCTCGCCGCTGGTGACCAGGGCCGGGGGCCTGCGCCCGCCGCCGCCCACCGATCCGGTCTACGCCGACTTCCTCGCCGACTCGTCTTCGCCACCTTCCACCACGAGCTCCGATGGGCGTTCCCGACCTGTGGCGGCGGGCAGGTGCTGGGCGGCGAGCTGGTGCAGCTCGCCCACGACGACAGCCTGCGCCGGGCGATCAGCCGCCTCGGCCGTCGGTACCTGGGAGGTCAACCCGGTCCGGGGCGGCACCTACCAGGGCCTCATCCAGCTCGCCCGGCGGATCGCTTCGGCCCCCGCCGTTCGTGCCTCCACGGGGGCGCGGTCGGTAGCGGCCGCGCCCGGCTGGCCTCTGGCGGCCGGCTGTCTCGGGAACCGGCGGATCTGAGACAGCCGCCGGAGAGAATGCCGCACCGCGCCTCGCCAGGTTACTCGGGTGCTCGATCCCGAGCAGCTCGTTCCCGAGCAGGAGGAGAGGAAGCCATGTAACGACAAACACCGCACGGCTGTGGGGGCCGATCGCCCTCGTGGCCCTGGTGCTCGCCTGGCCAGTCCCCGCCGCCGCCATGGCGCAGCGCGGGAAGCCGGCCGGCGGCGGGCCCCGCGCCCCGAGGCGGTCCCCGAGGCCGTTTCCGGTATCGTCGGCACCGAGGTCTCGGTCCCGGTGCCCGACCCGAGCATCGGGAGCAGGTCCACGACCTCACGATCCCGCTCCGGGCCTGAAGGCGACCGTGCGGCGTGGCCTTCTACCGCCCCGGGCCCATCTCGGGCTCGGTGGTGGAGCGGCGTGAGCGTGGTCTACGACGACATCTCGCCGATGGCCACGGCCCGGCAAGGGCGGACGCCCCGACCTCGACGCCGTCGCCGAGGCCGTGAACCCCGGCTTGGCCCCCGAGCGCTCGACGCTCGCCGGCCACGACGTGCTCGGCTGGCCGGCCTCCGAGGTCGTCCCCGCGGAGGGCATCGACCAGCAGGAGCGCAGCGTCAGCCGCTACGTCATCGTGACGGAGCAGGCGGCCGTGCAGGTCACGTTCGACGACGTGCCCGCCGACGCCGCCGGGCGCTACCTCGAGACCCTGGCTGGTGCGCTGTGAGGCGCCGGGGAGCCACCCTCGTGGCGACCGTCGCCGTGACCGTCGCCATCCTCGCCGGCGCCGCGTCGCCGGCGAGCGCCGGGCAGTGGACCGAGCCGGGCAGCTGGGGCGCCGGCACCACCATCGGCGTCAGCTACACCTCGTCGGGCAACGTCGTCGGCGTGTGGCAGCTGTTCCTGTCGACCCGGTACCGGGGCGGCAGCGGCGACCCCTACACGCCGTCGTTCACCGGCTCGTTCAACACCACGACCAGCAACTACACCAAGTACTGGCAGGCCGAGCACGGGCTCACCAACGACGGCATCGTCGGGCCGACGACGTGGTCGACCGCCCGCTGGTTCCACGTGCCGGCGAACCCGTACCAGAGCGGGGGCTGGAGGTACTTCCAGTACTACGACAGCAACGGCTACCCGGGGCAGGTGAGCCTGCCGTACACCACGGTGTACGCCACGTGGTTCTTCCTCGCCTGCCCGAGCGGGACCAGCGCCGCCGGGGCGAAGGTGGTCGGGTGGACGGCGATCGACCTGCCCTCCACCTCCTGCTGAGCTGACGGGAACCGCAACCCGGTCGTGGCCGGGCTCGCCCCGGCTACGGTCGTCGGCCTCGGTCGCGTCAGCCCTCCGATGTCGTGGGTGCCACCGCCGGGGGCGGGGTGAGGTCGCAGGTGGCGGCACCGGCGGCCCGCTGCTCGCGGAGCTTGGGGTACTCGCCCGGCGATGTCGGCGAGGGCGTCGTCGAAGGCTCGATGGCGATGTCGCCGAAGGCGGCACCTGGTCGCGCAGGTGGTCGGCGTCGACGGCCTGCTCGCCGAACGCCGGCGCCCACAGCGACCACGGTCCGCTGATGCCGGCGATGGTGGGGATCAGCAAGCTGTGGAAGTTGGTGCCCAGCCCGCCCTGCGAGCAGATGCTCGGGATGTGGCTGTCATCGGGGATGCCCACCCCCTTCAGCACCGCGGTCCGCGGCAGCTTCCGGCGCGCCACCGCGTCGAGCGACGCCTGCACCAGCACCGGGCTCTCCTCGGGGGCCGACCAGGCGAACATCTCGGGCTGGCCGGTGAGCTCGAGCCGGCCCTCGGGGTCGCCCTCGATCGGCAGGATCTCGCGGGTGCCCAGGTGCTCGGGCGCCATGACGAACGCGACGGTGCCGTCGTCGTAGCCCTCGTCGAGCTGCGGGCCGTAGCGGAACGTGCCGTCGCCGGTGAACCCGAGGTGGTTGCTGGTGAGGGCGAACTGCACGTCTCGCGCCCGGCACCGCTCGGGCAGCGAGCCCAGGTAGCGGGCCAGGGCCACCGCGGCGACGTTGCCGTCCTCCTGCACCCACGTGACGCTGTCGGTGTTGGTGTTGACGACGATCCGCTCGCGCGTCTGCCCCGGGAGGGTGGCGACGAGGTTCCGGGTGGTGGCGCGGTCCCACTCGGCGCGTACGACCACGCCGGCCTCGTCCCCGCGGGCCGCGGCATCGAGGACCTCGGCCGCCCGGTCGCTGCCGAGGAACACGGCGGGCACGGCGAAGCGGGTGCCCGTGTGCGGGTCCCAGTAGCCCGCCAGCTGGTCGGTGGGGGCGTCCCACACGAGGATCAGCCCGGCGGCGCCCGCCGTGCCGGCGTCGGTGAGCGCCTGGTCGAGCGGTCGGAGGTAGGGCCGGTCGTAGTCGGCCATGTCGGCCAGGTCGTCGGTGCGGCGATGGCTGATGAGGTCGAAGACCGAGGCCGGGATGGAGACGTGCGGGATCTCCTGCACGACGATCCTCCCGGCGGCCCGATCGGCGGTGATCTCCTCGTCGGCGGCGAAGGCGACCAGCGGCGCAGCGACCCCGTCGTCGCCGGTCGGCGCGGAGAACGGCACCGCCCCGATGACCGGGACGTCCCGATCGTCGATGCGCAGCGCACCGGCGGCGGCGAGGTCGCGGCCGGGGAGCTCGCCGGCCGCCTCGGGCGTCGGCTGCCAGCGGTCGATCTCGTAGCGGTCCCAGGCGACCTCCATCCCCGGCACGGCGGCGAGCTGCTCGCCCAGCCAGTCGAGCGAGGCCTCGTGGGCGTCGCTGCCGGGGGACCGGAGGCCGAACGCGTTGAACTCGCGCAGCAGGCCGCGGAGCTCGTCGGCCGAGGCGAAGGCGGCGGCGTCGACCTCGGTAGGGCAGGCCTCCTCGCGAGCGGCGTCGGCCCCATCGCTCGACGACGAGCCCGAGCAGCCGGCGATCGCCACCGCCAGCGCGCCGACGGCGACCGCGCCGAGGGCTCGGCCGAGGGCGGCGGGGCGGTGGCGACGGGGGTGCATGCGCTCCCATCCTGGCAACGATCGCGGTGCGGCGTCGGCGGTCGGTGCCTGCCGCCGGTGGGTCGGCTAGACCGGCGGCCATGAGGGGATCGCTCGCCGCCCTGGCCGCGCTCGGGCTGCTGCTGGGTGCCTGCAGCTCGGACGGGGCCTCGGCCCCGACCACCACGTCGACCACCGCCTCACCAAGCGCGGGCGACGCCGCCGAGACCGGCGCCGGCACCGGGTTCCCCGGCGAGGACTGGACGGTGGCCGACCCGGCCGACCACGGCATCGACCCCGCGGGGCTCGAGGCGGGCCGGGCCTACGCCTTCGAGCCCGAGCACCACACCCAGGGCGTCGTCGTCATCCGCGGCGGCGAGATCGTGGGCGAGTGGTACGCCGACGGGTCCGACGCCGACTCGTGGGCGGCCAGCTGGTCGGTGGCCAAGAGCTTCACCAGCGCCACGGTGGGCATCGCCATCGACGAGGGCGCCATCGCCGGGGTCGACGAGCCGGCTGCCACCTACCTCACCGACTGGGCCGGCACCGACCACGCCGACATCACCGTCGGCGACCTCCTCCACATGAGCTCGGGCCTCGACTGGGACGAGGACTACCGCGGCGCCGACAGCGACATCGTGCGCATGGTCACGGGCGAGCCCGACGAGCTGGCCTACGCCCTGTCGGTCCCCATGAAAGCCGAGCCGGGCACGCGGTGGAGCTACCGAGCGGCGACACCATGCTGCTCCTCGGCATCGTGCAGGCCGCCACGGGCGAGCCCCTCGCCGACTACGCCACCGAGCACCTCCTCGACCCGATCGGCATCGACCAGGTGGAGTGGTGGCGCGACGCAGCCGGCCACACCCTCGGCTACTGCTGCTTCGACACCACCAGCCGCGACTTCGCCCGCCTCGGGCTCCTCTACCTCCACCACGGCCGCTGGGGCGACGAGCAGGTGGTCCCCGAGGCGTGGGTCGACGACAGCCTCGTGCCCGTCGAGGACTCCGACGGGCAGTACGGCTACCAGTGGTGGACCTACGACATCGAGGGCGTCCCCGACGACGCCTTCCTCGCCGAGGGCGTCGACGGGCAGTTCATCTACGTGGTCCCCAGCCTCGACCTCGTCGTCGTCCGCAACGGCACCTACGTGAAGGATCCGGGGCCGCCGGTGGCCGACCCGAACCTGTTCCCCGTGTACCCGAGCGGGAGCCTGGTGCCGGGCCGCGGCACGGAGCAGCCCGAGAGCTGGAGCAGCTCGGCGTTCCTCGTGCCCATCGTCGAGGCGATCGAGGACGATCCGGGCGGGTGACCGATGACCGCACCCGTGCTCGGGTGACGAGCGCGACGGTGGGGTATCGGGAGCCATGGACGCCATCACCATGCTCAAGGACGATCACCGGACCGTGGAGAAGCTGTTCAAGCGGTTCGAGAAGACCGGCGACCGCGCCATGGTCGAACGTCGACGGCTCGTCGACCAGATCATCGAGGAGCTCTCCGTGCACGCCGCCATCGAGGAGCAGCTCTTCTACCCGGTCACCCGCGCCACGGTGGAGGGGGTGGACGACGACGTGCTCGAAGCCGTCGAGGAGCACCACGTGGCCAAGTGGCTCCTCGCCGAGCTCGAGGACCTCGACCCTGAGGACGAGCGCTTCAAGGCCAAGGTGACCGTGCTCATCGAGAGCGTGCGCCACCACGTGGCCGAGGAGGAGGGCGAGTACTTCCCCAAGGTGCGCGCTGCGCTCGGCCGCAACGACCTGACCGAGCTGGGCGAGGCCATGGCCGATGCCAAGGCCGCCGCGCCCACCCACCCGCACCCCCGCGCCCCCGACACGCCGCCCGCCAACCTGGTCGTCGGCACCGCCGCCGGCGTGGTCGACAGTGTGACCGACACGGTGAGCGGGCTGGCCCAGGGCGGGGTGAGCGCCGCGCACGACCTGATCGCCCGCTTCACCGGCCGCCCCCGGCCCCGCACGTCGCCGAGCGGCTCGCCGACCGCCCGCAAGGTGGCCGCCAAGGTGCGCACGTCGGTCGACGAGGCCACCGAGCAGGCGGCCCGCACCGGGGAGGCCACCGTCGAGGCGGCCCGGACGGGTGCCAAGCAGACCGTCGCCGCCGCCAAAGGCGCCACGACATCCACCCGACGGGCGGCGAAGACCGGCGCCAAGCGCACCGTGTCGACGGCCACCGGCGCGGCCGAGCGCACCGCCGAGGCCGCCCGCGCCGCCAGCTGAGCCCTCGCATCGTGCTCGGAGCCGGGAACGGTGTGGGCGACGTTGGCTCCGGTCGCCCACACCGTTCGTTGGCCCCGCCGCCTGGTGATCCAGGCGGCCGCCCCGGGGGGATGGGGCGGCCGGAGGAGGTCGAACGATGCAGTTCCGACGGTTCAGAGCCCCGAGCCGCCGATCTCCTTGACAGCGATCCCAGATCGCTACCGGAGCGCCTCGGCGACCGCCGCGACCCGCTCCGCCGACCCGTCGGGTTCCTTGACCCGGACGATCGATCCCGCGTCGATCCGGACGATCACCTGGGGCCCGGGACGGGGCTCGGGGAGCGCGAGCGGCATCATCGACCCCGGGGCGAGCACGAGCGCCCGACGACCGCGGACCTCGGACTCGCGCAGGTCCGCGCTCTCGTCGGCCAGGAGGTCGCGGAAGAGGGCGTCGACATCGATCCCGGTGGTGACGTCGACCCCGATCAGCCCCGACGAACCGGGCACGGCGATCTCGGCCCCGAAGGTCGCGCCGCCGAAGGGCGTCCTCTCCCGGGCGCAACGGGTCGGGTTGGATCCACAGCGGGCGAGGCCCTGGACCACGGCCGCCGAGCCGTCGGGGAGGGCGGCGAGCGCCTCGCTGACGACCACCGGGGCGCGCCCCATCGACAGGCCGGCCACCACGTCGCCGAGCTCGGCGATCGTGAGGTTGGAGGCGCCGATGTCGACGAGGTCGGCCCCGACGAGCACCCGCAGCTGGGCGTTCGCGTCGTTCGACGGGGCGCCGTCGGGGGAGAGGTCGAGCACCCGTTCGTCGCCGAGCGTCCGAAACTGGGCGGCGGCGGGATCGTCCGAGCCGCCCGACGCCCGGGCGGCGGCCGCCGCATCTCCCTGGTCCCAGGCGGCCACGAGCTGCCGCGTCGCCCCGCCGATCACCCGGGTGACGCGGAGGCCGTCGGCTCGGCCGGTCGCCGGATCCTCGTAGGTGCACTCGGCGCCGCCGACCCCGCTGCGGCCTCCGGCGCCGGTGAGGGCCACGCAGGATCGGAACGCCAATCGCTCGGGCACGCGCCCGATGGTGAAGACGGGTTCGGCCGCGGGGTCGGTGGGCATCGACGTCGCCGACGGGTCCGACGCGAGCTCGACGCCCCCGTCCCGTTCGGACGACGGGGCGACCACGAGGGCGACGAGCCCGGAGATCAGGGCGACGGCGGCGAGCCCGGCGACGGCGGCGCGCCGCTGCTGCTGACGGCGCCGACGGGCCCGCCCGGCCAGCGCGCGGCCCTGCAGCTCCTCCAGCGGGGGAGCCGAGGCGCCGGCGAGGCGCACCAGGTGGTCGAAGCCCTCGTTCAGGGCGTGGTCGTCGATGGGACGACCTCCCCGCTCATCCATCGGCCCGGTCCGCCTCGAGCGTCGGTTCGAACCCCAGGGCCCGGAGCTGGGGGCCCAGCTTCTTGCGGGCGCGAGACAGCGAGGTGGCGACCGTGCCCGCGGAGACGTCCATCACCTCGGCCACCTCCTTCTCGCCCAGGCCGCCCACGTAGCGCAGGACCACGGCGGTGCGCTCGCGCAGCGGCAAGGCGGCCACGGCGCGCCACAGCTCGAGCGCGGGCGCGTCGGTCTCCACCGACCGCGGGGGCGGCAGCGAGGCGAGGTGGTCCGCCTCGCGCCGACGTCGGCGCCAGCGCCGGCGCAGCAGGTTGAGCCCCACCGTGTAGGTCCAGGCCGAGGGGTCGCGCGGTTGCTGCGGGGTGCCCCATCGCTCCAGACATCGGGTGATCGCCTCCGCTGCTGCTTCTTCCGCCTCATCTCGGTCGCCCGCCACGAGCGCGAGCGCGGTGACCAGCCGCGGGTACGCCTCGGCGTACCAGGGCTCGAAGCCGTCGGCGTCGGTCACCTCACCAGTAGAGCCGCAGCAGCGCCGATCCCTTGACAGGTCGATCGAGATCGGACGCTCAGGTCGAGGGGGTGCCGTAGCGCGCCACCCACGCCTCGTACCAGGCGGCCACCATGGCGATGCCGTCGTCGGGTGCGCACCCGCACAGGACCAGGCTCACCTGGTTGCCTCCCAGCAGGAACTCGGCGTGGATGGTGCCGACGCCGTCCACGAAGGCGAACCCGTCGTCGCCGAGTCGCAGACGGACCTCGGTTCCGCGGAGGCGGCAGAGGTCGGGGAGTCGCGCCGCCACGTACGACGCCGCCGAGGGCGCGTCCCGGAACGCCAGGACCTGCACGCTCGTCGGGATGGCGCCGTCGTACTCGTCCTCGATGCCCCCGGTGTAGCCGGCCGCCTCCATGGCCTCCGCCCGTGCCGCAGGATCGGACACGTTCGATTGGACGAGGAAGTCCGCGGCCGTCGGGTACTCGCTGCGGCGCGCCGGGGGGCCGATGTCGTCAGCCGTTGCGTCCGGTCCTGGCACCGCCCCCTCGCGCACCGCGGCGACGAGGTCGGTGGCGGTGGTGGCGGGACGCCAGGCACCCGGATCGATCGAGGTGCACGGCGAGTCGTCGATCGAGGCCTGGTCCAGCTCGTGGTCTGCGGCCTCGGGCCCCGCCTTGAGATCCGGTGCGCCGGCCGGTGCGGGCTCGGTCCCACCCACGGCCGCGGTCGCCTCGGTGCGGGTGCGGTCGGTGCGGGTGCCCAGCACCGACCAGCCCATGAAACCGAGCACGGCCACCACGAGCAGGCCGACCCCGACGACCAGCGCGCGCGAGGTCTGGGGACCCGGCCCCGTGGCCCGAGGGGGCTCGGCCGGCGGTCCCCAGGCGGGGCCATCGTCCGCCCAGGTCGAGGGGCCCGCACCGAGCTGGCCGGCGACGGGGCGGTACGGGCGGCGGGAGGAGGTGGCGACGTCAGGCCCCCGTCGGCCGGCCCCCAGACCATCGGTGGCGGGCCGAGCCTGCGCCCGCCCCGTGCGCCTCGTCGTCGCCCATCTCGTCCGCCTCCTCGATCGTGAGGTGCACCCATCGGCACCCGGGTCGACGACGTGAGGAGCGGCAGGTCGTTCGGGTGACGATGTGTCGCGACCACCCGAACGGGTCAGTGGGAGTGCATGACCGACGCGCTGCACCGCTTGGGGCGGACGGCGGCGTCCCACCCGGGGTGGCGGGTCATCGCCGCGCGGGTCGTCATCGCCGCTCGCCGTCCTCGCCAACCTCCAGTGGGGGCGGGGACCTCCGACGAGTTCGCCATCCCTGGCACGGAGAGCCAGCAGGCGGTCGAGCTCCTCCGGGAGCGCTTCCCCGACCAGGCCGGGGATCCGCTTCGCGGCCGTGTTCGCCTCGCGAGGACGCCCAGCTCACCGAGCCCCGCTCGGCGGACGATCTCGGCCAGCGTGTCCGCCCTCGGCGAGCTCGACGACGTCTCCTCGCCACGAACCCGGTCGCCCCCGGCCCGACCCAGATGGTCTCCGACGATGGCCACGTGGCCCTCGCCACCGTGCAGTTCGCCACGCCGACCGCGTCCCTGCCCGACGACATCCTGCGCCAGGTCCGCGACGCGGTCGCGCCCGCACGCGACGCGGGCGTGCGCGTCGAGCTGTCGGGCGCCCTGCTGCAGTACCAGGGCGAGGATGCGGCGGGCGGCAGCTCCGAGGCGATCGGCATCGCCGTCGCCGTGGTGGTGCTGCTCCTGGCGTTCGGCTCCGTGGTCGCCATGGGCCTGCCCATCGTCACCGCGCTGTTCGGCCTGCTGATCGGGCTCTCGCTGCTCTTCGTGTCTGGCAACGTGCTCGAGGTCAACACGGTGGCGCCGATCCTGGCGTCGATGATCGGGCTGGCGGTTGGCATCGACTACTCGCTCTTCGTGGTCACCCGCCATCGTGAGCAGCTCGCGCAAGGTGCATCCCTGGTCGACGCGGCGGCGCACGCAACCGCGACCGCAGGCATGGCCGTGGTGTTCGCGGGCGGCACGGTCGTGGTGGCGATGTGCGGGCTGGCGGTGGTGGGCATCGGCTTCATCACCGCGCTCGGGCTCACCACCGCGATCACCGTGGCCGTGGCGGTCACCCTGGCGGTGACGCTCCTGCCCGCGCTCCTCGGCCTGATCGGCCACCAGATCGACCGGCTCCGCATCCCGGGGCTCCACGCGACGACCGAGGTGTCGGCGACCTCGTCCACGTGGAGCGCGCGCTGGTCGCGGCTGGTGGCTCGCCACCACTGGATCGCCATCGTGCTGGCGACAGGCGCGCTCGTCGTGCTCGCCCTGCCCACCCTGGCGATCCGCCTCGGCTTCGCCAGCGCGGCCTCGGCTCCCGAGTCGTCCACCCGACGCCAGGCCTACGACCTGATCGCCGACGCCTTCGGCGCCGGCCAGAACGGCCCCCTCGTGGTGGCCATCGACCTCGCCGATGCCCAGGAGGGCGCGGCGGCGACCGTGCGCGACCGCCTGGCCGAGACCGACGGCGTGGCCTCGGTGTCGCCGCCCATCCCGAACGACGACGGCACCGCGGCGATCGTCCAGGTGGTGCCCGAGAGCGGTCCGCAGGACCAGGCGACCTCCGATCTGGTGGCTCGGATCCGCGACGACGTGGCGCCCGCGGCGAGCGCCGATGTGGGTGCCCGGCTCCTCGTCGGTGGGCTGACCGCCGGTCTCGTCGACACCACCGACGTCCTCACCGCGCGCACGCCCTGGTTCGTGGGCGTCGTGCTCGCCGTGTCGTTCCTCCTGCTCATGGTGGTGTTCCGCTCGATCGCCGTGCCCCTCAAGGCGGTCGTGCTCAACCTGCTCTCGATCGCCGCCGCGTCGGGCGTCGTGGTCGCCGTCTACCAGTGGGGGTGGGGCAACCAGCTCGTGGGCGTCGACGAGACCATCCCGATCGCGCCGTTCGTCCCGATGATGCTCTTCGCCATCCTCTTCGGGCTGTCGATGGACTACGAGGTGTTCATCATCAGCCGCATCCGCGAGCGCTGGCAGGTGACCGGCGACTCGCACCAGAGCGTGGTGGAGGGGCTGGCGGGCACGGCCCGCGTCGTCACCGCGGCCGCGGCGATCATGGTGGCGGTCTTCGCCAGCTTCATGTTCCGGGACCAGACCACCATCAAGCTCTTCGGCACCGGGCTGGCGGCGGCGGTGCTGCTCGACGCCACCCTCGTGCGCCTCGTGCTCGTCCCGGCGGCGATGCAGGTGATGGGCCGGGCCAACTGGTGGCTGCCGGGCTGGCTCGACCGGGCGCTGCCCGCCGTCGACATCGAGGGCGCGGACGAGGACGGCGCGGTCGCCGCGTGATCGCCACGACGGGCTGCCGGGGCCGCCCTGCGCTCACCCCGTCGCTCCAAGCCCCCGCACACGGGTGAGCTGCCGTCCGAATCTCAGATCTCCGGCCCGATCGGCCATCTCCCGCCGCCGCTCGCCCCGTAGCCCTTCTGAACGACCGACGAGAAGGGGAACCCATGAAGACCATCCGCAAGATCACCGCCGCCGTGGCCGCCACGAGCGCCGCCGGCCTCCTGTTCGCAGCACCCGTGTCCGCCGCGCACGAGGGCACCGTGTACACCGCCGACCTCCAAGAGCTCAACGGATCCGGAGCATCGGGCACCGCGACCCTCACCGTGTCCGACGACGGCGAGACCATGTCGATCCAGGTCGATGCGCGCAACCTCAACCTCGACGGGCCCCACGCCCAGCACATCCACGGGATCGTGGACGGGATGACCGTCTCGGCCTCGGCCTGCCCCACGATGGCCGACGATGCCGACGGCGACGGCGTGCTGACCGTGGCCGAGGGCCTCCCGGAGTACGGCGACATCCAGACGTCGCTCACGACCGAGGGCGACACCTCGCCCGACTCGGGCCTCGCCGTCGAGCGGTTCCCGAGCGGCACCTCCATCAGCTACTCGCGGACGGGCATCGAGATCCCCGATGCCCTCAAGCCCGAGCTCGGCAAGCTGCACGTCGTCGTGCACGGCATCGACGAGAACGGCAACGGCAAGCTCGACATGGACCAGGAGGAGCGGTCGTCGCTGACCGACGACCTGCCCCGTGAGGCCACCGCCCCCGCCCTCTGCGGCACCCTCGCCGCCCAGGCCGGCGGACCGGTGCAGACCGGCGCCGGCGGCACCGCCACCGATGTCCCCAGCTCCGGCTCGAGCGATCGCACCGGTGCGGTCGTGGTCGGCGTGGCGGCGGCCGCGGCCGGCGCCGTGGCGCTGCGCAGCCGTCGCCCCGAGGCCGCCAGCACCCGATGAGCCCGCGCCCCACGCCCGATCGGCCGGCCACGCGCCGGCCGATCGGCGCGCGGTGGCAGCGCTGGGCCGTCGTGGCGGCCGTCCTCGCCGTCGCCTCGATCGGGCTGGCCCTCCGCGGTGGTGGCGAGGCCCGGCCCACGACAGCGGCGCCGACCGGCGGGGCGAGATCCGTCCCTCGGCCGCCGTCGACGTCGACGACATCCCCCACGACGACGACCGATGAGGGGGCGACGAGCGGTGCCATCGTCACGACCACGACGACGGCTCCGCTGCCGAGCGGGATCGTCCCCGCCCGCCTCGTCATCGGCGTCATCGGCGTCGATGCGCCGACGGGAGCGCTCGACCTCGCCGGCGATGCCCCCGAGGTGCCCGAGGACTTCGGTGCGACGGGGTGGTACCGCCAGACCCGCCGCCCCGGTGAGATCGGCCCGGCGGTGATCGCCGGCCACATCGACTCCCGGTCGGGCCCGGCGGTGTTCTTCCGCCTGCGCGACCTCGTGGCCGGCGACGAGATCGTGGTCGAGTCCGCCGACGGCGATCGCCGCTCGTTCGTGGTCACCGGCACCGGCCAGTACCCGAAGGGCGAGCTGCCGGCCGAGGTGTTCGGCTTCGGCGCGCCGGTCCCCGAGCTCCGGCTGATCACGTGCGGCGGCACGTTCGACCGCAGCAGCGGGCACTACCTCGACAACCTGGTGGTGTACGCCCGCGCCGCCTGAGCGCGCCGACCCGCCGCCGCGGTAGGAGGCGAGCGTTGGCATCCGGCGCATGCGAGCCTGGCCGGCGATGTTCCTGCTGCGCTTCGACCTGCGTGCGCCCGCGTTCGGCGCGCCCACGACCGAGCTCTACCCGGCGGCGCTCGAGATGGCGGCGTGGGCGGAGTCGCGAGGGGCGGTGGCCGCCGTGGTGAGCGAGCACCACACGATGGCCGACGGGTACCTCCCCTCGCCGCTGATCCTGGCGACGGCGATGGCGGCGCGGACCTCGACGCTCGCCATCGTCACCGCGGCGCTCGTGCTCCCGCTCTACGACCCCATCCGCCTCGCCGAGGACCTGGTCGTGCTCGACGTGCTCAGCGGGGGGCGGGCCAGCCACGTGCTCGCCGTCGGCTACCGGCCCGAGGAGTACGAGCACCTGGGCGTCGACTTCGCCGAGCGGGGCCGGATCGCCGACTCGCACCTCTCGCTTCTCCTGCGGGCGAAGGCCGGAGAGCCCTTCGTGCACGAGGGGCGGCGCATCCACGTGACGCCCGCACCGGTCACCCCGGGCGGTCCCGCCGTGATGTGGGGCGGCGGCAGCCCGCCGGCGGCCCGCCGGGCAGGGCGCCACGGCCTCGACTTCTTCGCTCAGGGCGGCGGCCCCGAGCTGCAGGCCGTCTACGAGGAGGCGGCCCGGGCGCACGGCCACGAGCCGGGGATGTGCATGATCCCCTCCACCGACTCGGCCACCACCGTGTTCGTCGCTCACGACGTCGACGCCGCCTGGGACGAGCTCGGCCCGCACCTGCTCCACGACGCCGTGAGCTACTCGGCGCTGAACCCCGGCTCGACCGCCACGGCGAGCATCTCGCACGCCACCACCGTCGACGAGCTCCGCGCCGAGGACCGGACGCACCGCATCCTGACGGTCGACCAGGCCGTGGCGACGATCGCCGGAGGTGCGCCCCTCGCCCTCCAACCCCTGGTCGGCGGCCTCCCGCCGGCGGTCGCCTGGCGCTACCTGCGCGTCGTCACCGACGACGTCATGGCCGCCCTGGCCTGACCGGCCTCAGGCCTTGGCCACGTCGCGGGTCCATGCATCGAAGTCGAGGTCGAGCTTCGCCTCGTCGCCCGCCAGGGCGTAGCTGGTGGCCAGGCGGTCGACCGTGCCGATGAGCGACTCGTGGCGGGGGAAGTCGCCGATCGCCTGCTCCTTCCCGCCGACGGTGAAGGGCGCGGTGGAACCGAAGGTCACCTCGCCCGACGTCGGGGACGTCCACGTCACGGTGAACCCCTCGTCGTCGCGCACCACCTCGGGCTCCGACGCGAGCACGCCGTCGACGAACGCGTCGAACGAGTCGGCCACGCCGGCGTCGCCCACCTCGACGATCCACACGTTGTCCGGACCGCCCGGCGCCACCAGGTCGAAGGGCTCGGTCAGGCCCTGGGTGGGCTGGGTGGCCGGGTCGTAGGCGCGCCACTCGGGGGTGCGCCAGGACCACAGGGCGATGTAGCCGTCGCCCTTGGCCACGAAGGTCCAGTTGCCCTCCTGGCGCACGTCGTCGAAGCGCTCCTGCGGCACGAACGCGTGGGTGAGGTCGGCGTAGGGGAACAGCGCCCACAGCAGCGGGCTGGCCGCCTCGTCCCAGGACGGCTGGTAGATGTGGATGCCGGTGCGCTCGTGCTGCACCGAGCGGGGGATCGAGGCCTCGCCGGTGAACCAGCCGGGCTTGCCGTCGTCGGACCACGAGTCGCCCTCGGGGATGGCGCCGGAGGGGTGGGTGGTGAACACCAGCGCACCGGGGCCGATGGTGGCCTCCCAGGTGTGGATCTGGTCGCGCATCTGGCCGAAGCGGTGGTCGACGACGGTGGCCAGCGACACCACGTCGCTGCGGAACCCGTAGGTGTTGGCCTCGCGCAGGTGGCCGAAGTTCACGGCGTCGTGGTTGTCGTGGACGAACTGGCGGATGCGGTCGGGGTCGCCCTCGTTGACGTCGACGAGCGCCTTCACGTCGGCGAGCAGGTCGGTCTCCAGGAGGCGGAACTCGTCGGCGGCCTCGAGGCTGGCCGTGGTCATCTGCCAGAGCCCGACCGCCCCCTGCGACCACCAGAACGCCAGGTTGTCGGTGTCCTCGAAGTCGTAGCCGAACGGCGCCTCGGGGTGCGGGACGATCGGGTCGGTGCCGTCGACGAAGATGCCGTGGCGCTCGCGCAGCACGCCGGGGTCGGTGGCGGTGGCCAGCTCGACCAGCACCTGCGGGAGCCGGTACCGGGTCGATCCGGCGAAGTAGGTCGCACTCGAATCGGCGCCCTCGCCGTACTCCTCCTCGGTGTCGTCGAAGAGGAGCTTGAACGTGTCGAAGGTGCCCTCGCGCTCGCCGAGCTTGTCCTTGGCGTAGGTGCGCCCCCGGCTGGCGGCGTAGGTGCTCTGGTGGCAGGCGCCGGCCATGTCGAGCACGCACAGGTCGAGGGCCATGCCCGCGGCGCGCACCAGCTCCGGGTCCTCCGCGAACTCGACGAGCGTGAGCAGCGGCGCGACGTTCTTCTTCATGTAGACGTGGCTGTGCCACTCGAAGAAGCCGAAGCGCGACCGCTCGTGGATCCAGTCGAGGATCGCTGGCTTGGTGCGCTCCTGGTGGTCGGCCCCGGTGAGGCCGGTCACGGTGAAGGTGCGATCGGGCATGCGCTGGCCGGCGAGGTGCTCGTTGACCAGGCCGATGATGATGTGGTTCTCGGACCAGAACCACTGGTTGTCGAGGCGGTCGGCCGGCAGCGGGTCGTTCCACTGGTACCGGTTGTCGGCCATCCGCTGCTCGATCGCCTCGATCACCTTCGGGTCGAGCGTGCGCATGTCGGTCTCGCCGTCGGCCAGGCCCACCACCCAGTGCAGGTACATCAGCTCGAAGTCGCGCGTGTCGCGCCACTCGTCGATGTGGTCCCACACGTCCTGCAGCGAGTCGACCGTGACCGCGGTGGGGTCCCAGCGGAAGGCGTCGTCGCGGTGGGCGGCGATCAGGTGGGCGCCGATCGACACCGTGCTGCCTGGATCGAGGGATCGGGTGGCGCCGGCGAGGTACGCGGTGGCGCGCTCCTGGAAGGCGGCCTCGTCCACCAGCCCGGCGGTGCCGGGCGCGGCGAGGGCGTCGTCGAGCGTCGTGGGGGCGCCGTCGCCCGCCCCGCTGCCACCGCCGTCCGAGCCGCTGCTGCCGCCGTCGCTCGTGCACGCGCCGAGCGCGGCCGCGCCGGCCAGGCCCATCGTGCCGATCAGGAACCGTCGTCGATCCATGTGCATCCGGAGGTCCTCCCCTCGACCGCCTGGCGAGGGTAGACGGTCGGCCCCGGAGCGGGCGGCGCAGCGGGCACGGCTGGCGTCGGCTGCCGGTGGGTCAGGCGGCTCGGCGGGCGGGCCGCAGCGCCAGGTGCCAGACGGCCAGGGTGCCGGCGAGGCCGGCGGCGAGGACCGGCGCGTGCGGGCTCGACCACGCCTTGACGCTCGCCGAGAGCACGGCCGCCACGGCCAGCATCGAGGGCAGGCCCCGGCGCCAGGTCGCCGGCCCGCCGAGGAGCGCCCGCTGCTCGATGGGGGCGACGCGGCGCACGATGGGGACCAGCACGGCGGCGTCCAGCGCCAGGAACGGCAGCTTGGTCCACCACCACGCCGTCGTACCCGGCTCCACCTCCGGTAGCAGGCCCGTGGCGTAGGCGGCGGCGACCACGATCACCGCCGCGGTCATGTGCCAGAGGTACACCGACATGGCGACGGCGTTGGCGGCGATGGTCCGGCGCCAGGCTCGCTCCGAGCGGGCCAGCCAGCGGTCGACGGCCGGGGCGAGGGCGGCGGCGGTGGCGGCGTAGGCGAGCCCGAACAGCACCAGGGCCGTCGACGGCGGGTGGGTGGGGCTGTGCTCGAGCCCGCCGTGGTGGAGCATCACCGCCGGCCACGGCCCCCAGGTCACGGCGGCGACCGCCAGCGCCCAGAGGCCGGCGGCGAGGGCGGCGAGGCGTCGACCGGTCGGCAGCATCCCGGCCTGCCACGCGAAGCCGGCCACCTGGAAGCCGAGCCAGCCGATCACCCAGTTGAGCTGCGGGACCATCGGCACGTGGGCGAAGCGGGCGGCTTCGGCGAGGGCGAAGAGCCCGAGCAGGGCGCTGGTGGTGGCGAGCGGCCGGGCCCGGAACCAGCGGAACGTGAAGGGCGCCAGCGCGGTGTCGATCGCGTAGTTGGCGAGGAACCACAGGGGGATGGCGGCACCGACGGCACCGGCCGAGACGATGCCTCCGATGCCGGCAGCGGCGCCCACGACGAGGGCGACGGCCCAGAACGTGGCGAGGGCGGCGGCCGGCGCCACCATCCGGTGGAGCCGGGTGGCGATCCAGTCGGCGGGCCGCACCCCTCGGCGCTCGGCCGAGCGCAGCGACGTGGCCGACGCGAACCCGCCGACGAAGAAGAAGAGCGGCATCACCTGGCCGATCCAGGTGATCCAGCCGTACTCCGGCGACCAGTCGAGGAGGTTGCCGCCGTCGAGCTCGCCGTGGTGGAGCACGGCGACCATGCCCAGCCAGTGGCCGAGCGCCACCGCGACCATGGCGGCGGCTCGGTAGAGGTCGACCGCTCGGTTGCGGTCGGCGGGGGTGGCGGCGGCGAGGTCGCCCAGCGCGGGCGACGTGGTGGGGCTGGTGGGGTGGGCCATGGCCCCATTGGGCCGAGCGAACCGGACACGTCGCCCGGGGGCCGCCCCCCAGGGATCGCTGGGGGCTCCCCAGGCTCAGGGGCGCGGGCGGAGGTCGGCGCCGTCCACGTCGGCGAGCGCGTCGGCGTCGCCCAGCTTCCCGTCGGTGATCACGCTCAGGCTCCCGTCGGTCTCGAGCACGACGGCGGCGACCTGATGCAGGCCGCCGACCCCGGACGCTCGCACGGCCTGGCGCACCTCGCCCTCGGTGAGCCGCTCGCGCCGGCAGACGTCGGCGCGGATCCGACCCCGGTCCACGAGCAGGACCGGCCGGGCCTTCACCACCCGCCGGACGCCGGCGACCCGGACGGACGACCAGGCCACGGCGAACTGCGCCGCGACCAGCACCCCGAACGCGGTCGCGCCCTCGGCGAGCGACACGTCCGAGGACAGGGCCACCGTGGCCAGGGTGGAGCCCAGCGCGACGGTGACGATGAGGTCGAACGCGTTCATCTTGCTGAGCGTGCGCTTCCCGCCGACGCGCACGGCCAGCACCAGGAGGGCGTAGGCGGCCACGCCGATGACGAGCGCCCGCCACACGCCGTGCGCGTTGTCGAAGAACATGGTGGTCGCGGCTACCCGGCCCGGCTGCCGGCCAAACGGTCGGAGCTCGCCGCACGCCGGTCCTCCTAGGCTGGCCGGCGTGGGGGTGCAGGAGCTCGAGGCGCGGGCCGATGGCGAGATCGCCGCGGCCGTGGGCGCCGTGTGGCGCTCGCTCGAGCGCCCCGGTCGCTGGCTCACCAGCGCCCAGCGGGTGGCGGTGGCCGCCGAGTGCCGGGCGGCGGCGGCCGTGCGCCGGGGGGCCGATCCGAGCCTGACCGACCACCACCGCGACCTCGTCGCCACGGTGGTCCACGACCCGGCATCGCTGCAGGACGAGCCGCTCGACGCCGTGCTCGGGCCGGGCACAGTGATCGACGAGTACGTGGAGGTCGCCGCGGTCGCCGCCAAGGTGATCGCCATCGACCTGCTGTGCGTCGGGCTGGAGCTCGAGCCCTGCCGCTGCCCGAGCCCGGGCCGGGGAGCCGTCGCGCCAGCGCCCCGCGGGGCCGCCGACCTCGGGGCTCGCGTGCCGATGCTCACCGCCGAGGGCCTCGCCGCCGAGCTCGGCCCCGGCACCTACCACGTCAACGTTCGCCGTGGTCACAGCCTCGTGCCCGAGGAGGCCGGGCTCCAGATCGACCTCGTGAACGCCCTCTACCTGCCCGACCTCCTCGATCCGTCGATGCCCGGTCGTCGGGGCCTGGCCCGGACCCAGCTCGAGGCGATCGCCACGAGGGTCTCGTCGCTCAACCGCTGCTTCTACTGCTCGGCGGGCCACGCCCAGCTGCTCGCGATGGCGGGCGGCGACGGCCCGGCGCCGGACCTGGCCGACGCGGCCGCCGGGCGCGGCGACGCGGGGGTGGCCCACGGCGCCGAGCTGCTGGCCCTGACCGAGGCGCTCGTGCGGCGGCGCTCGTCGCTCGACGCCGCGCGCGCCGAGGCGGCGGGCGTGCTCGACGACGAGCAGCTCCTCGGCGCGGTCGCCACGGTGGCCGCCTTCGTGCTGCTCAACCGGGTGTCGGACAGCTCGGGCATCCCGCTCGACGACGTCGCCCGAGGGCTCCTGGCCGCGGTGCCGACCCAGGTCGGGCTCGACGCCATGCCCGGGTCCTCGCGCTGACGAGCCGAGCGCTCAGCTTCCGACGTGGGCGGCGTAGGCCGGGCTGGTCAGGAGCTCCTTGGCCAGCTCGGCGCGGGAGGTGCCCGCCTTCTGGCGCGACACCCAGTCGGCCACCTCGAGCTCGGTGGGTCGGCGGCCCAGCAGGAAGATCGAGATCACCGAGACGTCGGTGCTCTCGGCCTGCTTGCGCTTGTACTCGCTGCTCTCGGAGAACCCGACCATCACCTGGCCCCGGGTCTTGGCGCGGGCGTCGAGGCGGCCGGTCCAGAAGTCGATGCCGCCGGTGTCGGGCGTGCGCCCGAGCACGTCGGTGTAGATCCGCTCCACGAACTGTCGGTTGGTGAGCGTGCCGTACTTGGTCTTGAACTCGTTGGAGCTGGAGAACTGGTCGGCCATCCGGTAGAGCGTCCAGGCGCCGGTGTGGCGGCGGGCCACCCAGAAGCGCAGGCCGCCGGCATCGGGGGTGCGCTGGAGGAAGGCGCGGTAGAGGCGCACCGCGGGGTCGACGGCGTTCACGTTGTCCGAGGTGCGCCGCAGCCCGTCGATCAGCTCGCCCTTGGTGGCGGCGCCGGTGCTCAGCTTGTCGATCCACGCGGCCAGGTTCGAGGCGGTCGGGTCCTTCGCCGTCATGTCCTGGTACTGGCGCTTCACGAAGGCGGTCCACGACGCGAACGGGGCGGGGGTGACGGCGGCGTGGATCGGGGCCACGGTGCTCGTGCCGTCGCCGGTGCACGTCACGACGAGCTTGCTCGTGTAGGTGACCTGGCCGCCGATGAGCGTGTCGATCCGGAAGGCGAAGGTGAACGGGTAGCTCGGGAACACCTCGCTGAAGGAGGCGTACGCCTTCGTCCCGTTCTGCTGCTCGACCGCGAACGGCCCGTTCACCGTGTCCACGCCGTCGTCGATGTAGTGGATCGTGAACTGGGCGCCCGCCGGGAGGTCGTTGAACTCGACGTCCTGCTCGGTGAACGACACCTTGGCGGCGCCGGCCGTGTGCGAGCAGGTGGCCGTCTTGGGCCCCTTCCACCGGCGGTAGGGGTCGGTGGGGACGAACGTGTCGACGACGTTCGCCGGCACGCTCCCGTCGCCGGTGCAGGTGAGGGTGATCTGGCTCCGGTAGATCACCGAGCCGTTGCGGATCGTGTCGAGGCGGAACCCGAAGGTGAACGGGTACGCGTCGAAGTCCTGGGTGAACCCGCCGTAGGCCTTGGTGCCGCTCGTCTGCTCCACCGTGAACGGCCCGTTCGGGTGGTTCACGCCGTCGAGGATGTAGTTGATCGTGAACTGGTCGGTGGCGAGCAGCGACGAGAACTCGACGTTCTGGTTCGACAGGTTCACGCGGGCCCCGCCCGCGTCGCTGCTGCAGGTCGCCGTCTTCCCGCTCGTCCACCGTCGGTACGAGTCGCTGAGGGCGCCCCCGGGGTGGGCGACGATGGTCAGCCCGAGGGCGACGGTGACGAACACGAGCACGGCGGCGGCGCTACGGCGCATGGGGCCTCCCGAGGGCGATGGGTCGCGCGCACCCTACGCCCGGCGGGTCGCCGTGCCCAGAGACCTTCGAGGTCGGCGATCGGGCCCTCACGATCGGTCGAGCACCTCGACGTAGCCGTCCGCCCCGTGCACCCGGACCAGCTGACCGTCGACGATCCGGCGGGTCGCGCCCTCGACCCCGACCACCGCCGGCAGGCCGTACTCGCGGGCCACGACCGCGCCGTGGGTCGTCAGCCCGCCGACCTCGGTGACCAGCGCGCCGGCGATCGTGAAGAGCGGCGACCAGCTCGGGTCGGTGTGGGGCGTGACCAGGACCTCACCGGGGTCGAGCCGAGCGCGCGACGGGTCGAGCACCACCCGCGCTCGGCCCTCGACGATCCCGGCCGACACGCCGAGGCCCACGAGCGCGCCCTCCGGGAGGCCAGCCCGCCCGTAGTCGGCCCGCACCACCTCGCCCTCGCCGGTCATCACGCGCGGGGGCGCCAGGGCGGCGAACGCCGCCAGGTCGGCCCGCCGCCGCTCGAGGGTCGCCGCATCGCTGCGCCCGCTGGCCACGACCTGCTGGAGCTCCTCGAAGCGCAGGAGCCAGAGGTCGTCGGCGGTGGCGAGGGCGCCGTCCGCCACGAGCCGCTCGGCCTCGGCGAGCAGCGCCCGCCGGTAGAGCCCGTACCGTCGGATCAGGCCGTACTTGGGGAACTCGCGGTAGCCGAGGAACGTGCGGATCAGCGCGATGCGATGGGCGGCCTCCGACGCCTCGGCCTCGCCGTCGGGGAGGGCGCGGAGCCGGGCGAGGACGGCCGTCGCGGCGGCCTCCGCCTCGCGCCGACCCGCCTCGAACCGGCGCCCGGCCTCCCCAGGCGGGAGGTGGCGGACGTGCGAGCGCAGGAGCGCCACGAGCGCCGTCGGCCGCTCGGCCCAGCGGGGTCGCCCGAGGTCGATCTCGCCCGGGCCGCGCATGCCGTACCGGGCCAGCCAGCCGTCGAGCACCCGCCGGGCCTCGGCGCCACCCGGGACCGCGCCCAGCCGATCGAGCAGGTCGTCGTCGCCACCCGTTCCAGCCACATCGCCGTCGAGCTCGTCGAGCTCGTCGAGGAGGGCGACCACCGCCGGATGCGGCCGCATCGCGTCGGCCACGTCCATCAGCGCCAGGCCCATCTCGGAGGTGACGTCGCCGGGCACCGAGCGGGCCAGCACGTCGGCGGCGCCGGCCTCCCCGAGCCCGTCGCCCAGGTGGTCGCCCAACCACCAGATGGCCTCGATCGAGGCCATGATCACCTGGTGGCTCCGCGGGTCGAACAGCCGCGTCGCCAGGGTCGCCAGGTCGTCCGCGATGCGGTCGAGGAGCTCCGCGCCGGTGGCGCCGGCCAGGTGGGCGTCCAGCTCGGCGAGCGATGCCTCGGTGGCGGCGACCAGCTCGGCGACGAGCGCCGGTCCCTCCTCCACCGGCGGGGGCTCGGCGCCGAGCGGTGGGCCCGCCGGCGGCGTCGGCGCCCCGTCCGGGGGCGGGGCCAGGTCGCCGCGGTCGACGATCGCCTGCAGGGCCCCGCCGATCAGCGGGTCCGAGCGCTGGAACATGGCGATCAGCCCGGTGCGGGCGCCCGGCGAGGCGAGGGCGTCGGCCACATCGATGAAGGGCCGGCCGGCCGCCTCGTGCATGGGCCGGGCGGCGGTCCGCTGCCACACCGACAGGCCGAGGGGCGTCATCGGGTCCGTCATCATCTGCTGGTGGCCCACCGACACGTAGACGTGCGGTCGGTCGTCGTCGACCTCGGGGATGGGGAACAGCGTCGTGATCGGTCGGCTCTGCACGATCCACGCCCGCCCGCCCTCGAGGCACCACTCCAGGTCCTGGGGGGCACCGAGGGCGGCCTCGATCCGTCGGCCGAGCCCGACGAGCCCGAGCACCTGCTCGTCGTCGAGGACCGCGGTGGCCGATCCCCCGGCGTCGCGGCGCTCGACGACCTCGCCCTCGCGGACGCGCCAGGTGGTCGCCTCGGCGGTCCCGGAGACGAGCTGATCGCCGAGCCCGGCCACCGCCTCGACCGCGGCGACCCGGCGGTTCGAGGTCAGCGGGTCGGCGGTGAAGAGGACCCCCGACGCGTCGGCGGCGACCATCGCCTGGACCACCACGGCCATCCGCACGGTCCGGTGGTTGATGCCCTCCCGCCGTCGGTAGGCGACGGCGCGGTCGGTGAACAGCGAGGCCCAGCAGCGGCGGACGTGGGTCGCCACCTGGTCGGCCTCGACGCCGAGGAACGACTCGTGCTGGCCGGCGAACGACGCCGTCGCCAGGTCCTCGGCGGTGGCGCTCGAGCGCACGGCGAACCGGGTGCCGGCGGCGAAGCGGCCCAGCGCGACGTCGATCGCGCCGCGGAGGCCATCGGGGAGGGCGATGCCCTCGAGCGCGGCGCGCCGGTCGGCGGCCGCCCGCCCGGCGACGCCGGGGTCGAGGTCGTCGAGGCGATCGAGCCCCTCGTCGTCCAGGGCGGCGACGGCGGCGAACGCGTCGGTCGTCACCGCGAACCCGTCGGGCACGAGGACGTCGTCGATGCGGCGCAGGCGCGCCAGGCCGGCGCCCTTCCCCCCGGCGAGGGCGGGCTCGAGGGCCCGGGGATCGTCGAGCTCGATCACGAGCGAGGTGGTCACGCGCTGCTCCTCTCGGCCCGGCGAGGCGCCGGCGCCGGGTACAGAGAGCACGGATCGATCGGTTGCGGCAAGCCCCCCACACGGAGGTACGTTGGTCCTGGCGGGGCGCGGCGGGGCGGCAGGGCGGTGCGCTGAGCGGTCAGGTGCTGGTGGGCTCGACGGCGTGGCGGGCCACGAGCTCGCGGATCGCCGCGGCCTCGGCGGGCCGGACGTTGCGGTCGCCGAGGCGGACCTCGGCCACCGCGCCCAGCAGGGTGCGCGCCTCGCCCTCCACCCCGCTCGCGGCGAGGAAGGTGCGCACCAGCCGGCGGCGGATGCGGGGGATGGCGGCGCGCTCGGCCCGGCCGACGAGCCGGCGGGGGAGCGGGCCGGCGAGCGGCTCCTGGTCGAGCTCGAAGGCGCCCATCAGGATCCACGACAGGGCGACGTCGGCCGCCGCCGGTCCCCGGCGGGCGTTGGTCCAGTCGATCACCACGGGCCCGCGCTCGGCCAGGATGACGTTGCCGGGGTGCAGGTCGAGGTGGACCACGACGTCGCCCTCGAGCTCGTAGGGCCGGAGGCCGGTGGGGGCCCCGATGCGGTGGAGCCGGGCGTGCAGGTCGGCGAGCAGCCGGGCGTGGGCGCCGACCCGCCACGGGTGGGCCTCGAGGTCGGCGAGCATCGTCGGCCCGTCGACGCGCTCGAGCACCTGCTCGCCCGGGCCCACCCGGTGCACCTCGGGCACGGGGTAGCCGGCGGCGCGCACGTGCTCCATCACCTCGGACTCGCCGCGCAGGTCGCGGTCGCCCCCGGTGCGCCGCAGCACCCGACCGGGCCCGGCGTCGTGGATGGTGGCGTCGCGCCCGGCCGCGATCGGGGGCCCGAGCTCGTCGTCGGGGGTGCGCCGGTCGTCGACCTCCACGGTGGGCTCAGCGCATCTGCGCGGCGGCGAAGTCGGTGGTGCCGGCGAGCGGCAGCAGCTCCTCCCGGCCGATCTGGCGCAGCAGGCTGGCCCCGTCGAGGTAGACCCGCTCGTTGGTGATCCGCTCGCCCTCGAAGGTGAACACGGCGATGACCGCGACCCGGAACGACCGTCCGGTGGGCGGGAGGCCGAGGAACTCGCCGCTGTTGGTGCCCAGGAGGTCGAACTCGCTGATGATGGTGTCGTCGTCGGCGACGTGCATGCGGACGTGCTCGTGGCGCTGGTCGGGGAACGCGGTGCGCTGGGCCGAGTGGTAGGCGATCACGGCCTCGTCGCCCTCGTGCACGGCGCCGGTGGCGACGATCTCGTAGCGCGGCAGGCCCGCGAAGGTGGCGAGGCACGCGGCCCAGTCGTGGTCGATCTCCGAGCGGAAGTGCTCGTCGAGGACGGCGAGCCGGCGGCGGCGGAGGTCGTCGTCGGGAGCGGTGTCGGGCGCCATCGCCGCATCCTCCGCGGTGGGTGGGGCGCCGTCAACCGCGATCGACGGGTCGTGGCCGCGGCGCCGGCGATCCCTCCGTACTGACCGCGATCATCGTTGGCCCGCTGACGACGATCGCGGTCGGTACGCCGGGGCGGGGCCGGCTCGACCGGGGCGAGGTCACCAGCGCAGGAGGGCGCCGATGCCGTCGGCGAGGCGGGGGGTGGTGGGGACGATGCGGACGTCGGCACCGGTGAGGAGCGCGGCGCGGACGGCGACGTCGACGGCACGGGCGGCGCGCAGGTCGTCGGCGCCCAGCCCGTCGAGGTCGGCGGGCGAGCGCGACACGAGGCTCGGCTCGTCGGGAACGTACGAGGCGGTCGGCTCGGGCTCGCCCCGGTCGTGGACGAGCAGCACCTCGACGCGCGACTCGCGCAGGGCGGCGAGCACGTCGTCCCAGCCGGCGGCGGCCCGGTCGCCCTGGCCCAGCTCCTCGTCGAAGCGGGCGAGCACGGCGCGGGTGTCCTCGGCCACGGCGGTGCGCACCCACCGCTGCGCCGCCGCGTCGCGGTCGTCGGCGCTGCCGTCCTCGCTGCGGCTGCCCGGCACCTCGCGCACCAGCGCGGCGACGGGGTCGGCCAGGCGGTCTCGCACCAGCTGGAGCATGCGCAGATCGCCGTTCGCGACCACCAGGCGGGCACCGATCTCGCGGACCTGGCCCTCGATCGCCTCGGCCACCGCGGAGGCGGTGCGCTCCCAGGCGTCCTCGGCGCGCTGCTGGTAGCGCCGGTGCGACCAGCCCCCGCCGCGCACCTTGCGGATCTCGTCCTGGCGGCCGGCCACCTCGGCGCCGCCGATCGCGGTGGCGCCCGCGGGGAGCGGGGCCGACCACAGCAGGTCGGCCCCGGTGCGGTCGATGGTCGCGACCACGACGGGGATGGTGGTCGCCCGGCGGGCCACGACGGCGGCGAGCTCGGGCACGGCGCCGTAGCTCGTGCCGGGGCGGCGGGGCGGCTCCTCGAGGTGCTCCACGAGCACCACGCCGCCCTCGTCGGCGACGACCACGAGCCCCGCCGCCTGCGGGAACCCGGCGCGCACCGCGGCGGCCACCTCCTCGGCGCACGCCGCCAGCGGCGAGCCGCCCACCTCGTGGCGCACCTCGTGCGCCAGGGACTCGACGGCCGCCTCGATGGGCTCCGGGCGGGAGGCGACGACCGTGAGGTACGGCCCGGGCCGAGCGACGAGCTGGCGCAGGTCCTCCAGGTGGGTGGGCGTGGTGGCGGTCGTGCCCGAGCGCTCCATGTCGGCTCCTTCGCCGTCGTCGGCTGGCCCGCACCTGGCGGCTACCCGCCCCCTGCGGCTCGCAAACGGCGGGGTGGGAGGTGTGAGGGTTCTGTGAGCGACCGCCCGAGCCCCGGGACGGGGCGCCGCCGTTGCGGTACCGTCGCAGGCAAGGGGAACCGACCAGGGGGATGCGTCGATGCGTCGTTCACGCGGGCTGCTGCTGGGCGCGGCCATGGTGCTGCTGCTCAGCTCGTGCACGTACAAGGAGATGGCCTCGGTCATCAAGGCCAACGGGGGCCCGGTGCCCTGGTGGTGCCACCCCACCGAGGAGATCCCGGTCACCGATGGCCCGGCCGCCGGCACCGTGAACTGGTACGCCGGCACCCACAAGGGCCCGCTCTCGTGGTCGCAGTGCCTCACCCTCTCCGACCAGCTCGACGCCGCCAAGGCCTACGCCCTGCAGTGGCCCACCCGGGGCGAGGCCGAGGCCGACGGCTTCCGCGAGGCCACCGGCTACGTGAGCGGCATGGGCACCCACCACATCCAGGGCGGCATCACGCCGGCCATGCTCAACGACCCGAACTTCGACAAGGACGACCCGATCCTCGACAGCGTCGGGCTCGACGACGTGTTCGACTACGCCCACCCCGAGGTGCTCCAGTTCGACGGCAACGGCCCCTCGGCCAAGCTCGTCGGCTTCGACTACTACGTGCGGACCAGCACGGGCCTGCCGCCCGCCGGCTTCGCCGGGAACAACGACTGGTGGCACCACCACCCGAAGATCTGCTTCCGCAAGAGCGACGCCAAGATGGTCGGGTTCAACACCTCCGACACCTCGTGCGCCAACCAGAACGGCGTCAACGTCAACATGGCGAACTACTACATGCTCCACGTGTGGGTGCTCGACGACATGACGTTCCGCCCGGACGTGTACGCCGGGATGATGCCCTGCATCTTCGGGGGGACCGCCATCCACGACCCCGACGACACCTGCCACAACACGCGGGCCGGCTCGGGCATGGGTGCCTCGATGGACCACGACATGGGCGGGTTCTGAGCCGAGCGCACGTCCGCACCCTCCACCGTCGAACCCTCGACCCTCGACCTCGCGTCGAGGGTCGAGGCGCGTTCGGGGGCGGGTCGGCGAGGCCGTCTACGTAGTCGACTACGGATGCGCTGCGAGCCGGTGCCGTAGTCCAATGCCCGAGATGGGCACCAGGGGTCGACGGGGGCGGGCCGCGGCGGCGATCAGCGCGCTCGCGGTGCTGGTCGGTTCGCTGGCGACGCTGCCGCGAGCCGAGGCCGCGGTCGACCCGGAGACCCCGCCGGTCCCGACGCCGTTCGCGGTGTCGCTCACCGACGCCGGCTTCGATCCCGCCACCATCGACGTGGTCGTCGGCCAGAGCATCGTGATCACCAACGCCGCGTCCGGCACCCGGCGGATCCAGGGCGCCGACACGATCTTCGACTCGGGCGACGTGCCCGTCGGCGGCGCCTTCACGGTCGCGATCCCCGACGATCGCGAGATCGCCGTCTCCTCGCCGGCGGCCGGCGCCGCGCCGGCGGCGACCGCCACGATCCGGGTCGGGCCCAACGGCTTCAGCGGCCCGGGCGACTCGCCGGTCTCGCTGCACCTGCCCACCGGGCTGAGCCAGGCCGAGGACCTCGACTCGTTCGCCGTCGAGCCGACCTGGGGCCTCACGGTGTCGCGCACCACGATCGTCCTCCAGTTCAGCGACTCGGCGACGGTGGCCGAGGCCAACCGCGCCCTCGCCGCCGCCAACGCCCGACTTGCCGGTCGCATCCCGAACACGCCGATCCTGATGGTGACCATCCCGGATCCCGGCGACGGCACCTTCGACGACCTGCACGCCGCGCTCGACGCGCCCGGAGCTCCCCGGGGTGCTCGCGGCCGCGCTCGACCCGCTCGGCGACTCGGCGGACCTCCCCGGCCCGCTGCCGGCCACCGTCGTCTCGGGCGGCTTCAACTGGGTGGGCTACCCGACGCCCGCCGGGGCCCCGTCCGGGTCCTACGGCGTGGAGCAGGCCCGGTTCCCGCAGGCCTGGAACCTGCTCGACGCCATCCGCAAGGCCGGCTCGTCGAAGGTCGACATCGGGGTGGTCGACACCGGCTACGACCTGGCGCACCCGGAGCTGGCACCCGCGGCGGGCGGGTCGAAGCGGATCGACTTCCTCCCGAACTGCCTCGGCATCTGCGTCGGCAACCCGCCGGGCATCCCGGCGCAGGGCCACGGCACCGGCGTGGCCGCGCAGCTGGCCGGCGCCAACGTCGGCGCCAACCCGACGGCGCACCTCGTGGCCTCGGCGGCGTCGGCGAGCACGAAGGCGGGGCCCGGAGGGTCGACCTTCTTCAGCGCCCTCGGTGCCGTGAACAACCTGCTCCTCGAGAAGCAGAAGGGGACGGCGGGGGTGGCCCCCAACCTGCGGGCCATCAACCTCAGCATCAACTCGGTGTCGTTCGCGCAGGCCGGGGCGGTCTGGGCGACGACCTTCCGGAACCGGACGTGCGGACCTGGTGCCGCCGACGACGCCGGCGGCACGGGGGCGTGCACCCCCAACACCGAGGACGGCTACCTGCGCGAGATCGCCCAGATCGGCAAGGTCGACCTCGCGCTGGCGCGGGTGGCGGCGTCGCAGGACGTCGTGATCGTCCAGGCCGCAGGCAACGACAGCGGCGTCAGCGGCAACGCCACGTTCTGCACCCCGCTGGGCCAGACGCCCTGCACGACCTACGAGAAGATCCGCGCCAGCTCCAAGTCGGGCTTCGCCTGGGCGTCGGCGAACTGGCCCGACGGCGTGGCCAACCCGATCATCGTGGTGGGGGCGATCGACGCCCAGCGCCAGCGGGCCTCGTTCTCGAACGTGGGGGCCGACGTCTCGGCCGCCGGGGTCAACACCGTGAGCGCCAACGCCGGAGGCGGCTACCGCACCTTCCGCGGCACCTCGGGCGCCAGCCCCTACGTCGCCGCCCTGGCGGGCCTCGTCGCCCAGTTCGCCCCGACGCTGACGGCCGGTCAGATCCGGCAGCTGATCATCGACCACGCCATCGCCGACGTCGGGCCCGACGCCGCCCCTCGGATCGACGCGTTCGCCACGCTGACGGGCGCCCCCGAAGGCCTCATCGCCGCACTCGACGTGAACGACCCATCGGCCGACGGCAACCGGCGGGTGGTCAGCTCGGCACCGCGCTCGGGCGTGCCGGTGTCGCGCGACGACGCGCTCGGCCCCGTGATCGACGGCGTCGCGCTCCACAGCGAGGCCGACGGCGCGGTCGACATGCGCGACCTCCGCCGGTTCCGAGACCAGTGGCTCCAGACGTGCGGCACGTCGAGCAGCTCGGGCTGCCCGGCTGCGTCGACCGTGGTGCTCGACGGGGCCGCCGACCACCCCAAGAAGGACCTGAACGACGACGGCTGCACCGCCTCGTGCCCGGTGGCCACGACGCTCTACCCGCGCGCCGATCCGGTGGGCCTCGGCACCCTCGACCTCACCAAGACCGCGCCGCTCGGCGTGGACACCCTCGGGCGGCCCAGCCGCACCAACCTCCCGTTCGGCGCGCTGACCGCCTACGCGGCGGCGTGGGGGACGACGCGGCTCGGCGGGGAGCCCGCCGACACCGAGGGGTGGGCGGCGACGGACCTCCCGGCCCTGATGCTCTCGGGCGACCTCGAGGTCCACCTCGACGCCCTGCAGGCGCTGGGCGCCACCCAGGCGACGGTCTCGGCCCAGCGCAGCAGCGACGGCAAGACGTGGACCGCGGTCGGCAAGCCACGCACCGTCTCGCTCACCGGCTCGCCACCGCTCCGCGACGGCGTGGTGGTGCTCACGATCCCGCTCACGCCGAGCGCCGGCGGGACGCTCGTGCGGGTCGGCGCCACGGCCACCATCGGCACCAAGACCGTGACCACCACCCGGCCCAAGGGCCACCTCAAGGTGGGCCAGGACGTCCGCATCGACCCGAAGGTGGTCACGGCCACGATGTCGGTCGCCGGTGCCAGCCCGAGCAGCAAGGCCGGGCTGGCCCGCTCCCGTCGGACGCCCGTGAAGGTCACGCTGCTGGCCAACGGCAAGCGGCGCGGCACGGCCGCCTCGCCCGGCGCACCGGTGGCGACGCAGGCCGTCGACCGGGCGGGCAACGCCGAGGCCACCACCGCGGAGGAGGCGACGCCCGACGACTTCGACGACGGGACCGACGCCCTGGCCGACGCGCCGATCGAGTTCACCGCCGAGGGCACCGGCGACGACCCGGCGGCCCCCTCGATCGCGTCGGCCGACGCCACCACCGACGCCCTCGGCGAGGCGACCGCTGAGGTGGATGCGGGGGCGACGGCCGGCGACGCCGAGCTCTCGGCCACCGCAACCGTGGACGACGCGCCCGTGACCGTGGTGGTCGACGCCACCGTCCGGGCCCCCACGCACCTCGTCTACACGTGGGAGCAGACGATCACGGACTGGTCGCGCCACTACGAGGGGCTGGTGCCGCCCGACCCCTCGGACCCCACGATCGACGGCACCTACGACTATGACGAGGACGGGGGCCCGAGCGCCGCGCCCGTCGTGCTCGAGCGGTCCGGGACGGTCGACCTCGACGCCGCCACGCCCACGCTCGACGAGACCACCGGTCCGGGTGCCTTCACGATCCACACGACGACGCCCTTCGGCCAGAGCACGGTCTCGCACTCGATCCTGCCCGCGCTGCGCACCACGACCGGGCTGCCCCTCGATCGGGTCTCGGTCGAGCGTGACGACGGATCGGTGACCATCTCCGGGCTGAAGCAGATCAGCGACGTCGACCACCTCTACGACTGCGCCCAGCTGAACCAGTGCGGCTTCTTCAACCGAGGCTTCTGGATCTACGACTGGCTGGCCATCACCCGGCGCAACGATCCCTTCAAGTTCGCTGAGGGCGACGGCACCTCCATCCAGTTCGCCCCGAGCGTCGACGCCGACCTCCACCTCGAGCGCGACGGCGACGGGAGCTGGGTGCCCTACAGCTACTGCGGCTCCGACGACGTCGAGTTCGACAACTGGGACGGCGTGCTCTGGGACATCAGCGGCACCGCTCACGTCGAGACGCGCTTCACGGCGACGCTCGTCGACGAGGGCGGGGATCCGGTCCTGGAGCTCCCGAACTGCACCAACCCGCTGCCGCCCAAGGCCACGTTCCACCTGTCGCCCACCGCGCCCAAGGCCGGTGAGCCGGTCACCTTCACCGACGACTCGGTGGCCCCCGCCGGCCTCGCCTCGTGGGCGTGGGACTTCGGCGACGGCACCACCTCGACGAAGCGCAGCCCCGACCACCTCTTCGCCGACTCGGGCTCGTACACCGTCAAGCTCACGGTCACCGACGGCCGGGGCCGGACGGCGTCGACCACCCGCACCATCACCGTGGTCCCCGGGCCGCCCACGGTCAGCGTCGACGACCTCGTGGCCTCGTCGAGCGACCACGCGACGCTCCACGGCCGCATCTCGTCGCCCGGCGAGTTCGACCGCCGCTCGCTCACCGTGAACGTGTCCTCGCCCGACGCCGGCTTCCCGCGCCAGGTGACCCGGCGCCTCCCGGCCGGCCCGATCGACCTCGACCTCGGCCAACTCGACGTGGGGACCTACGAGGTCATCGTGACCGTGTCCGACCTGGCCGGCCAGACGGCCACCGACACGGCGACGGTCACGGTGGTGGCCGGCGACGCGCCGCCCACCACCGACCCCGATCCGGTGACCATCCCGCCCGCGTCCGGCTGCGACGCCAGCTTCGAGGTGCCGGGCGAGGCGGCCGACCTCGTGACCGCGCTGTCGGACCTGCGGGCCGCCGCCGGCCGCCTCGACCTGCTCGTGTCGCCGACCCTGCAGGAGGCGGCCCAGCGCCACGCCGACGACCTGGCCGCCCACCTCGACCTCACCGCCGTGGGCAGCGACGGCAGCACGCTCGCGGACCGCCTCGGCGACGCCGGCTACCCCGACGGCGCCGAGACCGACCAGCTCGTGCTGCGCGGCCCGAAGCTGCCGGCCGACGCCCTGGCGACGTGGCAGAACCGCACGGCCGATGCCGAGGCGCTGCTGGACCGCACCTGGGTGGCGGCCGGTGCCGCCCGCGCCGAGGGCACCGACGGACGGTGGGTCTGGGTCCTCGTGCTGGGCGAGGTGATCGACTGCGCCGCCGACGGCGGTGGGGCCACCGCCCGCCTCGCCGCCGCGCCGGCCGCACCCTGCGCGCCGAGCCAGGCATCGACCTCTACGGCCGGCGCCCTGACGACGACCACCGAGAACACCTCCGCCCCGGCCGGCGCCGAGCGCCGCCGACCCCGTCGCCGCCAGGATCGGCCGCCACGACCGCGGCGGTCGGCGACCTGCCGTCCGTGCCGGTGCCCGCGTTCACCATCGACGACGCCACGCCGGCCGCCGGCGGCGGTCAAGGTCCACAACCGCACCCGGCTGCGGGCCGAGCTGGTGGCCGGGCGCTTCGATCCGGCGACGGGCGCCCGACCATCCCCGTGGATGTCGGAGGCACGGTCACCACCGCGTGGTACTCGGCCGGCCCCGCCTCGCCGGGCGATCCAGGCGGCGGACGGCACGGGCGTCGTGGCGCGCCGACATCGTGACCGCCGGCGCGACCGTCGCCCCGGCGATCACCTACAGCGGGGCCACCACCGGCGCCCAGGGGCCGGGGTGGTCGTGACCGCCACGGTGACCGCGCCGGAACCGGCACGCCGATGCCCGGCCGGCCCGTCCAGTTCACCGTCGGCGCCTCCACCGCCGTGGCCACGTCCGGAGCGGACGGCAAGGCGACGACGACGCTGGTGATCGCGCCCGCCACGCCGGCCGGGCTCACGCAGCTCACGGCCACCGCGCTCGCGGTCGGGCCGAGCGCGTCCGCGTCGACCACCTCGCCGTTCACGGTGACCACCAACGCCCCGCCCGTGGCCGATGCCGGCGGCCCCTACGACCTGATCCTCGGCCGCGACCTGCTGCTCGACGGCACGGGCTCCTCGGACCCGAACGGCGACCCGCTCACCTACCGGTGGAAGATCGGCACCGGCGACTTCGGCATCGGCGACCTCCAGCCCGCGCTCCCGTTCGACCAGTTCGGGCCGATCCTCTGCGGCGGGCCGTGCGAGCCCGAGGTGGCCTACCCGATCGCCCTGCAGGTGATCGACGACCACGGCGCGGCGAGCGTGGACGCCACCACCATCACGCTCCACCGCGACTTCGCCCTCGTCATCACGCCGCCGTCCACCCTGCTGAACCCCGGCGCGTCCACGAGCTACAACCTCTCGGTCCTCACCGACAACGGGTTCACCGACCCGATCGCCCTCTCCATCAACGGCCTGCCGACGGGCGTGACCGCGTCGCTGCCCCCGACGGTGGAGCCGGGCCGGACGGTGGTGCTCACGGTCACGGCCGCCGCCGACGCCCCGGCGGTGACCGCCGGCTTCACCGTGACCGGCACCGCGAAGGGGATCACCCGCCAGGTGGGCGGCTCGATCGACCTCGAGTTCGGCTTGATCCCGGCGTGCACCGGCTCGCTCGAGGGGACCGTGACCGACCGCGAGACGGGTGCGCCGCTCGCGGATGTCGGCGTGGCCCGCTTCAACACGGGCAGCGTCGCCCGGACCGATGCGAACGGCCACTACCTCCTCGAGAACATCGCCGTCGGCCGGACGAACCAGCCGATCACCGACCAGTTCAACTTCGGCAAGGACGGCAGCTGGCCGGCCAACCCGCAGGCGACGATCGCCTGCAACCTGGTGACGCACCTCGATGTGTCGCTCATCGCCAAGCACACCACCTCGTTCTCCGGTCGCGTCACCGAGGGCACCCGCGACCTGACCGACCCGCAGAGCCCGGTGATCTCGACCGGGGTGCCGCTTCCCGGGGCTCGGGTGGCGTCGAACAGCGGGGTGCCCGGGGCGACCACGGCGGCCGACGGGACCTACACGATCAGCAACGTGCCCCTCAGCACGAACAACGGGCCCACCGGCGTGAGCGTCAACGCCAGCGTCGACGGCTACTGGATGGGCTTCGGGAGCGGGACGCTCACCCTCGCCGGCCCGAACGTGATCGACCTCGTCGCCGTGAAGGCCTGCTACGGCGACGCATACGTCAAGGTCATCGACGACACGACCGGTCGGCCCGTGGCCGACTCGAAGGTGACGGTGTCGGTCGCCCGGCCCGAGGGGGTGACCGCCTTCCCGACGGCCTTCACCGACGCGAACGGCATCGCCCACCTCACCGACGTGCCGCTCGCCCGCGACAACCGGCCGCAGACGGCGGCGTTCGGGTCGGCCCCGCCCGCCGGCTCCAACCTCCAGCCCGTCCTCACCACGACGACCTTCACCCTGCCCAGCTGCGGGTCGACGGGCCTCGGGATCGGCCACCTGAAGAGCCCGCCGCCCACCTACACGGCGAGCGCGCGGATCCGCGTCCTGGACGCCGACACCGGCACCCCGATCCCCGGCGTCGGCGTACGCGGCCCCACCGGCAACGCCACCACCGACGACCAGGGCTGGGCCTCGTTCCCGTCGATCACCCTGCTGCCGGCGGGCGCGACGACGGGCTCGTTCTACGGCGTGGCCGAGCCTCCCGGCTGGTACGGCGACGGCACCGGCTCGTTCGACCTGGCCCGCGACGAGACCGCCGAGCGGACGATCCGCCTGCACCGCAAGCTGCCCGCGACCATCACCGGGAGGGTCACCGACCTGGCCACCGGCATGCCCATCTCGAACATCCAGGTGGCCGCGGTGGGGCTGGGGGTGCAGACCGATGCGGACGGCCGCTACTCGATCACCGACACGTTCCTCCAGCCGATCAACGCCCCCACCAGCGTCGGGGTGTCGTCGGCCGGCAACGCCCAGTACTGGCCGAGCGAGACCTCGACCGTGATCTCCGCCACCGCGGCCGGGCCGAACGTCGCCGACCTGAAGCTCCAACGTCGGTGCGCCCCGGCCTTCATCTACGGCACGGTGCGCAGCGCCACCACCCACGAGCTGCTCGAGGGCGCCCAGGTGACCGACGGCGGCCGCCCCGTGTTCACCGACGCCCAGGGCCGGTTCCAGCTGACCAGCGCGGCGCGCAACTACGACCGGCCCACCTCCGTCGACATCACCGCCTCGAAGGCCGGCTTCCTGACCGCCACGAAGCGGATCCAGATCTACTGCGGGGCCGAGATCGAGCTGGACTTCGGTCAGGCGAGCACCGGGGTGGGGTCGGTCACCGGCACCGTCACGCGAGCGTCGGACGGCACCCCGGTCGCCGGCGTCACCGTCGGCGGCGCCTGGGGGGCGACCGCCACCACCAGCTCGAACGGGACCTACACGCTCGCCGACGCCCCGCTCGGCGAGGGCGGCGCGGACAAGGCGTACGAGATCACCGCGCTGCCGACGATCGCCTCGAAGCTGGCGAGCGAGAGCGCCCTGGCCGTCGTCTCCTCGCAGGGCCCGACGACGCAGGACTTCTCGCTCGAGGGGCCCGACGAGGTGGCGGCGGTGGCGGCGGTCGACGACGTCATCACGGTCGATGCGCTGGCCGACACCCGCGTGCCCTTCGCCGACGGCGTGCTGGCCAACGACGCGGGCGGGGGCCTGGTGGCGACCGTGGCGACCGGCCCGGCCAAGGGCACGCTGACGCTCTACGCCAACGGCGGCCTGCTGTTCTCGCCGTCGGGCGACGTGGTGGGCGACGTGCCGTTCACCTACACCGCGACCGATGCCGCCGGGCGCACCGACACGGCCACAGCCGTCCTGCGCATCGTCGGCCCACCGGCGCCCACCGCGGGCGACGACACCATCACGACGAAGCTGAACACCGGGGCCATCGTCACCGACCCGACCAAGGGCCTCTTCGCCAACGACACGGGCACCGGGATCACCTTCGACTCGGCCACCCCCGCGGCAGGGGGGAAGCTGCAGATCCTCAACGACGGAGGATGGGTCTTCAACCCGAACGTGGGCTACTTCGGCACGTCGACGGTGCAGTACGCGATCAAGGACCGCTTCGGCCGCAAGGCGGTGGGAACGATCACGATCATCGTGACCGCCGACGGCGACCCGCCCCCGAAGGCGTTCGACGACCTCGTGTCGACCCCGTTCGAGACGCCCCTCGCCGTGCCCGCCCCCGGCGTGCTGACCAACGACGCCGGCACCGCCCTCACGGTGACCGCCCACACGAACCCGGCCCACGGCAACGTCGCCATCGCGGCCGACGGCTCGTACGCCTACACGCCGGCCGCGGGCTACGCGGGCAGCGACACGTTCACCTACACGGTCACGGACTCGTCGAGCCGGACCGCCACGGCCACGGTCCGCATCACCGTCGAACCGAAGGTGGTGGCGACCCGCTACGCCATCGGCGACGCGGCCTTTCGCGACGCCGCCGCCGACGGGATCCAGGACCCCGGCGAGCCCGCCGCGCCCGGCGTGGCCGTGCAGCTGCTCGACGCCAACGGGTCCGTCCTCGCGTCCACCACCACCGACCCGAGCGGCCGCTACGCCTTCGACGACCTGGCCGCGGGCGATTACGGCGTGCGCTTCACCGCCCCGCCGGGCTTCGCCTTCTCGCCGGCAGCGGTGGGCGGCGACCGGGCCGTCGACTCGGATCCCGAGGGCACCGGCCTGGTGGCCGCCTTCCGGCTCGAGCAGGGGGTCGACGGGCGCCTCGCCCCGGTGGGCCCCGGCGACCTGGCCACGGTGGCCAGCCAGATCGACCGGACGATCGACGCCGGGCTGGTGGCCCTGCCGGCGGGGCTCTCGGTGGTCGCCACCGCTCGTCGGTCGGGGACCGCTGAGCCCTTCTCCACCACCGCCCAGGGCCCGAAGGGGTCGAGCTTCGACCTCCACGTGGCGGTGACCAACACGGGCGACGCCGCGCTGAGCGCCGTCGCCGTCACCGACGCGACCGTCGCCGGCTGCGCCAAGGCGATCGGCGCCCTCGCCGCCGGGGCCACGAGCGAGTACGACTGCACCGGCGCCTTCACCCCGACCGCCGATGCCGTGGTGGCGCCCCACGCGTCGGGCACGGCCGACGGTGGTGGGACCGTCGAGGCCGACGCCCGGGTCACGATCGAGCTCACCACCTCGCTCGGCGATCGGGTCTGGGAGGACCTCGACCACGACGGCGTCCAGGACCAGGGCGAGCCCGGGATCGAGGGGGTGGCGGTGGCGCTGCTGGGCCCCGGCGACGCCGTCCTGGCCACGGCCGAGACCGGCGCCGACGGCACGTACGAGCTGGCGGGGCTGCGCCCCGGCTCGTACCGGGTCCGGTTCGCCCGACCGGACGGCTATCGCTGGACCCTGGCGGACGCGGGTGGCGACGATGCCGTCGACTCCGACGCCAAGGCGGCCGATCTGCTCGCCTCGACCGCTCGCACCGATGCGGTGGCCGTCGGCAGCGACGACCTCACCAGCCTCGATGCCGGCCTCTGGCGGCCCGCCTCGCTCGCCGGCGACGCCTACGCCGACGCCGACCACGACGGGACCCGCGACGCAGGGGAGGACGGCGTGGCCGGGGTGGTGGTCGAGCTCCTCGACGGCGACGGCGGGGTGGTCGACACCGCCACGACGCCGGACGGCGGCGCCTTCGCCTTCGGCGACGTGATCGCCGGGACCTACCGCCTGCGCTGGACGCCGCCCGACGGCTACGAGGGCCCGACGCCGAACGCCGCCCCGGTGACGTCGGGGGCGATCCGCCTGGCGCCCGGCCAGGCGGTGACGGGCTACGACCTCGCCGTCTGGCCCCTCGGCACGACGACGACCACGACGACGACCACGACGACGACGACCACCACCTCCACCACGAGCACCTCGACGTCGACCACGACCACGTCGACGTCGACGACGAGCACCACGTCGACCACCGCGCCGCCCGGCACCTCGACCACCACGTCCACGCCCGCGAGCTCGACCTCGACCTCGACCTCGTCGCCCGGCTCGTCCACCACCGCGGCGGTCTCGCCGGCGTCGACCTCGTCGGTGCCCTCGGGCGGGGGGTCGGTGGACGACGGGACCCTGACCCGCACCGGCTCGGCGCCGGGCCCGCTCCTCGCCGTGGCCCTGGGGTTGCTGGCGGCCGGCGGGCTCGTGCTCCTCGGCCGTCGGCGCCTGCACCTCCGGCAGCGCTGACGGCGTCGGTCGTCCCCGCCCGCCTCGCCCGGACCTGAGGATCGGGGCGATCCGGCCCGCCTACGCTCGCCCGATGCCCGAGACGCCCGCCTCGCCCCCGCCCGCCGAGATCGTCGCCCAGCTCGACCGGGCCACCAAGGTGCGGCTGCTGTCGGGCGCCGCCACGTTCGACACCGAGGGGCTGCCGGCGTTCGGCCTCGAGCCGGTCGGTCTCGCCGACGGGCCCCACGGCCTGCGGCGCCAGGCATCGGGCGGCGACCACCTCGGCCTCCGGGGCTCGATGCCCGCCACGTGCTTCCCCACGGCGGCCGCCCTCGGGTCGAGCTGGGACGTCGACCTCCTCGAGGAGGTGGGCGTGGCGCTCGGCGAGGAGGCGCTCGCCCAGGGCGTCGCCGTCGTGCTCGGGCCCGGGTTCAACCTGAAGCGCCACCCCGCGGGCGGCCGGAGCTTCGAGTACCTCTCCGAAGATCCGCTCCTGAGTGGGAAGCTCGCCGCCGCCATGGTCCGGGGCGTCCAGGCGCAGGGCGTCGGCACCAGCGTGAAGCACTTCGCGGTGAACAACCAGGAGTCGCACCGGCTGGTGGTCGACGCCGTGGTCGACGAGCGCATCCTCCGCGAGCTCTACCTCACCGCCTTCGAGATCGCCGTGCGCGAGTCGTCGCCGTGGACGGTGATGTGCTCGTACAACCTGGTCAACGGGGTGTACGCCTCCGAGCACCACGAGCTGCTCACCACGATCCTGCGCGACGAGTGGGGCTTCGACGGTCTCGTGATGTCGGACTGGGGCGCCGTCAACGACCGCATCGCCGGGATCCGCGCCGGCCTCGACCTCGAGATGCCGAGCAGCTCGGGGGCGTTCGACGCCGACGTCCTCGCCGCCATCGACGCGGGCGAGCTCGACGAGGCGGCGGTGGACCGCTGCGCCGAGCGGGTGGTGCACCTGCTCCAGCGGGCCCGGCGGGACCGTCCGCCCGCCGACCTCGACGCCCACCACGCCCTCGGCCGGCGGGCTGCGGCCGCCGGCTCGGTCCTGCTCGCCAACGACGGCGTGCTGCCGCTGGCGCCCGACCTCGCCCGCCTCGCCGTGGTCGGCGCCTTCGCCGAGCACCCGCGCTACCAGGGGGCCGGGTCGTCGCAGGTGAGCCCGACCCGCGTCGACACGGTGCTCGAGGTCCTCCGGGATCGGGTCGGGGCCGGCTGCGAGGTCGCCCACGCGCCGGGCTACGACCCCGAGACGGGCGCCACGACCCCGGCGCTGCTGGCCGAGGCCGTCGTCGCCGCCGAGGCCGCCGAGGTGGCGGTGGTCTGCGCCGGGCTCCCCGCGGCGGTGGAGTCCGAGGGCTTCGACCGGGCCTCGCTCGACCTGCCCGACGGCATGGTGGCGCTCATCGAGGCGGTGGCCGCCACCGGCACGCCGGTGGTCGTCGTCTTGAGCAACGGCGGTGCCGTCCACCTGCCGTGGGCCGATCGGGTGGCCGCCGTGCTCGAGTGCTGGCTCGGCGGCCAGGCCGGTGCGGGCGGCATCGTCGACGTGCTGGTCGGCGACGCCGAGCCGGGCGGCCGCCTGGCCGAGAGCATCCCCGTGCACGTCGCCCAGCTGGCCGCCGACCGGAACTTCCCCGGGTCGCCCCGCCAGGTGCAGCACCGCGAGGGGCCGTTCGTCGGCTACCGCTTCCACGACACGGCGGGCGTGCCGGCCCGCTTCGCCTTCGGCCACGGCGGCTCGTACACGACCTTCGAGTGGACCGATGCGACCGTCGAGGGCTCGGGCACCGACCTCACGGTGGCGGTCACCGTCGCCAACGTCGGCGACCGCCCCGGCAGCGACGTGGTGCAGGTGTACGTGCGCGACGTCGAGGCGTCGGTGCGCCGACCCGTCCAGGAGCTGAAGGGCTTCGCCAAGGTCCACCTGGCGCCGGGGGCGTCGGAGCGGGTGGCGATCGCGCTCGACCGGCGCGCCTTCGCCGTCTGGGACGTCGCCGCCCACGACTGGCTGGTGGAGGCGGGCACGTTCGAGGTGGTGGTGGCGCGCTCCTCGGTCGACGCGGTCGAGGTCGTCGCCGTCGACGTCGCGTCCGACGACGCCCTCGCCCCCGAGCCGCCCGTGGCCGGCCTGGTGGCCACCGACGACGAGTTCGTCGCCCTCTGCGGCGGGTCGCTGCCAGCCGTGCCGCCGGCCCGTCCGTTCCACCGCAACTCCACCCTCGAGGACCTCGAGGCCACGTGGCTGGGCCGGCGCTTGGGCGCCATCGTCGAGACCCAGGCGCTGAAGGAGGCCGAGCACGAGTTCCCCGACCCCGACGCCGCCACCCAGCGCATGATCCGCTCGGCCGTGCGCGAGGGACCGGTGCGGGGCCTGGTGCTGCTGAGCGGTGGGAAGGTCCCCTTCGCCGCCGTCGATGCCGTGCTGGCCGGGCTGAACGGAGGCGTCCGCGCCGCCGCGAGCGTGCTGCGCCGGTCGCGCCGCGGCTGACCGCGCTCGGCCTCAGCCGGGGAGGTCGTCGGGTCGGTCGATGTCGGCGGGGTCGCCCAGGCCGTCGGCCGGGACGGTGACGACGTCGTCGACGTGGCGCTCGAGGTAGGGGCGGGCGCCGACGTCGCCGACGGCGAGGTCGCGCACGCCGGCCCAGCGGTCGGCGCCGAGCAGCACCGGGTGGCTCCGGCGCCCGCCGAACGTGGCGGCCGCCAGCGCGGCGCGGCCCGGCGGCGCGGCGTCCAGCACGGCCCGGACCACCGGTGCGCCGATCCACGGCTGGTCGCAGAGCACGACGAGCGCCCGATCGGCGCCCAGGTCGGCGGCGGCGTCGAGCCCGGCCGCGAGCGAGCTCCCGATCCCGGTCGCCCAGCCCTCGTGGCGGACGAGGTGGTCGGTCGGGTCGAGGTCGACGTCGATCGGGCCCACCACGACCACGACCTCGTCGCAGCCGCCGAGCCGGACGGCTCGCGCCGAGCGGACGGCCAGCGGCTCGCCGCCGATCTCGACCGCGGCCTTCGGGCGGCCGAACCGCGTCCCCCCGCCGGCGGCGAGGACGACCCCCGCCGTCGTCACGCGACGGGGGCGAAGGCGCCGCGGTGGATCGGCCCGTCGAGGACGCCCAGCGGTCGGCCGCTGGCGCCGTGCCGGGCGGCGATCACCTCGGCGAGGATCGAGATGGCCGTCTCCTCCGCCGTCGAAGCGCCGAGGTCGAGGCCGATGGGGGAGCGCAGCCGCGCGAGCTGGTGGTCGGAGACGCCGGCCTGCCGGAGCCGCTCGAGGCGGTCCTCGTGGGTGCGGCGGCTGCCCATCGCTCCCACGTAGGCGGCGGGTCCGGCCAGCGCCACCTGGAGGGCGGGCACGTCGAACTTGGCGTCGTGGGTGAGCACGCAGATCGCGGTGGTGGCGGTGACCTCGGCCCGGGCGAGGTACCGGTGCGGCCAGTCGACCACCACCTCGTCGGCCTCGGGGAACCGCTCGGGGGTGGCGAACACGGCGCGGGCGTCGCACACCGTGACGCGGTAGCCCACGAGGCGGGCCGCTCGCACCAGCGGTCCGGCGAAGTCGATCGCACCGAGCACGAGCAGCCGGGGTCGGGGCACGAACGGGCGCAGGAACACGGCGGCGTCGCCGAAGCGGGCCACCGCCGCCGGGCCGCCGGTCAGCAGGGCGCCCGCGTGGGCGGCCACCTCGTGGTCGAGCGCTCGCGACCCGAGCGAGCCCGCGGTGCGGTCCTCGGCCACCAGCAGCGAGGCGCCCACCGGACCGCCCTCGACCACCGTCGCCACCACGACCGGAAGCTCCTCGGCCCGGGCGGCGAGCGCGGCGCCCAGGTGGTGCCAGTCCGGTCGGTCGGCGGCCTCGACCAGCACCTCGATCGTCCCGCCGCACGTCAGGCCGATCCCGAAGGCGTCGTCGTCGCTCACGCCGAAGCGGCAGAGGCGGGGCGGCGCGCCCGCCAGCACCTCGCGGGCCACGTCGTACACCGCCCCCTCCACGCACCCGCCGCTGATGGAGCCGATGGCGCGGCCGTCGGCCGTCACCGCCATGGTCGCCCCGGCGGGGCGGGGCGCGGAGCGCCACGTGCGCACCACGGTGGCGACGGCGAGGCGCTCGCCCGCCGCCAGCAGGCGGTGGACCTCGACGAGGTCGCGGTCCACCGTCAGTCGCCCATGCCGCCGGCGGAGGGGAACAGCGGAAGGGTGCGCAGCCGGGTGCCCGTCAGCGCCGCCCAGGCGTTGGCCAGCGCCGGCGCCATCGGCGGCACACCCACCTCGCCGATGCCGCCCAGGTTCTCCATGCCGCTCTGGATGACCTTCACGGTGATCACCGGCGTCTCGCGCATCTTCAGCAGGCGGGTGTTGGAGAAGTTGCGGCTGCTCGCCCTCCCGCTCGAGAACGTCGTGCGGCCCCACTGGGCCGAGCTGATGCCCTGGATGATGCCGCCCTCGAGCTGCGAGACCACCTGCCCCGGGTTGACCGCGAAGCCCACGTCGACCGCGCAGGCCACGCGGTGCACCGCCATCGTCCCGGCGGTGGGCTGGGAGATCTCGACGATCATGGCGGCGAGGCTGCCGAAGCCGGTGGCCAGGGCGATGCCTCGGGCGCGGCCCGCAGGCGGTGCCGTGGTCCAGCCGATCTGCGCCGCCGCCGTGTCGAGCACCTTGCGGGCCCGGGTGCCGGCGGGGAGGTGCATCCGGCGGAAGGTGAGGGGGTCCTTGCCGGCGAGCGCCGCCGCCTCGTCCATCGCCGACTCGACGGCGAAGCAGTTGATCGACTCGCCGACGCTGCGCCAGAACCCGACCGGGATGGTGGCGGGGTCGCGCACGTACTCGACCAGGCGCGAACCGAACGTGTACGGCAGCTCCACGGCGCCGTCGACGTTGTCGTTGCCCGTGGGGCCGATCCACCCGCGCTGGGCGAGGGGCGACGGGGTGACGATGCGGCTCTGGTAGGCCGCCACCTTCTTGTTGCCGCCCAGGCCGAGGCGGACCCGGACCAGGCCCGAGGGCCGGTACTGGTCGTGGCCCATGTCCTCCTCGCGCTGCCAGGTGAGCTTCACCGGGCGGCCGACGGCCTTGGCCACGGTCACCGCCTGGAGCACGTAGTCCTGCTCGATCTTCCGTCCCAGGCCCCCGCCGAGGAGCGTCGGGTGCACGGTGATGGCCGAGGCGGGGAGGCCGGTGACCATCTGGACGGTGCCCACGACCCACGCCGGTGCCTGCGTGGGCACCCACACCTCGGCCGAGTCGGCCGTGACGTGGGCGGTGCAGTTGAGGACCTCCATGCACACGTGCGGGAGGTAGGGCACCTGGTAGGTGGCCTCCAGCTGCTGGGCCGACGAGCCGTAGGCGCCGACGGCGTCGCCGACCTGCTCGGCCACCGGCGACCCGGCCGTCCCGCTGGCCATGAGGCTCTGCTGGGTGGCGAGCATGGACGCCGAGCTCACCTTCGAGGCCGCAGACGGGATCGACCACGAGACGCTGAGGGCGTTGGCCGCCTTGAAGGCCGCCCAGGTCGTGTCGGCCACCACGGCCACCGCGTTGGTGAGGGGGACCACGGCGATGGCGCCCGACGGCACCGCCGGGGTGGCGGCGAGGCTGCCGCCGATCGTCGGGCAGTGCTTGATGGCCGCGTAGACCATGTCGGGGACGCGGACGTCGATGCCGAAGGTGGCCGACCCGTCGACCTTCGAGGGCAGGTCGACGCGCTTCGCCGTCTTCCCGAGGATCCGAACGCGCTCTGGGGCGTCAGCGGGGGCGACGCCGCAGGCGTGAGGGCCGACGCCGCCGCCGCGACCTGCGAGAACTTGAGCTTGGCCCCGGTGGCCGGGTTGGTGAACACCCCGCGCTTGACGGTGAGCGAGGCCGGGTCGACCTTCCACTTGGCGGCGGCGGCCTGGCGCAGCACGTCGAGCGCCTGGGCACCGGCGAGGCGCATCGCCCCGAGGTTCCTGCGCACGCCGAAGCTGCCGCCGGTCACGTAGCTCTGCGCGGGTGGCGCCGCCTCGGTCCGCACCTGCGACCAGTCGACCATCAGCTCCTCGGCGACGCCCTGGGCGAGGCCGGTCATGATCCCCTGGCCCATCTCGGCGCCGCCGAAGGCGATGGTGACGGTGTTGTCGGCGTTGACGCGGACCCACCCCGAGACGGTGCCGCCCGTGGCTGCGGCGCCGAGGGCCGCGGCGCTCGTGGCCCCGCTGGCGCTCGTCGCCCGGCCCGGCGCGGCACCGGCCCGGTTGGGGTGGAGGACGAAGGTGGCGAGCACGCCGAGGCCGCCGCCCAGCACGGCGCGGCGGGAGATGGCGTGGTCGTCGGGATGGGTGGCGGTGTCGGTCATCGGTGCCCTGCTCCTACTGGCCGGTGGCCTTCTTGATGGCCTGGCGCACCCGGGGGTACGTGCCGCAGGCGCAGATGTTCCCGATGGCGGCGTCGATGTCGGCGTCGGTCGGCTTGGGCTTCGAGCGGACGAGCTTGGTGGCCACCATCAGCATCCCGGACTGGCAGTAGCCGCACTGCGGGGCCTGCACGTCGATGAACGCCTGCTGGAGCTTCTGGCCCACCGGGTCGTTCGCCAGGCCCTCGACCGTGGTGATCCGGACGCCGACGCCCTCTCGGGCCTTCTTCTCGCAGCTCTTCTCGGGCGAGCCGTCGATCCACACGGTGCACGCCCGGCAGATCTCGATCCCGCAGCCGTACTTGGTGCCCGTGAGGCCCACCACGTCGCGGATCGCCCACAGCAGGGGCATGTCCGGATCGCAGTCGATCGAGTACGTCTTCCCGTTGACGTTGTACGTCATCGCGGTCACCGGCGGCCCCCTGTCCCTCGCACGCGGTTGCGCGTGCAACCGGTTCTACGACAGGTCCGCTCGGGGGGTGAGCGTCCCTTGCCCCCGGTCAAGGAAACCCTTACCTACTCCTAACCTTCCGCCACGGGGTGCGGTCGCCGAGGGGCTCGGAGGTCGCCTTGGGTGAGCTGGCTCAGCTCGTCGGCAGCCAGTGGCGGGCGGCGGCGACGAGGGCGGCGATGCCGTTGCGGATCGTCGGGTCGGTCACCGGCGCGTACTCGGGGGAGTGGTTGCTCGGGAGCGTGCGCACCCGGTCGGCGAACTCCTGGAGGCTGGTGAGCCCCTCGAAGTGGACGGGGTCGGCGCCGCCGAGGAGCCAGTAGACGCAGGGCGCGCCGGCGGCGGTGGCGAAGCAGCCGACGTCCTCGCTGCCGGGCACCGGACCGGGGTCGACCACCAGCACCCCGGTGGAGGCCAGGGCCGGCTGCGTGGCGGCGCAGGCGGCGGGGTCGTTGTGGACGGCGTCGACCGCCTCGACGTGGAGCACGTCGGGCGGCTTCGGGGCGCCGGCCGCGGCCGCCTCGCCGCGCACGATGCGATCGATCGAGGCCAGCACCTGCTGGCGCACCTCGTCGCGGTAGCTGCGGATCGTGACCTCGAGGTTGGCCTCGTCGGGGATGATGTTGGCCTTGGTCCCGGCGGTGAGCTTGCCCACGGTGACCACCGCGAAGTCCGACGGCGAGGTCTCCCTGGCCACCACCGTCTGGAGCTTCATCACCGTCGATGCCGCCATCACCACCGGATCGACCGTGGTCTGGGGCTGGGAGCCGTGGCCGCCGACGCCGTGGAGGGTGATGTCGAGGCGATCGAGCGCCGAGAAGCTCGCCCCGGCGTGGAGGCCGACGGTGCCCGCCGGCAGCGGGGCGACGTGCTGGCCGAGCACGACGATCGGGGTCCCGTGGCGGTCGTAGAGGCCGTCGTCGAGCATCGCCTTGGCCCCGATGCCCAGCTCCTCGGCCGGCTGGAACACGGCGAGCAGCGTGCCCCGCCACGTCTCCTTCGTCTCGGCCAGCTCGTGGCAGGCGGCGAGCAGGCAGGTGGTGTGCACGTCGTGGCCGCACGCGTGGGCCACGCCCGGGACCTCGCTGGCGTAGTCGAGGCCGGTCTTCTCGGTGACCGGCAGCGCGTCCATGTCGGCGCGGACGAGCACCGTCGGGCCCTCGCCGTTGCGCAGCACCCCCACCACGCCCGTGGTCCCGACGCCCTCCTCCACCTCGAAGCCGGCGGCGCGCAGGTGCTCGGCCACCAGGCCCGCCGTGCGCCGCTCCTCGAACCCCAGCTCCGGGTGCCGGTGGAGGTCCCGGTAGAGGGCGACCCAGTCCGTGGCGAGGCTCATGCCCTCCCACCCTACGACCGCCCCTACCCCCGGGCCCCCGGGCCGGGGTCGGGGCCGGTGGGTGTGCACGTCTGCGCATGGGGTGAGGAGATGTGCACACCGACCTGCGAGCGGGCCGGGTGGTCAGGCCGAGCGCCGGCCGAGGTGGCGCTCGACGCGCTGGCGGAGGTCGGCGCTCGGGAGCAGGTCACGGCCGGCGACGTGGAGGATCGACCAGCCCGTGGCGGCGACCGCTCGATGGCGGGCCTCGTCCGACGCCCAGCGGCGGGGCCCGTGGTGGTCGTCGGTGTCGTACTCCAGCCCGAACCACGCCGCAGGCCACCCCACGTCGGCCCGCGCGATCGTCTCGCCCCGGCCGTCGACGATCGGCACCTGCTTCACCGGGTCGGGGACGCCCCACTCGGCCAGCTGCCGAAGCAGCCGCACCTCGCCCGGGCTCCCCGGACGGATCCCCTGCCAGGCGGCGGTGGCCGCGAGGACCGCGTCGCGCTCGGCCGCGGTCAGGTGGGAGGACGAGGCGACGGCCAGGTCGATGCCGACGGGCGTGGCTCCCCGACCGTGGATGGCGGTGTCGACGGTCGTCGCGATCCGTGACCGGGGCAGCACCCCGGCCAGGTCGGCGACGGTGCGCGCGACGCTGGTGACGCGCAGTCCGTCCTTGGTGGTGACGTCGGTCGGGGGGATCGTCCAGCGGTGGACGATGCCGGCGCCGGGGACCCGGGCGGAGGAGCCCGCGGGAACGGCGATCGACGGGCGCAGGAGCGGCGCACCGACCAGCTCGTGCACCTGCCCGGCGGAGCGCTCGGCGAGGACGGCGCCGGGGCGGGCGAGGAGCGGGACGATCGCCGATCGCCGCCAGGTCGGGGGGAGCCCGGCGACGCCGAGCACGCCTCGCGCCAGCCGGACCCACGTCCCCATGCGCACGCGGTGCTCGATCTGGGCGCGGCTGAAGCCGGCGTCGGCGGCCTGGGCGACCGTGAACGCGCCGTGCTGCCGGGCGGCGAGGGGTGCGAGCCGGGCGTCAGCGGTCATGGCCGCCAGGGTCCCACGCGCCTCTGACAACGAAGCGCTCGTCCGGGCCGGGCCGGGCCGTGGGTGTGCACGTCTGCGCACGGGGTGAGGAGATGTGCACAGCGACTGGCGTGGGCGGGGGCCGGGGACGGTGGGTGTGCACGTTTGCGCATGGGGTGAGGAGATGTGCACAGCGGCTCTGACGAGGCGGGGGTCGGCGAGGGCGCCAGCGGGCGGATGCGCGGGGGCGTGGGCGTCGGTACGGTGCGGGGCCGTATGCACCTGGGACTCGATGCCGACCAGCGGGCGCTGCGCGACGAGCTGCGCGCCTACTACGCGGACCTGCTCACGCCCGAGGTGCAGCAGGAGCTCAGCCGCAGCGAGGGCGTGGGGCCGCTCGCCCGGCGCATCGCCCGGCAGATGGCGGCCGACGGGTGGCTCGGCATCGGCTGGCCGACGGAGTACGGCGGTCAGGGCCGGGGCTTCGTCGACCAGTTCATCTTCTACGACGAGTCGATGCGGGCGGGGGCGCCGGTGCCGATGCTGACGCTCAACTCGGTGGCGCCGGCGCTCATGGCCCACGGCTCGGACGAGCAGAAGGCCACCTTCCTGCCGAAGATCCTGGGCGGCGACTGCCACTTCTCGATCGGCTACACCGAGCCCGACGCCGGCACCGACCTCGCCGCGCTGCGGAGCCGGGCGGTGCGCGACGGCGACGAGTGGATCATCGACGGCCAGAAGATCTTCACCTCGCTCGCCACCGACGCCGACTACATCTGGCTCGCGGTGCGCACCGATCCCGACGCCCCTCGCCACCGGGGCATCTCGCTGATCATCGTCCCCACCGACGTGCCCGGGTTCAGCGTCACGCCGATCGACAACTTCGGGAACTTCAACACCAACTACACGTTCTACGAGAGCGTGCGGGTCCCGGTGGCCAACACCGTGGGGGCGCCGGGCCAGGGCTGGCCGATCATCATGGAGCAGCTCAACCACGAGCGGGTCACGATCTGCTCGTCGGGCATCCTCGAGCGGGTGTTCGACGAGACGGTGGCGTGGGCGGCGGCCCAGCCGACCCCGGGTGGCGGGTGCCTGCTCGACGAGCCTCGGGTGCAGCACGACCTCGCCTGGGTCGACGCCCGCCTCGAGGTGCTGCGCCTCCTGAACTGGCAGGTGGCGTGGAACGCCGAGCAGGGCGCGTCGCTCGATCCGGCCGCGGCGTCGGCCGTGAAGGTGCACGGCACGGAGCTGTACATGGAGGGCCTCGGCCGGCTGCTCGAGGTGCTGGGCCCGGCGGGCCCGGTGCGCGACGGATCGCCGGGCGCCGTGCTGCGCGACCGGGTGGGCACCCTGCTGCGGAGCCTCCACGTGCTCACGTTCGGGGGCGGCACCAACGAGCTGCAGCGCGACCTGATCGCCCTCTTCGGCCTCGGCCTGCCGCCGTCGCCGCGCTGAAGGAGCCACCGTGGACCTCTCGCTCACCGAAGCCCAGCTCGCCGTCCGCGAGGCGGCGGCCCAGCTCCTCGCCGACACCTGCGCGCCCGAGGTGCTGCGCGAGGTCGAGCGCACCGACGACCGGTTCCACCGTGCCGCCTGGGAGGCGCTGGCGAGGGCCGACCTCCTCGGCCTCGCCGTGCCCGAGCGCGCCGGCGGCGCCGGGGAGGGGCTGGTGGAGGTCTGCGTGCTCCTCGAGGAGGCGGGTCGGGCGGTGGCCGCGGTGCCGCTCTGGTCCACGTCGGTCGCCGCGCTGGCCATCGGCGAGCTCGGCGTCGACGACCAGGTCGATCGCTGGCTGGCCGGGGTCTCCGCCGGCGATCGGGTGCTGGCGCTGGCGATCGAGGAGCTGGGCACGGGTGCCCGCGCGCCCCAGCTGCGCGCCGATCGGGCCGACGGAGTGTGGCGGCTGACCGGCACCAAGCACGCGGTGGTGGCCGCCCACCTGGCCGATGCCCTCGTGGTGACCGCCCGCGACCCGGACGGCGAGCGCCGCGCCTTCGTCGTCGACGCCGCCGCCGAGGGCGCCACGATCGAGCGCCAGGACACGTTCAGCGGCGAGCTCCAGGCCCTCGTGCACCTCGACGCGGCGCCGGCCGAGGAGCTCGCGGGCGAGCGGGCGGTCGACCGGATCATCGACCTTGCCACCGTGGCGCTCTGCGCACTGGCGGCGGGCGTGGCCGACGGGAGCCTGCAGCGCACGGCCGCGTACGTCACCGAGCGCCAGCAGTTCGGTCGGCCGATCGGCTCGTTCCAGGCGGTGGGCCACCGGGCGGCCGACGGCTACATCGACGTGGAGGCCATGCGGCTGACGTGGATGCTGGCGGCCAGCGCGGTCGCCGACGGCCGGCCCGCCGTCCGCGAGGTGGCCATCGCCAAGCACTGGGCGGCCTGGGGCGGGCGACGGGTGGGCCACGCCGCCCTGCACCTGCACGGCGGCATCTCCATCGACCTCGACTACCCCATCCACCGCTACTTCCTGTGGGCGAAGCAGCTCGAGCTGCGCCTCGGCGGGGCGAGCGAGCAGCTCGAGGCGATCGGGCGGACCATCGCGGCGCGGGCCACGGCGTGACCGCCGCGTGGGACCGGCGCGCGGCGCGCGCGCCCCGTTCGCCGGTCGTGGTCGGCGTGGCGAGGGTGGAGGGCGACCGGGACGACCCGCTCCGCGGCGACGACGCGATCGGCCTGATGGCGACGGCGGCTCGCGCGGCGATCGGCGATGCCGGCGGTCGGGCCGACGAGCTCGTGGCGGCGATCGGGCGGATCTCGATGCCGGGCGGCAGCTGGAGCCACACCGATCCGGGCGCCGAGATCGGTCGACGGCTCGGCTGCGGGCCCATCGGGCGCACCCTCCACCAGGCGGGCATCCCCCAGCAGGGCCTGCTCGACGATGCCTGCGAGCGCATCGCGCGGGGCGAGACCGACGCCGTGCTCGTCGTCGGCGGCGAGGCCGCCGCCCGGACGCAGGCCGCGAAGCGGGCGGGCGTCGAGCTCGACGATCCGACCTTCGACGGCGAGCCCGACGACGCCCGCTCCCCCGATGTGGCCGAGATCGTGACCGACGCCGAGATCGCGGCCGGCCTGTACGACCCGCCCACCGTGTACGCCCTGCTCGACGACGCCTTCCGGGCGGCGGCCGGCCAGAGCCCGGGCGAGCGGCGCCAGCGCATCGCCGCCACCTGGGCGGCCATGAGCGACGTGGCCGCCACCAACCCCCACGCCGCCTTCCCCACGCCCCGGAGCGAGGCCTGGCTCCGCGAGCCGAGCGACGAGAACCGCCTCATCGCCCTGCCGTACACGAAGTGGCTGTGCAGCCAGCTCCACGTCGACCAGGCCTCGGCCATCCTCGTGACCTCGCTCGAGCTGGCCCGCCGCCTGGGCCTCGACGCCGATCGCCTCGTGGTGCCGACGGTGGCCCTGCACTCGGGCACCGCGGTGCCGGTCGCCGCCCGCCGCCTGCTCGGGGCCTGGCCGGCGATGGCCGTGCTGGGCGAGGCCGCCCGCGCCCACCTCGGCCGACCGCTCCACGAGGTCGACCACGCCGAGGTCTACAGCTGCTTCCCCGTCGCGGTGTCGATGGCGCAGGCGGCGCTCGGCCTGCCCGACGACCCGACCCGCCCGCCCACCATCACCGGCGGCATGGCGTTCGCCGGCGGGCCGTGGAACAACGTGGTGCTGCAGTCGACCGCGGCCATGGTCGAGCGCCTGCGCGCCGAGCCCGGCACGACCGGGCTGGTGACGACGGTCAGCGGGTTCGTGCACAAGCCCGGCCTCGCCGTCTACGGCACCGACCCCGACGCGCCCGAGCCCGTCGTGGCCGACCTGGGCGACGCCGCCGCCCGGGCCACCGCCGCGGTGCCGACCACCGCGGACCACCGCGGCCCGGCCACCGTGGCCGCCGCCACCGTCCGCCCCGAGCGCGACGGAAGCAGGACGGTGCTGGTCATCGCCGACGCGCCCGACGGCCGGCGGGTGGTGGCCACCGCCACCGGGCTCGACGCGCCGCCGATGCGATCGAGCGAGACGGCACGTGGGCCACGCCGTCGAGGTCGACGGGGTGGCGCTGCTCGGCTGAGGCCCGGCGCCGAACGCTCCACGGCCGGTGATCGCGGCCGATCGACCTCCTGGGCGTCCGGTTCCCTCCGACCGACCATGCTGGTAGACCTCAGCGACGCCGATCGCCGCCCGACCGGAGCCCCATGACCAAGCTCACCCACCTGCAGCGCCTCGAGGCCGAGAGCATCCAGATCTTCCGTGAAGCGGTCAGCGAGGCCGAGAAGCCGGTGATGCTGTACTCGGTCGGCAAGGACAGCGCGGTCATGCTGCGGCTGGCGGTCAAGGCGTTCTACCCCTCGATCCCGCCGTTCCCGCTCCTCCACGTGGACACCACCTGGAAGTTCCAGGCGATGTACGAGTTCCGCGACCGCATGGCCGCCGAGCTGGGGATGGAGCTGCTCGTGCACCGCACCCCGACGCCGTGGCCCAGGGGATCAACCCGTTCGACCACGGCTCGGCGATGCACACCGACGTCTGGAAGACCGAGGGCCTCAAGCAGGCGCTCGACGGGCACGGCTTCGACCTGGCCTTCGGCGGGGCCCGGCGCGACGAGGAGAAGTCGCGGGCCAAGGAGCGGGTGTTCTCGATCCGCTCGGCGCAGCACCGCTGGGACCCGAAGGCGCAGCGCCCCGAGCTGTGGCGGCTCTACAACGCCCGCAAGCAGCCCGGCGAGAGCGTCCGGGTCTTCCCGCTGTCGAACTGGACCGAGCTCGACGTGTGGCAGTACATCCGCCGCGAGCAGATCCCGATCGTGCCGCTGTACTTCGCCGCCCCTCGCCCGGTGGTGGAGCGCGACGGCACGCTGATCATGGTCGACGACGACCGCATGCCGGTGCGGCCCGAGGAGGTCACGGTGCGCTCGGTCCGCTTCCGGACGCTCGGCTGCTACCCGCTCACCGGGGCGATCGAGAGCGAGGCCGACACGCTGAGGCGGTGGTGCAGGAGATGCTGCTGACCACGAGCTCGGAGCGCCAGGGCCGGGTGATCGACCACGACTCCTCGGCGTCGATGGAGAAGAAGAAGCAGGAGGGGTACTTCTGATGGCCCACGCGCAGAACGACCTCCTCGCCACCGACATCGAGGGCTACCTGGAGCAGCACGAGCACAAGTCGCTCCTGCGGTTCATCACCTGCGGCTCGGTCGACGACGGCAAGTCCACCCTGATCGGTCGGCTCCTCTACGACTCGAAGCTGGTGTTCGAGGACCACCTCGCCGCCCTCGAGTCGGACTCGAAGAAGGTCGGCACCCAGGGCGGCGAGCTCGACTTCGCCCTCCTCGTCGACGGCCTGGCCGCCGAGCGCGAGCAGGGCATCACCATCGACGTCGCCTACCGGTTCTTCTCCACCGAGCAGCGCAAGTTCATCGTCGCCGACACCCCGGGCCACGAGCAGTACACCCGCAACATGGTCACGGGGGCCTCCACCGCGGAGGTGGCGGTCATCTTGATCGACGCCCGCCACGGCGTGCTCACCCAGACCCGGCGCCACTCGTACCTGGTGTCGCTGCTCGGGATCCGCCACGTGGTCCTCGCCATCAACAAGCTCGACCTGGTCGACTACTCGCAGGAGACCTTCGACCGGATCGAGGCGGACTACCGCGCCTTCGCGGCCGAGATCGGCCTCGAGCAGATCACGTGCATCCCGCTCTCGGCGCTCAAGGGCGACAACATCACCGAGCCGTCGCCGAACACGCCCTGGTACCACGGCCCCACGCTGATCGGGTTCCTCGAGACCGTCGAGGTCCACGACGACACCGAGGCCAAGCCCTTCCGGATGCCCGTCCAGTGGGTCAACCGGCCGAACCTCGACTTCCGCGGGTTCTCCGGCGAGATCGTGGGCGGCACGCTGCGCCCCGGCGACCGGGTGCGGGTGGTGCCGAGCGGGCGGGAGTCGACCGTGGCGCGGATCGTCACCATGGACGGCGACCTCGACGTGGCCGTGGCCGGCCAGTCGGTCACCGTCTGCCTCGCCGACGAGGTCGACGTGTCGCGCGGCGACGTGCTGGCCGCCGCCGACGCCCCGCCGCAGGTGGCCGACCAGTTCGAGTGCCACCTCGTGTGGATGTCCGAGGAGGAGATGCTCCCGGGCCGCCCGTACCTGCTGAAGCTCGGCACGCGCACCGTCACGGCGACGGTGGCCCAGCCGAAGTACCAGGTGAACGTGAACACGCTCGAGCACACCGCGGCGCGCACGCTCGAGCTCAACGCCATCGGCGTGTGCAACCTCAACCTCGACCGGCCGATCCCGTTCGACCCCTACGACGAGAACCGCGACATGGGCGGCTTCGTCCTCATCGACAAGTTCACCAACGCGACGGTCGCCGCCGGCCTGCTGCACTTCGCCCTGCGCCGCGCCGACAACGTCCACTGGCAGGCGGTCGAGGTCCACAAGGGCGCCCGCGCCGACCTCAACGGCCAGCGTCCGGCGCTGCTGTGGTTCACCGGCCTGTCGGGCGCGGGCAAGAGCACGGTCGCGAACATCGTCGAGCAGAAGCTCCACCAGATGGGGCGCCACACCTACCTGCTCGACGGCGACAACGTGCGCCACGGGCTCAACAAGGACCTCGGCTTCACCGACGCCGACCGGGTCGAGAACATCCGCCGCGTCGCCGAGGTCGCCAAGCTGATGGTCGACGCCGGGCTCATCGTGCTCGCCTCGTTCATCTCGCCGTTCCGCTCCGAGCGCCGCCTGGCGCGCGACCTGCTCGACGACGGCGAGTTCGTGGAGGTGTTCGTCGACGCCTCGCTCGAGGTGGCCGAGGAGCGCGACGTGAAGGGCCTCTACGCCAAGGCTCGCCGGGGCGAGCTGGTGAACTTCACGGGCATCGACTCGCCCTACGAGCCGCCCGAGGACCCGGAGATCCACCTCGACGCTGGCGGCGCCGCCTCGCCCGAGGAGATGGCCGACCAGGTGATCGACCACCTCCGACAGGCCGGCATCCTCCCCTCCTGAGCTCGGCCCCGCCCGGTTCGGGTGCGTGCGTCCGGATGGGTTCTGTGCCCGGCTCGTGCGCTGGTGGCGCATGGATCGGGTGGAGAACGAGGGCGGGAGCGCAGGGGGCGGCGAGGGCCGGTACCGTCCCCGCCGTGGGCGATCCGGGTGACGTGGTGCTGAGCGCCTTCTACGGCCAGCTCTACGTGGTGGCCTGAGGCGACGTCGGCGTGGCGGAGGGTGCGGTCGAGCACGGCCTGTTCCACCAGGTGGCCGACGCGGTGGCGGGCATGGTCGATCCGGGGCTGGGGCGGCTGCGCGCCATGCCGCGCCGGTGGGGGCTCAAGGCCTGGTTCGACGACGACGAGTGCCCACGTGAGCACTACGAGGCCCAGGTGCTGGGCGTGCGCCACGTGCCCGAGGCCACGGTGCTCGCGATCGAGGTCGGCTTCCACGCCGAGCACCCGAGCGAGGCCGACAACGACGACGCCATCGCCCCGCTCGTCGCCGCATCCCGAGCCCTCGGCGGGCGCTCGGCGACGACCTGGTCATCGGCCCGTTCGTGGGCCGGGCCTGGCGCCGGGCCTCGGAGGTGTGGATCGACCCCGACTTGTCCGATCCCGAGCTGTGCTTCGAGCTGGCGGACCGGCTCGCGGCCTACGTGATGGCCGTCGAGCGCGGCGGCGCTGATCGTCCCCGCCCGACCGCTCAGCCGGCGGGCAGGAACCCGTCGCAGGACCGCTCGGCAGGATCTCGTTGGCCATCTTCGCCGTGCCGATGAGCAGGGTCGTCTGGTCGGTCGAGTCGAACGCATCGGGCCCGTCGGCCGCCATCTGGTCGATGACCGCCTTCTGCGACAGCAGCGTGGCCTGCTGGGACGGCGTGAACAGGTCGAGGTCGTCCATGAGCCGCGCGTACAGCTCGTCGACCACGAGCGCGTCGTCGTAGGTCGTCAGCGGGAGCCCCGTGGTGGTCGGGGTGGGGGCGTCGGTGCGGTCGGCCAGGTCGGCCACCAGGCGCCGGGCCGAGCGGGCCTGCTCGGTGAGCTTGCGCTCGTCGACCACCCCGATCTCGTCGTCGACGTCGTGGTAGCAGGGCCCGGTCGCGTCGGAGAAGAACACGCTGGGAACCCCGGCGTTCACGAAGTTGGCGTGGTCGCTGCGGCCCTGGCCGAAGATGAGGCTGAGCTGCCAGGTGTCGAGGCCGCCCGCGTCGGTGGCGGCGGCGACGGCCTGGCGCAGCATCGGCCCGCCGGTCTCGGCGCCGATGGCGAACGTGCTCGACGCCAGGCTCGGCCGGAGGTTGGCGCCCTGGATGTCGAAGTTGACGTAGGCGACGGTGTCGGCGATCGGCACGAGCGGGCTGGCCAGGTAGGCGGCCGAGCCGCGCAGCCCGTCCTCCTCGCGGTCCCAGAAGGCGAACACGATCGAGCGGCGGGGGGTGACGTCGTTGACGGCGAACCAGCGCAGGATGTCGATCGCGGCGGCCACCCCGGCCGCGTTGTCGGTGGCGCCGTTGCAGATCGCGTCGGCAGGGCCGCTGTGGTCGCACGACGAGCCGACGTGGTCGTAGTGGGCGCCCACGACCACGTACTCGTCGGCGAGGTCGGAGCCGGGCAGGATGCCGACGAGGTTGGTGCCGCCGCTCGCGGTGACCTGGCGGTAGGCGGCGTCGCCCTCGCCCTCGTTGGCGCCCTCGGTCCACGCCCGCAGGTAGTGGAGGAGGTGCTCCTGGGCCTGCACCGAGCCGGGCGTCCCGTTGTCGCGGCCGCCCAGGTCGTCGCTCGCCAGGTAGCGCACGTCGGCCATCAGGCAGCTGCTCAGCAGCAGCGAGGACGCCACGGCCACCGCCGCGAGCACCCCGATCCGTCGTCCTCGGGCCAACGTCATGCCGATCCCCCTCGGTCGTTCCCCGTCGCGACGGTAGCGGCCGCTGCCCCCGGCCGTCGGTCGTTCAGGTGACGGGCGCGATCCGACGCCGGTACGAGTCCGACACCAGGAGGCTCGTGGCCACGTCGGCCTCGTCGCGCGCCCCGGAGCGCAGGTCGGCGACGAGGACGTCGTAGGCGGTGTCGGTGACGGCCCGTTGGAGCAGCGCCTCGTAGGTGGCGACCACCCACGTCCCCTCGCGGGTCGCCCGCACGTACTCCGACGACTGGGAGAACTGGAGCATCACGACGCCCCGCGAGGTGCCGGCTGCGACCTTCCGCGTCCAGTAGTCGCGGCCGCCCGGATCGGCCGTGCGCCCGAGCACGTTGCGGTAGATCAGGTCGACGAACTCGGCGTCGGTGATCGAGCCGTAGGTGCGGCGGAACTCCGACGACGCGGCGAACGTGTTGGAGATGCGGGCCAGCGTGGTGCCGCCCTCGCGTCGCCGGACCCAGTAGTCGAAGCCCGAGTGGTCGGGGTTGCGGCGGAAGTAGGCGCGGTAGAGGCGGGTGGTGGCGTGCAGCAGGTCCTCGGCCTCGTCGGAGCGGACGAGGTACGACACCAGCTCGCCGGGGGTGCCGCCGGCGGCGAGCCGCGCCGTCGCCAGCGCCATGGGCCCCGGGGTGGGGTCGCGCCGCAGGACGTCGCGGTACTGCTGGAGGACGAGGTCCTGCTCGAGCCGGAAGGGCGCGAGCGGCGGGGCCGGCTCGGGGAGCGTGGCCTGGTACGCGGTCGCAGCCTGCGCGATGGCGTCGAGGTCGGGGTAGAGGAGGGCGCCTGGGCACGACGTGAGCCCCACGTCGCGGTGGCCGATGACCCGGTCGAGGGTCACCACGGTGCCCGCCCGGTACTTCGGGCCACCGCCGGAGGTGACCTGCACGGTGGCTTGCGGGTCGTGGCGGTGCAGGGCCAGCTTCCAGCCGATCACCCGCCCGGCGGCGGCGAGGGCGGCGGCGGAGGGCGAGGCGGTCTGGTGGTTCCCGAGCAGGGCCACCCCCACCGACCCGTCGTTGAAGCCCTGGGCGTGGCTGCCGATCACCGGGTTCGCCACACCGCCCGAGCGGCCCTCCCAGATCCCGCCGAAGCGGTCGACGAGGAGGTTGTAGCCGATGTCGCACCAGCGGTTGCTGCCCGTGTGGTAGGCCGCGATCGACGCGATGAGGGCCGGCACGTCGGCGGCCGAGTAGCCGTTCGGCGTGTCGGTGTGGTGGACGACGGCGTAGCCGACGCCGGTCACCTCCTCCTCGGGCGCGGGCGTGCAGCCGGGGTTGGTGGCCACCCAGCCCGACGACGTCCAGTCGCTCCGGGGATGGATGGCGGGCCGTCCGTCGCTCGATGCGATCGAGGGCGCGGCCGGGCCGGACGAGGCGGAGGCGTCGGCCCGGATCGCCTGCAGCTCGAGGTCGGGCAGCGGGCGGCTCGGCGCCCGGACCTCGACCGCGTCGACGCCGTCGGGGTCGAGCCACGCGAGGGGGGTGCCGGTGCGCGTCGCCTCGTCGGGGCCCTCGGCGGGGTCGCCGTCGAGGTGCTGCCACGGCGTCCAGCCGCCGGCGGTGCGGCCGCGGACCTCGATCGTCGCGGGGAGCGGGCCCGCCCAGGTGAGGCCGACGGACTGGGTGCCCTCGGCCACGTCGAGGCGCACCGGATCGGACGCGCCGTTGCGGGCGGCCGTCCCGAGGCCGTCGAGCGTGAAGGTCTCGCTGCTCACGGTCGGAGCGTCGGGTGCTGCGGTGGACGCCGACGTCGGGTGCGCCGCAACTGGGGTGGCGCCCAGCCCGGCGGCCAGGAGGGCGGCGGCCGTCAGCTCGACGGCACGCCGGCCGAGGGCTCGGGTGGGGGTGGAGCGCATGTTCGGACCTCGCTGCGTGGGGTCCCGCCAGGGTCCAACCTACGGACGGCCCCCCGCCCGGGGTCAAGCCCGCTCGTCAGCCTCCTGCGGGTACCAGCGGTCGAGGAAGGCGTGCAGCGACCGGGTGGCGCCCTCGACGTCGCCCGTGGCCACCGCCTCGAGCAGAAGGCCGCGGGTGACCGCGAGGCCCAGGCGCAGCTCGTCGCGATCGGTGCTGGTGCCCAGGTCGGCGGCGACGCGCGCCGCCAGGTCGAGCCAGGGGTCCGAGACGCCGTCGAGGAAGCGGTCCGTGCCGGGACGGCCGTGGAGGGCGAGGGCGACGAGCTCGAAGAAGAGGGCGACGAAGGGGCGCAGGGCCGGGTCGGCGAGCTGGGCCCACTGCGCCTCGATGAGCTCACGCGGCTCGGCCGCCCGGGCGGCGAGCTCGACGAGCGCGGCGCGCTGGGCGGCCTCCACCTCCTCGACGATGGCGGCCACCAGGCCCTCGCGAGAGCCGAAGTGGTACAGCAGCATGCGGTGGCTGGTGCCCACGGCCGTGGCGAGGTCGCGGAGGCTCCGATCGCTGAGGCCCTGCTCGGCGACGTGGGCGAGCACCCGGTCGAGCAGCTCGCGCCGGGCGGTGCTCGTTCGGGGCGTGACCTCAGCCATCGACCCAGGACTGTACCATCTGGTACATTCCTGGGCGTGGAGATCCGAGACGAGCGATCCATCGATGCATCCGTCGACGACGTCTGGCGCCTGACCGTCGACGTCGAGCGCTGGCCCGAGCTCACGCCGACCATCCGCTCGGTGGAGCGCCTCGACGACGGTCCCTTCGGCGTGGGGAGCCGGGCTCGCATCGTCCAGCCGATGCAGCGCCCGGCGGTCTGGACGGTCACCCGGTTCGAGCCGCCGCACGCGTTCGCCTGGGAGACGACGACGATGGGCATCACGATGGTCGGCACGCACGACCTCGTGGCGGAGGGCGACGGGTGCCGCAACGTGCTCGGCCTCGAGGTGCGGGGGCGGGGCGCCGGCGCGTTCCGCGCCCTGTTCGGCCGCCGGATCCAGCGCGCCATCGAGACCGAGAACCGCGGGTTCGAGCGCGCTGCGTCGGCGCCGACCACCTAGGCGGCCGAGCACGCCGCGGCGCGGCCGCGTACGGTCCCGCTCGTGATCCCCACGACGCCCGACGCGATCACCGCGGGCTGGCTCACCGAGGTGCTGCGCTCGCAGCCGGAGCTCGGCGAGGCGACGGTCCGGTCCGTCGCCTTGCGGCCCCTCGGCACGGGGCAGATGGCCGACTCGTTCCGGGCCGTCCTCGAGGTCGACGGACCGCCCGGGGCGCCGCGCTCGCTCGTGGTGAAGCTGCCCTCCACCGACCCGACGAGCCGATCGACCGCCCTCTCGCTGCGGGCCTACGAGAAGGAGGTCCGCTTCTACCAGCACCTCGCGCCCGCGCTGGCGGTGCGGGCGCCGCGCTGCCTCCACGCCGACATCGAGCCGACCACGGCCGACTTCGCCCTAGTGCTCGCCGACCTCCACCCCGCCGGCCAGGGCGACCAGCTCGCGGGGTGCTCGGCCGAGGTCGCCGCGTCGGGCGTCGACCAGCTGGTGGCGCTCCACGCGCCGCACTGGGGTCGCGACCTCGCCGAGCACGAGGACTGGCTGGTGGGCGACCGGGAGGTGGCCCGCGAGCTCAACCTCGGCCTGCTGCCGGTGCTGTGGGCCGGCTTCCAGGAGCGCTACGGCGCGTCGTTGGCCCCGACGGTGGTGCGGGCCGGCGAGGTGCTCTTCGGTCACCTGGAGGCCTACCTCGACCCCGGCGATGCCCCGCTGGCGCTCGTCCACGGCGACTTCCGCCTCGACAACCTGCTGATCGCCCCCGACCGCCCCGAGGTGGTGGGCGTGGTCGACTGGCAGACCTGCACCCGGGCCCCGGCCCTGCGCGACGTCGCCTACCTGCTCGGCGCCGGCCTCCTGCCCGACGTCCGGCGCGAGGCCGAGCGCGACCTCGTCGGCCGCTACCGGGCGGGCCTGGTGGCGGCCGGGGTCGAGGGCCTCGACGAGGGCTCGTGCTGGGACGGCTACCGGCGCGGCACGTGGGCCGGGCTCATCATGGCGGTGGGAGCGTCGATGCTCGTCGTGCGGACCGACCGCGGCGACGAGATGTTCCTGGCGATGGCCCACCGCCACGCCACCCACGCGCTCGACCTCGGGGCCGACGACCTGCTGGCGGGGTGATCGCCCTCAGCCGGGGGCCTGGGCGCGAGCCGGTCGAGCGCGTCGCGCAGCTCGCCTCGGCCCGTGATGCCCAGCTTGGCGTAGGCGTTCTGGAGGTGGTTCGAGACGGTGCGGGTCGACAGGAACAGCCGCTCGGCCACCTCCTTCGAGGCCAGCCCGTCGGCCACGAGGGCGACGACCTCGCGCTCGCGGGCCGTCAGCCGGGGGGCCTCGCCGCCGGCTGCGCTGGTCGCCGGTCGGTCGCCCTCGGCGTCGCTGGCGCCGCAGCGGGCGAGGAGCGCGTCGGCCCGGTGGCGAGCCCCGGTGGCGCGCCGCCCGTCGCCCGCGCCGGCCCAGGCCTCGGCGGCCGCGACCAGGGCCTCGGCGGCGTGGCGGAGGCACCCGATCTCCTCGAAGCCCGAGGCGACGGCATCGAGCGTCGGCGCGTCGCCGAGCGCGTCCGCCCAGCGGGCGCCGAGCGCCACGATCCGGCTCCCGACCACCTCGGCGGCGGCCCCGAGCGGCCCCGCCTGGTCCTCGGCCCCGAGGCGCACGGCGTCGACGCGCGCCAGGGCGCCCAGCAGGTCGATGCCCTCGGCCTCGGCCGCCGCCGCGCCCGCCACGAGCAGCGCTCGCGCGCCCTCGCGGTCGCCGGCGGCCGCCAGCGTCCACGCCGAGGCCCGCACGCCCTCGGACGTGAACAGCTCCACCACCGGGACCCCCAGCCCGTCGCGCTCGTCGAGGGCGGCCCGCGCGGCGTCGGCCCGCCCGAGGAGCGCCTCGGCGACGGCGAGGTGGCTGAGGCCCAGCGCGAGGGGCCGGTGCCACGAGGTGCCTCGGCACAGCGCCGTCTGCTCGAGGAGCCAGCGGCGAGCCGTGGCGGCGTCGCCGCGTGCGAGGTGGGCGGTCCCGAGGGCGCGGGCGAACCACATCTGGGCGATGCGGTTGAGGCTGGCCACCGACGCGCGGTAGCCGAGGTCGCCGAGGGCCAGGGCGTCGTCAAGGTGGCCGGCGTTGACGAGCGCCTCCACCTTGATGAGGAGGTGGAAGGCCGGGCTGTTCGTGCCGTTGAGGTCGGGCAGGGCCGAGTGGGTGGCGAACCAGTGGTCGGTGAGGGCGATCGCCCCGTCGGCCGGGCCGGCCGTGGCCGCGACGGTCTCGACGGCGATCGCCGCCATCACCGCGACCTTCGGGTCGTCGGAGGCGAGCAGCGGCTCGGCGAGGGCTCGGGCCTCCCGCACCCGCCCCGACCACATGCACATCGCGGCGCGGGCGTAGCGCAGCATCTCGGCCAGGTGCGGGTCGGCCACCCGAGCCTCCGCCTCGAGCACCTGCGCCTCCACGTCGAGCGGGTCGCGGCTGGCGAAGAACCACACGCCGGCCCGGGTGCGGTGGAGGCTGGTGAGCGCGGGGTCGCTCAGCAGGCCCGGGCGGGCCATCGCCGGCTCGGCGATGGCGTCGCCCTCCTCGAACTCGCCGAGCGCGTAGTGCGCCTCGGCGAGGAGGTTGGCGGCATCGGCGAGCCCGGCGTCGTGGGCGAGGCGGGCGAGGCGGGCGGCGCCCACCCAGTCGTCGTGGTGGCGAGCGACCTCGGCGCTGCGGAGGATGCGCTCGGCGTCGGTCGGGATCCCGGCCAGCACCTGCCAGCGGATCAGCGGCCCGGCGTCGGTGGCCCGCCGAGCGCCGGTCGCGGCCATCGCCCCGGCGAGGCGACGGGCCCCTTCGCGTCGGGCGGCCTCGTCGAGCGAGGCCCGCAGCACCTCGCCGTAGAGGGGGTGGGCGAGGCGGACCTCCGCACGCCGGCCGCTCTCCTCGACGCGGATGGTCCCGGTCCGCTCCAGCTCCTCCAGCGCCTCGAGGGAGGTGAGCCCCTCGAGCAGGTCGAGGCCCAGCGGCTCGCCGAGGGCGACGAGCTCGAGGGCCTCGCGGGCGTGGAGCCCGAGGGTGGCGAGGCGGGCGTGGATCCGCTCGGCGAGCTCCTCGGTCTGGGGGAGGGCGCCGCGCAGCTGCCAGACGCCGCCGACCGGGTGCAGCGACCCTTCGGCCACGCCCCCGATGACCAGCTCGCGCAGGTAGAGCGGGTTGCCCCCCGACAGCGCCAGCAGCTGGGCGGACGCGATCCCGTCGACGGGGCCCAGCACGCGGGCGAGCAGCGCGGCACCCTCCTCCGGCGAGAGGTCATCGACCACCACCGTGCGGCTCTCGTCGGCCGCTCGGAGCGCGCCCAGCGCATCGGGAAGGGAGGTGCCGAGCCGGGCGGTGAGCACGAGGCGCACCGCGCCGGACTCCGCCAGGCCCACCAACGCGGTGGCGGACGACGGGTCGAGCTGGTGGGCGTCGTCGACGTGGAGGAGCGCCGGCGCCGCGCCCTCGGCGGCCAGCGCCCGGCGCAGGCCGTCGATGACCGCGTGGGGCGTCGCCGACTCGCCGATCGGCACCAGGTGGGCCAGCGCGCCGAGCGGGACGGGTCGCGTCGCCTCGGTCGCGCGGGCCGTGGCCGTCGTCCAACCGGCGGCGCGCCGCCGCTCGATGAGCTCCCGGGCGAGACGGGTCTTGCCGCTGCCGGCATCGCCCAGCAGGAACAGGGCGCGGGCTCCGGTCTCGAGGGCGGCATCGAGGCCTTGGAGCTCGTCGTCGCGCCCGACGAGCGGCCACGCCCCGGCGACGCTCGCCGCCGTCGCCTCGAGCTGCCCCTCGTCCATGGTGGGGTGAAGCGTACGCACCCCCGACTGGATCGGGGCGCGTGCGCCGGTGGGCCCGCGCCGGCGGCGGAACGGCGCGGGCCCACCGAGCGATCGGGATCAGTCGTCGTCGACGATCGTCCCGAAGCCGAGGCCGAAGAAGCCGCCGATGGTGGCGTTCTTCGGGGAGCCGAAGGAGACGAGGACGAGCTCGTCACCTTCGATGGCCTTGTCGCCCGCCACCTTGATCGAGATGGTCTTGGCGGTCTCGCCGGGCTGGAAGGTCACCGTGCCGGTGGCGGCGACGTAGTCGCTCCCCGGCGTGGCGCTGCCGCCGAGGCCCTGCACCACGATCGTGGTCCAGGTGGCCTTCACGACCTTGCTGCTGGGGTTCGAGAGCCCGACGGGCACCTTGAGGCTGCGGGTGCCGGCGTTGCCCTCGACGACCGAGCCGGCGCCCGGCAGGACCGTCGGCACCGGGTCGTCGTCGGCGATGGTGGCGACCCCCAGCCCGTAGAAGCCCCCGAGCTCGGCATCGGTCGGGGCGTCGAAGGCGACGAGCACGAACTCGTTCGGTTCGTCGGTCACGTCGCCGATGACCTCGAGGGCCACGGTCGCCTCGGTCTCCCCCGGGGCGAAGGTGACGGTGCCGCTGGTGGCCACGTAGTCGACGTCGGCCTGGGCCTGGGTGGTGCCGCCGTTGGGTGCCTCCAGGGTGTGCCAGGTCGCGGTCACGGGCACGGTCGTCGGCTCGGAGAGGGCCACTGGCACGTCGACGGTCGTGGTGGCCTCGTCGCCCTCGCCCACGGTCGCGCTGCCGGGCACCAGCGTGGGCACGACCGGCGTCGTCCCGCCGACGGTGATCAGCGCCGCATCCGCCGCGCTGTCGCCGGCGTCGTCGGTGGCGGTCACCGACACGAGCGCCACGCCCGCGCCGTCGTAGGCATGGCTGCCGGTGCAGGTCCCGTCGGCCAGGTCGCCGGGCTCGCTCGTCCCGTCGCCCCACGAGATGGCGCAGGTGACGGTGTCGAACGGACCGGGATCGACGACGGTGGCGCTCAGGTCCACGGTCTCGCCGACGCCGACCTCGTCACCGGTCGACGGCACGTCGATCGACACCGCCGGCGGCGCGTTCTGCACGAAGAAGTCGACGTCGGTGTCCCAGTCGCTGCCGCCCTCGACGTCCCAGCCGTCGACGCGGGCGACGTACTCGCCCTCGTTCGGGCAGATGGCGTGGACCACGGCGACCGCACCGCCCGGCCCCACCGGCTGGCGAGTCGACGGGACCACCTCGCAGGTGCCGGTGGTGCCGTTGATGCCCTCGACGGTCCAGCTGGTGGTCTTCGAGTCGGCGGTCGCCACCCAGCCCAGGGCCGACGCGTCGAGCGCGATGGGCGAGCCCTCGACCCCGGTGAAGGGCGGGTTCTCGTTGTCCGAGCCGATGCCCGTGGAACCGGGCGGTGGCGGGGTCGTGGTGCTGGTGCACGAGTCGTCCTCGCCGTCGACCAGCAGGTCGTCGTCGTTGTCGATGCCGTCGTTGCACGACTCGGGCTTGGTGGTGCCGAGGCTGCCGCCCTTCAGCATCACGAACGAGTCGAGGATCTGGTCGCTGGTGTCGGCGATGGCCAGCTTCAGGTGGTTGGTCACGCCGGGCTGCACCGTGGCCGTGCAGATCATCTCGACGCTGAGGCCGTCGGCCTCGATGTTGATCGGGTTCGCCACCGGCGCCGAGAACGCGTTGTCGCGGAACAGCTGGGGGTTCACGGCGTCGTTGATGGTGTCGATGCTCACCGGGTCGCCGCCGGGGGTCGTGGCGCAGTTCTCGCCGTTGACGTAGAACGCGAACACGTCGTTGAAGAGGTTGACCCACTCCAGGTACTCGTCGGACGCCCAGGTGTAGGTGAAGTAGATGGTGTCGGCGGCCGGCACGAAGTCGAACTCGAGCGAGGCGGCGTCGAAGGTGATCGGGTTCACCGTCTGGGTGTCGGCGATCAGCGCGTTCAGGTCGGCGTCGTCGCCGCCGCCCATGTCGCCGGTGATGCCATCGGAGGAGTTGGGCCCGACGATGTTGGCGATGTCGCCGCTCGAGAGGATGATGCCGTCGTTGAACGAGACGACGGCCGGGTCGACCACGTGGATCGTGCCGGCCTGGGCCGGGGCCCCGGTGTAGGTCACGTTCGAGACCGTCACCCCGTCGCCCACGAGGCTGGCGGCGAGCGCTGCGGGGGTCACCCCGACGCTCGCGAGGTCGGCGGTCGTGATGCCGTTGCCGACGGTCGCGGCCGCACCGCCACCGCCGCCTCCTCCTGCGCCGCTCGCCGTGCCCCCGGGGAGCACGAGCGCTCCCAGGATGAGCCCGGCGACGGCGAGCAGCCCTGCTCGTCGACCTCGTGCGCGCATGTGACGTGTCCCTCTCGTCGTGGTTGCCGGGACCGTACGGAGGCGCGGGTGAGCGGCGATACCCCCCTGGGTAAGCGTTCGGTTAAGGGGGGCTCAGCAGGTCTCCTGGGTGGGGTCGGGGGCCAGGGGGTTGCCCACCTGGTTGCCCGACTCGCAGACGCCCACCGAGCTCGGGTAGCGGCCGATCTCGCTCCCGTTCAGGATCGAGTTGTCGACGACCACCACGTCGCGGCTGGCCTTCGCGTCCACCAGCGCCATGTCGCGCAGCGGCTTGGCCACCACCGAGTTGCCCTCGAAGCGCAGCCCGTCGATGCCCTGCACCCGGGCGAGCATCCCGAGGGGGTTGCCACCCGGGGTGTCCGAGGTGTTGCCGATGAACTCGTAGTCGCGCCGGTGGTAGGTGCTCGGGTCGGCCGGGTCGGGGAGCGGCGAGTTCAGGATCTGGGTGTTGAAGTGGATGCCGACGAGGCGGTTCCACCGGAAGTGCACGCCTTCGGTGATCGAGTCGTTGGCGTTCGAGAACCAGGCGGTGCCCTTGGGGCCGTTGAACGTGTTGCGATCTACGAACACGTCGCGGATCACATCGGTCGTGTAGTTCGGCTCGATGTCGATGTGGGAGCGGGTGACGTTCGAGAACACGTTGCGCCGCACGTACACGCCGCTGCCCCGCGTGATGCCGATGCCCTGGCGGCCGTTGCCGCTCAGCTCGCCGTGGTCGTCGCCGAAGGTGCTGTCCTGGATCGTCGAGTCGTCCGAGCCCTGCACGTACACGTAGTCGCCCTGCACCCGGTCGGCCCGCACGCCGTCGAGCACCGTCCCCCGGTTGCCGGCGCCGAGGCGGAAGCCGTGGTTGCCCTCCATCGGCGTGATGGTGCCGGTCACCACGAAGCCGCCGTCGACGCGCAGGTTCCGCACCAGCACGTTCGTGCTCGCCTCGATGTGCACGCGGGAGTTCAGGTACGGCCACCCGTGGGCCACCACCGGGCTCGGCGGCAGGTAGCGGCAGTCGTCGTAGGCGATGCCGTCATCGCTCTGGTCGTCGCACCCGTCGGTGAACGCCTCGAGGCTCGAGCCGTTCCCGTCGATGGTGAGCGCGCTCCGGCCCAGCACGATCAGCGGGACCTCGGTGCGGAAGCAGCGGCCGGCGGGGAAGCGGGCGACGGACCCGTCGGGCAGCGAGTCGATCCACGCCTGGATGGCGGCGCTCTGGTCGGGCTGGTCGGCTGCGCACTGGTCGCGGCCCTCGATCTCGGCGGGCAGGTCGTGCACCTCGCCGCGCCACAGCAGGAGCCGGGGGCGGACGGCGTCGCTCGGGTCCTCTCGGGTGGCGAACGCCGTCGGCGTCGGGCCCGATCCGATCAGGGCGAAGGCCCGGTGGCCGGCGCGGACGGCCGAGGTCACGTCGACCTGCAGCGGCCCGGCCTCGGTCGGGGCCAGGGTGGCAATGCGGTTCAGCAGCTCGGGCCGATCGTCCCAGGTGATCGTCGACTCCGAGAACGGGTCGCTCGACCAGAGCTCGACGGGCGACCCGGCCCGGGTGACGTCGAGCTCGAGCAGGGCGGAGGTCACCGTCCACGGCTCCGAGGGCACCTTGAACGCGACGTGAGCGCTCGAGGTCGTGGTGCCGTCGTCGACCGCTGCCATCTGGGTGCCGGCCGTGCCGTTCGTGCTGGCGCCCGATGCGTCGTCGGTGCTCACCTCGGCATCGGCCTTCGGCGCCATGGCGGTGGCGCCGTCGGGCACGGGCTCGCAGGCGGACAGGGCGCCGACGCCGAGCAGACCGGCGAGCGCGACGAGGAGGAGGCGGCGGGGTGGCACCCTTCGGGCATCGGCGCCTCGGGCCCTCGCCTCCAGCGCGATGGGTCGAACGACCCCGGTGGTCTCCGGTCACCCGGGCCGAGGCCCAGGTCAGACGATCGGCTCGGAGGCGACGCCCATCGCCTCCTGGTAGGGGGCGGCGCGCTCGCGCAGCTCGTCGCCGTCGAGGCCGGTGTCGGCGAAGCGGTACCGGGTGCCGCCGCCACCGCCGTCGCCGGGGTGCTCGGCGAGGAACGCCCGCATGCGGTCCTCGGCCTCGGGCGCGAGCTCGCGGCCCAGCGCCGCATACACCTGCCGGACCGTGGCGATCGGGTCGGCCACGAAGTCGCGGAACTGGACGTCGACGATCCGCTCGGGCGCGATCACGCCCCGGGCTCGGGCGTCGAGGCCCCGATCGAGGCCGAGGAAGATGTCGTCGACCAGCTGGCGGGCGATCTCCGGCAGGTCGGGGTCGTCGGTGGTCATCCGGCGCAGGTGGGCGTACAGCGCGCTCACCGACGTGATGACCTTGATCGGGTCGCGGTGGGTCTGCACCACGATGGCGTCGGGGTGCTCGGCGGCGAGGGCGTCGAGCGACCACAGGTGGCCGGGCGACTTCAGCAGCCACTGCTGTCCCTCGGGCTCGAGCGCCTCCAGGTGCTGGAGGTACTGGCGGTGCCAGGCGTACGCCGGGGCGAGGTCGGCCTCGTGGAGCAGCCAGCGGTTGTAGCTCGGCACCCGGAACTGGACGTCGAAGATCATCGACCGGAAGTCGCCGCCGGTGATGCGGACGCACTCCTGGGCGAGGCGGGCCCCCATCGGGTGGAACGCCGTGAACCCGGGCACCACCAGGTTGGCCATGGCGAGCACGGCGTCGACCTCCTCGATCCGCGGGTCGTGGTCTCGCGTCGCGGGGTCGGGTGGCGGAAGGGGGCGGTCGACCTCCCAGGTGAGCGGGGCGCGCAGGTCGGGGTCGAGGGCGAGGAGGTCGAAGAGGATCGTGGTGCCGGTGCGGGGCTGGCCGACGATGAAGATCGGCCGGTCGATCGCCCGCCCGGCCACCTCCGGGTGGGCCGTTCGGTAGGCGGTGATGCCGGCCCGGTTGGCCAGGTAGTCGACGATCGCGCCGGCCGCGACCTCGACGCCGAGGTCGTGGAGCTGCGCCTCCTCGTGGAGCGCGGCCAGGAGCCGGTCGAGCCCCTCCTGCCAGGTGTCGGCGCCCAGGTCGTCGCTCCCCGCGCGATCGATCGCCTCCGCCACGAGCCGGTCCCGGTCGAGCCGTTCCATCCCCACGCGCGTCCCCTGTCCCCCTCGGCCCCGGTTCGCCCGGTCCCGCCCGGAACCTACCGGTGCCGCCGCCGGCCTGCCCGGGGCGGGGGTCGGTGTGCACGTCTGCGCATCCCATGAGGAGATGTGCACACGGTCGCCGCCCGTGGGCGGTCGCGGCGGGGTGGGTGTGCACGTCTGCGCATCCCGTGAGGAGATGTGCACACGGGCACCGCTCCGAGCGCTCGCGTCGGGGCGCCGGTACGGTCCCTGTCGGCCGAGGCGACCGAGCGTTGGGGGATCGGCGATGGGGGACGAGACGGTGCGGGCGTGGCAGGCCGCCGAGTTCGGGCGACCGACCGAGGTGCTGCGCCTGGTCGAGGTGCCGCGCCCCGAGCCCGGGCCGGGGGAGGTCGTCGTCCGCACGCAGGCGGTGCCCCTCAACCTGAACGACCTCGAGCGCATCGCCGGTGGGCCGGTGATGGTGCCCGTCGAGCACCCGATCGTCCCCGGCATGGAGGTCATGGGCGTGGTCGAGGCGTGCGGCGAAGGGGCCGAGGACCTGGCGGGCCGACGGGTGGTGGCCACCACCAAGCAGGCGTGCGGCGGCTGGGCCGAAGCGGTCGCGTGCCCGACGGCGTCGACGTTCCCCATCCCCGACTCGATCTCCTTGCCCGAGGCGGCGGCCTTCTACTTCCCCTTCCACCTCGCCTGGCTGGGCCTCGTCGACCGGGCCCACCTCGTGGCCGGCGAGACGGTGCTCGTGCACGCCGCGGCGGGTGGGTCGGGGAGCGCGGCGGTGCAGCTGGCGAAGCACCTCGGCGCTCGGGTCTTCGCCACGGTCGGCTCGGCCGAGAAGGCGGCGGCGGTCAGCGGCCTGGGCGCCGACGTGGTGATCGATCGCACCGCCGACGCCTTCGAGGACGTGGTGCTGGCCGAGACCGATGGCCAGGGCGTCGACGTGGTGTTCGACAACGTCGGCGAGGCGGTGTTCGAGCCGTCCCTCAAGGCCACCGCCTACGACGGGCGCTACCTGATGATGGGCTTCGCGTCGAACAAGGCCGTGGCCGACGAGCCCTTCGTCGTCCCCCGCCGGGTGATCCTCTCGAACATCAAGCTGGCCGGGGTGCTCTTCGCCTACGCCCCCGACGACGTGCGCTCGCTGGTGAAGCAGGCGATGGGCTGGAACTTCGCGTCGGCCGAGCGCGGGGCCGCGATCCACCGCGAGGTGGTGGCCCTGGTCGAGCAGGGCGCGGTGCGCCCGCTGGTCGGCGAGACCGTCGCGTTCGAGGAGCTCCCGGCCGCGATGGAGCGGATGGCCGCGGGCCGGACCATCGGCCGCACCGTCGCCCTCCTCTGAGCGGGCCGCCGCCCCCCGTTCTGCGGCGGCGGGTGGTCGTGGTCAGCTGGCGGGCGCGGCCGGACCGGTCCGGCCCGGCGTCAGCCGAGCAGGCCGGAGAGGGGAGGGGCCTCGCCGCGGGCGATGGCGTCGGCGCGGCGGTGGAGGAGCTCGGCGGACTGGTCGAGGTCGCGGGCGATGACGAAGCGGCGGGCCGCGACCCCGTCGAGGACGAGCTCGGCCATGGCGTCGAGGTCGGCGACCGGTGCCTCCTTCCCGGTGGCCTTGGCGACCACGGCCCGGAGCTCGTCGAAGGTCATCCCGGTGCGCCCCGTCCCGGCGCCGGCGCGCGCCAGCTCGGGGGGACGGTTGCGCGCCGCCGTGTACAGGCCGGTGTCCATCAGCCCGCCCGACGGGTAGAAGACCGACGCCCGCAGCGCCGTGCCCTGGGCCACCAGGTTGTGGTGCAGCGCCTCGGTGAAGCAGGTGACGGCCGCCTTCGACGCGGCGTACACCGAGGCGGTCGGCACCGGTGCGATGCCGCCGTCCTTCGACGACGTGATCACCACCTGGCCCGGTCGGCCGTCCTCGATCATCCGGGGCACGAACGTCGACACGCCGATGCCGACGCCGATCGAGTTCACCCCGAGGCACCAGCGCCAGTCGTTGGGCTCCTGCTGCCAGGGCAGCCCGCCGCCGCCCGAGGTGACGCCCGCGTTGAGGAACAGCAGGTCGCAGCGTCCGTGGCGGGCCCACACCGAGTCGGCCAGGGCGGCGGTCGACGCTTCGTCGGTGACGTCGGTGCGCACGCCCGACACCGGACCGAGCGATGAGAGCTCGCGCACGGTCGCCGCCAGCGCCGGCTCCTCCACGTCCGCGATCACCACCGCCGCGCCCCGCCCGAGCAGGGCCCGGGCGATGCACCGGCCGATGCCCGAGGCGCCGCCGGTGACGACGGCGACCGCGCCCTCGATGGCGAGCGGCTCGACCTCGTCGGTCATCCCGGCCACGCCATGCCGTAGTCGTCGAACCACCAGCGGGCCTTGCGGATGGCGTCGTCGGGGGTGCGCAGCGAGAGGTCCTGGTTGAGCCGGGTCGGCGTCGGGCCCACCCGGGCGGCCACCTCGTCGAGCGCGACCCGATCGAGGCCGTAGCACTCGATGGCGTTGAGGCCGAGCAGCAGCCGGGTGTCCTCCACCGACACCTCGCGGAAGTCGGTCTCGAGCCGCTCGACGGTCTTGGGCCACGAGCCCTCGGGGTGCGGGTAGTCCGTGCCCCACATGAGGGCGTCGATCCCGTTGACGTGGCGGCGGCGGATCTCCTCGCGGCTCATGGTCGAGGCCCCGATGAACACGTTGGTCCCGACGTACTCGGACGGCAGCTTCTTGATGAGGCCCTTGGTGCGCGAGTTGAGCTTCTTGACCTTGGCGTTGGCGCCGAAGGTGGTGTCGGCCTTCCAGAGCAGGTCGCCCAGCCAGTACGAACCGCACTCGACCACGACGTACTTGAGGCCTGGGTACTTGTCGAACTTCCCCGAAAGCAGGAGCTGCCACAGGATGCGGTGGGTCCAGAACGGCACCTCGAGCACGAACTGGGCGACGTTCTCGTTGTAGGAGTCCCAGTCGCCCTCGCCCGAGTGGGTGTGGACCACGAGCCCGGCCTCGGCGCACACCTGCCAGAAGGGGTCGTAGATCGGGTGGCCGTAGCTCGGCTTGTCGTGCCACATGGTGGGCACCATGACGCCCTTGATGCCGGGCGTGCCCGCCAGCGCCTCGACGGCCTTCACGGCCCGGTCGACGTCGTGGATCACCGGGACGAGGGCGACGCCGGCGCGCCGGACGGGGTCGGTGGCGCAGAACTCGACGAGCCAGCGGTTGTGCGCGTCGGCGCCGGCGAAGGCGAGCTCCGGGTCGGTGATCTGGCCGGCGGCGAGCCCGGCGCCGAACGGCGGCGACTCCTGGCCGGTGACCGAGTCGCCGTCGGCGAAGATGATCTCGGCGGAGATGCCGTCGGCGTCCATCACCCGGTCGCGCACCGCCGGGTCGTAGGCGCCGGGAAGGCCGTCGGCGTTGTCCTGCTCCCAGCGCTCGACGTACTCGCCGTTCACCTCCTCCACGAGCCGGCGGTGGTCGTGGCGCTCGGCCGCCCACTCCTCGAACTGGGGGAGGTACTTCGGGTCGAGCCAGTCGCGGTACTCCTCGACCTGGAGCCCGGCGTGGGTGTCCGAGGACACGATCACGTACGGCGCGTCGCTCGTGTCGACACCAGCCAGCGGGTTGCCCATCTCTCGATCCCCTTGCTCGACGATCGGTGCCACTTGCACACCGTTCCAGTCTCTTGCACACTGTTCCAGATGCCCGCCGCCGCCGCAACCGCCTCCGGTCCGGGCCGGCGCGCGGGCCTCGATCCCGACGAGGTGGTGGCGGCCGCGCTGGCGCTCGTCGAGGCCGGCGGGCCCGAGGCGCTCACCATGCGCAAGCTGGCCGCCGAGCTCGGCGTCGGCACCACCACCATCTACTGGCACGTCGGCAGCCGCGAGGAGCTGATCGCCGCGGTCGTCCGCCGTCGCTCCGAGCAGCAGGCGGCCACGCCGATCCGCGGAGCCACGCCGATCGACCGCATCGCGTCGGTGGCCACCCACATCATGCGCGGCGCCCTCGATCACCCGCAGGTGACCACGCTCGCCTACCAGGTGGGGGCCCTCTCCGAGCTGGAGCAGCCGCTGGAGGAGGCCCTCGCCGCCGAGATCGCGGCCGCCGGCCTGCGCGGCCGGGCCGCGGCCGATGCCCTGCGCGCCATCCTGCTCACCGTCGCCGGCTTCATCGTGGTCGGCCTCGAGGACCCGGCCACCGCCAAGGCCGACGCTCGCCTGTTCGACCGCACCATCCGCGCCGTGATCGCCGATCGCCTGCCCGAGGAGGCGCCGTGATCGTCCTGCCCGCACCCAAGCTGGTGCTGCGCTATCCCACCGACCCCGACGCCATCGCCGCTCTGCTCCCGCCCGGGCTGAAGGCGTGGGGCGAGCCGACCGTGCAGATCGGCGTCTACTGCGCACCGGTGCAGGGCGAGCCCGAGTTCGGCATCAGCACCAAGGTGCCGGCCACCTACGACGGGGTCGACGGCCAGTACGCGCTGGGCATCGGCATCGACCAGGAGTCGGCGATCTTCGTGAGCCGCGAGACCAACGGCCAGCCCAAGTTCCCGTGCGAGGTGCGCCTGTTCCGCATCGGCGACGTGGTCGAGGCCCGGGCCCGCCACCAGGGCCACACGTTCCTCACGTTCCGGGGGACCGTGGCCGGCGACGTCGAGCCCGACGACCCGGCGATCGTCGACGACGAGTGGTGGATCAAGGTGGCCCGGGCGGTCGGTGGTGGCGACGGGTACGACCTGCCGCCCACGGTCGTGCGGGTCCACAGCGAGGGCACGATCACCAAGCTCGAGCGCCTGGATGGCGAGCTGCAGCTCCACCCCAGCCCGTGGGACCCGATCGCCGAGCTGCTGCCGATGCGAGGTCCGGCGACGGCCGAGCTGGTGACCGCCCGCCACACGGCGCGGGAGATCACCGTGGCCGGACCGCTCGACCCCGACGGCTTCGCCCCCTTCGCCGACACCATCGGCGGCTCGCGGTGGCCCGGTGACCGAGGAGCGCCGAAGCGATGAGCGACGAGACCATCAGCGCGGCGTCGTCCGAGCGGCGCCAGGCGTCGACCGAGATCCCGCTGCACGCCATGCTCGGGCTCTCGTGGGAGTGGCCCGACAAGGGCGTCGACGTCGCCGAGGTCCGCATGCCCGTCGCCCCGCCGGCGTTCGGGTTCAGCACCAACCTGCACGGCGGCGCCATCGCCACGATGGTCGACCTCGCCTGCGCGCTCGCCGCGGCCCGGGGCACGGACTTCGATCCCGAGCGCGAGTCGCTCGTCACCTCCGACATGCACGTCCGCTACCTCGGCCGGGCCCGCACCGACACCGTGGTGGCCCGCGCCCGCATCGTGCGGGCCGGCAGCAGCCTGATCGTGGTCGAGTGCCAGGTCACCGACGACGCCGACCACCTGGTCGCCGTGGCGGACTTCTCCATGATGCGCGTCGCGCTCCGCGTGCCCCTCACGCCGGGCGTCGACCCCGAACCGGGAGCCATGAGCCTGTGACCATCGAGCAACCCACCCAGGCCGCCCTCGACGAGGAGATGCGGATGATGGTGGCGCCCCGCAACCCGGGGCACGTGCCGCCGTCGGACGCCGCCTTCGGCCAGACCGCGGCCACCGCCCCGCAGTACCAGCTGCGCGCCCACCCCGAGCCGCCGCCGGTGCCCAACGGCTGGTACGCGATCTGCGGGTCGGTCGACGTGGCGCCGGGCCAGGTCCGTTCCGTGATCGCCGTCGAGCGCGAGCTCGTCGTCTTCCGCGATGCGGACGGCGCTGCTCACGTGCTCGACGCCCACTGCCCGCACAACGGTGCCCACCTCGGCGGTGGCGAGGTGGTCGACGGCGCGGTGCGCTGCCCGTACCACGGCTGGCGCTTCGACGGCTCGGGCCAGTGCGTCGAGGTGCCGTACTCCGACGCCCGCATCCCGGCCAAGGCGTGCATCCCGAGCTACCCGGTGCGCGAGCAGGACGGCTTCATCCTCTTCTGGTTCCACGCCAAGGGTGCGCCGCCGGCCTTCGAGGTGCCGCCTACCGAGGAGGTCGGCCACCCCGACTGGAGCGAGCCGTACGAGTTCCGCTTCGAGCTGGTCGCCGCCCTCCAGGAGATGGGCGAGAACAACGTCGACTACGCCCACCTCTGTTACGTCCACGGACGCGAATCGGTCCCCAACGACACGTCGGTGTTCACCACCGAGGGCCCGTTCTCGACGGTGGTGGAGACGCTGCCCGACGGCGGCGCCTTCACCCGCCACGCCTGGGGCCCGGGCGTCGCCCTCCTGCGGGTCCCCGGCATCACCACGGTGCTCACCACCACGACGCCCATCGACCGCCGCCACTGCCGCCTCCACTGGCACTTCCTCTTCCCGAAGGCCATGGAGGAGATCGCGAACGACATCATCCTCGGCTTCACCGGCACGTTCGGCCTGCAGGCCGACGTCCCCATCTGGCGCGACAAGGTGTACGTCGAGCGCCCCATCCTCGTGAAGGCCGACGGCAACATCGCCGAGTTCCGCCGCTGGTACGCCCAGTTCTACGAGTAGCGCGCGGGTCGCTTCTTCGCCCGGATCGCGCGCCCCGGCGTGGCACGCGTGATATCGGTGAAGAACGGGCCGGACCCTTCTTCGCAAGAATCGCGCGCTCCGAGCTGATCACGGCGAAGAACCCAGCTCGGCCTCGGTCGCACCGGAACGCCCTCCTTGCCGAGGTGGGGAGCGGTGGCGGAGGCTCCGGGGGTGGCCGGCACGCGTGACGACGAGCGGTGGATGGCGGAGGCGATCGCCGTGGCCACCGCAGGGTTGGAGGCGGGCGAGCTCCCGATCGGGGCGGTGGTCGTGGCCGGCGGGAGGTCGTGGGCCGGGCGCACACCCAGGAGCGGGCCCAGCGGCGGCTGCTCGTCCACGCCGAGCTGCTCGCCCTCGAGGCGGCCGATCGGGTGCTCGGATGGGACCGAGGGTCCGCAACCCTCTACACGACCGTCGAGCCGTGCCTGATGTGCCTCGGGGCGGCCGCTTCGGCGATGGTCGGGCGGGTCGCCTTCGCCATCTCGGCTCCGAGCGACGGCGCCGCCCGGTTCGCCGCCGAGTGGGACGTCCACCGCACCGATGATCTTCCCCACGTCCGGCTGCCCGAGGTGGTCGCGGGCGTCCGACGGGCTGACGCCGAAACGCTCCTGCAGCGCTACCTCGATCTCCGCTCCGGCGAGGACGATGGCCTCACCCGGTGGGTCCAGTCGTTGCTCCAGCCCTGACGTGGGCCTCGTGGCGCCGTCCCGCGACAGGATGCGCTGGTGGCACGCTGCGGGCTCGCTGGTCACCGACACGCTCGCCTTCGATGGCGGGGCGGGGTCACACCTGCCCCAGAGCCCGTGGATGCCGTGATCTACGCCGCCGACGGCGGCTGGCACACCGAGCGGATGGCGCTCGCCCTCGTGCGGTCGGAGCGGTGCCGCGCACGGCGGCAGACGAGCTCCCGGCGATGGCGGCGTGGGCGTTCGGCCCCTGAGGCAGGTCGGTCAGGCCGGGGCCGACCAGGTGGACCCGTCGGTCGCCGGGAGCGCGTGCACCGCGATGCGCTCGACGTGGCACACGTCCAGGAGGTGGGGGTCGGCGGTGGCCAGGCGGGCGCCCTCACGCCGAGCGACCTCGGCGGCGACGCAGTCCGCCAGGCTCACGGCGCAGGCGGTGCGGTGGTAGCGCCGGGCCCAGAGCCGGCCGGCGGCCGCAGCGGTCGGCGCGTCGAGCGCCGGCGGGTCGAGCAGCCCGAGCTGGGCGAGGTCGAGCGAGGCCGCCTCGTCGTCGACCTGGACCAGGCGCACCAGGTGATCGATCACCTCGGCGACTCCAAGGGCGGTGAGCATCGTGGGCTCGGCCCCCTCGAGCAGCCGGCGGACATCGGACGCCGCGGCCTCGCCCTTGAGCAAGGCGAGGACGGCGTACGCGTCGAGGACGATCACCGTCCTCGCTCGCGGGCAGCGTCCGCCTGACGCTCGCGGCGCCGGGCTCGCTCGGTCGTCGGCCCTCGCCCTGCGTACCTGCCCTCGAGATCGCCGACCGGGTCTTCGGGCAGGGGTCGCAGCACGACCCGATCGCCCAGGTCGACCACGAGCACGCGTCGGGCGTCCCACCGGGCGCGAGTTGCGGCAGGGATCGACACCTGACCGTTCCGTGAGATGGTCATGACGTGACCGGCGGCGCTCATGCTCGCATTGTATGCCCCGGTGCGATCGTTGTATCCCGCGTCTGCCGGGGCGGATCGGCGGCGAGCTCGACGCCCGCGTCACGTGACCGCCGGGTCGACGGTCAGGGTGCCCGCGTCGGCGTCGAGCACGGCCGTGGTCCCGATCGGTACGGCGAGGGGGTAGTGGCCGTGGCCGATCGGGAGGCCGCCGAGGAGCGGGACGCCCAGCCGGCCGAGTCGGTCGCGCAGCACGTCGAGCACGGTCCAGCCGCCGGCGGTCGCAGCATCGGGCTCGCAGCGCGTGTACTGGCCGATGGCGACAGCCCGCACGCCGCGAAGGTGCCCGGCGTTCGTCAGCAGGGTGAGCTGGCGGTCGATGTGGCCGAGGCGCTGGTTCTCGCCCTCGAGCAGGAGGATGGCGCCGTCGAGGTCGGGCAGCGCCCAGCCGGCTGAGGTCGCGATCGAGTCCTGGTTGCCGCCGACGAGGCGCCCGGTCGCTCGTCCGGTCGTCGTCAGCGCCGCCGTCGGCTCGCTGGCGTCTGACTCGATGACGACCGGCTCCGCACGGAAGACGGCGCGCTCGAACGAGGTCGCCATCGTCTCCCCGAAGGTCTCTGGGGGCCAGCAGGCACCGTGGACGGCGGCCAGACCGCAGCTCCGCAGCAGGGCGAGGTGCAGCACGGTGATCTCGCTGAAGCCGACGAGCAGCTTCGGATCAGCGCGAGCGGCGTCCACGTCGAGCCCGTCGGCGATGCGGTAGGCGCCCTTGCCGCCGCGCGTCGCGAAGATCGCTCGCACCTCCGGATCGCGGAGCGCGTCGTTCAGGTCCGCAAGCCGATCCTCGTCACGGCCGGCGAGGTAGCCCCACTCGTCGAACGCATGGGCCGCGATCTGCACCACCAGGCCGAGCGAACGGAGGTGGTCGGCGGCTCGCTCGATCGCGTCGCGGGTCGGTGTGCTGGCCGGCGATGCGAAGCGGACGGTGTCGCCTGGCCGCAGCCGCGGAGGCCGAAGGATCTCGGGCCCAGCCCTGGCCGGCGGTGGCGCGTCGAACCGGGCGAGCTCGACGGCGTCGGGCGCTTCGAACCCCGCCGCCCACCCCTCGAGGTCGGACCGAGCGATCGGCGCGGTGGACCACGGCTCGGTGTCGTTGCGCGCCTCGACCCGGCGCCACAGCTCCTCGACCGGTGGGGTCAGCACGTGGAGCTCGATCCCGACGCCCAGCGCACGGGCGCGCCGCCGGAGCTCGTCGCGCTCAGCGCGAGACCAGAGACCGAAGTCGAGCACGACGCTCACGCCGAGCCTGAGCAGCTCCTCGGCCTGCTGCACGAGCTGTGCTTCGATCCGCGCCCCGAGCTCTCGGTCCCACGGCGTCGAGCCGAGCGCCCACTGCCACTCGTCCTTCGTGAGCCGGACCGCGCCGCGCTCTGAGGCGAGACGGCGAGCGAGCGTCGTCTTCCCAGCTCCCGGCAGGCCGCAGGGCAGGATCAGGCGAGGTGGCGTCATGGCGATCCGTCCGTCGCTCGGTGCTGCTCTCCCGACGTCACCGTCAGCCGAGCGCTTCGAGCTGGTCGGCGATGCGCTCGACCGTGGACGCACCCGTAGCGATGCTCATCACCAGGTCGAACACGGCATCGTTCGTCGCCGATGCGACGCTCGCACCGTTGAGCTCCAGGAAGACGGCGGTCGCCAGCCATCCGAGTCGCTCGTTCCCATCGATCAAGGCGTGGTTGCCCACGATCGACTGCAAGAGGGCTGCGGCCTTCAGCCAGATGCTCGGATAGGCGTCCTCGCCGCCGACCGTCGTCTGCGGGCGGGCCACCGCCGAGCCGAGCAGGCCGACGTCGCGCACCGGTGGCGGGTTGCCGAGCAGTCGGATGGCGAGGTCCAGCAGGTCGTCGAGGTCGAGGAACTCGACCGGGTCGCTCACCGTCCCAGGCGCTCGATCGCTTCCGCGTGCACCTCGAGGATGCGATCGGCCGCCGTCCCCACGCGAGCGCGGTGCTCGCTTCGAGCGACGTACTCCCGGATCGCCCGACGCGCCGCGTCCTGCATGGAGATTCCCTCGGCGGCCGCGTGCGATCGCAGTGCCTCGTGCTCGTCGTCGTCCAAGCGCAGGGTCATGGCCATGCTCGGATGGTATCGATCTGATACCACTGCGTCCACGAAGCAGATCACCAGTCGGCCTCGGGGTTGGGCGGGAACAGGGTGTCGCGCTCCTCGGCGAGGCGGTCGCAGTCCCAGTCGTCGTCGACGCGCACCCAGATCACCGGGTTCCGCTCGGGGTCGTCGAGCTGGGCCCACTGACCGCTCGAGCTCTGGAACAGCGGATCGGAGGCGCCGATGATCAGCTGCTCGGAGTCGTCGGTGATCGTCCCCTCGAAGCGGTCCTCGGACACCTGGGTCACGTCGTAGGCGAAGATCTCGCGCCGGGCCAGGTAGATCTCGCCCTGGAGGTCCTCGCTCACCTTCACGGTGGCGGTCACGCCGGGCTTGCCGTCGCCGTCGGCGTCGACGATGCGGGGGTCGTCCGGGTCGGTGGGCAGCGCCTCGTTGGCCGGGTCGTCGAGCTCGATGCCGATCGGCGTCGGCGTCGCCGGCCGCACCACGTGGAACGAGCCCGGCTCGCCCGACACCTCGACCGGGGTCGCGACCGGGAGGATCGCCTGGGTCGCCGCGTCCGAGAAGGTCACCTCGCTGCCGAGGTCGTTGGCGGTGTCGGCGTGGCAGAACACCATCTGGTTCACCAGCTCGCCGTCGCGCACCTCGAGGTCGGCGAAGCCGGTCGAGATGATGAGCGTCTTCATGGTGTCGTCCTCGTAGGCCACCACGTCGAAGTGGGCCCACCGCCCGGCCAGGTCCTCGGCGCCGGCGGGCAGGGCCGAGGCGGCCGAGGTCGTGGTGCCCTCTGCGTCGGCCGGTGCCGCGTCGTCGGACGAGGAGCAGCCGGCGAGCAGGGCGGCGACGGCGAGCCCGGCGAGGGCGCCACGGAAGCAGGGCGAGGGACGAGACATCGGAGGACCTCGGAGCGAGAGCGGGAGGGGAGGGGGTCAGTCGGCTTCGACGAAGCGGTCGAGGGCGTCGGACACGGCGGTGCCGGGCGGCAAGCGATCGGGGCCGATGGCCAGGTCGACGGCGCGGTGGAAGTGGTGGATGAGCCGCTCGTGCCAGCCGATCTGGAACGGGCGGGCGCCGGGCGACGACACCGACGCCTGGATCGGCGCCATGTTCGCCATGTCCTGGGCCATCACCGTCTCGAAGAGCTCGACGCGGGCCAGGTGCTCGTCGGGCACCGGGCCGTCGCCCCAGGTCGGGGCGAACCAGCGCAGCTCGAGCTCGGTCGTGGTGGGGCCCGTGGGCCACATGCACAGCCACGTGAACGCGCCGGTGTCCATCGGCACGACGAGGTTCGGGAAGATCCCGTACGAGGTCGACGTCTGGCGCCACAGCAGCGGCACGCTCGGGTTGTCGAGCTCGTCGGACACCATCGGGAAGTCGCGCAGCGCCTCGTGCTTCTCGACGGTCAGGCGGCTGTGACCGTTCGGGAGCATGGCGACGGTGGTGGCCTGGTCGTCGTAGAGGATCGCAGCGTTGTCGGGGTGCACGGTGCGCACGTGGTACACCTCGAGGAAGGCGTCGACCATGAGCTTCCAGTTGCACGCCAGCGGGTGCACGACGGTGCCGACGGCCCGCATCGAGGGCCCGTCGAGGTCGGCCATCTGGGCCGCCACCGGCCCCAGGTAGGTGCGGAGGTCCTCGGCGTCGAGGTCCTCGTTCACGAACACCCAGCCGTCGGACACCTCGCAGCGCACGGGCACCAGGCCGAGGGCGTCCTTGTCGAGCCCGGCGAAGCTGCGGGCATCGGGGACCTGCTTCAGGGTGCCGTCGGTGCCGTACGACCACGAGTGGTACTGGCAGGTGAGGCGACGAGCGGTGCCGCACGCCTCGCGGGTGACGGGCGCGCCCCGGTGGCGGCAGGCGTCGTAGAAGGCGCGCAGCACGCCGTCGTCGCCCCGCACGATCACGAGCGGCGCGCCCGAGCGGCTGGTGGTGCGATACGAGCCCGGGTCGGGCCACTCGGACTCGTGGCCGGCGAACAGCCACGAGCGGGCGAACACGTGCTCGCGCTCGAGCTCGAACATCGCCGGATCCGTGTAGCGCTCGGTGGGGATCAGGGGCACGGGCACGGCGTCGGGCGGGGGCGCGGTCCGGCCCTTCTCGGCGGCGATGCGGGTGCGGATCCGTTCGTCGAGCGCTGCGTCCACGACTGCCCCTCGGCTCGGGCTCGTCGACCCCGACGAGCGTCCCCAACCCGGCCGTCCTCCGACCGGAGTGAACATCGTAAACCATCGGGGGCTACGGTGGTGAACACCGTTAACCGGCTGCTTGTGGGGGACCCATGCCCGTTCCGTCGACGCTGACCAGCGCGCCGCACCGCGACTTCGAGCTCGAGCTGGTGGCCGGCACCTGGCCCACCGACATCAGTGGCGAGGTGGTGTTCGGCAGCCCGCACCAGAGCGGCGACCTCCCGTACGCCATCTTCGACTTCGGGGCGATCTGCCGGCTCTCGCTCGAGCCGGGCGCGCGAGGCGCCGCGCCCGGCCGATTCGCCTGGCAGAGCCGCACCATCGAGAGCCCCAGCAAGCGCCTCTTCGACCGCCACCCGGAGGTCTTCCGCACCGGCCCCACCGGCTACACGTCGCCCTTCGGCCCGCCGAACTCGGCCAACACCGCGCCGCTCCCGTGGGGCGACCGCCTCTACATGACGTGGGACGCCGGGCGGCCCGTGGAGCTCGATCCCGACACGCTCGAGTTCATCGCCGAGGTCGGCCACGCCGACTCGTGGGGCGGCAGCTCCGTGCCGATCGGCGGCGTGCTGCCGTTCCTGCTGTCGACCGCCCACCCGGTGGCCGACCCCGAGCGCCACTGCCTCTGGACGGTGAAGCTCGACCTCGTGCTCGAGCCGACGGTGGGCATGCGGCCGTCGGTCGTGCGATGGGACCGCGACGGCACCACCGTGCAGCACTGGCCGCTCGAGGGCGTGACCTTCGGCGGGTCGATCCACACCGTCAGCCAGACGCGTGACTGGGTGATCCTCGCCGACTCCGGCAACTTCAAGCCCGACATGGACGAGATGGCGGGCGGCGTGCGCACCACCACGATCGACGCCGAGGTGCCGGTGTGGCTGATCCGCAAGGAGCAGCTCGAGGGGCTGCCGTCGGGCACCCCGATCCGCCCGACCACCTTCGCCATGGCCCCGCCCACCGGCCACTACTACGCCCGCTGGGACGACACCGATGGCGTGTCGGTGGTGTGGGAGGGCATGGACCTCATGGACCTCGCCCTGTACCTGCGGCCCGACGACGTCGACGTGCTCGGCCGGCCCATCGACCCCGGCGTGGCCGGGCTCTACAACATGGCGATGGCCCCCGAGACGATCTGCGAGGTGGTCTTCGACCCCAGCAGCGGCAAGGTGCTCGACCAGGGGACGTTCCGGCGGGACTGGACGTTCAACCTGCAGCTCTCGGCGATGGACTGGAGCCTCGAGGGCACCACCCGCCCCACCCTGCACCACGTCAGCTACCAGGGCTGCCGGCCCGGGAGCATCAGCCGTCGGGCCGCCGAGCTCTACGCCGGTCGCATCGACCTCGACCTCCTCCGTGAGGAGACCCCCGGCGCGCTGTGCTCGTTCGAGCGGGGGAGCATGGAGCTCAAGGCGCGCTGGGAGTACCCGGACCTCGGCGACCACATCACGTCACCGGCCTTCGCCCCGGGGCGCGGCGCCCGGGCGGTACGCGGGCAGCGAGCCCGGCGGCCACGACGGCTACGTCGTCCAGCCGGTGGCCAACGACGACGGCTTCCGCGTCGAGGTGTTCGACGCCGCGGCGGTGGGGGCCGGGCCGGTGGCGGTGCTGCGGGGGACGAACCTGCGAGTGCATCCCGCTCGTGCTGCACTCGGCGTGGATGCCGGCCTTCCACGGACGGGCGGACGCCGACCGGCTCCGCTTCGCCGACGAGGTGCAACCCGACGTGCTGGCCGCCCTGCCCGACGACCTGCAGGCCTCGGTGCGCGGTCGCCGACGAGTGCGGCGCGCTGCTCTGAACCGACGCACCGAACCACGACCGAACGACCGAACGTGAACCAGGGGGACCGATGGCCGATCCGGCCGGCGTGCTGATCACCGGCGGCACCGTCGTCGACGGGCGGGCGAAGCGCCTCAGCCCGGCACCGACGTGCTGCTCGTGGGCGACCGCATCGAGGCGGTGGGCTCGAGCGCAGCGGCGCAGGCCGAGGCCGTGAGCGGGGAAGTGCAGCGCATCGATGCCACCGGTCGCACGGTCATGCCCGGTCTCATCGACGCCCACTGCCACATCACCTTCGGCGAGCCGGCCGGCAACGACGAGCTCTTCTTCCACCGGGAGCAGTCGACCGCCGCGATGCTCGCCGCCTTCAACGTGCCGAAGCTGCTGCGAGCCGGCGTCACCGGGTTCCTCGACGCGGACTGCCTCTGGAACCTGGGCCCGGCGCTGCGCGACGCCATCGAGGCCGGGCTGGTCGAGGGCCCGCGGATGACGGCGGGGATGAACGCGCTGCTCACGGCGGCGGGCGGCACCGCGGGGCGCCTCATCCCCGACGAGGGCCAGCTCGGCTACGCCCACGTGGTGCGCGACCGCGACGAGATGGTCCGCACCACCCGCCAGCAGATCAAGTACGGCGCCGACTGGATCAAGGTCCACGTGACCGGTTCGGTGCCCACCCACGCCGGTGAGCTCACCGTCTGGACGCTCGACGAGCTGAGGGCGGTGGTCGACACGGCGCGCGACCTGGAGACGCCGACGGTCGCCCACTGCCGCAACGCCCGCTCCACCCGCCTCGCCGCCGAGGCCGGGGTCGACCTCATCCTCCACGCCAGCTTCATGGACGACGCTGCGCTCGAGGCGGTGGTCGCCGCCGGCAGCGCCATCGCCCCGACGTTCACGTTCCTCGCCAACCTGGCCGACCACGGCCACAAGGTCGGGGCCGCCTCCAACCAGGTCGACATCTTCCGAGGCGAGATCCAGGCCACCGCGGCCAAGATCAAGGAGGCCCACGACGCCGGGGTGCCGATCCTCTCGGGGTCGGAGAGCGGGTTCGCCCTCACGCCCTACGGCCACTGGCACGCCCGGGAGCTCGAGGTGCTGGTGGACGCCGTCGGGCTCACGCCGCTCGAGGCGATCCGGTGCGCCACCGGCCACGGTGCCCGGGCCCTGCGCCGCCCGGCCGGCTCGATCGGGGTGATCGCCGAGGGCGCAGCGGCCGACGTGCTGGTGGTCGACGGCGACCCGGCGACCGACGTCCGCGTGCTCGGCGACCGCACCAACCTGCGCGCGGTCATCTCGCGAGGTCGCCCCGTCGACCTCGACCGGCCGTGGCCCGAGCGCCGGCCGCTCCCGGGGGAGAAGGTCGGGATGTGGTCGGCCGAGCTGCTCACCCAGGAGGCGGCGCAGCGATGAGCCGCACGGTCCTGGTGAGCGGCGCGGGCGCGGGCATCGGCGCGGCCATCGCGGCGACGCTCGCCGCCGAGGGCTGGTCGATCGGGGTGCTCGACCGCGACGGCGACGCCGCCCGCGAGGTGGCCGGCACCCTGGGGGAGCAGGCCGTGGCCCTGGTCGCGGACGCCGCCGACGAGCGTTCGGTGGAGGGCGCGCTCGACGCGTTTGCCGCCGCCACGGGCCGCCCCGCGCCCGACGGGGTGGTGGCCAACGCGGGCATCGTGCGGTTCGGGCCGCTGCTCGCCCTCGCCGCCGACGACTGGCGCGCCGTGGTCGACGTGAACCTCACGGGCACCTTCCTGCTGGCCCGGGCCGCGGCGCGGCGCATGGCGGCCGCGGAGCAGGCCGGGGCGATCGTCGCCGTCACCTCGATGAACGGCGTGGCCGCCGGGCCGAACGCCGGGGCCTACGGCGCCACCAAGGCGGCCGTCGCCCTGCTCGTGCGGCAGATGGCGATCGAGTGGGGGCCCCTCGGCATCCGGGCCAACGCGGTGGCGCCCGGGCTCATCGACGCCGGCATGTCGGCGCCCATCTACGCCGACGACGACGTGCGGCTCGCTCGCACCGAGCGGGTGCCGCTCGGCCGGCTCGGCACCGGCGCCGACGTGGCCGAGGTCGTCGCCTTCCTGCTCTCGGACCGGGCCGCCTACGTGACGGGCACCGAGGTCCTGGTCGACGGCGGCGTGACCGGCTCGATCATCGCCACCCTGCCCCGCCCGCCGTCGGTCGAGGGCCCCGAGCGGTGACCGGTCGGAACCTGGTGGTCGCGGGCGGCCCGCTCCACGACTTCGCGGCGACGACCGACGGGCTCGTCGCCCTGGCCGCGGCCGAGGGGCTCGCCTCGACCCTCCCCACCGACCCGACCGCGGCGCTCGACCTCCTCGTCGACGAGCGGTGGGACCTGCTCACCGTCGACGCCCTCCTCTGGACGATGCCGGCCGAGCGCCACGCTCCGCTGCGCGACGAGTGGCGCTTCGAGCTGGCCGATCGCCACGCCGACGCGCTCGTCGCCCACGTCGAGGGCGGCGGCGCCCTGCTCGCCGTGCACACGGCCCCCATCTGCTTCGACGGCGACGCCCGCTGGCGCCGGCTGCTCGGGGCGACGTGGGACTGGGAGCGCTCGCACCACCCGCCGCTCGGCCCCGTCGCCGTCCGCCGCACGGCCGTCGGCGGGACGCACCGGATCACCGCGTCCACGGACGCCTTCGAGCTGATCGACGAGGTCTACGCCGACCTCGAGGTGGACGACGACGTCGAGCCGCTGCTCGTGAGCCCGGTGGGCGGCGTCGACCAGCCGGTGCTGTGGGCCCGCCGGGTCGGGCGGGGTCGGGTCGTGGTCGACCTGCTCGGCCACCACCGCCCATCGCTCGACCACCCCGACCACGCGACCGTGCTGCGCCGCGCCCTGCGCTGGCTGGTCGCCCCCTCGTCCCCCGCCCCGGAGGCGCAGCCGTGACCGCACCGGTCGAGATCACCGTGTCCACCTACGAGCAGGCGCGCGACGCGTTCCGGCGCAAGGAGCTGCGCCAGGCCCTCTACGACGAGGGCGACGTGGTGATGGCCGACGTGCTCGTGAACCTCCACGGCGACGACCACCGCGCCCGCCGGCGGCTCGAGAACCGGCTGTTCCGCAAGGACACCCACGCCCGCTACGAGCGGGAGCTGTTCCCGCCGATCGTGGCCGCCACGCTCGCGCCGCACGTCGCCCGGGGGCGGGCCGAGCTGGTGGGGCTGAGCCACGAGCTGATGATGAACCTGGCCGCGTCGACCGCGGGCGTGGACCGGCCGCTCGGCACCGCAGACGAGACCCGGCACCTGTACCGCTACCTGATGGTGTTCATCGAGGGCGCCACGCTCGCCCACCGCACCGGCGATCGCGACGCCAAGCGGGCGGAGGTCGCGGCGGCGATGGCCGCGTTCGACGAGGAGTTCCTCGCGCCCTCGATCGCCCGGCGGCGCGCCCTCCTCGCCGAGGTGGCCGCCGGGGCGCGCGACGAGGCCGACCTGCCCCGCGACGTGCTGACCACCCTGCTGCGCAACGAGGACGACCTCCACCTGCCCGACGACGTCGTGCTCCGAGAGATCTGCTTCTTCCTCCTCGCCGGCGCCCACACCAGCGCCACCGCCTTCGTGCGCACGCTGCACCAGGTGCTGGAGCTGGAGCACGCTCGGCCCGACGACGTCGCCCGGGCCGGTACCGACCTCGCCTTCCTCCAGCGCTGCGTGCACGAGACGGTGCGCCTCCAGCCGTCGAGCCCGATCGCCCAGCGCTGGGCCCTGGCCGACGTGGAGCTGGCCGGCGGCGTCGCCGTGCCCGCGGGCGCCCGCGTCACGATCGACCTGATGGCCGCCAACCGCGACCCCGCGGCCTTCGGCGACGACGCCGACGCGTTCGACCCGCACCGCGAGCTGCCGGCCGGCGTGGCGCCCTGGGGGCTCAGCTTCGGGTTGGGCATGCACGCCTGCATCGGCCAGGACCTCGCCGCGGGGATCGACCCGATGGGCCGGGCGCCCGAGGCCGACCACCTCTTCGGCCTCGTGCCCACCGCGGTGCAGGCCGTGCTCGACGCCGGCGCCCGGCGCATCGTGGACGACCCGCCCACCATCGACCCCGAGAGCACCCGGGGCTACTGGGGCCGCTACCCGGTGGCGTTCCCGACGTGATCGACGTCCACGCCCACATCGTGCTCGAGGAGCTGCTCGGCGCGGCCGGCGACCTCGGGCCCGAGCTCGACGAGGGCGACCCGGCGACGGGCCGACCGCCCTGCTTCCGAGTCGGCGACTACCGGCTGGAGGGCGTGCGCTACCGGGGCACGCCGTTCATGGACGTCGACCTCCGCCTGCAGGCGATGGACGCGGCCGGCATCGAGCTCCAGGTGCTCTCGCCCAACCCGCTGACCTACCTGGCCCGCGTCGATGCCGCCGTCGCCGCCGACGCCGCCCGCCGCCACAACGACGCCCTCGCCGCGATCGTCGCCGCCCACCCCGACCGGCTCCTCGGCCTCGCCCAGGTGCCGGTGCAGGACCCGGTCGCCGCCGCGGCCGAGGCTCGCCGGGCCGTCGGCGAGCTCGGGCTGGTGGGCGTCGCCATCGGCACCGACGTCGGCCGACCGCTCGACGCGCCCGAGCTCGACGTCCTCTACGGCGATGGCCGAGCTCGACCGGCCGCTGTTCGTGCACCCGGCCCCCGACGGCGTCGATGGCCCGAGGCGCGACGAGCGCCTCGCCCGGTTCGACGCCGACCTCTGGCTCGGGTTCGCCTACGAGGAGGCGCTGGCCGTGGCGACGCTCGTGGTCGGCGGTGCGCTCGACCGCCACCCCGCTCGACGTGTGCATCTCCCACGGGGCGGCGCCACCAGCTGGCTGGCCGAGCGCCTCGCCCACGCCGCGGCCACCCGGTCGTGGGGGCCGCCGGAGCTCGCCCGGCCCGGTGCGCTCGACGTGCGGCTGCGGCGCCTCTGGTGGGACGCCCACGTCGGCGGGCCTCGCGCCCTCGCCGCCCTGGTCGCCACGGTCGGCTCCGACCGGCTCGTCGGCGGCACCAACCTCGCCGGCTGGGACCAGCACCTCGACGCCGGCGTCGGCGACGCCGCCCTGGTCGCCACGCTCGACGCCAACGCCCGCCGCCTGCTCCGCCTCGACCGCTGACGTTCGCATCCGCCCAGCGTGCGACTGGTTAACACTGTAAAGTAGGTCCATGACCCCGCCCTCGCTGCTCACCGGTCACGTGGCTGCCGCCGACCCCGACGCCCAGCCCGACCTGGCCGGCAACCTCTTCCCGGTGGCCGACGAGCTCGACGTCGCCGACCTGCCGGTCACCGGCCACCTGCCCCCGGGCCTGCGCGGCGCCTTCGTCCGCAACGGCCCGAACCCGATGTTCGACCCGCTCGGCCGCTACCACATGTTCGACGGCGACGGGATGCTCCACCGGATCGCCTTCGACGGGGGCCGGGCCACCTACCGCAACCGCTGGATCCGCTCCCGGGGCCTGCAGGCCGAGGCCGCCCTCGGGCGGGCCGTCTACCCCGGGCTCAGCAACGTCCTCGACTTCCCCGACCGCTCGCTCACGGGCGACGCCGGCCCGGTGAAGAACCCGGCCAACACCCACATCGTCCGCCACGCCGACCGGTACCTGGCGCTGTGGGAGGGTGGCCTGCCCACCGAGGTGACGGCCGAGCTCGAGACGGTCGGCGAGCACGACTTCGACGGCCGGCTCCGCGGCGCCATGACCGCCCACCCGCGCCTCGACCCCCGCACCGGCGAGATGTTCGCCTTCGGCTACTCGGTGTTCGAGCCGGTCCTCAAGTACTTCGTGGTCGACGCCGCCGGCGAGCTGGTGCACCAGGTCGACCTCGAGCTGCCGGCGCCGGTGATGATGCACGACTTCGTGATCACCGAGCACCACGCGGTCTTCCTCGACTCGCCGATCGTGTTCGACCTCGCCCTGCTCGGCACGGGCTCGATGGTCGAGTGGCGCCCCGAGAACGGCACCCGCCTCGGGGTGATGCCCCGGCGCGGCGGCGCCGACGACATCCGGTGGTTCGAGATCGATCCCGGCCACGTGCAGCACTTCTGGAACGGCTGGGCCGAGGGCGACCGCATCGAGCTGAGCGGCACCCGCTTCGACCATCCCGAGTTCGGCCTCTCCGACGCCGAGCGCGACCCGCGGCCGGCGGTGCCGACCCGCTTCTGGGTCGATCTCGCCGCGGGCGAGGCCGGCTGGGAGCAGACCGACGACCTGGGCGGCGACTTCGCCCGGATCGACGACGGCCTCACCGGTGTGCGGACCCGCTTCCACTACCTGTCGTCGGTGCTCGGCGAGGGCCGGACGATGGGCGACTTCGACACGATCGTCCGCTACGACGACGCCACCGGCGAGCGCCAGCTGTGGACCGCCGGCCCCACCGGTCACGTGGGCGAGAGCGTCTTCGCCCCCGACGCGGATGGCACCGCCGAGGACGACGGCTGGCTGATCAACGCGGTCTACGACGACGCCACCGGCCAGACCGACGTGTGCGTGCTCGACGCCCACGACGTCGCGGCCGGGCCCGTCGCCCGGGTCCACCTCCCCCGGCGCATGCCCTTCGGCTTCCACGCCAACTGGTTCGCCGCCTCCTGATCGGCCCTCGGGGCCGGCGGTCGGGCGCCCGCGGGCTCAGGCGGTGGCCGGCACCGGCGGGTCGGCGCCCGCTCGCCGTCGCCGGGCGGCGCGCACCTGCCCGGCCGCGAGGTGCACCCCCGGGAGGTCGAGGACCGTCGCGCGCCAGTCGACGCGCTCGGGGGCCACGGGGGAGCACACCAGCAGCAGGCCCACCAGCACGATGTTGGCGGGGAACAGGATGCCCATCGCCGCCTGGGTGCCGAGGTGGAAGAGGATCAGCCCGAACCCCCACAGCCGGTGGAGGCGGGGGCGCAGCACCACCAGCAGCGAGGTGGCCTCCAGGTACATGGTCCCGTTGAACAGCAGCCAGCCGACCACCGGCGTGGAGGCGAGGACGTCCCCCACCACCGTGTCGCGCCCGCTGCTCAGCAGGTTGCGGGCGATGAGCAGCGAGAAGCCGTCGAGCTCGAACGCGCTGACCTCGGGGCGGAACAGGGCGAGCGTCGCGTGCCACACCTTCCACACGCCGGTGAGCGTGTAGAAGAACAGCACGCACAGCTGGGCGAGGCGGATCACCTGCACGAACAGCTGGCGGTCGTCGGCGGTGGCGTCGGAGCGCCAGGCCCGGTGGCGGCCGGGAAGCAGGATCAGGAAGGCGCTGACCCACAGCCACGAGTGGTAGGCGTGGTTGATCTTGCCGAACCCGTAGTCCACGGCGAGGAACTGGAAGAGGCCGAACGAGTAGGCGATGCGGGCGAGCCGCACGTGGGGGAGGGCCATGGCGGCGAGGGCGCCCAAGCCGTAGATCGCCAGGATCGCCGTGATCCCTCGCTGGGTCCCGGGGTAGTCGATCCACTCCGCCGGCCAGAGGGGGTCGACGGAGGTCGAGCTGCGCAGCCCCGGCCAGTCGCGCATGGCCTGGGCCACCCAGAGCACGCTCACCACGTAGTAGGCGCGCACGATCATCACCGAGCGCAGGTGCACGCGCATCGAGTGGGCGGCCGCGTCGCCGGGCTCGACGGCCGGGGCGCTCCACAGGTGGCGCCGGACGAGCGCGGTGAGCTGCATCAGCCCTTCTCGCCCGTCGCGATCACGGTCTCCTCGGTGAAGCAGTCGCACGAGCGGCGCTCGAGGATGTCGAAGGTGCGGCGCACCACCTCGTACTCCGCCACGTCGACCTCCTCGAGCCACCGCTCGTCGAGCGCGGCGTCGAACCCTTCGGCCGCCGCGTCGTCGCCCCGATCGATCGCGCTGCCGAGCTGCTGGATGAGCCGGTAGCCGCCCGGGTTCTGGTAGAGCCGTGGGAGCTGGGCGCGCGCCGCCTCGAAGTAGACGGGCTCGGGCAGGTCGCGCCCGTCGACCGAGGTGAGCCGCACGCTGTAGTCGCTGAAGGTGCGGTCGGGGATCTCCGAGAACAGCGACCAGTTGAAGACCGGGTACGCCTCCTCGGTGCTCTCGGGACCGTGCCAGGCGAGCACCGCCAGGTACGAGAGCACGAAGGCGAGCCCGAGGGCCACCAGCCGGTCCGTCCGATCCACGCCGCCCCTCCTGTCGTGACCGATGGCACCGTACCCGCTGGTTCGTCCTCATGCGCGGGTCGGGCGGGCGCGGCGACGGCGGCGCGCGGTACCCTCGGCGCTGGCGATGGGGCTCGCCCGAACCGCCGGTCCACCCGGCTGATGGCTCCTGCACAACGCAGCGCACCGCACGTGCAGGAGCAGACCCGTGACACCATCGAGCCCCACCGACGCCACCCGATCGGCCGCCTCGCCCGCCGCTCGGCTCCGGCGCACCCTCCGCTGGATCGGCCTCGGCGCGGTCACCGGCGTGCTGGCCGGGCTCTCGTCCGCCGGCTTCCTCGTCACCCTCGAGAAGGTCACCGAGGTGCGCGTCCAGCACCCGTGGCTGCTGTGGCTCCTCCCCGTCGGGGGGTTCACGGTGGGCCTGGCCTACCAGCGCCTGGCCGGGCGGGCCGCCGGCGGCAACGCCCTCATCCTCGACGAGATCCACCAGCCGTCCGCCTGGATCCCCCGGCGCATGGCGCCCCTCGTGTACCTCGGCACCGAGATCACCCACCTCTTCGGCGGCTCCGCCGGCCGGGAGGGCACGGCGCTGCAGATGTCGGGCAGCCTCACCGACGCCGTCTCCCGACGCCTGCACCTCGACCAGGAGGACCGCCGGACCCTGCTCGTCGCGGCGCTCGGCGGCGGCTTCGGGGCGGTGTTCGGGGTGCCGCTCGCCGGCATCGCGTTCGGCATCGAGGTGCAGTCCGTCCGCCACCTGCGCACGCGGGCCCTGCTGCCCTCGGTGGTCGCCGCGCTCGTCGGCGACCGGGTGGTGCGCCTCCTCGGCGTGCACCACACGGCCACGCCGCAGCTCGATCGCATCGACTGGTCCGTCCCGCTCGTCGCCAAGGTGGCGCTGGCGGGGGTCGCCTTCGGCCTCACCGCCCACGCCTTCGTGCTGGCCACCCACGGGGTGAAGGGCGCCCTCGCCGCCCGGGTCGGCTGGTCGCCGCTGCGCCCGGTGGTGGGCGGCGTGGCGGTGATCCTCCTCACCGGCGCGGTGGGCACCCACGACTACCTCGGCCTGTCGATCCCGCTGATCGAGTCGTCGCTCGCGGGGGGCGTCGGCATCGTCGGCGCCGCCTTCGCCCTGAAGCTCCTGTTCACCGCCGTCACCCTCGGGTCGGGGTTCCAGGGCGGCGAGGTCACGCCGCTCTTCGTGATCGGCGCCACCCTCGGCGTCACCCTGGGCCGGGCCCTCGGCGTGCCCGTCGAGCTGCTCGCCGCGGTGGGGTTCGTCGGGGTGTTCGCCGGCGCGGCCAACGTGCCCGTGGCGTGCACGGTCATGGGCGCCGAGCTGTTCGGCGTCCACGGCGTGCCGCTGTTCGCCGTCGCGTGCGCGGCCTCGTGGGCGGTCTCGCACCCGCACGGGATCTACGGCGCGCGCCCCGAGGGCGATGGCACCATGGCGGGGTGAGCCTGCGCGTGGTCCAGTGGGCGACCGGCAACGTCGGTCGCAACGCCGTCGAGGGCATCGTCGCCCACCCCGACCTGGAGCTGGCGGGGGCGTACGTCTACGACCCGGCCAAGGCCGGGCGCGACGTGGGCGAGCTCTGCGGGATCGCGCCGCTCGGGGTGGCGGCCACGGGCGACGTCGACGAGGTGCTCGCCATCGACGCCGACTGCGTGCTCTACGCGCCGATGCTGCCGAGCCCCGCCGAGCTGCTCCGCATCGTCCGCGCCGGGCGCAACGTCGTGACGCCGACCGGCTGGTTCTTCCCGCCGCGGACCGCCGACATCGCCGAGCTCGAGGGCGCCTGCCGGCAGGCCGGGGTCAGCGTGCACGGCACCGGCATCAACCCGGGCGGCATCACCGAGCAGATCCCCGTGCTCCTCTCGGGCTTCTGCCGCGACATCCGCCACGTCCGGGCCGAGGAGTTCTCCGACCTGCGCACCTACGCGTCGGAGTTCGTGGTGCGCGAGATCATGCTGTTCGGCAAGGCGCCGGAGGAGGCGGCGGCCAGCCCGATGCTCGGGCTGCTGGGCGACGGCTTCGGCCAGTCGATCGACCTCGTCGCCCACGCGCTCGGCTGGACGCTCGACGCCGACAAGCCGGCCACCATCGAGACGGCCGTCGCCACCCGTCCGATCGACACGCCCGTCGGCGTGCTCGACGCGGGCACGGTGGCCGCCCAGCGCATGACCTGGCAGGGGACCGTCGGGGGCGAACCGGTGGTCACCGTGCGCGTCAACTGGCTCATGGGCACCGACCACCTCGACCCCGCCTGGACCTTCGGCCCCGAGGGCGAGCGCTTCGAGGTCGCCTTCGACGCCGTGCCGCCGCTGGCGGCCAGCTTCCACGGCCTGCACCCCGCATCGCTCGACGACGACCTCGATCGCAACCCGGGGATCATCGCCACGGCGATGCACGCGGTGAACTCGATCCCCGCCGTGGTGGCCGCCGAGCCGGGCATCCGGACCTACCTCGACCTGCCGATGATGCCGGGGCGGGCGGCGGCCCGCTGAGGGCCCTCAGACCTCGACGGTGCGGACCTCGACCTTGCCGAGCAGCAGCCCGGCGCCCACCTCGAGCAGGCCGACGGCGAGCACCCGGATGCCGAAGAGCACGGCGAGGACGATGATCGTGGCCTTGGGCCAGCCGAGCGCGACCACGCCGGCGACCGCGCTGAGCGCCCCCGAGGCGAGGAGGATGCCGCGGGCGCCGCTCGCCTTCGCGGCCGGCGAGAAGCCGGCGACGAGCTGCAGGATGCCTCGTGCCAGGAAGCCGAGGCCGACGATGACCGCGATCACCCAGAGGGTCACGCCCGGCCAGGCGATCACCAGGGCGCCGGCCACGATGCCCGCCACGCCCGAGGCGATGGACAGGTTGCGGTTGCCGTAGCGGTGGTCGACGAGGTCGAGCACGCCGCCCAGGATCAGCTCGATGCCCACGATGATCGCCAGCACCTTGGCGGTGGTGAACGGGTTGAGGATCATCACGATCCCCAGGACGGCGGCGAGCACGCCGATGATCACCAAGCCCCAGCGCAGGGCGCCGGGCACCTTCAGGGCGGCGCCGTCGGGCGCGGTGGCGGTCACGACTTCCGGGCCGCCACGGCCTGCCACACGCCGAGCACGATGACCGCGCCGACGATCGAGCCGAGGATGCCGCTCGGCTTCAGCGCCAGCCCGTCGCCCGAGAGCAGGCTGATGAGCAGGCCGCCCACGAGCGAGCCGGCGAAGCCGGCGACGAGCAGCGGGCCCCAGTCCTGGGGGTGCGAACCGTTGCCGAGGATGACGTTGGCCAGCCAGCCGATGCCGAGGCCGAACACGAGGATGCCGAGGAGGATCACGGGCGTCGAGCGTAGGCGGTCCCTCACCTGGCCGGGTGATCCCACCGTCGGGTTCACGATCCGGCCCGAGCTGCCGATGGGACCCCCATGCCCGCCGACGGATCCTCGCCCGCCGACCGCCGCACCCAGCAGGGGCTGGTCTTCGACCCCGAGTCGCGGTGGCTCTCGATCGGGCGGTTCGTCCAGGAGATCGACCCCGGCGGGGGCAACCGGGCCGTGCTCAACGCCTACGTCGAGCTGACCGCCCGCTGCCGCCACGACCGCATCGCCAACGTCGTCCACGTCCGCGACAGCGACGTGCGCGCCCTCGCCGACGCGCTCGACCTCAAGGCCGACGACCTGGCGTCGGAGATCGAGTCGGTGCTGGCCCTGAGCCGGGCCGAGGCGCTCAAGACCATCGGCCGGATGCGGAGTCGCGCCTCATCGGCGGGTTGGCGAAGGCGGCCACCGGGGCGGTCGTCGCGGGCAGCCTCGTCGCCGGCGGGGTCGCCGCGACGCGCGCCGTCACCGACGAGCCCAGCGCCGCCTCCACCCGGCCGATCCCCCCGCCGACGCCCCGCGAGCCCGCGCCCACCTCGGTGGCCGATGCCCTGCGCTCGGCGCCGGCGGCGGCGCCCGTCGTCGACGGGCCCCTCACCGAGACGGCCGACGGCGTCGGGCTCATCCCCCCGGTGACGCTCGATGCCGACGGCGAGGTGGGGCTCATCCCACCGGCGAACGTCGAGGCCGACGCCGGGGCGCAGGCCTCCGCCACCGACCCCGGCGTGGGGCTCATCCCCCCGGCGAACGAGGACCGCCCCGGGAGCTGAGGCATCGGGCGCACGGCCTGGCAGGCTGGCGCCCATGACCGGATCGGACGTGGCCGTCCAGACGATCGCCCTGACCAAGGTGTACCCGGGCGACGTGCTGGCGGTCGACCAGCTCGACCTCGAGGTGCGGCGCGGCGAGATCTTCGGGCTGCTCGGCCCGAACGGCGCCGGGAAGACCACCACCGCGGGCATGCTCACCACGCGCTCGTGCCCACCTCGGGCCGCGCCATCGTCGGCGGCGTCGACGTGTGGGAGGAGCCGGCGAAGGCGAAGCGCTCGATCGGGGTGGTGCCCCAGAGCAACACCCTCGACCGCTCGCTCGACGTGCGCGACAACCTCGTCTTCCACGGCCGCTTCTTCGGCATGGGCGCCAAGGAGGCCCGCGCCGAGGCCGACCGGCTGCTCGAGCGCTTCCGGCTGACGGAGCGGGCCACCGCGCCGGTGCTCGCCCTCTCCGGCGGCATGGCCCAGCGCCTGATGGTGGCCGCGCCGTGATGCACCGCCCGGCCGTGCTGTTCCTCGACGAGCCCACGGCGGGCCTCGACCCGCAGAGCCGGATCGCCATGTGGGAGATCCTGGGCGACCTCCACGTCGACGGGCAGACGATCCTGCTCACCACGCACTACATGGAGGAGGCCGACCAGCTCTGCGACCGCCTCGCCATCATCGACCACGGCCGGATGCTGGCCCTCGACACCCCCGAGGCGCTCAAGGCGTCCACCGGCATCGACACCATGGTGACGGTGGCCGCCGAAGGCGACCTCGAGGCGCTCGCCGGGCTGCTGCACGACCGCATCGACGGCGCCACGGAGGCGACGGTGGCCGACGGCGTGGTGCGCCTCGGCGTCAAGGGCGCCAACGGCGTGCTGCCGGCGGTGGTGCAGGTGGCCGACGGCGCCGGCTTCACCGTCACCGACCTGTCGGTCGACGAGCCGACGCTCGAGACCGTCTTCATCAAGCTCACCGGGAAGGACCTGCGCGAATGACCTGGACCGCGTTCCGCGCCCTGCTGGCGCGCGACCTCTACGTGCTGCGCCACAACCTCAAGGAGTTCATCCCCCGGACCGTGCTGCAGCCGCTCCTGCTCGTCTTCGTGTTCACCTACGTCTTCCCGAAGATCGGCCAGGGCATCGGCGGCGGGGGCACGGACGACGGCGCCTTCTCCACGCTGCTCGTGGCCGGCGTCCTCGGCAGCGTCATCCTCTTCCAGGGCATCCAGTCCGTGGCGCTGCCGCTGGTCAGCGAGTTCGGCTACACCCGGGAGATCGAGGACCGGGTGCTCGCCCCGCTGCCCATCGAGCTGGTCGCGGTCGAGAAGATCGTCGCCGGCGCCCTGCAGTGCCTCCTCGCGGCCCTGATCGTCTTCCCGATCGCCTACTTCGTGCCCGCGACCCCCGTGCACATCACCTACCAGTGGGTCGTGCTGCTGACCTTCGCCCCGCTCGCCTGCGTCGCCTCGGCCTCGCTGGGGCTGATGTTCGGCACCCTGTTCGACCCGCGGACCGTGCCCCTGCTGTTCGGCATCATCGTCGTGCCCCTCACCTTCCTCGGGTGCATCTACTTCCCGTGGCAGAGCCTCGAGGCCATCCGGTGGCTGCAGATCGCGGTGCTGGTCAACCCGCTCGTGTACATCAGCGAGGGGTTCCGCTCGGCCCTCACCCCCGTCCCGCACATGAGCCTGCTCGCCGTGTACCCGGTGATGCTCGGCTTCACCGCCCTGTTCGTCTGGCGGGGGATCGAGGGGTTCAAGGCCCGGGTGCTCGCCTGAGCTCCTAGGCAATCGGGTGCCGCGCGGTTGAGCAATCGTTGCTCAGGTGCCGTGGCGGCGCGAGGCGGATGCTGCTCCCATGAGCACGAACCGCATCCGCACCCTCGTCCGCGGCGGCGCCGCCGCCCTCGCCCTCGCCGTCGCCCTGGTCGGGTTCACCGCCTGCGATCCGGGTGCGCAGGCGGACTGCACCAAGGACTGCCTGGACTTCCTGGCCACCAACGACAACGCCGACACGATGTCGATCGCCCACCGGGGCGGGGCCGCCCTCACCGAGGCGACGATCTACGCCGACGCCGCTCGCACGCAGGTGGTGGGCTACGTCCGGAACTTCGAGATGGTGCAGTACCCCACCGTGCCCATCACCAAGGCCTACCAGGCCCTCCCGCTCGAGAACCCGCAGAAGGTGCAGCTGAAGCCGGCCACCACCTACTGGTACGCATCGAAGACGAGCGGGGCGATGAGCAAGGTGCACACCGAGGTCGGCAGCTTCAAGACCAAGCAGCGCATCGTCTCGTTCACGATCACCAAGGTGTGGCTGTTCTACGACTCGGACGCCGCCGGCTCCGGCGAGATCACCATGGAGGCCCGGATCAACGGCGGCGCGGCCCGCGTCGTGCACAAGGACCTCGACTGGGCGGCCGAGGAGCCCGCGTTCGACCCGAAGTTCACCGCCACGGTGAAGGGCGTGATGAACGCCAACACCTTCCAGGTGCGGGCCTGGGACGACGACTGCACGTTCTCGACCTGCACCGCCCCGGCGGGCGCCTCGGACAAGGTGGGGAGCAACGGCGACACGCAGTGGTCGACCCTGACCTTCCCGGTCACCGTCAGCGCCCCGAACCTGCAGTACGGGTACGGCACGTTCAAGGGCAGCACCAACAACGGCATCACCGACATCGGCTTCTACATCGAGGGGACCTGGAAGGTCGCCTACGAGTACGCATGACGCCCGAGCAGATCGCTGCGGTGCGCCGGGTGGTGGTCGCGGCCGACCACCACCCGGACCTCGCCGCCCGGTTCTACCGCCGGCTCTTCGGCGACGCCCCCGGCGCCGAGGCGCTCTTCGCCGGGGACCCGGTCCGCCAGCAGCGGGCGCTCACCGCGGAGCTGCGGGCGATGGCCGACCTGCTCGACGACCTGCCCTCTCTCGAGGCCCGGGCGCAGGAGCTGGGGGCGCGCCACCGCGGCTACGGCGTCGGGGCGAGCCACCACCGCGCGAGCCGCACGGCGCTCGTCGACACGTTCGCCGAGGTCCTCGGCGAGGGCTTCGGCCCCGAGGAGCGGGCCGCCTGGGCCCGGGCCGCGTCGCTCATCTCCGAGCTCATGCAGGCGACGTGAGCCGCGCTGCTCGACCGAGGTGAGCGGCGCTCCCCCTACACTCCGAACCCGACATGCCGGCATCCCCTGCGGTCCTCACCCAGCTCTGGCCCCTCACCGGTCGCCACGAGGATCTCGAGGCGATCATCGGCGCGCTCGTCGACGGGAGCCGGGCGCAGGTGATCGTCGGCGATGCGGGCACCGGGAAGACCCGGCTCGCCCGGGAGGTGCTGCGCCGCCTCGCCGACGACGGGGTGCCCACGGCGGGCGCGACGGCCAGCGAGTCCGCGGCGGCCACCCCGCTCGGCGCCCTCGCCCACCTCGTCCCGCCCGGCGCCCTCGACTCGCCGTCGAGCGTCTTCTCGGCCACCCGCGAGGCGATGGTCGAGCGGACCGGGGGCCGGGCCCTCGTGCTCCACGTGGACGACGCCCACCTGCTCGATGCCAGCTCGGCGGCCCTGCTCGTGGGGCTCGCCGAGGCGGGCGTGGCCCAGCTCGTGCTCACCATGCGCCCCGGCCACCGGGGGCCCGACGCCCTGGGCGCGCTGCGGGCGGCCGACGGGGTGGGCACCACGACGCTCGGCGCCCTCGACGCGGTGGCCATCGACACGCTCCTGCACCGCGTGCTCGGCGGACCGCTCGACGGCGTGGCCGAGGCCCAGCTCCTCCACACCAGCGGGGGCAACCCGCTGTACCTGCGCGAGCTCGTGCTGGGCGCGGTGCAGGACGGCTCGCTGCGCGAGGTCGACGGCGTCTGGCGCCTCGATGGCGGCTTCCCGGCCGCCGAGGCCCTCGGCGACCGGGTGCTCGGCCGGATGGCCGACCTCCCGACGGCCGAGCGCGAGGCGCTCGAGCTGGTCGCCGTGGCCGAGCCGATCGGGCTCGACCTGCTCGAGGGGCTGGTCGACCCCGACGTGCTCGAGGGGCTCGAGCAGCGGGCGCTGCTGCGGGTGGAGGCCAGCCGTCGCCGCCACGAGGTGCGCCTGGCGCACCCGGTCTACGGCGAGATCCTCCGCGGCTCGATCGGTCGGGTGCGCCTCCGCCGGCTGAGCCGCACGCTCGTCGAGGCCGTCACCGCCACCGGGCTGCGCCGCGCGGACGACGGCACCCGCCTCGTGCGCTGGCAGATCGACGCCGGGATCCCGCCCGACCTCGAGGTCGTGCTCGCCGGGCTCCGCCTCGCCCGCCACCACCAGGACTGGTCGACCGTCGCCATCCTCGCCTCCGCCGCCCTGGGGGCCGGGCACGCCGACGCGGCGGCCTGGCTCGTCGAGGCCCACGTCGCGCTCGGCGAGTTCGACGAGGGCGACGAGGTGGCCGACCGCGCCCTCGCCGAGCCCGAGGCCCTCGGCGAGGAGGCCATCGTCCTGCTCCACCGGGCGCGCGCCGAGACCCTGTTCTTCAGCCGCGACGACGCCGCGGGAGCCGTCGACGCGGTGGCGGCGCTGCTGCCGACCGTGCGCGACCCGCTCCAGCGCGAGCTCCTCACCTTCTCCCAGGCCGCCATCCTCGCCTGGTCGGGGCGGATCCGGGAGGCCGCCGAGCTGATCGCCGCGCTGGACGGCTCCGAGCGCGAGCTGGTGGCCGTCCAGGCCGCGATGATCCGCGAGCTGGTGGCGGCGGTGGCCGGGCCGGCCGGCGAGGCGATCGAGCTGGCCGACCGGTGGTTCGCCCGGCACCTCGAGCTCGACGACCTGAACGGCACCAACGGGCCCGGCTTCCACCTGGTCATCAAGGCCGTGGCGCTCACCAACGCCGGGCGGCTCGACGAGGCGGCGGCGCTCGCCGAGGCCGGCTACGGGGCCTCGGTCGGCGACCGGGTGCTGGCGGGCCAGCTGTGGTTCTCGCTCGAGCTCGGGCGCATCGCCCTCCTGCGCGGCGATCCCGTCGCCGCGGCACGCTGGTACCGCGAGGAGGTGGCGCTCTGCCGGGCCACCGGGTGGCGCCGCCCCATCACCCTCGGGCTCAGCGGCCTGGCCATCGCCCTCGCCCAGCAGGGCGACGCCGCCGGGGCGGCGGCCGCGATCGCCGAGCGCGACGCCTCCGGCTACCGGGTCATCGAAGCTGTTCGCCATCGAAGGGGCCCGGGGCACGGCCTGGGCGCGCTCCGCCGCTGGCGACCCCGCCGGGGCGCGGGCCGTGCTCGCCGAGGCCGTCGACCACGCCGAGGCCGCGGGCCTGACCCTCATGGCGGCCACGGCCCGGCTCGACGCCCTGCGCCTGGGCGACGGCGCGCAGGCCGGACCGCTCGCCGCCGCCGCCGAGGTGGTCGACAGCCCGCTGATCGCGCTCGCCGCTCGGTGGGCGGCGGCGCCCAACGACGGGACCGAGCTCGACGCGGTGGCGACCGGCTTCGAGGAGCTCGGCGCGCTCATGGTGGCGGCCGAGGTGGCCGCCCGGGCGGGCGATGCCTGGCGCCGCGGCGGCCAGCCGAGGGCGGCGGCCGCCTCGAAGCGCCGGGCCGACGAGCTGGTGCAGCGCTGCCGGGGCGCCGCCACCCCCGCGCTCGCGGTGGTCGAGGCGGTGGTGCCGCTCACGGCGCGCGAGCGCGAGATCGCCGCGCTCGTCGCCGACGGGCTCAGCACCAAGGAGGTGGCCGAGCGGCTGTTCCTCTCGGCCCGCACCGTGTCGAACCACCTGCAGAACGCCTACTCGAAGCTCGGGATCACCAAGCGGACCGAGCTCGGCGCCGCCCTGGGGCGGCCCGGCGCGCCCGGATGTGCATCGTGACGCCCGAACAAGTCGAGCTCGTGCGGGCCACCATCGCTGCCGTCGCCGAGCACCCCGAGTTCGCCGACCGCTTCTACCTCCGGCTCTTCGAGGTCGCGCCCGCCACCGAGGCCATGTTCGGCGACCTCGAGTCGCAGCGGCAGAAGCTCACCGACGAGCTGGCGGCCATGGGCGAGCTGCTCGGCGACCTCGCCACGCTCGACGCCCGAGCCGCCGAGCTGGGTCGGCGCCACCGTGGCTACGGCGTCCGCGCCGGGCACTACCCCGTGGCGCGAGCGGTGATGGCCGAGACGGTGCGGGAGGTCCTGGGGGAGTCGTTCGGGCCCGAGGAGCAGGCCGCCTGGGAGCGGGCGACCATGCTCATCACCGAGTTGATGCAGTCCGGCTGACCGCGCGTCGCGCGTCGCTCCCCGGTGCGCCGTCTGCCGGTGCGGTTCGGTGCGCAGATCTCGCGCTGGTGGCGCGTGATCCGTGCGCAGAACTCGGTGCGGGGTGGCGGCGAATCGCCGGCGATTCGCTCATCGGGCGAATCGGTGAGGCGGGCGAATCGACGAGGCGGGACTCAGAGGGCGGCGAAGGCGGCGGCGTCGAGGTCGGGGTCGGTCCAGCGGCCCTCGAGGGCGAGGCGCGCCGCGATGGCTCCGATGGCGTTGGCGCTCTTCGCCGCGTACCCGTTGCCGCCGGCGGCGAGCACGAGGCCGTCGTCGACGTGGTCGAGGTAGGGGAGATCCGACGGCGTCTCGGTGATGAGGCAGGGCGTGGTCTCCCACGCGGTGGCCCGCACCCCCGGCACCAGGTCCTCGACCAGGGCGCGCAGGCCGGCGAGCTCGAGCGCGTGGGCGTCGCCGCGCATCCACGCCCGCTTCTCGCCCGCGGTGCGCAGCGGCCGGTAGGGATCGGAGGTGGCGCCCAGCTTCAGGCGCGTGGTGCCGTCGGGGTAGCTGGTCGGCGGCACCAGGTAGAGGTCGCCGTAGACGGGGTGGTCGGCGAGCCGGGCGAGCACGGAGGGGAGCGGGCGGAGCCGGTCCGCCTCGGAGGGGTCGAGCGTGGCCAGGACCACCGTCTCCGCCCGCACCTCCAGCGAGGGGAGCGCCGGGTGGAGCTCGTCAGCATGGGGCCCGGCCGCGAGCACGACCGTCCGAGCCCGCACCCGGTCGCCCCCGATCGTCGTCGCGCTCCACCCGCCGGTCGCCGATCGGTCGAGCGACGTGCACGCCTCGCGCACGATCGTGGCGCCCAGCTCGGCGGCCACCGCCAGGTTGGCGGCGAGCATGCGACGGGGATCGACGTGGCCCGCCGGGCCGGGCTCGGCGAGCAGGGTCGACCCGGCGGGGAACGAGAGCAGCGGTGCGTACGGGTTCGGTGCCTCCGGGCCCACCACGCGGACGCTCGAGCCGACCCGGTCTGCGTTGGCGATCGTGGAGGCGATCCGCCCGGGGTCGAGCTCGGCGAGCACGGCCCCGACCGGCCGGTGGAAGTCGATCCCCGACATCGCCTCGAGCTCGCCGTAGCGGGCGATGGCCCGGGTGGCGAGGACGGCCCACTCGTAGCGGGCGTCGAGGTGGCGGGTGATGCGCCCCGAGTCGTAGTGGCTGGCGAAGGGCCCCGGGTGCTCGGCGAGGATCGGCGGCTCCGCCGGCCCGATGCCCGCCACGACGGCGCCCCGCGCCGCGCCCGCCGCCGCGAGCTCTCGGAGCGTGGCCGAGCCGATCAGCCCGAGGCCGACGACGGCCACGTCGACGTGCAGCTCGCCGCCTGCGCCCGCTCCGTCCATCGCCCGATCCTCCCACGCCGCATCCCCGGGCTCGGGCCGTTCTGTGCCGGGATCGGGTGCTGGTGGCGCGTGGATCGGGCGGAGAAGGCGTGCAGGGCGGAGCTCGGCCGTTCTGTGCCTGGATCGTGCGCTGTGGCGCGTGCCGATCGGGCGGAGAAGGCGTGCAGGGCGGAGCTCGGCCGTTCTGTGCCTGGATCGTGCGCTGGTGGCGCGCCGATCGGGCGGAGAGCGCGCCGTCAGTAGCGCTCGGGCACGAAGGTGGTGTGGGTGAGGTGGGGACGGCGGTAGTCGTCCTTCGGGCGCTCGGGCAGCTCCACCACCGGCCCGCTCGTCACGTCCTCGTAGGGCACCTGGGCCAGGAGGTGGTCGATGCAGTTGAGCCGGGCCCGCTTCTTGTCGTCCGCGTTCACCACCCACCACGGCGAGGTGGGCGTGTCGGTGTGCACGAACATCGTGTCCTTGGCCCGTGAGTAGTCGGCCCAGCGGACCCGGCTCTCGAGGTCCATCGGGCTCAGCTTCCAGCGCTTCTCGGGGTTGTTGATGCGCTCCTGGAAGCGGCGCTCCTGCTCCTCGTCGCTCACCGAGAACCAGTACTTGACGAGCACGATCCCCGAGCGGATGAGCAGCTCCTCGAACGCCGGGCAGGCGCGGAGGAAGTCGTGGTACTCCTCGTCGGTGCAGAAGCCCATGACCCGCTCGACGCCGGCGCGGTTGTACCAGGACCGGTCGAACAGCACGATCTCGCCGCCGGCGGGCAGCTCGGCCACGTAGCGCTGGAAGTACCACTGGGTCCGCTCGCGCCGGTGGGGCTCGGTCGAGGGCCACGACCCGCACCACGCGGGGGTTGGTCCGCTCGACGATGCGCTTGATCGTGCCGCCCTTGCCCGCCGCGTCGCGCCCCTCGAAGAGCACGCACAGCCGCAGGCCCTCCTGGCGCACCCACTCCTGGAGCTTCACGAGCTCGCGCTGGAGCCGAGCGAGCTCCGCCTCGTACACGGCGCGGTCGAGCTTCGGCTTGCGCTCGGCGACGATGTCGCCCTTGGGCCGGGTCACGACAGGAACTGCCCGGCCCGGATGCGCTCGGCCTCCATCCGGGCGAGCTCCTCGGCGCCCGACACCACGATGGCGGGGTCGGGCACGAAGTCGACCTCGGGGGACCGACCCTCGTAGGGGACGGCGTTCAGCATGACGCGCATGGCGTTCAGCCTCGCGCGGTGCTTGTCCTCGGACCGGATGATCGTCCAGGGGGCATCGGCGGTCGAGGTCCGCTTCAGCATCAGGTGCTTCATGGCGGTGAAGTCGTCCCAGTGCTCCTGGGCCTGCACGTCGATCTCGCTGAGCTTCCACTGGCGGAGCGGATCGGTGCGCCGGCGCTCGAAGCGGCGGGCCTGCTCGTCCTTGGTCACCGAGAAGTAGAGCTTCACGAGGATGGTGCCCTGGCGCACGAGGTCCTTCTCGAAGCCGACGACGCTGCGCAGGAAGTTCTGGTGCTCCTCGGGCGTGCAGAACCCGAAGACGGGCTCGACCATGGCCCGGTTGTACCAGGAGCGATCGAACAGGACGATCTCCCCGCCGGTGGGGAACTGGGCGACGTAGCGCTGGAAGTACCACTGCGAGCGCTGCTCGGCGGTCGGCTTGCCGAGGGCCACCACCCGGTAGTGCTTCTCGTTCATGTAGCGGGTGACCCGCCGGATGGTCCCGCCCTTGCCGGCCGCATCGCGCCCCTCGAAGAGCACGATCATGCGCCGATCGGCGTCCTCGAGGTGCCGCTGCATCTTCAGCAGCTCCACCTGGAACGGCTTGAGCTCCTCCTCCTGGCGGTAGCGGCGCTCGGAGCTCACGAATCGTGGGCGTGCTCGGAGACGTGGTCGATCACGATCTCCTGCGCGTCGATCGTCCCGTCGCCGTCAGCGTCGAACCCGGTGGCCTCCCACTGGTCGACCACCTCGAGCACCCCGTCGTGATCGAGGTCGCGACGGGTGGTCGCCACGATGTCGACGATGTCCACCACGCCGTCGCCGTCGAGGTCGGTGCGGGTGATGGTGTGCTCGTGGATCTCGTCGATCACCCCGTCGTGGTCACGGTCGAGGTAGGTGGTCGTGGTCGTGGCGACGATGTCGGCGTGACCGTCGCCGTCGAGGTCGACCTCCTCCACGGTCGTGACCTCGAGGTCGTCCCCCGGGTGCTCGCCGGCGTGGTCGGTGTGGCGCTCGGTCACCGTGATGGTGGCGTCGAAGGCGCCATCGCCGTCGATGTCCTCGTCGTGGGTGCGGGTTCCGTCCATGCCCCGAGTGGACCACCGCCGGGGCGGAGGGCCAAGGGTCCTTCGCCCCTTGGCCCCGGTCGCCGGGCGGCGGACGATCGCCCCGTGCACGTGAGCGAATCGGACGCGTTCACGCTGGCGCTCGAGCGCGACCCGGGCCTGCGAGCGACCATCGTGGCGGTGGCGTCGCTCGACCGCGCGCCCGACTGGGAGCGCCTCGTCGAGCGGCTCGACCGGGCCACGCGGACGGTCCCCACCTTCCGCCAGCGCCTGGTGCCGAGCCCGCTCCGGCTGGCGACCCCCCGGTGGGTGACCGACCCCGACTTCGACCTCGCCTGGCACCTCCGCCGGATCGCCGTGCCCGAGGGCGGCGGGCCCGAGGCGGTCCTCGAGATCGCCCGGGCCGCCTCCATGGCGGCGTTCGACCCGGCTCGCCCCCTCTGGACCTTCACGCTCGTCGAGGGCCTCGCCGACGGCTCGGCCGCGCTCGTCTTGAAGGTCCACCACGCCCTCACCGACGGCATCGGCGGGGTGCAGATCGCCGCCCACGTGGTCGACCTCGACCGGGCGGGCGTCGACCTCGGGCCCCCGCCGCCGGCCCCCGAGCCCGAGCGGACCTCGCCGCTCGGCGACCTCGCCGAGGCCCTCGCCCACGACGCCCGCCGGGTGGCCGGTGCCGCGTCGGGCGCGCTGCGCACGTTCCCGGCCACCGCCCTCGCCGCCGCCCGCGATCCCCTCGGCGCGGCGTCGGGCGCGGTGGCCGACGCCCGCTCGGTGCTGCGGATGGTCCGGCCGGTCACCGACACCCGCTCGACCGTCATGCGCGACCGGAGCCTCGTGCGCCACCTGGAGCGCGTCGACGTGCCGATGCCGTACCTGCGCCGTGCCGCCGACCGCATCGGCGGGACCCTCAACGACGCCTTCGTCGGGGGCCTCGCCGGCGGCCTGCGCCGGTACCACGAGCACCACGGCGCTCCGGTCGAGTCGCTGCGGGTCACCATGCCCATCAGCGTCCGGGCCGACGACGACGAGATCGGCGGCAACCACGTCACCCTCGTGCGCTTCGACCTCCCGGTGGGCATCGAGCACCCGCAGGAGCGGATGTGGCGCATCCACGAGCTCTGCCGGGAGCAGCGGGCGGAGCGGGGGATCGACCGCTCCGAGGCGATCGCCGCCGCCCTCAACCTGCTCCCGGTGTCGGTGACGGGCGGGATGCTCCGCCACGTCGACCTGCTGGCGAGCAACGTGCCGGGGCTCCCCGGCGAGGTGTTCCTGGCCGGCGCGAAGGTGACCGGGTTCCACGCCTACGGCGCGACCCTCGGTTCGGCTGCCAACATCACGTTGATGTCCTACGCCGGAACCGCCTGCATCGGCGTCAACACCGACGCCGCCGCCGTGCCCGATCCCTCGGTCTTCGCCCACTGCCTGCGCCAGGGGTTCGCCGAGCTCCTCACGTGAGGGCGGCGCGAGCGGTCGCGGGGGTCGCCGCCGCGGCCACCGGCGGCCTCGCCGCCTGGGACCTGCTCCAGCGGCGCCACAGCCTGCTGCGCACGTTCCCGGTGGTGGGCCACCTGCGCTTCGCCCTCGAGGCCATCGGTCCGGAGCTGCGGCAGTACATCGTCACCGACAACGACGGCGAGCGGCCGTTCAGCCGCGACCAGCGGCGGTGGGTGTACGCCACGGCCAAGCTCGAGGATCCCAACTTCGGCTTCGGCACGGACAACGACCTCGATCGGGCCACCGCCTACCCGGTCGCCAAGCACGCGGCGTTCCCGCTCGGGCCGACGGCCGGCGACCCCGGGCACCCCGACCCGGCGCTCGAGCTCCCGTGCGCCAAGGTCCTGGGCGCGGCGCGAGGCCGGGCGGGCGCGTTCCGGCCCCGCTCGGTGGTCAACGTGTCGAGCATGAGCTTCGGCGCGCTGAGCGCGTCGGCGATCATCGGGCTGAACCGCGGCGCGGCGATGGCCGGTGCGCTCCACGGCACCGGCGAGGGCGCCATCTCGCCCCACCATCTCCAGGGCGGCGACCTCGTCTGGCAGATCGGCACCGGCTACTTCGGGTGCCGCACGCCCGACGGGCGCTTCGACCTCGACCAGCTCGTGGCCCGCGTGGCCGAGGTGCCCCAGGTCCGGGCCATCGAGATCAAGCTCAGCCAGGGTGCGAAGGCCGGGCTCGGCGGGCTGCTGCCGGCCGCCAAGGTCACCCCGGCGATCGCGGCGATGCGCGGCATCCCGGTGGGCGTCGACTGCCACAGCCCCGAGGCCCACACGGCCTTCCGCGACGCGGACTCGTTGCTCGACGTGGTCGAGGCGATCGCCGAGGCGACCGGGCTCCCGGTGGGCATCAAGTCGGCGGTGGGCGAGCACGGGTTCTGGGTCGAGCTCGCCGAGCTGATGGCCACCACCGGCCGCGGCGTCGATTTCGTCACCGTGGACGGAGGCGAGGGCGGCACCGGCGCCGCGCCGCTCGCGTTCAGCGACCACGTCGCCCTGCCGTTCCTGCTCGGCTTCCCACGCGTCTACCGGGCGTTCGCCGCCGCCGGGCTGCACGACGACGTGGTCTTCGTCGGCTCCGGCCGCCTCGGCCTGCCCGAGCGGGCCCTGGTGGCGATGGCCCTCGGCTGCGACCTCGTGAACGTCGGGCGCACGGCGATGCTCGCCCTCGGCTGCATCCAGTCGCAGCGCTGCCACACCGGGCGCTGCCCCACGGGGGTCGCCACCCAGTCGCCGTGGCTCGAGCGAGGGCTCGATCCGACCCTCAAGTCGGTGCGGGTCGCCAACCACATCGCCGCCCTCCGCTACGAGCTCGAGCGGCTCGCCCGGGCCACCGGCCACCGTCACCCCGGCCTCGTCGAGCCGTCGGACCTCGAGGTGCTCGATGCCGACGCCATCGCCCAGACCCTCGCCGAGCGCCACGGCTACGAGGCGGGGTGGGGCACCCCGTCGGCGGCCGACCGGGCCGCCATCGTCGAGCTCGTCGAGGCCCGCCCCGCCTGATCGCGGACCGCCGTCGGCCGCTCGTGGGAGGATGCCGGGGCTGCGTGGGGCGGCGGCCGAGGAGGTCCAGGTGAACCGGAAGGCGCTCGCGGTGCTCGCCGCCGCCCAGTTCGTGATGGTCCTCGACTCGGCCGTGATGAACGTGTCGATCAGCCAGCTGGTGGCCGACTTCGACACCACGGTCACCACCATCCAGGCGGTCATCACCTTCTACGCCCTGGTGATGGCGGCGCTGATGATCACCGGGGGCAAGGTGGGCGACCTGATCGGCCGTCGCCGGGCCTTCACGGTCGGCCTCGCCATCTACGCCTGCGGCTCGGCCCTCACCGCCGCCTCGTGGAGCGTCGGCTCGCTGGCGCTCGGCTGGTCGGTGCTCGAGGGCATCGGCGCCGCGCTCGTGCTGCCGGCGCTGGCCGCGCTGGTCGCCGGCAACTTCGAGGGCTCGCAGCGCGCGGCGGTGTTCGGCCTGCTCGGCGGCGTGGCCGGGGCGGGCGTCGCCGTCGGCCCGATCCTCGGCGGCTGGGTCACCGCCAACTTCACCTGGCGCTACGTGTTCGTCGGCGAGGTGATCGTCGTGCTGGCCACGCTGCTGTTCGTGAAGGCGCTCGACGACGCCCCCCGCCCCGGGCCGAAGCCCGAGCTCGACGTGGTGGGCGCGGTGCTCTGCGCCGTCGGCATCGCCCTCGGCGTCTTCGGCGTCCTGCAGTCGGGGTCGTGGGGCTGGATCACGCCGCGCAACGCCCCGTTCGAGCCCTTCGGCTTCGCCCCCACCCTGTTCGTGATCGGCGCCGGGCTCGGCCTCCTCGGCGCCTTCGCCTCGTGGGAGCGGCGGCGCGAGGCGCAGGGCCGCACCCCGCTCGTGGCGCTCGACCAGCTCGAGATCCCCACGCTGCGCGCCGGGCTGTCGATGGCGCTCGTCCAGAACGTGATCCTCATGGGCATCTTCTTCACCATCCCGCTCTACCTGCAGGTGGTGCAGGGGTTCGATGCCTTCGAGACCGGTGTGCGCATGCTCCCGGTGTCGATCACCCTCCTGCTCGCCTCGATGACCGGCCCGAAGGTGGCCGTTCGCCTCGGGCCCCGCACCACCGTGCGGGTCGGGCTCGGGGTCCTGCTCGCCGCCGCCCTCGTGCTGCTGAGCCAGGTCGAGCCCGAGATCGACGGCGCCCGCTTCGCCCTGGGCATGGCGCTGCTCGGCATCGGCATGGGGCTGGTGGTGAGCCAGCTCGGCAACGTGATCCAGGGCGCGGTCGGGGCCGACGGCGCAGCGAGGCCGGTGGGCTCCAGCAGACCGCCCAGCAGCTCGGCTCGGCCCTGGGCACCGCCCTGATGGGCGCGGTCGTGATCGGTTCGCTCGCCACCGGCTTCGGGAAGGCCGTCGCCACCAACCCGGCGGTGAGCGCCGAGACCCGCGACCGCGTCACCATCGCCCTGCAGGCCGGCGTGGCCTTCGTGCCCCTCGACCAGGCCGCCGCGGCCGCCGAGGCGGCCGACCTCTCGGCGGGGGAGGCCGACGCCCTGCTCGACGACTACGGCGACAGCCAGCTCCAGGCGCTCAAGCTCGGCCTCCTCGTCGCCGCCATCCTCGCCGCCGCCGGCTGGACCGCCACCCGCCGGCTCCCCACCACCGTGGAGCTCGCGGCCGACCCGGGCACCCCGCCACCCTCGGGCTCGTGACGCTCGGGTGCCCGACCGTACGTGGATCGGGTGGAGGTCGATGATCTAGTGGCACGAGAACTGACAAATGGTAGGTTGCCGTCATGTACGGCACCGTGCGCCACGAGGTGCGCATCCACCGGCCGGCGGACGAGGTGTGGGCGCTGGCGGGCGACGCCGCCCGGCTCCACGAGTGGTTCCCCGGCATCGACGCCTGCGAGGTCGACGGCGACCGGCGCACCATCACCACCACCACGGGCCTCCCGCTGCCCGAGGTGATCCTGGCGAACGACCGGCGGCTGCGGCGGTTCCAGTACCGCCTCGACGTCCCGATCGTCCGCCACCACCGCGGGACCATCGACGTGATCGACCTGCACGACGGCACCTGCCTGGCGGTGTACTCGACCGAGGCCGATCCGCGAGCCATGGCGCTCACCATCGGCGGGGGCACCCGAGGCGCCCTGGCCGAGCTGAAGCGCCAGATGGAGGAGGAGGCCTGATGGGCCGCAAGATCCTGTTCGTCACCACCGACCAGCAGCGCTACGACACGCTCGGTTGCAACGGCGGCCAGCTGTCGCGCACGCCGGTGATCGACGGCCTCGCCGCGCAGGGCGTGCGCTACGAGCGCGCCGTGCCGCAGTCGGTGGTGTGCATGCCGTCGCGCTCGACCATGCTCACCGGCCAGCACCCCTCCACCCACGGCGTGTGGATGAACGGCGTGCCCCTGCCCACCGACGCCCCGTCCGTGGCGGCGCTCCTTCGCGACCACGGCTACCGCACGGCCCTCATCGGCAAGGCCCACTTCCAGCCCTTCCTCGACCCGTTCGGCCGCTTCGACGAGAACCTGCCCGAGCTCTCGGCGGGGGCCCACCGGGGCTTCGAGCACTTCGAGTCGGCCACGCACTCGCCGATGGGCCCGCTCACCTACGCCCGCTGGCTGCTCACCGAGCACCCCGAGGCGGCCGGCGGGTTCTACCGCGTGCTCGACGACCACCTCGAGGTCAACGCGGCCGGCGGCGGCGACACCGGGGCGCCCCAGGTGCAGGTCAACCCGGTGCCGCGCGAGTGGTACCACACCGACTGGGTGGCCGATCGCACGATCTCGTGGCTCGACTCGCTCGGCGCCGACGACGACTTCTTCTGCTGGATGAGCTTCCCCGACCCCCACCACCCGTGGGACCCGCCCGCCTCCGAGCTGCACCGCGTGCCGTGGCGGGAGGTGCCCCTGCCGGCGGGCTACCCCGAGACGCCCGCCGAGCGCGAGGCGCTGCTCGACGCCAAGCCTCGCCACTGGCGGGCCTGGTACGACGGGACGCTCGTGTCGAACTACGAGGCGCCGCTCGACTGGGTGCCCGCCGAGATGACCGCCGACCAGGTCCGCGAGGTCAACGCCGTCAACGCGGTGGAGGTGGAGCTGATCGACGAGGCGCTCGGCCGGGTGATGGCGGCGATCGCCGCCAAGGGCTGGGCCGACGACGTCGACGTGATCTTCACCACCGACCACGGGGAGCTGCAGGGCGACTTCGGGCTCCTCTTCAAGGGGCCGTACCACGTCGACGGGCTGATGCGGCTGCCGCTGATCTGGCGGCCGGCGCCGTCGTCGGCTCCGGCCCCGGCGACGGTCACCGCACCGGTCGGCACCGTCGACCTGGCGCCCACGTTCTGCCGCATCGCCGGGCTGGACGCACCGGGCTGGATGGAGGGCACGGCCCTGCCGGTCGACGACGCCGACGCCGCGGCTCGGGGGTTCGAGCGGGTGCTCACCGAGTGGGACAGCGAGCTGTTCGGCGTCGACGTCCACTTGCGCACGATCACCCGCGACGGTTGGGTCTGCACCGCCTACCTGCCGGGCTCGCACCACGACGGCACCGAGGGCGAGCTCTACGACCTGGCCGACGACCCCCTCCAGCGGGTCAACCGCTGGGACGACCCGGCCTGCGCCGCCCGTCGGGCCGAGCTCCTCGCCGACCTGTGGGACCACCAGCCCGCGCTGGTCGACCCCCGAGCCGTCGAGGCCCCGGTGTGACCGGCGCCGCCGATGTCGACGCCAGCCTCGGCTGGCCCAGCCCCTGGCCGGCCGAGGATGGCGGCCTGCGGCGCTCCAGGTGCCCCGCTCCCGCGGCCTCGGCATCGGGCCCGGCGAGCAGCTGGTCGCCACCAGCCGCATGGCGGTCGCGTCGACGATGGTCGTGCTGCGCGACCCCGGCGAGGCGTACCTCCTCTGCCACACGGGCGGCGACGGGGCGATCGCCTGGGTCGAGCGCTTCCACCCCGAGACGCTCGAGGTGATCGAGCGCTCGCCCGACCTCCCCGGCGGGCCCACGTGGCCGGGAGGCCTCGCCGCCCACGCCGACGGCTCGCTGCACGTCGTGTTCGGCCGCCACGCGCACCGGCTCGCCGCGGACTGCTCGCTGCTCGCGTCGGTCGAGCTGCCCCGCAACCGCCCCTACAACAGCTTCGTCACCCTCCCGAGCGGCCACCTGGTCACCAAGGACTTCGGCGGCGAGCTCCCCGAGGGCACCACCGACGCCGATCCGGTGGCGCCCTGCGAGCTGCTCGTGCTCGATCCCGAGACCCTGCACACGGTGGCCTCGCTGGTGCTCCCCGAGCCCTCCGTCGCCCGGCTGAGCGCGCACGGCGACGACGTCTACGTGGTGGGCGACACCACGCTGCACCGCGTCCGCTGGGACGGCGCCGCGCTCAGGCGCGACGACGCCTTCGACGGCCGCTACCTGCTCCACGAGGGCCAGACCTACGGGTGGGACGCGGTGATCGCCGACGACGCCGCCTGGTTCCTCGACGACGGGCGCGGCACGCACGCCTACGCCGGCTCGCTGCGCGGCTGCGGCACCTCGGAGGTGCCGCTCCACCTGGTGCGCGTCGCCCTCCGCGACGGCGCGGCGTCGCTCACCGAGGTGTCGGGCCTGCCGGGCGGCATCGTGGCCAACCCGCCGGCGGTCGACCCGACCCGCCGGATCGTCGTCGCCTACGACTCGGGCAACGGGGTGGTCCACGCCTTCGACTACGACGAGGCGGGCGCCACCACGTCGCGCTGGCGCATCGACCTCGACCACGGCTGCCACCCGATCGTGTGGCCCGACACGGGCGAGGTCCTCCTCGCCCACCACGACCCCGCCGCAGGCGAGTCGGCCGTGATCGTCGACATCGAGACGGGCGCCGAGCGGGCCCGGGTGGCCACCGGGAGCCCCATCCAGTCGGTGGTCTTCACCGCGGCGGGCTTCGGGCGCGACGCCTACCTCTGCAGCTTCACCACGCTGGCGCGCCTGTCGATCGGCTGAGCGTCCACGGCCCGGCCCCGGGCCCTCGCGTCGCTGGTCGCGACGCCTCCGGCACCCGTGGATGGGCCGTTCGGCCCATCGCCACCCGTTCGAGGTGAGCGCCCGCTCCCGTTTCCCTTGGATCGGGGTCCACCGGACCGATGGGTCCCGGTGGCGCGCGCCGCACGTCGCGCGCCGACCACCACCACGATGACCGACCGCACCCTCCGCCGCTCCGAGCTCGTCACCGCGCTCGCCGTCGTCGCGTTCGCCGTCGCGGTCCTGTCCGAGCAGCCCACCGAGCGGGCCGCGGTCCTGCTCTCGAACGTCGCGCAGGCGGTCGCCCCCGCGGCGGCCGCTATCGCCTGCGGGCGGGCGGCGCGCCGCGCCGCCGGCGGTCGCCACGGCCGCGGCTGGACGCTGCTCGCCGAGCGCCGCGTCGTGGTCGCTCGGCCAGGTGGTCTGGACGTACTACGAGGTCTCCGGCGCCGCCGCCCCCTTCCCCTCCCTGGCCGACGTGGGCTACCTGGTGGCGGTGCCCCTGGCCCTCGCCGGGATCTGGTCGTTCAGCGACCGCATCCACGGGTCGGCCTGGGCCGTCGCGGTGCTCGACGGGCTCATCCTCGCCGGCGGCCTGCTGGCGATCAGCTGGCCGGTCATCCTCGGTCCGAGCTGGGATGCCGGGGGCGATTCGGCCTTCGAGTTCGGCCTCACGCTGGCGTACCCCATCGGCAACCTCGTGGTGGCGTCGATCGCGCTGCTCGCCCTGATGCGCAGCGACCGCGACGGCAGCCCGATCCCGCTCGCCGAGATCGCCGTCGCCTACCTCGTGCTGATCGCCGCCGACAGCGTCTTCGTGTGGACGACGCTCAACGAGACGGAGACCGCGGTCTCGATCGCGGACATCGGCTGGATCAGCGGCTACCTGGTGCTCCTGTTCGCCGCCGCCCGCTCCCCGCGCCCCGTCGCGAGCGGCACCACCCACGTCACCCGGTCGCTGAGCCTCCGCCGGGCCGCGCTGCCGCTCACCGTCGTGGCGATCGCCTGGGTGGTGCGCTTCGGACAGGTGATCACCGGGGCCCCCGACGACCGCTTCCCGAGCACCGTCACGGTCATCACGGTGGCGCTCGTGCTGGCCCGGTACTTCATGACCATGCGCGAGAACCAGGAGCTCACCGACGAGCTCGAGCGCAAGATCGGCGAGCTGACCTCGCGGGAGCAGCAGCTCAGCCACCAGGCCTTCCACGACCCGCTCACCGGCCTCGCGAACCGTCGCCTCTTCAGCGACCGGGTCGAGCACGCCCTGCAGCGCAGCCGGCGCACGGGCGACCTCACCGCCGTGCTGTTCATCGACCTCGACGACTTCAAGACGGTGAACGACTCGCTCGGCCACGCGGCCGGCGACCGCCTCCTCGCGGCCGTGTCCACCCGCCTGAGCGGCTGCGTCCGCCCCGGCGACACCGTGGCTCGGCTCGGCGGCGACGAGTTCGGCGTCCTCCTCGAGGAGATGGAGGGCCGCGAGCACGCGGCCCACGTGGCCACCCGGATCCTCGAGTCGCTCGACGTGGCCTTCCCCCTCGACGGTCGCCAGGTCTTCACCCGGGCCAGCGTCGGCGTGGCGACCGCCGATCCCGCCGGGACCGGCGCGGGGGCCGACCTGCTCTCCGACGCGGACGTCGCGCTGTACGCGGCGAAGGGCTCGGGGAAGTCGACGTTCCGGGAGTTCGAGCGCGAGATGCGCGTCGGTGCCCTCGAGCGCCTCGAGCTCAGCCAGGACCTGCGCCAGGCCATCGGGCAGAACCAGTTCTTCTGCCACTACCAGCCGATCGTCGACCTGGTGACCGGCCGGATCGTCGCCCTCGAGGCCCTCCTGCGCTGGGACCACCCGGTGCGCGGCCTGGTGGGCCCGGCCTCGTTCATCGAGCTGGCCGAGGAGTCCGGCATGATCGGCGACATCGGGATGGCGGTCCTCCAGATGTCGGCGTGGCAGGCGGCGAACTGGCGGGCCGAGGGCAAGGTGCCGGCCAACCTCGAGCTGCACGTCAACCTGTCGGGCCGCCAGCTCGAGGACCCCTACCTGGTGGAGAAGATCCGCCGGGTGCTCGCCTCCACCGGGCTGCCCGCGCAGCTCCTCGTGCTCGAGATCACCGAGAGCGTGGCGGTCGACATCGGGGCGGCCCACGTCGACGTCCTCCAGCAGCTCCGCGCGCTCGGCATCCGGATGGCCATCGACGACTTCGGCACCGGGTACTCGTCGCTCAACTACCTGCGGGCCCTGCCGGTCGACATGTTGAAGATCGACCGGGCCTTCGCCCAGACGGTGGACGGCGAGACCGACACCGTGCTGCTGGAGGCGATCGTCCGCCTCGGCCACTCGCTCGGCATCGACATGATCGCCGAGGGCATCGAGCTCGAGGAGCAGGCGGCGACGCTCAAGCGCCTCGGCTGCCGGCGGGCCCAGGGATACCTCTTCCACCGCCCGCTGTCGGTCACCGAGATCCCCGGGGCGGTCGTGTCGTCGATGGCCCCGGCGACGCCGCGGCCCCCGGCGGCCCCCCGGCCCCCGGCCGCCCCGCGCGCCCGGAGCTCGGCGCCACCTCGTCCGGCAGCCGCATCGTCGGCGGCGCCCGCCGCCTCGGCGCCGGCGCCCCGCCCGTCCGCCGCCCCGTCCGGGCCCCCGGCCGCCCTGCGCCCCCCGCCAGCGCCCCGGTCGCCGCCGCGCCCGCCCGCGACCCCCGCCTCGGCGCCGGCCGCGCCGCGCGGTCCCGCCGGCCCCGCCGTCCGCTGCGCCGCCGGCGCGGCCGGTCGCCCCGGCCCCGCCGCCTCGCGCCTCGGCGACGCCCCCGGTCGCCGCGCCTCGCCCGCCGGCGGCCCCGACGCCTCCGGCGGTGCACCCGCCGGCCGCGCCGCGACCGATCGCCGACTGACCGGCACCCCTCCGCCCTCCGCCCGCCCGGCACCCACACCCGGTCGGGCGGGGGGGCGCGCCCGCGCCCTGTGCGAGCCTGGGGGCGATGACGGCGTGGACGACGATCGACGGGATGCGGCTCCGGCACCTCGACGTGCCCGCGGTCGACGGTGCGCCCGACGCCCTCCCCCTGCTGGTCATCCCCGGCCACACGGCGCGCATCGAGGGCTACCTCGACCTGGTGGATCGCCTGCGCGAGCGCCATCGGGTGCTCGTCATCGACCTGCCGGGCTCGGGCGAGTCGGCCAAGCCCGAGCGGCGCTACGACCTGCGGCTCTACGAGGACGTCCTCGTCGCCCACCTCGACCAGCTCGGCGTCGGGCAGGCGATCCCGGTGGGCGGCAGCCTCGGCGGCAACCTCGTGCTGCGCCTCGGGCACCGCTTCCCCGAGCGCTTCCCGCGGCTGGTGCTGTGGGCGCCGGGCAGCGCGTGGTCGCCCAAGCCGGCGCTGGCGGCCGCCACCGACCGGCTGCTCGCCCGCTCCGCCCTCGGTCGCGCCCTGTTCTGGCCGTCGGTGCGCATCCAGAGCCGCTTCTGGTACGACCGCGACTTCGAGCACCGCACCGCCCACCTCGACGACACGTTCCGCTACTACCGCCGGGTGATGTCGCCGGGGTTCGTGCAGATGTACTGGGGGCTGGCGGCCGACCAGCTGCGCCGCAGCCTGTTCGAGCTGGCGCCGAGCATCGCCCAGCCGACCCTGCTGATGTGGGGCGACCGGGACCACGGGGCGAACATGGGCGCCGGCGTCGCCCGGCTCCACGAGCTGCTGCCGAGCAGCCGCCTGCACGTGTTCCCGGGCCGGCGCCACTCGCTCGAGGCCGAGTGCCCGGCCGAGCTGGCCGAGCAGATCCTGACCGGCTGCTAGGCATCGGTCGTGGCCGTCCCCCCGCTCGCCCTGCGCTTCGTCACCTCCGGGGCGAGCGTCGACGACCTCCCGCCCACGCGCGGCGAGGTGGCGATCGTCGGGCGCTCGAACGTCGGCAAGAGCTCGCTGATCAACGCCCTGGCCCATCGCACCCAGCTGGCGAAGGTGTCCAAGACGCCGGGGCGCACCCAGCTGCTCAACCTGTTCGCCCTGCCCGACGGCACGACGGTGATGGACCTGCCGGGCTACGGCTTCGCGGCGGCGCCGGGTGCGGTGCGCGCTCGGTGGCCCGAGATGATCGAGGGCTACCTGCTGCGGCGCGAGCACCTCCACGCCGTGGTGGTGCTCGTCGACGCCGAGGTCGGGCCCACCCGCATCGACGTCGACACGCTCGCCTGGCTCCGCTCCCACGGCCTGCCGGTGCGGGTGGTGGCCACCAAGCACGACAAGGTGAAGCCGTCGAAGCGTCCGGCGCGGCGGGCGGAGCTGGCGGCCGGCTGCGGGCTCCCCGTCGACGAGGTGCTCTGGGTGAGCGCCGCCAAGCACCTCGAGATCGACGAGCTGCGGCGCCGCATCGTGGCCTGGACGGCGCCGGTGGGCGAGGCGCCCTCCGCCGAGGAGTCGGCGGCGGCGCGCGCCGAGGCCCAGGGTCGCTCGGCCCGGTCGTCGTCCTCCAAGCGCCCGGGCGGCGAAGGCGCCGTCCCCGCGGGGCCACCGGGCGGCCGGCCCGCCCGGTCGCCGCAGCCCGAGGGCGGTCCCCGCATCGACCCCGACGACGGGTGGGACGACTGACCCGCGCTTCAGGACCGGCGTCGGACCTGGTCGACGCGCCGGTCGAACAGGCGCCGGTAGACGCCGGGGCGAGCGCGACCGTCCGGGCGAGGGCGTGGGTCGGGGCGTCCGCAGATCTCGGCCCGTCGCCGGTCGATGCCGGTGGCGATGGCCAGGGCGACCCGGGCGGCCGGGAGCGGGCGGATCGAGCCTGCGATCGCCTCGGTCTCGGGCGGCTTGTGCTCCGCCTCGGCGGCGAGCATCGGGGTGTCGACGTCGGGCGGGAAGCAGCAGCCGACGTGGACGCCGTGCGGGGCGAGCTCGGTGCGCAGCGACTCGAGCAGGCCGCGCACGGCGAACTTGGCCGCGCCGTAGGCGCTGTAGCCGTACACGCCCACCAGGCCCGCGGCCGACGACACGCCGACGATCGAGCCCGGCCCGCGCTCGGCCATCGACGGGGCCACGGCCCGGATCGGCCAGAGCGTGCCGAAGTAGTCGACCTCGACCATGGCGCGGAACGTGTCGTCGTCCGCCTCGAGGAACCGTCCCGGGAGGGTGATGCCCGCCGAGCACACGAGGGCGTCGACCGGTCCCCGTTCGGCCGCCGCCCGCTCGATCGCGCCGGTCGCCGCGGCGCGGTCGCTCACGTCGCAGGCCACGCCGGCCACGGTGCGCCCGCCGGCGGAGAGCCGCTCGGCCACGGCACCCAGCCGCTCGGCGCCCCGGGCGAGCAGCGTCACGCGCGCGCCCCGTTCGACCGCGAGCTCGGCGAACGCCTCGCCGATGCCGCTCGACCCTCCGGTCACCACCACGTGCGCGCCCTGCCATCGCATGCCCGTAGCCTCGCGCCCATGCCGCTGTTCCAGGTCGACGGTCCGATGGGTCGGGCCATGCAGAAGATGGCCACCAGCTCGTGGTTCCGCAAGGTGGGGCCCAAGGTGGTGCCGCCCACCGACCGCTTCCTGCACAAGGTGAGCGGCGGCCGCATCATCGTGAGCAAGGCCCTCGTGCCGAGCATGGTGCTCACCACCACCGGTCGGCGCTCGGGCCTGCCGCGCGAGACGCCGCTCGCCTGCGTGCCCCAGCCCGACGGCACGGGCTGGTGGGTCGTCGGCTCCAACTTCGGCCGCGAGCAGCACCCGGCGTGGACGGGGAACCTCATCGCCGAGCCGCGCGCCCAGGTCTCCTACGAGGGGCGCCGGTCCGAGGTGACCGCCCGCCTCCTCGACGATGCCGAGAAGGAGGCCATCTGGCCCACGCTCACCGGGGCGTGGCCGGCGTACCAGGTGTACGTGCAGAGCAGCGGCCGGAACCTCCGGGTGTTCGACCTGCAGCCGAGCTGACCGGCGGCGGCCTCAGCGGATCCGCCGCCCTCGCAGCTTCTCGGTGAGGCCCTCGGCCGATCGATCGCCCACCCGGTCGAACGCGAGCTTCAGGAGCGGGTCGCCGATGCGCAGGAGCCCGTTGAGCGTCAGGTCGGCGTCGTAGGTCACGATCGAGCCGGGGCCCTCCTCGTCGGGCTCGACGGTGACGGTGTCGACCGACGACAGGATCGTCGAGCGGGCCCGAGCGGTGACCGAGCGAGGCGGATCGAACTGCTCCACCACGTAGCGGAACGTGGTGCCCGACGCATCGAGCTCGTAGACGGCCCCCTCGCCGGGGCCGGCGCCCTCCACCTGCTCGGCGCGACGGATCCCGGGATCCCACTCGTCGAAGTTCGAGAGGTCGGACAGGTAGGCGAACGCGTCCTCGGGCGCCATCTCGGTGCGGACGCTCATCGTGTAGCGGGCCATGGCGGCCCGCTACCCGTCGACTCGCCCCGCCAGACGGCGGCGAGCCCCTCAGAGGTCGAGGACCGTCCGGATGCCGACCGTGGCGCGCAGGTCGTCGAAGGCCTGGTTGATGTCGGCGAGGGGGCGCCGGGCGGTGATGAGCGCCGACAGGTCGAGGCGGCCGGCCCGGTCGAGGGCGACGAGCTTCGGGATGTCGCGCAGCGAGTTGCACGAGCCGAGCAGCGAGCCCACCACCTTCTTCTCGCCGATGGCCATGACGGCCGGGAGGGCGTACGTGAAGGGGTCGTCGATGGCGGGGACGCCGACGATGACCGTGGTGCCGCCCTTGCGGGTGGCGTCGATCCCCGTCGCGATCAGGGCCGAGCGGCCGACCGCGTCGAACGCCACGTCGGCGCCGATCCCGCCGGGGGAGAGGTCGTGGGCGACCGCGACGACGTCGTCGACGGTGGGGTCGATGGCGTCGGTGGCGCCGAGGCCGAGGGCGGCGGTGCGCCGCGCCTCATCGGGGTCGCTGACCAGGATGCGCCCGGCGCCGGCGATGCGGGCGCCCTGCACGATCGACAGGCCGATGCCCCCGGCGCCCATCACCACGACGGTGTCGCCCTCGCGCACCTCGGCGGTGTTCAGCACCGCACCGACGCCGGTCTGCACCGCGCACCCGATGACGCACGCCACGTCGAGCGGCACGTCCTCGGGGATCGCGACCGCGCCGTTGGCCTGGATGACCACCGTCTCGGCGAAGGCGGCGACGCCCACGCCGCGGTACACCACCTCGCCGCCGCGGCTCAGGCGGGTGCCGCCGTCGGGGTGGGCGCTGGTCATCATCGAGTCCGAGTTGACGCACAGGCTCCACTCGCCGCGGATGCACCAGGCGCACGTGCCGCACGGCGGGCAGGGCGTGAGCACCACGTGGTCGCCCACCCGGTGGCTGGTGACGCCCGGGCCGACGGCCTCGACCACGCCGGCCGCCTCGTGGCCCAGGATCACCGGCAGCGCGCTCGGGAACTTGCCGTCGGCGATCGACAGGTCGCTGTGGCAGACCCCGCAGTGCGCGACCCGGACGGCCACCTCGCCCGCTCGGGGCTCCTCGACGTCGATGTCGTCGCGGAGCACGAGCGGTGCGCCCGCCTCCTCCAGCACGGCTGCACGCATGTCGTCCCCTGATCGGTGCTCGGGCCAGCCCCCACGGCCGGCATCGGCGCATGCTGCCACGTCTCGGTCGCCGGCGGGAGCGACCGACGTCACCCGCCACCCCTGTTGGCACATACCCCATGGGGGTATAGGGTCGAGGTCGAGAAGCATCGTTCGAGCCCGGGAGGCCTGCCATGACCACCGCCACCTACGCCGTCGTGGGGATGTCGTGCCAGCACTGCGTGGACGCCGTCACCGCCGAGCTCGGTCGCCTGCCGGGGGTCGAGCAGGTCACGGTCGACCTGCCGGCGGGCGCCGTGCAGGTCGAGAGCCGAGCCCCGCTCGCGCTCGACGACGTGCGCTCGGCCGTCGACGAGGCGGGCTACGACCTCGTCCCACCCGAGCGATGAGCGCCGTGACCGAGCGGATCGGCCTCCGCCTCGCCGGGTACGCCCTGCTGCTCGTCGCGACCTTCGGCCTCGCCTACGGGGTCGGCCGGGCGGTCGGGCCCGTCGACGACGACCCCGTGCCCCACGACGCACCGGTCGTCACCACCACGCACGCGCCGGAGCACGAGGGGATGGGGTCGTGAGCGTCGACGTCGAGCCCCAGGCCTGCCGGGTCGAGGACCTCCAGATCGCCGGCATGACCTGCGCGTCGTGCGCGGCGCGCATCGAGCGCCGGCTGAACAAGCTGGACGGGGTCGAGGCGAGCGTGAACTTCGCCCTCGAGTCGGCCCGCGTCACGGTGCCCGAGGGCATCGGTCACGACGAGGTGGTCGCCCAGGTGGAGGCCGCCGGCTACCAGGTGGTCGAGCCGGCGCCGGCGCCCGCCGCCGCCGACGAGGGCGGCCACGAGGGCCACCACGTCGAGCTCGACGACGCCGACCTGCGCCGCCGCACGCTGCTGTCGGGCGCCCTCGCGCTCCCGGTGCTCGTGCTGGCGATGGTGCCGGCCACCCAGTTCGACCACTGGCAGTGGGTCTCGCTGGCGCTCGCGCCGCCCGTCGTGTGGTGGGGCGGCTGGCCGTTCCACCGAGCGGCCGGGCGCAACCTGCGCCACGGCTCGGCGTCGATGGACACCCTCATCTCCGTCGGCTCCCTGGCGGCGTGGGCCTGGTCGCTCTACGCCCTGCTCTTCACGATGGCCGGCGACGACGGGATGAGGATGGCCTTCGACCTCGTGCCCCGCCGGGGCGGCGGGACCGACGAGATCTACCTCGAGACCGCCTCGGTGGTGGTGGTGCTCATCCTCGCCGGCCGGTGGTTCGAGGCCCGGGCCAAGCGCCGCTCGGGCGCGGCGCTGCGGGCCCTGCTCGAGCTCGGGGCCAAGGACGTGGCCGTCCGGCGCGACGGCCGCGAGGTCCGCGTGCCGATCGACGAGCTCGCCGTCGGCGATCGCTTCGTGGTCCGTCCCGGCGAGAAGGTCGCCACCGACGGCGTGGTGGTCGAGGGCTCCTCGGCGCTCGACACGTCGCTGCTCACCGGCGAGCCCGTGCCCGTCGACGTGGCGGAGGGCGATGCGGTCGTCGGCGCGACGGTCAACACGTCGGGTCGCCTCGTCGTCGAGGCCACCCGGGTCGGTGCCGACACCGCGCTGGCCCGCATCGCCGCGCTCGTGTCGGACGCGCAGTCGGGCAAGGCCGCCGTCCAGCGCCTCGCCGATCGCATCTCCGCCGTGTTCGTCCCGGTGGTGATCGCCGTCGCCGTCGCCACGCTGGGCTTCTGGCTGGGCGCCGGGGCGTCGGCCGAGCAGGCGTTCACCGCGGCCGTCGCCGTGCTGATCATCGCCTGCCCCTGCGCGCTCGGGCTCGCGACCCCCACCGCGCTCCTCGTGGGCACGGGACGCGGCGCGCAGCTCGGGATCCTGATCAAGGGCCCCGAGGTGCTGGAGTCGACCCAGGGCATCGACACCGTCGTCCTCGACAAGACCGGGACCGTGACCACCGGGCAGATGGCCCTCGTCGGCGCGGTCACCGGCCCGGGCACCGACGAGCGCGAGCTGCTGGCGCTCGCCGGCGCGCTGGAGGCGGCCAGCGAGCACCCCATCGCCCGGGCCGTGGCCCGCGGGGCCGAGGCCGTCGTGGGCGAGCTCACCGGGGTGGTCGACTTCGCCAACCACCAGGGCCGCGGCGTGGTCGGGCGGGTCGACGGGACCCGGGTGGCGGTGGGTCGCGCCGAGGTCGTCGCCGAGCTGGTGGGCGCGCCCGCCGAGCTGCCGAGCGCCCTGGCGACCGCTCGCGGCGCGGCCGAGGCCGAGGGTCGCACCGTGGTGCTCGCCGGCTGGGACGGCGCCGTGCGCGGCGCGCTGGTCGTGGCCGACGAGGTCAAGGCCACCTCGGCCGAGGCGGTCGCCGGCCTGCGCGCCCTCGGCCTGCGACCGATCCTGCTGACGGGCGACAACGCGGCCGCGGCCGGCGCCGTGGCCCGCCAGGTCGGCATCGACGCCGCCGACGTGATCGCCGGGGTCCTGCCCGAGGAGAAGGTCGACGTGGTGCGCCGGCTGCAGGAGGAGGGCCGCACGGTGGCGATGGTCGGCGATGGCGTCAACGACGCCGCCGCCCTGGCGGTGGCCGACCTCGGGCTGGCCATGGGCACGGGCACCGACGCAGCCATCGAGGCCTCCGACCTCACCCTCGTGCGCGGTGACCTGCGGGTCGCCGTCGACGCCGTGCGCCTCTCGCGCCGCACGCTCGCCACCATCCGGGGCAACCTGTTCTGGGCGTTCGCCTACAACGTGGCGGCCATCCCGCTCGCGGCGGCCGGCCTGCTCAACCCGATGATCGCCGGCGCGGCGATGGCCTTCTCGAGCGCCTTCGTCGTGTCGAACAGCCTGCGGCTGCGCCGCTTCCGCCCCACCACCCGCACCGAGGAGCCCTGATGCGCGGCTACACGATGGACAAGGACGACTACCTGAAGCGGCTGCGCCGGGTGGAGGGACAGGTGCGGGGGATCCAGCGCCTGATCGACGAGGACACCTACTGCATCGACGTCCTCACCCAGATCTCGGCGGCCACCAAGGCCCTCCAGAGCGTGGCGATCGGCCTGCTCGAGCAGCACATCGACCACTGCGTGATGGCCGCGGCCACCGCGGGCGACCCCGACGACGCCAAGGCCAAGGTGGCCGAGGCCACCCGGGCCATCGAGCGCCTCGTCCGCTCCTGATCGCGCCGCGGCCCGGCTCCCCTAGGGTCGCCGCCGTGGCCGTCGCCGACCTCGCCCCCACCCCGCTCGCCCCGTTCGTCGACGGCCGCGCTCGCCGCAGCCGCTTCGAGGTGGCGGTGCGACCCGCCGTCGAGCTGCCCTGGGTGGAGGGGGTGCTCGCCGGCGCCGCCGAGGCCGACCTGACGCCCCCGCCGGGCATGCCGAAGGCCGGCTACTCGGCGAACGCCCACGACGGCCACGGGTTCCGCACCCGCATCCGCGCCCGGGTCACCCACCTGCGGGCCGGGCGGGCCTCGATCGCCCTGGTCCAGCTCGACCTGCTCGCCGGGTCGTCGGTGCTCCAGCACCTGGTGGCCGACGCCATCGCCGAGCGCCCCGACATCCCCCTGGCGGGCGTGTGGATGGGCGCCACCCACACCCACGCCGGGCCCGGCCAGTTCCTCGGCACCGACTTCTACAACCACCACGCGTCGAACCGGGCCGGCTTCGATCCCGCCTACACCGACTTCCTGGTCCGCCAGATCGCCGGCGCGGTCATCGAGGCCCACGACGACCGGGCCCCGGCCACGGTCGCCGTCGGCAGCACCGAGGTGTGGGGCTTGACCCGCAACCGCTCCCACGACCCGCACACCCAGAACCGCACCGTGACCGACAAGCGGCTCGACCCGCAGCGCAAGTGGGTGGCCGTCAACCCCGACCTCCACCTCCTCCGCGTCGATCGCCTCGTCGACGGTGGCACCGAGCCGCTCGCCGCGGCGCCATCTTCTCCGTGCACGGCACGGGCATCCCCAGCTCAGGTGCACGAGTACAACGCCGGCGTGGGGCTACCTGGTGGCCGAGCTCGCCCACCGCATCGACGAGGCCCACGGCGTGCGGCCCGTGGTGGGGGCGTCGCAGGGCACCCACGCCGACGTGGCGCCGGCCCTGCGCCCCGGCCTCGCCGGCCACCGCGAGGCGCGGCGCATCGGCCGGGCCATCGGCGCCGCCGCCGCCGAGCTCCACGAGCGCCTGGGGACCGCCCTCTCCTCGGAGGTGGCCCTCGACGCCGGGCTCCGCGAGGTCGACCTCGACCGCGCCCCCAACCGGGTGGCCGGCGGCGTCGAGATCCCCGACCGACCGGCGGTGGGCGCCGCGCTCGTGGCCGGCGCCACCGAGAACCTCACCCCCGTGATCCACCGCATCGCACCGTTCGCCGCCGGCCACCCGCGGCGCTGGGGTCGCCCCGGCGATCACGGCGCCAAGTGGATCCTCGGCTCCCGGTTCCTCCAGCGGTTCGCCCTGCCCAAGCGCTCGTTCCCCCGCCGGCTGTCGGTGCAGGCGCTGCGGGTCGGCGACCACGTGCTGGTGGGGCTGCCCTTCGAGATCACGGTCGAATCGGGCCGGCGCATGGCCGCCGCCGTCCGCGGCGAGCTCGGCGCCGACGGGCCCGAGCCGGTGATCTGCTCGCTGGTCAACGAGTACTGGGGGTACGTGGCCACCGAGGAGGAGTACGGGCGCCAGTTCTACGAGGGCGGCCACACCCTCTACGGCCCGAACACCGAGCGGTTCCTGAGCGCCCAGGCGGCCATCGCGGTGCGGGCCACGGTGGGGCGGGGCACGTTCCTCGACGTCGAGCCGGTGCGGCGGTGGTCGCTCCGCTCGAAGCGCTACCTGGCCCGGGTGCCCACCGGCTCGGCGCCGGATCGCGCGTTCGACGGTCGGGCCCGCTTCGCCGACCCGACCGCCCGCGACGACGCCGTGTGGGAGCAGGACTGGCTCGATGTCGGTCCCGGCGGGCTGGCGTGGCACGAGCCGCTGGTGCGCGTCGAGCGCTCCGACGACGACGGCGCCACCTGGGAGCCGGCGGCCAACGGCTGGCGGGCCGCCGACGACCAGGGCTGGGCGCTCGAGATCACCGACCTCGGCGCCGCGTCGGGGCCCGGCGCAGGGGCCGGGGCCCACCGCTACCGGGTGCGCTGGCACGACCCCGACCACCGGGCCGGGCGCCGCCACCGCTTCGTGCTCCTCGCCAACGCGGGGCGCCCGGAGGTGGTGGGCGACCCCTTCGACTGACGCGCTCGGTCAGCGCGCCTCGGCGTCGTCGCCCGGCTCGGCGGCCACCGGGGCGCTCGCCTCGTCCCCCTCGCCCTCGTCGACGACCTCGTCCGCCGCATCGGGCGCATCGTCGGCGTCGGGCCCGGCCGACGTCGCGGTCGTGCGAGCCGCCGGTGCGAGGTGGGCGTCGGGGCTCGGCTCGGGCGCGCCCGGGCGGCGGTTCCACACGAACACCCCGATCGCGGACAGCCCGACGATGAGGCTCATCCAGATGTTCACCCGCACGCCCCAGATCAGCGAGGCGTGGTCGATGCGCATCTCCTCCACCCAGAGCCGGCCCAGCGAGTAGCCGAACACGTAGAGCAGGAACAGCTCGCCGGGCCGGAGCTTGCGCTTGCGATCGACCCACACGAGCAGGGCGGCGAGCGACAGGTTCCACAGCGCCTCGTACAGGAACGTCGGGTGGAAGGTGGCGTACTGCTCGTAGCCCGGGGGACGGTGCTCCGGGTCGATGCGCAGCGCCCAGGGGAGGGTGGTGGGTCGCCCGAACAGCTCCTGGTTGAACCAGTTGCCGAGCCGGCCGATCGCCTGGGCCACGGGGATGGCGGGTGCCACGACGTCGAGCAGGGGGCGCACCGGCAGGTGCTTGCGCTTGACGACGATGATCCCGACGAGCACGCCGAGCGCCACGCCGCCCGGGATGCCGAGGCCGCCGTTGGTGATGTTGAACGCCGCGCCCCAGTCGTCGCGGTAGGTCTTCCAGTCGGTGGCGACGTGGTAGAGCCGGGCGCCGATCACGCCGGCCGGCACCGCCCACAGGGCGATCGTCCCGATGTCGTCGGGGTTGCCGCCGCGGGCCTCCCACCGCTTCGACGAGATCACGACCGCAGCGATGACGCCGAGGGCGATGCACAGGCCGTACATCCGCAGGGTCAGCGGTCCCAGGGTGAGGGTGTTGAACGACGGGCTCGGGATCGAGGCGAGCAGCGTGGTCATCGGCGCGAGCACCGCTACGGGCTAGCACGCCCGGCGGCGGCCTCGCGGATCACCCGCTGCGGCGCCCGAGGAAGGCGAGCAGGCGGGTCTGGTCGTCGGCGTCGTCGGCGACCTCGATCTCGGGGCCGAACGCGCCGGGCCCGCGCATCATCGAGCGCATCGGCTCCTCGAGCGCGTCCAGGTCCTCCAGCGAGGCCGCCACGTCCCGATCGTCGAGCACGACCTCGACGCCCGCCCCGGTGCCGAGGTCCCAGCGGTGGACGACGAGGTCGGCCGACGCGAAGCGATCGACCGAGGACTCGTAGGTGGTGGGTCCGAAGTGGCCGTCGTAGCCGGTCCGGGCCACGGCCTCGTCGTCGAGGTTGGCCTGGGTCTGGCCGAGCGAGGCCTCGAGCGCCCACCGGATCGTCGTCCACCGACGGGACGCCCTCCAGCTCGCGGTCGATGAACCCGGCGAACTGGCCCTGCACGTCCACCACGTGGCGGGCCACGTCGCGCACGGTCCAGTCGTCGCACGGCGACGGGTCGTCCCAGCGATCGGAGGGGACGGCGCGAGCCGTGTCGATCAGGTCGGCCGAACGGCGGCGGAAGCGCTCGGCGGGGGTCTCGTCGGTACCGGATCCGAACATGGCCCCATGGTGCCCCATGGGGGTGGCACCCAGCCCACCGGCGGGCGGGGCGGGCGGCTCAGCTGGGGTGGCTGACCGCCCCCGGGTCGAGCAGCGGCGGCTGCACCACCACGAGCACGAGGTCCAGGGCGCGCCGGTGGGCGTTGGCGTAGGCGTGCGGACGGTCGGCGTCGAACAGCACCGCACCGCCCTCGCGCACCTCGTGGACCTCGTCGTCGACCTCGAGGGTGAGCGTGCCCGAGAGCACGGCGAGCAGCTCCTTGGTGCCGGCGAGGTGGCCGTCGGAGTCGTGGCGGTCGCCGGCCTCCAGGCGCCAGCGCCACAGCTCGACGTGCTCGTGGCGGTCGGTGCCCACCAGCAGGTCGCCCGCCGAGCCCCGGCCGCTCTCCCAGAGCCGCACGACGTCGGCCGCCTCCACCACCCGCACCGTCGAGGCCGCGCTCAGCTCCACGAGCTGGGCCAGCGACACCCCGAACGCGTCGGCGAGCCGGCAGAGGGTGGCGATGCTCGGGTTGGTCCGCGCCTGCTCGATCTGCACGAGCATCCCCTTGCTGATGTCGGCGCGGGTGGCGAGCTGGTCGAGGCTCCACTGCCGCTCCGAGCGGAGGTCGCGCGCGTTGCGGGCGATCGCGGCGGCGACCTCGTCGGCGTCGGGCACGCCCCGCAGCGTACCGACCCCCGCCCGGCCCCTCCGCCGCCCCGCGCCGGCGCGGTCCGCGGTGTGGACGTCATCGACCCGTGACCGCCCGGATCGGGGGCGACCGGGGCCTCGGTCAACAGAGTGAACCGTCTGGTGCATTGGAGAGGTGATGCGCTACGATGCACCAGTCGGTTCAGTCTGGTGAACCGCATCGATCCGCCCGAGGAGGCGACCGTGGCCATCGTCTTCGCCCTCAGCGCCGCCGTCGCCTACGGCTCGGCCGACTTCGTCGGCGGCCTGGCGTCGCGCCGCACCCCGCCGGTCGCCGCCGCGTTCGGCGCCCAGGTGGGCGGCCTGCTGCTCCTGCTCGTCGCGCTCCCTGCGGTGGGCGGGAGCGTCGAGCCGAGGCACCTGCTGGTCGGGGCGGCGGCCGGCGTGTTCGGCGGGGTCGGGCTGGTCCTGCTCTACCGCGCCCTCGCCCGCGGCCCCATGAGCCTCGTGGCGCCCACCACCGCGCTGAGCGCTTCGATGGTGCCGATCGTCGCCGGCGTGCTCCTCGGCGAGCGCCCCGGCCCGGTCACCTTCGTCGGCATCGCCGTCTCGCTGGTCGCCGTGGTCCTGATCACCCGCGAGCCCTCGGTCCCGGGCGCCGTCGCCGGCGCCGACCGCAGGGTGCTCGGCCTCGCCCTCGCCGCGGGCGCCATCTTCGGCTCCTTCTTCGTCGTGCTCCACCAGGCCGGCGACGGGGCGGGGCTCTGGCCGCTCCTCGGCGCCCGCCTCGTCTCGGTGCCGCTGCTCCTGGTGCTCGCCCGGCGCCAGGCGGCCGCCCTCGCCTGGACGGATCCGTCCACGCTGCCGCGCGTCCTGCTCTCGGGCACGCTCGACATGGCCGCCAACATCGCCTACCTGCTCGCCCTGCGCCACGGCATGCTCGCGGTCGTCGCCGCGATCACCGGCCTCTACCCGGCGTCCACCGTCCTGCTGGCCCAGGCGCGCCTCGAGGAGCGCCTCCACCGGACGCAGCTCACCGGGCTCGCCACGGCGGCGTTCGCCGCCGTGCTGATCGCCGTCGCCTGAGCGGCCTCAGCCGAAGAGGTCGCGCCGCGGCTCGTCGGAGTAGACCGGGTCGCGGCCCTCGGCGAAGGCCGCCATCGCCTCGGGCAGGTTCGAGGTGAACCCGAGCATCAGCTGGTTGCGATCCTCGAGCTCCTGCGACGCCGCGAGCGAGGCGATCTCGAGGTTGGCCCAGATCGTGCTCTTGGTCATGGCGAGGCCGTAGGCGCTGTAGCGGGCCATGTTGCGCGCCACCTCGAGGGTGGCGTCGAGCAGCTCGTCGGCGGGCAGGACGCGAGAGACCAGGCCCATCCGCAGCGCCTCGTCGGCGTCGATGACGCGCCCGGTCATCAGCAGGTCGTTGGAGTGCGCCGCGCCCACCAGGCGGGGGAGCAGCCACGAGGCGCCCATCTCGGTGCTGGTGAGCCCGTTGACGATGCCGGTGGCGTTGAAGCGGGCGCCCTCGGCGGCGAAGCGCAGCTCGGCGGCCAGCGTGAGGCACATCCCGCCGCCGTAGGCGTCGCCGTTGACCGCCGCGATCACCGGCTGGTGCATCGATCGCAGGATCGGCGTCAGGCGGGAGTAGACGTGCATGGCGCGCTGGGCGATCTGGCCCATCTGCAGCCCGTCGATGCCGGGCACGACCCCGTGGTCCTTGAGGTCGAGGCCCGAGCTGAAGGCCCGCCCGGCCCCGGTGAGCACCACCACCCGGCACGAGTTGTCGGCGCGGACGGCCTCGAGGGCGTCGGCCAGCTCCAGCACGAGCTCGATCGACATGGCGTTCAGGCGATCGGGCCGGTGCAGCGTGACGACGGTGACGTGCGGCTCGGGCACCTCGACGAGCACGGTGGACATGGCGGCGGCGACCCCCTCCGGCGCCCCGGTGGCACCGGGGAGGTTCTACTCGTCGTCGAGGGCGGTCACCGACGGATCGTGGGCGTCGGCGGGACGGCGCTCGTGGTGGGGGTGGCCCGTGGTCCGCCGGTCGTCCTTCATCTCGGACTCGAACACGTGGCGCCGACCGGCCACGAGCTCGTCGCGGACGCGGCGCTCGGCCTGGCGCATCGGCTCCCAGTAGAGGTCGTCGAACTCCTCGACCAGCTGGAACGTCCAGCGCCCGTCGATCACGTTGCGGCCCACCATCTCGCGACGCAGGAAGGCGGCCAGCTCGTCGTGGCCGGCCTCGGCGAGGGCGTCGGCGGCCTCGCCCAGCTGGAGGTCGGCGTGGCCCATCATCTGGTGGAAGTCGTAGAGCCGCCCCCGGGCGCGCTCCACCCACTCGAGCACCTCGCTCACCTTGCCCGCCGCCTCCACCGTGGCGTCGCTGGCTCCCTCGGGTCGGCGGTGGCGTTCGTCGGTCACGGGTCCCTCCCGGCGGTCGTAGGCTCGTGGGCCATGTCGGAGATCGAGTCGCACGAGGTCGAGGTCGACCTGGCCGCCTTCCTGCCCGAAGGCGTCGAGATCGAGACCCTGCCCCCCTCGGACGAGGTGGGCGAGCCCGACGCGGCGGTGGGCGTCGAGGTCGAGCCCGACCGCACGGCCCCGTCCTCGCTCGACCTCGAGGCCCTGCGCCAGATCGAGCTCGACCTCGACGCCGTCGACGCGGCCATCGCCGCGCTCGACGCGGGCACCTACGGCATCGATCCGGCCACGGGTGCGGCCCTGCCCGACGAGCTGCTCGCGGCCGACCCCACCCGCCTCGGCTAGCCCCTAGAACAGGCGGCCCTCGACGAGCGCCGACGTGGCGGGCGCCGGATCGACGGCCCGATCGTCGTCGCCGCGTCCGTCGCCATCGAGGTCGCCGTCGACGTCGCCGTCGAGGGCGCGGGCACCCGGGTCGATCCCATCGGACTTCGCCAGCAGGTACCCCTCGGCCCGCTCGGCGAGGGGGTAGCGGCCGGCGAGGGCGGCGAAGGCCGGGCCGTGGCCGGGCTCGACCAGGTGGGCGAGCTCGTGGACGATCACGTGGTCGATCACCCAGGTCGGGAAGCCCGCCAGGCGGTCGGAGAGGCGGATGGTGCCGTCGGCCGGGGTGCACGACCCCCAGCGGTGGGCCTGGTTGGCCACCCAGCGGATCTCGGCGGGCTCGGGCAGGTCGTGGCGGCGGGCCAGGGTACGGGCCCGAGCGGCCAGGTCGATCTGCTCGGCGGCCCCGGCGCGCTCGTAGCGACGCCGGAACACCTCGACGAGGCGGCGCTCCTCGGCCTGCGTCGACCGCGCCGGGATGCGCACCTCGAGGACGCCGTCGACGAGGCGGGCCTGGGCGGTCTTGCGGCGCTTGGCGCTGCGGATGACCGTGACCTCCACCGTCGCCTCAGATGCGGTCGGGCTCGATGGACGCCGCCCCGGCGGGATCGATCAGCTCGAGGCGAGGGCCCACCGACAAGCGGTCGTCGCGGACCTCGAGCCACACGGCCCCGAGGTTCGACAGCCGGCCCCGGTCGGGGGCGCCGAGGCGCCGCTCGACGGCGTACATCACGCCGCCGTGGGTGACGGCGAGGACGTCGCCGTCGGGCACCAGGCGGCCGAGGGCGAGCAGCGCCACCTCCACCCGGTCCCAGAGCACCTCGTCGGGCTCCCACCCCTCGGGCCACGCCGGGTGGCCGTCGGCGCCGGGCACGTACCCGGACGGGTCGTCGGGCAGCAGGCCGGGGTACCGCTCGTGGATCTCGGGGCGGGTGAGGCCCGAGAGGGGACCGGCGTCGCGCTCGCGGAGGCGGGGCTCGGTGAGCACCGGATCGACGCCGAGGGCGCGGGCGATGATGGCCGCGGTGTGGGCGGCTCGCTCGAGGTCGGACGCCGCGATGGCATCGATCGTCCCGATGGCGGCGGCAGCCGCCGCAGCCTGCTGGCGGCCCCGCTCGGAGAGCGGGGGATCGGCCTGGCCCTGCCAGCGCCCGTCGGCGTTCCAGGTGGATTCGCCGTGGCGGACGAGGAGGAGGCGGGTCATGGCGTCGCCACGGTACCGGCTCGCTCCGATGGGACCGGTCCTCCCGCCACCGGTAGGCTCGCCCTCCGCCATGGCCGTCCTCCGGCTCTTCGCCGCCGCCCGCACCGCCGCCGGCACCGCCCGGGACCTCGTGCCGGGCGAGACGGTGGGCCAGATCCTCGCCGTCGCCACCGCGCGCTACGGCGACGGGTTCGGCGCGGTCGTGCCCACCTGCGCCGTCTGGGTCAACGGCGAGCCGGCCGACCTCGACCGGCGCGTGGGCGACGGCGACGAGGTGGCCCTGCTCCCGCCGGTGTCGGGCGGCGGCGCGTGAGCCCCGCCGAGCCGGGCACCCCCCGCCCACCCCGTCGTCCGCCGCGGCCCGGGGCGGCAGCCGCACCGTCCGCCGACCCGCCGACGCCTCGAGGCGCCGAGGGGGCCGGCGCCCCGCCGCGCTCGACGCCCCGGCGCCCGGCCCCGCCGGCGTCGCGTCCGACCGTCGACGCCCCCCAGCCCGCCGGACGGGCCGCACCGGCGGCCGGTGACTCCGGTCGTCGACCCTCGGCGCCCTCGGTCGCGGTCGAGCCGCGGGTGCGGTTCCGGCGCCCGGTCCCCACCGCGGCCGTGGCGGCCGTCGATCCGGCGGCAGCGGCGCCCGCCCCGCCTCCGCCGGCCGACGCTCCCGCGGGCGATCCGCCCGAGACCCACACCGGGCGACTCCGCCGCATCCGCGCCGAGCGCGTCCGCGTCGCCGACCTCGTGGCGCCCGAGCCCGATCGCTCCACCGCGTTCCGCAAGCGCTTCGGCAACCCGTACGACACCCAGGGCCCCAAGGTCCGCCTCGGGGCGCTCTGGGCGCTCGCCGTCGCCGGCGCCCTGTGGCCCCAGGCGCTGCGGCCGTGGGGCCTCGCCGTGCTCTTCGGCGTGGTCGCCGGCGCGGCCGCCGCCCAGGTCGTCGACGGCGGTCGCGGCGATCGCCACAGCGTCGACCGCGTCGTGGCCGCGCTGGGCGGCTCGGCGCTCCCGGTGGTGGCGACGCTCGGCGCCCGGGCGCTGGGCGTCGGCTACCTGCTGCTGGTCGCCGCCTCGGTCGTGGCCTGCGTCGCCACGCCGGAGCGGGGCCGGCTCCCCCTCGCGCGCCGGCGCCATCACGGCCGCTGCCGGGGTCTGCGGAGGTGCCGCCGCCTCGCTGGTGCTGCTCGCCGACTACGAGATCGGCGCGCTCATCATCCTGCTCGCCTTCGCCCTGGCCTACGACGCCAGCGACTTCATCGTGGGCTCGGGCGCCGGCAACGGTGCCGAGGGCCCGCTGTCGGGCATCTTGATGATCGCCGCCTTCGCCGCCCTCTTCGCCGTGGTCGAGGCCCCCCCGTTCCGCGGGGCGGACATCTGGACCTTCGCCGTGCTGGCGATGGTGGCGTGCCCCGCCGGCCAGATGCTGGCCTCGGCCCTCCTGCCGAGCTCGGAGGTCCACGCCCCCGCGCTGCGCCGCCTCGACTCGCTGCTCGTGGTCGCACCGGCCTGGGCCGGGCTGGTGGGCCTGTACCTGGCGAACGCCGCCTGAGGCCGCCGGACCACGCCCTGCGGCGGTGGCGGTACCATCGCGCCCGACGGCCGAGGGCCGCCCCGGGAGACGCCATGGACACCGAGCTCGATCGGATCCTCGCCGACGACTACCTCGACGGCGTGGACGTGCGATCCACCGCCGAGCTGCGCGAGCTGCGCGCCGAGTGCCAGGCGGTGGAGACCCAGGTCTCGTACCTGCGGCGGATGGTGCAGGGCCGCCACGACATCGTGGCGGGCGAGCTCGCCCGGCGCGAGGGCGGCGGTGGCCCGTCCGACGTCTCGGACCTGGTGGACCGCCTCCCCGAGATCCTCGCCGACCGCATCCACGCCCCCGGTCCGGGCCGCCTGCCGGCGAGCATGGAGCCCGGCGAGCTGCACGGCGCCCTCGCCGACCGGCTCGCCGAGATCACCGGCCGCGTCCCCATCGAGTCGCCCGGCGACGCCGACCACGAGGCGCTGGCCTCGGCCGAGGCCGAGCTGCGCGAGCTGGAGGCCGAGGTGTCGCGGTGCCGTCGGCAGCTGTTCGATCGCATCGATGCCGTCCAGGCCGAGATCACCCGCCGCTACCGGGAGGGCGTCGCCAAGGTCGACGACCTCCTGGCCCGCGACGACCAGGGCTGAGCGCTCGCGAGAGGCGAAGGAACGCTCGCGCCCGTTTGTGGCCGGGCGACCGCAACCCCCTAGCCTCGGACCCATGAACGAGCTGGAGACGCGCTGGAGCGATCTGGGGGAGTTCATCCGCGAGCAGCGTCGGGTGGGCCACCTGTCGCTCCGCAAGCTCTCCGAGCTCGCCGGGATCTCCAACCCGTACCTCAGCCAGATCGAGCGCGGCCTGCGCAAGCCGTCGGCCGAGATCCTCCAGCAGATCGCTCGGGCGCTCGAGATCAGCTCCGAGACGCTCTACATCCGCGCCGGCATCCTCGAGGAGCGCGAGGGCGACACGGACCTCATCACCGAGATCCGCCGCGACCTCTGGCTCAGCGACGAGCAGAAGAAGACCCTCGTGCAGATCTACGAGTCGTTCCGCGCCGAGCGGCGCGCCGCCGGCTTCGAGCCGCCCCACGCCGGCCAGGGCCGCCTCGACGACGAGCTCGGCGGGCCCCTCGAGGGCGCGGCCGACGACGATGCGGAATCCGAGGCGCTCGCCGGACGTTGACGAGCCCGTGCCTCCGGTGACCGAGCTCGCGGTCTTGTCGCTGCACTCCTCGCCGCTCACCCAACCGGGGACCGGCGACAGCGGCGGGATGAACGTCTACGTGCGCGAGCTGGCGGCATCGCTGGCCCAGTCGGGGGTCGACACCACGGTCTACGTGCGCCGCTGGGACCACGACCTGGCCGCCACCGTCGAGGTCGAGCCCGGGTTCCGGGTGGTGCACGTGGACGCCGGCCCGCCGCAGCTCGCCAAGGAGCAGCTCCCGGAGGTCGTGGACGCCTTCACCGCCGGGGTCGCCGCCCAGCTGCGCGAGCGTCCCGCCGACGTGCTCCACGCCCACTACTGGCTGTCCGGCGTCGCCGGCCACCGCCTCAAGCACCAGCTCGACCTGCCGCTGGTGTCGACGTTCCACACGCTCGCCCGGGTGAAGGCCGACACCGGCGACCCCGAGCCCCAGCGCCGCATCGACGCCGAGGCCGAGGTCATCGGCTGCTCCGACGTCATCCTCGCCAACTCCCTCGAGGAGGTGGCTCAGCTCGAGGCGCACTACGGGGCCGACCCGGCGCGCATCGAGGTGGTGCCCCCGGGGGTCGAGCACGCCTTCTTCTCGCCCGGCGACCGTCGCGGCGCCCGCGCCGCGCTCGGCCTGGGCGACCACCCGGTCCTGCTGTTCGCCGGGCGGATCCAGCCGCTGAAGGGCCTCCAGGTCGCGGTGGCCACGCTCGCGGCGGTCCACCGCCCCGATGCCGAGCTCGTCGTCGTGGGCGGCCCGAGCGGCGCCGAGGGGGCCGCCGAGCTGCGCCGGGCGCTGGCGCTGGCCGAGCACCTCGGCGTCCGCCAGCAGGTGCGCCTCGTGGCGCCCCAGCCCCACCACGTGCTGTCCACCTACTACCGGGCGGCCGACGTGGTCCTCGTCCCCAGCCGCAGCGAGAGCTTCGGGCTGGTCGCGCTGGAGGCCGCCGCGTGCGGCGTCCCCGTGGTGGCCGCCGCCGTCGGCGGGCTGCGGACGCTGGTCGACGACGGTCGCACCGGGTTCCTCATCGACCGCCGCGACCCGGAGGCGTTCGCCGACCCGGTGCGCGCCCTGCTCGACGACCCGGCGCTGGCCCTGCGCATCGGCACCGCGGCGGTCGAGCGGGCCCGGCGCTACACCTGGGCCGAGGCGGCCCGGCGGCTCCGTCGCATCGCGGCCGAGCTCACCGCGCGCGACCTCGTGGACTGCGCCGCGTGACCGATCCGCTCGGCGAGCACGACCTCGACGAGGTCGAGGCGAGGATCGACGCCTGGGCGGCGCGGGAGCTGGCCGACAACCCCGTCGTCGCCGCCGTCGAGCGCGGCCCGCGCCACGAGGGCCGGCGCTGGTTCGTGCGGGTGCACGGCGAGGAGAAGGACGTCTCGACCGTCTGGTTCCACCTCCGCCAGCGCACCCTGCACGTCGAGACCTACCTCATGCCCGCCCCCGAGGAGAACGCCGGCCAGCTCTACGAGCACCTCCTGCGGCGCAACCAGAAGCTCCACGGCCTCACGTTCGCGATCGGCGACGAGGACGCCATCTTCCTCGTCGGCGAGGTCGCGGCCGCGTCCGTCACCGACGACGAGCTCGATCGGCTCCTCGGGTCCACCTACGCGGCGGTGGAGCAGTGCTTCCGGCCGGCGCTGCGGATCGGGTTCGCGTCCCGCTTCTCGGGGTGACCTCCGTCACCTTCGATGGGTCTTGTGCCCTTTCGATCCCTGCGATACGGTGACGCTGCGCCGGCGGAGCGGTGGCATCGGGAAGGTGCCCACCGTCGCCCCGGTCGTGCGGTCCCGTCGTCGGTCACCCTCCCCCCGCGGCCGACGGCGGGGCCGCCTCGCGCCGGCCCCGATCTCCCCCGACGCCGACGGCGGCGTCCCCTAGCCTCGGCGCCATGACGAAGCTCCTGGTGGTCGGCGGCGGCAAGATGGGCGAGGCGCTGGTCGGCGGGCTGATCGCCGGAGGCTGGGCTCCCCCGGGCGAGCTCGCCGTCGTCGAGCCGAGCGCCGCCCGCCGCGACGAGCTGACCGCCCGCTTCGAGGGCCTCGTCGTGGTCGGCGCACCGATCGAGGCCGACGGGGCGCTCGTGGCCGTGAAGCCCCAGCTCGTCGGCGAGGTGTGCGGTCAGCTCGGGGTGCTCGGGGTGCGACGGGTGCTCTCCATCGCCGCCGGGATCCGGATCGCCACGATCGAGGGTCGGTTGCCGACCGGGACGGCGGTCGTGCGGGCCATGCCCAACACGCCGTCGCTGGTGGGCTGCGGGGCCGCCGCCATCGCCGGGGGCACCGCTGCCGACGAGGGCGACCTGGCCTGGGCCGAGGGCATCCTCTCGTCGGTGGGCGTCGTCGTGCGGCTCGCCGAGGACAAGCTCGACGCCGTCACCGGGCTCTCGGGCTCGGGTCCGGCCTACGTGTTCCTGGTGGCCGAGGCGCTGATCGACGCCGGCGTCCTGGTGGGGCTCCCGCGCGACGTCGCCGCCGAGCTCGCCGTCGCCACCCTGCGCGGCAGCGCCGAGCTCCTCGCCACGGGCATCGCCCCGGCTCAGGCCCGCGCCGACGTGACCTCGCCGGGCGGGACCACCGCCGCCGGCCTGCGCGCCCTCGAGGACGGCCGGGTGCGCGCCGCCTTCCTCGATGCCGTCGCCGCCTCCTGCGCCCGCGCCGGCGAGCTCGGCTGAGCCGAGCCCGCCGCCGGGGCGTCACCCCACGGCGGAGCCCTCCAGCTCCGCCCACAGCAGCCGATCCGGGCGCTGCTGGGTGCGAGGTCGTCGGACGAGCCCGGGCCGGGGCGCGCCCCAGAGCGAGCGGGCGAGGTCGTCGGCCGGCTGGGGCGGGCCCAGCAGGTGGCCGAAGGCCCGGTCGACGCCCAGCTCCTCGATCTGAGCCAGCTGGTCGTGGGTCTCGATGGCCTTCGCCACCGCGGGCAGCTCCAGGCGACGGGCGAGCGCCAGCCCGGTGGCGAGCGCCGTTCCCGGCGGCCGCGGCGCGCCGGCCCCGGCGTCGGGGCGAGCCAGCTTCAGCGAGGTCAGCGGCAGGCCGGCCAGGAGCCGACCCGGCACGGCGGCGGTCACGTCGTCCACCGCGCACCGGACGCCCACCTCGTCGAGCTCGGCGACCGCTCGGCGGAAGCGATCGGGATCCTGGTGCAGGGCGCTCACGGGGAGGTCGACGACGAGCAGCGCCGGGTCGATCGCGCTGGCGGCCAGCGCCCGGCGCACCCGGCCCACCAGCTCGAGCTCGACCAGGTGCCAGCGCGACACGTTCACGGCCACGGGCAGGGGGTGGCCCGCATCGCTCCAGGCCGAGATCTGGCGGCAGACGGCGAAGATCGACCAGACCTCGACCTCGGCGAAGCGCGGCGCCCACCGGTGGTGCGAGAGCGCCGGGCCCGGCGAGACGACCCCGAGGGTCGGGTGCTGCCAGCGCAGGAGCGCCTCCGCGCCGACGGGCGCTCGGCTGCCGAGGTCCAGCTCGGGCTGGTAGTGGAGGCTGAGGTGGCCGGGGAGGCCGTCTACGGCGATCGCATCGTCGGTCGGCGCGGTGGCCCCGCGGGGGTGATCGACCTCTGCGGCGGCCAGGGCGTCGGCCAGGCTGGCGCGCCGGATGGTGGCGACGATGCCCTCGGGCGCGCCGCTCGAGGCGTGGACGGCGCAGGCGGTCACGACGGCGTCGAGCAGGCTCCCGTCGCGCCGGCGGAGCGTGCGGCGGGTGCACCAGCGGTTGCGGACGGCGAGCTCGCGCCGCAGCTCGCCGACGTCCACGCCGAGCCGGGACCACCCCGACGCCTGCAGCTCCCTCGTCAGCGACGTGGGGTGGTCCCAGCCCAGCAGCTCGGCGGCCGCACCGTTGGCGGCGCGCACCGTGCCGTCGCCGTCGGCCTCGATCACGCCTTCGGCGAGCGGGACGAGGTGGTCGACCCTGGCGTCGGGGGTCCTCGCCAGGCGTCGTCGTCGTCGCTCGCTCCGCAGCTCGATGGCCATGGCGATCCTCCGCTCCTGGGGTCGATCCGTTCCGCCGGCCGATCGTGCGACGGCGAACGTGATCGAACCGTGAACGCCCGGACCGGTCGGGCTGGGGGAGGCGGCGGACCAGCTCGTAGGGTCAGGGGCCTGTGGGCCGGTTCGACACGATCTCCTTCCTCAGCGACTACGGGCGCGTCGACGAGTTCGTCGGCGTCGTGCACTCGGTCGTCCGGCAGCTGGCGCCCGAGGTGCGGGTCATCGACCTCACCCACGACATCCCGGCCCACGACGTGCGCGCCGGCGGTCTCGCCCTGGCCCGCTCGGCCCAGTACCTGGCCCCCGGCGTGGTGCTGGCCGTGGTCGATCCGGGCGTCGGCTCGGCCCGGCGCGCCGTGGCGGTCGAGGTCGGCGGCGGCTCGTCGTACCTCGTGGGCCCCGACAACGGCCTGCTGGCCCCGGCGGTCGCCATGGTGGGCGGCGCGACCCGAGCGGTGGAGCTGGCGGAGGTCGAGTACCAGCTCCCCGCGCCGGGCCCGACCTTCGCCGGTCGCGACGTCTTCGGGCCCGCCGCCGCCCACCTGTGCAACGGCGTCGACCTCCTCGAGCTCGGTCCCGAGCTCGACGTGCACGGCCTCACCCCGGGGCTGCTGCCGGTGGTGCGGGAGGAGGGCGACGCCCTGGTCGCCGAGGTGCTGTGGACCGACGGCTTCGGCAACCTCCAGCTGAACATCGGTCCCGACGAGATCGAGGCGCTGGGCGACCGCGGAGCTCCGCTTCGACGGTCGGGTCCGCACGGGCATCCGCCACACCACCTACGCCGACATCCCGACGGGCGTCATCGGGCTCGTGGTCGACTCGTACGGCCTGGTGTCGCTCGCGTTCGACCGGGCCTCGGCCGCCGACGAGCTCGGCATCGGCACCGGCGACGAGGTCGTCCTCGGCCCCGTCGCCGACGACGCCGAGCCCGCCGGCGTCGTCACCCCGGTCGCGCTGAAGGAGAAGCCGTGAGGCCCGCCACCACCATCGTGCTCGCCGTGCTGCTGGGCGCCATCCTGCTGGCCGCCACCCTCCAGCTGGTCTTCCTGACCTGAGCCCGGGGGCTAGAGGCGGGCCGCCATGCGCTCGCGCGTGAACGCCCGGGCGCCGCGGATGTTGAGCCAGGCGGCGAGGGCCCACGCCACGCACCCGACGAGGAAGGTCGGGCCGGCGCCGGCCAGCATCAGGCCGGTGGTCTGGCCCACGGCGAGGATCACCAGCGGCAGCACGACGGCCCCGCCGAGCTGCTGGGCCTCCTGGGTGTTGCTCACCCGGATCGAGACCCGCACCATGATCCCGAGTCCCACGGCCGCCACGCCGGGCGCCACCCAGAGGATCAGCACCGCCCACAGCGCCGTGGGCAGGAACGGGCGGTGCATGACCGGCCAGGCCACCAGGTTGGCGACGACGCAGTAGAGGGCGAAGCCCACCCAGGCGACCGCCACCGACGGCACGAAGCCGACGAGCAGCTTGGCCACGTAGAGGTCCCGGTCGCGGGCGGGCAGGTGCAGGAGGGTCTCGAGGGTCTTGCGCTCCTTCTCGCCGGCGAAGGCGTCGCCGGCGATGACGGCGGACACCATCAGGGGCACGATGAGGAAGAGCGGGGCCACCAGGTAGCCGAGCACGAGCACGATGAGCTGCTCCTGCGCCGGCAGGCCGGTGATGGGGTCGGTCAGGCGCGTCGGGAGCAGGGAGAGGAACCGGTCGATGTCGATGCTGCGGTCCTGGGCGGCGATGCCGACCGACGCGGGGAGCAGCACGAGGAGGATGACCGGCACCACCAGCATCGGGAGCACCACCGCCCGGGAGCGCCCGATGGCCGTGAGGTCCTTGCGGAGCACGGCGCGGATCGCCGCCCCGTCGACGCCGCCGCCGATCACGCCGCCCCCTCGACGGGGCGCCCGGCGGCGGCGCGGGCCTCGATGGCGAAGTACAGGTCCTCGAGGTTCGGGTCGCGCGGCTCGACCGCGTAGACCGCGTCGCCGGCGGCCACGCACGCGGCGACGACCGCCGGGATGTCCTCGCGGCGGTCCAGCCGCACCAGCGCCCCCGACGGCGTCGGGGCCGCGCCGTGCACGGGGCCGAGCTCGCCGAGGCGGGCGAGCAGGGCGGGGCTCGCCGGAGCGCCGAGGTCGAGCCGGACCTCGAACGCGGTCCAGAGGTCGCGCGCCAGCGCCTCGGGGGTGCCGAAGGCGTGCAGCACGCCACGGAACAGCACCGCCATCCGGGCGGCGAGCTTGCCGGCCTCGCCCAGGAAGTGCGTGCAGAGGACGACGGTGCGCCCGTGGTCCGCGGCGAGCGACCCGATCAGCTCGACGACGTCTCGGGTCGCAGCCGGGTCGAGCCCGGAGGTGGGCTCGTCGAGGAACAGCAGCTCGGGGTCGTGGAGCAGGGCGCGCGCCAGCGCCACCCGCTTGCGCTGCCCGGTCGAGAACCCCTGCACCCGCACGTCGGCGCGATCGGACATGCCGAAGCGCTCGAGCAGCTCGCCGGCGCGGCGGCGGGCCTCGTCGGCGCCCATGCCGCGCAGCCGCCCCACGAACTCGAGGTTCTCGATCGCGCTGAACCGCTCGTCGAGCCCGGCGTTCTCGGTGAGCACGCCGGTGCGGTGGCGCACGGCCTCGCCGTCGGCCCACGGGTCGAGCCCGAGGACGCTCGCGGTGCCCCGGTCGGGCTGCAGCACCCCGTTCAGGAGCCGCATGGTCGTGGTCTTGCCGGCCCCGTTCGGGCCGAGGAGGGCGAGCACCTCGCCGCGCCGCACGTCGAGGGTCAGCCCGTCGAGCGCCACGCCGGCCGGGAACGACCGGGTCAGGTCGTGGCAGTCGATGACCCGCTCCGGCTCCCCCATCCGGGCAGTGTGCCAGCCGCAGCCGGCCGGCCGTCGCCCCGGATCGGACGTCGGGCCGCCCGACGTGCTGGACTGGGCCCGGGTCGCCCCGGCCCGACTCGCTCCCGAGGTCGCTCGTGAACCTTGCCGCCATCATCGATCCGCACCCCGCCGAGGCCACGGCCCTCATCTCGCGAGGGCGCACCACCACCTACGGCGACCTCCGGGCGCAGGTCGCGGGCCTCCGCGGCGGGCTGGTGGGCCTGGGCCTCGACCCGGGCGACCGCGTCGGCATCCTCTGCGCCAACAACTGGTACTTCGTCGTGTCCTACCTCGCGGTGCTGGGCGCCGGCGGCGTCGCCGTCCCGCTCAACCCGCTGAGCCCGTCGCGCGAGCTCGAGCGCGAGCTGGCCGCCGTCGGCGCCCGGGCGCTCGTCGTCGGCCCGGCCGGCCGCTCCACCGCCGGCGGCATCGACCGCACCCACCTGCCGGTCCTCGAGTTCGTGGTGCAGGCCGAGGGCCACGGCGACGACGACGCCCTCGACCTCGACGAGCTGATGGCCTCCGCGCCGGCCCCCATCGTCGAGCGCGCCCCCGACGACCTCGCCGTGCTCATCTTCACCAGCGGCACGGCCGGCTCGCCCAAGGCCGCCATGCTCAGCCACGGCAACCTCCTCTCGAACATCGACCAGGTGATCGCCCTGCGCGGCGAGGGCGACCCCACCGACGTCGGCTTCGGCGTGCTGCCCATGTTCCACATCTACGGGCTCAACGTCGTGCTCGGCTCGGCGCTGCGCGCCGGCGCGTCGGTGCTGCTGGTCGAGCGCTTCGACCCGAGCTCGGCCGTCGAGGCCATCGTGAAGCACGGCGTCACCGTCCTGGGCGGCGCCCCGCAGATGTGGGCCGCCTGGGCCCAGATGCCCGAGCTGCCCGCCGACTCGTTCGCCTCGGTGCGGATCGCCACCTCCGGCGCCGCCCACCTCGACCCCGCGGTGGCCCGCACGATCCACGATCGCTTCGGCCTCGAGGTGGGGGAGGGCTACGGGCTGACCGAGGCCTCCCCGGTGGTCACCGCCGCCATCGGCCTCCCGTGGCGTCCCGGCTCGGTGGGCGCCCCGGTCGAGGGCGTCGACGTGCGGCTGGTGGACGGCGACGGCGCCGACGTCCTGGTGGGCGACCCCGGCGAGATCCTCGTCCAGGGGCCCAACGTGTTCCAGGGCTATTGGAACGACGCCGAGGCCACCCGCGCCTGCATCGACGAGGACGGCTGGCTCCACACCGGCGACATCGCCCTGGTCGACGACGAGGGCTTCCTCTACCTGGTCGACCGGGCGAAGGACCTCATCATCGTGTCGGGGTTCAACGTCTTCCCGGCCGAGGTCGAGGAGGTGCTGCTCGAGCTCGACGGCATCGCGGAGTGCGCCGTCGTCGGCGTCCCCCACCCGCACACCGGCGAGGCCGTGAAGGCCTTCGTCGTGGTGGCGCCGGGGCACGCGCTCGAGGAGGACGCCATCATCGAGTTCTGCGCCCGCCACCTCGCTCGCTACAAGTGCCCCCAGAAGGTGAACTTCGTCGACGAGCTGCCCCAGAACCTGTCCGGCAAGGTGCTGCGGCGCGCTCTGCGCTGAGCAGCACCGGGCGCGGGGGAGGGGCGGCGTGCCGTCCCGCTTCGTGACCATGTGAACGGGCGCACTAGCGTCTCGGTCGCCATGTCGGACCGCGCACGACACATCCCCGAGGCCACCGTCGCCCGGCTCCCCGTGTACCTGCGCAGCCTGGCCGAGCTGGTCGACGACAAGATCACCACCGTCTCGTCGGAGCGGCTGGCCGAGATGGCGGGCGTGAACGCCGCCAAGGTGCGCAAGGACCTCAGCTACCTCGGCTCCTACGGCACGCGGGGCGTCGGCTACGACGTCGAGTACCTCCTGTTCCAGATGAGCCGGGAGCTGGGGCTCACCCACGACTGGCCGGTGGCCATCGTGGGCGCCGGCAACCTCGGCTCGGCCCTCGCCAACTACGGCGGCTTCACCCAGCGCGGCTTCCCGGTGGTGGCGATGTTCGACGCGGACCGGGCCAAGGTCGGCCACCGGGTGCACGGCGTGCTGGTCCACCACACCGACGACATCGTCGAGCGCGCCGCCGAGCTCGGCATCGGCATCGGCGTGATCGCCACCCCCGCCTCGGCGGCCCAGGACGTGGCCGACAAGCTGGTGGCCGCCGGGGTCGGGTCGGTCCTGAACTTCGCCCCCACGGTCATCACCGTCCCCGACGGCGTGTCGCTGCGGAAGGTCGACCTGGCCCTCGAGCTGCAGATCCTGAGCTTCTACCAGGAGCACCGCGAGCCGACCGCCTGACGGCGCCGCCCGCCGCGCGGGCGCGGTGCGTCGGTAGCCTGCGGCCATGAGCGAGCTGACCCCCGATCCGACCGTCGAGGAGGTGGCGACGGGCCCCGCGGCCGATGCCGCCTCGGTCCCGGTGGGCGGCGACCAGATCGTCGGGATGTCGTTCGACAAGGTGACCCGGGCCGAGGAGGTGCTCCTCACGCTGGTGCACCTCCAGCAGGAGGGCGAGATCGCCCTGCGCGACGCGGTGATCGCCGCCAAGGACGAGCACGGCAAGGTGCGCATCCACCAGACGATCGACCCGACCGTCGGCCAGAGCGCCGGCCAGGGGGCGTTCTGGGGGACCCTCGTCGGGATGCTGTTCGGCCCGGCGTTCTTCGTCGGCACGCTGGCCGGCGCCGCCGGCGGCGCTGATGGCCAAGGTGGTCGACCTGGGCCTCGACGACGAGTGGATCCGCGAGGTGGGCGACTGGCTCGACCCGGGCACGTCTGCGCTGCTGCTCCTCGTGAGCGAGGACGTGCGCCCGGCGGTGGTCGCCGAGCTGTCCCGCTACGAGGGTCGCGTCCTCTACTGCACCTTCCCCGACGCGGTGCGCGAGGAGCTCGAGCGGGCCCTGTCCCACGAGGGCTGACCCGTGGCCGACCGGTACGCCGTGATGGTCGACCTCGACGGGCGCCCGGTCCTCGTGGTCGGGGGCGGCGCGGTGGCCACCCGCAAGGTGCTCGGCCTGCTCGCCGCCGGCGCCGAGGTGCACGTCGTGGCGCCCGAGCTGGGCGCACCGCTGGCCGAGCTGGCCGGGGCGGGCACCATCCGCTGGCACCCCACCGCCTACCTCGCCCTCGGCCGCCCCCGGGACCATCGACCCTGGTGGTTCGTCGTCGCCGCGACCGACGATGGGGCCGTGAACGACCGGGTGGTGGCCGACGCGGCGCGGGCGGGGGTGTGGGCCAACCACGCCGGGCGCGCGGACGGCGGCGGCGCCTCGGTCCCGGCCTCGCGCACCACCGGACGGGCCACCGTCGCCGTGGCCACGGGGGGTGCCCATCCGGCGGCCGCCCGCTGGCTGCTCGACCGGGCGGTCGACGCGCTCGACCCCGCCTCGCTCGTGGCCCTCGAGCTCGTCGAGGAGGTCCGCACCCTCGACGGCCGCGACGGGCGGCCCGGACGGCGTCCGGATTGGCAGTGCGCCGTCGATTCGGGAACACTTGACCTCATCCGCGAAGGCCGCACGGCCGAAGCCAAGGAGCGCCTGCAGGCGTGTCTGTCGTCGTCATCGGACTGAACCACCGCACCATGCCGCTCGACCTGTTCGAGCGCATGACCGTCGATGGCGCGCGCCTGCCCAAGGCCCTGCACGACCTGCACGCCCGCGACCACGTGGGCGAGGTCGTGGTGCTCTCCACGTGCAACCGCACCGAGGTCTACGCCATCGCCGAGCGGTTCCACGGCGCCTACGCCGACGTGCGCAACTTCCTCGCCGAGCTGGCGTTCGTGGCGCCCGACGAGTTCGCCGACCACCTCTACGTGCACTACGACGCCGAGGCCATCCGCCACCTCTTCTCGGTGGCGGCCGGGCTCGACTCGGCGGTCATCGGCGAGGCCGAGATCCTGGGCCAGGTCCGCAGCGCGTGGGAGCGCGCCGGCGAGGAGGGGACCGCCGGGCCGGTGCTCAACCTGCTGTTCCGCCACGCCCTCGAGACCGGCAAGCGGGCCCGCACCGACACCGGCATCGCCCGCGGCACCGCCTCGGTCTCGCACGCCGCCGTCGAGATGGCCGCCGAGCGCCTGGGCGACCTCGCCGGAGCCAAGGTGCTCATCATGGGCGCCGGCGAGATGGCCGAGGGCATGGCCACCGCCCTCCAGGGCGCGGGCGTGGCCGACGTGCAGGTGGCCAACCGCACCTGGCGCAAGGCCCGGGCCCTCGCCGATCGGATCGGCGGGTCGGCGGTGCGCCTCTCGGACCTCTCCACCGCGCTCACCGAGATCGACCTGCTGCTCACCTCGACGGGCGCCACGGTGCCGGTGGTCGAGCACGACGACTTCGCGCCGGTCATGGCCGAGCGTGCCGGGCGGCCGCTCCTGATCGTCGACATCGCCGTGCCCCGCGACGTCGATCCGGCCGTCGCCCAGCTGCCCGGCGTGACCCTGCTCAACATCGACGACCTCCGGCGCTTCGCCCAGGCCGGGGTCGAGCGGCGCTCGCACGAGCTCGCCGCCGTCGAGTCGATCATCGACGAGGAGCTCGGCCGCTTCCGCTCCGCCGCCTCGGCGCGGGGCGCCGCCCCGCTGGTGGCCTCGCTGCACCGCTGGGCCGACGAGGTGCGCGAGGCGGAGCTGCACCGCTTCGCCGGCCGCCTCGAGGGCCTCGACGATCGCCAGCGCGAGGCGGTGGAGGCGCTCGCCAAGGGCCTGGTCGCCAAGCTGCTGCACCAGCCCACCGTCACCCTGAAGGACACGGCCGGCTCGGCCACCGGGGAGCGCCTCGCGGACGCCACCCGCCAGCTGTTCGACCTCGACGGCCCGGCGTAGCGCGGCGGTGGCCGACCCGGTCCTGCGCATCGCGTCGCGCGGCAGCCCCTTGGCGATCTGGCAGGCGGCCCACGTCGCCGGCCACCTGGCCACCGCGGTGCCCGGACTCGACGTCGAGGTCGTCGTCGTCGAGACCGAGGGCGACCGGCGCCTCGACGTGCCGATCTCCGAGGTCGGCGGCAAGGGCGTGTTCGCCAAGGAGGTGCAGGCCGCGGTGCTCGACGGGCGGGCCGACGTGGCGGTGCACTCGGCCAAGGACCTGCCGTCGGTCGCCGTGCCGGGCCTCGCCCTCGGGGCGATCCTGGAGCGGGGCGAGGTGCGCGACGCGCTCGTGGGCGGCACGGTCGCCGACCTCGCGCCCGGGGCCACGGTGGCCACCGGGTCGCAGCGCCGCCGCGTCCAGCTGGCCTCCCTGCGCCCCGATCTCGTGTTCACCGACCTCCGCGGCAACATGGCCACCCGCCTGTCGAAGGTGCCCGAAGGGGGTGCCATCGTCGTGGCGGCGGTCGCCCTCCAGCGCCTCCAGCTCGCCGACGAGATCAGCGAGATCCTCTCCACCGACGACCTCGTGCCCCAGGTCGGGCAGGGCGCGCTCGCCGTGGAGTGCCGCGAGGAGGACGGGCCCATCGTCCGCCTGCTCCAGTCGATCGAGCACGCGCCGTCTCGCCTGCGGGTCGACGCCGAGCGTGCCTTCCTGGCCGAGCTCGGCGGCGACTGCGACCTGCCCGCCGGCGCCCACGCCGTGCTCCTCGACGACCTGGGCGAAGGCGACGGCTCGGGCACGCAGCTGCGGCTCTCGGCGATCCTCGCATCCGACGGCTCACCTCGGGCGCGCGTGGCCCGGGCCCGCCAGGTGGGCGACGACCCCGTCGCCCTCGGCACCGCCGTCGCCCAAGACCTCCGCCGCGCCGTCTCCTGACCCCCCGAGCCCGCCCCGCCACCCGCACAAGCCCGCCCACCCCCGACCCGCTCCCCGCACCCCGCGCCACCCCCGACGGCACCCGCCCCCCGGGTGGACTTCTGGCGGGGAGGCCCGTGCCAGGCGTGGTTGCGCCAGAGTTGCGGGGTGGGGGCGGGGTTGGGCGTGTCGCTCCTCGAGCTTCTGGCGGATGGAGGCCCGTCCCGGGCGTGGTTGCGCCAGAAGTTGCGGGGTGGGGGGTGGGGTGGGGTGGGGGCGGGAGGCGGCGGGGTCGTAGCGTGGGCGGGGTGACCGTGTACCTCGTGGGCGCTGGGCCCGGCGATCCCGGCCTGCTCACGGTGCGGGGCGCCGAGCTGCTCGGGCGGGCCGACGTGGTGGTGCACGACCGGCTGTCGGCGGCCGAGCTGCTCGACCTGGTCCCCGCCCAGGCCGAGCGCATCGACGTCGGCAAGGCGCCGCGAGCGCACCGGATGGCCCAGGACGACATCTGCGCCCTGCTGGTCGAGCGGGGGCGCGCCGGCCAGACCGTGGTCCGCCTGAAGGGTGGCGACCCCTACGTGTTCGCCCGGGGCAGCGAGGAGGCGGCGGCGCTCGCGGCCGCAGGCGTCCCCTACGAGGTCGTGCCGGGCATCACCTCGGCGCTCGCGGTCCCTGCGTCGGCGGGGATCCCCGTCACGCAGCGGTTCTCCTCCACCTCGTTCACGGTGGTCACCGGCCACGAGGACCCGGCGAGCGGCGAGGGCACCGTCGACTGGGAGGCCGTCGCTCGCACGGGCGGCACGCTCATCGTGCTCATGGGCGTGGGGCGCTGGCCCCAGATCGCCGAGCGCCTGATCCGGGCCGGGCGATCGCCCGACACCCCGGCCGCCGCCATCCGCTGGGGCACCCGACCCGAGCAGGAGACGGTGCGCGCCACGCTCGCCACGCTCGGCGACCACGAGCTCGCGTCGCCGTCGGTGATCGTCGTCGGGTCGGTCGCCGCCGAGGAGCTCACCTGGTTCGAGGACCGGCCGCTCTTCGGCCGGACCGTCGCGGTCACCAGGGCGCGGGCCCAGGCGTCGGGCCTCGCCGCCCGCCTCCGGGAGCTCGGCGCAGCGGTCGTGGAGGCGCCGGCCATCGAGATCGGCGATCCGGCCGACGGGGGCGCGTCGCTCCGCGGCGCGATCGAGCGGCTCGGGTCCTTCGACTGGCTCGTGCTCACCTCGCCCAACGGCGTGCGTCGCACCTTCGAGCACATCGCCGACGCCCGCGCCCTCGCCGGCGTGCGGGTCGCCGCCATCGGGCCGGCCACCGCCGCGGCCCTCGCCGAGCACCGGATCGTCGCCGATCTCGTGCCCGACCGCTACGTGGCCGAATCGCTGCTCGCCGCCCTCCCCGCCCCGCCCCCAGGTGGCGGGAGGATCCTCCTCGCCCGGGCGGCGGTGGCGCGCGACGTGCTCCCCGACGGGCTGCGCGCTGCCGGGTGGGACGTCGAGGTGGCCGAGGCCTACCGGACCCGCCCAGCCGCGCTCGACGACGCACAGCGGGCGCAGCTCGGCGCGGCCGACGCGGTGACGTTCACCTCGTCGTCGACGGTGGCGAACCTCTGCGACGCCGTGGGGGTCGAGGAGATCCCCGCGGTGGTCGTGAGCATCGGTCCGATCACCTCGGCCACGGCGCGCGAGCGGGGCCTGGAGGTGGCGGCCGAGGCCGACCCCCACACCATCGACGGGCTGGTGGCCGCGCTGCTCGACGTGCTCGCCTGACGGCCGGACCGGGCCGGCCCGCGGGTCTGCCAGACTCGCCCCCCATGTCCGACCGCGCGCTCGACCCGCCCGCCGACCGCGTGCGCGTCGCCCCCGAGGTGGCCGACGCGCTGCGCTCGGGCGGCCCGGTCGTCGCCCTCGAGTCCACGATCATCTCGCACGGCCTGCCGCGGCCCACCAACCTCGAGGTCGCCCGCGAGATCGAGGCGGCGGTGCGGGTCGCCGGCGCGGTCCCGGCGACCGTCGCGGTGGTCGACGGCGTCGTGCGCATCGGCCTCGACGCCGCCGCCCTCGAGGTCGTGGCCAGCTCCGACGCGGTGGCCAAGGCCAGCGTGCGCGACGTCGCGGTCGTGTGCGCCCGTGGCGGCCACGGCGCCACGACGGTCGCGTCCACCGCCCAGCTCGCCGCCCTCGTCGGGATCGGGACGTTCGCCACGGGCGGGCTCGGCGGCGTCCACCGAGGCGCGACCGAGACCTTCGACGAATCGGCCGACCTCGTCACCCTCGCCACGACCCCGCTCACGGTCGTGTCCGCCGGCGTGAAGTCCATCCTCGACGTCGCCGCCACCCTCGAGCGGCTCGAGACGCTCAACGTCACGGTCGTCGGCTACGGCACCGATCGCTTCCCGGGCTTCTACCTGGCCGACAGCGGCCACCCGGTGCCCCACCGCGTCGACGCCCCCGAGGAGGTCGCGGCGATCGTGGCGGCCCGGCGCGACCTCGGTGCGCGCGCTGCCCTGCTCGTGGCCAACCCGCTGCCCGTCGACCGCCAGCTCGACCCGGCGCGCCACGACCGCGTGCTGCTCGAGGGCCTGGCGGCCGCCGACGCCGCCGGCGTGCGCGGCAAGGACGTCACCCCGTTCCTGCTGGCCCACTTCCACGAGGCCACGGAGGGCGAGAGCCTCCGGGCCAACACCGAGATCATCCTCGCCAACGCCGCCCTGGCCGCCCGCATCGCCGTGGCCGTCGCCGCCCGATGACCCTCGGGGACCGGGACGTCCTGGTGGTCGGCGACCTCATGGTCGACGTGGTGGCCGCGCACCGCGAGCCGCTGGCGATCGGATCGGACACCGCGGCGCACATCGCGCTGCTCGGCGGCGGCTCGGCGGCCAACACGGCCTGCTGGTTGGCCCAGCAGGGCGAGCGCCCCCGCCTCCTCGCGGCCAGGGGCGACGACGAGCTCGGCCGGCTCGCCGAGGAGCAGCTCGTCGCGGCCGGCGTGGACCTGGTCGGCCCGATCGTCGAGGAGGCCGGCACCGGCACGTGCATCGTGCTCGTCGACGCCGGCGGCGAGCGGACGATGCTGCCCGATCGGGGCGCCAACGACCGCCTGCCGTGAGCTCGGTGGTCGACGCCCTCGACCCCACCCCCGGCTGGCTGCACCTCTCGGGCTACGCCATGCTCCACGAGGGGTCGCGCAACGCCGGGCGCGCCGCGCTGTCGGCGGGCGTCGCGGCCGGTGCGGTCGTGTCGGTGGACGCGGCCAGCACCGCGCCCATCCGGGCGGTGGGCGCCGAGCCGTTCCTGCGGTGGGTCGACGGCGCGGCGCTGATGTTCGCCAACGACGACGAGATCGAGGCGCTGGGCGGCGTGCGCGACGTGCTCCGCCACGTCGGCGCCGTCGTGGTCAAGCACGGGGCTGCGGGGGCCACCTGGACCGACGGGCGCGAGCACCACGTCGCCGAGGGGCTCCCGGTCGACGCCATCGACTCCACCGGCGCCGGCGACGCCTTCGCCGCCGGCTGGATCGTGGCCGTGCGCGCCGGTGCCGAGCCGGCCGACGCCCTGGCGGCCGCCGTGCGCGCCGGGGCGCTCGCCGTCACGGTGCCCGGCGCACGACCGCCGCTCGCCGACGAGGGCTGAGCGGTGCCCGGCCTCGACGCCGTCGTCCTCGACTTCGACGGCACGATCTTCGACAGCGAGACCCCGATCTTCGTCGCGTCCCGCGCCGCGCTCGCCGAGATGGGCCTCGAGCTCGACCTTCCGGGCTGGGCCACCGTCGTAGGCCTGGGGGAGGACGACTCGTTCCGCGCCCTCTGCCGGGCGGTCGGCGCCGAGTTCGACCGAGCCGAGTTCGAGGATCGCTACGCCGCCCAGGACCGGTCGTGGCGCGACTCGCTGCCGCCCCTGCCGGGCGTCGAGCGGCTCACCGCCGAGCTGGTCGACGCCGGGGTCGCCCTGGGCATCGCCTCGAGCTCGCCGGCCAGCTGGGTCGACCACCACCTCGAGCGGCTCGGGCTCGCCGAGCGCTTCTCGGTCGTGGCGACCCGTGATCGCGTGGGCGGGCGGTCCAAGCCCGACCCGGCGAGCTACCGCCACGCGGTCGAGCAGCTCGGCGCCGACCCGGCGCGCACGGTGGCCATCGAGGACTCGGCGCCGGGCATCGCCGCCGCCCTCGGGGCGGGCCTGACCGTCGTGGCGGTGCCCAGCGCCATCACCGAGCACACCGACCTCTCCGCCGCGCATCGCCAGGTCGGCTCCCTCGACGAGGTCACCGTCGGGTGGCTGGGCGAGCTGGTGGGCTGATCCCCGACCCGGCGCCGGCGCGCCCGTAGCCTCGCGACGACGCGGACGCCGGGTCCAGCGCGATCGATCGATGGAGGGGCCCGTGGCGAGCATCGCGGCCGACGACCTCGCCCGGATGCGGGCGAACCTGCTCTTCGACGGCCCCAGCCGCAGCGCCAAGCTGAGCCGGTTCTGGATCCTGCTGCTCCTGTCGGCGGCGATCGCCTCCGCCGGGATCGTGTCGGACTCCACGGCGACCGTGATCGGGGCGATGATCGTCGCCCCGCTGATGGTCCCGATCCTGGGGACGGTCCTGTCGATCTCGACGGGCGACCGGGCCAACGTCGTGCGGAGCACGGCGATGATCGTCGCCGGCGCCGCCGCGGCCATCGCCGTTGGCTTCGCCTTCGGGCTCGTGGCGCCCCTCGACGTGGTCGCCGCCACCAGCTCGCAGGTGGCGGGGCGCGTCCACCCGCGCCTCATCGACCTCCTGGCCGCGATCGCCACGGGTGCGGTCGGCGCCTTCGCCCAGTGCCGCGAGGACGTGTCCGACACCCTGCCCGGCGTCGCCATCGCGATCTCCCTCGTCCCGCCCCTCGCCGTCGTCGGCCTCACGCTCGAGGGCGGGGCGCCCGGCGAGTCGCTGGGCGCCCTGCTGCTGTTCCTCACCAACGTGGCGGCGATCCTGCTCACCGGCGTGGTCGTCATGGCGCTGTTCCGGGTCCAAGACATCGCCCCGCCGGCCGGGGCGAAGCCGCTCAACCGCCGCCGGGCCGTGCGCTTCGTCGTGGCCCTGGTGGTCGTCATCGCCATCCCGCTCGGCGTGGCCACGGTGAAGCTGACCCGCGAGTCGACGCAGGCGTCGGCCGTCGCCGGCGTCGCCAACGACTGGGTCGAGGGCACCGACTGGACGATCATCGACGTTCGGCGCAGCGACGAGGGGTTGGAGCTGTTCGCGACGGGGCCCGAGCCGGCTCCGCCGCCGTCGCTCCTGCGCAAGGGCCTCGACGACGCCGGCTTCGAGGGCCTCGACGTGCAGCTCCACCTCATCCCGGAGCTCCTCCTCGAGGTGGAGGGCGGCTGAGGGGCCGCCCGCCGGCGGCTGGGGCCCGGCCGGCAGCGCGCCCGTAGGCTGGGCCGCGTGTTCCCCCAGCGACGACTGCGGCGTCTCCGGCGCACCCCCGCCCTGCGGCGGATGGTGGCCGAGACCCACCTCACCCCCGACGACCTGATCGCCCCGCTCTTCGTGCGGGAGGGCATCGACGAGCCCCAGCCGATCGGCTCGCTGCCCGGCGTGGTGCAGCACACGGTGGCCAGCGCGGTGCGCGAGGCGGGGGAGCTGCGAGATCTCGGGGTGCCGGCCGTGATCCTCTTCGGCGTGCCCGAGCACAAGGACGCCGAGGGCAGCGGCGCGAGCGATCCCGACGGCATCGTCCAGGTCGCCATCCGGGCGCTGAAGGACGCCCACGGCGACGAGCTCGCCGTGATCGCCGACCTCTGCCTCGACGAGTACACCGACCACGGGCACTGCGGCCTGCTCACCCCGTCGGGCGACGTCGACAACGACGCCACCCTCGACCGCTACGCCGAGGTGGCGGTGGCCCAGGCCGACGCCGGCGTCGACATCGTCGCGCCGTCCGGGATGATGGACGGCCAGGTGGCCGCCATCCGCGACGCGCTCGACGAGGAGGAGTTCGCCGAGGTGGCCGTCCTCGCCTACGCCGCCAAGTACGCCTCGGCGCTCTACGGGCCCTTCCGCGAGGCGGTCGACGTGGAGATCTGCGGCGGGGGCGATCGCAAGGGGTACCAGCAGGACCCGGCGAACGTCCGCGAGTCGCTCGAGGAGGTGCGCCTCGACGTGGCCGAGGGCGCCGACCTGCTGATGGTGAAGCCGGCGCTCGCCTACCTCGACGTGATCGCCCGCGTGCGCGCCGAGCACGACCTGCCGCTCGCGGCGTACCACGTGTCGGGCGAGTACGCGATGATCAAGGCGGCGGCGGCCAACGGCTGGATCGACGGGCACCTGGTGGCCATGGAGCACCTGACCTCCATCAAGCGCGCCGGCGCCGACCTGATCCTCACCTACCTGGCCCGCGAGGCGGCGGAGGCGCTGGCATGACCACCAACGAGGCGCTGTTCGAGCGGGCGCAGCGCGCCATCCCCGGCGGGGTGAACTCGCCGGTCCGGGCGTTCCGCTCGGTGGGCGGCACCCCGTACTTCGTGGCCCGCGGCGAGGGCGCCCGGGTCTGGGACGTCGAGGGGACCGAGTACCTCGACCTCGTGCAGTCCTACGGCGCGGTGATCGCCGGCCACGCCCATCCGAAGATCGTCGAGGCCATCCGGGCGGCCGCGGGCGACGGCACCTCCTACGGCGCCCCCACCGAGCGCGAGGTCCTGCTGGCCGAGGAGATCGGTCGTCGGGTCCCGAGCTGCGAGAAGGTGCGGATGGTCTCGAGCGGCACGGAGGCCACGATGACCGCCCTGCGGCTGGCCCGTGGGGCCACCGGCCGCAACCGGGTGGTGAAGTTCGCCGGCAACTACCACGGCCACGGCGACGCCCTGCTCGCCGAGTCCGGTTCGGCGGTCGCCCACCTCGATCCGGCCCACAGCCCCGGCGGGGTCCCGGGCTCGGCGGGGGTGCCGTCGGCGGCCGTCACCGACACGGTGATCGCGCCCTACAACGACGTCCCCGAGCTCGACCGCACCATCGCCTGCGTCATCGTGGAGCCGGTCGCGGCCAACATGGGCCTGGTCGCCCCGCGCGACGGGTTCCTCGCCGGCCTGCGCGCCGAGTGCGACCGGGTGGGTGCGGTGCTGATCTTCGACGAGGTGATCACCGGGTTCCGCCTCGGCTGGGGCGGGGCCCAGGAGGCGTTCGGCGTGGTGCCCGACCTCACCTGCTTCGGCAAGGTCATCGGCGGCGGCCTGAACGTGGGCGCCTTCGGCGGTCGGGCCGACCTGATGGACCACCTCGCACCGCTCGGGCCGGTGTACCAGGCGGGGACCCTCTCGGGGAACCCGCTGGCCACGGCCGCCGGGCTCGCCGCCCTCGACCTGCTCGACCACGACGCCCACGATCGCCTCGTCCGCCAGGCCGAGCGCCTGGCCGCCGGGCTCCGGGGCGCGCTCGCCGCCGCGGGGGTCGATGCCGTCGTCGCCACGGCGGGCCCGCTGGTCGGCCTGCACCTCGGCGCCGTCGCGCCCACCACCTACGCCGAGGCCCGCACCACCGACGAGGCCGGCTACGCCACCTTCTTCCACGCCATGCTCGGGCGGGGGGTGGCCATGGCGCCGGGGGCCTACGAGGTGATGTTCCCGGGCCTCGCCCACGACGACGCCGTCGTCGACCGCATCATCGAGGTCGCGGGCGACGCCGCCCTCGACCTCGCCGCCTCGCGCAGGGCCCGGTGATCGAGCCGGCGCCCTGGCCCTCGGGCGTCGATCCGGCGGCGGCGCTCGGCGGGCTGCCCGACGTGGTGGCGCTCTGCACCGCCGACGGCACGCTCGTGTGGGCGAGCAGCAACGGGCCGCGAACCATCGGCTGGAGCCCGGCGCAGATCGTCGGCACGTCGATCTTCGACCTCTTCGCCAAGGCCGCCAACCGCGACCTCCACGCCCAGGCGTTCGCCGAGGTGATCGCCCGCCCGGGGGTGCACGGACCCATCGAGGTCACCATGGTCACCCCCGGAGGTCGGCTGCGCGAGGTCGAGTTCATGGTGACCAACGCGCTCGACGACCCGCGGATCGGCTACCTGGTCGCGGCCGGGCGCGACATCACCGACCGGGAGCAGCGAGCCGAGGCGTACCGCCAGCGCGACGCCTGGGCCTCGGCCCTGCTGCGGGGCTCGGCCGAGCTCGTCCTGGTGACCGATCGCGTGGGTCGGATCGCGTACGTCAGCCCTTCGGTGCACCGCATCCTCGGGCGCGACGGGGAGGAGCTCGCCGGCACCCGCGTCACCGACCTGGTCCACCCCGACGACCTCCTCGAGCCGGCGAGCAGCGACCTCCACCTCGACCGGGTCCTCGGCACCGGGCCGGGCCGGGTCCGCAGCCTCCGCCTGCGCGCCGCGGACGACGGGTGGCTGGCGATGCGCGTCGAGCGCACCGCCCACGACGAGATCGGCGAGCACGCGCTCGTGCTCGTCGGACGCCCCCAGGGCGACGACCGCTCCGCCGCGGTGCTGCTCTCCGAGCAGACCGTGCTGCTGGAGCGGATCGCCCGCGGTGCGCCGCTGCTCGAGTCGCTCGGCGCCGTGGCCGATCTGGTGCGGGCCCGCGTCGGCGGCGCGGTGATCGTCGGCTGGTACGACCGCGACGCCTACCGGTCCGAGGCCGAGGGGCTCGACGACGAGCTGGTGGAGGTGCTCGAGCGGACCGGGATCAGCCGTCCGCCCGCCGTGCGCCCGGCCGGCGACGAGGTCTTCCTGCGCACGAACGTCGGCTGGGACTCCGTCGTGGCCGCAGCCTCGGGAGGCCGCTTCCGCCGGGCGTGGGCGGCCGACCTGCCCGGCGCCGACGGCCTGGTCGGGCGCATCGTGGTGCTGGGCGACGACGACGGCGACCTCAGCCCCGAGGAGGTCGATGTGCTGGGCCTCGCCGTCGACCTCGCCTCCATCGCCCTCGAGCGCCACCAGCTCCAGGCCCGCCTCGCCCACGGTGCCCTCCACGACGAGCTCACGGGCCTGCCGAACCGCCGGTACCTGCTCGCCCGGCTCGAGGAGGCGTTCGCGCCGGCGGGGGCCCGGGCCGCCCTGCTCTTCGTCGACCTCGACCGCTTCAAGCTGATCAACGACAGCCTCGGCCACGAGGCCGGCGACAGCCTGCTCCAGGAGGTCGCCGTGCGCTTCCGCGCGGCCCTGCGGCCCGCCGACGTGGTCGCCCGGGTCGGCGGCGACGAGTTCGTCGTGCTCTGCCCCGACCTCACCGACGAGGCCGAAGCGGCGGCGCTGGCCAGCCGGCTCACCGAGGCCCTCGCCGAGCCCATCGACCTGCCCGGCGGGCGGGTCGTGGTCTCGGCCAGCGTCGGGGTGGTGCACGCCGAGGGGCCGGTCGATCCCGCCACCGTGCTCCAGGACGCGGACCTCGCCATGTACGAGGCCAAGGAGCTCGGCCGCGATCGCATCGCCCTGTTCCACGAGCGCCTCCGCGACCGGGCCGTCGCCCGCCTCGAGGTCGAGAACGCCCTGCGCGACGCGCTCCGCGCCGACGAGATGGTGCTGCACTTCCAACCCGTGGTCCGCCTCCGCGACCGGGCGATCGTCGGCGTCGAGGCCCTCCTGCGGTGGGAGCGCCCGGGCGTCGGCCTGGTCAAGCCCAGCGACTTCGTGCCCGTGGCCACCGACACCGGCCTCATCCTCCCCCTCGGCCGATGGGTGATCGACCAGGCGGCGCGCGCCGCGGCGCGCTGGCCCGACCTTGAGGTCGCCGCCAACCTCTCGGCCCGCCAGCTCGCCGACGCCGACCTGGTCGAGTTCGTGGCCGGGTGCCTCGACCAGCACGGGGTGCCGCCCGAGCACCTGTGCCTCGAGGTCACCGAGGCCGACCTGGTGACCGACCCGGACTCGGTGGTCGAGCAGCTGCGCCGGTTCAAGGAGCTCGGGGTGCGCCTGGCGATCGACGACTTCGGCACCGGCTTCGCCACGCTCGACTACCTGCGGCGCTTCTCCGCCGCCGACATCTTGAAGGTCGACGCCTCGTTCGTCGCCGGCCTGTCCGACCCGTCCTCGCACGATCTGGCGATCGTGTCGGCCGCGCTGGTGCTCGCCGACAACCTGGGGTTCGACACGGTGGCCGAGGGCGTGGAGACCGAGGCCCAGTGCGAGGTCCTCGAGCGCCTCGGCTGCGAGCTGGCCCAGGGCCACCTGTTCAGCGAGTCCGTCGACGTGGCGGGCATCGAAGCCCTCCTGGCCGACGGCCTGGGCGAGCCCGTGGCCCGGCCGCGGCGCTGACGCGCGCCGGCCGCCGTCCCGACCCCCCGGCGCGCCGTGGCACACTCGCTCGGAGCGGGTAGGAAGCAGCTGACCCTCCCACCCGCCGAGGAGCCCCCGTGAGCCGTGCCACCGTCCGCCGATCCCGACTCGGACCCCTGGAGGCGCCGGTCGCCGACGCCCTGGCCGACCTCGCCGAGCGCGAGGCGGTCGATCGGCTGGCGGCGCGACCACACCCTCTGGGCCGCCGACCCCACCGAGATCAGCGATCGGCTCGGCTGGCTCGAGGTGGCGGGCCACATGGCGGGGGCGGCCGAGAGCTCGCCGCCGTGGCGGCGAGCTGCCGAGCCGACGGCCTCACCGACCTCGTGGTGCTCGGCATGGGCGGCTCGAGCCTGTTCCCCGAGGTGCTGGCCCGCTCGTTCCCGCCGGTGGCGGGGCGCTGCGGCTCCACGTCCTCGACAGCACCGATCCGGCGGCGGTCGGCCGCATCGCCGCCCAGCTGCCCGGTGACACCACCCTGTTCCTCGCCTCCTCGAAGTCCGGCTCCACGATCGAGACGCGCAGCCACCTCGACCTCTTCTGGGACTGCGTCGGTCGGGGCGACCGCTTCGCGGTGGTCACCGACCCCGGGTCGAGCTCGCCGCGCTGGCCCGCGAGCGGGGCTTCCGCCACACCTTCGAGAACCCGTCCGACATCGGCGGCCGCTACTCGGCGCTCAGCTACTTCGGCCTGGCCCCGGCCGCCCCGCCGGCCTCGACTGGGGTGCGCTGATCCAGGGCGCGGAGGCCGTCGCCCCGTCGCTGCGCCGCAGCGACCCGACCGCCAACCCCGGGCTCCTGCTCGGGGCGGTCTGGGGCGGCCGTGAAGGCCGGCCGCGACAAGGTGACGCTCGTGCTCGATCCGCGGATCGAGGCCTTCGGCCTGTGGCTCGAGCAGCTGCTCGCCGAGTCCACCGGCAAGGCGGGCACCGGCACGGTCCCGGTGGCCGGCGAGCCGCTCGGCCCGGTCGACGTGTACGGCGACGACCGGCTGTTCATCGCCATCGGCGACGTCGAGCACCCGGTGGGGCTCGACGTGCTCGCCGAGGAGGCCACCCCGGTCCTCGAGCTCGACCTCGACGGCCCCCTCGACCTCGGCGCCCGGTGCCTCCTCTGGGAGGTCGCCACCGCCATCTGCGGCGCGGTGCTCGGCATCAGCCCTTCGACCAGCCCAACGTGGCCGAGGCCAAGGCGGCGACGGCGAAGGTCCTCGGCGCGCGTCCGAGCCGGCGTCGCTGCCCACCGCCACGCTGGCCGACGTGCTCGAGGCGGTCCGCCCGGGCGACTACGTCGCCATCCAGGCCTACGTGGACCCCGACGACGAGGACGTCGAGGCGCTGGAGGAGGTAAGCGTGCAGCTCCGAGACGAGCTGAAGGTGGCCACCACCTTCGGCATCGGCCCGCGCTTCTTGCACTCCACCGGCCAGCTCCACAAGGGCGGCCCGCCCACCGGCGCCTTCCTCCAGGTGGTGGGCGACGACCAGACCGACGCCCCCATCCCCGGTCGGCCGTTCACCTTCTCCCAGCTCAAGCACGCCCAGGCCGACGGCGACCTGCTCACCCTGGCCGCCCACGGCCTGCGGGCCGCCAGGGTCACCACCGCCGAGCTGGTCGCCCACGTCGACGGGGAGGTGCGCTCGTGAAGGTCGGGATGATCGGGCTCGGGAAGATGGGCGGCAACATGGCCGAGCGCCTGCGCCGCCACGGCCACGAGGTGGTGGGGATGGACCCCAACACCCCCCAGGCCGACGCCCGCTCGGTCGAGGAGCTGGTCCCCCTGCTCGAGGCCGACGGTCAGCCGCGGGTGGCGTGGTCGATGGTCCCCGCCGGCCACATCACGGACTCGGTGATCTCGGAGCTCGCCCAGCGCCTCGGACCGGGCGACGTGGTGGTCGACGGCGGCAACTCGAACTACCTCCACTCGATCCGCCACGGCGAGGAGCTCGCCGAGCGGGGCATCGGCTTCGTCGACTGCGGCACCTCCGGGGGCGTGTGGGGCCTCGACAACGGCTACGCGCTCATGGTCGGCGGCGCCCCGGAGTCCGTCGCCGTCGTGCAGCCGCTCTTCGACGCGCTGGCCCCCGAGCGGGGCTTCGCCCACGTGGGGCCGGTCGGTTCGGGCCACTACGTGAAGATGGTCCACAACGGCGTGGAGTACGGCCTCATGCAGGCCTACGCCGAGGGGTACGCCATCTTGGAGGCGTCGCCGCTCGGCATCGACGTCGAGGCGGCCATCGGCTCGTGGCAGGAGGAGAGCGTGGTGCGCTCGTGGCTGCTCGACCTGCTCATCAAGGCGCTGGAGGAGACCCCCGACCTCGACGGGATCGCGTCGGTCGCCGCGGACTCGGGCGAGGGCCGGTGGACGGTGAGCGAGGCGGTGGCCAACGGCGTCGCCGCCCCCGTCATCGCCGCGGCGCTCTTCGCCCGGTTCACCTCGCAGCACCGCGAGGACGACAAGGCGATGAAGGTCGTCTCCGCGCTGCGCCACCAGTTCGGCGGCCACGCCATCGAGCTCTCGACGCCCGCCGGCGAGGGCACGGCGGCCGATGACCCGCAGCGCAGCGACGCCCTGGTGCTGTTCGGGGCCACGGGCGACCTCGCCCACAAGAAGATCTTCCCGGCCATCTACGCCATGGCGGCGGCCGGGCGCCTGGAGGTGCCCGTCATCGGCGTGGCGTCGTCCGACGGCGACGACGAGTTCCTGCGCCAGAAGGTGCGGGCCTCGCTCGCCGAAGCGATCCAGGACCCGGACCGCCACGTGGTCGACCGGCTCTGCGAGCGGGTCCGCTACGTGTCGGGCGACTACCGCGAGGACCAGGTCTACGACGACCTCGCCTCGGTGGTCGACGGCGCCGCCCGCCCGCTCTTCTACCTCGCCATCCCGCCGGCGCTCTTCGACGACGTCGTGAACGGGCTCGGCCGCGTCGGGATCGCCGAGCAGGGTCGGGTGGTCGTGGAGAAGCCCTTCGGGCGCGACCGGGCCAGCGCCGCCGAGCTCAACGACTGCATCCACCGCGCGTTCCCCGAGCCGCGGATCTTCCGGATCGACCACTACCTCGGCAAGGAGTCGGTCGAGAACCTGCTCGTCTTCCGCTTCGCCAACTCGATGCTCGAGCCGGTGTGGAACCGCAACTTCATCTCGAGCGTGCAGATCACCATGGCCGAGGACTTCGGCGTGGGCAGCCGGGGTCGCTTCTACGAGAGCGTCGGCGCGCTGCGCGACGTGCTCCAGAACCACCTCCTCCAGGTCGTCGCCCTCCTCGGCATGGAGCCGCCGGCGGGCTCCGACGAGGCGTCGCTGCGCGACGAGAAGGTGAAGCTGCTGCGCCAGGTGCGCACCCTGCAGCCCGACGAGCTGGTGCGCGGCCAGTACCGGAGCTACGTCGACGAGGAGGGGGTCGACGGCGGCTCCGACGTCGAGACCTACGCCGCCGTGCGCTTCGAGATCGAGTCGTGGCGGTGGGCGGGGGTGCCGTGGCTGGTGCGCACCGGCAAGTGCCTCGCCGTCACCGGCACCGAGGCGATCGTCACGTTCAACGCCCCGCCGCGCCTGCTCTTCACGGCCGAGGGAGCGCCCGAGCCCGGCCCCAACCGGCTGCGCTTCCTGCTCGGCAAGCACGACGGCGTGAAGCTGCACCTCCACGCCAAGAAGCCCGGCGACGAGCTGGTGCCCGAGCCCGTCGACCTCGAGGTCAGCTACGACGAGGCGCTCGGGCCGCGCGAGGAGGCCTACCAGCGACTGCTCGACGACGCCATGGACGGCGACGCCCGCCGCTTCGGTCGGGCCGACGCCCTCGACGAGCAGTGGCGCATCGTGGAGGACGTCCTCGAGCACCACGAGGAGGTCCACCTCTACACGGCGGGCACCATGGGCCCGAAGGAGGCCGACCGCCTCGCCGCCGACGCCGGCGGGTGGATCGACCCGCTCCCGCCCACGAGCTGAGCGCGCCGCCGAGGTGACCTAGGGGAGCGGCTCGGGGACCCGCTTCACGATGGCGGCCGCGGCCGCGTACGCCGCCTCGGCCGGGCCGATCTCGTCGGGCTGGAGCAGGTTGGCCATGATGCGCAGCACCCAGTCCATGAGGCTGCGGCTGCGCATGCCGACCCGGGTGAGCTCGCGCATGAGCGCCGGCTGCCCGATGATCTGGGCGAAGAGGCGGGCGACCTTGAAGTAGAGGCCGTACTCGGCCTCGAGCCACTTCGGGTACTGCTGGAGCGCCATGCCGTCGCCGGTGGCGATGGCCTCGGCGAGCAGCTCGGCCACCTGGCGCCCGGTCTCGTACGCGTAGTCGATGCCCTCGCCGTTGAACGGGTTGACCGAGCCGCCGGCATCGCCCACCACCGCCCAGGTCGGGCCGACCTTCGGGTTCACCGAGCCGGCCATCGGGATGCGCCCGCCGGTGGGCGGCTGCACGGGGCGCTCGGGGTCGATCTCCCAGTACGCCGGGGCGGTGGCGGCCCACTCGGCCATGAGGTGCGAGGTGTTCACGTCGCGCCAGTCGCGGAAGGTGGACAGCAGCCCGATGCCGACGTTGATGGTCCCGTCGCCGACCGGGAAGATCCAGCCGTAGCCCGGCAGCGACGACCCGTTGCGGTCGCGCACGTCGAGGCAGCTCTCGATCCACGGCTCGTCGTGGCGCGGGCTCTCGTAGTACGTGCGGATGGCCATCCCGAGCGGGTAGCTGCGGTTGCGCGAGGTGCCGAGCGCTCGGCCGAAGCGCGAGTTGGCCCCGTCGGCCACGACCACGTAGCGCGCCCGGATCTCGCGGGTCTCGCCGGTGGCCTTGTCCTTCACGACGGCGCCGCCGAGCAGCCCGCCCTCGAGGATGGGCGCGACGGCCTCGGTGCCCTGGAACGTCTCGGCCCCCGCCGCGGTGGCGTGCTCGAACACCAGGTGGTCGAGGTCGCGCCGCTTCACCACGAACCCGTGGTCGGGGAAGACGGGGTGGTCGGGCCACTGCAGCTCGAGGCTGATGCCGTGGGCGACGGCGCGCAGGCCGGTGTAGCGGTGGTAGCGCTCGAGCTCGCCGGCGAGGCCCATGTCGGTGAGCTGCTTGACGGCGCGGGGGGTGAGGCCGTCGCCGCAGGTCTTGTCGCGGGGGAACACCTTGCGCTCGACGCAGGCCACCCGGACCCCGGCGCGCGCCAGCCAGTAGGCGGTGGACGATCCGGCGGGGCCACCGCCGATCACCAGCACGTCGTAGCGATCGGGGTCGGCCATGGCGGGGAGTGTACGGAGCGGGTCGGGCGACGCCGCCCGGGCGCTAGGCGCCCTCGGCCCCGTCGACCGAGGCGACGGCGTCGGGGTCGTTCGGGTCGAGCGCCGTGACCTCCTCGACCAGCGCGGCCAGCGCCTCGGGATCCTCGGCGAACAGCTCGGCGTTGAAGTTCGGGTCGTCGGCGGGGTCGCCGCCCGAGAGGCCCTCGCGGATGTAGATGACGAGCGCTGCCATCTCCTCGGGGTCCATGTCGGGGAAGCCGGGCATCACGCCGGGGAGGATGCTCAGGTTGTGGGCGCCGCCCTCGCGGGTGAGGTCGCCGTAGGTGCCGTCGGGGCGGGCGCCGCCGTCCTTGGCGCCGTAGTGGATCCAGTAGACCTGCGAGAGCGGGTCGGCGAAGGTCTTCAGCACCTCGCCGCCCGAGAGCTTGGCGCCGGTGCCGCCGCCGCCGTCGGCGCCGTGGCAGCCCGAGCAGCCGTTGGCCGTGTAGGCCTCCTTGCCGATCACGAGGGGATCGGTGTCGCCGGCCGGCGGGGGCTGGACCGAGGCGACGTAGATGACCGCCCAGAGCGGGAGCAGGGCCAGCACGGGCGCCGCCCAGAAGGGGACGCGCTTGCGGCGCTTGGCCGCCGCGACCACGGCGATGTCGGGCGTGGTCTTCGGCGGGGCGTCGTCGAGCGTCGGCAGCGGGGCCGGTGCGGCGGGCGCCTTCTCGACCGCGGCGGCGGGCGCGGCCGGCGCCGCCTCGCCCCCGGCCGGCGTGGCGGGCGCCTCGGCAGGCGCCTCGCCCCCGCCCTTGGCGGCGCGGGCGGCGGCCGCACGCTTCAGCAGGTGCTCGGGGATCTCGGTCAACGCTGGTTCCTCCGGGAGGCGATCGGCGCGCCGGCCGACCGGGGTCGGAGGCGCATCGCGGGCCACTCTATGCCCGGCCTCGGACGCGGAGCCAAGCCACGCCGATAGCCTCGGAAGGGCACCTCCGGAGCGGCCCCTCGGGGCCGTCACCCGGGCATCCGACACGCCGAAGCTCCCGCCTCCGCACCCCCCGACGCACCCCGGCGGACCTGCCCCCTGCGGAATGTGTGGCACCGGAGGTCGCGTGCTAGACCGTCAATCGATCGCCGGTGCCACCCGCACCACGGTCGGAACACTGGATTGTGATCGGATTCACGAGAGGAGCCGGCACCTTGATCGTCGCAGCGGACTTCTTCGAGTCCCTCTGGGTCATCGTGTGCAACATCGCCAAGGGCTTCGCCAACGTGGCGTTCACCGGCTCCCTGCTCGTGATGTTCGCCATGATCGGGATCGTCGTCCTCTACTCGAAGCGCCGCCCGGTCGGCACCCCGCTCACCTGGGGCGAGGCCATGGCCGCCTCGGTGTACTGCACCTTCGGGCTGTTCTGGGCGTTCGGCGTCGTGCCCCACCAGTGGCTGACCTACGCCGAGGGCGACCTCAAGATGCGCTCCGACGCGATCCTCGCCGGCCCCGGCTCCACGGGCATCGCCCAGTGGTCGCCGCTCGTGATCTCCAAGCAGACCGTGTCGGACTCGGTCGCCGTCGGCCTCTACGGGCTGGCGTTCACGCTGACGATCGCCCTCTGGGCGGTCTGGCAGGGCCGGGGCGACAAGAAGACCGACGAGGTCGAGAAGAGCACCTACGGCCGTCCCCTGGTGAAGGCCTGACGCCGTGGCCAAGACCGACGCCAACCCCCCGATGCCGGAGTTCCGCACCGACTACGCCCTCGTGCAGGTCGATGCGGACTACCTGGCCAAGGCGGTCAAGCCCAAGCAGTTCATCCACATCGACCAGTCCGAGTGCATCATGTGCGAGGGCTGCGTCGACATCTGCCCGTGGAAGTGCATCCACATGGTGCGGCCCTCCTCGATCGCCGAGGCGGAGGGCACGGAGCTCCCGGGCGTCGACCCCAGCGACAACGTGGTGTTCCTGATCGACGACGACGTGTGCACCCGCTGCGCCCTCTGCGTCGACCGGTGCCCCACGGGCGTGATCATCCTCGGCAAGGTGGGCGACCCGGCTGCCAACGGCGACGGCCACCAGCGCACCAACACGCACGGATACGGCTACGGGATGCGGCTCGGATGAGCGCCCCCGTCGTCGTCGGCTCGGAGATTCGGGAGCAGTAGGAACCGATGGCCAAGACCATGCAGAACAAGGGCGGTGGCCCCTCGGCCAAGGTCGCCGAGCTCACCGACAAGGTCCAGTCCAGCCAGGCCTGGAACTCGATCTTCCGGCCCGGGTCGATCTTCCGGAAGGGCTACACCGACAGCCCGAGGAACCGGTCGTACGTGATCATGAACTCGGTGCTGTACCACCTGCACCCGGTGAAGGTGAAGCGCCACGCCGTGAAGGTGAGCTACACGCTCTGCCTCGGCGGGCTGAGCTTCTTCCTGTTCATCATGCTCACGGTGACGGGCATCTTCCTGATGTTCTTCTACCGACCCACCGCCGCGCAGGCCTGGAACGACATCTACGCCCTGCAGACCTCGGTGACCTTCGGCCTGCTGGTGCGCAACATGCACCGCTGGTCGGCCCACCTGATGGTGCTGTCGGTGTTCCTGCACATGGCGCGCGTCTTCTACCACGGCGCCTACAAGCCGCCCCGGGAGTTCAACTGGGTGATCGGCGTGGTGCTGCTGCTGCTCACCCTGCTCCTCTCGTTCACCGGCTACCTGCTCCCGTGGGACCAGCTGGCGCTCTGGGCGGTGACGGTGGGCACCAACATGATGGGCTACATGCCCGTCTTCGGGAACCAGGTGCGCTTCGTGCTCCTGGGTGGTTCCGAGATCGGCACGGACACGCTGCTGCGCTGGTACGTGCTGCACGTCCTCATGCTCCCGTTCGTGATCGTCATCTTCATGGCGATCCACTTCTGGCGGGTGCGCAAGGACGGCGGCATCAGCGGGCCGCTGTAGGTCGAGGAGGACAAGGACAGCCATGACCGAGATCCCCGAGCACCTCCGCAAGCGAGCCGAGGAGGCCCGCGCCAAGGCGGCGGCCGCCAAGAGCGAGCCCGCGGCCGACGCCCCCGCGGCGTCGTCGGAGGCCGAGAGCAAGATCCCCGCGCACCTCCTCGAGCGGGCCAAGGCCGCCCGCGCCAAGGCGGGCGGCGCCGAGGCGTCCGGCGACGCCGGAGGCGGCGCCGCCGTCGAGGCGGCGTCGGGCGGTGGCGCCGCGGTGGCCACGGCCGCCCCGCCGGTGGCCGCCGGGCCCGGCGGCCCCACCCCGCGCCGGGGGACGGTGGTGAAGTCGGGCGCCATCCAGGACGTGAAGGCCGCCCCGCAGGACAAGGTCCACGTGTGGCCGCACCTGCTCTCGATCGAGTTCGTCGCCGCGCTGGCCTGCCTCGCGTTCGTGTTCGTCTTCTCGATCTTCGTGAACGCGCCGCTGCTCGAGCTGGCCGACGTCAACAAGACGCCGAACCCCTCCAAGGCGCCGTGGTACTTCCTCGGCCTCCAGGAGCTCCTCGCCCTGTTCCACCCGATGGTGGCCGGCGTGCTGCTCCCCGGCATCGGCCTCGGCGGCCTGATGCTCGCCCCCTACATCGACCGCAACCCCTCGCAGAAGCCCGAGGATCGCAAGTTCGCGGTGTCGCTCTTCACCGTGTTCCTGATGTCGTGCGCGGTCCTCACCATGATCGGCTCGTTCTTCCGAGGCCCCGGGCAGCTCTTCGTCTTCCCGTGGACCAAGGGCCTCTTCTTCGAGCTGTAAGGAAGGAAGGCAGACATGAACCCCCTCGTCATCGTCGTGCCGGTGCTGGTGGTCGCCGCCGCGCTCGTCCTCTTCGGATCGCTGCGCCAGCGCGAGTCCGACACCGCCACCGGCTACCTCTCGCGCGAGACCCGCAGCCGCGACCGCAAGTCCCGCAAGGCCGCGGCCCTCGCCACCGCGCCCGGCGGCCGTGAGGTCGAGGGCGCGGCCCGCCTCGCCCGCAAGGGGGGCGAGCTGGTGCCCGTCGCCGAGGCGGCGCCCCCGGCGCCCTTCGTCGCCCCCGACGACGAGGAGATCGGCGTCTACCGCCGCCAGTTCCTCAACCGCTCGATCGTGGGCGGCTTCGTGCTCGGCCTGAGCGGCTTCGGCGCCGCCGTGCTCGCCTTCCTCTGGCCCCGCCCGCGCGGCGGCTTCGGCTCCAAGATCAGCGTCGGCAAGATCGCCGACATCGAGAAGGCCATCCAGAACGGCAACGGGTTCGCGTACTACCCCGAGGGTCGCATGTGGATCACCGCCTACCCGAGCTCGGCGCTCGAGAAGGCCAAGGCCACCTACAGCCCGGCGGAGCTCGCCGGCATGGAGGCGGGCGTGATCGCCCTCTACCAGAAGTGCGTCCACCTCGGCTGCCGCGTCCCGGCCTGCCTCACCTCGCAGTGGTTCGAGTGCGGCTGCCACGGCTCGCAGTACAACCAGGCGGGCGAGAAGAAGGCCGGCCCGGCGCCTCGTGGCCTCGACCGCTTCGCCATGAGCGTCAACGGCGGCGCGCTCACCGTCGACACCGGCGTCATCATCCAGGGCCCGCCGATCGGCACCAACACCACCGGCCAGGAGGCTGAAGGGCCCCACTGCGTCTCCGGGTCGGGAGGACACTGATGTTGCTCGCTGCCAGCACCCAGACGTCGATCGGGCTGGTGCTCCTGGTCGTCGCCTTCATCGTGGGCATCGCGTACGCCTACATCAACATCCGCCAGTCGCGGCCCGAGGTCGGCTCGGAGATCGAGCTCGCCGCCAACCGCAAGGCGTACCTGAGCGACGAGGAGCTCGAGGGCCGCAAGCTCGACCGCACCCTCTCGCTCGGCCTGCTCGGGCTGTTCATCCTCGGCATCGGCCTGCCCCTCTACTGGCTCGCCGAGCCGGGCCGCCAGGAGGGCGCCGCCGAGCGCATCTCCGACGAGTTCGTCAAGCGCGGCTCGGAGATGTTCGACGTCACCGCCAACGGTGGCTACAACTGCGCCTTCTGCCACGGCACCAACGGCGTGGGCGGCGTCACGCCGTACACCATCACCGACGCCGAGGGCCGCTTCGTGAAGCAGGTCGACTGGAAGGGGCCGGCCCTCAACACGGTCTTCCTGCGCTACACGCGCGACGAGGTGCGCTACATCCTCGAGTACGGCCGTCCCTTCTCGCCGATGCCGGCGTGGGGCGCCAAGGGCGGTGGTCCGCTCACGGAGCAGAAGCTCCAGGAGCTGATGGACTACATCACCACCTTCCAGCTCACCCCCGAGCAGGCCCAGGCCGAGGTCACCGGCCAGCTCGACAAGATGATGAAGACCCGCGAGCCCACGTGCGCGGCCGCGGTGGTCGAGGAGGCCAAGGTCGGGCTCTCCGACGAGGAGCTCGCCTCCTTCGACGAGAACGACGCCACCCTCCAGGCCCGCATCGACAGCACCTGCCCACCGCTCTACGCGAGCGAGGGCGAGGCGCTCTTCAACATGGGCTACGACGACGGCTTCGCCGGCGGCGCCTACTCGTGCGGCCGCTGCCACACCAAGGGCTGGTCGTACGGCGAGAAGGAGGCCGATGGCGGCGGCGCCTTCGGGCCCCCGCTCACCAACGTGCTGAACCAGTTCCCGGGCTCGAGCCTCGGCCCGCAGCAGCAGGTGGACTTCGTCTGCAACGGCTCCGAGCAGGGCGTCCGCTACGGCCAGAACGGCCAGGGCACCGGCCGCATGCCGGGCTACTGCGTGACGCCGCCCTACAAGATCAACGCCGAGAACGGCGAGGTCGGCATCGAGCCCAAGGACGCCGGGACCCCCGACCAGGGCGCCATGATGACCCAGGAGCAGGTCCGGGCCATCGTCGAGTACGAACGGAGCCTCGCCCGTGATTGACGCCTTCTTGAGCTTCGACTGGACCTGGGATCCCGGGTTCCGAGGCGTCCTCACCGTCGCCGTCGCGGTGGCGATCCTGATGGGGTCGGTGTACCTCATCCTCGCCACCAACAGCGGGGCCCGGCTGGGCTTCCAGCTGGCGCTCACCGGCTTCTTCGCCTGGATGACCGTGATGGGCACCATCTGGTCGATCTACGGCATCGGCCCCAAGGGCCCGGCGCCGACGTGGAAGGTGGTCGACACCGTCCGCACCGCGCCGTGCACCAGCCTCACCTCCGCCGACGTGCCCGACGGCTGCGACGAGACCGTGCAGTCCGACGTCGAGGTGGCCACCGAGGTGCCGCTGCCCTCGCAGCTCCCCGACCCGGTCGAGGTCCGCGACGGCAGCGACGTGCTGCTCGCGGCGTTCCCCACGACCCAGCGCGACCCCGGGCTCGGCGACCTGGTCACCGTCGAGGGCCCCGGCACCCGGCTGCTCGACGAGATCGACGAGCAGGCCGATCCGTGGCGGCTGCTCGAGACCTCGAACAAGTACACCGGCGAGACCCAGGCCGTCGTGGCCGAGTCGCTCGGCCCCGACGACCAGGCCCTCTTCGACTCCGCCAGCGACTACGTCGTGATCGAGTCGTTCCTCACCGGCGGCAAGGCCCCGCGCGACGACGACAGCATCCTCGGGCGGATCCAGTACAAGATCACCCGCACGCTCGACGTGGCCCCGGACCCCTTCTACGCCGCGGTCCAGCTCCAGGCCGTGATCCCCCAGGAGGCCAAGCCCGGCCAGGCGCCGCCCGCCCCCGTGCGCGACGAGGACAGCGAGCTCATCACCGTCATCCTCCAGCGCACCCAGACCAACCAGCTGCGTCGTCCGCAGATCACCGCCACGCTCTTCTTCGCCGCCGTGACCGCCGTGCTGTGCAACTCGCTGCACCGCCGCGACAAGCTGGCCCAGGCGCAGCGCGAGGCGACGGCTGGAGCGAGCTGACCGTGGCGCAGTACCTGCCCATCGTCGTCATGCTCGTGCTGGGCGTGCTCTTCGCCGGCGTCAGCCTGGTGATGTCGCGCCTGGTCAGCCCGAAGCGGCCCTCCGCGGCCAAGTCGGCGCCCTACGAGTGCGGCATCGTGCCCCGGCAGGACCCGCCCGAGCGCTTCCCGGTGCGCTTCTACCTGGTCGCCATGATCTTCATCGTCGTCGACATCGAGATCATCTTCCTGTACCCGTACGTGATCATCCACGACGAGCTCGGCTTCTTCGGCCTCCTCGAGATGCTGGTGTTCGCCGTCGCCGTGTTCGCCTCGTTCGTGTACCTGATCGCCAACGGCGCCCTCGACTGGGGCCCGGTCCAGCGGCTCCGCCGGATCGACCCGGCCGTCAGCGCCGAGCGCACCACCACCTCGACGGTCCGGCGCGTCGGCCAGGAGGGCCGCCCGCCCGCCACCGAGGCCGCCTGATGGGCCTCGACACCACCACCAACGGCCTCGAGGTCCTCGACCACAACGTCGTCACCGCCAAGCTCGAGGACGTCATCGGCTGGGCTCGCACCCGGAGCATGTGGCCGGCCACCTTCGGCCTGGCCTGCTGCGCCATCGAGATGATGGGCACGGGCGGCGCCCACTACGACCTCGCCCGCTTCGGCATGGAGGTCTTCCGGGCCTCGCCGCGCCAGGCCGACCTCATGATCGTCGCCGGGCGCGTCTCGCAGAAGATGGCGCCGGTGCTGCGCCAGATCTACGACCAGATGATGGAGCCCAAGTGGGTCATCTCCATGGGCGTCTGCGCCAGCTCGGGCGGCATGTTCAACAACTACGCGATCGTGCAGGGCGTCGACCAGATCGTCCCCGTCGACGTGTACGCCCCGGGGTGCCCGCCCGGCCCCGAGACGCTGATCCACGCCATCGGCACCCTGCACGAGCAGATCCGCAACGGCGAGCTCTTCGCCCGGCGCGAGGCCACCGGGGCCGGCGCCGGCATCACCGTCACCCAGCTCGACGGCCAGCGCGCCCCCCAGCCGGTGGCCCTCGGCCGGAGCGAGCGGTGACCGACGTCGACCCGACCCCGGCCGGCGAGCCCGCCGGCGAGCCCGAGGCCGTCGTCGAGGAGCTCCACGGCTTCCCCGTGACGCGTCGCTTCGGCCAGCGGGTCGCGTTCGTGCCCCGCGACGAGCTCGTCGGGCTCGTGCGCACCTTGCGCGACGAGGGCTGGGTCCAGCTGCTCGACGTCACCGCCGTCGACTACCTCGCCCACCGGCGCACCGACCTGCCCGAGGGCGTCGAGGGCGAGCGGTTCGAGGTGGTCGTGCTGCTGATCTCCCACGCCCAGCGCGAGCGCCTCCGCCTGCGGGTGCAGGTGCCCGAGTCCGACGCCACCGTGCCGAGCCTCTTCGAGGTGCACCCCGGCGCCGAAGCCGCCGAGCGCGAGGTGTTCGACATGTTCGGCATCGCCTTCGAGGGCCACCCCGACCTCACGCGCATCTTGATGCCCGAGGACTGGGAGGGCTTCCCGCTGCGCAAGGACTACGGCATCGGGCGCATCCCGGTGCAGTTCAAGGACGCCCCCACGTGACCGCCACCCACGACCGCCCCCTCGACACCCACCTCACCGACGAGGGCGCCCAGGAGATGGCGCCCCGGCCCGTGGCCGGCGGCGTCGAGGTGCTGCGCGAGGTCGGCTCGGTGCTGCGCATGAGCGAGGCCGAGGCCGCCCTCGCTCCCGACGACGGCGAGACCACGATCATCAACATGGGGCCCCAGCACCCGAGCACGCACGGCGTGCTGCGGCTGATGCTCGAGCTCGACGGCGAGACCGTGCTGCGCACCAAGCCGGTCATCGGCTACCTGCACACCGGCATGGAGAAGACGGGCGAGTCGCTCACGTACCTCCAGGGCGGCACCAACGTGACGCGCATGGACTACGCGTCGCCGATCTTCAACGAGCTCGCCTTCTGCCTGGCGGCCGAGCAGCTCCTCGGCCTCGAGCTGCCGCCGCGCGCCGTGTGGGTGCGGATGCTGCTCAGCGAGCTCAACCGCCTCACCTCGCACTTCCTCTTCCTCGCCACCAACGGCATGGACCTCGGCAGCACGTCGATGATGATCTACGGCTGGCGCGAGCGCGAGGAGGGGCTCCGGATCCTCGAGATGATCACGGGCCTGCGGATGAACCACAACTTCATCCGCATCGGCGGCACCGCCGCCGACCTGCCCGACGGCTGGCAGGAGCGCCTCGCCACCTACCTCGAGTCGATCCCCGAGCGCCTCGAGGAGTACGAGACGCTGATGACCCACCAGCCCATCTGGCGCGAGCGCCTCCAGGGCGTGGGCACCATCAGCACCGAGGAGGCCCTCGCCCTCGGCGCCACCGGGCCGATCCTGCGCTCCACGGGCTACGCCTGGGACCTCCGCCGCGATCTGCCCTACCTCGCCTACGACGACGTCGACTTCGACGTGATCGTCGGCAGCTACGGCGACAGCTTCGACCGCTACGCCATCCGCCTCAACGAGGTGCGCGAGTCGATGCGGATCCTCTGGCAGTGCATCGAGCGCATGCCCGAGGGCGACTACCGCCTCCAGGACAAGAAGGTCACCCCGCCGCCGCGGGCCCGCATCGACGAGTCGATGGAAGCGCTGATCCACCACTTCAAGATCTTCACCGAGGGCTTCAAGGTGCCCGAGGGCGAGGCCTACGCCGCCGTCGAGTCGCCCCGGGGCGAGCTCGGCGTCTACCTCGCGTCGGACGGCTCGTCGAAGCCCTATCGGATGCGCGTGCGCGGCCCGAGCTTCTTCAACCTCCAGGTGCTGCCCCACATCATGCACGGCGGGCTCATCGCCGACGCCGTGGCCAACATCTCGAGCGTCGACCCGATCATGGGGGAGGTGGATCGCTGATGGCCCGCTTCTCCGACGAGAACCTCGAGACCGCTCTCGAGATCCGGTCGCGGTACCCGATCGCCAAGTCGGCCACGATCCCGCTGCTGCACCTGGCCCAGGAGCAGGACGGCTACGTCACCGACGACGCCATGGAGCACATCGCCGAGCTGGTGGGCACCACGCCCGCCCAGGTCCTCGGCACGTGCTCCTTCTACGAGATGTTCAAGCGCGAGCCCGTCGGGACCTACCTCGTGAACATCTGCACGAACATCTCGTGCCAGATCATGGGCGGCGAGGAGCTCCTGCACCACGCCGAGCACTCGCTCGGGATCAAGGCCGGCAGCACCACCCCCGACGGCCTCGTGACCCTCGAGGACGTCGAGTGCATCGCCGCGTGCACCGAGGCGCCCTGCCTGCAGGTCAACTACCGCTACCGGCACCGCATCACCATCGAGGAGTTCGATCAGCTGATCGAGGACCTGCGCGCCGGCAAGCTCGCCGACGAGGTCCCGCCTCACGGCACCCTCGCCCGCACCCGCCAGCACATCCCCGCCGATCGGGCGGCGGGCAACGCCGACCCCGCCGGCGTGCCCGAGCCGGGCTGGCTGGCCCGCAACGCCGAGGGAGCCGACGCCTGATGGCCGTGACCGACGCCCCCAAGATCATCACCAGCCGCTTCGACGTGGCCGACGGCCACACCCTCGAGGGCTACGTGCGCACCGGCGGCTACGAGGGGCTCAAGGCCGTCCTGGCCAAGAAGCCCGCCGAGGTCGTCGAGGAGGTCAAGACCGCCTCGCTGCTCGGGCGCGGCGGCGCCGGCTTCCCCGCCGGCGTCAAGTGGGGCTTCTGCCCGCCCGGGGTGTTCCCGCGCTACCTCGTGGTCAACGGCGACGAGTCCGAGCCGGGCACCTACAAGGACCGCATCCTCATGGAGCGCGATCCCCACCAGCTCATCGAGGGCGTCCTGATCGCCTGCTACGCCGTGGGCTGCTCGCAGGCCTTCCTCTACGTGCGCGGCGAGATGGCCTTCGCCCAGGAGCGCATCGCCACCGCCCTCAACGAGGCCTACGCCGCCGGCTACGTCGGCAAGGACATCCTCGGCAGCGACTTCTCGGTCGACATCGTCCTGCACTGGGGCGCCGGCGCCTACATCGTGGGCGAGGAGACAGCGCTCATCGAGAGCCTCGAGGGCAACCGGGGCATGCCGCGGCTCAAGCCCCCGTTCTTCCCGGCCGCCAAGGGCCTCTACCTCCAGCCCACGATCGTCAACAACGTCGAGACGCTCTCGAACCTGCCGTGGATCCTCTCGAACGGTGGGGCCGCCTTCGCCGCCCTCGGCGCCGAGAACTCCAAGGGCACTCGGATGTTCGCCGTCTCGGGCCACGTGAAGAACCCCGGCGTCTACGAGGTCGAGTTCGGCGTCACCACCTTCCGCGACCTGCTCTACGCCCCCGTCTACGGCGGCGGCATCCGGGGCGGCAAGGAGCTCAAGGCGTTCATCCCCGGTGGGGCCTCGGCGCCGTGGCTCTACCCCGAGCACCTCGACACCCCGCTCGAGGCGGGCGTGATCGGGAAGATGGGCACCATGCTCGGCTCCGGCGCCATCGTCGTGTTCGACGAGGACACCGACATGGTGAAGGCCTGCCTGCGGCTCGTGCGCTTCTTCGCCCGCGAGTCGTGCGGCAAGTGCACGCCGTGCCGCGAGGGCACCAGCTGGCTCGAGAAGATCCTCGAGCGCATCGTCGACGGCCACGGCCGCCCCGAAGACCTCGACCTGCTGCTCGACGTGTGCGACAACATCTCGGTCGGCATGAACTGGCCGCCGAAGCAGACCACCATCTGCCCCCTCGGCCAGAGCGCCACCACGCCGGTCGCCTCGGCGATCATGCGCTTCCAGGACGAGTTCGAGGCCTACCTCGGCGGGCCGGCGACGGTCACCGTCGAGGTGAAGGGCCCGGCCTTCGTCGGACCGGTGCGAGAGGAGGTCGGCGCCGATGCCTGACGCTCCCGCCGAGACCACCGTCCACATCACCGTCGACGGCAAGGCCGTCGAGGCCCGCCAGGGCGAGCTGGTGATCGACGCCGCCGAGCGCAACGGCGTCTACATCCCGCGGTTCTGCTACCACCACCGCATGGAGCCGGTCGGCATGTGCCGGATGTGCCTCGTCGAGGTCGACACCGGCCGCGGCCCGGCCCTCCAGCCGAGCTGCATGCTCACCGTGGCCCCCGACATGGTGGTCGAGACCGAGTCCGAGGTGGCCAAGAAGGCCCAGGACGGCATCCTCGAGTTCCTGCTCATCAACCACCCGCTCGACTGCCCGGTGTGCGACAAGGGCGGCGAGTGCCCCCTCCAGGACCACACCATCGCCTTCGGCCCCGGCGAGAGCCGGTTCGTCGAGGAGAAGCGGCACTACGAGAAGCCGATCTCGATCAGCGAGAACGTGTACCTCGACCGCGAGCGCTGCATCCTCTGCGACCGCTGCACCCGCTTCGCCAAGGACGTGGCGGGCGACGCCCTGATCCACTTCCAGGACCGAGGCAACGGCACCCAGGTCAACACCTTCCCCGACCACCCCTTCGCCTCGTACTTCTCGGGCAACACCGTGCAGATCTGCCCGGTGGGCGCCCTCACGGCGAAGCCCTACCGGTTCAAGGCCCGGCCGTGGGACCTCGACGTCGTCGAGTCCACCTGCACGGGCTGCTCGGTGGGCTGTCGCATCGTGGTCGACGCCTCGCGCGACGAGGTCCTGCGCTTCGTCGGCGTGGACTCCGACCCGGTCAACTGGAGCTGGCTCTGCGACAAGGGCCGCTTCGGGTTCGAGTCGATCGGTGCGCCCGAGCGCCTCGGCGCGCCGATGGTGCGCGACGCCGCCGGGAACCTCGCCGAGGTCCGCTGGGCCGACGCCCTCGCGGCCGCGGCCAAGGCCATCGCCGGCGCCACCCCCGCCACCACCGCGGTCATCGGCGGCGCCCAGCTCACCAACGAGGCCGCCTACGCCTGGGCCAAGCTGGCCAAGGGCGTCATCGGCACCGACCACGTCGACGCCCAGCTCGCCGACGGGCTCCCGGGCCCGTTCGTCGCCGCCCTCCCGCCGGCCACCATCGACGAGGCGTGCGCGCCCGGCGGCACGCTCCTCGTGATCGGCAGCGATCCCAAGGAGGAGCTGCCGGTCCTGTTCCTGCGCATCCGCGACGCCGTCACCCGCCACCGCGCCACGGTGATCGAGCTGGCGCCCACCGACACGTCCCTCACCCCGCTGGCCGCCACCTCCCTGCGGTCGGTCCCCGGCGCCGTCAACGAGCTCGTCGCCCGGATCGTCGCCGGGGAGGGCGAGCTGGCCGCCGTGCGCGACCGCCTGGCGGCCGGGCCCGTCACCGTGCTCCTCGGCCGCTCGTCGGCAGCCGAGTCGCCCGAGGCCACCATGGCCGCGGCGAGCGCCCTGCTCGACGCGTTCCCTCCGTGCGCTTCCTCTCGGGCCTGCGCCGGGCCAACGTCCACGGCGCCATCGACGCCGGCCTGGCCCCGGGGCTGCTCCCCGGTCGGGTGGGTCTCGACGAGGGCCGCGACTGGGTCGCCGGCACGTGGCCGTCGGTGCCCGCCGAGGCCGGGCTCGACACCGCCGGCATCCTCGCCGCCGCCGCCGAGGGGCGCATCGACACCCTGGTGCTGCTCGGCGCCGACCCGCTGGCCGACGTGCCCGACCGCCAGCTCGCCGAGCGCGGCATCGCCGGGGCTCGCACGGTCATCGCCGTCGACACCCTGCCGAATGCCTCGGTGCGGGCCGCCGACATCGTGCTCCCCGCCGCCGGGTTCGCCGAGGTCGACGGCACCACCACCAACATCGAGGGTCGGGTCACCCTCGTGCGCCAGAAGGTCACGGCCGCGGGCACCGCCCGCCCCGACTGGATGATCGCCGCCGAGCTGGCCTTCCGTCTTGGCGCGGATCTCGGCGTGGCCGGTCCCGAGGACCTCTGGAAGGAGCTGGCGGCGCTGTCGCCGGCGCACGCCGGGATCGGCTGGGACGACCTCGCCGCCGAGGCCGACGGCCTGCTGGCCGGGCGGGCCGAACCGGCGCCGGTCGACGAGCCGGCCGACGGCGACCTCACCGTCGAGGGCGACCACGCCGCCGCCCACGACGAGGCCGCCGAGGCCCAGGTGGCCGAGGGCGCGGCCGACACCCCCGAGGAGCAGGAGGCCGCGGCCGCCGAGGGCGCCGCCGCCAGCGCCGAGCAGGCGGCCACCGAGGCCGGCGGGCCCGCCGAGCCCGACGGGACCGCCGCGCCGACGATGCCGGCGCGGATCTCGCTCGATGCGGCTGCCTACGAGGCCCCCGCCGTCGACGCCTACTCCCTGCGCCTGGTCACCTACCGCAAGCTCTACGACCAGGGCACCCAGGTCCAGGCGGCGCCGTCGCTGGCCGGCCTCGCGGCCGGCCCGGGCGTGGCCGCCAACCCCGCCGACCTCAGCCGCCTCGGCGTCGGCGCCGGCGGCCGGGTGAAGCTCAGCTCCGCCCGCGGCTCGCTCACCGTCGAGGTGGCGGCGTCGGATGCCGTGCCGGCCGGGACCATCGCCATGGCGCTCGGCCAGGGCGACCCGTCGCCCGCCGTGCTGATCGACGCCACCGCCCCGGTCACCGAGGTCCGCGTGGAGACGGTGTCGTGATGCTGGCCGCCGATCCGCTGCTCACGGGAGGCGTCGGCCTCGCCGAGGTCGTCATCGTCCTGGTCAAGGCGGGCATCACGCTCGGCATCTGCCTGCTGGCCACGATGCTGATGATCTGGTTCGAGCGCAAGATCATCTCGGACCTCCAGAACCGCATCGGGCCCAACCGAGCCGGCCCCTTCGGCATCCTCCAGACCCTGGCCGACGGCCTGAAGGTGCTGCTCAAGGAGGACCTCGTCCCCGATCGCTCCGATCGGCTCGTCTTCCGCCTCGCCCCGATCCTCACGATGGTCCCGGCGTTCATCACCTTCGGGCTGATCCCGCTGGGCGGCGACTTCCGCGACGGCAACGGCGGGGTGATCGAGGTCTTCGGCCACCGCACCCTGATGCAGCTGGCCAACCCGGGCGCCGGCGTGCTGGTCATCCTCGCCATGTCGTCGATCGCCGTCTACGGCGTCATGCTCGCCGGCTGGTCGTCGGGCTCGAAGTACCCGCTGCTCGGCTCGGTGCGGGCCTCGGCCCAGATGGTGTCCTACGAGGCGGCCCTCGGCCTGTCGGTGCTCGCCGTGGTGCTCACCTCGGGCGACCTCACCACCAACGGCATCGTCGCCGGCCAGCACGGCTGGGGCTGGAACCTCTGGGTCACCGGGCTGGTGCCGTTCGTGATCTTCAGCCTCTCGGCCACCGCCGAGCTGAACCGCCCGCCGTTCGACCTGGTCGAGGCCGAGCAGGAGCTGGTGGGCTCGTTCCAGACCGAGTACTCGGGCTTCCGGTTCGCCATCTTCTACCTGGCCGAGTTCCTCAACGCCGTGACCATGGGCGCCATCATCGTCACCCTCTTCCTGGGCGGCCCCAACGGGCCGGTGCCCTTCGCCGACTCGCTCGCCTGGGCGTGGGGCCTCGTCTGGTTCACCCTGAAGCTCGTCGCCGTGCTCTACGTGTTCGTGTGGGTGCGGGCCTCGGTGCCCCGGGTCCGCTACGACCAGCTGATGGACCTCGGCTGGAAGGGCCTCATCCCGCTGGCGCTGGGCTGGCTGCTGCTCCTCACCGCCATGTCGGCCGCCGACGCCGAGGGCTGGAACCTCGCCGGGCGCCTCGGGGTCGCCGCCGGCGGCCTCGTGCTCATGGCCGCGTGCTGGGGCATCCTGCAGGCGGCCCGCCGGGCGTCGCTGCGCAACCGCGAGCTCGAGGGGGCGATCGACTGATGGGCATCCTCGAGTACCTCGGCGGCTTCCCCGTCACGTTCCGCCAGCGCGGCAAGAAGCAGCGCGTCACCAAGGAGTACGCCAAGGACGAGGGCGGCAAGCGCACCAAGGCCGTGCGGATGCACGGTCGCCACGTGCTGAACCGCTACGAGGACGGCATGGAGAAGTGCATCGGCTGCGAGCTCTGCGCCGGTGTGTGCCCCGCGAGGTGCATCTACGTGCGCGGCGCGGACAACGATCCCGCCGACCCCGTCTCGCCGGGCGAGCGCTTCGGCTTCGTCTACGAGATCAACTACCTGCGCTGCATCCACTGCGACCTCTGCGTGGAGGCGTGCCCCACCGAGGCGATCACCGAGAGCAAGCTCTTCGAGTTCTCGTTCACCAACCGCAGCGACGCCATCTACACCAAGGCCGAGCTGGTGGTCGACGACGAGGGCCTGCCCCAGCAGCTCCCCTGGGAGGACTGGACCGACCTCGCCGAGGTCGCCCGCCACTCGTCGGCCTGGGTCCGCGCCACCGCGCCGGGCGGCTCGGCCGCCTACGTGGGCAAGGTCGGCTGGAGCGGCGAGCTCGGCTTCGGCGTGAAGGAGCCCGAGGCCGGCCAGACCGGCCAGGTGGAGCTGCCCTCGGCCGAGGCCACCGACCACGGCCACGGCCACGGGGGAGGTGGCCACTGATGGTCGCCTGGATCGTCTTCGCCCTCGCCGCGCTCATCTGCCTCGGTGGCGGCGCCGGGGTCGTGCTCGCCAAGAACCCGGTGCACTCGGCGCTGAGCCTGGTGGCCACCCTCTTCGGCGTCGCCGTGCTGTTCGTCTCGCTCGACGCCGAGTTCCTCGCGGCGGTGCAGGTGATCGTCTACGCGGGCGCCATCGTCGTCATGTTCCTGTTCGTGATCATGCTGCTCGGCGTCGACCGCACCGTCGACGCCGAGGCCGATCCGCTCCCGGGCCAGCGCGTCGGCGGCATCGTGGCCGGCGTCGCCCTCGCCGCCGGCCTGATCGGGATCATCGCCTTCGGTACCATCACCGGGGCTCCCTCGGCCAACGGCGCCGTGCAGGACGACGTGCCCAACATCGAGCAGCTCGCCCGGGTGCTGTTCACCGACTACCTGTGGGCGTTCGAGATCACCTCGGTGCTGCTCGTGATCGCCGTCGTGGGGGCCGTGTCGCTCGCCCGCCACCGGCGCGACGCCCTCGTCGACACCGACCTGCCCGGCGACGACGTCCTCGAGCCGGAGGTCACCGCGTGATGCTCGCCATCGCCCCGCCCGGGCCCGGGCCCTACCTGGCCCTGAGCGCCGCCCTGTTCGCGCTCGGCGCCGCCGGGCTGCTCGTGCGCCGCAACGCCCTCGTGATGTTCATGTGCGTCGAGCTGATGCTCAACGCCGTCAACCTGTCGTTCGTCACCCTCGCCCGCGAGCTCGACGACCTCGGCGGGCAGATCGCCGTGTTCTTCGTGCTCGTGGTGGCCGCCGCCGAGGTGGTGGTGGGGCTCGGGATCATCGTGGCGATCTTCCGCCGGCGCCAGGGCGCCACCGCCGATGACCTGTCGGTCCTGAAGGGCTGAGGGGGAGGACCGTGCACGACCTGATCTGGCTCATCCCCGCCCTGCCGCTCGCCGGGTTCGCCTTCCTGGCCTTCTTCGGCAAGCGCCTCGGCGAGCCCGCCGCCGGCTGGGTCGCCACCCTCGCCGTGGGGGCGTCGTTCCTCACCACCGTCGGCGTCTACCTCTCGCTGCTCGGCGAGGACCACACCGAGCGGGCCTACACCCAGACGCTCTTCACCTGGCTGCCCGTCGGCGGCCTGTCGGTCGACTTCGGGTTCCTCGCCGATCCGCTGTCGATCACCATGTGCCTGTTCGTCACCGGCATCGCCACGCTCATCCACCTGTACTCGGTGGGCTACATGCACGGCGACGAGCGCTTCACCAAGTTCTTCGTCTACCTGAACCTGTTCGTCTTCTCGATGCTGATGCTGGTGCTGGGCGACAACCTGCTCATCACCTTCCTCGGCTGGGAGGGCGTGGGCGCCTGCTCGTACTTCCTCATCTCCTTCTGGCACGAGGACGAGGCCAACGCGTCGGCGGGCAAGAAGGCGTTCGTCACCAACCGCATCGGCGACTTCGGCTTCATGGTCGCCGTGTTCTTCACCTTCGGGGCCCTCGGCACGCTCAACTACCAGGGGATCGTGGCCGCCTCGCCGAGCCTCGCCACCACCACCGCCACCGTGATCGCAGCGATGCTGTTCCTCGGTGCCTGCGGCAAGTCGGCCCAGCTGCCGCTCTACGTGTGGCTGCCCGACGCCATGGCCGGCCCCACGCCGGTCTCGGCGCTCATCCACGCCGCCACCATGGTCACCGCCGGCGTCTACCTGATGACCCGCATGAACCCGGTGATCGTCGAGGCCGCGTCGTGGGTGCCGTGGATGATCGCCGGGGTCGGCGCCGCCACCGCCCTGTTCGCCGCCACCATCGCCGTCGCCCAGAACGACATCAAGAAGGTGCTGGCGTACTCCACGGTGAGCCAGCTCGGCTACATGTTCCTCGCCGTCGGGTCGGGCGCGTACGTGGCCGCCATCTTCCACATGGTCACCCACGCCTTCTTCAAGGCGCTGATGTTCCTCGGGTCGGGCTCGGTCATCCACGGCATGGGCGGCGAGCAGGACATGCGCCGCATGGGCGCCCTGCGCAAGCTCATGCCGATCACCGCGTTCACGTTCATCGTGGGCTGGCTCGCCATCGCCGGGTTCCCGTTCTTCTCGGGCTTCTTCTCCAAGGACGAGATCCTGCTGTACGCCTACGAGAAGAGCCCGATCCTGTGGGCCGTCGGCACGGTCACCGCCCTGCTCACCGCGTTCTACATGACCCGCCAGGTGATCCTCGTCTTCTTCGGGGAGGCCCGCTGGGACCGCCCGCTCGCCGAGGCCGTGCCCGAGCTGGCCGCCGAGCGCGAGGCCAACCACGTGCACGAGGGCCACGGCGCCGGGCCCGCCGGCGAGATCCACCCGCACGAGTCGCCCTGGACCATGCTCACGCCGCTCGTCGTGCTGGCCCCGCTCGCCTTCGTGGGCGGCTGGCTCAACTCGCCCTTCTGGGGCGCCGGCCACTTCCTCGAGCACTGGCTCGAGCCGGTGATCGAGTTCGGCGAGGCGCCGATGACCGCCGGCACCGGCGCCAAGGTCAGCCTGGCGCTGATCGCCACCGCGGCGGGCCTGCTCGGCATCGCCGCCGCCGGCGCCGTCTACCTGCGCAAGCGCCAGGACCTCATGGCCAAGATCGAGCAGCCCATCCTCGCCAAGGGCTGGTACTACGACTCGTCGATCGCCGCCTTCATGGGCGGCCCCGGGCGCAAGGCCTTCGACGCGGTCGCCTGGTTCGACAAGCACGTCATCGACGGCGCCGTCAACGGCGTCGCCACCGTGGTCGGCAAGGGCGCCGACCGGGGCCGGCTGGTGCAGACCGGCTACGTCCGCAACTACGCCCTCGGGCTCACCTTCGGCGTGATCCTCCTCGTCGGCCTCTTCCTCACCAAGGCGGTGTTCTGATGGCCGCCGAGGCGACCCCGCTGCTCTCCGCCGCCGTGCTGACCCCCGCGGTCGGCGCCCTCACCGTCGCCGCGCTCTCGAAGCGCCGGCCCGAGGCGGTCAAGCAGGTGGCGGTCCTCTTCGCCCTCGCCACGGGCGCGCTGACGATCGCCATCGCCGTGCTGTTCGACGCCAAGGACGGCGGCTTCCAGCTCATCAACGACGTGCAGTGGCTGCGCGACCCCGACATCTCCTGGAAGCTGGGCGTCGACGGCATCGCGCTCTGGATGGTCGTGCTCACCGGCCTGCTGTTCCCGATCGCCATGCTCGGCGCGCCTCCGCACCACGACGAGAAGCCGTTCTACGCCTGGATCCTCCTGCTCGAGGCCGGCTGCCTCGGTGCCTTCCTGGCGATGGACCTGTTCCTCTTCTTCGTGATGTTCGAGATCGTCCTGGTCCCGATGTACTTCCTCATCAGCGGCTGGGGCTACAGCGAGCGGAAGTACGCGGCCACCAAGTTCTTCCTCTACACGATGTTCGGCTCGGCGTTCATGCTCGTCGGCATCGTGAGCCTGGCGTTCCTCCACGCCAAGGGCGGGCCGGTCACCTTCGACCTGCAGACCCTCGCCGAGGACCAGGGCGTGCTGGCGCTCACCACGAGCCGCTGGCTGTTCCTGTCGTTCGCCATCGCCTTCGCCGTGAAGGTGCCGCTCTTCCCGGTGCACACCTGGCTGCCCGACGCCCACACCCAGGCGCCCACCGCGGGCTCGGTGATCCTCGCCGGCGTGATGCTGAAGCTCGGCACCTACGGGTTCTTGCGCTTCGGCCTCTACCTGTTCCCCGAGGCCGCCCACCACTTCGCGCCGGTGATGGTCACCCTGGGGGTGATCGGCATCGTCTACGGCGCCATCTGCGCCACCATGCAGAAGGACCTCAAGCGCCTCGTCGCCTACTCGTCGGTGGCCCACCTCGGCTTCATCGCCCTCGGCACCTTCGCCATCACCACCCAGTCGCTGCAGGGCTCGGTGCTCCAGATGGTCAACCACGGCGTGTCCACCGGCGCCCTGTTCCTCCTGGTGGGCATGATCTACGAGCGCCGCCACACCCGTGAGATCTCGCAGCTGAAGGGCCTCCAGAAGCCCGCCCCGCTGCTGGCCGCCATGTTCACCATCGTGATGCTCTCGTCGATCGGCCTGCCCGGGCTCAACGGCTTCGTGGGCGAGTTCCTGATCCTCCTCGGCTCCTTCCTCACGTACCGCTGGTGGACGCTCGTGGCCGTCACGGGCGTGATCCTCGCCGCCCTCTACCTGCTCTGGGCCTACCAGCGGGTGTTCCACGGCACGCCCGACGAGGCCAACGCCAAGATCCGCGACCTCAAGCTCACCGAAGGCCTCGTGCTCGCGCCGATGATCGTGCTGATCGTCGTGATGGGCGTCTACCCGAAGCCGTTCCTCGAGCGGATCGAACCGGCGGTCACCCGCCTCGTCGAGCACGTCGAGGCCAACAGCGACTACGTGCAGCCCACGGTGGCCACCGAAGGCGAGGACATCGTGCCGGCCGACGAGAAGCGCGCCGAGCACCACGAGGCCGAGGCCGGCGACGGTGCCCACGCGGGCGAGGAGGGCGAGTGATGCTGGCCCAGGTCGAGAAGCTCGCCACGCCGAGCGTCGAGTGGTCGGCGCTCTGGCCCGTCCTCGTGCTGCTGATCGGCGCGGTGGTGCTCATGGTGCTGAGCGCGCTGGTGCCCCGGCGGGCCGTGCGCTGGCACGCCCCCTTCGCGGTCGCCACGGCGGCCGCCTCCATCGCCACCGCCGTGCCCCTCTGGTTCCGGGTGCGCGACGACGGCCCCATCGCGGTGGTGGCCGACGCGGTGCGCATCGACGGGATCGCGCTGTTCCTCGGGGTGGTGATCGCCAGCGGCGCCCTGCTGGCGTCGCTGCTCGCTCCCGGCTACCTGCGGCGCGAGCGGCTCCAGACCGCCGACCCCTACGTCCTGCTGCTGCTGTCGGCGTCGGGCGGGCTCATCATGGCCGCCGCCAACGACCTGCTCGTGCTGTTCCTCGGCCTCGAGATCCTCTCGATCGCCGTGTACGTGCTCGCCGGCATCCACGTGCGCCGGGCCCGCTCGGGCGAGGCCGCCCTCAAGTACTTCGTGCTCGGCGCGTTCTCGTCGGCCTTCTTCCTCTACGGCATCGCCCTCACCTACGGCGCCACCGGCAGCACCAGCATCTCGGCGATCCGAGGCTTCCTCGGCGCCAACGCCCTGACCAACGACCTGATGCTGCTCGCCGGCATGGCGCTGCTGCTCGTGGGCCTGGGCTTCAAGGTGGCGGCCGTGCCGTTCCACGCGTGGACCCCCGACGTCTACGAGGGGTCGCCGAGCCCGATCGTGGCCTACATGGCCTCGGCGGTGAAGGCGGCGGGCTTCGCCGGGCTCATCCGGGTGTTCCTGTTCGCCTTCGCCGGCTACCGCACCGACTGGCAGCCCATGGTCTACGTCATCGCCGTGCTGACGCTCGTGGTCGGCGCCGTGCTGGCGGTCAGCCAGACCAACGTCAAGCGGATGCTGGCCTACTCGTCGATCAACCACGCCGGCTTCATCCTGCTCGGCCTCCAGGCCGCCACCGACCGGGGCACCCGGGCGATGCTCTTCTACCTCGCCACCTACGCCTTCACGGTGGCCGGCAGCTTCGCCGTGGTCACCGTCGTGGGCCGCGCCGGCGACAACGCGCACCAGCTCGACGACTACCGCGGCCTCGCCCGGCGCTCGCCGCTGCTCGCCTTCAGCTTCCTGGTGTTCCTGCTCGCCCAGGCGGGCGTGCCGTTCACCACCGGCTTCCTGGCCAAGTTCGGCGTGATCGGCGCCGCGGTCGACGCCCGCTCGTTCTGGCTGGCCCTCGTGGCGATGCTGAGCTCGGTGATCTCCGCCTACGTCTACCTCCGCATCGTGCTCGCCATGTACGACGGCGAGGCCGAGGCGAGCGGCCCGAAGCTGTCGATCCCCGCCGGCGCCCGGGCCGCGCTGGTGGCGGCGGTGGCGGCCACCGTGGGCTTCGGCCTGTGGCCCCAGCCGGTCAACCAGGCGGCGAAGACGGCCGTCGAGACGTCGGTCGTGGCCCCCGCGCCCGACGCCGGTGCCGCCGACGCGGCCGCCGTCGCGGGCAGCTAGGGCCTCCCTTTGGCCCCTCGTGAGGCGCATCACTAAGGTTCGACGCCGTGTCGGAGTTCCTGCGTGACTACCTCACCGTCGCCATCTTCGCGGCGCTGGCCGCCGCCCTGCTCGCGGCGGTCCTGGGCCTCGGTCGGCTGATCCGCCCGGTCAAGCCGCAGGGCGACAAGTACGTCAGCTACGAGAGCGGCGTGGACGCCGTCGGCGACGGCTGGGCCCAGACGCCCATCCGCTACTACGTCTTCGCCCTGCTCTTCGTGATGTTCGACGTCGAGGCGGTGTTCATCTTCCCCTGGGCCACCCGCCTGGAGGCCTACGGCTGGTTCGGCGCCGTCGAGATGCTGGTCTTCATCGCGATCTTGGCCCTCGGGCTCCTGTACGCCTGGCGAAAGAAGGTCCTCCGGTGGATCTGAGCGGTACGAACTGATGGGCCTCGTCGAGAGCGGGAAGCTCCCCAAGCCCCTCACCTCCCTCCTCAACACCTCGCGCAAGTACTCCCTCTGGATCTTCCAGTGGGGCCTGGCCTGCTGCGCCATCGAGATGGGCGCCGCCCTGGGCTCGCCGCGCTACGACGTGATGCGCCTCGGCGTGATCCCGCTGCCCGCCAGCCCCCGCCAGGCCGACCTCGTGTGCATCTCGGGCACGGTCACCGACAAGATCGTCCCGGCCATCCGCCGCCTCTACGACCAGATGCCCGACCCGAAGTACGTGATCTCGATGGGCTCGTGCGCCAACTGCGGCGGCCCGTACTGGGACAGCTACTCGGTCACCAAGGGCGTCGACCAGGTCATCCCCGTCGACGTCTACGTCCCTGGCTGCCCGCCGCGGCCCGAGGCGCTCCTCGAGGGCATCGTGCTCCTGCAGGAGCGCATCGGCAAGGAGGACATGGCCGAGCGCTGGAAGGGTGATCCGATTGTCGTCGGCTGACACCACCGAGGCCCCCGAGGCGCCGGTCACCGACGAGGTGCGCGAGGCGCTGGTCGCCGAGCTCGCCGGCGAGCTGGGCGACGCCGTCGTCGGCACCCACGTCGAGGCCGGGCGCGACGCCTGGGTGCGCGTCACCCGCGAGTCGTGGCGCGAGGCCGCCTTCGTCGTGCGCGACCACCTGGGCTTCCGCTACTTCGAGTTCCTCTCGGCCATCGACTGGCTCCCCAGCCCCTTCGGCAAGAGCGAGGACTCGCCCACCGACCCCCGGCCCGAGCCGAGCACCGAGATCGTCACCGGCCTCGCCGGCGGCGACACCCGCTTCCAGCTGCTCGCCCGGGTCCACTCGCTGCCCCGCAAGCTCGGGATCACCCTGAAGGCCGACCTGCCCGACGACGACCTCGTCGTCGACAGCTGGCTGCCCGCCTTCGCCGGCGCCAACTGGCACGAGCGCGAGGCCCACGAGATGTTCGGCATCGACTTCACCGGCCACCCCCACCTCGCCCACCTGTACCTCCCGGGCGCGTTCGAGGGGCACCCGCTGCGCAAGGACTTCCCGCTGCTGGCCCGCCAGATCAAGCCCTGGCCCGGCATCGTCGACGTGGAGCCCATGCCCGCGGGCGACGACGAGGGCGACGCCGAGGAGGCAGAGGCATGACCGCCATCAGCGATCGCCAGAAGCTCGCCTACGCCAACGCCCAGGCGGCCGACGGCCGGGTCAACCTCGAGTTCGAGACCGACGAGGGCATGGTCCTCAACATGGGCCCGCAGCACCCCGCCACCCACGGCACGCTGCGCATCGTCGTGAAGCTCGACGGCGAGCAGGTCATCTCCTGCGAGCCGGTCATGGGCTACATGCACCGCGGCTACGAGAAGCTCGTCGAGGTCCGCACCTACCCGCAGGTCACCACCCTGGTGAACCGCATCGACTGGCTCGGCAGCTTCGCCAACGAGGTGCCGTTCATCCTCGCCGCCGAGCAGCTCATGGACATCGAGGCCCCGCCCCGGGCCCAGTGGATCCGCACGATCCTCTTCGAGATGTCGCGCATCGCCAACGTGTCGCTGTTCGTGGGCGACATGGCGCTGCACATCGGCGCCATGACCGCCGCGTTCTACGCGTTCCGCGACCGCGAGTTCGTCCTCAACCAGATCGAGGGCGCCACGGGCGGTCGCTTCCACCCCAACTTCGATCGCATCGGCGGCCTGAAGGACGACCTGCCCAAGGGCTGGATCGCCGACACCAAGGCGGCGATGGAGCGCATCCGCGACTTCTGCGACGAGATGGAGACCCTCGTCGAGGGCAACGAGATCTTCCAGGCCCGCACCCGAGGGATCGGCGTGATCCCCGCGGACGTCGCCCAGGCCTACGGCCTGTCGGGCGCCAACCTGCGGGCCTCGGGCATCGACTGGGACCTGCGCCGCGACCAGCCCGTCGGCCTGGCCTGGGACCAGTGCGACTGGCAGGTGTGGACCCACCCCGACGGCGACTCGTTCGCCCGCTTCTGGGTGCGGCTCCAGGAGATCCGCGAGAGCACCACGATCATCGACCAGCTCTGCGACGGGCTGCCCGCCGGGCCGATCATGGCCAAGGTCCCGCGCATCATCAAGGTGCCCGAGGGCGAGGCGTGGGTCGCCACCGAGAACCCCCTCGGCGAGATGGGCTACTACGTGGTGTCCAAGGGCGACCTCGGCCCGTTCCGGGTCAAGATCCGCACCGCCTCGTTCAACAACATCGCCATCGTCCCGTGGGTCACCCGGGGCGTGTACGTGCCCGACGTGGTCACGATCTTGGCCTCGCTCTACTTCATCCTCGGAGACATCGACCGGTGAACGCCTCCGTCCTCGCCGTGCTCGACGGCTACTGGCAGCAGTCGATCCTCCGGTCGCTCGGCGTGCTCGCCGCCGTGCTGCTGCCCGCCGGCACCTTCGTGTACGTCTACCTGTTCAAGATGGTGTCGTTCATGCAGAGCCGCCTCGGCCCCATGGAGGCCGGCCCGTTCGGCTCCATGCAGCTGCTCGCCGAGGTCGGCAAGTTCCTCCAGAAGGAGGACATCGTCCCCGACCGCGCCGACAAGCGCCTGTTCAAGCTGGCGCCGTACCTCGTGGTCGGCACCGTGCTGCTCGTCTACCTGGCGGTGCCCTTCGGGCCCGACGCGATCTTCGCCGACCTCAACGGCGGCGTGTTCTACATCCTCGCCGTCTCGTCGATCTCGGCGCTCGGCGTGCTGCTCGCCGGCTGGGCCTCGGCCAACAAGTACTCGCTGATCGGTGGCCTGCGTGCGGCGGGCCAGCTCATCGCCTACGAGCTGCCGATGGTGCTGGCGGTCGTCGGCGTGGTCATCCAGGCCGGCACCATGAACCTGAACGGCATCGTCATGGCCCAGGCCCAGGGCGAGATCTTCGGGCTGAGCGCCATCGGCAACCCCTACGTGCTCACCCAGCTCGTCGGGTTCCTGATCTTCCTCATCGCCGTGCAGGCCGAGCTGGGCCAGACGCCCTTCGACATGCCCATCGCCGAGTCCGAGCTCGTCACCGGCTACATCACCGAGTACTCGGGCCTGCGGTTCCTGCTGTTCTTCATCGGCGAGTTCGCCTCGGCCGGCGCCTTCGCCGCCGTGGCCGCCACCCTGTTCCTCGGCGGCTGGGCCGTGCCCGACGCCTGGGCCGACCTGAACAGCAACGTGTTCAACGTGCTCGGCCCGATCATCCTGCTCACGAAGATGATGATCATCGGCGGGCTCATCTTCTTCGTCCGGTTCACCTTCCCCCGCTTCCGCGAGGACCAGCTCCAGAAGCTGGCGTGGACCGTGCTCATCCCGATCTCGCTGGCCAACATCATGGTCACCACGATCCTGAAGGTGGCGTTCTGATGGCTCCGAAGCCGAAGGTCCCCGGCCTGGTCAAGGGCATGGGCGTCACCTTCAAGGAGATGACCCAGACCATCTGGCCGGGCGAGGGCGCCAAGCGCTTCCTCCAGCCGCCGTCGCCCGCCAAGGGCGCGGCCACCGTGCAGTACCCCCACGAGAAGGAGGCGCCGCCCACCCGGGCCCGTGGCGTCATCGCCCTCAAGGAGGACAACTGCACGGTCTGCATGCTGTGCGCCCGCAGCTGCCCCGACTGGTGCATCTACATCGAGGGCCACAAGGAGAAGGCGCCGCCGCGCCGTCCCGGCGGCAAGGAGCGCACCGTCTCGGCGCTCGACCGCTTCGACATCGACTACGCGCTCTGCATGTACTGCGGCATCTGCGTCGAGGTGTGCCCGTTCGAGGCGCTCTTCTGGAGCCCCGAGTTCGAGTACTCCGAGCCCCGCATCGCCGACCTGCTCCACGACAAGGAGCGCCTCGGCGAGTGGATGGAGACGGTGCCCGACTTCGAGGCCTACGAGGCCGGCTCGTCGGCGAAGGTGAAGAAGGTGCCGCGGTGATCCACCTCCTCGCCGAGGCGTCGCCCAGCTACGCCGTCCCCGCCAACATCGCCTTCGGCATCACCGCCGTGCTCATGACCTACTCGGCCATCCGGGTGGTCACCGCCTCGAACGTGGTCCACGCCGCCGCGTTCCTCGTGGTGGTGCTCGCCGGCGTCGCCGTGAACTTCATCCTGCTCGGCGCCGAGTTCCTCGCCATCACCCAGGTGCTGGTCTACATCGGCGCCATCGTCGTGCTCTTCCTCTTCGGCATCATGCTCACCAAGGCGCCGATGGAGGGCGAGGAGCGCCCGGCGCGCGACAACTGGCTGCTCGGCGCGGCCTCCGGGCTCGTGTTCCTCGGCCTGCTCGTGTACGCCCTCTGGGACGGGTTCGGCAAGGACAAGCTCCCCGCCGACCTGGCCCCCACCAGCACCGGGGCCCTCTCCGACGCCATCTTCGGCAGCTACCTCTTCCCGTTCGAGGTGGTCTCCCTGCTCCTGCTCGCCGCCCTCGTGGGCGCCATCGTGATCGCCCGGAGGGACTGAGCCGTGTACCTCAACCAGTTCCTCATGCTCGCGGCCGTCCTCTTCTCGGTGGGCGTCTACGGCGTCATCGCCCGCAAGAACGGCGTCATGGTGCTGATGTCGATCGAGCTCATCCTCAACGCCGTGAACATCAACCTGGTGGCGTTCGCCGCCATGAACGGCGCCCTCGCCGGGCAGGTCTTCGCCCTGTTCGTGATCGCCGTCGCCGCCGCCGAGGTCGGCGTCGGCCTGGCGATCGTGCTCGCCATCTTCCGCAACTACAAGACGGTCGACATCGACGAAGTCGACCTCATGAAGGGCTGACGCACCCGTGCTCACCCACGCCTGGATCATCCCCCTCATCCCCGCGCTCTCGTTCGTCGCCATCTTGGCGGTGGGCAAGAAGCTGCCGCGCGGCGGCTCGGAGATCGGCATCGCCTCCGTGACGATCTGCTTCGTGCTGGCGCTCACCGTGGCCGCCGGCTGGATCGGCCGGGTCAACGACCCGCCCCACGAGGCCGACCACGCCACCACCGAGCACAGCGTCGAGGGCGAGGGCCACGCCACCGAGGGCGAGGGCACCGCCACCGAGGGCGAGGGCGAGCACGGCGCCGCCGCGGAGGGCCCCACCTTCGCCAAGGCCCCGGCCACGAAGGTCGCCGCCGACGAGGGCGAGGGGGAGGCCGGCGCCGAGGAGGAGCACCACGTCACGCCGCCCGTGCAGCGCAACATCAGCTGGTTCCAGACCGACGGCCACGAGATCAAGGTCGGCACCCTGATCGACGGCCTCAGCACCCTGATGCTGGTCGTCGTCACCTTCATCTCGCTGCTGGTGCACGTCTTCTCCACCGACTACGTCGCCGGCGACCGCCGCTACACCCACTACTTCGCCTTCCTCAGCCTGTTCACGGCGTCGATGCTGTTCTTCGTCATCGCCGACAACACGCTGCAGATGATCGTGGGGTGGGAGCTCGTGGGCCTCTGCTCGTTCGGGCTCATCGGCCACTGGTGGGAGGAGAAGCCCAACTCCGACGCCGCCCTCAAGGCGTTCCTCACCAACCGCGTGGGCGACGTCGGCCTGCTGTGCGGCGTGATCATCCTCTACTTCGCGGCCGGCAAGACCTTCGACACCGTGACCATCAACACGATGGCCAACGAGGGCGCCATCCGGCACTTCCTGCTGCTGGTGGCCTCGCTGTCCCTGATCACCGCGGTGATGTCCAAGTCGGGCCAGTTCATCCTCCACACCTGGCTGCCCGACGCCATGGCCGGCCCCACGCCGGTGTCGGCGCTCATCCACGCCGCCACCATGGTCGTGGCCGGCATCTTCATGGTCGCCCGCCTCTACGGCGTGTTCTTCCACGGCCTCTCGATCGGCACCGCCAACATCAACGCCCTCGCCGTGGTCGGTTCGATCACGCTGCTGTTCGGCGGCCTGCTCGCCTTCGTGCAGTCCGACATCAAGAAGGTCCTCGCCTACTCCACGGTGAGCCAGCTCGGCTACATGGTCATGGCGCTCGGCGTGGGGGCCTGGACCGCGGCCATCTTCCACCTCTTCACCCACGCCATCTTCAAGGCCTGCCTGTTCCTCGGCTCGGGCTCGCTCGCCCACCACATCCACTCCTTCGACATGAAGAAGGACATGGGCGGCATGAAGAAGGCGATGCCGAAGACCTACCTGACCTTCCTGCTCGGCACCGCGGCGCTGGTGGCCATCCCGCCCTTCGCCGGCTTCTGGTCCAAGGACGAGATCCTCGCCGGCGCCCAGCAGCTGGGCGGCGGGGGCAACGGCTACCCGCTCATGCTGATCATGGGCACGCTCGGTGCCGCCGTCACCGGCGCCTACATGACCCGGGCCATCTGGTACGTGTTCGAGGGCGAGCCGCGCGGCAAGTCGGCCGAGCACGAGCTCCACGAGAACGGGCCCCGGATCGTCGTCCCGCTGCTGATCCTGGGCGTCGGCTCGGTCATCGCCGGCTTCGTCAACATCCCCGACTCCGGCGCCCTCTCGTGGGTGCCCGAGGGCCTGGCGCTGCGCTTCGAGCACTTCATCGAGCCCACGGGCGGCTACTTCCCCGAGATCAGCCACCCCGAGTTCAACATCGTGCTGGCCATCATCTCCACGCTCGTCGGCCTGAGCGGCGTCGCCATCGCCTACGCCTGGTACTGGAAGGGCGTGGGGCTGCACGGCCTCACCGAGCGCAACAAGTTCGCCAAGGCCGGCTACCGGGTGCTCGAGAGCAAGTACGGCCTCGACATCCTCTACACCGACGTCATCGCCGGCAGCTTCAAGGGGCCCATCGCCCGGGGCGCCAACTGGGTGAACCAGAACGTCATCGACGGCGTCGTCAACCTCGTGGGCACCACCGCCCGCAAGAGCGGCGAGCTCGTCTACCGCCGGATCGACCAGGGCGTCGTCGACACCGTGGTCAACGGATCGGGCACCTTCGCCGAGGGATCGGGCCAGCTGCTGCGTCGCCAGCAGAACGGCAAGGTCCAGTTCTACGGCGCCTACCTGTTCATCGGCGCGGCCGTGCTGGCCGCCCTCATCATCGCGATCGCGTAGCAAGGACCGAGGAGACATCGTGAAGGACCTGCTCGACGGCTGGGGCATCACCGCCGCTGTCTTCCTGCCACTGGTGGGAGCAGCGGTCATGCTCTGCATCCCCAAGGCCGAGGAGACCCTGCACAAGGTCGTGGCGCTGATCACCAGCCTGGCCACCGCCGCGGTCGGGGTGGCGATGCTCGCCAACTTCGACTACGACCGCACCGCCAGCCTGCAGTTCCTGCAGGACAAGACCTGGATCGAGCTGATCAACGCCCGGTACCTGGTCGGCATCGACGGCATCTCGCTGCCGCTGATCGCCCTGACGCTGCTCGTCGTGCCGCTGGTCATCGTGTACTCGTGGGACCACTTCCCCGAGCCGCACAACCCCAAGGCGTTCCTGCTGCTCATCCTCGTGCTCGAGACCGGGATGATCGGCACCTTCGTCGCCCAGGACCTGCTGCTGTTCTTCGTCTTCTTCGAGCTCGTGCTGCTGCCGATGTACTTCATGATCGGCGTGTGGGGCGGCGAGCAGCGCAAGTACGCCTCGCTCAAGTTCTTCCTCTACACGGCGTTCGGCTCGGCGCTCATGATCGTGTCGATCCTGGCCACGTACTTCCTGTCGCCCACCGTCGACGGCCAGCACACCTTCTCGATGATCGCCCTCACCGACTGGGGCGGCGCCGGGCTGGCCAAGAGCACCGCGGTGCTGATCTTCGGCGGCTTCTTCATGGGCTTCGGCATCAAGGTGCCGATGTTCCCGTTCCACACCTGGCTGCCCGACGCCCACACCCAGGCCCCCACCCAGGGCTCGGTGATCCTGGCCGCCGTGCTGCTGAAGCTCGGCACCTACGGCTTCGTTCGCATCGCCATCCCGATCCTGCCCGTCGGGGCCAAGGAGTGGGCGCCGGTCATCGGCGGGCTCGCGGTGGTCGGCATCATCTACGGCGCCCTCGGCTGCCTCGCCCAGACCGACATGAAGCGCCTGATCGCCTTCTCGTCGGTGGCCCACATGGGCTACGTGATGCTCGGCATCGCCACGCTGACGCCCTTCGGCATCAACGCCGCCATCTTCGGCATGGTGGCCCACGGCCTCATCACCGGCATGCTCTTCTTCTTGGCCGGCTCGGTGAAGGACCGGTTCCACACCCTCGAGATCAAGCGCCTCGGCGGCCTGCTGCTCCAGGCGCCGCGGATGGGCTGGCTGCTCGGCTTCTCGGCCATGGCCTCGCTCGGCCTGCCCGGCCTGGCCGGGTTCTGGGGCGAGTTCCCCGCCATCCTCTCGGCCTACAACCCCGGCGCCGGGCTCTCCGAGGAGCTCTTCCGTGTCTACATGGTGATCGCCGCGATCGGCACCGTGTTCGCCGCCGGCTACCTGCTCTGGCTGCTCCAGCGGGTCGCCTTCGGCACGCCCACCGAGGAGTTCGAGGACGAGCACATCCACGACATGCACGTCACCGACTACATCGCGTGGGCGCCCATGGTCGTGCTCATCGTCGCCCTCGGCATCTACCCGGCGCTGATCTTCAACGTCACCGACGACGCCGTCCGCGCCAGCCTGGCCGCCTTCGGCGTGGGGAGCTGATCGGGTGATCGCCACCGTGCTCGCCGCCTTCCCGGACTTCGTCCGGCCCGAGATCGACTGGCACGCCATCGCGCCCGAGCTCGTCCTGGTGGCCACCATCGTGCTGGCGCTGCTCGTCGACGTGTTCACCTCGGAGCACAGCAAGTGGACGGCTTCGTCGATCGCCGGCCTCGGCCTGCTCGCCGCCATCGTCCCGCTGCTCACGCTCGCCACCCGCGACGACCCCACCGCGATGTTCGGGGGCTCCTACGTCGTCGACGACTTCGCCCTGGTGCTCAAGGGCCTGTTCCTCGTGGCCGGCTACCTGACGATCCTGCTGTCGACCAACACGATCGCCGAGGGCGACTACGCCGAGGGGGAGTACTACCTGCTCATCCTCTCGTCGGTCTTCGGCATGCTGGTCATGGCCTCGAGCCGCGACCTCATCGGGATCTTCATCGCCCTCGAGATGCTGTCGATCCCGGCCTACCTGCTGGCCGGCTGGCGCAAGCGCACCCTCACCGGCAACGAGGCCGGCATGAAGTACTACCTGATGGGCGTGTTCGCCTCGGCGGTGATGCTCTACGGCATGTCGCTGATCTTCGGCGGCACCGGCTCCACGGTGCTCGCCGACGTCGGCCGGGCCATCGACGGCAGCTTCGGCGCCGAGCCCATCGCCACGCTCGGCATCGTGTTCGTGCTGATCGGCTTCGCCTTCAAGGTGTCGGCCGTGCCGTTCCAGAACTGGGCGCCCGACACCTACGAGGGCGCCCCCACCCCGGTCACCGCCTTCCTCTCCGTCGCCTCCAAGACGGCCGGCTTCGTGGCCATCCTGCAGCTCGTCTACGTCGGCTTCTACGGCGAGGCCCGCGTGGTGCGGATCCTGATGATCGCCCTGGCCGCCGCCACGATGACGGTCGGCAACGTGATCGCCCTGCGCCAGCGCAACATCGTGCGCCTGTTCGCCTACTCGTCGGTGGCCCAGGCCGGGTTCATCCTGGCCCCGCTCGCCGTGTTCGGCGTCGGCCGCTCGAACGAGAAGATCATCACCGCCATCGTCACCTACGCGATCATCTACACGATCGTGAACCTCGGGGCGTTCGCGGTGATCATCACCGTGAGCCGCAAGACCGGCACCGGCGAGATCTCCTCGTGGGGCGGCCTGTGGACCTATGCGCCCGGCCTGGCGGTCGCCATGGGCGCCTTCCTGTTCGCGCTGGGGGGCATCCCCATCGCCGCGGGCTGGTGGGCCAAGTTCCAGGCGTTCGACGCGGTGGTGTCGGCCAACAGCCCGTGGGGCTACGTCATCGGCGTGGTCATGGCCGTGAACTCGGTCATCGCGCTCGGGTACTACCTGTCGCTGATGCGGGTGATGTTCATGGACGACGTGCCCGACGGCGACACCACGCCGATCCGGGTGCCCCTGCCGCTCGGCGCCGTGGTCACCGTCGCCCTGATCGCCACCCTCGTGCTCGGCGTGTTCCCCGGCCTGGTCTCCGACCTGGCCCAGGGCGCGTCCGAGGCCCTCGCCGGCCGCTGAGCCCACCGCCGTGAGCGAGCTCGGGCGCCGGCTCGTCTCGCACCTCGAGGCCCACGGCCCGATCGGCTTCGCCGACTACCAGGCCCAGGCCCTCTACGCCCCGGGCCTCGGCTTCTACACCTCCGGCGGGGGCGCCGGCCGCCGGCGCGACTTCCTCACCAGCCCCGAGGTGGGGCCGCTCTTCGGGGCGGTTCTGGCCCGCGCCCTCGACGCCTGGTGGGACGAGCTCGGGCGGCCCGACCCGTTCCCGGTCGTCGACGCCGGCGCCGGCCCGGGCACGCTCGCCCGCTCGGTCCTCGCCGCCGAGCCGCGCTGCACGCCGGCGCTGCGCCTGGTCCTGGTCGAGGTGGGGGAGGCGCAGTGGGCCACCCACCCGTCGGTGGCCACCAGCCGGGCCGACCTGCCGGAGCCCGGGAGCGTCGGCCCGGGGCCGGTCGTGGTCCTCGCCAACGAGCTGCTCGACAACCTGCCCGTGGCGCTCGTGGCCCGCACCGCCGACGGCTGGGCCGAGGTCCAGGTCGGGGTGCGAGACGGGCACCTCGTCGAGGTGCTGGCCCCCTTCGGGGGCGAGCAGTCCGCCTGGTGCGACCTCCGGGCCCCCGGCGCGCCGACCGGCGCCCGGATCCCGGTCCTGGCCGAGGCGGGCGACTGGTTGCGGCGCGCCCTCGCCCTCGCCGGACCGGGCGGGAGGGTGGTGGCCGTCGACTACGCCCGTCCCACCACTGCCGACCTCGCGGCGCTCCCGCCGGGCGAGTGGCTGCGCACCTATGCCGCCCACGGTCGAGCCGGCGACCCGCTCGACGAGCCGGGCACCTGCGACATCACCTGCGACGTGCCCATCGACCAGCTCGCCCTCGTGGCCGCGCCCGACCGCGTGCGCACCCAGGCCGCGTTCCTGCGCGACCACGGCATCGACGAGCTGGTGGCCGAGGGCCGGGCCCGCTGGGACGAGCTGGGCGGGCTGGCGGGCGGTCTCCCCGCCATCGCCGCGCGCAGCCGCGCCACCGAAGCGGAGGCGCTCGTCGACCCCGCGGGCCTCGGCGGCTTCACCGTCCTCGAGTGGCGGCCCTAGCGGGCGATCCGGCGGGGCGGTCGCGGTCGCCGGGTACCCTCCCGCGATGGCCCGCTCCCACCGCCGCCGCTCCGCCGCCCTCGCGATCGCGATCGCCCTGGCGCTCGCGTCGTGCTCGTCGGACGGTGGGAGCGACGGCGCCGCCGACCCCGGCGCGCCGCCCACGACCACGGCGAGCTCGATCGCTGCGCCCGGCCTACGCCGAGCGCGGATCCCACGAGGTGGGCGTGCGGACCTTCGCCCTCGACGACGGGCGGCGTGGTGTCGTGGTACCCGGCCGCCGCGCCGGCGGCCGACCAGCCCGACGAGGTCTTCGACATCGCCAGCCTGCTCTCGCCGGAGCTGCAGGCCCAGGTGCCCGCCGAGCTCCGACCCCAGTACGAGATCGCCGCCCACCCCGGGGCCGAGCCCGCCGACGACGGCCCGTTCCCGGTGGTGCTGTTCAGCCACGGCTTCGCCGGGTTCCCCGAGCAGTCGGCCGACCTCGTCACCCACCTGGCGTCCTGGGGCTTCGTCGTGGTGGCGCCGGCCCACGTCGAACGGAGCCTCGACGGGCTCCTCGGCACCGGCGCCCAGGGCATCGAGCGGCGCGACGACCCCGAGGTGCTGATGGCGTCGCTCGACGCCGCCCTCGCCGACGAGGCGGTCGGCCCCCTGATCGACGACGAGCAGGTCGCGGTGGCCGGCCACTCGGCCGGGGCGTCGGCCGCCTACCTGGCCGCAGCGAGCGACGATCGCGTCGACGCGCTGGTCGCCTACGCCCTCGGCGACGGCCGCCAGGACCCCGACCAGCCCGCCCCCGACCTGCCCGTCCCCGACGTGCCCTCGCTCGTGATGCTGGGCACCGACGACGGCATCATCCCCGCCGACACCACTCGCGCGGTCTGGGAGCAGATGGCACCGCCGAAGCGCCTCGTGGAGCTGGGCGACGCCGGGCACCTGGCGTTCAGCGACATCTGCCTGATCGGCCGCGACCAGGGCGGGCTCACCGGGCTGGTGGAGGAGGCCGGGCTCGACCTGCCGGCCGACCTCTTGCGGCTCGCCAGCGACGGGTGCGAGCCCGATGCCCTCGACCCTGAGGCCGGGTTCGCGCCCATCGACCACCTCTCGGTGGCGTTCCTGCGCTCGGCGTTCGGCATCGATCCCGAGCCGGTGGGCCTCGACGAGACCACCGCGACCCAGTTCACCGGGGTGGACGTGACCCTCCGCGAGGACCTGGGCTGAGCCCTCAGCGCGGTGAGAGGCCGGCCACGGGCGGTAGCACCGACCACGGGAAGTTGATCCACGCATCGGTGGCCTTCCAGCAGTAGTCGGGCACGATCACCGAGTGGCTCTTGTGGTACAGCACCGCGGTGCGGGCCTCGGCGACGTGCTGGCCCAGCACCTCGGCCACCAGTCGCAAGGTGTGGCCGGTGTCGGCCACGTCGTCGACCACCAGCACCCGGAGCCCGTGGACCTCGACCAGGTCGAGGCTCGGCGGCAGCACCACCGGGACGGGCAGCCGCTCCTCGACCCCCGTGTAGAACTCGACGTTGATCGTCCCGCAGTTCTTGACCCCGAGCGCGTAGGCGAGGGCGCCAGCCACCGTGAGCCCGCCTCGGGCCACGGCCACGACGAGGTCGGGGATCCACCCGCTCGCCGCGACCGACTCGGCGATGTCGCGCGTCGCCGTGCCGAACGCCTCCCACGTGAGCTCCTCGCGGTCGTCGGCGTCGGTGGCGTCGGTGGGGTTCACGCTCGTCATGGAGGGGAAGCTTCGCGCGGCCCGGGACGGGCCGAGATCGGACGCTCCCGAGACCGGCCTCGATGCCCGTCGCTAGGGTGGCCGCCGGGCCCGCCACGGTCGTGCGCCGGCCCGCCCAGGGGACCGCAGCGAGACGGAGACGAACCATGAGCGACCCGGTCGAGCCCACCGCGACCATCGAGGACTACCTGCTCGAGGACCGGATGTTCCCGCCGCCGGAGGGCTTCAAGGAGCGCTCGCTCGTCGCCTCGAACTTCCTCCACGAGGAGGCCGATCGCGACGTCGAGGGGTTCTGGGCCCGCCAGGCCGCCGAGCTGCTCGACTGGCAGCAGGACTGGGAGACGATCCTCGACTGGCAGCTGCCGTTCGCGAAGTGGTTCGTGGGCGGGAAGCTCAACGTCGCCGAGAACTGCCTCGACCGCCACGTGCGCGCCGGGAACGGCGATCGCGTGGCGTTCCACTGGGAGGGCGAGCCCGGCGACACCCGCACCATCACCTACGCCGACCTGCTGGCCGAGGTCGAGCGGTTCGCCAACGTGCTGAAGGGCCTGGGCGTCGAGAAGGGCGACCGGGTGGCCATCTACCTCCCGATGGTCCCCGAGCTGCCCGTGTCCGTGCTGGCCTGCGCCCGCATCGGCGCGCCGCACTCGGTGGTGTTCGGCGGCTTCTCCGCCGACTCGCTCGCCGATCGCATCAACGACGCCGAGTGCAAGGTGCTGATCACCGCCGACGGCGGCTGGCGCCGGGGCAAGCCGGGCCTGTTGAAGCCCACCGCCGACGTCGCCGTGGCCAACTGCCCGACCATCGACCACGTCGTGGTGGTCGATCGCATCGCCAGCAGCGGCGGCGACGCGCCGATCGACTGGGTGGAGGGCCGCGACCGCTGGTACCACGACCTCATGGCCGAGGCCGAGGCCTCCTGCCCGGCCGAGCCGATGGACAGCGAGGACCTCCTCTTCCTGCTCTACACCTCGGGCACCACCGGCAAGCCCAAGGGCATCATGCACACCACGGGCGGCTACCTCACCCAGGCGGCCTTCACCCACAAGTACGTGTTCGACCTGCACCCCGAGGACGACGTGTACTGGTGCACCGCCGACGTGGGCTGGATCACCGGGCACAGCTACATCGTCTACGGGCCGCTCGCCAACGGGGCCACCTCGGTCATGTACGAGGGCACGCCCGACACGCCCGGGAAGGACCGCTTCTGGGACCTCGTCGAGCGCTACGGCGTGACCATCCTCTACACCGCGCCCACCGCCATCCGGACCTTCATGAAGTGGGGCGACCAGGAGCCGGCGAAGCACGACCTGAGCTCGCTGCGGCTGCTCGGGTCGGTGGGTGAGCCCATCAACCCCGAGGCGTGGGTCTGGTACCACCGGGTGATCGGCGGCGAGCGCTGCCCGATCGTCGACACGTGGTGGCAGACCGAGACGGGCGCCATCATGATCAGCCCGCTGCCCGGCGCCACCACCACCAAGCCGGGGTCGGCCACGTTCCCGCTGCCGGGCATCGGCGCCGAGCTGGTCGACGACGCCGGCCAGCCGGTCGAGCGCGGCGGGGGCTACCTCACCCTCACCCGCCCGTGGCCGTCGATGCTGCGAGGCATCTACGGCGACCCCGAGCGCTACCGGGCCACCTACTGGAGCAACTTCGAGGGCCGCTACTTCGCCGGCGACGGCGCCAAGATCGACGACGACGGGTACCTCTGGGTGCTGGGCCGCGTCGACGACGTGATGAACGTGTCGGGCCACCGCATCTCCACCACCGAGGTCGAGTCGGCCCTGGTCGACAACCCGAAGGTGGCCGAGGCGGCCGTGGTGGGGGCCAAGGACGACACCACCGGCCAGGCCATCGTCGCCTTCGTGACGCTGAAGGGCGGGCAGCCGGCGAGCGACGAGGTGGGCCAGGAGCTGCGCCAGCACGTCGCCACCAAGATCGGCGCCATCAGCCGCCCCAAGACGATCATCTTCACCGACGACCTGCCGAAGACCCGCTCGGGCAAGATCATGCGCCGCCTCCTGCGCGACGTGGCCGAGGGCCGCGAGCTGGGCGACACCACCACGCTCGCCGACCCCGGCGTGGTCGAGGAGATCCGCACGCGCGCCGAGGCCAGCGCCACCGACGACTGACGAGTCGGCGGGGCCGCCGGGGTCAGGCCGGGTGGATGCCGTGGAGCTCGGCGGGCAGGTCGCGCAGCACCTCGGCGATGCGGGGCAGCAGCTCGCCGTGCACGGTGGTGGGCCGCCAGATCATCGCCAGTCGGCGGTGCGGCACCGGCTCGGCCAGGGCCAGCACGGCGACGTCGGGCGACGAGGGCACCGGTGCCTGCACGGAGAGCGACGGCAGGAGGGTGATGCCCACGCCGGCCGCCACCATCTGGCGCATGGTCTCGAGGCTGGTGGCGCGGAACCCGCTCAGCTCCGACGCGCCCGCCAGCCGGCACACGTCGAGGGCCTGGTCGCGCAGGCAGTGGCCCTCCTCGAGGAGCAGCACCGGCTCGCGCGAGAGCACGTCGGCGTCCACCGGCCCGTCGGTCTCGGCCAGGGGGTCGGTGGCCGGCACGGCGAGCACGAAGTCCTCGGTGAACAGCGGCTCGACGTGGAGCTGCTCGTCGCCGACGGGCAGGGCGAGCACGGCGGCGTCGATCTCGCCTTCGCGCAGCTGGGCGAGCAGGACGTCGGTCTTCTCCTCCACCAGCAGCAGCTCGAGGCGAGGGAACCGCCGGTGCACGGCGGGCACCACGTGGGGGAGCAGGTAGGGCGCGAGCGTGGGGAACAGCCCGATGCGGACCGAGCCGGCCTCGGGGTCGCGGGCGCGGTCCGCGATGCGGCGGATGTCGTCGACCTCGGCCAGCACCGCCCGAGCCCGCTCGACCACCTGGGTGCCGGCCTCGGTGAGCAGGACCTGGCGCGGGCTGCGCTCGATGAGCTCGACGCCCAGCTCCTGCTCCAGCTTGCGGATCTGGGTGGAGAGGGTCGGCTGGCTCACGAACGACGCCTCGGCGGCCCGGCCGAAGTGCCGGTGCTCGGCCAGGGCGACGAGGTACTGCAGGTCGCGCAGGTTCACGAGGTGCCGCCCGGCGAGCGCTGCCCCACCCCGCCCGGTCCCACGATCAGGCGGGGACCGGCTCGGGGGTGGGGGCGCTGGTGCGGATCAGGTGGTCGAAGGCGCTGAGCGCCGCCGTGGCGCCGGCACCGAGGGCGACCACGATCTGCTTGTAGGGCACCGTGGTGGCATCGCCGGCGGCGAACACCCCGGGGACCGAGGTCTCGCCGCGGTGGTCGATCACGATCTCGCCCCGCGCCGTGAGCTCCACGGTGTCGGCCAGCCACTCCGTGTTGGGCAGCAGGCCGATCTGCACGAAGATCCCCTGCAGCTCCACCTGGTGGCGGTGGCCGGTGTCGCGCTCCTCGTAGATGAGCCCGGTGACCGCATCGCCGTCGCCCACGACCTCGGTGGTCATGGCGCTCACGATGATGTCGACGTTCGGGAGGCTGCGGAGCTTGGCCTGCAGCACCTCGTCGGCCCGCAGCTTCGAGTCGAACTCGAGGAGCGTGACGTGGCGCACCACGCCGGCGAGGTCGATGGCCGCCTCGACGCCTGAGTTGCCGCCGCCGATGACCGCCACGGCCTTGCCCTTGAAGAGGGGGCCGTCGCAGTGCGGGCAGTAGGTGACGCCCTTGTTGCGGTACTCCTGCTCGCCGGGCACGTTCATCGAGCGCCAGCGCGCCCCGGTGGACAGCACGACGGTCTTCGAGCGCAGCACGGCGCCGTTGTCGAGCTCGACGCCGATCAGCCCGCCGGGCTCGTCGGCGGGCAGGAGCTTGGCGGCGCGCTGGCGGTCCATCACGTCGACGTCGTACTCGTGGACGTGCTGCTCGAGCGCGGCGGCCAGCTTCGGGCCCTCGGTGTGGGGCACCGAGATGAGGTTCTCGATGGCCATGGTGTCGAGCACCTGGCCACCGAAGCGCTCGGACACGACGCCGGTGGCGATGCCCTTGCGGGCGGCGTAGATCGCCGCGGAGGCGCCAGCGGGACCGCCGCCCACCACCAGCACGTCGAAGTCGTCCTTGGCGGCGAGCTCGGCGGCGGCGCGCTCGTCCGCGCCCTCGTCGAGGCGGTCGACGATCTGGCCGATCGTCATGCGGCCCTGGTCGAACAGCTCCCCGTCGACGAACACGGTGGGCACGGCCATGACCTTGCGGGCCTCGACCTCGTCTTGGAACTTGGCGCCGTCGATGCTCGTGATCCGGAACGACGGGTTGAGGACGCTGAGGGCGTTGAAGCCCTGCACCACGTCGGGGCAGTTCTGGCAGGTGAGGGAGAAGAAGATCTCGACGTCGTGGTCGCCCGGCAGCGAGCGGATGCGCTCGGCGAGGTCGTCGTCGATCGACGGCGGGTGGCCGCCGACCTGCAGGAGGGCGAGGACGAGCGAGGTGAACTCGTGGCCGAGCGGGATGCCGGCGAAGCGCACCGACACGTCGGTGCCGACCCGGACGATGGCGAACGAGGGGCGCCGGGGCGAGTCGTCGCGCCGCACGACCGTGAGCAACGGGGAGAGGGCGGCGAGCTCGTCGAGCAGCTCGGCCAGCTCGGCCGAGGCGGGCGAGTCGTCGAGGGAGGCGGCGAGCTCGACGGGGTGCACGAGCTTCTCGAGGTGGGTGCGGAGCTGGGCGGTGAGGTTGGCGTCGAGCACGGCGGTCTCCGGAGAGGTGGGGGGAGGGGAGGGGGACGGTGGGCCCGGCCGCCATGACGGCGGCCGGGCCCCGGGGCGTCAGATCTTGCCGACGAGGTCCAGCGAGGGGGCGAGGGTCTCGGCGCCCTCTTCCCACTTGGCCGGGCACACCTCGCCCGGGTGCTCGCGGACGTAGATGGCGGCCTTGACCTTGCGGACGAGCTCGGCCGCGTTGCGGCCGATGCCCTCGGCGGTGATCTCCATGAACTGCACGATCCCGTCGGGATCGACGAGGAACGTGGCCCGGTCGGCGAGGCCGGCGCCGGGGCGCATCACGCCGAAGTTGTTGGTGATGGTGCCGTTGGCATCGCCCAGCATCGTGTAGGTGATCTTGCCGATGGTGTCGGACGCGTCGTGCCACGCCTTGTGGACGAAGTGGGTGTCGGTCGAGACGCTGTACACCTCGACGCCCAGGCCCTTCAGCTCCTCGTAGTGGTCGGCGAGGTCGCCGAGCTCGGTGGGGCAGACGAAGGTGAAGTCGGCCGGGTAGAAGAAGAAGATCGCCCACTTCCCGCGGACGTCCTGGTCGCTGACGTCGACGAACTCGCCGTTGCGGAAGGCGGTCGTCTCGAAGGGGAGGATCTCGGTGTTGACCTGAGCCATGGTTGGGGTGCTCCATCGGAGTCGTTGGGATCTGACGGGTCCCACCGTAGATAGATGGCGCCGATGGATCAACGCCATCTCGATCGTTTCTCTCAATGGAGGGCATCGACGGTCCCTATCTGCGCCTTCGCTCCGCTTTCGGCGCGCCGCCGTAGCGTTCGAGCCGTCCGGAGCGACCTCCCCACCCCGCTCCCGTCTGCGCCCATGAAGAACAACCTCAAGACCGCGGTCCTGCTCGCCGGCATCGGCGGCCTGCTCGTGGTCCTCGGCGGGCTCCTCGGGAGCACCACCGGGGCCATCATCGGCTTCACCCTCGGCATGGCGTTCGTCGGCGGGTCGTACTGGTTCTCCGACAAGCTGGCCATCCGGGCCGCTCGCGCCGTCGAGGTCACGCCCGAGCAGATGCCCCGCTACCACGCGATCGTGGCCGACCTCGCCCAGCGCGCCGACATCCCGATGCCGCGCCTGTACGTCTCGCCCGACCCCCAGCCCAACGCCTTCGCCACCGGGCGCAACCCGGCCAACGCCGCCGTCTGCGTCAACAAGGGCATCCTCGACGTGCTCACGTGGGAGGAGCTCCAGGGCGTGCTGGCCCACGAGATCAGCCACGTCCGCAACCGCGACATCCTGATCTCGTCGGTGGCCGCCGCGGTCGCCATGGGCATCACCCTGCTCGCCTCGATCGCCCGCTTCGGCGCCATCTTCGGCGGCGGCGGGCGCGACCGCGACGACAACGTGATCGGCGTGCTCGCCCTGTCGATCCTGGCGCCCATGGCGGCCGGCGTGCTGCAGATGGCGCTCAGCCGCAGCCGGGAGTACGAGGCCGATCGCCGGGGTGCTCGGCTCCTCGGCACGGGCGAGCCGCTGGCCTCGGCGCTCGAGAAGCTCGACCGCGGCACCCGGGCCGTGCCGGCGATGGTGCCGCCCGCCCAGGCCGGCGCCTACATCGCCAACCCGCTCGCCGGTGGTCGCGTGCAGTTCGGCAACCTCTTCACCACCCACCCGCCCATGGACGATCGGATCCGCCGCCTCCGCAGCGGCGAGTGGCGCAGCTGAGCTGCCCTGCCGATCTCGGGTCGCCGGATTCCCGCCGCCGGCGGCCCGATGGCGATGCCCCGCCCCTTCCACCCGGGCGGGGCATCGCCGCGCCCGGGGTCGGGTGCGGCGCTCAGTCTCGGAAGTTGTTGAACTGCAGCGGGACGCCGAAGTCGCCGGCCTTGAGCTCGGCGATGACGGCCTGGAGGTCGTCGCGCTTCTTGCCCATCACCCGCAGCTGGTCGCCCTGGGTCTGGCTCTGCACGCCCTTCAGGCCGAGGCCCTTGATGAACTTGTTGAGCTCGCGGGCCTTGTCGGACGAGATGCCGGCGACGATGGCCGCGCTCTGGCGGACACGGGCGCCCGACGCCTCCTCGACCTTGCCGTAGTCGATCGACTTCAGCGAGACCTGCCGCTTGACGAGCTTCTCCTCGAGGAGGGTGCGCAGGGCGATCAGCCGGTCCTCCGAGGAGGTGGCCATCTTGATCTCGCTCTCGCCGAGCTCGAGCGAGGAGTCGGTGCCCTTGAAGTCGTAGCGGTTGGCGAGCTCGCGCGCCGCCTGGTCCACCGCGTTGCGGACCTCCTGCATGTCGACCTCGGAGACCACGTCGAAGCTGGGCATGGGCTCGACCCTACCGCCGGCGGCCCGGGTGGTTCCCGGTTGCCGCCGCCCCCCGGCTGCTCGCTAAGGTGACGGCTCCCTGGGTCCGTGCCCGAGTGGCCAAAGGGAACGGGCTGTAAACCCGTCGGCTCACGCCTACGTTGGTTCAAATCCAACCGGGCCCACCACCAGCAGCCCCGCCACCTCGGCGGGGCTGTCGTGGTCTCGGGGCTCAGCTGGCGGGGTGCACCACCACGAGCTCGTGGGCGGCGCGCGAGGCGGCGAGGTACACCGCGGCCGGGTCCATGCCGGCGGCGTCGACCACGACCGCGTCGTACTCCACCCCCTTGTGGCTCCATGCATCGTCGGCGCCGATGCTCGCCACGTTGGCCCACCGCCCGTCGAGCTCGGCGACGGCCGTGCCGTGCTGCTCGGCGCCTCCCACCAGCTCGCGCACGGCCACGCCGGTCGGGCGGATGCCCACCAGGTGCACGGCATCGATGCCGTGGCGCTCGGCGTGGGCGTTCAGCCAGTCGGCGATCTCCGCCGACATCCGGTAGGCGGTGGCCATCTCGGCCGGCGCGACCCCGAGCTGGGCGGCGGCGCGGCGCAGCCCGAGCCCGTGGGCGCCCGACCGCTGGGCGTCGTCGCCCACGAGCGTGAGCCCCGTGCTGCGGCGCTGCACGGCCCGCAGCTGGAGGAGCGACAGGTCCTGGGCCTCGTCGACGATGGCGTGGCCGTAGGTGGCGGGAACCCCCTCGAAGCGGGCGCGCACCTCGTCGAGCAGGGCGCCGTCGGCCGGCGCGGCCGTCCACCCGGCGATGACGTCGGTCGGCAGGCCGAGCGTGCGGAGCAGCGAGGGCGATCGGAGCCGCCGCATCGCCGCCGCGGCCGACATCGGCGGCCAGACGTCGCGGGCGGCCTTCGACACGTCGCCCGCGGCGAGCCCGTGGGCCCGGGCGAGCACCGAGGTGAACACCTTGCGGCGGTCGCGCCAGGGGATGGCACGGCCCGAGGCCCGCTCGGCCGCCGCGGCCACGTCGCCCTCGCGGATGCGGGTGAGGCCGACGCGCAGCTCGGCGGGGGCGAGGAGGGAGGCCTCGAAGCGGTCGAGGGCGTCGAGCCAGCCCGGGTCGCTCCCCGCCGGCGTCGACGGGCCGAGCAGCCGGTCGAACGTGGTCTGGAGGATGCGGGCCTCGCCCAGGGTGGGCAGCACGGCGGACACGAAGCGGAGGAAGCGGTCGCTCGGCCCGAGCACGAGGATGCGCCCGGCGGTGAGGCGGCGGTCGTTGTACACGAGCCACGCGGCGCGGTGGAGCCCGACGACCGTCTTGCCGGTGCCCGGCCCGCCGCGCAGCACGAGCGTCGCGTCGGGCGGGAGGCGGACGAGGGCGTCCTGCTCGGACTGGAGGGTGGCCACCGCGGCGCGCATCTCGGTGCCGCGGCTGCGCGCCAGCTCGCCGAGCAGCGGCGACGACCCGGTCACCTCGCCGGTGGCGAGCTCCTCGACGAACAGGTCGTCGATCGAGCCGACGTACGACACCCGCCGGGCCAGCCCCATCGGGTCGTCGAAGCCGGCGCGGTAGAAGCCGCCGGCGAACGGGGCCCGCCAGTCGACCACCAGCTGCTCGCCGTCGCGGTCGATGCCGTAGAGGCCGATGCGCCACGGCTGGTCGTCGTCGATGCGGCCGAAGACCACGAGCTCCTGCTGGAGCTTCTCGATCGTGCCCCGCACGACGGCGTCGATGTACTCGTCGGCCAGGGCGTCGGCGCCCCCGCCCTCGATGGCGGCGAGGGCCCCGAGCTTGGCCTGCACGGCATCGCGGGCGCGCGCGAGCGCGGCGCGCTCGCCGTCGAGGTCGACGGTGGGGGTGGGGGGCTCGTCCGACACGGGGGCGCGACGCTACCGGCCCCCGCCCCTCGTCGCCGCGGGGCTTCCGAGCGGGTCAGACCGCGAGGTTCCCCGAGCCCGACGCCGGCGTCGAGCGAGGCGTGGCCTGGGTCGAGATCGCCGGCTCCACCAGGGCGACCTCGCCCGTGAGGGCCTCGAGGCGGGCCCAGGTGGCCACCTCGTCCTGATCGGTCAGCAGGATCACCTGGGGCGACCCGGCGCTGCGCGCCAGCAGCTCGACGAGCGTCAGCTTGGTGGAGGGCGCCACCTCGGTGAACGGGTCGTCGAGGATCAGCGGGAGCGACTCGCCGCCCGATCCCAGCGTGCGCAGGCGACCGAGGTGCGAGATGAGGGCCTGGGCGAGCGACGAGGTGTGGTCGTCGATCTCGGGCGCCGTGCTCGACACCTGGCTGAGCGTCGCCAGGTCGCGTCGCAGGCGAGCGGCCGTCTCGATCTCCTCGTGGTGGGCGAGGGCCCACTCCACGCTGACGTCGCCGACGAGGTCGGTCCACCGCAGCGCGGCCGCCCGGTGGTCCTCGGCGACGGCGAGGCGCCGGCGCCGGGCCTCGGTGTCGTCCATCATCTGGTCGACCCGGCCCACCACGTAGCCGAGGTACGAGTCGACGCCGGCATCGGCCAGCGCGCTCTGCTCCATGCGCTGCACGGCCTCGACCCGGGCGCGCAGCATGAAGGCGAGCAGGATCGTCGCCATGCCGATCACCAGGATCGGCACCGCGAGCTCGGGGCGGACCACCGACACCGGCACCGCAGCGAAGAGCGAGGCGCCGCACACGAGCGAGGCGTCGCGCCGCAGCGCCTTGTGCTGCTCGACCGCCTCCTCGAGGCCCTGGTGGTGCCGCTCGATGCGGGCGACCAGCTCGGCGTCCTCGGCCGAGGCCCGATGCTCGTCGCTGATCGCCTGCATCTCGTCCTCGGTGATGCGGACCCGCGCCGCCGTCGACCACAGCTCGGTCTGGTCGAGCTCGCTCAGCCGCTGCACGCGCTCGTCGCGCCGGGCGTCGCGCTCGAGCATCGTCCGGTCGAGGTGGAGGCGGTCGCGCGCCGTGCGGGCGTCGATCCCGTAGCGGCCGAGCACGTCGAGGCGCCCGTCGGTGGCGCGGAACTCGTCGCTCACGTCGGTGCCGCTGTTCAGCTCGATGATGCGATGGCCCCCCGACGCCGGCCGCAGCACGGCGAGGCGTCGCCCGCGGTCGTCGGCCAGCTCGAGGTTCACGCCGGTCCGGGTGCTGCCGAGCCCGCCGATGAGCTCGGCCACCAGCCCCTTGCGCGCGCCGCTGTCCACGCCGGCCACGACGGTGAGGCGGGGGTGGAAGCTGAGGGAGAAGGTGGTCGTCCCCTCCTCGATCACCAGGCGCGAGTACTGCACCGCGCCCCATCGGCGCCGACCAGCGGAAGTTGAGGCGTTCGTGGGCCGTTCGGCCTAGGGGCCTCGGCGGCGCCGTCTGGGCCGCCGCCGGGGCGGGAACCGGCTTTCGTCGCACGGGGGAGCGCTCGCTATGCTGACCGGCCGGTCCCTCCCGGCATCGCGCCGGTGGGCGCCTCGCCTCCTTAGCTCAGTCGGCAGAGCGCTTCCATGGTAAGGAAGAGGTCGTGGGTTCGATTCCCACAGGAGGCTCGCACGCCAGTTCCTGGCGGCGTAGCTCAGTTGGTCAGAGCACTCGGCTCATAATCGAGTTGTCACCGGTTCGAACCCGGTCGCCGCTACCACTCGTCCGAGCCCCGCAGCGGGGCCGGTCGCGTCCCACCCGCCCAACATCCACAAGGGAGATCCACCGCCATGGGCAAGGAGAAGTTCGAGCGCAACAAGCCGCACCTGAACATCGGGACGATGGGTCACATCGACCATGGCAAGACGACGTTGACGGCGGCGATCACCAAGACGTTGCACGATGCGGATCCGACGACGGCGTTCACGCCGTTCGACATGATCGACAAGGCGCCGGAGGAGCGCCAGCGGGGGATCACGATCAACATCTCCCATGTGGAGTATGAGACGGCGAATCGTCACTGCGCGCATGTGGACATGCCGGGTCCGCGGATTACATCAAGAACATGATCACCGGTGCGGCGCAGGTCGATGGGGCGATCTTGGTGGTGGCGGCGACGGATGGTCCGATGCCGCAGGCGCGTGAGCATGTGCTGTTGGCTCGGCAGGTGGGGTTCCGTCGATCGTGGTGGCGCTGAACAAGTGCGACATGGTCGATGATGAGGAGCTGTTGGAGCTGGTGGAGATGGAGGTCCGCGAGCTGCTGACGGAGTACGAGTTCCCGGGTGATGACACGCCGGTGGTTCGGGTGTCTGCCCTGAAGGCGCTCGAGGGTGATGCGGATGCGGCGGCGCAGGTGTTGGAGTTGATGGCGGAGGTGGACAGCTTCGTGCCGGAGCCGGTGCGTGACATCGACAAGCCGTTCTTGATGCCGATCGAGGATGTGTTCTCGATCACGGGTCGGGGGACGGTGGTGACCGGGAAGGTGGAGCAGGGTCAGATCCACACCGGTGATGAGGTGGAGATCGTTGGTCTGAAGGACACGCAGAAGACGACGTGCACGGGTGTGGAGATGTTCCGCAAGCTGCTCGATGAGGCCAGGCGGGCGACAACATCGGTGCGTTGCTGCGGGGTACGAAGAAGGAGGAGGTGGAGCGGGGTCAGGTGCTGTGCAAGCCGGGGAGCATCACGCCGCACACGAACTTCGAGGGTGAGGTGTACGTGCTCACGAAGGAGGAGGGTGGCCGTCACAAGCCGTTCTTCGCGAACTATCGGCCGCAGTTCTTCTTCCGGACCACGGATGTGACCGGGACGATCTCGTTGCCGGAGGGCACGGAGATGTGCATGCCGGGTGACAACACGCAGATGACCGTGGAGCTGATCGCGCCGATCGCCATGGACGAGGGGCTGCGGTTCGCCATCCGTGAGGGTGGCCGCACCGTGGGCGCCGGCCGCGTCACCAAGATCATCAAGTAGTCGCCCGCCGGCTCGCCGGCGAGACGATCCACCCGAACGGGGCGCCTCCGGGCGCCCCGTTCGCCGTTCCGGGCCGCTCAGCCGGCGAGCGGCAGGCGCCCGCGGCGACCGCAGGTCACCAGCACGATGGCCGCCCCGGCGCCCGCCGCGGTGGCGGCGGCGGCGATGCCGCCGAGGTAGGCGGCGCGGCGGCCGGTGAGGGCGGCGCACGGCGCGGCGCTCCCCGAGGCCTCGAGCTGGGCCAGCACGTCGACCACCAGCCCGTCGGGGGTGGCCAGGGTGGTGGCCCGGAGCGACCGCATGGCCCGCAGCAGCTTGCGGTGCTGGGCCAGCTCGGCCTGGCACCGCAGGCAGCGCTCGACGTGGCGGCGCTCGGAGCGGTCGAGGGCGGCCGAGTCGTCGACCACGCCCGCCAGCCGCTCGGCCAGCCCGGCGCAGGGCGGCTCCTCGACCGCAGTGCGCGCGCGCCCTCGCTCAGGACGCATGGGCGTGCTCCTCGACCTCGACCTCCGCCGCCTCGGGTCGCTCGCCCGCGAGCGGGAAGACCTGGGCGCGCAGGCGCCGGCGGGCGCGGTGCAGGCGCACCTTCGCCGCCGACTCGGAGATGCCCAGCTGCTCGGCCACCTCGGCGTGGGACAGGTCGTAGATGTCGCGCAGCACGACGACGGCGCGCAGCCGGGGCGGGAGCTCGGCCACGGCCAGCTCGAGGCGCTGGCGCAGCAGGGCGGCGTCGGTGGCCGCCTCGGGGTCGTGCTCGAGCGCGGGGTCGACGAGCTCGGCCTCCTCGTCGAGCTCGTCGTGGCGGTGGCGCCGCCGACGCCCGAGGTGGGTGGAGGCGCAGTTCGCGGTGATGCGGTAGAGCCAGGTGGTGAACTGGGCCTCCCCCCGGAACGAGCCGATCGACCGGAACGCGCGGAGGTAGGCCTCCTGCACGACGTCGCGGGCGTCGTCCTCGTCGCTCACGAGGCGGCGGGCCAGGGTGAAGGTCTCGGCCGAGGTGCGCCGCACCAGCTCCTCGAAGGCGCGCCCCTCGCCCCGGCGCGCGGCGTCGACCAGCTCGTCGAGGGGGGCGGTGGGCGGGTGCAGCAGCCGCATCGGTCGGTCCGACCCCGTCGGCGCCGCGGTCGTCACATCGAGCGTCGCGACGTCGGCCGAGGGGTCGGAGGGCACCCCGCGAGCCTGCCATGCCAGGGGCCGGCGCACCGCCTCGAACCCGAGTTGGCCCCCCTCCGGCCACAGCCTAAGGTGGTCGGCCGAACCAAACCCGAGGGCAGTAGCTCAATTGGTAGAGCACCGGTCTCCAAAACCGGCGGTTGCGGGTTCGAGTCCCTCCTGCCCTGCTTCCCTGATCCCCACGACGATGCGCCGAGGCCAGCCATGGCGATGAACCGAGAGCAGAAGCGCCTGCTGCAGCGCCAGGGCGACCTGGATGCCGAGGGCAACCCGGTGCGCGAGCGGCGCCAGGCGCCGTCCGCCAACGCCCCGCGCGAGCCGCGCACCAAGCCGCGCGAGTTCGTGCGCGAGGTGAACGCCGAGCTCCGCAAGGTCGCCTGGCCCACCCGCAGCGAGACGCTCAACCTCTCGCTGATCGTCTTCATCTTCCTCGTCATCATGACCGGCCTGATCGCCGGCATGGACTACGTCTTCTCCGAGGGCGTGTTCTGGATCATCGACCAGTGACCCTCCGGTCACGCCCCACCCAGCCAACGGTGCCACCCACATGAGCTTCGACGACAACCCCGACACCCCCGAGACGGACGCGCCGGCGCCCGACGCCGCGCCCGCCGAGGGCGAGGCGCTGTCCGAGCAGGGAGAGGAGCAGGTGGCCGAGCTCGTCGAGGGCGCGGCCTCCGAGGCCGAGGCCCCACCGGTCGTGGACCCCGACACGGGCGAGATCCTCGCCGCCGCCCCCGAGGGCGAGGCGGTCGATGCCGAGGAGCTGGTGGCCGAGGCGCCGGTCGTCGTCGACAACCCGGCCGACCGTCCGGGCAAGTGGTTCGTCGTGCACACCCAGTCGGGCTACGAGAAGAAGGTCAAGCAGAACCTCGAGGCCCGCACCTCGTCGATGAACATGGAGGGCCGCATCCACGAGGTGGTCATCCCCATGGAGGAGGTCGTCGAGTTCAAGAACGGCAAGAAGGTCATCGCCCAGAAGAAGATGTTCCCGGGCTACCTCCTCGTGCGCTGCTTCCTCGACGACGACTCGTGGTACGTGATCCGCAACACCCCCGGCGTCACCGGGTTCGTCGGCCAGGGCACCAAGCCCTCGCCGCTGCGGCGCAAGGAGGTCGAGACCTTCCTCGCCGTCGAGGTCGAGGGCGAGGAGGCCGCCCCGGCGCGCGCCGCTCGGCCCCGCCACGAGTACGAGGTCGGCGAGACCGTCCGCGTCAAGGAGGGCCCCTTCGCCGACTTCAACGGCGAGATCGACGCCATCGACGAGGAGAAGCTCAAGGTCAAGGTCCTCGTCAACATCTTCGGCCGCGAGACCCCGGTCGAGCTCGACTTCTCTCAGGTGGCGAAGCTGTAGGCCCGACGCCTACGCTCGTCCGTCCCCAAGTTTTCGCAGGAGCACACAGGAACATGGCCAAGAAGAAGGTCAAGGCCGTCGTCAAGATCCAGATCCCGGCGGGCCAGGCCACCCCCGCGCCGCCGGTCGGCACCGCACTCGGCCCCCACGGCGTGGCCATCATGGACTTCTGCAAGGCGTACAACGCCCAGACCGAGGCCCAGCGCGGCACGATCATCCCGGTCGAGATCACGATCTTCGAGGACCGGTCGTTCACGTTCATCACCAAGACGCCGCCGGCGCCGGTGCTGCTGCGCGAGGCCGCCGGGGTCGAGAAGGCCGCCAACAACCCGGGCAAGGAGGTGGCCGGCTCGGTCACGTCCGCCCAGATCGAGGAGATCGCGAAGGTGAAGCTCCCCGACCTGAACGCCAACGACCTCGACGCCGCCAAGAAGATCATCGAGGGCACCGCCCGCTCGATGGGCCTCACCGTCGTCTGACCCGAATCTCGCCGCCCGCCGTCCGGCGGGCGGTCCACCACGGCTCGACCGGGACCACCTCGCCCGGCGGCCACGAACCACCGAGGGAGCCACCATGGCGAAGGGCAAGAAGTACTCCGACGCGTCGAAGCGGTTCGACCGCGATGCGCTGCACGGCGTGACCGAGTCGCTGGAGCTTGTGAAGAGCCTGGCGTCGGCCACCTTCGACGAGACGGTCGAGCTGGTCGTGCGCCTCGGCGTCGATCCCCGCAAGGCCGACCAGATGGTGCGCGGCACCGTGGCGCTGCCCGCGGGCACCGGCAAGGACGTGCGCATCGCCGTGTTCGCAGCCGGCGAGGCCGCCACCGCGGCCCGCGAGGCGGGCGCCGACTTCGTGGGCGCCGACGACCTCGCCGCCGAGGTCGAGGGCGGCATGCTCGACTTCGACCTGGCCATCGCCACGCCCGACCAGATGCCCACCGTCGGTCGCCTCGGTCGCGTGCTCGGCCCTCGCGGCCTCATGCCCAACCCGAAGACCGGCACGGTGACCACCGACGTGGCCAAGGCCGTCGGCGAGTTCAAGGGCGGCAAGGTGGAGTACCGCACCGACCGCTACGGCAACGTGCACGTGCCGCTCGGCAAGGCCAGCTTCGGGCCCGAGGCGCTCGAGGACAACTTCCGCGCCGTGCTCGACGAGCTGCAGCGGGCCAAGCCGGCCTCGGCCAAGGGTCGGTACCTGAAGAAGATCGTGGTGTCCTCGACCATGGGCCCCGGCGTCAAGGTCGACGCCAACCGGCTCAAGCCCGAGGCCGTCGCCTAGGAGTTCCGGGGGGCCACCGGCTACGGTGGCCCCCGCACAACCTGCAGTCGCCGAAGACCTCTGGTCACCTCCGGGTGAGAATGGGCCCGTCCCGCCAGACGAGGTGGACGATCTCTCGTCTCCTCTGGGTGTTCGCCGTCTGCGGACGCCCAGTTCGCTTTTTCACCCGAGACACAGAGAGAGGAGGTGCCCATGGAGAACCCCCGACCGGAGAAGGTCGCGGTGGTCGACGAGGTCCGAGCCAAGCTCGAGGAATCGTCGGCGGCCGTGCTGACCGAGTACCGGGGCCTCGACGTGGCGTCCACCGCCGAGCTGCGCCGAGCGCTGACCAACGCGGGCGGCGAGTACAAGGTCTACAAGAACACCCTGGTCCGCATCGCGGCCCGGGACCTCGGCCTCGAGCTCGACGACCTGCTCACCGGCCCCACGGCCATCGCGTTCGTCACCGGAGACGCCGTGAGCGTCGCCAAGGCCCTGCAGGACTTCGCCAAGACCAACCCGGCCCTCGTGGTCAAGGGCGGTCTGCTCGGCGAGCAGGTGATCGACGAGGCGGGCGTCAAGGCCCTCGCCGACCTCGAGCCTCGCGAGGTGCTCCTCGCCAAGCTCGCCGGCCTCATGGCTGCGCCCATGCAGCAGATGGCCAACCTCCTCGAGGCCCTGCCGCGCAACTTCGCGTACGGCCTCAAGGCCCTCATCGACCAGGGCGGCGCACCCGGCGCCCCGGCCGACGCCCCCGCCGCTGCCGAGGACGAGGCCCCCGCGGCCGACGCCGAGGTGGAGGCGCCCGCTCCCGAGGCCGAGGCGGATGCCCCGGCGGAGGACACCCCCGCAGAGGCTCCCGCCGCTGCTGCCGACACCGACACCGATCAGGCCGAGGAGTCGGCCGACACCGAGAAGGAGAGCTGATCATGGCCACCCAGGAAGAGATCCTCGATTCCATCGCCAACCTGACCGTCCTCGAGCTGAGCGAGCTGCTCAAGGCGTTCGAGGAGAAGTTCGGCGTGACCGCTGCGGCTCCCGCCGCCGTCGCCGTGGCCGCCGGCCCCGCCGCCGGTGGTGGCGACGCCGGTGCCGCCGAGGAGCAGGACGAGTTCGACGTGATCCTCGCCGCCGCCGGCGAGAAGAAGATCAACGTCATCAAGGAGGTGCGCGCCCTCACCAACCTCGGCCTCAAGGAGGCCAAGGAGCTGGTGGACAACGCGCCCAAGCCCATCCTCGAGAAGGCCTCCAAGGAGGACGCCAACAAGGCCAAGGAGGCCCTCGAGGCCGCTGGCGCCACCGTCGAGCTCAAGTAGCACCGGGCGGGCCCGCCCGCTCACCGCTTCGGACCGCAGCCGTCGTCCCCTCGGGGGCGGCGGCTGCGGCGCGTCCGAGCGAGAAGGGCCGTCAGCGAGCGGCGCCGCGCCTCCCCAGGTGCATCGGGCGGCACTTGCGCCGGTCCGGCGTTGTGTGCCAGAACTCCTGCCGGCGGGAGGTCGTGACCGAGGTCGTCGACCACGAGCAGCTCGGCCCCGGCGATCCCTTCGGCGATGCGGTGCCCGCCGCTCGGGTCCACCACCGGGTCGGCGGCGCCGTGGACCACGAGCGTCGGCGCCGCCACCCCGCCGAGGTGGGGCCAGGTCGCCGGGGCGTGCACCAGGGCGGCCAGGTGGTGGAGGCGGTTCTGGGGACCCTCGGCGTGGTGCCACATCGCCGCGGCCTGGGCGCGGACGTGGTCCTCGTCGACGGGGGCCGCCGATGGCGCGGCGCAGCACCACCTGGGCCTCGACGAACTCGGGGAGGGTCGTGCCCGCCGGCGCCAGCAGCGCGCCCACCGCCTCGGCCGTGGGCTGGCCGATCCCCGGCTCGCAGGTGGTGGAGCTGGCCACGGTGAGCGACGCCACCCGGTCGCCGTGGTCGATCGCGAGCCACTGGGCGACGATCCCGCCCAGCGAGGCGCCCACGACGTGGGCTCGGTGGACGTCGAGGGCGTCGAGCAGCCCCACAGCGTCGGCGGCGAGGTCCCTGACCGAGTACGGCGGGGCGGCGTCGCCCGTCCCGAAGGCCGAGAGCACGGCGTCGATCGGGTCGCCCGACGTCGCGACCTTCGTCGAGCGGCCGACGTCGCGGTGGTCGTAGCGGATCACCCGGTAGCCGTGCTGGGCCACCAGGCGGCACAGGTCGGCATCCCATCCCATCATCGACGTGCCGGTCCCCATGATGAGCAGCACCGCCGGATCGGACCGCCGACCGAAGGCCTCGTGCTCGAGCTCGAGCGGAAGGCCGTCGTGGGTGGTGATGGTGGCGGTCGCCATGGCTGCCTCCTGGTGGGTCGCGCAACACGGACGGTAGGCAGGTCGATCCGATCCCGAGCCTCGGATCGACGGAACGGAGCGAATGCGTCGATGGCGCGGGACGGCTCGGTCGCCCTGGAGCACCCTTCCTCCCATCATCGAACCGGAGGGACGGACATGACTCGCAAGGGGACCGAGGTCGGGCTGCGCCCGGGGTTGCACGCGGAGGAGGTGGGCGACGAGCTGGTGGTGCTCGACGCCGGGGAGCAGGTGGTCTACCGGCTCGACGAGGACCAGGCCGCCGCCCTGCGGGCGGTGGCCCCGGACGTCGAGGGGCCGGTGCCCGACCGGCTCCTCGGCGCCCTCGACCAGCTGCTCGAGGCCGGCATCGTCGGTCCCCTGCGGCGAGACCGATCGCCGCACCGTCCTCGTCGGCGCCGCCGCCGCGGCGCCGCCGGCGTGGCGTTCCTCGTGCTGCCGAGCGCCGCCGCCGCGGCGGCGGCGGTGGCGGTGGCGGCGGTGGTGGTGGTGGTGGTGGTGCCACCGTGCCCGGCGCGCCCACGATCGTCGGCGCCAGCACCAGCCCTCGATGCCGTCGACCTCTCGTTCACCCTCTGTCCGACGGCGGGTCGCCGATCTCCAACTACGAGTGGTCCAGCGACGGTGGCACCACGTGGACGGCCTTCAGCCCGGCGGTCACGGCCGGCCCGGCCACGGTCCACGGCGTCACCGCGTCGAGCGTCGTGCACCTGCGCGCCGTGAACGTCGTGGGCGCCGGCGGCGTCGAACCAGTGACCTTCGCCGATGGCTCCCAGGCGTTCGGCGCCACGGGCAGCGTGGCGTCGTTCGTGGTGCCCGCGACCGTGACCCAGCTGGGCGTCGACCTGATCGGCGGCGCGGGTGGCGGCGGTGGCGATGATCTGGCCGCCATCTTCGCCGCGAACGACCGCTTCGGCGGCGCCGGTGGCCAGCCGGGCCGGTGGGGGTCGTCTCTCGTGACCGCTGGCGAGTCCTTGTCGGTCGCCATCGGCGCGGGCGGTGGCGGCGGCGTGAACAACTTCGGCAACAGCACCTTCTCGAACGGCGGCGCGGCGGCACCAACCCGCTCGGCGAGTACGCCGGCGGCACCGGAGGCGGGTGACAACGCCGGCGGGGCTGGGGCGGAGGCGCAGCCAGCGTGCTGCTCCGGGTGCATCCTCCTCGCCGGTGGTGGCGCCGGTGGTGGCGGTGCCGACTCCGCCTCACCAGCGCGAACGGTGGGGCGGGCGGCGCATCCCGTGCAACGGTCGGATGCGGTGTCGACGGCGGGTCGGCCCGGGGCGACGGCCCGAGCCTGAACGGTGCGGGCGGTGGTGGCGGTGGTGGCCGGTACGGCGGGGAAGCGCGGCAATGGCGTCTCGTCTGGCGGAGCGCCGGGAGGCAAGCGAGGGGGAACCTGGTGAGCGGGCTGACGTCGGCGACCGATGCCACCGCCACGGGACGCACCCTCGCGACCACGCCCAGCGGCACGTCGCAGGCCGGCGAAGGCCACGCTCACCTGGCTGGCGGCGACCGTCCGGCTAGCGCCGACGAGCGACGTGGTGGAGGAGACGGTGGCTGGCGGCCGAGGACAGCGCGACCGTCGTGCTGGGCGGCCCCCGCGCTCGTGGAGGCCGCGGCGCTACCTGCCTGCGGTCGGCCTCGCCGAGGTGGCTCCCCACCCATCGGTCGGGGCCGGCCGCGGGAGATCGGTACCTCGAGCTGGCCGATCTCCCGAGCGCCGACGAGCCCACGCTTCGGGTCGACGGGAGGGATCGGCCCGGTGGCTGGGCGGCCGTCGAATCGGAGCTGTCGGTCTTCGCCGCCGAGCACCTCGTCGGGCGCATCGCCGTGCATGCCGGGCTCGTCGTCCACGACGGTGAGGTGATCGTGCTCCCCGGTCCGTCGTTCGCTGGCAAGTCCACCCTGTGGCAGCGATGGGCGACCTCGGCGCGCACGTCCGCTCGGACGAGTACGCCCTCGTCGATCTGGCGACCGGCCTGGTGACCGGGTGGCCTCGGCCGCTGCGGCGCCGGCGGGCGATGGCGGCACCGACCGCCTCGAGCTCCCCACGCCGGGGGCCAGGAGAGCGGCCGACCCTCGTGGCCTCGTTGGCCTACCGAGCCGCGGCGGTGGGACCGTGGCGGGCGATGGGTCGAGGAGAGGCGACCCTCGCCCTGCTGGCCAACGCCGTGGCGGCGCAGCGCCACCCGGAGCAGGCGCTGGCGGCGTGCATCGCGGTCGCCGAGCAGGCCGACGCCCTCGTGGGCGAGCGCGGCGACGCGCACGCTGCCGCTCGCCGGCTCGTGGCCGGCCGGGGCGCTCTACGATCGGCGCCCGCGGCGGAGAGGGGCCGGGGACGCAGGGGGGCTCGGACGTGACGACGCTGGTCGAGCAGGGGAGGCGGGTCGCGCTCGCGGTGCGCGTCGGCACCCACCTGACGCTGGCCGCCATGGCGTGGGCCGACCGGGGGTCTCGCCACCGAGGTCGCGTGGCCGTCGCGCTCGTCGCGTCCCTCGCCGCCGACGTGGGCCGCCACCACGCTCCCGACGACCGGTTCCCGCCGGCTGCGGACGCGGTGGCATCGGGGTTCGATGCCGCCTGCTGGTCGCGGCTCGCCCCCGATCGGCCCGACGCGGCGATGGCCGCCCACTTCCTCTCCGCGGTGCCGCCCAGCCTGCGGGCCGGGCTGGCGGTGGGCCGATCGGGCGAGCGACGTCCCGGCGCGGCGACGCTCGCACCCGGTGCCGTGGCGGCGGCGATCGCGTTCGCCGCCGACCGGCGGGCCGGTCGGCGGCCCCGGCCGCACCTCCTGCTGCCCGCGGCGCTCCACCTCGGCGGTTCGATCGCGGTGGTGACCCACCAGGCCTCGCTGCACCGAGCCGCCCGCGACCGGTGGATGCGGCGGGTGGCCGCCCAGGTGCGCGAAGAGGCTCGGCTCGCGGCCGCCAGCACCGCCGTGCAGGCCTCGCCGGGCCACAACTTCAAGAAGGTCCTGCTGGCCCTGGGGGCGAGCGGCTCGGAGCCGGCGCGCCGGGCCGCCCAGGAGCAGGGCGCCCACCCGGCATCGGTGGTGGAGGACCTGGAGGGGACGACCCTGCTGCGAGCGGCGCTCGATCTGGCGATCGTCCCGTCGGACCGCGCCGACACGTTCCTCAGCCGCGAGCAGCAGCGCGAGCTCGCGGCCCGCCTCGACCAGATCGACGCCGAGGCCGGTCGCAGCGGGACCGAGCTGGTGGTCGACGCGGTCGCTGGTCGCGCCGTCGTGCTCCGCTACCAGGGCCGGTCCCTCGAGCTGGCCGAGCCGGCGCCGCGGGTGGGTGGGCTCGGCAACGTCGACCCCATGCCGTCGCTCGTGCTCGTCGTGGGGGCGTGCTCGCACGTGATCACCTGGCTCAACCCCGCCCTCCGCGCGCGCTCGCGATCGTGGCCCCAGCCTCGGGCGCGACCCTGCTCGGTGCCCTTGCGGTCCATCGCCGCCTCTCGACCGCCCCACGCGACGCCGTCGCGACCGAGCCCGCGCCGCTGGTGGTGGCGGCGAGCGTGGTCCCCGCCGCCCTCGCCAGCCTCGCGCTCGCCGGGCGGGCCCCGCGCGACCTGGCCACGAACCGCGGCCTCCACCCGGCCACGCACCTCGCCCTTCCCGCGGTCATCGCGCTGGCGCTCTACGGCCGACGGACCCCGCCGCCGCTGCGGCGCACCCTCACCGCGATCCTGGCCGCCTGCTGGGCCCTCCCGATCGCCCGCGACCCGATCGCCCGGCCCGAGCGGGCGATCCTCGGCCTCCTGTGGCTCGCCGAGGCGCACATCGCCGCCCGGGGGGCGGCGACCGCGGTGGACGACGAGGTCGCCGAGCTGCAGGGCCGCCTGCGGAACGAGTTCGCCGAGCAGGTGGGCGTCGCTCGCCGGTCGGCGAGCGACCGGGAGCTCGATCGCTTCGAGGCGCAGGTCGAGCTGGCCGAGCGAGAGCTGGCCCTCGTGGCGCCCTCCCTCGACGACCGCCTCGTCGCCGACATCCGCACCGAGTGCGACGAGGTGCGACGGTGGCTGCACGAACGACGAGCGGGCGTGCGCGTCCTGATCGTCGAGGACGGCCTGGCCGCGGTCCACCTGATCCGGTCGTGCCTCGACCGGGCGCTGGGCCCGTCGGGCCAGCGCGTGACCGAGGCGTGGGCGCTCGACCACGCCTCGGCGCTGCGCTCGACGCCCGAGCACCTCGATGTGGCGCTCGTCGACGCCACCCGCCATCCGAACGATCGCGTCGCCGATCCGTCGGTCCCGCTGTGCGCGGGCCTCGAGGTCGCCGACCGCCTGGCGACCACCGACCCGGGGTGCCGGGTGGTGGGCTACTCGGTGCGGGCGCGGGATCCGGCGCTGAACATCGCGTTCCGCGAGCTGGCGAACGTGCACGCCCTCTACGACATGGAGGGGCTCGTCGACCACGTCGCCGAGGCGCTCTGGGCCGAGCACCCGATCCACCAGGTGCCGGCGCCGACCGAGGACGACTTCCGCTCGCTCGGGCTGCTCCCCGGCGCCCGCCCGTGGGCGGCCGTGAAGGTGGCGCGACGCCGCGAGGACACCTGGGAGGCCGTGGCGTCGACCCAGCCCCACCTCGGGGTCGAGAAGCGGACCCGCGAGCACCTCAACATCCACCTCGCACCGCTGCTCCCCACGCCCGAGCCCGTGACCTACCGACACCACGTCGCCGTGCTGCGCGCCGTGTGCGGCTTCACCCCGACCCCTCCCGGAGGACCGAACCCATGACCGTCGCCGATGCGCGGCGCGGCGCGAGCGCGCCGTCGTACCGCACCTTCTACGAGCAGGCGCTGCACTACTTCGACCGTCCCGGAGGGGGACGGCCGTCCGCCCCGATCGGCTCGCGGGCGGCGTGGACGGGCGACGACCTGCGTCGGTCGGAGGCCGAGTGGTGCCATCGGTTGACCGCCGAGCAGGTCGACGAGCTCGCGGCCGGAGCAGCTCGGGCCGTCGAGTCCGGCGTGCCCCTCACGTCCGTCGACGAGCGGACGTTCCCGACCCCGTCGCTCGACGAGGCCGTCGCCCGTTGGCGCCGAGAGCTCGACGACGGCCTCGGGGTGATCTGCCTCAAGGGGCTCCCCGTCCGCGAGTGGGGCGAGGCGGCGAGCAGCGTCGTCCACTGGTACCTGGGTCACCGCATCGGCGTGCCCGGTGCCCAGAACGCCGCGGGCGACCTGCTCGGCCACGTCGTCGACCTCGGGGGCCCCGACGCGAACGTGCGGAAGTACCAGACCGCAGACGACATCACGTTCCACTGCGACGCCGCCGACGTCGTCGGCCTGCTGTGCCTGCGGACGGCGGCCGAGGGCGGCCAGAGCCGCATCGCCAGCTCGGTGACGGTGTTCGACCGCCTGATGGCCGAGCAGCCCGAGCTCGTCGCCGAGCTCTTCGAGCCCTTCGCGATCGACCGGCGAGGCGAGGAGGGGCCCGGCGAGGCACCCACGTTCGAGGTGGTGCCCTGCCGGTGGGATGGGAAGCGGCTGCGCACGTTCTGGCACAGCGACTACATGCGCTCTGCGCACCGGCACGAGTCGGTCCCGTCGCCGACCGCGCGCCGTCAGGCCGCGCTCGATGCCTACGACGAGGTGGCGGGCTCACCCGAGGTCTTCTACGACATGTGGCTCGAGGAGGGCGACGTGCAGCTGATCTCGAACCACTCCGTGGTGCACGCCCGCACGGGCTACGTCGACGACGCCGACCCGGCCGAGCGGCGCCACCTGCTCCGCCTGTGGCTCAGCCTCGAGGAGCGCTGAGGCCCGGCCGGCTCAGGCTCGGGCGAGGGCGAAGGTGACCTCGACGCCGTCGAGGGCACAGCTGCTCTCGAGCGGGCCGTCGACGTGGGCCACCGACGTCGCGAGCACGGCGTCGGCGAGCTGCTGCTGGTTGGCCTCGACCATGGCCCGCTGCTCGGCGGGCAGCGCGAGCGAGAGGGAGATGCGGTCGGTGACCTCGAGGCCGGCGTCCTTGCGGGCGCTCTGCACGGCGCGGATGAGGTCGCGGGTCACGCCCTCGGCGTGCAGCTCGGGCGTGACGGTGGTGTCGAGTGCCACGACCAGCCCGGTGTCGATCGTGCGACCCTCCGGGTCGACGTAGCGCACGGGCGCGGCGGCCACGTCGTCGGCCGTCTGCAGCACGAGCTCGTACTCGCCCTCCTGCAGCGCGTGGCCGCCGACCACCACCGACCCGTCGTCGGCGCGCGACCAGTCACCGGCCTTGGCGGCCGCGATGACCGCCTGCACGTCCTTGCCGAGGCGGGGGCCGAGCGCTCGCGGGTTCGGCCGCACGACCTCGGTGCCGTACGCGGTGCGGTCGGCCGAGATCTCGACGGCCTTCACGTTGAGCTCGCCGGCGATCAGGTGGGCGAAGGGCTCGAGCGCGGCGGCCCGCTCACCGGCGACCGCCAGCGACGGGAGGGGCAGCCGGCTGCGGAGCTTGCGCTCCTCGCGCAGGCCGAGGGCCGTGGAGCACACGGCGCGGACCTCGTCCATGGCCCGGACCAGCTCGGGGTCGGCGGGGAGCGCGTCGGGCTCGGGCCAGTCGGCCAGGTGGACCGAGCGCTCGCCCGTGAGGCCGTGGTGGATGCCCTCGGCCAGCATCGGCAGCAGCGGGGCCACGATCTTCGTGACGGTGACGAGCACCGAGTAGAGCGTGTCGAAGGCATCGACCTTGTCGGCCGACGCCTCGTCGCCCGCCCCCGGAGCCCAGAAGCGCTCCCGCGACGAGCGGATGTACCAGTTGTTGAGCGCGTCGAGGTACGCGGTGATCTGGTTGCAGGCGCCGGCCAGGTCGTAGGCGTCCATCGCCGCGGTGACCTCGTCGCGCAGCTCGCGGGTCTTGGCCAGGAGGTAGCGGTCGAGCTCGCCGGCGGCGTCGGTGCGGAACGTCGCCCGATGGCCGTCGGCGTTGGCGTAGAGCGCGAAGAAGTGGAAGGCGTTCCAGATCGGGTTCAGCACCAGGCGCACGACGTCGGAGATGCCCGAGCCGTCGGCCGCGATCTTGAGGTCGCCGCCGCGCAGGATCGGCGAGCTCATCAGGTACCAGCGCAGCGCGTCGGACCCGATGGTCTCCATGACCTCCTCGGGGTCCGGGTAGTTCCGGAGCTTCTTCGAGAGCTTGCGGCCCTCGGCGTCGAGCACCACGCCGTGGCAGATCACGTTCGAGAACGCCGGGCGGTCGAACAGCGCGACCGACAGGACGTGCATCGTGTAGAACCAGCCGCGCGTCTGGGCGATGTACTCGACGATGAAGTCGGCGGGGGAGTGGTCCTCGAACCACTCCTTGCTCTCGAACGGGTAGTGCACCTGGGCGTAGGGCATCGACCCGGACTCGAACCAGCAGTCGAGCACCTCGGTGACGCGCCGCATGGTGCTGCGGCCGGTGGGGTCGTCGGGGTTCGGCCGGGTGAGCTCGTCGACCTCGGGGCGGTGGAGGCTGGCCGGGCGCACGCCGAAGTCGCGCTCGATCTCGTCGAGCGAGCCGTACACGTCGGTGCGCGGGTAGGTCGGGTCGTCGCTCTCCCACACGGGGATGGGCGCACCCCAGAACCGGTTGCGGGAGATGGACCAGTCGCGGGCGCCGGCGAGCCACTTGCCGAAGGCACCGTCCTTCACGTGGCCGGGGATCCAGTTGATCTGGTCGTTGCAGGCGAGGAGGCGGTCGGTCAGGTCGGTGACCCGCACGTACCAGGACTGCATCGCCCGGTAGATGATCGGCGTGTCGGTCCGCCAGCAGTGGGGGTAGTTGTGGTCGTAGGTCTCGTGGCGCAGGACCCGGCCCTCGGCCTTGAGGTGGCGGATCACGTCGGGGTTGGCCTCGAAGACGTTGACCCCCGCCCAGTCGGGCACCTCGGCGGTGAACTGCCCCTTCTCGTCGACGGGCACGACGAGGGCGATGCCGGCCGCCTCGCAGACCCGCTGGTCGTCTTCGCCGAACCCGGGGGCGAGGTGCACGACGCCCGTGCCCTCTTCGGTGTCGAGGAAGTCGCCGGCCAGGACGCGGAAGCTGTCGGGGTTGTGGGCGAAGTAGCCGAAGAGCGGCCGGTAGGTGCGGCCCACGAGGTCGGCGCCGGTCACGGTGCCGACGACCTCGGCCTCGCCGAGCTCGGCGGCGTAGCGCTCGAGCGTGGCCGCACCGATCACGTAGCGGGCGCCGTCGTGCTCGACGATCGCGTAGTCGAGCTCGGGCCCGACGGCGAGCGCCAGGTTCGACGGGAGGGTCCACGGCGTGGTGGTCCACGCCAGGATCTTCAGCGGCACGTCGTCGCCGTCCACCGGGTCGAGGTCGAACGCCACGGTGATGGCCGGGTCCTGGCGGGGCCGGGTGGCGTCGTCGAGGCGGATCTCGAAGTTCGACAGCGGCGTCTCCGCGCCCCAGCTGTAGGGCATCACGCGATACGCCTGGTAGATCAGCCCCTTGTCCCAGAGCTGCTTGAAGGCCCACATGACGCTCTCCATGAAGGGGAGGTCCATGGTCTTGTAGTCGTCCTCGAAGTCGACCCAACGGGCCTGGCGGGTGACGTAGCGCTCCCACTCGGCCGTGTAGCGCAGCACCGACGCCTGGCAGTACTCGTTGAAGTTGGCGATGCCGTACTCGGTGATGGCCTTGTGGCCCTGGATCCCCAGCTCCTGCTCCGCGGCCATCTCGGCGGGGAGCCCGTGGCAGTCCCACCCGAACCGGCGCTCGACGCGGTGGCCGCGCATCGTCTGGTAGCGGGGCACGACGTCCTTGACGTAGCCGGTGAGCAGGTGGCCGTAGTGGGGGAGGCCGTTGGCGAAGGGCGGGCCGTCGTAGAAGACGTACGCGTCCTGCTCCGAGCGCTGGTCGATGGAGGCCTGGAACGTGCCGTCGGCCGCCCACGACTCGAGGATCGCCCGCTCCAGCGCCGGGTAGTCGGCGCGGCTGGGGACCTTCGGGTACGGGGGCTGGTCGCTGCTGGTCACGGCGGTCGAGCCTACCGAGCGCCCCTCCGGGCTCCCGAAGCCGTTCCCGCCCTCGCGGCGCCGCGAGCGCAGGTGGCAGGATCGGCCCGTGCGCCACCGCCGGTTCGACGTCGCCACGCTCGCCGTCGAGCGCGTGCCCGTGGTGCTCCGCGTCGCCCACCTGCTCGTCGCCGAGCGCGAGGGCGCGCCGCACCTCGACTGGGAGTGCGTGGCCACCGCCCTCGACGCCGCACCCATCCCGCCCGGGCGCTACCGCGTCGACCTCACGACGCTCGACGGCCGGGTGCTCGGCGGCCCGGCGATCCTCGTCCGCTCCATCGAGGGCACCCACGTGCTGCGCGGCGACGGCCCGCTCGAGGGCGTCGAGGCCAGCGAGCTCGGCTGACGGCGTCAGGCGACGGCGCCCACCAGCACCACGAGGAGCGCCACGGCGCCGGTGGCGCACGCGACCACCCAGGTCCACCAGGTGAGCGCCACCGCGAGCCAGAGCGCTCGCAGGCGGGTGGGCGTGAACGCCACCAGGTGGCGATGGCGCTCGGGGTCGGGCCCGGCGAGGCCGATGACCGCGCTCAGCAGGCGACCGGAGGCGATCACCCGGCGAACCCGGCCGAGCCGACCGATCCGACGGGCCGACGCCGCCGCCCGCCCCGCGCCCCGCCCGCGCAGGCGCGCCGCCAGGCGGCCCAGCTCGGGACTGCCGGTGGCCCGGGCCACGAGGTCGCGGGCCTGCTCGAGCACCTCGTCGGGGTGGGCGAGCGCCGCCCCCAGCCGGTGGCTGCGCACGGCGACGAACGCCGGGGCGCCGACGCCGACCGCCGCGAGCGCGACGGCCACGGCCAGCGGGACCGGGCTCGTGCCCCAGGCCCAGGCGACGAGGGCGGCGGCCAGCAGCGCCGTCGCGGCCGCTGCGGCGGCGGCGCCGTCGACGACGAGGAGCGCGGCGCGCACCGCGACGACGAGCCGGCTGGGCTCGGCCCTGGCCAGCTCGGCGCGCACCACGGCGAGGTCGTCGCCGTCCGCCTCGCGCGGCGCGACCTCGCGATCGGTGGCCGGGTCGAGGCCGTCGGGCCCCCGCGTGGGCGGGGTCGGGGCATCCCCCTCGCGGGCGGTCGGGCCGTCGGCGTCGTCGGGGCCGATCACGGGCGACCACGCCCGAGCACGTAGCAGGCGATGGCGGCGGCGGCACCCACGTTGAGCGAGTCGACGCCACCGTGGAGCGGGATCCGGACCCGGCGGTCGACGTGACCGAGGGTGGCGTCGGTGAGCCCGGGCCCCTCGGCGCCGAGCACGAGCGCCACCCGCTCCTCGGGGTCGAGCACGAGGTCGTCGATGCGATCGGCCGTCGGGTCGGGGGTGAGGGCCAGGAGCGAGAAGCCTCGGTCGCGCAGCGGCTCGAGGCCCGCCGGCAGTCGCTCGGTGCGGGCCCAGGGCAGGGCGAACACCTCGCCCATCGAGACCCGTGAGGCCCGCCGGTAGAGGGGGTCGCAGCAGGACGGGTCGAGCAGGAGGGCGTCGGCGCCCAGGCCCATCGCCGAGCGGGCGATCACCCCGAGGTTGGTCGGGTTGTTCACGTCCTCGAGTACCACGACCCGCGCTGCGCCATGCAGCACGTCGGCCACGCTCCGCTCGGGGCCGCGGTCGAGCGAGGCGATCAGGCCCCGGTGCATGGCCATGCCGGTGATGCGGAGGACCACCTCGGGGCCGGCGGCGAAGACGGGCACGTCGTCGGGGACGGCGGGCGGGAGGGGCTGGCGGCGCGTGGCGTCGACCAGGATCGACCGCACCCGGTAGCCGGCGCGCAGGGCGCGCTCGAGCACCAGGTCGCCCTCGGCGATGAAGATCCCGGCCAGGTCGCCGCCGGGGCCCTCGCGACGGCGGCGCAGCTCGTGGTCGCGCAGGCCGAGGAACTCCTCGATGCGGGGATCGGCGGGATCGTCGACGGCGGTGCGGGCCACCGCCGGAGTCTCGCCCATCGGGCGGCGGCGCTCCGACCCCGCCCGTAGGGTGCGGGGCCATGATCCGCCTCAGCATCCTCTACCCGGCCGGCGAGGGCACGACCTTCGACCACGAGTACTACCGGGATCACCACGTGGCCCTGGTCGATGAGGTGTGGTCGCCCGCCGCGATCACCGTGGACCGGGGCACCGACGGCCCCTACGTCGCCGCCATCCACCTCACCTTCGACTCGCCCGACGCGCTGGCCGCCGCCATGGGGTCCGAGCGCACCGGCGAGCTGCTGGTGGACGTGGCGAACTACACGAACGCCCAGCCCGTCATGCAGACCAGCGAGGTGGTCCGCTGACCGAGCGGCCCGAGCCCGCGGCTCGGGCGCGGCGGGCGGTCGTGTCGCTCGGGACGGCGTGCGGCCACCTCACCCAGATCCTCGCCGGGCTGGCGGTGCTCGCCGAGCGGGGCGAGCTCGAGGTCGCGGTCCGGCCCCTGCCGCCCGACCGCTGGCGCACCGACGATCCCGTCCTCCGGGTGGAGCTCGACGACGGCCAGCGCGTCGCCATCGACCTGCGCGACGGGACCGACGTGAGCGCGTCCGACCTCGACTGGTGCACCGGCTACCGCAAGCGGAGCTACGCGACCGCAGCGCACGGCGGCGATGAGCGGATCACGCCCCTGGGGCTGAACTTCCCGGTCTCGCACGGATCGGACTGGCGGGCGTCGCAGGTGGCGTGGACCCTCCGCCGGGCGCCGCTGCTCGGCCCGGGGCGGACCGCGAACCTCCTCCGGCTGCTCGCGCGGGGCCAGCCTCGGCTCGCCGCGTTCGAGGCCGGCCCCGATGCCGACGACCCGCCGGGGGTGCTCCTCGTGACGCGGGTGTGGGACCCCCGACGCGTGTCGGGCGAGAAGGCGGCCGCGTGGGAGGCGATGAACGAGCAGCGCGCCGACTGCGTGCGGGCCCTCGCCGACGCGCTGGGCGAGCGCTTCGTCGGCGGCCTGTCGCCGTCGCCGTGGGCGATCGAGCGCTACGGCGACCTCGTGCTCGGCGATCGCGAGGTCCGCCGCGACCGCTACCTGGCGCGGGTGCGCTCGGCGGCGGTCTGCGTGGCGACGTCGGGGCTCCGCTCGTCGAACGGGTGGCGCCTCGCCGAGTACCTCGCCGCGTCGCGCGCGGTGGTGTCCGAGCCCCTCCACCACGAGGTGCCCGGCACGCTCGGCGCCGGCGCGGGCCTCGCGACCTTCCGCGATGCGGATGAGCTCGTGCGCGTGGTGCAGGGCCTGCTCGAGGACCCCGATCGCCGGCGGGCCCTGGCCGTCGCCGGCCACGAGCACTACCGGGCCCACGTGCGGCCCGACGCCCTGGTGCGCGCCGCGCTCGGGCTCGGATCCGCCACCTGACGAGATCCTTGACCTCCCGGGGGCGTCGTTCTACCTTCTCGGCAACCCATCCCGCCCTCGGCCGGCCCCGCACGGGACCCGGTTGGATTCGCGTCGGCTTCGCCGCTAGGATCGCCCGTCGCCGTGGTGCAGCGCGTGGGCTCTCAGAAGTGGATGATCGAAGCGACGCGCTCTCACCGCTGGTGCCCACGCGTGCTGACCACCTGCTGAGGAGCTTGTGTTGTCCTCTCGTTCCACCATCCGGGACCGCTACTCGTTCGCGAACATCGACGAGGTCCTGCCCCTTCCCGACCTGATCGCCATCCAGCGCGAATCGTTCGACTGGTTCCTCGAGCAGGGCCTGGCCGACACGTTCCGCGACATCTCGCCGATCAAGGACTTCACCGAGACGCTGCAGCTCGAGCTGGAGTTCGATCCGACCGACGAGGACCTGCGCCCCACGCCGAAGTTCACGGTGGAGGAGTGCAAGGAGCGCGACATGACCTACAGCGCGCCGATCTTCGTGCGCGCCCGGTTCATCAACGCGAACACCGGCGAGATCAAGGAGCAGACGGTCTTCATGGGGGACTTCCCCAAGATGACCGAGAAGGGCACCTTCGTCATCAACGGCACCGAGCGCGTCGTGGTGTCGCAGCTCGTCCGCTCGCCCGGCGTGATCTTCCAGCCCGGTGAGCGCTTCCGCCTCCGCAACCTGGCGAAGCACCAGCTGGTCACCGGCACCATCCACCCCTACCGCGGCGAGTGGATCGAGTTCGACGTCGAGCAGAAGCCCGGCAAGGACGTCACCGCCGGCACCCGCGTGGCCCGCAAGCGCCGCCTCGGCATCTTCGTGCTGCTCCGCGCCCTCGGCTACGACGAGGAGAACGCCCCCGGCTTCCTCGACGCCTTCGTGCGCCACTTCGACTTCCTCGAGGGCCAGTGGGAGAAGGAGCGCGACCTGGCGCCCACCCAGGAGGAGGCGCTGATCGAGATCTACAAGCGCGCCCGCCCCGGCGAGCCGCCGTCGGCCGAGTCCGCCAAGGCCTACTTCCGCAACGCGTTCTTCGAGTCGCGCCGCTACGACCTCAGCCGGGTCGGTCGCTACAAGCTCGATCGCAAGCTCGGCCACGAGATCGACAAGATCCTCGAGCTCTTCCCGATGCTCGACGCCACCATGGAGGACGGCACCCCGCTGGTCGACCGTCCCGAGCCCGGCCAGCCGGTGCTCAGCCGCTGCGAGATCCTCGCCGCCTGCACCTACCTCCTCCACCTGGTCCAGGCCACGCCGGGCTACCGCCTCGACGACCAGGACCACTTCGCCAACCGCCGCATCCGCTCGGTCGGCGAGCTCATCCAGAACCAGGTCCGCATCGGCCTCTCCCGCATGGAGCGGGTGGTGCGCGAGCGCATGACCACCCAGGACGTCGAGGCCATCACGCCCCAGACGCTCATCAACATCCGCCCCGTGGTCGCGGCGATCAAGGAGTTCTTCGGGACCTCCCAGCTGTCGCAGTTCATGGACCAGGTGAACCCGCTCTCGGGCCTCACCCACCGCCGCCGCCTCTCGGCGCTCGGCCCGGGCGGCCTCAGCCGCGAGCGCGCCGGCTTCGAGGTCCGCGACGTGCACTTCAGCCACTACGGCCGCATGTGCCCGATCGAGACGCCGGAGGGCCCGAACATCGGCCTGATCGGCTACCTGGCCACCTACGCCCGGGTGAACGAGTTCGGCTTCATCGAGTCGCCGTACCGCCGCGTCGAGAACGGCAAGGTCACCGACGAGATCGTCTACCTCGCCGCCGACGAGGAGGAGGAGTACGTCGTCGCCCAGGCCAACACGCCGCTCAAGGCCGACGGCTCCTTCGCCGAGGAGCGCGTGCTCGTGCGCCGGTCGCCCCAGGCGGCCTCGCTCGAGGACCTGCGCCTCCAGCTCGAGCGCGACATCTTCTTCGGCGCCACCACCGACATCCAGTACGTGCCCGGCAGCGAGGTCCAGCTCATGGACGTGTCGCCGCGCCAGATCGTGTCGGTCGGCACCGCGCTCATCCCGTTCCTCGAGCACGACGACGCCAACCGCGCCCTCATGGGCGCCAACATGCAGAAGCAGGCCGTCCCGCTCATCCGCGCCGAGGCCCCCTACATCGCCACCGGCATCGAGGGTCGCGCCGCCCGCGACGCCGCCGACATGATCATCGCCACCGACGACGGCGAGGTGGTCGAGGTCGACGGCACGATCATCAAGGTCGAGTACAAGTCGCAGGGCAAGCGCACCTACAAGCTGTCGAAGTTCGAGCGCTCGAACCAGGACACCTGCATCAACCAGCGGCCCATCGTGGCCGCCGGCCAGAAGATCAAGAAGGGCGACATCCTCGCCAACGGGCCCAGCACCGACAACGGCGAGCTGGCCCTCGGCAAGAACCTCCTCGTGGCCTTCATGCCCTGGGAGGGCTACAACTTCGAGGACGCCATCATCCTCTCCGAGCGCCTGGTGAAGGACGACGTGCTCACGTCGATCCACATCAAGGAGCACGAGATCGATGCCCGCGACACCAAGCTGGGCCCCGAGGAGATCACCCGCGACATCCCGAACCTGAGCGAGGACATCCTCGCCGACCTCGACGAGCGCGGGATCATCCGCATCGGCGCCGAGGTCGAGGCGGGCGACGTGCTCGTGGGCAAGGTCACCCCCAAGGGCGAGACCGAGCTCACCCCCGAGGAGCGCCTGCTGCGCGCCATCTTCGGCGAGAAGGCCCGTGAGGTGCGCGACACCTCGCTGAAGGTGCCCCACGGCGAGACCGGCAAGGTCATCGACGTCAAGGTCCAGACCCGTGAGGACGGCCACGAGCTGCCCCCCGGCGTCAACCAGCTGGTGAAGGTCTACGTCGGCCAGCGCCGCAAGATCTCGGTGGGCGACAAGCTCGCCGGGCGCCACGGCAACAAGGGCGTCATCAGCCGGATCCTGCCCGTCGAGGACATGCCGTTCCTCGCCGACGGCAGCCCGGTCGACATCATCCTCAACCCGCTCGGCGTCCCGTCCCGCATGAACGTGGGCCAGGTCATGGAGGCCCACCTGGGCTACGCCGCCCGCTGGGGCTGGGACCACGACAAGTCCGGCAAGGTGGGCGACGAGGCGATCCGCACCGAGCACAAGACCCGCCCGGCCACCCCGCCGGCGAAGCTCATCGCCACCCCGGTGTTCGACGGCGCCTTCTGGGACGAGGAGACCGCCGCCAAGAAGCACCCCACCATCCAGCAGATCCTCACCAGCCTCACCCCCGAGTCGCCCTACGACGAGTACGGCGACGGCGGCCGGCTGATCCAGAGCAACGGCAAGACCACGCTCTACAACGGGCGCACCGGTGAGGCGTACGACAACCCGATCACCGTCGGGTACATGTACATCCTGAAGCTGGCGCACCTGGTGGACGACAAGATCCACGCCCGCTCCACCGGCCCCTACTCGATGATCACCCAGCAGCCCCTGGGCGGCAAGGCGCAGTTCGGCGGCCAGCGCTTCGGCGAGATGGAGGTGTGGGCCCTCGAGGCGTACGGCGCCGCCTACTGCCTCCAGGAGCTGCTCACCATCAAGTCCGACGACGTGCTCGGCCGCGTGAAGGTCTACGAGGCCATCGTCAAGGGCGAGAACATCCCCGAGCCCGGCATCCCCGAGTCCTTCAAGGTGCTCATCAAGGAGATGCAGGCCCTGTGCCTCAACGTCGAGGTCCTCGCCAAGTCGGGCGAGGAGATCGAGATGCGCGAGCTCGACGAGGACGTGTTCCGCACCGCCGAGGAGCTCGGCATCGACCTCTCCCGACCCGAGCGCGGCTCGGACGAGGAGGACGAGCGTCGCCAGGCCGAGCGGGCCTCGCGGGCCTGAGCCGGATCGACTGAGAGAAGAGGAAGAACGCAATGCTCGACGTCAACAACTTCGACCAGCTCCGGATCGGCCTGGCCACCGCGGACTCCATCCGCATGTGGTCCAACGGCGAGGTCAAGAAGCCGGAGACCATCAACTACCGCACGCTCAAGCCCGAGAAGGACGGCCTGTTCTGCGAGAAGATCTTCGGACCGACTCGCGACTGGGAGTGCTACTGCGGCAAGTACAAGCGGGTGCGCTTCAAGGGCATCATCTGCGAGCGCTGCGGCGTGGAGGTCACCCGCTCCAAGGTCCGGCGCGAGCGCATGGGCCACATCGAGCTGGCCGCCCCCACGGTCCACATCTGGTACCTGCGCGGCACCCGCTCGTGGCTGGCCTACCTGCTCATGGGCACCGAGCCCCGTGAGGAGCTGAAGGCCAAGCAGCTCGAGAAGGTCATCTACTTCGCCGCCAACCTCGTCGTGTCCGTCGACGAGGAGAAGCGCGACGAGGATCTGCCCAGCCTCGAGGCCGAGGTGCTCGCCGAGCGCGAGGCCATCGAGGGCGAGCGCGAGGTCGAGCTGGCCCGTCGGATGGAGGAGCTCGAGGCCGAGATCGCCGAGCTCGAGGGCGAGGGCGCCAAGGACGCCGACATCAAGGCCCGCCAGAAGCAGGCCGACAAGGACCTGGCGATGATCCGCGAGCGCTACGAGCTGGAGCTCGACGTGCTGAGCCGGGCCTTCGACGAGTTCAAGGGCCTGTTCTCGCGGCAGATCATCGAAGACGAGATGCTCTGGCGCGAGCTCGAGGACCGCTACGGCGAGTACTTCGAGGGCGGCATGGGCGCGGACGCCATCAAGTCGCTCATCGCCAAGCTCGACTTCGACGAGGAGGAGACCAAGCTGCGGGCGGCCATCGACCCGCAGGACGGCCAGCGCCCCCTGTCGGCCCAGCGCAAGCAGAAGGCCATCAAGCGCCTGAAGATCGTCACGTCGTTCAACCAGCGCGACGAGCACGGCAAGCGCATCAACGACCCGGGGGCGATGATCCTCGACGTCGTGCCGGTGATCCCGCCGGAGCTGCGCCCGATGGTGCAGCTCGACGGCGGCCGCTTCGCCACCTCCGACCTCAACGACCTGTACCGCCGGGTCATCAACCGGAACAACCGCCTGAAGCGCCTCCTCGACCTCGGGGCCCCGAGATCATCGTGAACAACGAGAAGCGCATGCTCCAGGAGGCGGTCGACGCCCTGTTCGACAACGGCCGTCGCGGCCGTCCTGTCACCGGGCCGGGCAACCGCCCGCTGAAGTCGCTCTCCGACATGCTGAAGGGCAAGCAGGGCCGGTTCCGCCAGAACCTGCTCGGCAAGCGCGCCGACTACTCCGGCCGTTCGGTCATCGTGGTCGGCCCCACGCCTCAAGCTGCACCAGTGCGGCCTGCCCAAGCTGATGGCGCTGGAGCTGTTCAAGCCCTTCGTCATGAAGAAGCTGGTCGACGCCGAGCTGGCCCAGAACATCAAGTCGGCCAAGCGCATGGTCGAGCGCCGTCGCCCGCAGGTGTGGGACGTGCTCGAGGAGGCCATCAAGGAGCACCCGGTCATGCTGAACTGGGCGCCCACGCTGCACCGCCTCGGCATCCAGGCCTTCGAGCCGGTGCTCGTGGAGGGCAAGGCCATCCAGATCCACCCGCTGGTGTGCACCGCCTTCAACGCCGACTTCGACGGCGACCAGATGGCCGTCCACCTGCCGCTGTCGGCCGAGGCCCAGGCCGAGGCCCGCGTGCTGATGCTGTCGGCCAACAACGTGCTGTCGCCGGCCCACGGCCGCCCGCTGGTCACGCCCACCCAGGACATGATCATCGGCGCCTTCTACCTCACCGAGGTGGTGCCCGGGGCCAAGGGCGAGGGCCGCGTGTTCCGGCACCTCCACGAGGTCGAGCGGGCCTACGAGGCCGGCGACCTCGAGCTGCACGCGTCCATCCAGTTCCGCGGCCTCGACGAGGACGGCGAGCGGGTCGTCACCGACGACACCACCGCCGGGCGCCTGTTCTTCAACCAGGCCCTGCCGGTCAGCTTCGAGTACATGAACAAGCGCATCTCGAAGAAGGAGATGGGCGAGCTCGTCGACCGCCTGGCCCGCCACGAGGCCAAGCTCACCGTGTCGGGCTCGCTCGACGCCATCAAGAACCTGTGCTTCCGCTACGCGGCGCAGTCGGGCATCACGATCTCGATCGACGACGTGAAGACCCCCGACGAGAAGGCGGGGATCCTCGAGGACCACGAGTCCCAGGCCCAGAAGGTCGAGGACCAGTTCCGTCGGGGCATCATCACCGACGGCGAGCGGCGCCAGAAGGAGGTGGAGATCTGGACCGACGCCACCGACCAGGTGCGCTCGGCCATGGAGCGCAACCTCAAGGCCCAGAAGTTCAACCCCATCGACATGATGGTCGGCTCGGGTGCCCGAGGGAACATGATGCAGGTCCGCCAGATCGCCGGCATGCGCGGCCTGGTGGCCAACCCCCGTGGCGACATGATCCCCCGTCCGATCAAGTCGAACTTCCGTGAGGGCCTCGAGATGCTCGAGTACTTCATCGCCACCCCCGGCGCCCGCAAGGGCCTGGTCGACACCGCCCTGCGGACCGCCGACTCGGGCTACCTCACCCGCCGGCTCGTCGACGTGGCGCAGGAGCTCATCATCAACGACGAGGACCCCTTCGCCAAGGCCGAGGCCACCGGCTCGCCGATCCGCGGCATCTGGCTCGAGGACATCGGGCCCGACACCGCCGGGAAGCGGACCTACCTCGAGACCCGGCTCTACAGCCGGACCCTCGCCAACGACGTCACCTGCTCCGACGGCACCGTGTTCGCCAAGGGCACGGTGGTGGACGAGGACACCATGGTGAAGCTCCGCGACGACGAGGCCGTCACCCGCGTCCGCGTCCTCTCGCCGCTCACCGACGACTCGGTCGCCGGCATCTCGGCGGCCAGCTACGGCATGTCGCTGGCCACCGGCAAGGCCATCGAGGTCGGCGAGGCCGTCGGCGTCATCGCCGCCCAGTCCATCGGCGAGCCCGGCACGCAGCTCACCATGCGGACCTTCCACACCGGCGGCATCGCCGGCTCCGACATCGCCGGCGGCCTCCCTCGCGTGGTCGAGCTCTTCGAGGCTCGCTCGCCCAAGGGCAAGGCCACCCTGGCCCGCACCACCGGTGTGGTCCGCATCGGCGAGGACGAGGGCAAGGGCCGGGTCATCACGATCGTCGGCGACGACGGCACCGAGGACCAGTACACGGTCCCGTCGCTCGCCCGCCTCGAGGTGTCCGACGGCGACGAGGTCGAGGCCGGCGACGCCATCGTCGAGGGCGCCCGCGACCCCAAGGAGCTCCTCGAGATCCGCGGCGTCCGGGAGACCCAGAGCTACCTGGTGGAGCAGGTCCAGAAGGTGTACCGCGAGCAGGGCGTGTCGATCCACGACAAGCACATCGAGCTCATCGTGCGCCAGATGACCCGCCGGGTCACCGTGCTCGAGCCCGGCGACTCGGACTTCCTCCCCGGCGAGCGCGTCGACCAGAAGGCCTTCGCCGATGCCAACAAGCTCCTGGTCGAGGAGGGCAAGCGCCCCGCCGAGGGCCGCGTGGAGCTGATGGGCATCACCAAGGCCTCGCTGGCCACCGACTCGTGGCTCTCGGCCGCCTCCTTCCAGGAGACGACCCGGGTCCTCACCGAGGCGGCGATCGACTCCCGGTCCGACTCCCTGGTCGGGCTCAAGGAGAACATCATCATCGGCAAGCTCATCCCGGCGGGCACGGGCAAGCACGTCGACCGCGACATCGAGACCCACGCCCCCGAGTACCAGCCGATGGCCTTCTACTCGTCCGACGGCGAGCAGCTCGACGACGCCGACTACCTGGCCGGCCTCGTCGCCGAGGCCCAGGCGCCCGAGGAGGGGGCGCAGGTCATCGACCTGCCCACCGCCGCCGGCACCGAGGCCTGACCCCGGTCCACCCGGGACCGCTCGGCCGAGCCCGAGACGGAGGGCGCCCCCTCGGGGGCGCCCTCCGTCGCGTTCCGACCCAAGGTCGGACGCCGGCTCGAGCGACGGGCGGTACGCTGCCGCGCATGTCGGGCGACCAGGCGGAGCGCACCGGAGGGGGAGGCCACGACGACGGCGTCCGAGCGCGCAACCGACGCCAGCGCGAGCGGGCCTACCTCGACGCGGCGATGGCCATCGCCGTGGCCGACGGCCTCGACGCCCTCACGATGGCCCGCCTCGCCGCCGACGTCCACGCCGCGGTCGGCAGCGTCTACACGTACTTCCCCTCCAAGGGGGCGCTGGTGGCCGAGCTCCAGCGCGAGGCGGTCGAGCGCCTGACCGACTCGTACCACCTGGTCCGCGACCGCAGCGACGTCCGGCTCGCGTCCTGGGACGACCCCCGCTCGGTGGCGCTCGCCCGGGTGGCTGTGTTCGGCGCCTTCTGGATCGCCTCCGGCGAGACCCACCCCCACGAGGCCGCCCTGCTCCACGGCCTGGTGAGCGTGGCCAAGGTCTACGTGCCGCCCGAGGAGCGCCACCGGGTGCTCCCCGCCTCCCTCGCCCTGCTCGGCGAGGCCGGCGCCGTGGTCGTGGGCGCGTCGGACTCGGGTGCGATCCGCCCCGTCACCGATCCGGCGGGGGCGGTGGTCCGCTGGGCGGCCGCGCTGACCGGCGTCCTGCTCACCGAGAACCTGGCGCAGGTCCCCGACTACCCCGTCGAGCCGCGCGCCCTGGCCCGCGAGCTGCTGCACGAGCTGCTCCTCGGCTGGGGCGCCGAGCCCGCCCGGGTCGAGCGGGTGGAGGCCCACCTCCGCGACCTCGAGGCCGACGGCCCGCTGGCGCCGCGTCGCCCCGCCTGACCCGGCCGATCAGGCGCGGCCGACGGCCACGTCGCCCCCGCCGGCCATCGAGGCGCGGATGGCGTCGGTGAGCTCGAGCACGGCCACCGCATCGTCGAGCGAGCACCGAGGCGCCCGGCGCTGGGCGCACGCGTCGAGGAAGTCGGCCATGGTGGCCACGAACAGGTCGTTGCGGTCGATCGGGTGGTCCTGCACGTCGACGGGACCGAGCGGGTCGCTGCGCTGCACCGCCAGCGTCCCGGCCACCAGGTCGGCGGTCGCCCACCCGGCGGTGCCCCGCAGCTCGAGGATCGAGCGCTTGGGACGGCCCACGTAGTCGAGGTGGCCGGTCACCGCGAGGTCGTCGGCGGCGGTGGCGAGGAAGGTGACCGAGTCGTCGACGTCGAGCTCGAGGTGGGTGAGCTGGCCCCCCACGGCCCGCACCGACCGGAAGGGGCCCACGAGGTGGTGGAGCAGGTCGGGCAGGTGGATCTGGGTGAGCAGCACGCCGCCCCCGAGCTCGCGGCGCGCCGCGTAGCCGGTGCGGTAGTCCTCGTCGGGGTGGTAGTCGGCGAGGTGCTCCACCCAGTCGGCGCGGACCACCAGGAGCCGGCCGAGCTCCCCGCCGGCCACCACGGCGCGCAGGGCGTCGAGCACCGGGTGGAACCGCAGCTGGTGCCCGACGGCCACGACGGCACCGGCACCCCGGGCGCGCGTGGCGATGGCGGCGGCGCTCGCCGCGGTCGGGGTCGCCGGCTTCTCGAGGTAGACGTCGAGGCCGGCGTCGAGCGCGGCGGCGGTGGCGGCCTCGTGCGCCGACGTGGCGTTGGCGACCACGACCGCCTCGAGGCCGAGCGCGATCGCCTCGTCGATCGTCGGGAGGCAGTCGACCTCGCCGGCGTCGAGCTCGACGGTGCCGCGGCCGCGGGTCGCGCTGACGGCCAGGACCTCGCGGCCCAGGGCTCGGAGGTTGGCGAGGTGCCGACGACCGGCCGACCCGGTGCCGACGACTGCGATGGTCACGGCTCGTGGGGGACCATGCCGGCCCGCCGGGCGAGCTGCTCGGTCCACTCCAGCGACAGCTGGTCGTCGATGTCGCCGGCGAGGACGGCGTCGACCTCGAGGGGCAGGATGGTCGTGCCGCTCATCGAGTCGAGGTCGACCAGCGTGCGCCGGCGCATCACGTCGATCGTCCCGGTCTGCCAGTGCACGACCGGCAGGGCCTGGCGGGGGGCGTTCCAGTGCTCGGGCACGTCGGACTCGAGCAGCGGCGCGAGGTGCCCGTCCTCCACCCGCCACATCTTGTAGGGGTTGCACGGCGACACGCACACGGCGCGCACCGAGTCGGCGTCGGGCGCGTCGAGCAGCGACCGGACGGCTCGGTCGACCAGCCCCGGCGGGCGCACCGGCGAGGTGGGGCGCAGCTGCACGACCACGTCGGGCCGGTACCCCTCGTGCTCGTCGAACCAGGCCACCACGTGCTGGAAGACGGGGAGGTCGAGGACGTGGTCCTGGGCGAGCTCGGCCGGGCGGAGGAACGGCACCTCGGCGCCCGCTCGGCGGGCGGCGTCGGCGATCTCCTCGTCGTCGGTGGTCACGATCGTGCGGGCGACCGTCTCCGCCTCGAGGCCGGCGCGGATCGACCACTCGATCAGCGGGCGGCCGAGGAACGGCGCCAGGTTCTTGCGGGGGAGGCCCTTGGAGCCCCCGCGGGCGGGGACGACGGCGAGGACCTCGGGGGTCGAGGGCGAGCTCAGAACCAGGCCTCCAGGCGCTCGAGCGCGATCCAGAAGTCCTCGCCGCCGTTGCGATGGCCCTGCCAGATCTCGGGGATGAAGGGCACCCCGGGCGCCAGGCGGTCGACCTGCTCGGCGAGCACCGCGAAGTCGACCTCGCCCTCGCCCACCTGGAGCCCCTCGCCGTCGACCCCGGCGGCATCGACGATGTGCAGGTGGGCCGTGTGGGGTGCGAGCACCTCGGTCCAGTCGCGGAACGAGGCCTTGGCGTGGTTGGCGGCCAGCTTCGTGTGGGAGACGTCGAGGCACAGGCGGTAGCCGCTGTCGCGGCAGAAGCCCACGGTGTCCTCGGGCTCGACGAAGAGGTTGTGGTGCCACTGGCCGCCGAGCAGCCACGGGAAGGGCGGCAGCGTCTGGGCGACGATCTCGACGTCGTCGTCGTCGACCTGGGCGAGCCCGTCGATCACCATCTCGTAGAGCTCGGGCCGGCGCGAGGGGTCGAGCGGCCGGTCCTTGGTGAAGCCGCCGAGCGTGACGATCACGGTGGGTCGCTCGGTCGAGGGGAAGTACGGCCGCAGCCCGCGCGCCAGGTCGACCACGGCCTGGAGGTCGACGATCGAGCGGGCCCGACGGTCCGCGTCGCTGTCGGCCAGGTTCAAGATGTGGTCGCCCGAGAACAGGTCGGGGCAGTGGACCGCGTAGCCGCAGTCGTAGGGGCCCTGGAGGAACTCGGCGGGGTCGACCTCCATGTCGCGGTACGAGAGGTGGAACTCCACGAAGTCGGGCTCGGCCCGCTTGATGATCGAGGCGGCGTCGTGGTGGCGGATGGGCACGCCCCACGGCCGTCGGAACCGGTAGGGGCGCGGCGCCGGCGGCTCGTCCTCGAGGTCGCTCGGGAAGAAGAAGTCCCCGGGCTCGAAGCGGCGTCGCGCCACGCGGCCCACGAGCGCGTCGATCCGGTTGGGCTGGAGGCCACGGCCCGGTCCCTTCACCTCCAGGTGGCGTCGCTCGATCGCGGTGCCCGCCTCGATGGGGGTCCGGGCCACGACGCTCTTGGCCAGCGTCACCCGGTTCATCAGCTCGCCCTGGGTGGGGGTGCGCACGCCGGCCACGCCGAGCGCCTCCTCGACCTCGGCGATCGAGCGCACCATGGCGGCGAACTCCTCGGGCAGGAGGCTCACCTTGTGGTCGACGCCCTCCTGGGTGGGATCGAGCGTGAGGTGCTTCTCGATGACCTTGGCGCCGAGGGCCACCGCCGCGATCGGCACGTGGTAGCCGCGCTCGTGGCCCGAGTAGCCGACCGGGCACTCGCCGATGGCGCGGAGCCGCTCCAGGTAGCGGAGGTGGACGTCGCGGAACGGCGCCGGATAGGTGCTGTTGCAGTGCAGCAGCACGAACGCCGAGCCCGCGCCGCGCAGCACCTCGACCGCCTGGCGGATCTCGTGCTCCTCGGACATGCCGGTGGAGGCGATGACCGGTCGGCCCATCTCGGCGACGGCGCCCAGCAGCTCGTGGTTGGTGAGGTCGGCCGAGGCCAGCTTGAACGCCGCGATGCCGTAGTCGTCGAGGCGCCGGGCGCTCTCGAGGTCCCACGCGGTGCACAGCGGGAGGATGCCGACCGACGTGCAGTGGTCGAAGACCGTGAACAGCTGGTCGGGGCTCAGCTGGAACCGGCTGAGCAGGTCGAGGGTGTACTGCGTGCCGAGGTCCTCGGCGGCATCGCCCGCCCTGCCTCGGTTGCGGTACAGCGCGTCCATGTCGCGCATCTGGAACTTGGCGGCGCTGGCCCCGGCCTCGCGGGCGGCGTCGACCAGCGCGAGGGCGGCGCCGAGGTCGCCGTTGTGGTTGTTGCCGATCTCGGCGATCGTGAAGCACGGCGAGTCGTCGGAGATGGTCGCGGTGCCGATCGTCAGGTGGTCGGGCGCGGCGACGGCCACGGCGACCAGGCGCCCGCGCTCGTCGACCAGCGGGATGTGGCCGATGCGCTGGTCGAAGAGGCGGCCGATCGTGGCGGCCGTGGCGTCCGCCGGCGCCGGCGCGCAGTCGCGCCGAGCGACCGCCCGCCGGGGTGGTGAGCTCGATGGTGGGCTGCGAGAGCAGCCAGCGGCGGATGTCGCCGTCGCTGAGCGACCCGACGAGCTGGCCGGCGCCGTTCACGCAGAAGACGATCCGCTGGCGGTTCGCCGAGATCTTCTCCAGCGCGACGGTGAGCGGCTCCTCGTCGAGCACGACGTAGGACCGGAGGTCCCGTTCGACGATCACGTGCTCCCCCTCCGGTCCCTTCGGCCGTGGCCCACTCTAGCGATCCCGGTCGACGGCTCGGGAGGCCGCAGGGGGCCTGGGCGGTGGTTGCGGGTCCGCTCGGCCGTGTGGGACCATCGGGCCGATCCGGGGGGTGACGTGGACGTTCGTGGTGAGTTCGCCCTCGATGGGCGCGTGGCGGTGGTCACCGGTGCCGCCGGTCTGCTCGGGCGGGAGTTCGCCGCCGCCCTCGCCTCGGTGGGCGCGAGGACGGTCCTGGTCGACCGCGACGAGGCGTCGGCCGCCGCCGTCGCCGATCGGATCGTCGCCGACGGGGGCATCGAGCCGACGGTGCTCGCGATCGACATCTCCGACGAGGCGGAGGTCGACGAGGCGATCGGATCGCTCGAGCGCGTGGACGCCCTGGTCAACAGCGCGGCGATCGACCCCAAGGTCGAGCCGGGGCGGGCGCTGGCCGGGCGCCTCGCGACCTACGACCTGGCCGCCTGGGAGGCGAGCCTCCGGGTCAACCTCACGGGCACGTTCCTCGTCACCCGCGCCTGCGTGCGGACCATGGAGGGCCAGGGCGACCGCGGTCGGGGCGCGATCGTCAACGTCTCGTCCACCTACGGGCTCGTGGGCCCCGACCAGCGGCTCTACGAGGAGGACGGGCGGCAGGCGTTCGTCAAGCCGGTCGACTACTCGGTCACCAAGGCCGGGGTGCTGGGCTTCACGCGCGCCGTCGCCGCCATGTACGCCGGCACCGAGATCCGGGTCAACGCCCTCAGCCCCGGCGGCGCCCGTGCCGCCCAGGACGACGGCTTCGTCGAGCGCTACTCGAGCCGGGCGATCCTCGGCCGCATGGCCGACCCGGGCGACTACCGGGCCGCCATGGTGTTCCTCTGCAGCGATGCCTCGCGCTACATGACCGGCGCCAACCTGGTGGTCGACGGGGGCTGGACGGCGTGGTGAGCGCGGCGCGGCGCGCCTGGGCCAAGGCCTCGGGCCGCCTCGGCCAGTCCCGCCAGGCCGCGCAGTTCGCCTACCACCGGCGCATCGCCCGGCCGCGCGGGGTGCGCCCGCGCGGCGAGGAGCCCCTCCTCGACCTCGACGGCTGGATCGAGCGCGTCGGCCCGGCGTCGCGCATCGTGGTCGTCGCCGCCGGTCCGACCGCCAACGACCTCGAGCCCCGCGCCGGCGACCTCCACGTCACCACCAACTCGGCCGAGGCCAAGGTCGCTGACCACCCCTACGTGTACTTCCTCGCCGAGGGCCTCCACGTCGTGCGGTACCTCAACCGGGGCCCGGCATCGGACCGCTGCCGAGGTGTGCTGCTGCGCACCGCCGCGGAGGGGCTGCCGGCGCTGCAGGGCGAGGTCGCCCGGCGCGCGGTCGAGCACGTGCGCACCCACCGGCGCGACGTCCCCGAGGTCGTCGCCAGCGACCGGGAGCCCGAGGGCATCGAGCGGGCCACCTGGGACCAGCTGAACGCGGTCGTGCAGGAGCGCCTCGGCACCCCGCTGCGGCAGTACAACAGCGGCATCGGCGCGACCTACGTGGGCTACGTGCTGGCGTCGACGCTCGGCGTCCCGCTTCACCTCTACGGGCTCGACGCGGCGTGGGCGGCTCGCAGCACTTCGACGGCTCGGCGATGGCCTCGCCGTCGGTGGTCGGCGACCGGGTGCGGCGAAAGATCGCCGAGCTGCTGGCCGACCTCGACCGGCAGCAGCTCGTCGAGGTGGTGAACCACTCCGCGTTCCGGCCCGACCTGCGCGACCTCGGGCCCCGCGCCGACGATCAGGGCACCGAGGGCTGAGGCGCGCCGGTCCCGGCGAGGAAGGCCCGGACCTCGGCGGCGAGGCGCTCGGTCGAGCGGCCGTCGGTCCAGGTGCACAGCTCCTCGAGCATGCGACGGCGCTCCTCGCGGCGCCGACCGGGCTCGGCCAGGGCCGCCGACGCGGCGGCGACCAGCGCCGAGGGCGACCCGGGCAGCTCGACGCCGCCGGACCGCACGATCGGCACGTAGTGCTCGCGGCGGTAGAGGTCGGCCGCGTGGCGTCGGTGGCGGCGGCCGCCGACCACGTCGTAGGTGGGGCACAGCTGCGGCTTGTCGAACCAGGCGCCGTCGAGGGCCATGGTCGACGAGGTGCTGACGTGCACGTCGGTGTGGGCCAGCGTCGAGCACAGCCCGACCACCTCGGCGCGCCCGATGGCGGCCTCGCCGGGGCGGAGCCCGGCCCCCACCGGCCCGGGGTCGTCGACGCGGACCGACGGGTGGTCGACGAAGCGCGCCCACCGGTCGGGGCGGTCGTGGGGGTGGCGGCGCAGCACGACGAGCAGGTCGGCGGGGAGCGCCCCGCCGACGGCCTCGAGCAGGTGGTCGAGGTACTGCCCCTCGTGGGGGGCGATGGCCGGCGGGCCGGCCGCGAAGAGGATCGTGGGCGCGCCGGGCTCGATCCCGAGGCCGGCCGCCCACCGCTCGCGCGGCGCCACGTTCGCCGGATCGCGGTACAGGTCGAACTGGGGCGGGCCGGTGAGCCCGATGCGGTCGGGCGAGATCGTGGGGTCGCCGCGCCGCAGCTCCTCGCCGTTGCCCCGGTTCCACACGAGGTAGCGGTCGAACGCCACCGGCAGCGGCGGGCGCGTCGTGGGGTTGTCGAACGAGAGGAGGCTCGCCAGCAGCGGGAGGCCCCGCTCCGCCGCAGCCACGAGCACCGGCGCCTCCTGCGCCACGAAGGGCGTGATGCTGCACACGGCGTCGATGCGGAGCTCGTCGAGCGCGGCGCGGGCCGGCTCCAGCGCGCCGGACGCCTCGAGCGCGTCGGCGAGCTGGGCTCGGGTGGCCGGCGGGGCGCCGGGCAGGCGGCGGCGCAACCGGCCCAGCTCGTCGGAGGCGCGGCGCCGGGCCCGCACCCGCCACGGACGCTGCAGGTGCAGGAGCCGGTGGTCGATCCTGGCGGTCCGCCCGGCGAGGCGGGCATCGAGGTCGAGCTTCGACAGGGCGAGGATGCGGCGGGCCTCGGGGCCCGGCTCGGGGTGCGGCAGCAGCACCGCCTCGCGGCCCTCCGCCCGGAGCTGGTCGACCAGCTCGGGGGCGTCCCAGGTGAGCCCCAGCACGGGGGTCGCGGCGTCGGCGAGGCGGTCGGCCAGGCCGGTCAGCAGCACGTAGCGGAGCGTGAAGTTGATCGTGACCGGGAACAGGACGCGCGGCGGCGACGGCATGGTGGACCCTCCGCCCGGGGCGGGCCTCGCCCCGGGGCCAGCGAGCCTACCGTCGGTCTCGCGAGCGGCCTTTTGCCCTCGACGGCGGCGCACCCCTAGCATGTCCCTCCGGCCCGGCGACGGATGTCCCGTCGCGCCGCCGCCCCGCAGACTCGAGAGGTTCGTTCGTGCCCACCATCCAGCAGCTGGTCCGCAAGGGCCGCCAGGACAAGCCCACGAAGGGCAAGACCCCTGCCCTCAAGGGCGCCCCGCAGCGCCGTGGCGTCTGCACCCGTGTGTACACGAACACCCCCAAGAAGCCGAACTCCGCGCTCCGCAAGGTCGCCCGCGTGCGCCTGTCGAGCGGCGTCGAGGTCACCGCCTACATCCCGGGCGAGGGCCACAACCTCCAGGAGCACTCCATCGTCATGGTGCGCGGCGGCCGTGTGAAGGACCTCCCGGGCGTTCGCTACAAGATCATCCGCGGCACCCTCGACACCTCGGGGGTCAAGGACCGCAAGCAGGCTCGCAGCCGCTACGGCGCGAAGAAGGAAGGCTGAGATGCCCCGCAAGGGTCCCGCCCCCCGTCGCGAGCTCACCCCCGACCCGATCTACCGGTCGGTGGTGGTGACCCAGCTCGTCAACAAGGTCCTCCAGCGCGGCAAGCGCTCCACGGCAGAGCGGATCGTCTACACCGCCCTCGACATCGTCCAGGCCAAGGCCGGCACCGACGATCCGGTGGGCGTGCTGAAGAAGGCGGTCGACAACGTCCGCCCGCAGCTCGAGGTGCGCAGCCGCCGCGTCGGCGGCGCCACCTACCAGGTCCCCGTCGAGGTCAAGCCCCGCCGGGCCAACACCCTCGCCATCCGCTGGCTCGTCGGCTACTCGCGGCAGCGCCGTGAGAAGACGATGGCCGAGCGCCTGGCGAACGAGATCCTCGACGCCAGCAACGGCATCGGCGCCTCGGTGAAGCGTCGCGAGGACCTCCACAAGATGGCCGACTCGAACAAGGCGTTCGCCCACTACCGCTGGTAGGCGAACCCGCACCACCCACCGCTCGGGCGCAGGTCCGGGCTCCGCACCGACCGGGTCCACCTCCAGTGGTTCCCGGTCGTGGCATGTACCGGCAACACGACGTGAACTGAGACGAAGCAGATGGCGAACATCCCACTCGAGCGCTACCGCAACATCGGGATCATGGCCCACATCGACGCGGGCAAGACCACCACCACCGAGCGGATCCTCTACTACACCGGCAAGACCTACAAGATCGGCGAGGTGCACGAGGGCGCGGCGGTGATGGACCACATGGTCCAGGAGCAGGAGCGCGGCATCACCATCACCTCCGCCGCCACCACCACGTTCTGGAACGACCACCGGATCAACATCATCGACACCCCGGGCCACGTGGACTTCACCGTCGAGGTGGAGCGCTCGCTGCGCGTGCTCGACGGTGCCGTCGCCGTGTTCGACGGCGTGGCCGGCGTGGAGCCCCAGACCGAGACCGTGTGGCGCCAGGCCGACAAGTACGGCGTGCCGCGCATGTGCTTCGTCAACAAGCTCGACCGCATGGGCGCCGACTTCTACAAGGCGGTCGACTCCATCAAGGAGCGCCTCGGCGCCAACATCGCCGTGCTCCAGCTGCCGATCGGCTACGAGAGCGACTTCGCCGGCGTGGTCGACCTGGTGAAGATGAAGGCCCTCGTCTGGTCGGGCGAGGAGCTGGGCGCCAAGTTCGACATCGTCGACATCCCCGCCGAGCTCGCCGAGAAGGCCGAGGAGTACCGCGCCGAGCTGCTCGACGCCGTCGGCTCCGTCGACGACGACATCCTCGAGAAGTACCTCGGCGACGAGGAGATCACCGAGGCCGACCTCAAGCGGGCCATCCGCAAGGCCACCATCGCCAACGAGCTCGTCCCCGTGCTCACCGGCTCGGCGTTCAAGAACAAGGGCGTGCAGCCCCTGCTCGACGCCGTGGTCGACTTCCTCCCCTCGCCGCTCGACCTCCCGCCGGTGGAGGGCGAGGCCCTGAAGGGCGGCGCCCCCGTCGAGCGCAAGGCCGACGTGAACGAGCCCTTCGCCGCCCTGGCCTTCAAGATCGTGGCCGACCCCCACGGCAAGCTCACCTACTTCCGGGTGTACTCGGGCACGCTCAACAAGGGCGACTCGGTGCTCAACAGCCGCACCGGCCAGAAGGAGCGGGTCGGGCGCATCCTGCTCATGCACGCCAACAACCGTGAGGACCTCGACGTCGTCACCGCCGGCGACATCGTGGCCGGCATCGGTCTCAAGAACACCCGGACCGGCGACACCCTCTCCGACGAGAAGGACGCCGTGGTGCTCGAGAACCTCGAGTTCCCCGAGCCGGTGATCCAGGTGGCGGTCGAGCCCAAGACCAAGAACGACCAGGACAAGATGGGCAAGGCCCTCTACGCCCTGTCGGAGGAGGACCCGACCTTCCAGGTGAAGACCGACGAGGAGACGGGCCAGACCCTCATCTCGGGCATGGGCGAGCTCCACCTCGAGGTCATCGTCGACCGCATGCTCCGCGAGTTCAACGTGGACGCCACGGTCGGCAAGCCGCAGGTCGCCTACCGCGAGACGATCACCCAGCCGGTCGAGAACTTCCGCTACACGCACAAGAAGCAGACCGGCGGCTCGGGCCAGTTCGCCGACGTGATCATCACCCTCGAGCCCGTCGACCCCGGCGTCGGCTACTCGTTCGAGGACAAGATCACCGGCGGTCGCATCCCGCGCGAGTACATCGGCCCGGTGGACCAGGGCATCCAGGCGGCGCTGTCGTCGGGCGTGCTCGCCGGCTTCCCGGTCGTCGACGTGAAGGCCACGCTGGTCGACGGCTCGTTCCACGACGTCGACTCCTCGGAGATGGCCTTCAAGATCGCCGGCACCATGGCCTTCAAGGAGGCCGCCCGCAAGGCCAAGCCCGTGCTGCTCGAGCCCATCATGGCCGTCGAGGTCGTGACCCCCGAGGACTACATGGGCGACGTCATGGGCGACCTCTCGTCGCGCCGGGGCCGCCTCGCCGGCCAGGAGCCCCGGGGCAACGCCGTGGCCATCCGCGCCGAGGTGCCCCTCTCGGAGATGTTCGGTTACGCTACCGACCTCCGCTCGCGGACCCAGGGCCGCGCCACCTACACGATGCAGTTCGACAGCTACCAGCAGATGCCGAACAACATCCAGGAGGAGATCGTCGCCCGCCTGCGTGGCGAGTAGATCTCCGCACGTTCTCCCACCGATCAAGCACCAGCAAGAGAGAAAGGCTCCAGGGCACCGCCATGGGCAAGGAAAAGTTCGAGCGCAACAAGCCGCACCTGAACATCGGGACGATGGGTCACATCGACCATGGCAAGACGACGTTGACGGCGGCGATCACCAAGACGTTGCACGATGCGGATCCGACGACGGCGTTCACGCCGTTCGACATGATCGACAAGGCGCCGGAGGAGCGGCAGCGGGGGATCACGATCAACATCTCCCATGTGGAGTATGAGACGGCGAATCGTCACTACGCGCATGTGGACATGCCGGGTCACGCGGATTACATCAAGAACATGATCACCGGTGCGGCGCAGGTCGATGGGGCGATCTTGGTGGTGGCGGCGACGGATGGTCCGATGCCGCAGACGCGTGAGCATGTGCTGTTGGCTCGGCAGGTGGGGGTTCCGTCGATCGTGGTGGCGCTGAACAAGTGCGACATGGTCGATGATGAGGAGCTGTTGGAGCTGGTGGAGATGGAGGTCCGCGAGCTGCTGACGGAGTACGAGTTCCCGGGTGATGACACGCCGGTGGTTCGGGTGTCTGCGCTCAAGGCGCTCGAGGGTGATGCGGATGCGGCGGCGCAGGTGTTGGAGTTGATGGCGGAGGTGGACAGCTTCGTGCCGGAGCCGGTGCGTGACATCGACAAGCCGTTCTTGATGCCGATCGAGGATGTGTTCTCGATCACGGGTCGCGGGACGGTGGTGACCGGGAAGGTGGAGCAGGGTCAGATCCACACCGGTGATGAGGTGGAGATCGTTGGTCTGAAGGACACGCAGAAGACGACGTGCACGGGTGTGGAGATGTTCCGCAAGCTGCTCGATGAGGGCCAGGCGGGCGACAACATCGGTGCGTTGCTGCGGGGTACGAAGAAGGAGGAGGTGGAGCGGGGTCAGGTGCTGTGCAAGCCGGGGAGCATCACGCCGCACACGAACTTCGAGGGTGAGGTGTACGTGCTCACGAAGGAGGAGGGTGGCCGTCACAAGCCGTTCTTCGCGAACTATCGGCCGCAGTTCTTCTTCCGGACCACCGATGTGACCGGGACGATCTCGTTGCCGGAGGGCACGGAGATGTGCATGCCGGGTGACAACACGCAGATGACCGTGGAGCTGATCGCGCCGATCGCCATGGACGAGGGGCTGCGCTTCGCCATCCGTGAGGGTGGCCGCACCGTGGGCGCCGGCCGCGTCACCAAGATCATCAAGTAGAGACGACGAGAAGATGGCTGACGCCCAGAAGATCCGGATCCGCCTCAAGGCCTACGACCACGAGGTGATCGACCAGTCCACCAAGAAGATCGTGGAGACGGTGCTGCGCACCAACGCCACGGTGCGGGGCCCGATCCCGCTGCCGACCACCAAGCACCGCTACACGGTGATCCGGTCGCCGCACAAGTACAAGGACTCGCGCGAGCACTTCGAGATGCGGATCCACAAGCGCCTGCTCGACATCCTCGAGCCCACGCCCAAGACGGTCGACTCGCTCCAGCGCCTCGACCTCCCCGCCGGCGTCGACATCGAGATCAAGCTCCAGCAGGTCTGAGGGCTCGGCCGCCAGGCCGTCGAACCGACCGAACCGACCACGGGCGCCCTCCGGGGCGCCCGTGGTCGCGCCCGGGCGCCGCTCAGGTGCCGGCGTCGCCGAGCACGGCGGCCAGCCACCGCGGCCCGACCGCCTCGGGCCGCAGCGACGCCACCACCTCGGCCTGGAGGGCGCGCCCCCGCCGGGCCGCCTCGGTCGGGTCGGCCAGCGCCTCGTCGACGGCCGCGCCGAGGGCGGCCGGGTCGCGACCCTCGACGAACCACCCCCGGCCCCCAGCGAGGAGCGGCGCCAGCCCGCCCGTGCCGGAGCCGACGACGGCGAGCCCCCGGGCGCCGGCCTCGAGGGCCACCAGCGGGAGGGGGTCCTCCCGGCTGGGGAGCACCACGAGCGCGTCGGGGCCCACGCCCGACCACGGGTCCGGGTGCTCGCCCTCCCACCGGACCGGGCCGGGCTCGGGGCGCGCCAGCTCCCAGCCGACCGGCGGCGGCACCCCGATCCAGCGGACCGCCACGTCGGGCCGTCGTCGGGCGAGGTCGTGGGCCAGGGCCTCGAAGCGATCCGAGCCCTTCCGCCAGCCCGCCTCCCCCACGCCGACCACCTGGGGCCCGCCACCGCCCCCGGCCGCGAGGGCGACCGGCGCGTCGGCGCAGCTCGGGACCACCAGCAGCTCGCCGCGTCGAGCGCCGAGCAGCTCGGCCACGCCCTCGTCGGGCTCGCACACGGCGGCGAGGGCGTCGGGCTCGGCCACGAGGGCGCCACGCTCCTCGGCCGGCACCGACCGACCGATCCCGATCGCGAGCTCGTGCAGGTGGAGGACCAGACGGGCCCGGCCGGCCGCGGGCGCCAGCGCCCGCCACGCCCGCCACGCGCCGGCGCCGTGGACGAGGACCACGTCGGGCGACGGGAGGTGGCCGACCCGTCGGCGCAGCCAGGCGTGGTGGAACCGGGCGCCGGCCGCGGGGAGGCCGAGCTCGCCCGCCGCCAGGGCGATCGTGGCCGATCGGGAGCGGCCCGTCGCCGGGCCGAGGACGGTGCACGATTCGGTGAGCGAGGCCACGGCCGGGGCGTGGCGTCCGTCGGCGAGGGCGATGACGTGGACCTCGGGGCGCTCGGCGGCGCCCGGGCCGCGCTCGGACGCGAGCCAGCGGAGGTAGCGGACGAGCACCGCCGGGGCGCCGCCGGCATCGAGCTGGTGGACGAGGATCCACACGGTGGGCGCGCTCATCGACCGCCCACCAGCGCGTCGAAGGTGGCGGGCGCCGCTCGCTCGGTCGTCCGTCGCCCCGCGATGGCCTGGAGGGCCCGGCCCGCCTCGTCGCGGCGCTGCGGGTCGGCGAGCAGGTCCCGGGCCCGGGCCACCAGGCCGAGCAGGTCGCCGGCGGGAGCGACCAGGTGGCCGCAGCCGGCCTCGCGCAGGAGGTCGGCCGCGCCCCCGGTGTCCCAGGTGACGGTCGGGACGCCCCGCAGCGCCGCCTCGAGGACCACGAGCGGGGCCGGGTCCTCGCGGGCGGGGTGCACCACGATGCCCGCCCGCGGCCACCAGGCCTCGAGGTCCGGCGCCGGGCCGGGGAGGGCCAGCACCTCCTCGAGGCCCGCCGCGCGGCGCTCGTGGCGGACGAGCTCGGCGTGGGGGCCCTCGAGCGGGCCGCCCACCCAGGCGGCGGCGCCCGGTGCCATCGGGCCGGACCCGGCGAGGCCGGCGACCACGTCGACGAAGAGGTCGGCGCCCTTCCGTGCGACCAGGGAGCCGGCGTCCAGCACCCGCACCTCGCAACCGGCAGGCGCCTCCGGCGGCGCGGCCACGAACGGATCGGCCACGCGCACCCGCCCCGCCGGGACCCCCCACCGGTCGACGAGCATCGCCGCCACGCGGGCGCCGGCGGCGACGAACCGGTCGGTCTCGGCCACCAGGGCGGCGCGCCTCGTCGCCGGGACGACGGCGTCGGCGACGCCATCGAGCTCGTGCACCCAGCAGACCAGCGCCCGTCGGCGGCGCACGGTGGCGGCCGCCGCCCACGCGGCGACGGTGTTGGCCACGACGACCGGCGCCTCGTCGAAGCTCGCCGCCTCGCGACGCAGGCGCAGGGCGGCCGCCCCGGGCCCGGCGGCGCGCCCGAGGCGCGCCTCGACCGCGCCGGGGAGGCTCGTCGGAACCGAGGCGGCGTAGCGCGCGGCGAGGGGGCCGCCGCGCAGGAGCGCCACCCGCCAGGGGGCGGCGGTGGTCGCGGCGGCCCAGGCGACGAGCTCGGCGGCGACGAGCGGGGCGCCGGTGCGGCTGGCATCGTGGCCGACGAGCAGCACGCAGGGATCGGCCGGCACCGCGCCATCGTCCCACGCCGCCTCGGTCCCGACGAGGTCTCCGACGCCGTCGCAACCCTCCGTTCGGGGCCTCGTCGGGTGCGGGCGGCGGCGCCCTCGCTCGCTAGGGTTGGACCCCGCGAGGGGGGAGAGCCGTGGACCGTCGAACAGGTGACCACCCCGTGCGCGTGGCCGTCGTCGGCTGCGGAGCATGGGGCAAGAACCACGTCCGCACCCACGCGGCCCTGGGCTCGCTCGGCGCCGTGGTCGATCCCGATCCCGCCGTCGCCGCCGCCCAGGCCGAGGCGCACGGGGCGCCGGCTCGCACGTTCGACGAGGTGCTCGCCGATGCGTCGCTCGACGCCGTGGTGCTCGCCGCGCCGGCCGCCGACCACGCCCGCCTCGCCGATGCCGCCCTCGGCGCCGGCAAGCACGTCTTCGTCGAGAAGCCGCTCGCCCTCACGGTCGCCGATGCCGAGCGCACCGTCGCGGCGGCCGCCGCCGCCGACCGCGTGCTGATGGTGGGCCACCTCCTCCAGTACCACGCCGCCTTCCTCGCGCTGCGAGACCTGGTGGCCGAGGGCCGCCTCGGCCAGCTCCGGTACCTGTACTCGAACCGCCTGAACCTGGGGCAGTTCCGCCAGGAGGAGAACTCCCTCTGGAGCTTCGCGCCCCACGACCTGTCGATGCTGCTCTCCCTCGTCGGATCCGAGCCCGACGAGGTGTGGGCCACCGGCGCCAGCTACCTGAGCAGCGATGTCGCCGATGTGACCACCACCCACCTCGGCTTCCCCGGCGGGGTGCGGGCGCACGTGTTCGTCTCCTGGCTGCACCCCTTCAAGGAGCAGCGCCTCGTGGTCGTCGGGAGCGATGCCATGGCGGTGTTCGACGACCTCCAGCCCTGGGAGTCCAAGCTCGTCGTCTACGAGCACGGGGTCGACTGGAGCGCCGGGCGCCCCCGCCCCGAGCGGGCCGAGGGCGTGGCGATCGAGCTGGCGCAGACCGAGCCGCTGCGCGCCGAGTGCGAGCACTTCCTCGCGTGCGTGGGCTCGGGCGCCGTGCCGCGCACCGACGGCCACGAGGGACTGCGGGTGCTCCGGGTCCTCGCTCGCGCCCAGGCGTCGCTGCCCACGCTCGAGCACGAGGCGGTCGGCTCGTGAGCGACGCGCCCTTCGTCCACGAGTCCTCCTACGTGGACGACGGCGCCGAGATCGGCGAGGGCACCAAGGTCTGGCACTTCAGCCACGTCCTCACCGACACCCGCATCGGCCGGGACTGCACGCTGGGCCAGAACGTCGTCGTCGGTCCGCACGTCGAGGTCGGCGACCGGGTCCGCATCCAGAACAACGTGAGCGTGTACGAGGGCGTCACCCTCGAGGACGGCGTGTTCTGCGGGCCGTCGTGCGTGTTCACCAACGTGTACAACCCACGCGCCGAGGTGTCGCGCAAGGACGAGTTCCGCCAGACGGTGGTCCGGCGGGGGGCCACCATCGGCGCCAACGCCACGATCGTCTGCGGCAACGAGGTCGGCGCCTACGCCTTCATCGGCGCGGGGGCGGTCGTGAACCGGCCGGTGCCCGCGCACGCCCTCGTCGTGGGCGCGCCGGCGCGCCAGATCGGGTGGATGAGCCACGACGGCGAGCGGCTGGGCGACGACCTCGTCTGCCCGCGCAGCGGTCGGCGGTACCAGGTGACCGACGGCGGGCTGGAAGAGATCGCTCCGGAGGGCTGATCGTGCAGTTCATCGACCTGGCGGCGCAGCAGCGCCGCATCCGCTCCGAGGTGGACGCCGGCATCGCCCGGGTGCTCGACCACGGGCGCTACATCATGGGACCGGAGGTGGCGCAGCTCGAGGCGGCCCTCGCCGAGTTCGTGGGGGCGGGCGAGGTGGTGTCGTGCGCGAGCGGCACCGACGCGCTGGTGATGGCGCTGCTCGTGCGGGGTGCCGGCCCGGGCGACGCGGTGTTCGTGCCGGCCTTCACCTTCGCCGCCACCGCCGAGGCCGTGGCCCTGCTCGGCGCCACGCCGGTGTTCGTCGACATCGACCCGGTCACCTACGACCTCGACGCGGCCAGCCTCGAGGCGGCCGTCCGGGGCCTGCCCGACGGCCTGCGGCCCGCCGGCGTCATCCCCGTGGACCTCTTCGGCCTCCCAGCCGACTACGCGGCCATCGACGAGGTGTGCCAGGCCCACGACCTCTGGGTCATCGCCGACGCCGCCCAGGGGTTCGGGGGCGGCATCGACGGGGTGCGGGTCGGTCGCTTCGCCCCGCTGACCACCACCTCGTTCTTCCCCGCCAAGCCCCTCGGCTGCTACGGCGACGGCGGCGCCGTCGTCGCCCTCGATCCGGCCGACGCCGACCTGCTGCGGTCGGTGCGGGTCCACGGCTCGGGCACCGACAAGTACGACAACGTCCGGCTCGGCATCAACGGTCGCCTCGACACCCTGCAGGCGGCGATCCTGCTGCCGAAGCTGGCGATCTTCGCCGACGAGCTCGATCGTCGCGACGAGGTCGCCCGTCGCTACGCCCACGGCCTCGCCGACGTGGTGGAGGTCCCGTCGGTCCCCACCGGCTACCGCTCGGCCTGGGCGCAGTACACCATCCGCGTACCCGACCGCGACCGCGTCGTCGCCGCGCTCGGCGAGGCGGGCATCCCCACCGCGGTGTACTACCCGCTGCCGCTGCACCGCCAGCAGGCCTACCGCCACCACCCCGTGGGCGCGGGCGGCATGGCGGTCACCGACCTGGCGGCCACCGAGGTGCTGTCGCTGCCGATGCACCCGTACCTGGGCAGCGACGACCAGGGCGCCGTGATCGACGCCGTCCGCGCTGCCGTCGAGGGCATGGCGTGATCGGGCCGCAGCCGATCCCGTTCTCCCCGCCGTCGATCACCGACGACGACGTGGCGGCGGTGACCGAGGTGCTCCGGTCGCGGTGGCTGAGCACCGGGTCGGTCGGCCACGACCTGGAGGCCCAGCTCGCCGAGCGCACGGGGGCGCCCCACGTGGTCGCGGTGGCGTCGTGCACGGCGGCGCTCGAGATCTGCGTGCGGAGCCTCCGCCTCGAGCCGGGCACCCGCGTCGGCGTGCCCACCTGGACCTTCGTCGCCTCCGCCAACGCCATCTCCTCCGTGGGCGCCGTCCCCGTGCTGCTCGACGTCGAGCCCGACACGCTCAACGTCTCGGCCGCCTCGGTGGCGGCGGCGATCGACGCCGGCATCGAGGCGCTGATGGTGGTGCACTTCGCCGGCGCCGGCGTGTCGGCCGAGGTCCACGACCTGGCCGCCTCGGCGGGCATCCCGGTGATCGAGGACGCCGCCCACGCCCTGGGCACCGTCGACCACCGCGGCCAGGTCTCGGGGGCCGGCACGGTGGGTGCCTGCTTCTCCTTCTACGCCACCAAGAACCTCACCTCCGCCGAGGGCGGCGCGATCGCCACCCACGACCCCGACCTGGCCCGCTTCGCCCGCTCCCAGCGGCTCCACGGCCTCTCGACCGACGCCTGGGACCGCTACCGCATCGGCGGCGCGCCGGACTACGACGTGGTCGAGCCGGGCCTGAAGGCCAACCTGCCCGACGTGCTCGCCGCCCTGGCCCGGAGCCAGCTGGAGCGGTTCGACCAGATGCAGGCCCACCGTCGCCTGGTCGTCGAGCGGTACCGCCAGCGGCTGGCCAAGCTCGACGTCGTGGCGCTGCTCCGCCCCGACCCGGGGTCGGCCGACCACCTCTTCGTGGTCCTGCTGCCCGAGGGGCGGGCGCGCCACGAGGTGGTCCGCGCGCTGGCGGACGAGGGCATCGGGACCGGCGTGCACTTCCGGCCGCTCCACCGCTTCACCTGGTTCGACGACCACGGCGAGATCGGCCCCTCGGGGGTGGGCACCGCGGAGCGGCTCGCCGAGCGGGCCCTCAGCCTGCCGCTGCACGCCGAGCTGTCGCTCGACGACGTCGATCGGGTGGTCGCCAGCCTGGCGGACGTCGTGTCGTGAGCCCGGGGCCGTCCGGTCGGCCGAGCGCCTGGCTGCAGGCGCGCACGAGCGTCGTCGACCGGATCGTCGCCGCCGCCCTCGCCTTGGTGCTCGGCCCGGTGATCGCCCTGCTGGGGCGCGCCGTGCGGCGCGAGGACGGCGGCCCGGCGCTCATCGCCCTCGAGCGGATCGGGCGCCACGGCCGTTCCTTCCGGATGTGGAAGCTCCGCTCGATGCGAGCGGCCGGCACGGACGGCGCGGCCACGGGCGCGGTGATCACGGCCGGCGACGACGACCGGATCACCGTCGTCGGCGCCCGCCTGCGGCGCTGGCGCCTCGACGAGCTGCCGCAGGTCTGGAACCTCCTCCGCGGCGCGATGGGCCTCCTCGGTCCTCGGCCCGAGACCCCGTCGCTCGTGGACCCGAGCGATCCGCGCTGGGCCCGGGTGCTGGCCGTGGCGCCGGGGATCACCGGGCCGACGCAGCTCGTCGTCGAGCGCTGGGAGGCGGCGGCGCTCGGGCGCGACGACGCCGTCGAGGTGTACGCGGCGGAGATCCTGCCCGTGAAGCTGGCGGTCGACGCCTGGTACGTCGCCGCCGCCAGCCCCGTGGTCGACGCCCTCGTGGCCTGGTCGATGGTCGAGCGCTTCCTCCTCGGCCGAGAGCTCACGGCCGTCGAGCGCCGCGTCCGCCGAGCCGTGCCCGAGGCCAGGGCCCTGCCCGCGGTGGGGTCCGTCGGTGGCTGACCCGGCGCCGCTCCGGGTGACGATGAGCACGATCGCCTACTGGCCGTCGGTGGGCGGGTCCCAGCTCTACGTCCAGCGCATCGCCGAGGCCCTCTGCGCACGCGGCCACGACGTGGAGGTGCTCACCGGCGAGGCACCCATCGGCGGTCCACCGGGTGCCCCCGAACGGGTGGGCCCCGTGGTGGTCCGCCGCCACCCGGTGCCGCGCCTGCTCCTGCGGCTCCAGCGCGCGGTGCGCGGCACCTGGATGCGCCGGCCGACCTCGGGCGACCCCTGGGACCTCCCGCTGCACCCGTTGCTCGTGGGCCCGCTGTCGCCGGGGCTGCTCGGCGCGATCCGCCGCGCGGGTCGCGAGCGCGACGTGGTCGTCGCCGGTCCGGCGCCGTGGCTGACCCTCACCGCGCCGGCGGCGTGGCGCGGGCGCGCTCGGGTGGTGGGCCTGCCCCAGCTGCACGTGTCGCGGACCGAACCGCACCGGGTCGTGGCGCGCTCGCTGCGGCGCTGCGACGTCGTCGTCACGGCCACGGCGCACGAGGCGGCGACCGTGCGGCGCGCCGGCGCCGCGCGAGTCGAGACGATCCCGCTCGGCACCGATCCGGGGGCCTTCGTCGACCTCGACCCGTCCACGGCGCGCGCCGAGCTCGGCCTGCCGGAGCGACCCACGGTCGGCTACGTGGGCCGGATCGCCCGCCACAAGGGCATCGACACCCTCCTCGCGGCCGCGGATCGCCTCTGGCGCGACGCCGAGGGGCCGACCGTGGTGGTGGCCGGGGCCACCACCGGCTGGGACGGCCTGCGCCCCGAGGTCGAGCGCCGCGGCACCGAGGACCGCCTCGTGGTGCGCACCGACGTGTCGGACGAGGAGCGGGCCCTGCTGCTCGCCGCGTGCGACGTGGTGGTGCTCGCCTCGAGCGACGAGTCGTTCGGGATCGGCGTGGCCGAGGCGTGGGCGGCGCGACGCCCGGTCGTCGCCTCCGACATCCCGGTGCTGCGCGAGCTGGTCCGCGACGGCGTCGACGGGCGGACCTTCCCCCTGGGCGACGCCGAGGCCCTCGCCGACGTGCTCGCCCAGCTGCTGGCCGCGCCGGATGGGACCCGGGCCATGGGCGATGAGGGCCGGCGTCGCGTCGACGCCGAGCTGCGGTGGGACGTGGTGGTCGACCGCTGGGTCGAGCTCGTCGAGGGGGCCGCACCGGGCCGGGAGGGTCGCTGACGTGTGCGGCATCGTGGGGCTCCTCGTCGGCGGCGGCCTCGACGACGGCGATCGTCGCGAGGTGGCCGCCCTCGCCGAGCTGATGGCGCGGCGCGGGCCCGACGACGCCGGCGCCTGGGACGACGGCGCCCACCTCGCGCTCGGCTTCCGCCGCCTCGCCCTCGTGGACCTCAGCCCGGGGGGCCACCAGCCCATGGAGGCGGCCGACGGGCGGAGCGTCCTGGTCTTCAACGGCGAGATCTACAACTACCGGGAGCTGCGCCGCGAGCTCGAGGCCGCCGGCCGCCGGTTCCGCTCGACGTCGGACACCGAGGTCGTCCTCCAGGCGCTCGAGGTGTGGGGCATCGATGCGCTCGCTCGGTTCAACGGCATGTTCGCCCTCGGCTGGTATCGCGTGGAGGGCCGGACCCTCCTGCTCGCCCGCGACCCCGTGGGCATCAAGCCCCTGTGCTGGTGGCAGGGCGACGGCGCGTTCGCCTTCGGCTCCCAGTACGACCAGGTGGTGCGCCACCGCCGCTGCGACCGGTCGAAGGTCGACGCGGCGGCGCTCGGCCTCTACCTCCGGCTCGGCTACCTCCCCGCCCCCTTCGGCGTGATCGAGGGCACCGGCCAGGTGGAGCCCGGGTGCTGGCTCCAGGTCCGCGCCGGCGGCACGCCGACCACCGGTCGCTTCCGGTCGATGGCACCGGTGCCCCCGCCCGAGGAGCGGCTCCGCGGCGACGCCGCCCTCGAGGCGGTCGACGCGGCGGTGGGGGAGGCGGTGGCCCGCCAGCCGCACGCCGACGTTCCCGTCGGGGTGTTCCTGTCCGGCGGCGTCGACTCCCCCCTGGTGGCGGCCCACGTGGCTCGCGGCGCCGAGCCGGTGCGGGCGTACTCGATCGGCACGGACGAGGCGAAGACCGACGAGTCGACGGCCGCCACGGCCTTCGCCCGCCACCTCGGCCTCGAGCACCACCTGCGGACGATCACCGGGCCGCGCGCCCTCGCGCTGGTCGACGAGGTCCGCCGGGCCAACACCGAGCCCTTCGGCGACTACTCGTCGCTGCCGACGCTGATGGTGGCCGCGCTCGCGGCGGAGCACGACAAGGCCGTCCTGTCGGGCGATGGTGGCGACGAGCTGTTCTGGGGCTACCCGCGCTTCGCCCGCGTGCGGGCCGCGCGCCGCTGGTTCCGCTACCCGACCGCCGTCCGGCGGGCGGCCTACTACGGCTCGAAGCCGCTCCCCAACGCCCGACGACCCCGCGCCGGCATCACCTTCCCCACCCTCGGCGACTGGTACCAGGACGCCCACTCGGGCCTCCGCGACCTCGACCTCGGCCAGTTCGCGCCCGAGCTGCGGGCGGTGCCGCCCACCGACCTCTTCGAGCTCGAGGGGCTCCCGACCGATGACGAGCTGCTCCAGTGGATGCGGCGCAACGAGCTGCGGTGCCACCTCCCGATGGTCCTCCAGAAGGTCGACCGGGCCTCGATGCACCACAGCCTCGAGGTGCGCGTCCCGCTCCTCGACCTCGAGGTGGTCGACCTCGCGGCGCGGGTGGACCCCTCGGCGGCGCTCGACGGGGAGGTGGGCAAGGTCGTGCTGCGGCGCGCCCTGGCGCGACGGGCGCCGGCCGAGCTCGCCGCCCTCCCGAAGAAGGGGTTCACCGTCCCGATGGCTCGCTGGATGCGCGAGGAGCTGCGCCCCCTGGTCGAGGATCTGCTCCTCGGTCCGAGCGCCTTCCCGGCGGGCGCGTTCGACGCCGCGGCGCTCGAACGCTGGTACGGCCAGCACCTGCGGGGGGAGCGGAACCACGGGCCCGGGCTGTGGAACCTGCTGGCCCTCCAGCTGTGGGCCGACGAGCACCTCCGGCCCCTGCCGGTGCCGCCGAAGAGCGCCGGCGCGCCCGTGTAGCGTCGGGCGTCGCGAGGGGAGGAGCAGGGATGGAAGCGGAGCAGCGCGCGGGGACCGTGCGGGCGCGCTCGACGGCCTCGGCATCGGTCTTCTCGACCCTGCTGATCGACGCCGCGCTCGTGGCGGTGGCCGACGGCGAGCGAGCGTCCCGGGTCCTCGACGTCGGGTGCGGCCAGGGGCCCTACCGCGACCTGCTCGGTCCGACGACCTACGTCGGCGTCGACCGCACCCACCGCCCCGGCGGTGCCGCCGTGCTGGCCGATGCCGCCGCCCTCCCCGTCGGCCCGGCCTGCTTCGACGGGGTGCTCTGCACCGAGGTCATCGAGCACGTGCCAGACGAGCGGGCCCTCGCCCGGGAGCTGGGGCGGGTGGCCGAACCGGGCGCCGTGCTCGTGCTGTCCTCCCCCTTCGTCCACGGGCTCCACGAGGTCCCCTACGACTTCCGGCGCCTCACGTCGATCGGCCTGGTGCGCACGCTCGAGGGCGGGGGGTGGGCCGTCGAGCGCGTCGGCGCGGTGGGCGGCGCGAGGGTGGTGGCGCTCGACGGTGCGCTCCGGTGGGCCGACGGCCTCGCACGGCGAGGCACCCGACGGGCCTTCGGCGGGTCCGGCCGCGCCTTCCGGGCCGTCGAGCGCACCTCGGCCGCCCTCCAGCGGGGTCTCGCCACCGCCGTGCTGCGCCGAGCGTCGGCGCGCCGCGGCATCGACCCCTTCGCCCCGAGCCCCCGGCTGACGCTGGGCTACGTGGTGCGCGCCCGTCGGGACCGCGGGGAGGCGACGTCGTGACGCGCTTGTTGGCGGTGGTGAACCAGTTCCCGGCGCCGTCGGAGACGTTCATCCAGCGCAAGCTCCTGGGGCTGCGCGCCGCGGGCTTCGACGTGTCGGTCGCCGCGCCGGAGCTGGGCGCCGGCGTGGCGGACCTCGGCCTCGGCGCCGTCCCGCTCGCACCGTGGCGCCACCCGCGCCAGGCGCTCGGCGGGGCCGGGGCGCGCAGCGTGCTCGCCTCGACGCTGGCCGCGGGCCGCCCCTCGCGCTCGGGTGCAGGAGCGCGGCGTCGGGCCCTGGTGGCGCCGATCGCGGCGGCCGGCGCCGACATCGTCCACTTCGAGTTCTCCGGCATCGCCGTCTCCTACCGCGACGTCCTGGCCGAGCTGGCGCCGGCCAAGCTCGCGGTGAGCTGCCGGGGGGCGGCAGAGCAGATCCAGCCGCTGCTCGACCCGTCGCGCGGCCCGGCGCTGGCCGAGGTCTTCGAGCGCGTCGACCTCGTCCACTGCGTGTCCGACGACATGGCCCGCACCGTGCAGGCGCTGGGTGCCGATCCGGCCCGGATCGTCGTCAACCGGCCGGCGGTGCCCGTCGCCGACTTCGCCGGCCTGCGCGAGGGGCGCCTCGACCACGACGGCCCCCTGCGCGTGGCCTCGGTGGGTCGGCTCCACTGGAAGAAGGGCTTCGACGACGGCCTCGTCGCCGTGGCGGCGCTGCACCACGGGGGTCGGCCGGTCGAGTACCGCATCGCCGGCGAGGGGGGCGAGCGGGCCAAGCTGGCGTTCCTCGTCCACCACCACGGCCTCGACGGCGTCGTGCACCTGCTGGGCTCCCGGCCCCAGCCCGAGGTCCGCGAGCTGCTGGCCTGGGCCGACGTGCTGCTCCTGCCGAGCCTGAGCGAGGGCATCTCCAACGCGGTGCTCGAAGCCATGGCGGCCGGCCTGCCGGTGGTGGCCACCCGCGCCGGCGGCATGGACGAGGCGATCGTCGACGGCTCGGAGGGCCTGCTCGTGGACGTGGGCGACGCCGCCGCGATGGCGGGCGCGCTCGACGCGCTGGCCGCAGACCCGGACCGGCGCCGCGCCCTCGGGGCCGCCGCCGCGGCGCGCGCGGCGGCGGACTTCGACCTGTCGCGTCAGATCGCCACGTTCGAGGACGCGTACCGGCGGCTCCTCGCCGCCTGATCGCGCAGGGCCCGCGGCGTCGGTGGTGGCGCCTCGACGGCGGGCGGAGGTGGGGCGGCGATCTTGGCGAAGGCGAACGCGAAGGCGAACGCGATGCCCACCACCCGGAAGTTGGCGTAGAACATCTGGGCGATGGCCCAGCCGAGGAAGGCGATGGTGATCGGCCGCGAGGGGCCGGCCCGGGCCACGGCGAGCGCCGCGAGGTACACCAGCAGCAGCACCCCGAGCAGGCCGGGGAGACCGTGCTCGCCCAGCATGCGGGTGAACTCGGTGTGCGATGACGCCTCCTGGCTGCACCGATCGGCGCGCAGGAGGCACACCTCGTAGGTCAGGCGGTTGTACTTCACCATGCCGGGCCCGACGCCGAACCAGACGTGGTCGGTGAAGACCTCGATGTCGTTCACGGCGAGCTCGCTGCGGCCCGACGACGTGTCGGAGAAGCGCTTGTCGAACGCGCCGTTGGTGAAGTCGTCGATGCGGGGGACCACGATGAAGTAGCCCACCAGGAACACCACCACCACCACGCTGAACACGCGCCGGCGAGCCTGCGGATCGCGGGCCTGGACGAGGAAGAACAGGGCGAGGGCGATGGCCGTCGCCGTCATGCCGCCGCGGCTGAAGGTGAGGAAGCTGAGGACCATGGCGAGCAGCCCCATCGCCGTCGCCAGGACCCGGGTGGCGATGGTGCGCTCCTCGAGGAACACGAGCACGCACATCAGGCAGGTCAGGCCCATCATCGAGGACACCTGCACGGGGCCGAAGCCGCCGCTGGCGACGAAGTTCGACTGGGTGGAGAACTCGAGGCCGCCGTTGGCCGCGATGTAGTCGTCGATCGTGGTGATGGCGGCGGCGAGGGGCCCGATGCCGCTGACGATCCCGATCCACAGGATCCGGCGGTAGAGCCAGCGCTCGATCTGGAGCTGGCTGAACACGGCGATCATGGTCGTCAGGGCGAGCGGACCGCTGAGCGCGAAGGCCACGAGCTCGCGGGCGCCGGCGCCGGCCACCGAGATGGTGACCACGATCGACGGCAGGAGGAGCGCGAAGTAGAAGAGCGCGACCCGCGTCGCCTTGGTGAGCACCGGCAGCGCGGTGATGACGACGAGCGTGGAGATGGCGATCGCCAGGTACGGGGCGAACTGGTAGGGGAGCGGGCTGCGCGTCTGGCGCCACACGATCTCGGCGTTCGGGAGGTAGGCCAGGACGCACACGGCCGTCACGACGTCGCGTCGCAGCACCGTGTAGCCGGCGAGGATGAGCAGCAGCACGCCCTGGGCGAGGCCCAGGCGGGGTAGCTCATCATCGCCCGGGTGAGGACCGCCTGGGCCACGAGGGCGCCGAGGAGCACGATCCAGCGCGGGATCTGCGTCGGCGGGCGGTGGTCGCCGAAGGTGAGCAGCTGCGGCGGGCTCGAGGGCGTCGCCGCCGGGACCGAGGTCTCCTCGACCAGCGCGGAGGCCACGGGTCAGGTGGTGGGGACGGCTTCGGCGGGGTGCTCGTCGTCCTCGTCGTCGTCGGGCAGCTGCTCGGTGGGCACGCTCGGCATCGTGTAGTGCTTCTTGCCGATGAAGCGGCCGACGATCGGGATGGTCGAGCGGGTCTGGTACCCGTAGTACTCGTAGAACGACCCGTAGGTCTCCTCGGCGGGGACCCCGTTGAGCACGGTGCCGAGCAGCGGCGACTCGACCTGGCGCAGCATCTCGATGGCGCGTCGGGCGGTGCGGCGCGTCGTGCGGTTGGCCATCACGATGAAGATGGTGGTGTCGACGATCCGGCTGAGCACCAGCGCATCGGTGACCGGCAGCACCGGCGGGCAGTCGATGAACACCATCGAGTAGGTCTCGGCGAGCGACTCGAGGATCCGCGCCGTGCGCTCGTGGCTGAGCAGCTCGGAGGGGTTCGGCGGCAGGGGGCCCGAGGCGAGCACGTCGATGTTGGGGTGCAGCGGCGAGGTCTGGATCGCCTCGCGGAGCGTGAGCTGGCCGAGCACCACCGAGGTGAGGCCGATGGCGCCGTCGACCTGCATGGTGCGGTGGATGCGCGGCTTGCGCAGGTCGGAGCCCACCACGACCACGCGCCGCCCCGCCTGGGCGAACGCGTACGCGAGGTTGGAGAGCGTGGTGGTCTTGCCCTCGCCGGCGCTCGAGCTGGTGACCTGCACGAGCTTGATCTCGCGGTCGAGCGCGGCGTACTGCAGCGAGGTGCGCAGGCCGCGGTACGCCTCGGCGTTGGCCGACATCGGGGCGGCGGCCACCACGAGGGAGTCGCGGGCCTTCGAGTCGCGTCGGCTGTCGTCGGGGATGAGCGCAAGCGTGGGCAGGTCGCGCACGGCTCGCTCGAGGCTGGCCTTGGTGCGGATCGAGTCGTCGAACTGGTCGCGGGTGAACGCCAGGGCGACGCCGAGGAAGAGGCCGACGATGAGGGCCTGGGTGGCGTCGCGGACCGGCTTGGGCGACACGGGCGTGGTGGGCACCGTGGCCGGGTTCAGGATCTGCACCCCACCGGTGGTGACGAGGCGCTCGGAGAGCTGGAGCACCTGGAGGCGCTGGCGGTAGTCGTTCAGCTGGTTCTGGGCCTCGGTTCGCGCCGCGTCGGTGCGCTCCTTCTCCCGCTGGCGGTTCGCCAGGAGCTGCTCGTACTGCGGGTCGGTCTGGGGCGTGGCGTTGATCTGCGCATCGAGCAGGACGAGCGGGGCGTCGATCTCCTGGATCTGGGCCTCGAACTCCTGGATCTGCTGGTCGAGGAGCTTCTGGGCGTTGGCCAGGTCCTCGAGCTGCGCGTCCACCCGGGCGGTCTGGTAGGTGGTGGCGTAGACGTTGGCCCGCTCGGCGGCGAGCTTCGGGTCGGCGGCGCTGACGGAGAGGATGATGATGTCGTCGTCGCCGCCGGCCACCGCGCTGGCGGTGATCGTCTTGCCGTACGCCTCCTTCACGGCCTCCTGCACGGCGCGGCCCTTGATGACGCGCAGCTCGTTCTGCAGGGCTCGCTCGGGGTCGGACACCGCCGCGCTGGGGACCAGGACGTTCTCGGAGGGCTTGGACTGGAGCAGCAGCTCCACCGAGGCGCGGTAGACCGGATCGGCTCGCAGCGAGTTGAACAGGCTCAGCCCGACCAGGACGGCTGGGGTGAGGACGATCCACAGCCAGCGACGCTTCAGGACGTCCGTGTACTGCGCGAGGCTGACCTCGGTGGAATCGTGCGTGGCTTGCATCTGCCTCCCCGGGAGCCCGACGGCGCGTGCGCGCTCGACGCGGTAGCTCCCAGGCTCCCCCTCTCGACGGTCCTGACCGGAGCGAGAGCTTAGCGGACGGCCTCCGGGCGGCCCGGTCGGGTCAGTTGCGGATCTGCGACAGCCGGATGGCGTCGCGGTAGAACTCGTTGTCCCGCTCGAGCTCCTCGCGGTCGCCGAAGGCCTGGAGCCGCCCGCGCTGCATGACCATGATCCGGTCGCAGGTGTTGAGCGTCGAGAGCCGGTGGGCGATCACGAAGATGGTGACCTCGCCCTTGAGCTCCGAGAACGTGGTGTGCACCAGCGACTCCGAGCGCATGTCGAGCGCGCTCGTCGGCTCGTCGAGCACGAGCACGGGCGGCCGCCGGAGCAGGGCGCGGGCGATGGACACGCGCTGGCGCTGGCCGCCCGAGAGGGCGCCGCCCCGGCTGCCGAGCGGCGTGTCGTAGCCGTGGGGCATCGCCAGGATCTCGTCGTGCACGTGGGCCCGCTTGGCCGCCGCGATCACGTCGTCCTCGCTCGCCTCGCGGTAGAAGGCGATGTTCTCGCGGATCGTGCCGTTGAGCATCCGGTGGTCCTGGGGCACGAGGGCAACCTTGGAGAACCACTCGTCGTCGGAGATCTCCCCCGCGTCCACGTCGTTGACGTAGAAGCAGCCGCCGACCGGCTCGCGCAGGCGCAGGAGCACCTGGATCAGCGTCGACTTGCCGCTGCCGGAGGGGCCGATGATGCCCACGGCCTCGCCGGCGCGCACGTCGAAGCTGACGTCGTCGAGCGCGGCCCGATCGTCGTCGCCGTAGCGGTAGGACACGTGGTCGAAGCGCAGGGAGCGGACCTCGCCGACGCGCTCGTCGCCGGTGCGGGGCTGCTCGGCGCGGAAGCGGGCGCGCTCGGCCTCGAGGCGCTCCATGAACGGGGCGGTCTCCGAGAGCAGGTGGTACGCGCCCTGCAGGGCGTTGGTCTGGGTGAGGGCTCGGATGAGGATGACGACGATCGCGCCCAGCTGGGCGAGCGGCTGGTCGACGAAGCGCCAGGTGGCGTAGAGCCCGCCGAGGAGCAGCAGGATCGTGGCCATCTGGTAGAGCGACGTGACCAGCTGGCGCAGCACGAAGGTGGTGTAGGTGGGGCGGGCCTCGCGTGCCGTGGCGATGGCGAGGGACTCGGTCACCTGCTCGGTCACGCCGAAGGCACGCATCTCGAGGCTGGCGCCGATCGCCTCCATGGAGCGCTGGCTGTAGGCGGTGCCCGCCTCCTGGCCGCGGATCGCCACCCGCTTGGCGATCCGGGTGAGCGGTCGGATGAGCACGAAGAGGGTGGCGCCGGCGACCGCGAGCAGCACCGCGGCCAGCACGTCGACCAGCAGGGCCGAGGCGAGCAGGGCGACCAGCGTGCAGGCGGCGGCGATCCCGTTGGACACCACGCCGACCGACGCGGTGACCCGGTTGACGTGGCGCACGAGCAGGTCCTGCACCTCGGCTTCGTCCTGGCGGGCCTGCTCGGCCCACGACGCCCGGGCGTAGTCGGCGAAGGTGCTGGCCCGGATGTCCGCGGTGAGCGCGGCGCTCACCGAGCCGGCGACGTTGGCGGAGGCCATCTGGAACGCGAAGCGGGCCAGCCCGAGGCCGAGCGTGACCAGGAACGACGTACCGAGCGAGAGGCCCGCCGCCGAGAACGGCCCGACGCTGGCGTCGAGGGTGCCCGTGCCCTCGCCGCTGGCGCCGATCTCGATCGCGATGCTCGCGACCATGACGAGGAGCACGCCCTCGGCCAGGCCGCTGGCGAAGGAGAAGCCCGACATGAGCAGCAGCGCCCCGCGCCGGTCGCGGAACGCGGGCCGGTAGATCGACCAGATGCTGGGCTCGCCGGCGCTGGAGCGGCGCAGGATGCGGCGGCGGCGTACGGATCGGGTGCTGGCCAACGGGGTTCCCGGGTGGTCGTGGACGTGGCGGGAGGGCCATGCCGCCCGTCCCCCCGGGCGCCGAGCATACCCAGTGGCCCTCGGTGCTCCCGTGCCCGCCGCTCGTCTAGCGGATGGCCGGGCGGGGCGCGATCAGCCCGTCGGGGTCGCCGGGCGAGGGCAGGTCGATCTGGGCGGCGGCGCATCCCGAGCACCAGCTCGTAGACCTGCTCGATCTTGCGGGTCACGAGCGGCTGGTCGAAGGTGGTGCGCACCAGGTCGCGACCTCGCTCGCCCATCGCTCGCCGCTCGTCGCCGGGCATCGTCACCAGGCGCTCGAGGGCGTCGGCGAGGGCCAGGTGGTCGCGCGGCGGGACCACGAACCCCACGTCGGCGTCGCGCACCGCCCGGACGATCTCCCCGGTGTCCGAGGCGATCCACGGCAGGGCGCTGGCCATGTACTCGAGCACGACGAGCGGCCCGGTCTCGTTCTTCGAGGACAGGATCCCCGTCCGCAGCCGCCAGCACCGCCGGCGGATCGGTGGTGGGACCGAGGATCGAGACCGTGTCGCCGATGCCGAGGCGCTCGATCATGGCCCGGCACCCCGCCTCGTAGGGCTCGTCGATCCCCGTGGCGCCCACGATGCCCACGCGGAAGCGGTCGCGGACCTCGGGCGGCAGCTCGCCCACGGCTCGCAGCAGCGCCGGATGGTCCTTCGGGTGCCGCAGGTTGGCCAGCGAGACCAGCACGAGCTGGTCGGGTCGGGCGCCGAGCTGGGCGCGCAGGGGGGCCGGGCGCACGCCCAGGAACCGCTCGAGGTCGACGCCGCTGCGGCAGAGGAAGGTCGCGCCTGGGGCACGTCGGCCACCTGGGTGGCCCAGGTGCACAGGCGGGCGTCCACGCCGACGTAGGCGTCGACCCCGAGGCGCAGGGCGGTCCGCAGGGCGAGGGGCGCCCGCCGGTCGAGGTTGAACCACCCGTAGTGGTCGTGGAACAGGTGCTTGGCGTCGATGAGCCCGAGCGCCGCGTGAGGGCGATGAACTGCATCGTGCCCCGCCCGTGGCTGTGGAGCACGTCGATCTCGCGGTCGCGCACGGCCCGGGCGAACCGCACGAGCCCCCGCAGGTCCCACCGGGCCGCCCGCTCCAGCACGATGACCTCGACGTCGTCGGCGACCTTCTCCTCGAGCGGGCCGCCCGAAGCGTGGCGAGCAGCGTCACCCGGTGCGTGCGGCGATCCAGCGTGTTGGCGACGTCGACCGCGACCTGCTCGGCCCCGCCCACCGCCAGCGCGTCGACGACGAGCATCACGTTGATGGGGCGGACCGTCACGACGCCGCCTGCCGGGTGGTCGACCCGGCGGTCCGGTGGCGCACCGAGCGCCACACGTCGGCGGCGATGGCGAGGGCGGCGAGCGGGTCGCCGGCGTAGCTGCCCGGCCGCCCGCCGGAGGACCGTGCCCGGCCCCTGGCCCGGGCCGCCGACCTCGGCGCGGTCCTGCTGGTGCTCGGCGATGGCGCGCAGCGCAGCGGCCTCGCGGAAGTCGCCGACCTCCTCGGCGCGACGCCGCGGCCCGCAGCTGGGCGGCCCGAGCGGAGCGCTCGGGCGCCGGCGTGCGCACCAGCGCCCGCTGGGCCGAGCGGCGCAGGGCAGGGCAGCTCGGCGCCGACCAGCACGCCCGTCTCCTGGTCCGGGTGCACCCGCAGGGCCACCAGGGGGTCCGAGATCGCCCGGACCGTGCCGACCGCAGCGGCCACCAGCGACAGCCAGCGGTCGTGGCGCATCGGGGCGTCGGGATCGTCGAGCTCGGGCGGGAAGGGCACCGCGGCATCGACCACGCGGCGGCGGACGGCCATGGTGGCCCCGGTGGTGAGAGCTCGCCGAGCGAACAGCTCCTCGGGCACCACGGGGTGGTGGCGCAGCGTCCGGCCGATGAGGCGGGTGTCCCAGAGACGGCGGCCGAGCGGGGCGCCGTCGGCGTCGATCAGGTCGCCGTCGGAGAAGACCATGGACACCGTGGGGTCCATGTCGAACTCCCACTCGAGCACGGCGAGCTTGCCCGGGTACCAGACGTCGTCCTGGTCGGCGAGGGCCACGATCGCCCCCTCGCACCGGGCCACCGCGGCGGCGAAGTTCCGGGTGCTCCCGAGGCGCTCGGGGTTGCGGTGGACCCGCACCGCGAAGGGCGCGTCGGCGGCGAACGCCTCGAGGATCTCGACGGTGTCGTCGCTGGACCCGTCGTCGCACGCCACCAGCTCGTCGGGGAGGCGGGTCTGGGCGGCGAGCGAGCCGAGCAGGTCGGGCAGCCACCGGGCACCTTCGTAGGTGCACAGGGCGATGCTGAGCCCGCCACCGGCGCGGGGCCGGTCGATGGCCGGGCGGTCGGGGTGCGCGTCGATGGGCCGAGACTCTAGCGAGGGGCCGCCCGAGGGCCGCTCGGCCGCGGGCCGCGGCCGTATGATCCCCGGGCCGGACGTCCGGGAAGGGGACACGTGGACCAGATCGACCTGTTGTGGTGGGGCTCGGGGGCCCCGTCCTGGTCGCACGGGACCGTGCGCACGACCGCGCCGACGGTGGCCGCCGGGGCCGAGGCGCTGGCCGAGCTGGCCGCCGAGGGGGAGGGGTGGATCCTGCTCTGGGACCGGTCGCTCCCGCTCCCCGCCGACGACGTGCTCGCCGAGCTCGTGGCGGGTCGGGCCGATGCCTGGCACGCCGGGCTCGTCCTCGGGCTCTCCGGGGTCCCCGACGAGCACGACTACATCCAGCCCACCTGGCCGCTGGCCCTGGACGCCGCGCCGGAGCTCGCCTCCTCGTCGTGGCGGGCGAGCATCGGGGCGCTGCTCGTGCGCGCCGACGTGGTGCGGGCGCTCGGCGGGCTCGATCCCGCGTTCGACGAGCTCACCGGGGCCGGGCTCGAGCTGGGGCGTCGGATGATCGAGCGCGGGGCCGTCGTGTGCCACACGCCGTCGCTCGTGCCGGGCGCCCGCCCGATCGTGGCCGAGCTGACCGAGCACGACCGCTTCTTGCTGCTGCGCCGCTGGTTCGCGCCCAAGTGGGTCACCTACGCGGCGCTCCGGCGGGCGGTGGCCACGCGCCGACCGCGCCGGGCCCTCGCCGGGCTGCGCCGCAGCGGCGAGACCGCCGCCCGCCGACCCGCCGTGCTCCCCGAGGGGGCCGTGGTCGAACGGCCCGAGGCCGCCGTGCCGACCGACGCCCGCGTCAGCGTGGTGCTGCCCACGCTCGGGCGCTACGAGCTCGTGGCGGGCGTGCTCGAGCAGCTCACGCAGCAGACCGTGGCCCCGCACCAGGTGGTCGTCGTCGACCAGAACGAGCCCGGCGAGCGCGACGAGGACCTCTACCGCCGCTTCGGCGAGCGGCTCCCGCTCGAGGTCGTCTTCCAGGACGAGCGCGGCCAGTGGGTCAGCCGCAACGAGGCGATCCGGCGGGCCACCGGCGACTGGCTGTGCTTCATCGACGACGACTCGGCGATCGTCGACGACTTCATCGAGCGCCACCTCGAGGGCCTCCTGCGCTACGACGCCGACCTCACCACCGGCGCCTCGCGGGCGGTGGTCGGGGCGCCCGTGCCGGAGAACTACGCGTTCTTCCGCGTCGCGGACCAGTGGGACTCGGGCAACGGCCTGTGCCACCGGCGCCTGCTCGAGCGCTTCGGCCTGTTCGACGAGCAGTTCGATCGCCAGCGCCGGGGCGACGCCGAGTTCGGCCTGCGGGTGCAGCTCGGCGGCGGCCTCGTGGTCCACGTCCCGGGCGCCATCCGCACCCACCTGAAGGCCGACAAGGGCGGCCTGCGCACCTACGGCTCGTGGGACGGCTTCCGCCACCGCGACCGCAGCTCCCCGCTGCCGCTGCCGGCGATGGTGTACTACACGAAGCGGTACCACACCCGCCGCCAGCTGCGGGAGGACCTGCTCATCGGCGTGGCCCAGGCGATCGTGCCCTACGAGCTGAAGCGACGGGCCACGCCGGTCCAGTGGGCGGGGTTCGTGCTCGCCGAGCTGCGGTACCTGCCCTCGACGGTCCGGCGGATCCGACGCTCGCTCGAGCTGGCGGACGCCATGGTGGAGGAGGGGCCGAAGATCGCTGCGCTCCCGCCCGTCTGATGGGCCGGCGATCGCGCCGCGACGTGCCCCGGCGCCTGGCCGTCATCGGCGACACCCAGCACTACCGCGACGACCAGGGACGGCTCTGCGCGCTGGAGCCGGTGGTGCTCCAGCTCGACCTGTGGGCGGCGCACTTCGAGCACGTGGTGATCTGCGCCCCGCTGGGCGAGGGCCCGCCCCCCGCCGGCTACGCGCCCTACCGGTCGACCAACCTGAGCATCGAGCCGCTGCGGTCGGGCGGCGGCAACACGCTCGGGGCGAAGCTCGGGATGGCGAGGCTGCTGCCCGCGTGGGCCTGGACCACCCGGCGGGTCGCCCGGTCGGTCGACGCGGTGCACCTCCGCTGCCCCTGCAACATCGGGCTGATCGCCATCTTCTCGACGTGGGGCGCGGTCGCCCACCGCTACGCCCTCTACGCCGGCGTCTGGCGGGGCTACGACGGCGAGCCGTTCTTCTTCGGCCTCCAGCGCCGCCTGCTGGCCAGTCGGCGCTTCGGCGGACCGGTGTCGGTGTACGCCCCGCCCGACCCGGCCCGGCCGCACCTGGTGCCGTTCTTCAGCCCGTCCTTCAGCGAGGCGTACTGGGACGCGGCCGGTCCGGGCGCGGCGCGCAAGGTGGAGGAGATCGCGGCCGCCGACCCAGGCCGGCCGCTGCGCACCGTCACCGTCGGGCGGCTCACCCCCAACAAGAACCAGCACACCGTGATCCGCGCGCTCGGCGAGGTGGTCCGTCGCGGCGTCGACGCCACCCTCGACGTCTACGGCGACGGCCCGTGCCGCGACGAGCTGACCCGCCTCGCGGCAGACGTCGGCATCGCCGAGCGGGTCCGCTTCCACGGCATGGTCGACCACGCGCGGGTCCTCGAGGCCTTCGCCGATGCCGACCTGCACCTGCTGGCCACCCGCCAGGAGGGGTTCGGCAAGGTGCTGCTCGAGGGGATGGTGCACGCGACCGTCCCGATCTTCTCCGAGAGCCCGCTCGCACCGGAGATCTCGGGCGACGGCTCGCGCGCCCTGGTGTTCGCCACCGACGACGCCGCCGCCCTGGCCGACCACGTCTGCTCGCTCGTGGCCGACCCGCCGCGGTGGGCCGCGATGGCGGCCGCCGCCCGCGCCTACGCCGGCACCCAGACCCTCGATCGCTTCGCCGACCTCGTGGACGCGATGCTCGAGGAGCGCTGGGGAGTTCCCGCCGCCGGTGCTCCTCGGCCGCAGTGATCCCGCCGGGCGCCGCGACGGCCAAGATGGGGCGATGAGGGGAAGCGAGGTCGAGCCGTGGACCTGAGCGCGATCTACCGCCGGATGCCGGTGCCGGTGCAGGACGCCATGGCCACGGCGTACGGGGCGCGGGAGGTGGTGCGCCGCTACCGCGGGCCGTTCCGCGAGCTGGTGGCCGAGCTCGACGCCCGCCAGTGGCTCTCGGCCGAGGAGATCGCCGCCGACCAGCTCGAGCGCCTCCGGTCGCACCTCACGTGGATCGGGCGCGAGGTGCCGCACTACCGCCGGGCGTTCGCCGTGGCCGACCTCCACCCGTCGGAGCTGACCTCGGTGGCCGACCTCGCCGCCCTCCCGCTGCTCGAGAAGGAGGAGGTCCGCGCCGACCCGGAGGCCTTCCGCCCCGACCGGGCGCAGCTGAAGGTCATCCCCCAGACCACCGGCGGCACCACCGGGACCCCGCTGCGGTACTGGGCCACGCTCGATGCCGTGCGGTTCAACTACGCGACCTACGAGGCGCGCAGCCGGGCCTGGGCGGGGACCCGCTTCCGCGCCCGGACCGCGTCGCTCCACGGCCAGCCCATCGTGCCCGCCGAGGACCAGGACGGGCCCTTCTGGCGCCGGAACCTGGCGTTCAACCAGCTGTACCTGTCCGTGTACCACCTGAACGACCGCACGCTCCCGCGCTACATCGACGCCCTCGAGCGCTGCGACCCCGAGCTGATCGTCGGCTACACCTCCGCCGTCCACCGCCTCGCCACCCACCTGCTCGACGTCGGCCAGGTCGGCCGGGTCCGCCCGAAGGTGATCATGGTCAGCTCCGAGACGCTGACGCCGAGCGCCCGAGCCGACATGGAGGCCGCCTTCGGCTGCCACGTGTCGAACAGCTACAGCCTGGGCGAGCTCGTGGCCTACGTGTCGCAGTGCCCCGAGGGCTCGCTCCACATCAGCCCCGAGTACGGGGTGATCGAGCTGGTCGAGGGCGATGTGGGGAGCGAGATCGTCGCCACCGGGCTCATCAACCGGGCGATGCCCCTCGTGCGGTACCGCACGGGCGACCTCGCCCGCGCCGGCGAGGGGCCGTGCCCGTGCGGACGAGCGCTCCCCGTGCTCGCCGACCTCCAGGGCCGCGCCGACGACGTGGTGCGGACGCCCGAGGGGGCGATCGTGGGCCCCGCCCCGATGAGCCTGGCGTTCCAGCGCGTGCCCCACCTCCGGCGGGCGCAGGTCGTCCAGGACGATCCCGCCGCCATCCTCGTGCGCATCGAACCGGCTCCGGAGTTCACCGACGACGACCAGGACTTCCTCGACGTCGAGCTGCGCAAGCGCCTCGGCACCGCGCTGCGCATCGACTACGAGCGCGTCCGCGAGCTCCCACGCACCTCGGGCGGCAAGGAGCGGCTGATCCTCTCGTCGCTCGGCTCGTCGCGCCCGTGAGCACGCCGGCCATCGGCTTCGTCGGCATCCACGCCGGCGGTCGCGCCGGGCAGCCCACGGCGCAGGACGAGATCCTCGCCCGCCTCTTCGCCGCCGAGGGCCACCACGTCCGCGCGGCCAGCAGCCGCGAGCACCAGGTGCCGCGCACCCTCGAGCAGGTCGCGGCCATGGTCGGCTGGCGCGACGTCGACGTGCTGGTGGTGGCCACGTTCTCGGGGACGTCGTTCCTCATCGCCGAGCTGGCCGCGCTCCTCGCCCGTCGCCGGCGTCGGCCCTTGGTGCTGTTCCTGCACGGTGGGAACCTGCCGGCGTGGGCGCCGGCCCACGCCGGGCGCGCCCGGCGGGCCCTCCGGCGCGCCGACCGCCTGCTCGCCCCCTCCGACTACCTCGCCGACGCCTTCCGGTCGTGGGGCTTCGACGTGGGCGTGATCCCGAACGTGGTCGAGCTGGGCGACCACGCGTTCCGGCGCCGATCGCCGCTGCGCCCCTCGCTGCTGTGGATGCGGACCTTCGCCGAGGAGTACGACCCGCTCCTCGCCGTGGAGGCGTTCGCCCGCATCGTGGCCCGCACCCCCGACGCCCGCCTCACCATGGCCGGGGCCGACCAGGGCCTGCTCGCCGCGACGCGCGAGCGCGCCACGGCGCTGGGCGTCGCCGACCGGATCCGGTTCCCCGGCTACCTCGACGCCGCGGCGAAGGCCGCCGCCCTGGCCGACCACGACGTGTTCTTGAACACGAACCGGGTCGACAACATGCCGGTCAGCGTGGTCGAGGCAGCCGCCTCGGGCCTGGTGCCCGTCGCCACCCGGGTCGGCGGGATCCCCGCCCTGCTCGCCGACGGGCGCGACGCGCTGCTCGTCGAGGCCGGCGACGCGTCGGCCATGGCCGACGCGGTCGGTCGCCTGCTCGACGATCCCGACCTCGCCGGTCGCCTGTCCGACGGCGCCCGGGAGACGGCGTCGCGCTCGGACTGGCCGGCCGTGCGCCGGCGCTGGCTCGAGGAGCTCGAGGCCCTCGGGGTGGGCTGAGCGCGCCGGGGTGCCGGCCCCGAGCGGCCGTGGCGGTACGGTGACCGCCGTGCACGACGAGCGGGATGCCGGGCCGGTGGGCGCTGCCGCGTTCGAGGTGGTGGACCTCGAGCCCGGCGACCTCGATGAGATCGCCGACCTCCACCTGCGGGCGTTCCCCACGAGCGAGCTCGGACGCCAGGGGGTGGAGGCGGTCCGGCGCAACTACCTGTGGCAGTTCGAGGGCCCGCACGACCTGACCGCCGTCGGGGTCAAGGTCGAGGGTCGCCTGGTCGGCTTCCTCTTCGGCGGCACGTTCCGCGGCTCCACCATCGGGTTCCTCAAGCGCGAGTGGCGGTTCCTCCTCGTGCAGGGGCTGCGGCACCCGTCGACCGTCTTCCGGCGGGCGGGGATCGAGCGGGTCCGCCTCGCGCTGCGGCTCCTGCTGCGACGGGCCCCGGGATCGCCCGACGAGGCACCCCCGGAGCCCGCGGTCCGCTCGTTCGGGGTGCTCGCCATCGCCGTCGACCCCGCCACCCAGGGCAGCGGCGTCGGGCGGGCGATCATGGCCGTGGCCGAGGAGCGGGCCCGGGCCCAGGGCTACGAGCGCATGCACCTCACGGTCCACCCCGACAACGAGCGAGCCGTCGCCTTCTACGAGGCCGGGGGGTGGGCTCGCGTGGCCGAGGAGGGTCGGTGGATCGGGCGCATGGAGCGTCCGATCCTCCCCGCCTGAGCGCCGCGGCGACACCGGCCGGCCGTCAGGTGCCGGCGAGGACCTGGCAGAGCACGGCGTCGATCCGATCGACGCCGACGCCCACGTCGTGGTGCTCGCGCACCAGCGCCCGGGCCCGGGCCCCGGCGCCGGCCCCGTCGCGGAGGAGCTCGGCCAGCGCCCGGGCGAACGCGTCGGTGTCGGGGTAGTCGACCGCGATCCCGGCGCCCGCATCGCACAGGGCGGCGATCCCGCCGGTCCGGAAGCAGGCGAGCGGCAGCCCGGCGGCGCCGGCCTCGAGCGCGGCGAGCGGCAGCGCGTCCTCGCGGGCGGGCAGGGCGAACACGTCGAAGGCGCCGAGCAGGCCCGCCACGTCGGCGCGGTGGGCGACGTGGTGCACCCGCGCCCCGAGGCCGAGCCGCGCCGCCTCGTCGCGGAGGTGGCGGCCGTCGGTGGATGCCGGGTCGCCGCCGACCCACAGCACCTCGACCTGCGGATCGTCGAGGCGGGCGACGGCGCGCAGGAGGTGCTCGGGGTCCTTGCGCCAGTCCGGCAGCCCGACCGAGCCCACGACCGCGGCGTCGGCGGCGATGCCGAGCTCGGCTCGCACCTCGGCCCTCGGCCTCGGGGCGATGGCGGCGACGTCGACGAAGCCCTCGCACACGGTGATGCGCTCGGGCGCCACGCCGTGGCCCGTCCGCAGGAGCGCCGCGACCGCCTCGGACACGGCGATGACGTGCTGGGCTCGATCGAGGAGCAGGCGGCGGTCGGCCTCGTCCAGGCTGCCCCGGAGGCCGACGTCGAGCTCGTGCACGTGGAGGACCACGGGGACGTCGGGCGCCGGGTCGAGGGCGCGCAGCAGGGCGGCGGTGGGCGGTGTGGCCCCGTTGACGTAGACGAGGTCGGCGGGCGTCGCCCGGGCCGTCGCCCGGGCGACGACCCGGTGCTGGAGGGGGTCGCCAGCGAGGGCGCCCACCCGTCGGAGGAGGGCCGCCAGCGGCTCGAGGGCTCGCGCCCGGCGTGGACGGCCCGGGCGGTGGCGCCCCGGCGGCGGTAGTCGGCGACCAGCTCGCCGTCGCGCGCCACCAGCACCTCGGTGCCCCAGCCGCGAGCGACGAGCCCGCCGACGAGGTCGGCGAGCAGGAGCGGGGGGCCGGTCCGCTCGGCGCCGTGGCCGAGCAGCAGGATCTGGCGGGTCACGTCGGTCGGGGCGCCGGACCGCGGCGGCCGAGGGCGACGGGGACGTCGGCCACCGCCGGGGGCGTGCCCAGCGCCTCGGGCCATCGCTCGCTGCGGGCCCGTGCCGCGAGCGCGCCGACCTGGTCGTGCCAGGCCCGCAACCGGCTCCCGGTGAGCGTGGCCTCGACGGCGGGGCCTCGCTGCTCGAGCTCGGCCACGACCTCGGCGAGCCGATCGGCCGGGAGCTGGTGGAGGCTGTGGTCGGCCGGGAAGCGGACCGTGTTGACGACGACGTCGAGGCCACGGCCCTCGGCCAGGGCGAGCAGCTCGGGGAACCGGTGCCAGTTGCCCACCATGAGGCAGTGGGCGATCGAGACGTGCCGCGGTCCCACCGTGGCGCGGAACGCGTCGAGGTTGGCCAGCACCTCGTCGAAGGCCGCACCGACCCGGATCGCCTCGTAGGTCTCGCGGTCGGCGCCGTCGAGCGACACCACGATGGCCGGGCGGAGCCGGCGGGCGATCGTGCGGACCCGATCGTCCCAGCGGGTCGCGTTCGTCGTGATGATCACGTGGGGCGCGCGGTCGAGGGTGCAGAGCTGGTCGAGCACCCGGAGCGGCTCGCGCCCGAGGAACGGCTCGCCGCCGAGGAGGTGCACCTCCTCGAGGTGCGGCAGGAACTCGGCGAGCTCGTCGAAGAAGGCGTCGCCGTAGACGGCGGGGAGCGGGGGGAGGTGCTCGCGCTGGGCGCGGATCGCGGACGACCACTCGCCGTTGCACATGGTGCAGCGCAGGTTGCAGGTGTTGGACAGGGCCAGCTCGAGCTGCCGGGGCCAGCGAGGGTGGAGGCGCCGGCCCACGGGGGCGTGGTCGAACGAGCCGCTGAACCAGCTGGTGGGGGCGACCTCGGTCCGCTGCCAGGCGCAGAACTCGCAGCCCTTCGAGAGGTCGTCGCGGGCGAGCGCCTCGCGCAGCTCGCGTGCGGGGGCGCCCTCCCACACCTCACGGAGGCTCTGGTGGCGCAGGTCGCCCAGGAGGTGGCCCGTGTTCTGGCAGCACGCCCGCACGGCCCCGTGCTGGTCGAGGTAGAGCGAGGCGCTCGGCGCGTAGCAGGCCGACCACCGCAGCTGGAGGCCGTGGTCGCGCTCGTCGTCGCCGGGGCGGCTCGCCGGTGCGCCCCAGCGGCGCACCCGGCCGCGAGCGCGGTGGCCGGGGTCGACGGCGCGCTCGGCGTAGCGGACCAGGCGGCGGGGCAGGGCCGGCCGGCGCACGGGGAGCGCGTCGGGGGGCGGGCCCGACGGGCCGGTGCTCTGGCTCACCGCCCCATCGTACGAGGCGCTGCCCCACCGGCGTCGGGGCCTCGGGCCACCCGGACCGCCCGGTACCGTGGCGCACCGTGGAGGTCGGGCTGCAGCAGGGGAGCCGGCGAGCGTGGTGATGCCCCAGGCGGCGCCGCGGCGACGGGGCGCGCTCGTCCGCGCCGGGAACTGGTGGGACCACAAGGTCCCGCCGGTCGTGGGCGTCGCCGCGCTCGCGCTCGCCTCCTCGGGCCGTCGCGACGCGTCGGCGCTCGTCGACCTCCTCCTCCTGCTGGCGTCGATCAGCGGGATCGCCGCGTTCGGCCACGTCGTCAACGACTGGGCCGACATCGAGGCCGACGAGCGCGGCGGCAAGCGCAACGTCCTCGCGCCGCTCGCCCCGGCGCAGCGAGCCGCGCTGGTCGGCGCCACGGCGGCCGTCGGCCTGGTGCCCTGGATCGCCCTCCCGGCCGTCGGCTCGGCTCGGGCGGCGCTGGCGGTCGAGGTGGCCCTGCTCCTCGCGTACTCGCTGGCTCCGCTGCGCCTGAAGCACCGCGGGTGGGCGGGTGCGGTCGCCGACGCCGCCTACGCCTACGCCGTGCCGTTCGCCCTGGTCATCCTGCTCTTCGGCGGCGGTGGGCGCGTCGCCGCCCTGGCCGGGGCGTTCGGGCTGCTCTGCGGGCTGCGCGGCATCCTGTGGCACCAGGTGGGCGACCTCGAGGCCGACCGCGCGGCAGGCGTCGAGACCATCGCCGGGCGGCTGGGGCCCAGCCGCACCGAGGCGGTCGTCGCCTCGTGGCTCCTCCCGGTGGAGCTGGGCCTGGCGGCGGCGCTGGTGGTGGCGCTCGGCGAGGCGTGGTTCACCTGGACGGTCGTCGCCTTCGTCGCCTGGCGGCTCTTCCAGGTGCTCCTGCTCTGGGAGCCGCCGCTGCGGCTCGGGGCCGTGGCCGAGGCCCGCGGCCGCGTCGAGGTCCTCGGCTTCGAGTTCGTGAACGAGTTCGTCGAGCGGTGGCTGCCGGTGGCCGCGCTGCTCGTGCTCGCCCCCGGCTCGTGGTGGTGGTGGCCGGCGATCGCGGTCTACCTCGTCACGTTCCGCAACGCGGTGCGCACCTTCCTGGGCCACGACCTCTGGGTGGTGCCCGACGCGGTGGAGCGGATCCTGTTCTCCCGCGGGGTGCGCGCCGACATCCGCGCCCAGGTGGCGCGCCGCCTCGAGCGCGGCGCCGCCGGGCCCTCGCCGGTCGCCGACCCGACGGCCCGGCGGTTCGTGTTCGTCGTGTGCGGTCCGATCTCCCACCTGCTCACGCTGCGCACGGCCGTGCACCACCTCCGCCCCCTCACGGGCGTCGAGCTGTGGGTGCTGACCGACGGCTCGCGCAACGAGCAGGTCATCGACATCGAGGGCGTCGACCACGTCGTCGACGTCGCCACCCCGCCGGAGCTCGACGACCACCAGGCGTCGATCTGGCTGAAGACCTCGGTGCACCGGCACCTGCCCCCGGGGGAGTGGTGCTACCTCGACAGCGACATCATCGCCACCGTGCCGGGGGTCGAGGGCGTGTTCGACGAGCGGCGGGGGCCCGTGGCCTTCGCGTCCGATGTGACCGTCCGCGAGAACTCGGTCGACCGGTTCAGCCCCTGGGCGATGACGTGCGACTGCCTCGGCTACGGCGACCAGCACTCGTGCCCCCACCTGCGCGAGCAGCTGCAGGCGCGCTTCGACCTCGAGGTGCCCGGCGACTGGCTGCACTGGAACGGCGGCGTGTTCGCGTTCGGCGAGGACAGCGCGCCGTTCCTCGACCTCTGGCACGAGCGGGCGGTCGCGTCGTTCGCCTGGCCCGAGTGGAAGACCCGCGACCAGGGCGCCCTGATCGCGACCGTCTGGACCCTCGGGCTCCAGGACCTGCCCCGGATCTCGCCCGAGTTCAACTTCATCGCCGACCTCGGCAACCACGACCTGTGCCTCGACCTGCGCAAGGGGTGGGCCCACCACCCGTCGGGCCCGTGGTTCGACGCCAAGCTCCTGCACCTCTACACCAGCCCGCTCGAGGACCCGTCGTGGGACCTGGGCGCCGACGTGGAGGCCGTGGTGATCCGGCGCAGCCGGGTGCGGGTGTACCGCTACGAGCGCTCGGTGCTCGCGTCCGAGGCCAAGCGCCGGGCGCACGGGGCGGCGAGCGACGTGCGCTTCGGGCTCCAGTTCCAGCTCGAGCGGGCGGCGGCCAAGGGGCGGCACCTCCGGCGGCGCCTCACGCCGGCCCGGCTGTCGCGCGCCGTGCGGGCGCGCCTCGGGATGGACGTGTCGCACCTGCCCGTGCCCGGCCTGGCCGAGCCCGAGCCGCAGCGCTCCACCTCGCGCGGCGGCGCCTGACCGTGTGCGGGATCGCGGGCATCGTCGGCCCGGGGGCGGAGCGCCGCCGTGCGGAGCTCGCCCGGATGCTCGGGGCGATCGTCCACCGTGGCCCCGACGAGGCGGGGACGTGGTTCGGGCCGGGAGCCGCCCTCGGCGTGCGGCGCCTCGCCATCGTCGACCCCCAGCACGGTCACCAGCCGGTGGTCGACCCGCCCGCCGGCGTCGTGGTGGTGGCCAACGGCGAGGTGTACGGCCACCGCCGGGTGCGCGCCGCGCACCCCGACCACCCCTACCGCTCCGGCTCCGACATCGAGGTGGTCCCCGCGCTGCACCGGGCCCACGGCTCGGCGTTCGTCGAGCACCTGCCGGGCACGTGGGCGCTCGGGCTCTGGGAGGAGGGCCCCCAGCGGCTCACCCTGGCCCGCGACCGCTTCGGCGAGCGACCGCTCTACTGGGCGCAGGCCGGCGACCTGCTGCTCTTCGCCTCGGAGCCGCGCGCCCTGCTGGCCTCGGGCCTCGTGCAGGTCGAGGTCGACCGCCTGACGCTGGCCCACGTCCTGCGGCAGGGCTACGTGCCGCCCGGCCGCTCGATCTGGTCCGGGATGGGATCGCTCCCGCCCGCGTCCACCCTCGTCGTGCACGCGGCCGATCCGATCCCCAGGGTGGCCCGCTGGTGGCGACCGCCCGAGGTGGCGCCGCCCGACGGCGGGCTCGGCGACCCGGTGGCCTGGCTCCGACGCGAGCTCGACCGCGCCGTCCAGGACCAGCTGGTGGCCGACGTCCCCGTCGGCACGTTCCTGTCGGGCGGGATCGACTCGTCGACGGTGTCGGCCCTCGCCGCTCGCCACCACCCGCGCATCGCCGGGTTCGCCTTCGACATGCCCGGCGGGTCCGAGGTCCCCTTCGCCCGAGCCGTCGCCGAGCGCCACGGCATCGACCTGCACGTGCTCGCCCCCGACGACCTCGACGTGGTGGCCGCCCTGCGCGACGTCGCGGCGGTGTGGGACGAGCCGCTGGCCGACTCGTCCACCCTGCCCACGCTGCTGCTCAGCCGGTTCGTGCGGGAGCACGTCACGGTGGCGCTCACGGGCGACGGCGCCGACGAGCTGCTCGGCGGCTACCTGTGCTGGGCGCGCGGGATGCTCGATCCCGCGGACCCCGCGCGCACGGGCGTCCCTGCCGCCGCCCCACGGCCGTGGTGGCGTCGCGGTGGACGGGCGGCGCCGACCGTCCCGCCCGGCCCGGGGGTGGCGCGGCGCTACGCCGACTTCCGCGCCTACCTCGGGCCCGACGACCTGCGGGCCCTCGGCCTGCCGTCGGTGTCGGGCGACGACGTCGACCTGGCCGGCTACGGCCGGGGCACCGCCGACGACATCGCCCGCTTCGACCTCGACCACTACCTGCCGGGCGACATCCTCGTGAAGACCGATCGGGCCTCGATGGCCGCGAGCCTCGAGGTGCGGGCGCCGTTCCTCGACCCGGTGGTCGCCGAGGGCTGCCTGCGGCTGCCGCCTCGCTGGAAGGTCGACGCCCGCACCGAGAAGCTGCTCCTGCGCGAGGCCTGCGGCGACCTGCTGCCCGCCGAGGTCCTGCGCCGACCGAAGCAGGGCTTCGGGTCGCCCATGGGGGCGTGGCTCGCCCGCCCCGACGTCGACGAGCTCGTCCACGCCAGCCTGGTCGCGCCCGATGCGCCGCTGGGCGAGCTGGTCGACCTCGCCGGCGTCGCGCCGCACCTGGGGGCCCGGGACCAGGCGACCTGGAACCTGCTCACGGTGGCCCTCTGGTGGGAGCACCACCGCGGTGCGCTCGCCGCCGCGACCTGAGCCTCAGCCCGGCGCGGCGAGGGCCTCGATCTGGGGGCCGAGCGTCGTCCACATCTGCTCGGCGACGAGGTGGGCGCCCAGCTCGTTGGTGTGCACGGAGTCGAACCAGGTCGGCGCCCCGGCGTCGTCGAGGGCGCTGCCGAGGTCGACGACGGGCTCGGGCAGCTCGGCTCGGACCCGGGCGATGAGCTCGCGCTCGCGCCGGCCCTGCTCGGGGCCGAGCATCGGGAAGGCGTCGAGGAGGGGCGCGTCGACCGGGGACGGCTCGGTCGAGAGGTACTGCGGCTGCCAGTAGAAGGCCGTCGGCACCCCGTAGGCGTCGGCGGTGCGAGCGGTGAGGTCCACCCCGGCGCCGTACATCCGCAGGAAGGTGCGGACCAGCTCGTCGTCGTCGGCCGGATCGCCCCGGAGCTCCGGGGGGTAGCGGGTGTCGCGCTCGAGCTGCTCGTGGAAGCGGTTGGGCGGCTCGTCCAGGGGCTCGATGCCCTCGCCGGCCCGGTAGATCATGGCGGTCAGGTCGTTGGCGCCGTCGTAGGAGACCACCAGGTCGGGTCGCTCGCCGCGGCTGAGGCGGAACCCCATCGCCGCCTCCTGCTGCCACTGGGTGTAGCCGGGGACGCCGAGGTTGACGACCTCGATCGGCGTGCCGTCGGCCGCCGCGAGCTTGGCGATCTCGGACGGGATCGTGCGGTCGTCGCGCTGGCCGAGCCCCCAGAGCGCGGAGCCGCCGAGGAACCACACGGTGAGCCGGCCGTCCTCGTCGGGCTCCCAGCTGCGCCGGACCCCGTCGCGGACCTGGAGGTAGCGGGTGTCGACGTCGGTGCTCTTCCACTGCAGGGAGGGGTGGTAGGTGACGCCGAAGCCGGCGTCGTAGAGCTCGTCGACCCAGGGCTCGTCGGGGAACGCCCAGTCGCCGAACTCGATCGGTCGCCCCTCCGGTGTCGGATCGGCGCGCTGCCAGCGGACGATCAGCACCGCGGGGAGCAGGCTGGCCGCCACCACCAGGGCCCACCGCTGGCGCCGCCGGCGCTCGCGGGCGGGGGTCGACGCGAACGGCACGGTGGCATCGCGCCGGAGGGCCGCGCCATCGACGTCGCGGGGCCTCCACGTCTGGCGCCGCCCGCGGGCTCGCCAGGACAGGATCGCCCCGGGGAGGTAGAGCGTCGGGAGGGCGGCGAGCAGGACGATCGCCGCCGCGATCCAGCGGGTGAGCGCGGCGATGCCGCGGGCCACGGCCCGGTCGAGGCGCGCCGAGGCCGTCGGGGCCGCCCAGGTCACCGCCAGCAGGCCCGCCGACGCGGCGAGCAGCCCCGCGGCGAGGAGCGGCTCGTGCTTCCACCACGCTGCACCCGCCGCCACCACGAGGCCGAGGCCGAGGCGGACGGGCCCTCCGGCGGTCGCGGCCGACGGGCCCCGACGCCACGGAGCGAGGGCGAGCGAGCCGAGCGCGGCCCCCGCGGCCGCCAGCCCCGCGGACGAGCTGCCGCCGGCCCCGTGGGCCGCGACGACGGCCCCGACCGCGAGCACCCCGGCCGGGACGGCTGCGATCGTGGCGCCCCGCCGGGCGGCGACCGTCGCGCCGGCGGCCCCGAGGGCGGCGAGCGCGCAGGCCAGCGCCAGGGCCGCCTGGTCCTGGGTGGCGAGGCGGAGGGCCGGGCCGTAGGCGCCGGCGACGGTCGCGAGCGCGACGGCACCGACGACGGCGCCGCGACGAGGACCGACCTCGGGCGCGGCCCACGGATCGGTGCGCTCGGCCATCAGAACAGGGTGTAGACGGCGGTCGGCACGACGACCTTGGCGGTCATCACGAGCAGGGCCACGAGGGCCCACACGATCGCGAGCAGCGGGACCCACCAGCGCCCGGACCGCACCGTGTACAGGAGCAGGGTCCGGATCCCCCCGAGCAGGTGGCGCACGAGCATCAGGCGACCTGCGCTCGCCGGTCGGCCCGCTCGACCAGGCACCCCTCGATCACCAGCAGGTCGAGGTCCACCGCCTCGAAGCAGCGCAGCGCGTCGGCGGGGGTGCACACGATGGGCTCGTCCTTGCGGTTGAACGAGGTGTTGAGCAGCACGGGGCAGCCGGTCTCCGCCTCGAACGCCTCGAGCAGGGCGGCGAAGCGGGGCGTCAGCTCGGGGTGGACGGTCTGCACCCGGGCGGAGCCGTCCACGTGGGTGCAGGCGGGGATGGCCGAGCGGGTGCGGCCGAGCCGTCGGGCGAGGTCGTCGTGGCCGACGATCTCGTCGGGCTCCTCCTCGAGCACGGCGTCGCGCACGGCTGCGGTGAAGAGCATGTAGGGCAGCGGGCGGTCGACGTCGAACCACCGCGCTGCCTCGGAGGCCAGCACGGCCGGGGCGAACGGGCGGAACCCCTCGCGGCCCTTCACGAGCAGGTTCACCCGTTGGACCATGGCGCGATCGCGGGGGTCGGCCAGGATCGAGCGGTGGCCGAGGGCGCGCGGGCCGAACTCCATCGGACCGTCGAACCAGCCGACCACCTCGCCCGAGGCCAGCCGCCGGGCGACCTCCGCCACGAGGGCGTCGGGCTCGGGAGCGCGGTGGGCGATGCCGATGTCGTCGAGCCAGGCGCGCACGGCGCCGCGGTCGTAGGACGGGCCGAGGGCGGCGCCCGCCATGGCATCGGCGCCCCCGGCGTCGACCGCGCGCTCGTGGCCGCCCACGTGGTGCCACGCCCACAGGGCCGCGCCGACGGCGCTGCCGTCGTCGCCCGCCGCGGGCTGCACCCAGAGGCGCTCGAAGGGCCCCTCGCGCAGCAGCCGCCCGTTGGCCACGCAGTTGAGGGCGACGCCGCCGGCCAGCACGGCGTCGCGCTCGCCCGTGCGTTCGGCGGCGTGGCGGGCTGCGGCCAGGACGAGGTCCTCGACCACGACCTGCACCGAGCGGGCGAGGTCGGCGTGGCGCTGCGCGAGCGGCTCGCCGGCGGCGCGCGGCGGACCCAGGAGCTCGGCGAGCGCCGGCGAGGCCATGGCGTCGCCCGCCCGGTACCGGAACCAGCGCTGGTCGAGCGCGAGCGCCCCGCTCGCGTCCACGTGGGCGACCCGCTCGCGCAGCACGTCGGCGTAGCGCGGCCGGCCGTAGGGGGCGAGGCCCATCAGCTTGTACTCGCCGTCGTTCACCTCGAACCCGCAGTGCGCGGTGATCGTGGAGTAGAGGAGGCCCACCGAGTCGGGGAACCGCAGCTCCTCGATCGGCTCGATCTCGCCGCCGCGGCCGATCGCGATGCTGCTCGTGGCCCACTCGCCGACCCCGTCGAAGGTGAGGATCGCGGCGCGCTCGAACGGGGACGGCAGGAAGGCGGCGGCGGCGTGGCTCAGGTGGTGCTCCACGTAGACGAGCTCGGGCATCGACCGTCCGAGGCGGCGCAGCGCCCGCTCGATCCGGTAGCCGATCCACCCCTTCTCCCGGGTCCAGGCGGCGAGCGCGCTGGTCAGCTGCGGCAGGCCGCGCGGCCCGACGCGCGCGTGGGTCGCCAGGATGCGCTCGACCACCGTGAGGGGCTTCTCGTAGAAGGCGACCATGGCCAGGTCGTCGGGGCCGATGCCGTGCTCGTCGAGCATCCACGCCATGGCGCGCACCGGGAGCGAGCGATCGTGCTTGCGCCGGGTGAACCGCTCCTCGGCGGCGGCGGCCACGAGCCGGCCGTCGACCAGCAGGGCGGCCGCGCTGTCGTGGTAGTCGGCGCTGATCCCGAGCACCGCTCGAGCAGGTCCCCCCATGGCCCGCACGGTACCCGCGGGTTGCGGGGCGGACCTCAGCAGCTCGACCTCGTGAAGAGCAGGTCGTCGCTGCCTGTCGGCGATGCGGCGGTCTCGTCGACCTCCATCCGGTACACCGTCACGGGCTGCTCGCCCAGCCAGAGGCTCAGCTGCGCGTCCAGATGCGGTGGGAGCGCGGGGCGCTCCACCACGTTCTCGGCGTACAGCCGGAGCACAAGCTCGGGGCCCAGCTCGGCGAGCGCAGCGGGGTCGTCCACCAGCGCGTCGACGCACGCTGCGTCGACGCGACCGTCGATGATCCCGGGGAGGAGCGACGCGGCCGACGGGTGGAGCCGCAGGGGCCCGTTGGCTGTGCTCCACGCGGCCACCTCGCTCGCCAGGTCGGCATCCACCCGGCCTGAGGCCGGCGGCGAGTAGGTCGCCTCGACCGCCGCGCCCGGATGGAACGACAGGGGAGGCGTGGCGACGACGAGGATGGTCCCCGGCGCCGGGCGTCCCCCCGCCAGCGCCACCTCCGGTCGGCGGTCGTGGAGGAGCGGCGCGAGGCCCTGGGCGATCCGCACCGCGGTCCACCCACCGCGCGAGAAGATCGGCAGGCGATCGCTCGCCCAGGGCCCGACCTCGGGCTCGAGCGCGAGGACCGTCCGCATGGCCGACCGGTCGCGGACCGACGTCGCCGCCGGGATCGACGTCTGCACCACGGCGGTCAGGAGCGAGGCGACCACCGCGACGAGGGCGAGGGCGGCGGTCGGTCGGCGGAGGCGACGGTCGCCGACGAGGGTGGACCACGCCATGGCGAACACCACCCCGAGGACGATCACCACCCAGTGTCGGTGCGTCTCCTCGACGTCGTCCACCGGCAGGAACGCACCGATCGCCAGCGATCCGATCACGATCGCGCCCAGGACCAGCACGTCGGCCCGCCGCGGTCGGCGGTCCGGGTCTCGCGAGAGGACCATCGTCACGATCAGGAGCAGTACCAGGGCCGGGGCGGTGCGAGCGAGCAGCTGACCGGCTTCGCCCACGATGTCGAGCGCACCTGAGATCCCGGCGTGCTCCACCTCGATGCGCGCCAGCTTCCCGAGGTTCCCCGTGCGGTGGAGCTGGTCGAAGACCGGGGGTGCCCACAGCAGCCCGCCGAGCACGGCTGACGTGGCGAGCGGCCACCGCCACCCGCGGGGGCCCGGCGTGCCCGGAGCGCGACGGACGAGCCATGCGGCGAGGGCGGCCGCGACGAGCGCCGTGAGGATCAGCGGCCCCTGGATCGTGGCGCTCTGGAGGATGAAGGTGCCCGTGACGACGGCGACAGGGGTGGCCCAGGGATCGCTGCGGGCGATCGCCCAGCACGCGAGGAGGTACGTCCCGAGCGCGAGCAGTGGCGTGGTCTGGAAGAAGCTCGAGGCGAACTGACCGTGCATCTCCAGCGCGAACCCCGTCGACAGCGCGAGCACCGCGACCAGTGCGGTCCGCGGCCCGCCGCAGCGCTTCGCCAGGATGGCCGACGCCAGAAGGTTGCCCAGGTTCCAGGTCGCAGCGAAGAGCCAGCCGCCGAGCTGCGGGCCCAGCAGGATCACCCAGGGAGCCAGCAGGTACCAGGCCATCGGCCCCGGGTGGTGGCTGATCGGGTTCCCGTAGAGGTTGGCCGTGTTCAGATCGCCCAGGAGCGGGTGGTAGCGCGGCGCGAGCTGCGCGCCGTTGATCTGGTTGGCCTCGTCGCCGACCTGCGTCCAATCGCCCGTCCGCAGCCGCCAGACCAGCACGATCGCCGCGCCGATGAGGCCCGCCGCCACCGCCGTGGCGACGAGCCGGTCGCGCCGAGAGAGATCTCGGAGCCCGGAGGGTCGGGGACGATCGAGCTCGGGGCCGATCTCGTCGGTCACAGGCCCACCGGTGCGTCGGTGTACAGCAGGGCGGTGCGGTGCGCGGCAGCCACGCCGGGGACGAGCTCGTGCCTGGTGCCGGTCTCGCCGAGCCCCGGCACCCCGTCGAGCGTCGCGCCGTTCCAGTCTGCGGCGCAGCGCGCCGCGACCGCGCCGTCGGGACGGAGGTACGGGGGAGAGGAGGCGGCGGCGCCCGCGGCCCGCACCCCGCCGCTCACGGCGAGGGCTCGGTGCGGTGGATGCGGTAGGTGCCGCCTACCAGGTGCCCCTCCTCGTCGCGGACGGCGTGGCAGACCATGGCCACGCCGGTGGAGGCCGGGGGGAGCACCCGGTACGTGGCGATCCCGTCCTCGTGGCGCAGCTCCTGGGACCACGACTCCCGGGGCCCGAGCTCGGCCTCGAGGGCGACGCCCAGGTCGTTGATGTGCGCGCCGTCGAACGCGCGGAGGTCGGCGGCGACCACCTCGGGGACGACGACGTCGACGCGGATCGTCCCGTCGAGGGCGACGTGCAGCTCGCTCGCGATCGCCCGATCGCGGTGGGGATCGGGGTCGGGCGGGGCCACCATCGCGAACGGCAGCCACGGGGCGACCGAGTCGAGGCGCGGTCGCGACGGGGCGTCGACGATGACCGACCCGCTCGGCGCCGGCGCCGAGCTCGGCTGCGGCGCGGCCTCGGCGGCCTCCACGTGGAGGCGAAGGGCGGCCACGTGGTGGGTCCAGATGGAGAGGCGCTCGCCGCTGAGCTGGACCGGCGTCGCCTCGAGCGCCGCCACGATCTCGCGGAGCTCGTCGACGGGGAGCTGGTACAGGCTCAGCCCCACGGGGAAGCGCACGACGTTCACGCCGATGCCGATCCGCCGCTCCTCGGCGAGCTGCAGGAGGTCGGCGAACTCGTGCCAGTTCTCGGTCATCAGGCAGTGGGCGATCGACACGCGGTCGGGCCCGACCTGGGCGATGAACCGATCGAGGTTGGCGAGCACGTCCGGGAGGTGGGCGCCGACGCGGATGGCGTCGTAGGTGGCGGTCGAGGCGCCGTCGATCGAGACGACGATGTCGGGGCGGAGCGCCTCGAGGACGCGCTCGACGCGGGCGGTCCACACGGTGCCGTTCGTGGTGATGTCGACCGTCGGCGGGGACTCGAGGGCCGCGAGCATCTCCATCACCCGGAGGGGCTCCTTGCCGAGGAAGGGCTCGCCGCCGAGGAACCGGGCGCGGCGGAGGTGGGGGAGGAACTCGGCCAGCTCCTCGAAGAACGCGTCGCCGTACGCCGACGGGAGCGGGTCGCGCCCCTCGCGCTTGGCCCGGATCGTCGACGACCAGTCGCCGTTGCACATCGCGCACTGGAGGTTGCAGGTGTTCGTGAGCGAGAACTCCATCTGGCGCGGCCAGCGGGGTCGGGGCTCGTCGGGCCGCAGGTGGTCGAAGTGGCGGGCGAAGACGATCTCGTCGTTGCCCTCGGCCACCTGCCACGCGCAGAACTCGCAGCCGGCGGCGTAGTCGTCGGCGTCGAGCGCCGAGCGCATCTGCTCGGCCGACGCGCTCTCCCAGACCTCGCGGAGGCGCTGGTGGGTGACGTCGCCCAGGTAGACCCCGGTGTTCTGGCAGCAGGCCCGCACCTTGCCGAACTGGTCGAAGTACATCGACGCGTGCGGGGCGTAGCACGCCGAGCGCCACGGCGCCGCTCGGCTGCCCCGGCGGCGCCGGCTCGGCCATGCGAGGGCCGTGAGCGTCCGACGTCGTTCGTCCCCCATCCCGAGCGCGATCGTACCGGGCGAGGCTCCCTCGCCCGACGGCGCCGGCGACGGCGGGGCACCCCACGACGCGCGGGCGTGGTCAGTCCAACTCGAGATCGGGCATCGGACCGTCCCACGGGGGTTGGTCCTCGCGCCGCAGGAGGCACTCCTCGAGCACCAGCACGTCGAGGTCGGTGGTGGCGAAGCAGCGGTAGGCGTCCTCGGCCGTGGCGACGATGGGCTCGCCCCGGACGTTGAACGAGGTGTTGACCAGCACCGGGCACCCGGTCCGGGCGTGGAACGCAGCGAGGATGCGGTGCAGCTCCGGCGCCTGCTGGGCGTCGACCGTCTGGAGCCGAGCGGAGCCGTCGACGTGGGTCACCGCCGGGATCTGCGAGCGGACCTGCGCGGCGACCTCCGTGATCGTCGCGCCGTCGGTCCGCTCGGCGGGCACCAGGCGATCCGCGGCGACGGGATCGACGAAGGTCATGTACGGCGACGGTCCCGACGTCTCGAACCACTCGTCGGCGTGCTCGGCGAGGACGGCCGGCGCGAAGGGCCGGAACCCCTCGCGCTTCTTGACCCGGAGGTTCAAGGTCCGCTGGGCGTCGGGGTCGCGCGCATCGGCGAGGATCGATCGGTGCCCGAGGGCGCGCGGACCGAACTCCATCCGCCCCTGCAGCACCGCGACCACGCGTCCGTCGGCCAGGTGCGCGGCGATGCGGGCGGCGCGCTCGTCGGGATCGGCGATCCGCTCGTAGGGCCGACCGGCGGCGTCGAGGTCGGCGGCGATGCGCTCGGGATCCGGCGTCGGCCCGAGGTAGGTGCCTCCCATGGCATCGGGCCGTTGCGGGGTCCGGGCTTGGCCGAGCACCTGGTGGTGGGCCCACAGAGCGCACCCGAGGGCGCTGCCGGCGTCGCCCGCCGCTGGCTGGACCCACACGTCCTCGAAGGGGCCCTCGCGCCGGAGCCGGCCGTTGGCCACGCAGTTCAGTGCCACGCCGCCGGCGAGCACGACGTTCGCCTCGCCCGTGAGCTCGCGTGCCGTGCGCGCCGTGGCGAGCACCGCCCGCTCGACCACCTCCTGGATCGATCGGGCCAGATCGCAGGTCCGCTGGTCGATCGGTGCCTCGGGGTCGCGGGCCGGGCCGTCGAAGAGCTGGTCGAAGCGTGCGTTCGTCATGCGGCGCCCGGCCAGGTGGTCGAAGTAGCGCAGGTCCATCCGCATGGCGCCGTCCTCGCCGAGCTCGACGAGGTCGGTGAGGATCCGCTCGACGTAGGCGGGCTCCCCGTACGGCGCGAGCCCCATCAGCTTGTACTCACCCGAGTTCACCCGGAACCCGCAGTGGTGCGTGAACGCCGAGTAGAGCAGCCCGAGCGAGTCGGGGAAGCGCTGCTCGCGCAGCAGCTCGACCTCCCGACCCCGTCCTCGGCCGATCGAGCTGGTCGCCCACTCGCCCACCCCGTCCATGGTGATGATCGCCGCCCGCTCGAAGGGGGACGGGAAGAACGCCGCCGCCGCGTGGGAGACGTGGTGCTCGGCGTAGAGCGGACGACCGGGGAGGCGGTGGCCGAGGCTCCGCAGCGCTCGTTCGATCTCGTAGGAGGTCCAGAGCTTCCGGCGCGACCACTCCGACATCGCGCCCGGGAACGAGGCGATGCCCTTGGGGCCTGCGGCTGCCGCGCTCCGCACGATCCGCAAGAAGGTCGTGAGCGGCTTGTCGTAGTAGGCCACCGCGGCCAGGTCGCCGGCGCGGACGCCCGCCTCCTCGAAGCACGCCTGGATCGCCTCCACCGGGAACGACGGGTCGTGCTTGCGTCGGCTGAGCCGCTCCTGCTGGACGGCGGCGGCGACCGCACCGTCGACCACGACGGCGGCGGCCGCATCGTGGTAGAGCGCGCTGATGCCGAGCACCGGGCCTGAGCCCCGGTCGGTGGAGGTGGTCCGTGGCACGGCGTCGCCCTGGCTCAGAATAGCGTGTACACGGCGACGGGAAGGGCCGAGGTCGTGGTGGTGATGGCGGCGGCGAGCAGCACGAGCAGGGCCACCAGCGGGAGCAGCCACCAGATCCGCTGGTGCACGCCGTGCCTGGCCACCTGGGAGACGAGCTGCACCAGGTGCTTCGTCCTCAGCGCGAGGCGGGTGCCGAGGGGGAGGGCCGTCGCGCCGACCGGGGTCATGGTGCGCAGCGTACCGGTCGGTGCGAGCCGGGCACGTGGCCGACGCCGGTCGATCTAGCCTGGCCGCGATGCACCCCGTCGAGCTCACCGCGGCGACCGCCGGCGCCCCCGTGATCCCGCTGCTCGATCCGGGTCCCGAGCTCGCCGCCCAGGTGGGTGAGCAGGTCGAGGCCTTCGGATCGGCCGCCGCCGCAGGGGTCATCGACGGGGACCTCCTCGCCGAGCTGCGCACGCTCGTGGATCGTGCGCTCGCCGAGGACGTGGCCTGGCATCGACCGACCGACATCGACGACGTCGGGCGCGTCACCTTCCTGCCCACCTACGGCGCCGAGCCGCTGCGGTTGCTCGCGGCGCGCGCCCTGATGGGTCCCGTCGACGCGATCCTCGGATCGGATTGCCACCTGTACACCATGACCACCCTGGTCCAAGCCCCGGGCTCCGCGGGTCGGCCGATCCACGTCGACCGGTACTTCGGCGCCAAGGGGTTCGTCGTGGGACTGGGTGCGATGGTCCTCCTCGACGACTACACGGAGGAGTCCGGCCTGCTGCGGATCTTCCCCGAGCTGCGCCCCAGCGCCGGACCGCGAGGAGTTCGTCGCCCACGCCCGCCGCCTCGAGGCGCCGGCCGGATCGGCGTGCTGGTTCGACGGTTCGGTCTGGCACGACGTCCTGCCCAACCGGACCGACCGGCCACGCCGCGCGATCCTGCTGGCGATGGTCCGTCCCTGGGTCCGCCAGCGCTTCGACATGGTGCGGATGCTCTCGCACCTCGACGTCGAGGCGCTCGATGTCGAGGTGCAGCGCAAGCTCGGGCTGCTCGGCCTGGCACCCGGCAGCTACGAGGAGTTCTACCTCCCGGCCGAGTCGCGGCCACGGGAGCTGCTCCGTCGGGCGGTGGAGCGGGGCTGAGGTGCGCATCGCCATCACGGGCGTCGGCTGCGTGTCGCCGCTCGGCACGGGGGTCGAGCGGTTCACCGCCGGCTGGCACGCCGGGCACCTCGGCGTCTCGGCGTCCCCCTGGGCGACCGATGCGCCGGGCGCGACCCTGTTCGCCGCGGTCGCAGGGTTCTCCGCCGCGCAGCACCTCGACGCCACGGTCCGTGGCGGCACCGACCGCTTCGCGCAGTACGCGCTCGTGGCCTGCGACGAGGCCCTCGCCGGCGCGGGGCTGGGCGAGCCCGGGACGCTCGATCCGCTCCGGACGGCCGTCGTGGACGGCACCTCGATGGGCGGCTTCTACAGCCTGATGGAGGCGCAGCACCGCTTCGCCCGGGAGGGGGTCGCGGGGATCCCGCCCAAGGCGATGCTCGGGATCTGGTCGAACATGGCGGCGGCCCAGGTCGCCATCCGACACGGGCTGCACGGCGTGCAGCGGACGGTCACCACCGCGTGCGCGTCGTCGCTCGACGCGCTCGGGCTCGCCCTCGACCTCCTGCGGTCGGGACGATCCGACGTCGTCCTCTGCGGCGGCAGCGAGGGCGGCGTGCCCGCCGGGCCCGCCGACGGCTTCGTCCCCGTCACCTCGGTCGCCGGTCGGCTGCTCGGGATGGAGACGCCCGAGGTCGACCCCGAGCTCGCCGTGCTGCCCTTCGACGCCCGGCGCCGCGGGATCGTCTTCGGCGAGGGCGCCGCCTGGATGGTGCTCGAGACCGCCGAGCACGCCGCGGGGCGGGGTGCGCCGGTGCTCGGGTGGCTCCTGGGCACGGGGTCGTGCGCCGACGCCCACCACCCGTCGTCGCCCGAGCCGACCGGACGGTGGGAGGCCCACGCGATCGACCTGGCGCTCGCCGACGCCGCGGTCGCGCCGCGAGACGTCGACCTGGTCTTCGCCCACGCGACCGGGACGCCCAAGGGGGATCTGGCCGAAGCCCGGGCCCTGCGCGCCACGGTGGGCGATCGGCCTCCGGTCACGGCCCTGAAGGGCCACACCGGCCACACCGGCGCCTCATCGGGGGCGATGAGCGTGCTGGCGGCGCTCGACGTGCTCGCCGGGGCACCCGTCGAGCCGATCCGTGGCACCTCGGAGGTCGATCCCCAGGTGGACCTCGATCTCGTCCTCACCGATCGTCGCCACGTGGCCGCCGAGGTGGTCCTGGTCGACGCGTTCGGCTTCGGCGGCCAGAACGCCGCCGCCGTGCTCGCGGCACCTGGGTCGGACCGGGGCGACCGGTAGGGTCCGCCTGTGGTCCCGCCGCCTTCGGTCCGGTCGGCGCTCTCCGTGGCCAACGGGAGCGTCGACGACGTGCTCGGCCTCGCCGACCGGGATCCCCACGCGCCCCTTCGCCCCCTGGCGCGCTTCGGCCACGACATCGCCCGAGCGCACCGCGTCGACCACCTCGCCGCCGCGCTGGGCGCGGGGGCCGAGACCCTCGCGGTGCGAGACGGCGGCGACCTCGTCGGCGCCGTGGTGCATCGGTCGGTCCCCGACCTCACCGAGCACTTCGAGCAGCCGGTGCACGAGGTCGTGGCCCTGCTGAGCGAGCCGGACGGCGATCGCCGCCGCCTCGCGCACGTCGGCCTCGACGCCCTCCGCGACCTGCTGGCGGTGCCCACCCTCGTGCTGCTGCGCCTCGAGGGCGATGACCTGGAGGCCGCAGCGGGCGCCTCCGCGGTCGGCTACCGCCTGCGCGAGACCTCCTTGTCCTTCGTGAACGACCTCGCTCGACGCGACCTGAACCCGCCTCGCTCCGACGCCGACGTACGGGTCCACCGGTTCGCCGACGGACCCCTCCCCGATGAGGTCCGAGCCGCGGTGCGCCGAGGGCGCACGAGCTTCGTCGACGACCACTACCACGCCGATCCCCGCCTCGATCGGGCCCGCTGCGACGACCTCTACGACCGGGTGCGCGACCGAGTGGTCGAGGGGATCGGCGCCGATGTGCTGGTGAGCCGGCACCTGGACGGCCACATGGTGGGGTTCGGCACCTGGCGCCGGGCGCGCGAGCTCGAGCCGTACGGGGTCGCGATGGTCGACAACGCGTTCGGCTTCCGCCTCCCGGACGCGCCGGCGGGGAACCTGTCCGAGGTCGGCGCCTACGTCTGCGACGAGCCCCTGCTCGAGAACCGGCTGCTCGAGTGGAGCACGCAGGCGACGAACTACCCGATGGTCAACATGCTGTGCCGTCGCCCGAGCATCCGCCTCTGCCGCACCACGCAGGTGCTCCACGGCTGGTCCGACGAGCGATGACCCTCCGGGTCTCCGTCGTCGTGCCGGTCTACCGCAGCGAGGCCAGCCTGGCAGAGCTGCACCGGCGCCTCACGGCCACGGTCGAGGGCCTCGACGCCGTGGTGCACGAGCTCGTGCTCGTCGACGACGCGAGCCCCGACGGTTCCTGGTCCGAGGTGGTGCGCCTCGCCGACCTCGACCCGCGGGTGGTGGGCGTCCGGCTCGCCGCCAACGTGCGCCAGCTGCGCGCCATCTTCGCCGGGACGTCCGTGGCGAGCGGCGAGGTGCTGGTGGTGATGGACGCCGACCTCGAGGATCCACCCGAGGCCGTCGCTGCGCTGGTCGCCGCGCATCGCACCGGCCACGACCTGGTGGTGGCTCGACGGATCGGGCGGCCCCGCTCACCGGTGCGGACGCTCGGCTCGTTCGCCGTCAACCTCGCGGCGCGATCGCTGCGGCTCCCCACCGACGACGTCGGTTCGTCGTTCCTGCTCTTCACGCCGGCGATCGAGGCCGGGCTCCGCGACGAGCTCGACCGCACCGGCCGGCAGATGCTGATGCCGACGACCTTCGCGCTGGCCCGCCGGCCCACGGTGGTCGACGTGGCCGAGCCCGATGCGTCGCCCTCGGCCTATCCGGTCCGCGCCCTCCTGCGGATGGGCGTCGAGCTGGTCGCAGTCGACCTCGCGCCGAGGTTGGGTCGGGCGCTGGGGGTGGGCTCGATCGTGCTGCTGGTGGCGCCCGGTGGCGGGCGCCGCGCTCGTGCGCTCGGGGTCGCGCTCGGGCTCGCCGGGGTCGCGGCCACGGTGGGGCCGCGCACCGTGCGACGCGACCAGCGCGAGCCCCTCTACCGGGTGGCCGAGGTGGTCGGGGCCGGGCTCAGGTCCCCAAGCGCTCCCTGAGCTCGGCCTTGGCGAACTTGCCCACGGAGGTCTTCGGCACCTCGTCGATGACCTCGTAGCGGTCCGGGACCCACCAGGACGGGACCAGCTCGGCGAGGTGGGAGCGCAGCTCCTCGGGGTTCGGTGGCGACGTCGGGTCGCTCGCCACGAGGAACGCCACCGGGCGCTCGCCCCACCGCTCGTCGTCCACGCCGACCACCGCCGCCTCCGCGACCGACGGGTGGGCCATCAGGTGCAGCTCCAGCTCGATCGAGCTGATCCACTCGCCGCCGGACTTGATGACGTCCTTGATCCGATCGACGATCCGGATGCTGCGGGAGGGATCGACGGTGGCCACGTCGCCCGTTCGGAGCCACCCGTCGGGGGTGAAGGACTCGGGTGAGCGTCCGGCCACGTAGCCGGTGGCCACCCAGGGCCCGCGGACCTGGAGCTCGCCGGAGGCCGTGGCGTCCGGGGGGACCTCGACCCCCTCGTCGTCGACCACCCGGGCCTCGACCCCGAGCACCGGCGAGCCCACCGTGAGGCGGAAGCCGGCCACCGCCTCGTCGTCGGCGTCGACCAGCGAGCTCGGGAGGACGGCGATGGTCCCGAGCGGGCTGGTCTCGGTCATGCCCCAGATCTGGGTGAGCGGCACGCCGACGGCCTCCTCGAACGCCCTCGACAGCGACGGGGGCACCGCCGAGGCGCCCGAGATCACCATCCGCAGGGCCGAGAGGTCCCGGCCCGCCACGTGGGGGAGCACCGACGACCAGATGGTCGGCACGCCGCAGGTGACCGTCACGCGCTCGGCCTCGAGCAGCGCGGCCAGGGCGGGGCCGCTCAGATCGGGACCCGGGAGCACCAGGGTGGCGCCGCAGCCGACGGCGGCGTGGGCGAAGCCGACGGCGTTGGCGTGGAACAGCGGCACGATCGGCGCGGCGACGTCTCGCTCGGCGATGCCGATCGCCCCGGCGGCGGTGGTGGCCATGGCGTGGAGGACGAGCGAGCGGTGGCTGTACTGGACGCCCTTGGGCATCCCGGTGGTCCCGCCGGTGTGGCAGATGACCGCCGGAGCCCGCTCGTCGGTCACCACCAGCGGCGCGATCGGGGCGCCGCCCACGAGCTCGTCGTAGCGGTGGGCGGCGACCCCGTCGGGCAGGTCCGCCTCCGGTGCGCCCGTGCCGTCGTCGATGACGATCACGTGGTCGAGCGCCGTCCGCTCGGCCACGGCCGCCGCCAGCGGCACGAGCGAGCGGTGGACGAACAGCACCCGGTCGCCTGCCTCCTGGAGCACGGCGACGATCTGGTCGGGTCGGAAGCGCGGGTTCAGGGTGTGGAGCACCCGACCCGAGCACGGCACGCCGAAGTACAGGTCGAGGTGCTCCAGGGTGGACCAGCAGAGCGATGCGACCCGATCGCCCGGTGCGGACAGGTCGGCGAGCGACCCGGCGAGCCGGCCGACGCGCTCGTCGAGCTCGGCGTAGGTCGCGACCGCCGTGCCGGCGGGCGAGGCCGAGCGGACCTGCTTGTCCGGGAAGTGCCGCGCTGCCCGGCGCAGCAGCAGGTCGAGCCCGAGGGGGAGGTCGCCCATCAGGTCGGGCGTCACCGTCATCTCGCCACCTGGGTCCGTCGGCGGGCGTTGTCCACGCCGGTCGCGAGGGGGTTCGAGCGTCGGGGGTCCTCGGCCACCGGGTGGGCCTCCCGCCAAGCCTCGATCTCCTCGTCGCTCCAGGGCCGGAAGGCACCGTCGAGGTCGGCGTCGGGGGCCGGGACCTCGTCGCCGAGGCAGCCCAGGAACCAGCGGCGGAAGGCCTCGTGGTAGGGCATCACCGCCCCGCCGGTGGCGTGCGGGAGGTCCCATCGGCCGAGGAGCGAGTCGGCCAGGTGGAACTCGCGGCGGATGTCCCCTCGCCGGTAGCGCACCACCGGGTGGAGGAACGCGGCGTGCTCGGTGGCTGTCGGGTCCGAGGGGCCGAGGAAGGTGACGGCCGGGTCGCGGTAGCCGTGGAAGCCGAACTCGAGCGTGACCACGAACCGGTGGTCCTCGCCCGGGTCCTCGAGCTCCAGGAGGGCGACGGGGAGCTCCTCGCGCCGCACCACCCGCGACCGATCCTCGGAGATGGTGATCTCGTCGCCGAGGGTGCCGAACAGCTGGAACAGCCCCGCCGACGTGCTGAGGCGGCGGAAGAGGTCGTGGGCGAAGGGGTCCCACTCGAACGGCCCGGACTCGATGCCGGGATAGGGGACGCCCTCGTAGCGCTCGTCGAGGATCCGGGCGAGGGACCGCACGTTGTAGCGGAACCCGTGGATGAACCCCGATGCCGACCGGCGATCGTTGCCCTGCATCGCCCCGCCGGCCACGTAGAGGCCCGGCACGTTGACCGACTCCCACGCGGGGGTGAGGCTCGGGAACTTCCCCTCCTTCCACGTCGCGGGCCGGAGGTCGTCGGCGAAGAGGTGGGCGGGGAGCCAGTCGAACCCGGTGCAGCAGATGATCTCGTCGTAGTCCCGCGTGAGCGTCAGCGTGCCCGGGGTCGCGCCCGTCGGGTAGTCGTACTCGTGGGTGGTGCGCAGCACGTCGCCGTCGCGGTCGATCCGGACGACCCGGGGCGACAGCACGGCGTGCATCGACTTCAGCTGGAACATGTCGAGGACGCTGTTGTTGATGGCGCGCAGGTGGCCCGGGAAGTGCGAGTCCCAGGCCATGGTGAGCGGACCGGCCCCCAGCAGGTGGACGTAGGCCGCTGCTCCGGCCAGGTGGTCGGCGGTCTCGAACGCCGAGTTGCCGTGCCCGAGGATCCCGACGCGCTTGTTGCGGTACCGCTCGACGTCGGTGTCGTGCTCGCCGTAGGAGGTCGTGTGCTCGATCCCGGGGATGTCGGGCCGTCGCTCGACCGAGGCGCCGGTGGCGAGGACCACGACCTCGGCCCGGATGGTGGCCCCGTCGGCCGTGCGCACGAGGAAGCGGTCGTCGGGCCGCTCGATCGACGTGACCTCGGTGCCGTAGCGGATGCGCAGGTCGGTGCGCTCGGCGAAGTCGCGGAGGTAGCCGCAGAGCGCGTCGGCGTCGGGGAACAGGTCCTCGGAGTACGCGGTGAAGCGCAGGGTCGGGTCGTCGGAGAGCAGGGAGTTCCAGTCGTGGCGCTCGTTGAACTCGGGCTCGGGGAACCAGTTGTGCTGCTTGTTGATCGAGATCAGGGTCCGGTGGCGGGGGAACCGGTCGAAGAAGGCGCCGGCGTGGTCGGCCCGCTCGACGACCAGGTAGTCGCGCTCGGCGCGGTCGAGGAACCAGGCGAGCTGGAGCCCACCAGGGCCAGCTCCGACGATCAGGTAGCGAACCTCGAGGGTCTCGGCGGTCGGCGTCACGAAGCGTCCTCCGGGGGCGGGAACCGCTGCTGCAGCGGCTCGATGGCGATGGTGGCGTAGAGCGGGCGGTACGGGTCGTCGGCGACGAACCGCCGGCCCTCCTCGGGATCGTCCGCGACGAGGACGTAGCAGACGCCGATCGGTGGACCGTCCGCCTCGCCGAGCAGCCCACCGTAGGCGATGCGGTGCGCGTTCGCGGCCACGTGGGCGAGGTGGGCCGCTCGTCGGGCCGCGCGCTCGTCGAGGGCTGCGCCGGTGAACTCGCACCGGATGAGCAGGCGGCCCGCGCTGGCGGCGCCGTCCGTCACGTGTCGCCGGCCGTCGCGGCGCGCTGCTCGTCGCGCCAGGCCAGGAAGCTCGCGGGGTCCAGGTACGTGTAGTCGCCGACGCCGCGGAAGTTGGCGAAGCGCACCCCCTCGGGGCCCGCCTTCACGGCGTAGAGGGTGCCGCCGGGCACCAGCATGGACGCGCCCGCCCCCAAGCGTCGGGCGCCGACGATGAGCTCGCCCTCGAGCACGAGGACGATCTCGGTGGCGAGGTGCGCGTGGCTCGCCAGCTCGACGTCCGGATCGACCTGCACCTCGAGGAGCTGGGGCTCGTCGTCGCCGCCGCGGTGGTGGATCTTCACCCGGGAGCCGGTCAGCTCCACCGGGGGGATGAGCGGCAGCACGGCAGGGGGGTACGCGTCGACCGGCTCGGTCCAGGTGGTCTCGGCAGGCTCGTAGAAGCGGATGCTGGCCATCTCGGTCCCTCTCTCGGTCCGAGCAGCGCCGGGCCGACCCGACGGCGCCGCACGTCCGGCTGTCATACTACGTCGGTCCCGCGGGGCCGAGCTCCGGCCCCGCCGTCCCCGGTTGGAGAGTTCGCGTGACCCTCGAAGACGAGCGGTATCGGGGCCGCCGCGTCGTCGTCACGGGCGGTGCCGGGTTCATCGGATCGCACCTCGTCGACCGCCTCCTCGACCTCGGCGCGTCCGTCACCGTGATCGACGCGTTCCTCCCCGGCCTGGGCGCCAACCTCGCGAACCTCGAGCGGAGCGAGCCGCACGTCCGCCTCGAGCGCGTCGACCTCCGCGATGGGGCTCGGCTCGCCCCCGCGGTGCGGGGCTGCGAGCTGGTGTTCAACCTGGCGGGCCAGGTGAGCCACCGCGACTCGATGACCGAGCCCCTCGCCGACCTGGCGCTGAACGTCGAGGCGCCCCTGAGCCTCCTCGAGGTCCTGCGCACCTCCGCGCCGGGTGCAGCGGTGGTCCACGCGAGCACCCGCCAGGTGTACGGCCGCACGGACGGCGGTCCCGTCGACGAGCAGCACCCGATCCACCCGGCGGACGTGAACGGCATCAACAAGCGGGCCGCCGAGGAGTACCTGCGGCTCTACCACGAGGTCCACGGGGTGGCCACGGTCGTGCTGCGGCTGACCAACACCTACGGCCCGCGCCAGCTCGTCAGCCACCGACGGCAGGGCTTCATCCCGGCGTTCGTGCGCACGGCGATGGAGGGCGGCTGCATCGAGCTGTACGGCGGTGGCGGGCAGCGCCGCGACGCGAACCACGTGGCCGACGTCGTCGACGCCCTCGTCTCCGCCGGGGCGATGGCCGAGGAGCAGGCGGGCGAGGTGTTCAACCTCGGTGCCGCGCCGTCGTTCACCCTCCGCGCCTTCGCCGAGCTGCTCGTGTCGATCGTCGGGAGGGGCACGATCGCCGAGGTGCCCTGGCCCCCCGAGCAGGCGGCCATCGACATCGGCGACTTCGCCGCCGATCACCAGCGCATCAGCGAGGCGCTCGGCTGGAAGCCCGAGCGCGACCTCGCGGAGGGCCTCGCCGAGACCGTGCGCTTCTACGAGCGCCACGGCGAGCGCTACTGGTGATCGGTCGCCTCGAGCTCGTCGACCTCCGCCCCACCGAGGAGGCGCTGGCGGAGGAGCTCGCCGCCGTCGAGCGGGTCCTGCGCTCGGGGGTCGTGCTGCGCGGCCAGGAGGCTCGCACGCTCGAGCAGACCCTCGAGGGCGTCGTGGGGGTCGGGGCGCTCGCCGTGGGCTCGGGCACCGACGCCCTCTCGCTCGCGCTCGCCGCGGTCGGCGTCGGGCCCGGCGACGAGGTGGTGGTGCCTGCGATGACCGCACCGGCGACGGCCGCGGCCGTGCTGGCGCTGGGCGCGGTGCCCGTGCCCGTCGACGTGCGAGCCGACGTGCCGCTGCTCGACCCCGGCGCCGTGCGGCGGGCGGCGACCGAGCGCACCGCCGCGGTCGTGGCGGTGCACCTCTACGGCGCGGTCGCCGATCTGGGCGAGCTCGCCGAGGTCGCGGGCCACCTCGGGGTGCCGCTGGTCGAGGACGTCGCCCAGGCGCTGGGCGCCACCACGGCGGCGGGCCGTCCAGCGGGCTCGGTGGGTCGGGCCGCCGCGCTCAGCTTCTATCCCACCAAGCACGCCGGCGCGGCGGGCGACGCCGGCGCGGTGCTCTCGCGCGACCCCGCCGTGCTGGACCGGTTGCGAGCCTGGGCCGACGGCATCGCCGCAGGTCGCGCGGATCCGAGCGCAGCGCTGGTGCGGCCATCTCGGATCGACGAGGTGCAGGCCGCCCTCGTGGACCTCCGCGTCCGTCGCCTCCCAGCGGCGCTCGCCCATCGTCGCGCCCTCGTCGATCGCTACCGGTCGGGTCTGGGGGCGGTCCTCCCGCCCGTGGCCCACGGCGGCGGCGGCGCGCCGCACCTGCTCGTGGTGGCCGTCGACGATCCCGGTCGCCTGGGGCGATCGCTCGATCGGATCGGGATCGGCCACGGTCGGCACTACCCGAGCACCCTCGGCGAGCTCCCGCTGCTGGCCGGCCTGGCGGGGCTGCCCGATGCGCCCAACGCCCGGCGGTGGGCGCGCTCGGTGCTCTCCCTGCCCCTGCACGAGCGCATGGGATCCGACGAGGTCGATCGGGTCGTCGCTGCCGTCCTGGCCTCGCTCGACGATCCCGGCTCGGGTGGATCCCCGTCGCTTCGGTAGGCTCCGCGCCGAGGGAGACGCGCACGGAGGTGCTCGGATGAGGACGCTCGCAGACCACGGGTTCCTGCCCGACGGGGACTGCCACATCGAGCGTCGCGTGCTGCGCGATGACGCCCTGCAGCGCCAGCTCGAGGACGTCGGGTGGGTCGCGCTGCCGTTCATCGATCCCGCCGACGTGCGCCGCCTCGTCGACGGCTACGACGAGCTGGCGCAGCGCTTCGGCGGCGCGAGCGCTCCCGAGGACTACGACGACACCTACGCCGAGTTCAGCATCATCCACTCGCGCCCCGACTTCCGCCGAGCGGCCTACGACCTCATCTGCGAGGTGCTGCTGCCTCCGGCTCGCGAGCACCTCGTCGACCACCGCCCGCTCATCGCGAACTTCGTCAACAAGCCGCCCGGCACGGGCGTGGTGCCGACGCACCAGAACTTCTCGGTGGTCGACGAATCCCGCTTCCGCTCGGTCTCGGTCTGGGTCGCGCTCGTCGACTGCACCAACGAGAACGGCGCCATGTCCATGCTCGACGGCAGCCACCGTCGGCTGCGGAGCCGGCGGGGCATGTGGGCCTACCAGTGCTTCTCGGGCATCGACCACGACGAGGTCGCCTCCCTGCTCACCCCGGTCGAGGTGCCGGCCGGCCACGCCGTGATCCTCGACGATGCGCTCGTCCACTACTCGCCGCCCAACGCCACCGACCACCGCCGCCTCGCCATCCAGTTCGTGATGGTGCCCGAGGAGGCACCGGCCATCTGGTACGAGCAGGTGGGCGAGACCCCGTCGGGGATCGATGCCACCCGGTGGGAGATCGACGAGGCGTGGTTCTTCGACTTCTGGCACGGGTCGGGGGACCGGGCGCACGGCACCGACACCGGGCGCACCGACCTCCGCTTCGCCCCGCTCGACCTCTCGACGCTGCGCCGTGGCCTCGGGCTGGAGGTGCCGCCTGCGCCCGCCGCGCCGCGTCAGCGGGGCTTGCGGGCGAGGATCTCGAGGTTGTCGAGGTAGTAGGTGGTGGTGAAGTCGCGGCCGGCCGCCACGTCGAGGTCGTAGCGCCGGCAGAACTCGTGGCCGTCCTCGATCGAGTACACGGGCACGGCGAGCGGTTGCGCCACCTCGATCTCGAAGCCGACCTCGGCCACCCAGCCGAGGACGTCGTCGGCGTCGCGGATGGTCAGGTGGCAGGCCCGGTTGGTGGCCTCGACGCACTCGTCGATCACCCGCTGGCCGGCGGCATCGGCGCCCCGCCCGCGGTAGAAGTCCTTCACGTAGAGAGCGCCGCCCGGTCGCAGGGCCCGCCAGGCCGAGGCCAGCGCCGCCCTCGGGTCGTGGGCGTGCACGAGCGCCTCGAGGAAGTAGACGAGGTCGTGGTCGGCGCCGACCACCTCGTCGAGCCGGTGGAAGTCGCCCACGTGCACGACGATCCGGTGGTCGAGCCCGTCGCGGGCCACCAGCTCCCGAGCCCGTTCGGCCTGGAGCGGCGAGATGGTGACCGCGTCGATGGCCACGTCGAAGCGCCCGGCGACGTGGCGGGCCGGACCGCAGATCCCGCAGCCCGCGTCGACGATCCGCTGCCCGTCGGCGACCTGCGCGACCTCGGCGATGTGATCGAGCAGCTGATCGTGGTCCGCCGCCTTCAGGTGCTGGTACACGTCGCCGAAGACCGCTTCGTAGCGCTCGTTCCAGTCGTCGTAGTACCGGGCGACGTCCTCGACGGAGAAGGTCTCGTCGATCACCGGCTCGGGCCCCTCGGGCCCCGCATCGGGTGCCGGTGCACCCCCGTCGTCGCGCCGTCGGCGCCAGCGCCACATCGACCACTTCCTACCACGCGCCCCAGGTGGTCGATCGCGGCCGGTGCAGCACGGGCGGTACAGTGCCGCGCGTGCAGGGGGGGATCCGGGGGACGATCGCCGTGCATCCGGTGCGGCGGCGCCTGCTCGGCCCGGGCCTGCTGATCGTGCTGCTCGCGGCGTGCGCCGGACCGGGCGCCTCGCGCGCCCAGCTCCCGGCCTCGGTGTCGGTGGTGGGGGCCGACGGAGGTGACCGCCACCTGTGCGTCGTGGACGACGAGCACCTCGCCCGGTGCCTCGGCGCGAACGAGTTCGGCCAGTCCGGCGACGGCGACGCGCGCCTCGACCGGTCGATCGCTCAGCCCGTGGTCGGGCTCACCGACGTGGTCGAGGTGAGCGCCGGGCGCGACTTCTCGTGCGCCCGCACCGCCGCCGGCCAGGTGGCGTGCTGGGGGCAGAACCTGATCGGCCAGATCGGCAACGGTCTCCGGTTCTCGGCGCAGCTCGTGCCCTCGCCCGTCGAGGGCGTGCCCGACGCCCTCACCGACATCACCACCGGTGCGAACCACGCGTGCGCTGGAGGGGCCGCTGGGGCGTGGTGCTGGGGCGACGGGCGGGTGGGCCAGCTCGGGAACGGCGACCGCCTCGATCGGTCGCGGCCGTCCGAGGTCGCCGGGCTCGGCCCCGTCGTGGCCCTGGCCGCCGGGGCCAACCACACGTGCGCGCTCGATCCCTCCGGTGCGGTGCGCTGCTGGGGCGCGGGCGACCAGGGCCAGCTCGGCGATGGCGAGGTCGTCGACCGGGCCCGTCCCGTCGCGGTGGGCGGGCTCGCGCCGGCGACCGCGATCGCCGCAGGAGGCGAGACCACCTGTGCGATCGCTGCCGGGGGCGAGGTGTGGTGCTGGGGGGCGGGCCGCCTCGGGCAGACCGGCCCCGGCGGCGAGGTGGTCACCACCCGGCCCGTGCCGGTGCCGCTGCCGTCGCCTGCCGACCAGGTGGCCGTGGCCGAGGGCCATGCCTGCGCTCGCCTCGAGGGCGGCGTGGTCTGGTGCTGGGGCGACGGTCGCCTCGGCCAGCGAGGGCCCGACGTCGACGGCGCTGCCCCCTCCCCCCTGCCCCTGCCCGGGGGCGCCCAGCAGGTCGCGGTCGAGGTGGCGCGCACCTGCGCCGTGGTGCGTGGGCAGTTGCGCTGCTGGCCGGAGCGGGACGCGTGAGCGAGGGCTCCGAGCGCCGCTTCGTGCCCTGGACGGCCAGCGTCCTGGTGGGCCTCGCGGCGGTGCTCGCCTACCTGCCGCCGGTGCGATCCGTCGGCCTGCGGACCGATGTCGGCGGGCACCTCCTCATCGCGCAGCGGATGGACCTGACGGGCGAGGCCTTCGGCTCGTTCTACCTGTTCGAGCAGCTCACGATCATCGTGCGGGCCCTGGTCCCGTTCGGGTTCCTGAGCGCGGTGGCGCCCGAGGCCCTGACCCGCTGGCAGATCTGGCAGATCTCCGGGGTGCTGGTCGTGCTCGGTGCGGTGGCCGCGACCTCCCAGCTGCTGCTGGTGCGCTTCGCCCACGCCACGCCGGTGGCCCTCAGCCGTCGGCGACGGGTGGAGCTCGCCTCGGCCGCGACCCTCGGCCTGCTCGTCGCCGCGCCCCTCACGTTCCTCACGTGGGGCCGACGGCACCTGCTGACCGGGTACGTCGCCACGACGCACTACGAGAGCCCCACCACCACGCTCCTGCACCCGTTCGCGCTCGCGCTCTTCTGGTACCTCGCCGATCGGTGGGACCGACCGCGGACGACGCGTCGAGAGGTGGCCATCGCGGCGCTGCTCACCGTGCTCGCGCTGCACGCCAAGGCCACGTTCGTGCTCGTCTTCGGTCCGGTGGTGGCCGTCGGCTTGGTCGCCGCCACGTTGCGGGGGCGCCGGGTGGGCCGAGCCCTGCTCGTCGTCGGGTTCCTCCTCCCCGCCGCCGTCGTGCTCGTCGCGCAGGCGCTGGTCTTCCTCTCCGAAGGGGGGATCGGCTTCGGTCCGTTGGAGTCGGTCCGGGCCATGCTCGAGGGGGTCGGCCTCCCGCTCTGGATGGCGGTGCCGATGCTCGCCGGCTCGCTCGCCCTGCCGATCGCCGTCGCGGTCGTGCACCGCCGCGCCCTGCGCCGCTCGATCTCGCTCCTCGCCGCCTGGGGGATGGTCGTGGTCGGTGCCGCGGTCTTCTACCTGCTCTCCATCACGGGCCGCACCGACTACGGCGATCTGGTGGGTGGCCTGCAGGTGGCGGCGTTCGTGCTGTTCGCGGAGTCGGTGCGCCTCGGGCTCGCCGAGCACGAGCCCGGGACCCTCCGCCGCGGCGAGGTGGTGCTGGTGGGCGTCGCGTTGGCCCACGTCGCGTGCGGTGCCTTCCTCTGGTACCACGAGGTGGTGCACCCCGCCGCGTGGTGGTAGCGGTCAGGGAGCGACGAGCCCGTCCTCGCCGGCGCGCTCGGCGACCGCCACGGGAGGCTCGGTGAGGAGGCGGCGCACCCGCTGGCTCGCGGCCAGCAGTCCGCCACCGAGCCCCAGCGCAGCGGCCGCGAGCGCAGGCGATCGACCTCCGGAGCGCGCGGATGCCAGCGCGCCCGCGAGCACCGCGGCGGCCGTGGCGTCGAGCGCCCAGGGCGGCGCCGAGGCGAGCCGGTGGCCCACCACGAGGTCGGCGGCGTGGCCGGCGAGCGCGGCCGCCGTGTAGCCCGAGCGTCCGGCGCGGCGGGGCTCGTGGCGCACGATCACCGTGGCCGTGTCGGGTCGGGCTCGTGCCAGGCGGACGTCGACCGGGAGCGACCCGCCCGTGGTCGCCCGGCGCACCACGTCGCCTCGCAGCGCCCGGAAGCTCGAGATCGACCGTCCCGCCGGCAACCCGGCGAGGTCCTCGGCCAGCGCCTTGGCGACCTGGGCGGCCAGCGGGCGCATCCCTGGTTGCGCCATGGCCTCGGGCACCCCGTACACCAGCTCCGCGCCCTCGAGCGCCTCGAGGACGCGCGGGACCTCGTCGGGCGGATGCTGCAGATCGTCGTCGAGCGTGACGATCCGGTCGGCGTGCGCCTGCGCGATGGCGAACCACGAGGCGGCCTGCTCGCCCACGTTGCTCGCCAGGCGGAGCGCCCGCACCTCGGGGGTCCGCTCGGCGACGCGCCGCACCTCGTGCCACGAGCCGTCGGGGCTGGCATCGTCGACGAGCACGACCTCGACCGCCGCGAGCCGCGGTCGGAGCACCTCGAGCAGTCGGCCCACGAGCTCGTCCACGGTGGCGCCGCCGCAGTAGGTCGCGATCGCGACCGACACGGCCGGGCGCGCCCGCTCAGGCATCGGCCGATGCGCGGCCCCCCAGGAGGCGACCCTCCTCGCGCTCGTCGTCGGCGGGCAGGTAGAGGGCGCGCAGGTGCTCGCCCGGGCCCTCGGCCCGCTCGACCCGGAGCTCGAGCTCGTGGACGCCGTGGTCGAGCGGGCGCACCTCGCTGCGCAGCGCACCGTCCACGGCGCCCGCGAGCACGGCCACGGTCTCATCGAGCCCCCGGCCCTTCCATCGGGCCGGCTCGAGCGGCTCGGCCCACGATGGCACGATGACCTCGTCGATCACCTGATCGCGGTACACCAGCTCGAGGAGCGGGCCGCTCGTGCGTCGGCGGAGCCGGGCGGTGGCATCGGTGGCGGTGGACCCATCGCCGGTGCGGAGGGCGACCGGCGTGGCGGGGCGCGCCTCGAGCGCGGCGTCCACGCGGCTGCGGGCGTCGTCCCACCAGCGGCGGAGGTCGGGTCGCAGCGCCTGCACCGATCGGTCGGCGCGGTCCCAGGTGGCGGCCACCTTCTCGAGCACGTCGCGGCCCGCGCCCAGCAGGCGGAACGACGCCGGACCGTCGACCCAGATGACCGAGGCGTGGACGTCCAGCTCGTTGCAACGGGCCAGGAAGGGCGCAAGCTCCTGCCAGGTGGGCACCATCAGGCACATGCTGAGCGACAGGGCGCCGGGGCGCACCGACGCTCGGAGCGCGTCGACGGTGGCCCACAGGCGGTCGGCCCGCACGCCGACGCGCACCGCCTCGAGGACCGCCGGGTCGATGGCGTCGACCGAGACGATGACCTCGGGGTCGAGGTCGTGGATCCAGCGCTCGACGCGCTCGTTCCACACGGTGCCGTTGGTGGTGATGCTCACCTCGCGATCGCCGCCGAGCTCGCCGAGGCGCGCCCAGATCCGCTCGTTCTCGGGGGTGAGGAACGGTTCGCCCCCCTTGAACTGGAGACGGCGAGCGGTGGGGAGCAGCTCGTCCAGCTCGGCGAAGAACCGGTCGTCGTAGGCCAGCGGGAGCGCCGGGCGCCCCTCGCGGCGCTGGCGGATGGTGGACGAGAGCCCGCCGTTGCACATCGTGCACGCGAGGTTGCACCGGTTGGACAGCGCGAAGTCGAGCATCACCGGGAGGACGGGCTCGGCGATCGGCAGGTACCGGTCGAACTCGGCGGCCAAGCTGGTGCCCCGATGGCCCGCGGCGGCCTGGTTGCCGCACTCCCAGCAGCCGAGGCCGTGGTCGCCCTGCGCGAGCGCATCGCGCTGGAGCTGCGCCGGTCCGCCCTCCCATATGGCGCGCAGCGAGGGACGGTCCGGATCGTCAGCGCGCCCGATGGGGTGCCACGTGCCGCAGCAGACCGCGATGACGCCATCGGGTCGGAAGTAGAGACCGCTCCAGGGGGCGGCGCAGGCTGCCGACGGTCCCGGCCCGGCGATCGTGCTCAACGGGCCGAGACGGCGGTCAGCACCTGATCGGCGGTCAGGCGGTGGTCGGGCACCCGGACCCGACGAACGAACCGCGCGGTGTCGGGGAGGAGCCCCTCCTTCATCGCCGCGATGCCCGAGAAGTAGAAGTCGCGCTCCACCTCGAGGAGGTCGAACTCGTCGGGGTCCGCGGTGTCGGACCGGCGGAGGTGGATGCTGCGCGCCCAGCGCGGCAGCACCCCGGACACGCACGCCACGCGGGCTCGGTCGCTCGTGTTCGGCTTGGACCCGTGGAACAGGTTGTGCGCGTACACCACGGCCTCGCCGCGCCGGCAGGGTACGGCCACGAGGTGCGGTTCGAGGTCGTCGTCGAAGTCGAGGTAGAGCGAGTCGGTGTCGAGCGAGCGGACCGTGCGGCGCAGGCGGTGGGTGCCCGGGAGCACCTGCAGGGCGCCGTTGCGCTCGTCCACGTCGACCAGCGGGCACCAGATCGAGAGCGAGAGGGCCCGATCCTCCTCGGCGTTGGCCCAATCCTGGTGCGGGGTCGAGGCGCTGTCGGGGCCCGCTCCCTTGACGAGGAAGCTGGCGCCGGCCTGGCGGTGGTCGACGAACAGGGCCTCGGCGGCGCGGGCGAAGGTGGACGTGATCGTGCGGTCGATCACATCGTTGGTGGCACGGTCGCGATCGTGCACGTTGGAGTAGATGCCGCGCACGCCGTCATCGCCGTAGCGAGCCCAGAGGTCGTCGAGGGCCCGGAGCTCCGGCTCGTCGAGGAACGGGACCTGCAGGAAGCCGTCGCGCTCGAAGGCAGCCTGGTGGGCCGGGTCGCGGAACATCCGCACGGCGACGCCGCTGGGTCGCTCAGGCATCGTCGTCGCTCGCGAGCAGGGCGAGGTCCTCGGTCGTGAGCGCGGGTTGGGCGAACGCCACCGTCCCGGTGGCCACCGCGCAGGGCGGCAGGTCGGCGCCGAAGGTGTGCTCGGTGAAGAAGTCGCGCTCGATCGCGAATCGCTCCACCTCGCCCTCGCCGCGCTGGCGGAAGTGGATCGGTCGGGCGTCCGCGCCGATCAGCGCGCACGCCACCGCGAGGCGAGGTCGGCGTCGGCGGTTCGGTGGCGATGCGTGCAGCATCCGGTGATCGTGGACGAGCACGTCGCCCGCTCGCATGGGGAGCTCCACCATGCGGCGCGCCGCCTCGTCCTCGATGTCGGCGAAGGCGTTGGGGGTCTCGGTCCCCCGGATGGTGAACGGGATCCGATGGCCACCGGGCAGCACCGAGATCGCGCCGCTGCGGTGGTCGACGTCGACGAGCGGCACCCAGACGTTGTACGACGCCCCGGCGTGCTCGTCGACGAAGGTCCAGTCCTGGTGCGGGGGCATGGTCGCCTCCGGGTCGCGGCCCTTGGTGACGTAGTTGGCGAGCAGCGGCTGGTGATCGACGAGGAAGGTTCCGATGATCGGCTCCATCACCTCGAAGATCTGCCGGTCGACCTCCTGCTTGAGGTCGCGGTCGGCCGTGTACAGCGTCGAGTGGAACGAGTCCGGGGCGCTCCCCACCAGGCGGTGGTGGAGCCGGCGCAGCGGGCGGACCGCAGCCTTCGCCGTGGCGCGGAGCACCACGTAGCCGTCGCGGTCGAAGCGCTCCTGCACGCTCGGATCGACGAACCGGGGCCGCAGACGGGGCCGTTCGCCCTGCATCGGATCGAGATGGTCGAGGACGGGCACCGTGACGCTCCGGCGGACGGCGAGGCCGCCGAGGGCGGCAGGTATCGTGTCGCGCATCGTACACACCGCTGATCCCGCTCCCCCTGGTCGGGGCCCGGTCGCTCCGTCGATGCACGACCAGGAGCTCCAGGTTCGGCTCGACCAGGACGGCTTCGTCGTGGTCCCGTTCCTCGCTCCCGCCGTGCTCGACGAGGTCCGGGCGTGGCGAGCGGCCATCGGATCGGCGCCGGGCGATCCCGGCATCGCGCTGTTCAACGACACCTGGTCCACCGAGCGCGCCCACCGGGCCTCGGTGGCCGAGGCCCTCGGTCGCTGGTGCCAGCCGGCGATCGACGCCCTCCTCGTCGACCACGTGGCCCTCGCGTGGACGACCATCGTGAAGTGGCCCGGCGAGCCGGGCGCGGTGGTCGCCCATCGGGATCCCACGTTCGTCGACGAGGCGATGTTCCGATCCATCGGGATCTGGTGCCCGCTCGAGGACGTCGACGCCGCCACCGGCACCCTCTCGGTCATCCCGGGCAGCCACCGCGGCGGTGCCCCCGTTCGGGCCCACCAGGCGGAGGCGAACCTGCTGGTCGACCTCGACCTGCGGGCCGATCCCCGGCTGGTCCAGCTCGACGTGCCGGCGGGCGCGGCCATCGTCTACGACCACGCGCTCGTCCACGGGTCCGTGGCCAACGGGTCCGACCGCCCGCGGGTCGTGGTGGCCGGCGTCCTCGTGCCTCGGGCCGCCGAGGCCCGCTACGCCGTCCAGGGTCCCGACGGCGAGGTCCACGACCTCGCCGTGGGGCCCGAGCTGTTCGTCGACGAGCGCCTCGACCAGCTCGACGTGGACGCCGTGCTCGGCCGCTACCCGGAGGTCGGCTCGCCGGTCGCGACGTCCTCCGTGGCCCCCGCCCCGGGCCGGCCCGCCCGGTGGTGGCGGCGTCGGCGCGGCGCCTCGTGAGCCCGATCGCCGAGCTCGACCGCGTCACCAAGACGTACCGACTCGGCAACGAGCGCTCGAACTGGCGATCGCTGATCCCCGGGCCCCTCGGCGAGCTGGGCGACGTCGAGACCTTCGACGCGCTCCACGAGGTGTCGCTCGAGATCGCGGAGGGGGCCTCCCTCGGGGTGGTGGGGCGCAACGGTGCCGGCAAGTCGACGATGCTCATGCTGCTGGCCGGCGTGATCCGCCCGACCTCCGGCGAGGTCCACGTGCGGGGCCGGGTGGCTCCGGTGATCGAACTCGGCGTCGGCTTCGACCCCGAGCTCACCGGCGCGGAGAACGTCCGGTTCGCCGGAGCGTTGCTCGGCCACCGCCCCGGCGACCTCGCCGCGCGCTACGACGAGATCGTCGAGTTCTCCGGGCTCGGCGACTTCATGGGCATGCCGCTGCGCCGGTACTCGACGGGCATGCGGGCCCGGCTGGGCTTCTCCCTGGTCACCGCCTTCGAGTCCGAGCTGCTGCTGCTCGACGAGGTGCTGTCGGTGGGCGACTGGGAGTTCCAGCAGCGCTGCTCGGCGCGCGTGCGCGAGCTGCACGAGGGCGGCACGGCGATCGTCGCCGTGTCCCACAGCAACTGGCTGCTGACCCAGCTCTGCGAGGAGCTCGTCCTGATCGACCACGGGGAGGTCGTCCTCCGGGGCGAGCCGATCGAGGTGATCTCGGCCTACCTCGGCAGCGAGACGATCGGGGTGGGCGAGCCGATCCCCGAGGATCAGATCGTCGCGCCGCTGATCACCGCCCCCGAGGAGCCGGGGCAGGTGCGCGTCCTCGACCTGCGGTGCACGCCGCCCGACATCGAGCCGGGCGAGCCGTTGGGGTTCCGGTTCCGCCTCGAGGTCGATCGACCGGTCGACGCGCAGCTCGTCTTCTCCGTCTACACCATGGGTCGGGCCGCCTTCGCGGAGCCCGAGGTGGGGCCGGCCGACCTGCTCGCGCAGGTGGGGGCCTCGGAGGTCGAGGTGCGCATCCCGACCTTCCCGATCGCTCCGGGCCGCTACCACCTCCAGGTGGCGGTGATCGAGCAGCACCTCGCCGACGACCACCACCAGGAGTACCACCAGGCCCTGGCGAAGGCGATGGTGCCGTTCTCGGTGCTGGGCGACCCCACCGCTCGCCCGGGCCTGAAGCTCGCCGCCGAGTGGCACGCCCAGCCCGAGCTGGCCTCGTGACGGGGGCCGAGCCGTTCGCGGCCCGCCAGTACGTCGGGCTCCTGCTGCGGTGGACCCGTCGCGACCTCGAGTCCCGCTACCGGCGGTCGGCGATCAGCATCGCCTGGGCCATCGTCGCCCCGTTGCTCCAGGTCGCCCTGTACGTCTTCGTCTTCGGGGTCATCTTCGACCAGAGCGGCGGCGACGTGCCCTACCTCAGCTACGTGCTGGCCGGCATGGTGGTCTACCGGATCGTCACGGCCGGGCTGGGCGTCAACCGCTGCTTCACGGACCAGCGCGACCTGCTCGGCCACCTGGCGTTCCCTCGCGAGCTGCTCCCGATGGTGCAGGTGCTGGTGGCCGTCGTCGACCTCCTGGTGCTGGTCCCCACGCTGCTGGTGGTCGCCGTGGTGCAGGGCGTGGAGCTCTCGGCGTGGGTGCTGCTCGCCCCCGTCGTGCTGCTCGGCGCGCTGGTGCTGGCCGTCGGGCTCGGGATCTTCGCCTCGACGGTCCAGGTCTTCGTCGGCGACATCGCCTTCGTCATCGGCTTCGTCACCCAGCTGCTGTTCTTCGCCAGCCCGATCAGCTACCCGCCCGACCGCATCCCCGAGCAGCTCGGCTGGCTGCTGCGGGTCAACCCGATCTCCGTCTTCGGCGAGGCGCTGCGCAGCGTGGTGCTCCGAGCGTCCGCGCCCTCGTGGCCCTTGCTCGGCGCCCACCTGGTGCTCGCCGTGCTCGTGCTGGTGGGGGCGGTGGCCCACCTGCGCGCCGTGGGCCATCGGATCGTCGACCTCGGCTGAGCTCGCGACCGGTGCTGCTGGGGGCCTTCGCCGACGGGCGGTAGCATTGCGGGTCGCGGGGCCGGGCGGTCCCGCCGGGAGGAGCGTTCAGGTGGCCCACCGACCCACCCTGCGGGATCCGGCGCTGGAGCGTCGGTTCCGACGAGACGGCTACGTCGTGGCCGCGGCGGCCGATCCCGACGAGGTGGCCGCGGCCCTCGAGGTCTTCCGCGCGCACCCGTCGGGGATCGAGCAGGGCTACTACGCGAGCATCCACAGCACGGACGCCGCCTACAAGCGCCAGGTGGACGCCGGCCTGTCGAAGGTCCTGTGGCCGAAGCTCGATGCGCTCCTGGCCGACTTCCGCCCCCTCGTGGCCGCCTTCATGGTGAAGGAGCCCGGGGCGCCGGCCATCGTCCCGGTCCACCAGGACTGGAACACGCGCGTGGAGGACGATGGCGCCGGCATCACCTGCTGGATCCCGCTGACCCCGGTCACCGAGCTCGAGGGCCGCTTCCGCCTGCTGCCCGGCAGCCACCAGTACCTCCAGCGCCTCCGCGGCAGCCCCGGGTTCCCCGCCCCGTTCGAGCACATCAGCCAGGAGATCGCCGACGAGCTGATGATCGACGTCGAGGTGGGCGTGGGCGAGGTGATGGTGATGGACGGCCGCGTGCTCCACACCACCCCGGACAACCGATCGGGCCGCACGCGCGTCGCCGCCTACATCAACGCGCTGCCGAGCGAGGTGCCGTCGGTGCACTACTACAAGCGCGACGACGGCTCCGTGGAGCGCTATGCCGTCGACGAGGCCTTCTACACGAGCTTCAACATCGGCGAGCAGCCCCCGGGGGAGCCGATCGAGGTGATCGCGCCCTACGAGGAGCCGGCCCTCAGCCTCGAGGAGATCCGTCGTCGGCACCGGCGCCAACGAGGGATCCGGGGCCGGCTGTCCGTCCTCCGCTGAGCGGGCGCCGGGCCCGCACCGCCACCGAGGTCCCGATCGGGAGGTCGTGGCGGGCCAGCCACCGGCGCTCGGCCCGCGCCACCGCGCCGAGCGCCCGGTCGAGCGCCGGTCGGCGGAGGTCGGACGTCGCCTCGCCCGGCGCAGGAGGGCGGAGGCGGTCCACGGCGGCGAGCACCGCGGCCGGCGCCACGAGCGCGGCGTGGAGGTGCGTGGACCGGAGGACCTCGAGCCCGCTCGTCGCCACGGCCGTCTCGAGCTCGCCACGCCCGTAGCGACGTCGGCCGTGGACCACGCGGTCGTGGCCGCGCGCGAGGTGGCGACCGGCCGGCTCGAGCACGACGAGGGTGCCGCCCGGGCGCAGGACCCGGGCGATCTCGTCGATCACGGCCCCGTCGTCGGGCACCGTGTACAGCACCGTGATGGCGAGGACGGCGTCGAACGAGCGGTCGGCGAAGGGGAGCGCGGCGCCGTCGCCCTGCAGCGCCGGCATCGCCCGATGGTGCTCGGCGAGGTGGGCCAGGGCTCGCGGGGATCGGTCGAGGCCGATGACGGCGGCACGGGGCGCGAGGGCGGCGCCGTTGCCCCCGGTGCCGCAACCCAGGTCGAGGACCGACGCGCCCGTCGCGAGCGGCTCGAGCTGGTCGAGCACGAACGCCCGGGTGGCCAGGTACCACCAGTGGCTCGCCTCGGCCGCAGCGATGCGGTCGTACTCCTCCGCGTCCACCGGCCGAGCGTACGGCGGGCGAGCTCAGGGATCGTCGATGTGGTCTTCCGCCGGGGGCCAGGTGCCGGCGATCGAGGCGGGATAGCAGTGCGCCAGCCCGCTGTGGCATCGCCAGGTGCTGGCGCCGGCGACCAGGTAGGGCACGAGGGCGAGGGCGAGCACGAGCGCGGCGGCGCCGGCCAGCTCGCCGGCGCGGCGCAGAACGAGCAGGCGGCGGATCGTGAAGATCACCGTCATGGCCAGGGCGGTCCCGGCGAGCTGGAGGATGTCCCCACCGACGGCACCCTTGTCGGGGGTGGTGCCGGCCCGAGCGAACAGCAGCGTGGCACCCAGCCCGAGGGCGAACGAGCCGAGGCAGATCGCCACCGGGAGGTCGACGACGCGCCGGCCGAGCAGGGCGACGGCGAGCGCGGGGAGCAGGGCGGCCAGCCAGTACTGCCAGTGGAAGCCGCCCAGCGCGCGCAGCTCGTAGAGCGGGTGGAGCTCGACCGAGCCCTGCAGCCGGGGCGGGCTGAGCTTGGTGATGACCACGAGCTGGAGGAACGTGATGGCGGCCGCAGGGAGGGCGACGAGGCGCAGCGCGTCGCGCCAGCGCTCGTCGTTGGCCCCGATGCTCCACCAGCCGCGTCGGTCCATCGCCACGGCCACCGCGGGGACCACCACGACGAGCATCGGGGTGAGGTTGGGCTTGGCCACCGCCGCCGCGACGACGGTCACCGGGAGCCACGGTCGCCAGCGTGCCTCGAGATCGCCGCGCAGGAGGCGCACCGCCATCCATACCAGCGCCACGTTGAGGCCCATCGAGGCGAGCGTGGTGGGCACGAAGGGGAAGTAGAGCGGCACCCACGAGTGGAGGGGCTCGGCGATGTGCTGCCAGCCCTGGACCGCGGCGGGCGCTTCGAGGAGGGCGACGAGCAGGCTGAGCCCGAGGGCGGCGAGCGGACCGCTGAGCTCGCTGCCGTCGAGCTGGCGGCGCAGCACGTGCCAGAGGCTGACGCCGAACCCGGCGGCGGCCACCAGCGAGACGATCGCCCCGGCGACGCGCGGGTCCGACGTGGGGAGCACGGCGTCGAGGGCGCGCGACGTGGCCGCCCAGCCGAAGTGCACCTGGACGGGGCGCCAGGGGACCCGGAAGGTCTCGGGGATCCGCGCCGCGTGCCACACCCACAGGCTCGGGTGCACGAGCGCCGGCCGGAAGAGGGCGTTCACGATGGTGGGTGCGAACACGGCGGCGTGCACCGCGGCCACCGCGAGCCACCATCGGCTCGGTCGGGGTCGCGTCGCCGTGGCCGCTGCTTCGGGCGCGCCCAGCGGTGCGGTCTGCGACGCGACTGGCCCCTCCATGGTCCGCGCGACGCTACCACCCGGTGCCGGGAGCCGGTCCGCGCCTCGCTACGCTCTCGGCGCGGTCGGAGAGGGGGAGACGGTGGGCGAGCCAGACGGGGCCGGAGGGTCGGCCCGCGACGTCACCGGGCGCGGGAGCGATGTGGCCTTCTTCGGTGCGCTCGGCGTGCTCGCGGCGCTCGTCTTCGCCCCCTCGCTCAAGACGGCGTTCTTCGCCGACGACTTCGGCTACCTCGCCCTGACCCGCCGACCCGGGTGGTGGCACAGCGGGACGGTGTGGGACCTCTCCGCCCAGGTCGTCCGCCCGATCACGATCCTCGCGGTCGGCGTGCAGCAGGAGCTGTTCGGCCTCCGGCCGCTGCGGTTCCACGTCGTCGGGCTCGGCCTGGTGCTCCTCGGAGGCGTCCTGGGCTTCGTCCTCGCCGGGCGCCTGGGCCTGGGTCGGTTCGGCGCTCGGGCCACCGCGGCGGTCCTGGTCCTGCACGCCGCGAACGGCTGGACGGTGATGTGGACCGCCTCGACGTCGAGCCTCTACGTGGTGCTCCTTTCGCTGGCCGCCGCCGTCGTGGCCGCGGCCGTCCACCAGGGCCGCGCCCGCCGGGCCGCCGTCGCCGGCCTCGTGGTGCTCGCGCTGCTGGCCCGAGACGTGGCGATCGTGCTGCCGGCGCTGCTCGTGCTGGTGCGGATGGTGGTGGTCGACGGCCCGCCCCGACGGCGGCTGCGTCGGGCGGTGCTCGACACCCTCGGCGCCTGGGTCGCGATGGTCGCGTTCGTGGGGATACGGTTCGCGGCTGCCGCGTTCGCTCGCGCCCATCCCGACCCCGACCGGCTCGTGCCCGTCCTCGACGGCGGCAGCTTCCGGCGAGCGCTGCCGGATTCGCCCCGTCACCTCCACGACCTGTTCGTGCTGGGCGCCTCGCCGGTGCGGATGCGCATGGGCCCGACCGGCCTGGCGTTCCCGTGGTGGACCGTCGCCATCGCCGTGGCGCTCTGGGCGCTCGTGGTGGTCGGCGCCGTGCTCGAGGCCCGTCGCGGGCGTTGGGTGGCGGCGGCCGGCGTCGCGTGGTTCGCCGTGGCGATCGTCCCCCCGGCCTTCCTGCAGGCGGAGATCACCTACGTGAACTACGTCGACCTCGCGGTGCCCGGGATCGCGCTGGCGGTCGGCGCGCTCGCCGAACGGATCGCCGAGCCGCTCGGTGCGCCGGGCCGGCGTGGGCTGGCGGCGGCCGGGCTCCTGGTCCTGGCGCTGGCCGCGCACCACGGCGCGGCCAGCGTCATCCGCCCGCGCCCGGACATCATCTCGCGGGCGGTCGAGATCGAGCTCCAGGTCCGCGCCGACTACCCCGATCCCGCGCCGGGCTCGACGATCGTGGTCCGAGACGCCCGCCCGGAGGACCCGCTCTGGACCTCCAACGGCGACCAGATCCGCCTGCTCTACGACGACCCCACCCTGGTCGTGGTGTTCGAACCGCCGTCGGGCTGAGCGGTGCGCGGTCTCGGTCGGTCGGCGGACCCGATAGCGTCCGGCCGGCCGAAGCGTCACCGGTGGGGGGAAGGGGTCTCGATGAGCGCGGAGCGCAGCGACGACCAGCGCAGCTCGATCAGCGTCGTGCTCCCATGCCGCAACGAGGCGCGCAACCTCGAGATCCTGCTCCCCCGGCTGCCCGAGGGCCTGGGCGAGGTCGTGGTGGTCGACAGCGGGTGCAGCGACGACACCGTCGAGGTGGCGCGCCGGCTCCGCCCCGATGCCCGCATCGTGACCGCCCCGGCCCCGGGGAAGGGCCGGGCGCTGCAGGCGGGCTTCGCCGCCGCCACCGGTGAGCACCTCGTCGCCCTCGATGCCGATGGCTCCAACGATCCGGCCGAGATCGATCCCCTGGTCGCCGCCCTCGTCGCCGGCGCCGACCTGGCCAAGGGATCGAGGTACCTCCCGGTGGCGGCAGCAGCGACGCCACCGCGGTGCGGTCGTTCGGCAACCGGGCCCTGTGCCTGCTCTTCAACCGGCGCCACGGCGCGCACCTCACCGACCTCTGCTACGGCTACGTGGCGTTCCGGCGTGAGCACCGGGAGCTGCTGCTCGACGGCTGCGACGGCTTCGACGTCGAGGCTCGCCTCCAGGCCAACGCCTGCCGGGCCGGCCCGCGGATCGCCGAGGTGCCGTCCTTCGAGGCGGAGCGTGCACGGCACCTCCAACCTCCGGCCCGTCCGCGGACGGCATCCGCATCGCCCGGGCGATCGTCGCCGGGCCCGCGGCGGCGCCGTGGACGTCGCCGGTCACCTCGTGGCGCACCGTCGCGCTGCGTCCGCGCTGGTGCTGAGCGTCGTGGCGGTGGGGTGCGGCTCGCGTCCAGCGCCCCGAAGCCGCAGCGGATGGCCGACGAGGACCCCGACGACCTCGCACGGTTCGACAAGTTCTTCCCCGACCAGCCGGGGCCGTGGACATGGTCGTCGAGCAGTCCCTGTGGGGTGGGACCGAGGTGGACCCTACGGGTGGTCCACCCGGGACCGCACCACCGATCGCACGGTCGTGGTCGACGGTCGGCGCACCACCGTCGAGGTCGACAGCCCGACGGCCACCGTCTGGCTCTTCGGCGGCTCGACCGTGTTCGGGGTGGGGCAGTCCACCGACGGGACCATCCGCCTCGCGGCTCGTCGCCCGCGCCGCGGCGGACGGCCTGCGCCTGCGCGTCGTGAACTACGGCGTCACCGGCTACGTCAACTGGCAGGCGTCCGCCTGGTTCGCGGACGAGCTGGCGGCCGGGGGTCGGCCGGACCTGGCGGTGTTCCTCGACGGCGCGAACGACGCGGCGCTGGCCGTGGAGCGCGAGGCGTACGGGCTGCTCGACGCCGACGGCACCTACTCGCTGTCGATGTCCGACGAGCAGACCGATGAGCTCGCGGCGTACGCGAAGGCCCAGGGCTACCGCTCGACCGGGGACCTCGACCTGGCCGCTCGCCTCGCTGCCCTGCAGTACCGCCGAGGGGTGGACCGAGCTGATCGAGCAGCCGCGGAGGCGGGGGTCCCGGTCGTGCGGTTCTGGCAGCCGACGCTGGCCACCATCCCCCCCGATCGACCGCTCGTGGCGGATGCGCTCGAGGAGTGGGACATCTCGCGCTCGAGGCAGCGAGCGCTCGACGCGCTCCAGCACGACATCGCCGAGCGCTCCGGGGTCGAGCTCGTCGACATCACGGACCTCTTCGATGACGTGGATCGGCCGGTGTTCTTCGACCAGACCCACTGCAACGAGTTCGGTGCCGATCGCCAGGCCGCCGCGATCCTCGACCGCATCGCCCCGCTCCTGGGTGGGTCGTCGTGACCGCGTCGTGGGAGCCCACGGCGCTCGCGCTCGTCGCCCTGGGATTCGAGCAGGTGGCCGTCGTGCCGGGGTGGCCCTCCACGGGCCTGCAGGACGCGCTCGGATCGGCCGCCCTCGAGGTCATCGATGCCGGGAACGAGCGGACGGCGGCCGAGCTGGCGTTCGGCCGCTCGGCGGGTGGTCGCCCGGCCCTCGTGGCCATCAAGGGGATCGGTGCCTGGCTCGCCGCGGAGCCGATCCAGAACATGGTGGCGCACGGGATCGGGGCGCCGATGCTCGTGCTCGTGGGCGACGACGTCGAGGCCCGCTCGTCGACCGCCGCCACGGACTCGAGGTCGCTGGGCGCGCCCCTGATGGTGCCCGTGGTCGACCTCGGTGCCGGCGACCGGCCGCTCGACGTGCTCCGCGGGGCCGTGGCCGCGTCGGCCTCGTTGCGTCGGCCGGTGCTCGTCCGCCACGGTGCGACCCCGCCAGCCGAGCCGGGCTTCGCACGCGGTCCCGCGATCGGCGCCGACGGCTCGGCGGCCCTCGGCCCCCAGGGGACGGCTCACGCCACCACCAAGGTCGCCCGGCACCGACGGGCCCTGCGATCGTGGCCCGGGGATGGGCTGCTCGACGGGTGGGCCGGTGCCGTGACCGAGCGACCGGGCGACGGTCGCGTCGGCGTGGTGGCCGCTGGCGACGCGTGGTCTCGGGTCGTCGCCTCGGTCCCGCCCGACGTGCCGGTGCTCGGCCTCGCCGTGGTCCACCCCTTCGCAGCGACGGAGGTGCAGCGCTTCGCGCAGGCGCTCGACGTGGTCGTCGTCGCCGAGGATGGGCGCCCGGTCGTGGAGGACGACGTCCGAGCGGCCGTGGCGGCGGCGGGGCACCCCGTCGAGGTGCGCGGGCGCCGCGACGGGTGGATCCCGGACCCCGTGGTCGCCGAGGGCGCGCTGCTCGCGGCCGTGGCCGGCCGCCCGCCGGACCCCGGTGCACCCGACGCGACCGACGGCGGGGCGGTCGTCCACCCGCCCGCTCGCCCCACCGCCTTCGACCCGGTCCTCGCTGCGCTGGCTGCGGTCGCTCGCCGCCGCGGTCGGCGTGCACACGTGCGTCGGCTCCTGCATCGAGCTGGCCTACGAGCCGTACGCGGTGGCGACCAGCGCGCTCGGCCTCGGCGCCGCTCGCCGTCGCCATGGGTGCGGCATCGGCGGATCGCGCCCGGCGATCGCCGTGATCGGCGACTACGGCTTGGTGCACGGCGCGCTCGCCGACCACGCACTCGTCCACGCCGGTCGGCACCCGGTGCTCGTGGTGGTGCTCGCCGACGGGGTCTCGGCTCGCACCGGTGGCCAGCCCGCCGCCACCCTGCCCGCCGGCGGCCCGGGCATCGACCTCGCCGGCGCGCTGGCCCACCTGGGCGGGGCGGGGCGGGTGGAGGAGGTGCGGCTCTCCGCGCTCGATCCGGCGGCCCTCGAGGCGAAGCTCGATGCGCTCCTCGACGACCTCCCCCGGACCCTCGTGGTCCTCGGCGGTGCGCTCGATCGGCCCCGGGACTCGGCGCCGCTCGGCGGGGACTAGGGAGCGAGCTGGGCGAGGGCGCGGGCGCCGGCCGACTCGACCTCGGTCGCGTCGGTGCCGATCACCTGGATGACGAGCAGCTCGGCGCCGCGTCGGTGCACGGCGATCCACCATCGGGCGTCGGCCCGGATCGAATCGACCCGGACATCGGAGCGCCAGGTCCGGGTCCCGGTCGTCGCGTCGAGGTCGCCGGCGACCGGGGAGGACCAGGTCGGGGTGCCGACGCCGGAGAGCTGGCCGGCAGCGCCGTCCTCGAGGCAGCGGCGACCCGACTCGGAGGCGAGCACCTGCAGCGCCGCCTCGGCGTCCTCGGGCGAGTCGAAGGGCACGATGGAGGCGATGAGCCGCGCCGTCACCTGATCGTTGCGGGCGAGCCCGGGCCCGCGGCGGAGGTCGGTCGCGCCCGGCTCGAGCGAGGCGCAGGTGGCCGGCGGGCTCGGGATGGCGACGTCCTCGGTCCAGCCGGGCCCGATCGATGCGGGATCGAGGGTGAGGTCCGCCGGTCCGAGCGCCGGGAGGATGTCGTCCCCGCCGTCGTCGACCACCGGCTCCTGGCGATCGATGCCCTCGTCGCGGTACCACCCTCGGACCGCCGGACCGAGGTGGTCCCAGAGGCAGGCGGCCACGAGCTGCGCGCCCTGCTCGTTGGTGTGGCTGTCGGAGAGGTACACGTCGCTGTGGCCGTCCAGGCAGTCGCTGATGTCCACGGTCGGCTCGGTGAGCTGGTCGACGGCCCAGGGGTAGGCGCTCGAGCGGTCGTCGTCGCCGGGGACCGGCTGCCAGAAGAACGCGGGCTCGATGCCCGCCGGCTCGGCGATCGCCTGGATGAGGGTCCGAGACCGCTCGTACACGTCCACCGCAGCGCGCCCGATGGCGCGGGGATCGTACGGCGCCGGCTCCTCGTCGGCTGGCGAGGCGCCCGCAGGCTCGCCGCCGAGCGCGGCGCGAGCCTCGTCCACCAGCCGGTGGAGCGCGCTGTGCTCCTCGTAGCGGTCGAACCAGCTCCGATCGTCGGTGGCCACCGGCGTCGCCTCGGTGGTCACCGAGCCGGCGCCGTACAGCCGGGCTTGGATCTGGTCGACCTCGGTGTCGGTCGGGTTGCCCCGGACCCGATCCTGGCGCTGGGCGTACACCTCGTTGGTGCCGTCGTAGAAGACGGCTCGGAGCGGTCGCTCGCCGGCGGCTGTGAAGTGCTCGAACAGCATCATCTCCTGCCAGGACACGAACCCGCTCAGCCCGTGGTTGGCCACCTCCACCGGGTAGCCCTCGGCCGCGGCGAGCCGGGCCACCTCGGAGGGGATGGTGTGGGCGTCGCGCTGGCCGACCCCGAAGGTGGTGGACCCTCCGTAGAACGACAGCAGCGGTCGCGGCGACCCCGTCTCCGGCGGTTGCCAGGAACGGCGGGTCCATCCCTCGCCGTTCACGTACTCGCCCGTGTACCGCCGGTTGCGGAACAGCACGAACGGCCAGTACTCCACCTGCACCGAGTTGAGCTCGTCGAAGTACCGGTCGGCCCACGGCGCGCCGCCCATCGCTGGGTCCTTCGCCCGCGGGTCCGGCGGCGGGTCGGACCCGGTCACGTTGAGCAGCGTCGGCGGCGGCCCGACCGGTCCGGTCACGCCCCGCGGCGAGATGCGATCCCACGCCAGGCCCACGCCGTAGTTCCCGACGATGAGGAGGGTCGCCAGGCCGAGGCTCCAGAGGAGCCCGCGCCGTGGCGCCGGTGCATCGGCACCGGCCGCGAGCGAGGTGGCCGCGAGGGTCGAGTCGCGCTGGGCCACCGGCGTCCACGCCGGGGGGGCGGCTCGGGCCCGGCGCCACGAGCGGCGGCCGAGGAGGTGCGCCGGCAGCACGGCCACGATGAACAGCGCGCCGAACACGACGCGTGGGATCGCATCGGCGACCACCGCGATCGCGCGGGCCACCCACCGGTCGAACCGGAGCCCGGTCGCAGCCCGGACGACCAGGAGCGCGACGAGGAGGACGGTCCAGTGTCGCACGGACCCCCACCCCGTGAGCCAGGACCCGCCGAGGAGCAGGGCAGGCCCGATCGTCGCCGGATGGATCAGCAGCTGGCGCCCGAACGCGGCGACCGATCTCGGTTGGCGCTGCACCCCGACCCTCCCACTCCGGGCCGCGGAGCCGGCGCCGGGAGCCCGAGTATCGCAGCCGAGGCCCCGCCGGGGCCCGCGCGAGCTCAGGCGTTGGCGGTGGTCGCCGCGAAGAGGTCCGGGCAGGACGCCTCCACCCGGCTGCGCAGGGGCGCCAGCGCATCGACGATGGGCGGGTCCTTCTCGGTCACGACCGGAAGCAGGGCCGCCTCGACCTCCTGGGAGGTGGTGGCGGCGGCGATGCGGTCGCGCACCCCCTGGTAGAGCGCGATCGCTGGGGCGAAGGCCGGGTCCGACGCCGAGCTCAGGTCCACGATCATGGCATCGAGCGTGCTGGTGGCGTTCGGGCCGAACGACGCAGGCTCGCCCGTGCCGTCGACGAAGATGGTGATCAGGCGGCTCCAGCGGTACAGGGCGGTGCAGACCGGGTCGGTGCCGTCGGGCAGCGGGAGCGTCGTGGTGGTCGTCGGGGGGAGGGTGGTCTCCGTGGTGGCCGTGGGGCCCTGATCGTCGAACACGCCCGGCGGCAGGGTGGTCGATGCGCCCGGGTCGGCCTCGGGGATGTCGAAGGGCCGGGTGTCCACCGTCCGGCCGTTGCCGTCGAAGCCGGGCGTCGCCGCATCGAGGCCCCCATCGCCGCTCCCGCGGCCGCAGCCCACCAGCACCGTGGCGATCGCCACCACCCCCACCAGGGCGGCGAGGACGCCGGTGCGGCGAGGGGCGGAGGCGCTCGGGCGGTCGGGCACGGCGGCGAAGCCTAGGGCTCGGCGCTCGCGCTGCCCGGTCGCGGCCCCCGCCTGCGACGGCGAGTTGGCGTCGGGAGCCGCGCGCGCCTAGGGTCTTCCACTCGTTGCCCGGAGGTCCGCACCGAAGGGCAGGTCTCGGGCCCCCGTGCCCGCAACCGACGTCCCCGCCGGCCTGGCAGCAGGTACCCCGGGGCACAACCGAACTGGCGCTCCGCCGGGCCTGGCCCGAGCGGAGCGTCCGCGTGAACGGCCCCCGTTCCTCCGCGACCGAAAGACGCACGCATGGCAACCAAAGCGATCGTCGGCCAGAAGGTCGGCATGACCCAGATCTGGGACGACCAGAACCGGATGATCCCGGTGACGGTCCTCGAGGTCGCCCCCCTCCGCGTGGTGCAGATCCGCACCCTCGAGAAGGACGGCTACCAGGCCCTCCAGGTCACCTTCGGCGCCAAGAAGGCCTCGAAGCTCACCAAGCCCGTCGCCGGCCAGTACGGCGACGTGGCCCCCGGCGATCGCCTCGTCGAGCTCCGCCTCGACGACGTGTCGGGCTACGAGGTCGGCCAGGAGATCACCGTGGCCGAGCTCGCCGACGGCGACAAGATCGACGTGACGGCCGTGAGCAAGGGCAAGGGCTTCGCCGGCGCCATGAAGCGCCACGGCTTCAAGGGCCAGAAGGCCAGCCACGGTGCCCACCGCATCCACCGTGCGCCGGGCTCCATCGGCCAGTGCGCCACGCCGGCCCGGGTGTTCAAGGGCCAGCGCATGGCCGGTCGCATGGGCGGCGAGAAGGTCACGACGATGAACCTGACCGTCGTGTCGGCCGACGCCGAGCGCAACCTGCTGCTCGTGAAGGGCGCCGTGCCCGGCCCCAAGGGCGGCCTCGTGCTCGTCCGCAACGCCGCGAAGGGTGGGAAGTGACCATGGTCGACGTCCTCAGCACCTCCGGGAAGAAGGCCGGCTCGGTCGACCTCGACGAGAGCTACTTCGGCATCGAGCCCAACGTGGCGGTGATGGCCCAGGTCGTCACGGCCCAGCTGGCCGCCCGCCGGGCCGGCACCCAGGCCACCAAGACCCGCGCCGAGGTGCGCGGCGGTGGCGCCAAGCCCTGGGCCCAGAAGGGCACCGGGCGCGCCCGGGCCGGCTCCTCCAGCTCGCCGATCTGGCGGGGCGGCGGCGTGGCCCTCGGGCCCCGTCCCCGGAGCTACGCCCAGAAGACGCCCAAGAAGATGGTGCGCCTCGCCCTGCGCTCGGCCCTGTCCGACCGCGCCGCCGAGGGCAAGGTCCTCGTCGTCGACGCCTGGGACTGGGACGTGCCCAAGACCAAGGACGCCAAGGCGGCCCT
>JAWKIT010000006.1:0-192059 GCA_041394165.1 Acidimicrobiales bacterium
GGGGGCTTGGGGTGCGCGGGGCGCCCCGCCCCACGCGCACCCGCGGCCTCGGAACGGCTCCGGGTCTCGCTCGCCTCGGGTGGGTCCGGGTCTCGCTCGGCCGGGGATTCACGCTCGTTCGTCATAGGCCGGCTGGGCGAGGATCCAGGCGATGAGCTCGGTGCGGGGGGTGCCGGCCTTGAAGCGGGCCTCCCAGTCGGTGCGCTCGGCGGTGGTCGGCACCCGGCCCAGCATCACCCGGATGGGCGTCACCAGATCGGTGGTCGGCTTCGACTTGCGCTTGTACTCCGAGCTCTCCGAGAAGTTGGTCATGACCTGGCCTCGCGACATGCCCCGATCGAGCTTGCCGGTCCAGTAGTTCACGCCGCCCGTGTCCGGCTTGCGCTGGAGCACGTTCTGGTAGATCAGCAGCACGAAGTCCCGGTTCGAGAGGGCGCCGTAGCGCCGCTTGAACTCGCTGGAGCCGGCGAAGTTCGCCGAGATCGTGTTGAGGCCGGTGCCGTTGCGGTACTTGCCCACCCAGTAGTCGAGCCCCGAGCGGTCGGGCAGGCGCAGGAAGTAGGCGTTGAAGAGCCGGGTGACCGGGGCGATCCGGGCGGTGTAGGAGAACTCCACCGCCCCGTCGATGAGCACCTGGGGGGCGGTGCCGCCCGCCAGCTTCGAGCGCCAGCTCGCCAGCTCCGACGCCGTGGGCACCCGACCGGCGAAGTCCCGGTACTGCTGGGTGGTGAAGGCGTCGAGGCTCTTGAAGGGCGGCAGCAGGTGGGCCGACAGCGCCGACTCGGCGCCGTAGCCCGAGCCGTTGCGGGCCGCCACGCTGAAGCGGTACAGCTTCCCGGGCACCAGCCCGGTGACCGAGGCGGTCCGGCCGGTGCCGTTGGTCTCGAAGGTGGCGACCACGGTGCCCGCCGCATCGGCCCGCACCGTCACCCGGTAGCCGGCGACGGCGCTGCCGCCCGGGTTGGCGGGCGCCCCCCAGGCGATGGCCGCGGTGGTGGCCGTGGCCGACGACACCGCCGGGGTGCCGGGCGCCGAGGGGGGAGCCCCGGAGCTCACCGTCACGGTGAGGGTGGCCGAGGCGGAGCCGGCGTGGGTGGCGGAGCCGAGGTAGGTGGCGACCACGGTGTGGTTGCCGGGGGCCCAGGCGGGGACGGCGATGGTGGCGGTGGTGCCGGTGAGGTTCACCGGGGTGCCGTCGACGCCGTCGAGGGTGAAGCGGACCTGGCCGGTGGCGGTGCCCGAGGCGGGCGTCACCGTGGCGACCAGGTTCGAGCCGCTGCGAGCCACCGACGTGGTGGTGGCGATGCCGGTGGTGCCGCCGGGCGTGGTGACCACCTGGGCCAGGGCGGCCGAGGTGGACGGGGCCAGGGCGTCGCTGCCCTCGTAGCGGGCCGTCACCTGGTGGGTGCCGAGCAGGTACGAGCGGGTGAGGCTCGCCCGGCCGTCGGCTCCGACGGTGGCGGTGCCGAGGACCTCGGTGCCCTCGAGGTAGGTGACCTTCCCCGTCGGCGTGCCGGTCCCGCTGGTGCGGGCGACGGTCGCCGTGAGGGTGACCGCCTCCGCCGTGGTGGCGGGGGTCTTCGAGGTGGCCAGCGCCGTCGTGGTCGCCGGGCGGACGATGGTCACGGCCTTGGTGCCGGTGGCGCCGGGGTTGACCGTCGAGCCGGCGTAGGTGGCGCGCACCGTGTACGTGCCGCCGGGCAGCCCGGCGGGGATCGTCACCGAGGCGACGCCGCCGCTCAGCTCGGCCGTGCCCAGCTCGATGGCCTCGCGGACCGGGTCGGTGCCCGTGGCCGTGAGGGTGACCGAGCCCGTCGGCGTCGGGGCGCCGGCGGCCGGGGTGGCCGTGGCCCTCACCGTGACCGAGGTGGCGGCGGTGGGGGAGGCCGGCGTGGTGCTGACGGCCAGCGTCGGCGCCGGGGCCCGGCCGTCGGCGGTGACGAGCACCGTCGTGACCGCAGAGGTGGCGGGCTGGGTGCTGTTCGTGCCCGCCCAGACCGCCACCAGGTCGTGGCGGCCGAGGGCCAACGGGGTGTGCAGGGTGACCTCGCCGCGGCCGTCGGTGATGCCGAAGCTCTGGAGCGAGGTCGCCCCCTCCCTCAGCTCCACCGCGCCCGACAGGGCGATCGTGCCCGTGCTGGAGCGCAGCGAGATCTGGAACCGGCTCTGGTCGCCCGCCTTGGTGGGCGAGCTCGTCGGCGTCAGCTCCACGACCACGCCGACCTTGCCGACCGTGACCGGGGCGGCGGCCGAGGTGGAGGAGGGGTACGACCGGTCGCCGCGGTACGTGGCGACGAGGGTGCGGTTGCCCGCGTTCTCGAAGCGGACCGGGATGACGGCCTTGCCGCTGGCGTCGAGGACCGCCGATCCGGCCCGGATGCCGCCATCCATGAGCTCGACGGCGCCGGTGGCGGTGCCGTTCGTGCCCGTGACGGTCACGGTGGCATCGACGATCTCGCCGACCAGGACGGAGCCCTTGGCCGGCGTGACCTTCACGGTCGGCGCGGCCACCGGGCTGGACTGGGTGCGGGCCGACTCCACGGTGGCGTCGGCGTCGTCGCCCTCGCCGGCGGCGCCGTCGTTCGCGCCGCCCGCACCGGGCGTGAAGGCGATGGCCTGGCCGGCGGGACGGGCCGACCAGTCGGCCACGTCGGTGCCGGGGCCGCCGATCAGCTTGTCGCGGCCGTCGATGGCGGAGCCCTGGTCGAGGCGGTCGTCGCCCTCGCCGCCGTTCTCGGTGTCGTTGCCGAGCCCGCCGGCGAGCAGGTCGTTGCCCTTGCCGCCGTCGAGCGAGTCGACCTGGTACGAGCCGAGGAGGGTGTCGTCGCCGTCACCGCCGAGGAGCGTGGCGCGCACCTCGGCGATGAGCGTGTCGCGCCCGCCCCGGCCCTCGAGTCGACCGGTCTCGGAGCCGACCGACCCCACGGTGAGGACGTCGTCGAGGTTCGTGCCGATGATGGTCTCGGCGTTGAAGGCGATGTCGTCGCGACGACCCGGCACGGTGGCCGAGTCGTCGACGGCGTTGCCGTCGTCGGCGCCGCCGATGCCCACCGTCACCGTGACGGGTGCCGTCCGGTCGAGGTAGGAGACGGTGTCGGTCCCCGATCCGCCCTCGACGCGGTCGGCGCCCCGGCCGCCGATGAGCGTGTTCGTGCCGTCGCCGCCCTGGACCAGGTCGTCGCCGTCGCCACCGTCGACGGTGTCGTCGCCGTTGCCGCCGTTCAGGCGATCGTCACCGCCCATGCCGAGCAGCTGGTCGGCGTCGTCGCCGCCCTGGATGGACTGCGGACCGTTGCCGCCCTTGAGCACGTCGCGGCCGGCGTCGCCGGTGAGCTGGTCCTCGACGGCGCTGGTGCCGTCGAGGGTGATCCGGTCGTCGCCGTTGCCGCCCCACAGGCGCTGGGTCGCCGCCCAGCCGGCGCGGGCGCGACCGTCGTTGCCGCCGTCGACGATCACGTCGTCGCCGTCGTCGCCGCGGACCTCGTCGGAGCCGGGGCCGGTCGTGGCGGTGTCGTTGCCGGCACCGAGGTAGATGGTGTTGGCGCCCTCGAGGTCGGTGACGGTGTCGTCGCCGCCGCTGACCGTGAGGAAGTCGTCGCCGGGGCCGCCGTCGACCACGTCGGGCCCGGGCGAGGAGACCGCGCCGTCGAACTCGTCGTCGCCGGCGCCCATCAGGGCGCGGGTGGCGTAGGCACCGCTGTTGAGCCCGACGACGTCGTCGCCGTCGCCCATGTCGATGTCCTTCTTGCCGGCGTAGCTGGTGAGCCGGTCGTCACCGGGCCCGCCGACGATCGTGTGATCGCCCTTGTCGGTGTCGAACGTGTCGTTGCCGGGCCCCATGTCCAGGGTCACCTTGCCGGTGCCCGAGAGGGCGCCGCGGTCGTTGCCGGCGCCGAGCTCGATGTGCTCGTCGCCGCCGGAGCCGCCGACGTAGTCGTCGCCGTCGCCCATGATCCAGGTGTCGCCCTTCCCGGCGGGGTCGGGGGTGGCGTAGGCGGCGTCGCCGTCGCGGGCGTCGTCGTTGCCCGGGCCGCCCTCGAAGCGGTCGATGCCGCCGTGGCCGGTGAGCGCGTCGTCGCCGCCGTTGCCGACGAGCTCCTGGTTCCCGGTGTCGCCGTCGAGGGTGTCGTTGCCCGAGCCCCCGAGGATCCGCTCGTTGTCGGGTCGGACCTCGTCGCAGAACAGGGCGAGGCAGTCGGCGGTGGCGCCGGTCCCCGTGTTCTGGACGCCCTCGCCGTCGCGGGCGCCGTCGGTGAGGCGCACGAGCACGGGGTTGGTCCGCTTCGAGTAGTCGACGACGTCGAAGCCGGCACCGCCCGCCATGCGATCGGGGCCGAAGCCGCCGTCGAGGTGGTCGTCGCCGGTGCCGCCGTCGAGGTCGTCCTGGCCGCCGTTGCCGCGCAGGTCGTCGTCGCCGGCCTCGCCCTTCAGGACGTCGTTGAGGTCCGAGCCCCGGAGCAGGTCGTCGCCGTCGCCGCCGAGCAGGGTGCCCGGACCGTCGAGGACGTCGTCGCCCTTGCGGCCCTCGAGGGTCGCCGGGGTGCCGCCGGCGGCGAGCGAGTCGTCGCCGGTGGTGCCGATGACGATCTCGGCCTCGGCCACGTTGTCCTTGGCCTCCTGGTCGACCCGGCCGTCGTCGGCCTGGCCGTTCAGGGTGACGGTCACGGGGCCGGGCTCGGTCGAGAAGTCGGCCGTGTCGGTGCCCTCGCCGCCCTGGTAGGTGTCGCCGCCCTCCCTCCGACCATGCGGTCGTCGCCGAAGGCGCCGACCAGCAGGTCGAAGCCGTCGCCGCCGAGCAGGAGGTCGGCGCCGGCGCCGCCGATGAGCACGTCGGCGCCGATGCCGCCGTTCAGCGTGTCGTCGCCGTAGCCGCCGTCGACCACGTTGCCGGCGGGGGTCGTCCACAGCACGTCGTCGCGAGGGCCGCCCACCGCGCTCTCGATGCTGGTGAACGCGTCCTTCTCGGCGGTTCCGGTGGCCCCGCTGGTCTTGCCCGAGCGGAGGTCCACGGTGATGCCGGCGTCGGAGCGGTCCGAGTAGTTCACGGTGTCGTTGCCGGCCCCACCGTCGACGGTGTCGTCGCCGGCGCCGGGAAGCAGGGTGTCGTCGCCGTTGTTGCCGACGAGCTTGTCGTTGCCGGCGTTGCCGGTGAGGTCGTCGTTGCCCTCGCCGCCGGTCAGCACATCGGCATCGGGACCGCCCTGGATGGAGTCGGCCGCGCCGGGCCCGGCCGCACAGGGCAGGGCCTTGGACACGCCGTTCTCCACCGTGGTGGTGCCGGTGCCCACGTCGCCCCAGATGGTGGCGGGGCCGATGTCGACCGACAGGTGGTCCCGGCCGGCGCCGCCGCACACGAACGCCGGGATGGCGCTGGCGCGGGGCTGGTCGGTGGTGAGGGTGATCTGGTCGTCGCCGGCGGCGCCGTCGACGAAGAGCTTCTTCACGCCCTCGAAGGTCTCCACCACGCCCTTGCTCGACACCTCGACGGTGCCCGCGGCGCGCTGGGTGACCCGGATCTGGTCGGACTCGGGCGAGGAGAACAGCTCGAGCGTGCCGTCGGTGTAGAGCCGGCCGGTGAGCTTGGCCTGGGTGTCGTCCTGCTGGGTGTTGCAGAAGTCGGTGAGGTCGGGCTCGTCGAGGATCACCGCGTCGGCGATGGGGAAGACGATGTCCTTGATCGGGTTCGAGACCACGACCCGGACGAAGGCGTCGATGCGCGCCTTGGCGTCGAACATGCACACCGGGTTCGGGTTCTTCCGCAGCTGCTTGATGATGCCTTCGGGCCGCAGCTTGCCGTCGGTGGTCTTGAGGTCGATCTGGGCGTCGCCGTGCACGCCGCCCTCGGCGAACACGCCGAAGCCGGGGATGCCGATGCCGGCGCCCACGGTCACCTCGGCCTGCGCCCGCAGCTCGGGCACGTCCTTGCCGTTGGCGTCGTAGTCGTCGAGGTAGAACCCGCCGAGGAGGCTGGCGGCCGCCTGGCCGAAGCTGTCGTTGGTCGGGTCGTCGTCGGTCAGCATCGAGTACGCCTGGCGGATGCCGTAGGTGTCGAAGCCGGCGGCGAAGTGGCCGGAGAGGTCGAGCGCGCCCCCGAAGTAGACGGTGGCGGGGCCGACCGGGAAGGCGTACGGGCCGATCGGCACGTGGAGGAACGAGCCGCCCGCCTCGAAGCGCACCAGCGGCACGTCCTTGCCGAGGAGGAGCTCGAAGAGGCGCTGGGGCTTCTCGAAGGCCGGGAACGTCAGCGACTGGTACGGCGCCGTGGGCTGGACCTTGGTGGAGAGCTCGGCCGGGATGCCGGCGCCCTGCAGGCGGGAGAGGATCGACGAGGTGTCGCCCCCGTAGCTCTCACCGGTGAGGAGCGCATCGATGTCGGTGGCCTTCGCCGGGTCGGCGGCCACCGAGGTGTCGACCTTGAAGCTGCCGAGCGAGATGTCCTGCGCGTTGCCCACGCCGGGCGCCAGCTGGCGGGCGAGGTCGGTCACGGTGATGACCTTCTTGATCATCGCCAGCTGGTCGGCTTCGCCGGCACCCATGCGGATGTCGTTGATGGCGTTCATGAGGTCCCACCACGTGGGCGGGGTGGCGCCGATGGCGCGGGACGCCTCCTTGATGCCGGGGATGGGCTTGCGGAGGGCGTCGATGGTGGGCTCGAGCGGGCCGGTGTACGTGCGCACCGTCTGGGCGGCGGGGCCGATGAAGTCGTTGATCACCGAGCCGGCGTTGATCCGCACGTTGTCGAACGTGATGCCCATGCCGGCGTTGGTGGTGGGAGCGCCGGTGACGCCGCCCGCCGTGCACTGGTAGCCGCCGGTGAGCCCGAGGTCGGCCTTGAAGGCCGGGAACTTCTTGCTGGCCCCGGTCTCGAAGCCGACCCGCACGTTGGCGCACGCGGAGATCGACGGCGTGATCGACGCCGAGCCGAGCTGGCCCAGGGTGATCTTGTCGTCGGTGCCGCCGGCCGCCAGGTCGACGCCGATGGTGGCGGCGACGTCGGGCGTGCCCGGGCTCTTGTCGGTCAGCTTGACCGGGATGAAGGCGAGCTGGGCGTCGATGGCGCTCGGCAGCGACGCCGTGGCCTGGACCCGCAGCTCGGGCTGGGTGCCGAACGCCTTGGTGGGGATGTAGAAGCCGTTGGTGCGGTCCACGCCGAAGGCGAGGTCCATCTCGAAGCCGATGCCGGCCGAGAAGCCCTCGCTGCTGCGCAGGCGCAGGCCGGGGAAGCCCGAGTCGAGCGGCTTGGACGTGACCTCGGCGGTCTTGGCGAGCGGCACGCGGAGCTGGAGGTCGTCGATCGTCGTGGCGAGGTCGCCGTCCGCGCAGTCCTTCACGGTCGAGCCGCTCTTGCACGTCAGCAGCACGACCACGTCGGCCTTGGTGATGTCCGTGCCGGCGTCGGGCCCGTCGCGCAGCAGGCCGAGCTCGGAGCCGGGGCCGATCTTGGCGAACACGAAGTCCTGGATCGAGCTGCGGACCACGCCCGCCTTGTTGGCGGCGTTGATCTTGTTGACCAGCTCCTGGGCGGGCTCGACGAACCCCTTGCGGAAGTCCTCGAGCACGTCGGCGCCCGCCGTGGGGTCGATGCCGAGCAGCGGGATGTTCTTGCCGGCCGGGACGTTGCGGAGGGAGGCCTCGAGGCGCTGCACGAACGAGTCGATGCCGCCGATGAGGATGGCCCACTGGATGTTCTCGTTCGAGAGGCTGTCGATGACCTGCTGGCCGTCGAAGGTCCAGCCCGAGGGCACCAGCAGGTCGGGGGCGGCGAAGCTGACGTCGCCCAGGTAGGCGCCGTTCACCGAGATGGGGAGCGTGGCGCAGGCGTCGGCGCCGGCGGCGCACCCCGACGCGAACTGCGTGGTGTCCTTCACCGCGCCGGCCGCGGCGGTGGGGAGGATGCTGCTCACCCACGAGGGCACGTTGGCCTCGTAGATGCGCTGGGGGCTCGCCGGGTTCGCCGTCTTGCTCTTCAGGGCGAAGCGGGCGGCGAGGCGGGCGTCGGCGGCCTTGCTGGCGGTGCCGATCTTGACCTCCACGGGGCCGAGCACGCCGGCGAACTGGCCGCTGGCGCGGGCGCCGATGCCGAGCTCGAACGACGAGGTGTCGAGCACGAAGATCCGCGGGGTGCCGCTCACCGACGGGATCCCGCCGGGCGTGGTGGCCTGGGTGACCCGGGGCAGCTCCACGCCGACGGTGAGGGCGAGCCGGGCGTCGTAGCCGATGGTCACCCGACCGTCCGCGGTGACCGCCGCCATCGAGTCCGCGCTCTGGCCGAGGGAGAGGTTGAGCGGGAAGGGACCGATCTCGGACACCTTCGAGCAGCCGGGGAGGGCCTTGCGGCTGTTCGAGCAGAAGCCGACCTTCAGGTCAACCAGCAGCGCCGCGTTCTTCGCCGCGGTCTGGGGCTCGTAGCGGAAGGTCACCAGGCCCGGCCACTGGGCGTTGGCCACGCCGAGGGCCTCGCCCAGCTCCTTCTCCAGGCGCGTCTCGAGCTGGCTGAGCGTGAGGGTCTCGTCGAGCTCGATCAGCTTCGCCAGCTTGGCCTCGAGGTCGGCCAGCACCGGCTCGATCTCGGCCGCCGTCTTGCCGGTGAGCGGCAGCGAGCGGGCGACCGCCGGGTTGTTGGTGAGGGCGGTGCGCAGCTCGCTCACGCCGGTGTGGGCCGCCTTGATGACCTGGGTGATGGCGGCGCGAGGGTTCGAGGCGTCGAAGGCGAACGGCAGCAGCGAGTCCTTGAAGGCGGCGTCGGCATCGACCTTCAGGAGGCTGGGCTGGGTGATGTCGGCCCAGTCGATCGTCACCTTGCCGCTGGCGAAGGGGACGCCGGCGAGCTTGGCCTGCGCCGTCAGCCCGAAGGCCGGGACCTTGCCGTTGATCGTCACCACGAACGGGCTCTTGGCCGAGGTGGTGGGCGTGGTGATCTCGTTCAGGGTCAGGCGGCCATCGTCGGGCGCCGAGCTCGTGGTGCCCTTGATGTCGATCGAGAGCATCGGCTTCGCCGGGTCCTTGCGGTCGAGCAGGGTCACGGCGCCGGACGCGTTGTCGTCGGCGAGCTCGAGGTCGAGCAGGGCGAGCTTGGCGGTGAGCTTCGCGTCGGCGGTCACCTTGGCGTCGGCGGTGATCTCGGGGCCGTCGCCCACCTGGAGGAAGAAGCGGTCGCCGAACTCGAGGTCGGGCCGGAGGTCCACGCCGAGGCCGAGCTTCACGGTGAGGGCGGGGTCGATCGTCGCCTTGGTCGAGGCGCTGACCTCGGCCACGCCGGTCCGCGAGAGCTGGTCGCCGAAGTCGAGCGTGCCAGCGCCCGTCTTGGCGGCGGGGTCGATGGTGGCGTTCAGGTCGAGCAGCAACCGCTGGTCGACGATGCGGGGCTTGAGCTGGTCGAGCGGGACGCCGAGCGACTGGGCGAGCTTGGGCAGGATCTCGTCGATGGTGTCGAGGTCCGGCCGCTTGGTCGGGTCGAACACGACGTTCGCCATGGGGTTGTTCGGGTCGGTGAGGCCGTTGTCGGTGAAGAACTTCACCAGCTTCTCGTTGGCCGAGATCACCCCCGCGAGGCTCTCCTTCACGAACGGGATGTCGATGTCGTTGCCCGACTGGATGCCCTTCAGGGCGGTGGTGAGCTGGGCGAGGCCGTTGACGAAGTCGATCACGCTCAGGCCCTGGAACTGCCCGAGCTCGGCGAGGTCCACGTTCGGGGTGTTGACCCCGTCGCAGAGGTCGTCGTCGTCGAGGGTGATGCGGCCCAGGGCCGAGGTGAAGCCGGCGAGCGAGCTCGAGGCGCGCAGGTCGACGTGGGCGCCGCCCGACGAGCAGGTGGCGGTGACCCACGTCAGGGGGTCGGACAGCTCGGTGGCGTCGATGCGGCCATCGCCGCTCGGATCCTTGATCGAGTAGCCGAGGGTGACGTTCGCCGAGGCTTGACCGACGGCCTTGAGGCCGAGGGCGCCGGAGGTGAAGGTGATGGCGGGGCGGTCGGGGCCGTTGGCGGGCCCGTCGGTGCCGCCGAAGTCGCCGGCCAGGTCGATCTTCATCTGGCCGTTCAGGCCGTCCTCGGGGAGCGTGAGGAAGAGGCGATCGGTCTTGGGCTTGGTGAAGTCCACGTGCAGCTTCACGGTCTGGGAGAACTGGGCCTTGCCCGAGGCCTTCTGGCCGCCGAGGCCGAGCTGGCCCGCCTTCAGGGCGAGGTCGGGGTCGAGCTGCACCGAGCCCTTCACGGTGAAGGTGATGTCGTACTGCTTCGAGGGCAGCTTGGGCTGGATGTCGCCGGAGAGGTCGACGTCGAGGTTGGCCACGCCGAAGGCGTCGACGCCGGGGTTGCCGTCGCCGTCGAGGTCGTCGAGCGCCTCGGCGAGCTCGGTGATCGAGCCGTCGGCATCGGTGATGGCCTGCTGCACGAAGGGCAGGAACTTGCCGAAGAACTTGTCGCGCAGGAAGGTCTGCACCTCCTGGCGAGCGCCGAAGGGCAGGGCGTTGGTGACCTTGTCGAGGGCACCGGTCTTGTCGAGGGTGGCGATCCACGAGTTGAGCGAGTCGCCGAGCTGGCCGGCGTCGTCGAACTCGACGGGCAGCGGCTGGCCCTCGATGCCGAGCGCGGGCGCCACCTCGTCCTCGATCGAGGTGGCGTAGGCGAAGAGGTGGCCCTCGGCGTTGGGGTGGAAGGCACCGTCGGGGCCCCGCTGGTAGAGGCCGGACTCGAACAGGGTGCGGATCCAGCGGTCCTGGGCGCAGTAGCCGTGGTTCGCGAACTTGGCCTTGATGCCGTCGACCCACACGAGCTGGGCGCCGCCGTTGCCGTTGGCGGCGTCGATGCCCTGCTTCACCCGGGTGTTGAGGCCGTCCTGGACGTAGCTGTCGGCCCAGGTCATCTCGTCCTGCGTGAGGCCGTCGACGTTGGTGGTCTGGCCCGGGAGCTTGCCGGCGTCCTTCTCCTTCTGGGTGAGGCCGGTGCAGTAGCTGCCGTCGTCGTCCTTGGTCACGTCCATGTACTGGGTGACGAAGACCTTGCCCTTGAGCTTCACGTCGCCGGCCTGCTGCTTGGCCATCCGGTCGAGGCGGGCGTCGAGGAGGGCGTAGTTCTGGGTGATGAGCGGCGCCTTCTCATCGAAGAGCTGCTTGCCGTTCTTCTGGCCGGGCACGACGTTGGTGTGGCAGGCGGTCTGGACGAGGCAGGCCTTGACCACGGCGGAGAACTCGGCGTCGTTGGCGCCGATGGAGACGGTCATGGCGTCGACGGAGCGATCGCCGACGAGGTCCTTCAGCTGGTCGAGCTGGGGCTTGAGCACCTTGCCGGCCGAGGGGTCCTGGCCCTCGTAGTCGCCGAGGAGGCCCTTGGTGATGGAGGCACCGGAGCAGGCGAGGTGGAGGAAGGTGACCGCGGAGTGCGGGTCGCGGCGCTCCATGCGGAGGGCGGCCTGGGCCGGGCCGGCGAGGCTGGTGCGGTGGCACTGCTGGTTCTGCCACTTGGGCGACCAGAACGTGCCCGACTCGAGGGTGTCGGGGTTGCCCTCGCCCGACGCCACCGAGTCGCCCACCGAGACGAGGAGGAGGTCCCGGGGCGTGATCTGCTCGGTGCGGCTGTCGACCGTGGCCGGACCGACCTTGATCTCCACCTTGGCCGTGTAGGTGCCGAGCTTGGTCACCGGCGCGGTGATCTTGCAGCTCGACGAGTTGACCGTCTTCGCCTGCGGCCCGCTGAGGGTGAGCACGTAGCCGGTGATGAGCGACTCGCGCTCGGTCACCGCCGGGGAGGCGCACGTGTCGAACGTCAGCGCGTAGGTCGGGCTCTGGACGAACGCCTTGTCCCCGGCCAGGTCGGCGATGCCGTCGTGGTCGTCGACGATGCCGTCGTGGTCCTCGTCGAGCCCGTAGCGGTCGCCGATCGACCACGTGTAGCGGAGGGTGCCGTCGGGCGGACCGACCGCCAGCGCGGCCGTGGCGAGGCCGGCGACGGCGGCGATCATCAGCCCCAGGACGAGGGCGAGGACCTTGGTGCGACGCCGGCGCGCGGGGGCGCCGGCGGGGGTGGGCGAGGTGGCGGTCGTCTCCATGCCAGCAGGATCCGCTGGGCGCCTTGGACGCCACATGAGACCCGCTTGAAGGCCTCAGGTGCAGGCTGACCTGCGGTTTCAGTCCGCGCTTGGAGCCGGGCGCACGAGCTGGACGCCCAGCTCGGCGGCCAGGTGGGCGGCCCGCTCGTCGCAGGCCGTCGCGTCGTCGGCGTCGCCGGGCGCGCCGCGCCGGCGCAGGACCACCGCCCGATCGGCGAGCGACTGCGCCTCGGCCCAGCCGAAGCCGTCGGCCGCCGCCGTCGTCGCCGCCAGCTCCAGGAGGTCCGCGGCACCGTCCAGGTCGCCCGCCACGGCCAGCGCCAGCGCGTGGTGGCGGACGAGGTGGCCGGCGCAGCTCGCGGCCAGCCCGGTGACGGCGACCCGGTGGGAGATCGGCGCCAGCTCGACGAGGAGGTGCGCGGCCAGGACGTCGTCGTCGGTGAGCCAGCAGACCTCGGCGGCCATCGCCGCCACCAGGTAGCGCAGCACGCTGCGCGGGTGCACGCTCAGCCCACCGTCGACCAGGTAGCGGTGGGCGACGGCCCGGGCCTCGACCTCTTCGCCGCGGCCGACGAGCGCTCGGGCCAGCACCATGCCCCAGACCGGGACCAGCGGCTGCTCGTCGACCAGGCGGGCCACGTCGTCGACCAGCTCGCCGATCCTGCCGCGACCCAGGGCCACGACCAGCTGCTGGCCGGCCCAGGCCGTGGCCGCGTTGTCGCCGTGCGCCTCCACGCCGACCGCGAGCGCGGCGTCGCTGAGCGCGGACGCCCGCTCCAGGTCGCCGGCCAGGATCGCCCACATGGCGTCGAAGAACGCCACGAAGGCGTCGAGGGCGGGACGCCCGAAGGGCGCCACGAAGGCCCGGAGCTCCTCGGTCGCCGCCCGGGCGTCGGCCACCTGACCGCCCTCGAGCGCGTCGACCACCGCCAGGGCCCGGGCGATCACCTCCATCTCGCTCCAGCCGCGCGAGGCGCGGCGCAGGGGATCGAGCAGCGCGCGCCGCTCGTCGAGCCCGGCCGGCCCGCCCACGGCCATGTGCCGCGCGAAGAGGGCGAGCGCCTGCACGTGGGCGTCGCCGGGGACCAGCGCCGCCTCCTCGATCGCCATGATCGAGAGCCGATCCTGGCCGTCTCGGTCGTCGCCTGGGTTCAAGGCCAGGGAGGACCACGCCAGCAGCGTCGCCCGCTCGGCGTGGTCGTCGGGGCCGACGAGGTCGAGCGCCTCGTCGATCAGGGCGATGAGGTCGTCGTCGAGGCCGCTGAAGGAGAACCCGATGGCCCCCGAGACCAGGGCCCACTGCTGCGCGGCGCGCGCCAGGGTGCGGCCGTCGCCGTCTGCGCGCGCCCGGGCGGTCACGTCGACCAGCGCCGCGCGGGCCGCCTCGAGGTCGCCCCGCAGCCGGGCCGCTTCGGCGGCGAGGAGGGCGGCCTCGGCGCGCGCTCGCCGCTCGTCGGGGCCGTCGGGCGCGCCGTCGAGCACCTCGAGCGCGCGGTGCGCCCAGCGCTCGGCCTCCTCGTCGGCCACGACCTCCAGCGCCCGGCGCCCGGCGGCGACGGCGGCGGTCGCCGCCCGGGCCGGCGGGCAGGCCCGCCCGGCGGCGACCAGGTGCTGGGCGGCCGTGAGCACGGCGTCCTTGCTGCCCGCCGTCGCCTCGAGCGCATCGGCGATGCGCACGTGGAGCCGCGCCTCTCGGTTCCGGCTGGTGCGGGCGATCAGGGCCTGGCGCACCAGCTGGTGGGGGAACGTGACCCAGCCGATCTCCTCGTCCTCGGCGAGCACGCCCGACGCGACGGCGTCGTCGACCAGGTCGAGCACGGCGCCCTGGTCGAGGTCGGTCACCGTGGCGAGGAGGGTGATGTCGGCGCGCTGGCCGATCACCGCGGCGGCCGAGAGCACGGCGGCGGCGTCGGGGTCGAGGGCGGCGAGGCGCTGGTCGAGCACCTCCCGGACCGAGGTCGGCAGGTCGCGCGGGTCCACGGTCGCGCCGGCCTCGGCCAGCGCCTCGACGAAGAAGGGGTTGCCGGCCGTGCGCTCCACCACGAGGTCGACCGCCGCGTCGTCGGGGGCGACGCCTCGCTCGGCGAGCAGCGCCGCCACGTCGCGGCGCTCGAGGCCGCCCACCTCGACGGCATCGAAGCGACGGGCCCGGCGGACCTCGGCCAGGAACCGGTCGACGTCCGCGGTCGGGCGGCCCGCCGGGCGCCGCATCGTCGCCACGATGAGCGACCGGCCGCCGCGCGGGGTGGAGAGGACCTGCTCGAGGAGGGTGAGGGTGGAGGGGTCGGCCCACTGGAGGTCGTCGACGACGAGGAGCATGGGCGTGGCGATGGTGACCTCGCCCAGCAGGTCGGCGAGCGAGTCGTACAGCTCGAAGCGCTCCGTCCGGGCGGGGAGCTCGGCGTCGCCCGCCAGCTCGGGGAGCAGCAGGCCGAGCGGCGGCCGTGGCTCGACCAGCTCGGCGACGCGGTCGGCGGGGAGGGAGCGAAGCGCGGTGCGGAGCGCCTCGACCACCGGCTGGTAGGCGATCAGGTGGTCGACGCTGCACCGGCCCCAGAGCACGTAGGCCCCCTCGGCGTGCAGGTCGCGCGCCAGCTCCTGGGCCAAGCGCGTCTTGCCCACCCCGGCCTCGCCGGCCAGCACCAGCAGGCGGCGCTCACCGGCCAGGGCCGCGTCCCACGCCGCTCGCAGCGCCGCTCGCTCGGCGTCGCGGCCGACGAAGGCGCTGCGGGTGCGCCGCTCGGCCACCGCGGGCGGCAGGGGCAGCGGGCTGCCGTCGCTCGTGGCGTGGCCCCTGGCGGGCGGCGCCGCGGGCGACGACGCGCCGAGCGCCGGGTCCTGCTCGAGCACGGCGTCGGCCAGGCGTCGGAGCTCGGGGCCCGGCGCCGTCCCGAGCTCGGCGGCGTAGGTGGCGCGGGCCCGCTCGTAGGCGCGCAGCGCCTCGGCCTGACGACCCGAGCGGTACAGGGCGAGCACGAGCTGCTCGGCGAAGCGCTCATGGAGCGGGTGCGCCGCCACGAGGGCCTCGAGCTCCGACACGGCCTCGCCCGCCCGATCGAGGGCGAGGAGCGCGTCGATCCGACCCTCCTCGGCCTCGAGCCGCAGCGCCTCGAGGCGCACGGCGTCGCCCTGGGCCCACGGCTCGTCGTCGACCTCGGCCAGCGAGCGCCCGTGCCACAGGCTGCGGGCCTCGGCGAACGCCCGCAGCCGGGCCTCGGCGTCCTGGGCCGCGGCTGCCCGGGCCACCAGGTCCTCGGCTCGCGTCGCCGCGAAGGCCTCGGGGCCGAGGGCGAGCCGGTACGCCTCGCCCTCACGGGCGATGGCCGGGGTCTCGCCACCCAGCGCCTTGCGCAGGTTGGAGACGTAGCTCTGCAGCGTGTTGGTGGCGCTCGCGGGCGGGTCGCCGCCCCAGAGGTCGTCGATGATCCGGTCGATCGGCACCGGGGCACCCGCGGCGAGGGCGAGGCGGGCGAGCACGGAGCGCTGCCGCCGTCCGCCCAGCGGCACCGCGGCGCCGTCGCGCCGGGCTTCCACCGGGCCGAGGATCGAGACGACCAGGGGCGCCGTCACGGCGCAGGGTGCTCGTCGGGGCCCAGGGCGAGCCGGATGCCGAGCTGGTCGGCGAGGGCGTGGCTGCGCGCCCGGTCCTCCCTCGCCCGCTCAGCGTCGCCGGGCCCGCCGCGCCGCTCGAGGACGATCCCGCGCTCGGCGATCGAGCGGGCCAGGTTGAGCGTCGCACCCTGCTCCTCGGCCAGGGCGACGGCCCGATCCAGCGCGGCCACGGCCGCGTCGATGTCGCCGGCCGCGGCGAGGGCGAGCCCGTGGAACCGGTGCAGCGGGCCGAGGCACACCGCCCCCATGCCGGTCACGGCCATGCGGCCGGCGTAGGGCTCGAGCAGGTCGGCCAGCTGACGGCCCCGGACGGGCTCGTCGAGCACGAAGCAGACCTCCGCCAGCTGGGCCACGGTGGTCGACCACGTCGAGTCGCGGGCGTCGAGGCCGCCGGTCGCGAACACCTGATCGAGCGCCTCACGGGCCTCGTCGAGCATCCCCGCCGCCGCGCACGCGGTGGCGTGCCCGGTGAGCCACACGGCCATCCCGGGGTAGGCCGCCACCATGGCCCCGGTCAGCTCGGTGATCTGCCCGACGATCCCGAGGTCCCGGGCGAGGAGGAACTGCTGGCCGGCCCGGGCGTGGCGCGCGTTGTCGGCGTGGGAGATCTCCCCCAGCTCGTCGGCCTTGGCGGAGAGCGCGTCGGCCTCGGCGTGATGGCCCTCCATCTGGGCCACGGCCGCCGCGAGGAAGAGGTGGTAGGCGTCGTACACCGGCCGGTGGAACGGGGCGATCACGGCCTCGAGCTCGTCGATGCGCCGCCGGGCGGCGTCGGCCTGCGCGCTCTCAAGCAGGTCGACCACGTCGAGCACCATGCCGACCACGACGAGCTCGCTCCAGCCCGCCGCGGTGGCGGCCTGGTGCATGGCCGGGCCCACCTCGAGGCGTCGGTCGAGGCCGTCGGGGGTGGCGTGGGCGAGCCGCTCGGCGAGCAGGGCCAGCGCCAGGAGGTCGGGGTGGTCGGGGTGCTGGCGAGCGCCGGCGAGCGCGGCGGTCGCGAGCTCGCGCTGGCGCCGGCGATCGAGCGCGCTGTTCAGGGCGATCGAGCTCCACGCCAGCACGGCGGTGCGATGGGGCTCGTCGTCGTCGACGGGCAGCAGGGCCAGGGCGTCGTCGAGCAGGGCCAGCAGCTCGTGGTCGACGGTCCCGAAGGCGAAGCCCACCCCGCGGTCGAGAGCGCTCGCTCCTGGGCGGCCCGGGCGAGGACGTGGCCGTCGCGCCGGGCCCGGGCCCCGTGCTCCACCCGCTCCAGCACGGCGCGGGCGACGGCGACCTCGCCCAGGCGGCGGCTGGCCTCGGCCACGAGGAGCTGGGCCGGCGCCTCGATCTCCCAGCGCTCGTCGTCGTCGGCGATCGCGGTCGCCGCCTCGACGGCCCGCCGGCCCCAGGTCCGCGCCTCGTCGTCGGCGAAGGCGTTGAGCGATCGCCGCCCGGCGGCGGCGGCGGCCCGGGCGGCGCGGCGGGCGGGCACAGGCGCCCGGCCCGGCGGAGGTGGTCGGCGACCGCGACCACCCCGGCGGCGCCGTGGCGCCTCGACGGCGTCGGCGACCCGGAGGTGCAGCTGGGCCTCGCGGTTGCGCGTCGTGCGGGCGATGAGGGCCTGGCGGACCAAGGCGTGCGGGAAGGCCACCCACCCGAGCTCCTCGTCCTCCACCAGCACCCCGCTCCCGAGGGCCGCATCGACCTGGTCGAGGAGCTCGTCGGGGCCGAGGCCGGACGCGAGCTCGAGCACGTCGAGCTCGACCCGCAGCCCGATGACCGCCGCCGTCGCGAGCACCCGCGCCGCCTCCTCGTCGAGGCCCTCGAGGCGCAGGTCGATGAGGTCGCGGACCGATTCGGGAGGTCGCGGTCGTCGAGCGCCAGGATGTCGCCGCCGCGCGCGGCGAGCGACTCGAGGAAGAACGGGTTGCCACCCGTGCGCTCCACGAGCGCATCGGCGCGCAGGTCGTCCACGTCGACGCCCCGGTCGCCCAGCAGGGCGACGGCGTCCGAGGCGCCCATGCCGCCCACCGTCACCAGGTCGACGCGCTGGTCGCGGCGCAGGTCGGCGACGAGGCGGTCGAGCTCGTCGGTCGGTCGACCGGCCGGGCGCCGCACGGTCGCCAGCACCAGCAGGCGGCCGCTGACGTCCTGGCGCACCAGGTGCTCGATGAGGTGCAGCGACGACCGATCGGCCCACTGGGCATCGTCGACGACGAACACCACCGGCCCGGTGAGCGACACCGCCCCGATCACCTCGGCCAGGCCCTCGTAGAGCTCGTAGCGCTCGGTGCGACTGGCGGCGCGGGCCCCGGTGCCGTCGTCGAGCGCGCCTCGGGTGCGGCGCCCTCGGGAGCAGCAGCCGCAGCGCAGGCCGGGGGCAACGATGGCGCGCACCCGCTCGGGGCTCACGGCGCGCAGCGCAGTTCGCAGGGCCTCGGCGGCGGGCTGGTAGGCCATGAGGTTCTCGGCCGTGCACCGTCCCCAGAGCACGTGGCCGCCGGCGTCGTGGACGGCGTGGGCGAACACCTGGGCGAGGCGGGTCTTGCCCATCCCGGCCTCGCCCTGCACGACGACCAGGCGACGGTCGCCCGCGGCGACCGCGCCGAGCGAGGCGGTCAGGCGACCGAGCTCCTCGTGGCGCCCGACGAAGGCGGTGCGCTCGCGCCGCTCGGTGACCGCGGGCGGGAGGTCGAGCGCACCCCGTGGCGGGCCGACCTCGCCGAACGCGTCGCCGGGGCCGGTGGCGACGGTGGGGCGGGCGGGCGAGGAGGCCGGTGCGGCCAGGCCGGGGTCCTCGGCCGCCAGGCGCTCGGCCAGGGCGGTCAGGCCCGGCCCGGGGTCGAGGCCCAGCTCGTCGGCGAGGAGGGCCCGCGCTCGCTCGACGGCGGCGATCGCGTCGTTGCGCCGGCCCGTGCGCGCCAGGGCCAGCGCCAGCTGCTCGACGAGGCGCTCGCGGAGGGGGTACGCCTCGACCGCGGCGGTGAGCTCGCCGACGGCGAGCGCGGCGCGGTCGTCGGCGAGCAGCAGGTCGAAGCGCGCCTCCATGGCCGCGAGGCGCAGCTCGTCGAGCCGGGCCGCCTCGCCGCGCGCCCAGGGCTCGCCGGCGAGGTCGCCGAGCGCCGGCCCGTCCCACCGGGCGAGCGCGGCCTCGAGGGCGGCGCGCCGGTCGGCCGGGGCGGCGGTTCGGCCGCCCAGGGCATCGGCCACCTCCTGCTCGAAGCGGAGGGCCTCGAGGTCGACGAGGTCGGTGCGGAGGCGGTAGCCGTCGCCCACCCGCTCGATCGCCGGCACCGAGCCGCCGAGCGCCTTGCGGAGGTTGGAGACGTAGCTCTGCAGCGTGTTGGCCGCCGAGGCGGGGGGCGTGCCGTCCCACAGCTCGTCGATGATGCGGTCGGCCGCCACGACCTGGCCGGCGGCCATCGCCAGGCGGGCGAGCACCGACCGCTGGCGCGGCCCGCCGAGCGCGACCGGCGCGCCCGCCACCTGGGCGCGCACCGGCCCGAGCACGCTGATCGAGACGAGTTCGGAGCGGTCGCTGGGAGCCACGTGCCAGGTGTCGCCCGGTGCCCTTCCACCGTGGCGGAGCGCCAGCGTAGCGACGGCGCGCCCCTCCCTCGGACGGACCACCCGGGAAGGTGATCGATCTATCACCCGGCGGCGGGCAGGCCGTGGACCTCGCCCAGCAGGCGCTCCAGGACCGCCTGGCCCGGCGCGGGCGCGACGCCCTGCTCGGGGAGCTCGTGGAGCAGGTCGAGGGCGCGGGCCACGTCGGGGCGGCGGATCGGCGCCCCGTGCGCGCCCACGACGAGCCGCGCGTCGAGGGCGCGCAGCCGGTCCACGGCCCGGTGCCACCGGCGGCGATCGAGGTCGACCGCCCACGGGGCGAGCAGCCGGTGGTACGCGAGGGTGCCCCGCTCCCAGACGTCGAGGTCGAGCTGGCTCACGTCGGCCACCGGGTGGGGGAGCGCCATCCCGAAGCAGTCGGCCGCCCAGTACGTGCCGGTCGCCTCGTCGAAGAGCCCGCGCGTGGCCGGCCCGTCGTAGGCGGGCGGGCGCAGGGCGACCACCGTCCGGCCGCCCAGGACCGCCCGCTCGCCATCGTTCAGCCACCGGCAGCGATCGAGGGGCACGTCGAGCACGGCTCGGAGGCGGCGGCCGAGCAGCTGCGTGGTGACGACCGTCGCCGCTGGGCACCGGTCGAGGAGCTCGGCGAGGTTCCCGGTGTGGTCCGCGTCGTCGTGGCTCAGGAAGATCCACCGCAGGTCGGCGGGGTCGAGGACCGCCTCGAGCTGGGCCCAGAACGCGTCCGAAGACCGGGGGCCGCCCGTGTCGGCCAGGAGCGGTTCGCCGTCGCGCCACACGAGCGCGTCGGCGGGGAGCACCAGGCCGTCGTCGTCGGGAGACGGGTCCGGTGCGAGGCGGAGCAGGTGCAGGTCGGCGGCGAGCGCCTGGGGGAGCGGGATCGGTGGCACGCGACCACCGTGGCCCCGGGCGCGTGGAGGCCAGGTGGAGGCGGCATGGAGCTCAGCCGGCGCGCTCCTCGAGCCGGCCGTCGGCGTGGAGGGCGAAGCGACCTCGGTCGCGGCCGTGGTCCGGCGCGTCGTCGTCCCACGGCCAGCCGCCGAACCCGGTGCGCTGGTAGTCGGCGAACGCCTGGCGGATCTCGTCCTCGGTGGTCATCACGAACGGCCCGTAGCGGGCCACCGGCTCGCCGATCGGGCGGCCCTGCAGGAGGAGCACCTGCGCCCCCTCGGCGCCGCCGGTGAGGGTGACGTCGCGATCGCAGCGCACCACCGCGCCGGTGTCGGTGCCGAGCGGGTGGGCGTCCGCGCGCAGGTCGCCGGCGAACGCGTAGAGCGTGCGGATGGTGTCGGGGCCCGCGGCGGCCGGGAGGGTCCAGGTGGCGCCCGGTGCCAGCTCGATGTGCCAGATGGCGAGGTCGGACTCGGGGCGCGCCGCCCAGGAGTCGGGCGGCGGGGCGAGGGCCTGGGCGTCGCCCAGCGCTCCGGCGTACACGGTGACGACCGTGGCGCGCCCGGCGTCGTCCTCGTGGTGCACCTGCGGGATGTCCTCGGCCCACTGCATCGTGAAGTAGGGCGGGACGAGCTTGTCGGCGGCGGGGAGGTTCAGCCAGATCTGGAACAGGTGCAGCGGGTTGGGGGCGTCGTCGCGCACGAGCGGGAACATCTCGCTGTGCACCACGCCGGCGCCGGCGGTGAGCCACTGGGCGTCGCCCCGACCGAAGCGGGCGGTCGCGCCGAGCGAGTCGCTGTGGTCGATGAGCCCCTCGCGCACCACCGTCACCGTCTCGAAGCCGCGGTGGGGGTGCTGCGGGAAGCCCGGCACCCGGGTCCCGTGGTACATGTTCCAGCCGTCGACCCCGGCGAAGTCCGAGCCGAGCTCGCGACCCGTGAGCGGGGCCGCCGGGGCCAGGTCGCCGTCGCCCTCGGGGTAGGCGTCGCGATGGTGGGCGCAGAAGAGGAACGGGTCCACGGTGGGCCACTGCGCGCCCAGCGGCACCTCCTGGAGCACGGGATCGTCGGTGGCGGCGGTGGTCATGGCCTCCACGCTACGGGGGCGTCGCAACCTCACGTCGCGTCAGACGCGCGCCAGGCAGCCGACGCAGGCTCCTCACGGAGGCGAAAAGGCGCCGACACCCCCGATACCTACCTTCACCTGCGTGTATACAGGCTCGGATACAGGGACGACCCGCCGCGAGGTGGCGTACCAGGCGCTGAAGGCGCGGCTGCTGGTGGGCGACTTCGCCCCGGGCAGCCGCCTGGTGGAGGAGCGCCTGGCCGAGGACCTGAGCGTGTCGCGGACCCCGGTGCGCGAGGCGCTCTCCCGACTGCACTCCGAGGGCCTCGTCGAGCGCCTCCCCGATGGCGGGTTCGGTCCGACGCTCATCAACCTGCACCTCATCCTCGAGCTCTACGAGATCCGCTTCGCCCTCGAGACCCGCGCCATCCGCCGCACCGCCGCCGGCCGGGCCGCCCACGACCTGGAGAAGGTGGCCGAGCTGCGCGTCGACTGGGTCGACCTCGACGAGCCCGGTGCCGACGACGACGTGGACGGGGACTTCGTGCTCCTCGACGAGGACTTCCACGAGCGCCTCGCGGCCGCGGCCGGCAACCGCGAGCTGGTCGAGCACCTCCACAAGGTCAACGAGCGCATCCGCATCGTGCGGATGCAGGACTTCCTCACCGCCGAGCGGGTGGGCCTGACCATCCGCCAGCACACGGCGATCCTCGACGCGGTGCTCGACGGGGATCTGGTGGGCGCCGAGGAGCGCCTCGTCGGCCACTTCGACGAGTCCCTCGCCGTCGTGGAGGAGCGCGCCGCGCTGACCATCGCCCGCATGCTCGATCGGAGGACCCCGTGAGCGAGGCCGTGCCCATCCTCGAGGCGCGTGGCATCACCCAGCGCTTCGGCGACCTGGTGGCCAACGACGCCGTGGACTTCGCGCTCCGTGCCGGCGAGGTCCACGCCCTGCTCGGCGAGAACGGCGCCGGCAAGAGCACCCTCATGAAGGTCCTCTACGGCGTGAACCACCCCCAGGAGGGCGAGATCCTGGTGCACGGCGAGCCGGTCGCCCTCGGCTCCACCGCCGCCGCGCGCGCCGCGGGGATCGGCATGGTCTTCCAGGACCTCCGCCTCGTGCCGGCCCTCACCGTCGCCGAGAACGTGGAGCTGGCCTGCGGCACGGGGCGCTTCCGTCCGGCGGCCGCCCGGGCTCGGGTGGCCGAGGGGGCCGAGCGCTTCGGCCTGCCCGTGCGCCCCGACGCGGTCGTGCGCGACCTGTCGATCGCCGAGCGCCAGCTCGTCGAGATCCTGCGGGTCCTGCTCATGGAGGCGAAGGTCGTCATCCTCGACGAGCCGACGAGCGCCCTCGCCCCCCCAGGAGGTCGACGCCCTCCTCGCCGTGATCGAGCGCCTGCGCGACGACGGCCTGGGCATCGCCCTCATCACCCACAAGCTCGCCGAGACCCGGGCCGTCGCCGACCGGGCCACCGTGCTGCGCAGCGGGAAGATGGTGCTGTCGGCGGTCGACCCCCGGGCGCTGTCCGACGACGAGCTCGTCGAGGCGATGGTCGGGAGCGTTCCCCCGCCCCTCCCGGCGCACCGCGAGCCGGCGCTGGACGGCGAACCGGCGCTCGTGGTGGCCGGCGTGTCGGCTCGCAGCGCGGACGGCCACGCCCACATCCGCGACGTCAGCTTCGAGGTGCGCCCCGGCGAGCTGGTCGGCATCGCCGGCGTCTCGGGCAACGGGCAGCGCGAGCTGCTCGACGCCGTGCTCGGCGTGCTGCCGCTGGAGGAGGGCGAGATCCGCATCGGCGGCACCGACATCGGACGCCACGGCCACCCGCGCAAGGCCCTCCGCGCCGGTGCGGTGGTGGTGCCGGAGGACCCGGTCAACGATGCCGTCGTCGGCGGGCTCGCCGTCCTCGAGCACCTCCCGCTCAACGGGCGCAAGCTCCCCACCCGCGGCCCGAGCGTGAACTGGGGGGCGGTCCGGCGCCTCGTGGCCGACAGCGACGTGTCCACCCGGCTGTCGATGGCGCCGCTGTCGCGCCAGGTGGCCACCCTCTCGGGGGGCAACATCCAGCGGGTCGTGCTCACCCGCACGTTCCTCGTCGACGATCCGGCGCTCGTCGTCGTCGCCTACCCCAGCCGGGGCCTCGACATCGCCTCGGTGCGGGCCACCCAGCAGCTCCTGCTGGAGCGGCGGGCGGCGGGGGCCGGGGTGCTCATGGTCTCCGAGGACCTCGACGAGCTGCTGGAGCTCGCGGACCGGATCGTCGTGCTCCACCACGGCCACGTGGCCGGGATCGTCGACCCCGCCGAGACCGATCGCCAGGCCATCGGGCGCCTGATGCTCCAAGGAGCCGCCGCATGACCGTCCTCGATGCTCCCGTCCCCGTCGAGGCCGACGCGCCGCCACCACCGGCGGACGACGACGGGTCGCCCGGCGGCCTCGCCGCCCGGCTCGCCGGCCTGCCCGCCGCCGCGCTCCGCTGGGCGATCATCGTCGGGTCGACCCTGGCGATCTTCTCGGCCTTCCTCGTCGCCAAGGGCGCCGACCCCCTGGCGGTGCTGGAGTCGATGTGGGACACGGCGCTGGGCACGCCCGACAGCGCGGGGGAGACGCTCATCCGGGCCACGCCGCTGCTCCTCGCGGCCCTGGCCGCCGCCGTGCCCGCTCGGGCCGGGCTGTTCAACCTCGGCGGCGAGGGCCAGCTGCTGATGGGGGCGATCGGCGCCATCGCCGTCGCCGACCGACTCGGCGGCGACTGGCCGACGGTCCCGACGCTCACGGCGATGGCGCTCGGCGGAGCCGCCCTGGGCGCCCTGTGGGCGCTGGTCCCCGCCCTGCTGAAGGTGGCCACCCGCACCAACGAGGCCATCTCCAGCCTCCTGCTCAACTACATCGCCGGCATCATCGTGACCTGGCTCTGCTTCGAGCCGTGGAAGGACCCCACCAGCCTCGGGCAGGCGTACTCCCGTGAGCTCGAGGGCCCCGAGCGCTTCCCGGTGATCTGGGGCCAGCGCGTGCACCCGGGGATCTTCGTGGGGCTGGGCGCCGCCGTGGTGCTGTGGCTGGTGCTGCGCCGCACCACGTGGGGCTTCAAGCTCAAGGTGCTGGGCGGCAACCCGGCCGCGGCCCGCCGGGCCGGCCTCGCCGTCGGCGGGCTGTCCGTGGCGGCGATGGTGGTCGGCGGCGCCATGGCGGGCCTCGGCGGGATGATCGAGGTGGCGGGCACGGAGGGACGGCTACGCCCCGAGCTCCTCGCCGGGTTCGGGTTCATCGGCTTCCTCGCCTCCTGGCTCGCCAAGCACGACCCGCTGAAGGCCGTGGGCGCCTCGATCGTGCTCGGCGCCATCGCCGTCGGCGGCAGCGGCCTGAAGATCACCGCAGGGCTCTCCGGCGGTGCCGTGAACATCTTGATGGCGCTCGTGCTGTTCGCCGTCCTCGGATGGGGCAGCCGCCCCGCAGGAGCGGAGGGTCGATGATCGAGCAGGTCCTCATCGGCGCCGTCGCCGGCGGCACGTGCATCGTGTTCGCGGGGCTCGGCGAGATCGTCGCCGAGCGCTCCGGGGTCATCAACCTCGGCACCGAGGGCTCGATGCTCTGCGGCGCGCTCGCCGCCTACGCGGTCGGCATCGAGACCGGGAGCCCGTGGCTCGGCGTGCTGGCCGGGATCGTGGCGGGCGCCGCGCTCGCCGCGGTGCACGCCGCGCTGGTCCTGCACCGCAACGCCAACCAGATCGCCGTCGGCCTCGTGGTCAGCTTCCTCGGCATCGGCATCACCGCCCTGTTCGGCCAGAGCTACGTCGGCCAAGGGGTGGTGCCGCTCGAGACCTGGGACGTGCCCGGGCTGGCGAGCCTGCCGTTCCTCGGTCCGGTCCTCTTCCAGCACGACCCGCTCACGTACCTGTCGTTCCTCGCCGTGCCGCTGTCGGTCTGGGCGATCTGGCGCACGCGGGCCGGGCTGGTGCTGCGCGCCGCCGGGGAGGGCCCGGAGGTCCTCGAGATCTACGGCACCTCGGCACGCCGGGTGCGCTGGATCGCCCTGCTGGTCGGCGGGGCCATGGCCGGGCTCGGCGGCGCCCAGCTCTCGACCGCCGCCACGCTCAACTGGTCCGAGCAGATGACCGTCGGCCGCGGCTACGTCGCCGTCGCCCTCGTGATCTTCGCCGGGTGGCACCCGGTCAAGCTGCTCGGCGGCGCCTACCTGTTCTCGGGCGCCATCGCCCTCCAGCTCCAGCTCCAGGCCGAGGGCTGGGAGCTGAGCCGCTACCTGCTCGAGTCCCTGCCGTACGTGACCGTGCTGGTCGTGCTCGCCCTGCTGAGCCGTCGCCGGATCCACGGCGGGCCCGCAGCGCTCGAGAAGGTCTTCGAGGGCTGAGCCCTCGCCCGTTCCCCCAACCCACCCCTGCCATCTCGAACCCACGAGGAGCTCCCATGTCCCGACCCATCCGCTCGCTGGCGCTGCTGCTGGCCCTGGTGCTCGTCGCCGCCGGGTGCGGCGCGAGCGATGACGCGTCCTCCGGCGGCGGCGGAGGCGGCGACGACGGCACGTTCACCGTCGGGTTCATCTACGTCGGCCCCAAGGACGACTTCGGCTACAACCAGGCCGCGTACCAGGGCAGCCTCGACATGGCCGAGGCCATGGGCGACGACGTCGAGGTGCTCCAGGCCGAGAACGTGCCCGAGACCGCCGAGTCCGAGCAGGTCATGCAGAACATGATCGACAAGGGCGCCGACCTCATCTTCGCCACCAGCTACGGCCACCTCGAGTTCGCCCAGAACGTCGCCGAGAAGAACCCCGACGTCGTGTTCGTCCACCAGGGCGGCCTCGAGGGCGATCGCCAGCTCGACAACGTCGGCACCTACTTCGGCACCGTCTACGAGCCGGTGTACCTCGCCGGCATCGCGGCGGGCGCCACGTCGGAGACCGGCAAGCTCGGCTACATCTACGCCTTCCCGATCCCCCAGACGCTGGCGAACATCAACGCCTTCACGCTGGGTGCCCAGTCGGTGAACCCCGACGCGACGGTGATCACGATCTCCACCGGCAGCTGGTGCGACCCGACGGTCCAGTCCGGCGCGGTCGAGTCCCTGCTCAACAAGGACGTCGACGTGATCACCCAGCACCAGGACTGCACCAAGACCATCATCGAGGCGACCGAGGCCGCCGGCGCCTACACCGTCGGCTACCACGCCGACGCCTCGGAGCTGGCCCCGAAGGGCTGGATCACCGGGTCCGAGTGGAACTGGGGCCCGCTGTACACGGACATCGTGAAGACCGTGGAGGCCGGTGACTTCGTCGACTCGGAGTACAACGGCGACTACCGGGTCGGGCTCCAGACCGGCGACAACCCCTTCGTCCAGTCGGCCTACGGCGACATGGTGGACGACGAGACGAAGGCCATGATCGACGACGCCGAGCAGCGCTTCATCGACGGCGGCTCGCCCTTCGAGGGGCCGGTGCTCGACCAGGACGGCGAGGAGGTCTACGCCGAGGGCGAGCAGCCCACCTACGACGAGGTCGAGCAGATGGACTTCTTCGTGCAGGGCGTGGTCGGCACGATCGGCTGACCCGTCGTGGCCGCCTCCGTCCACGAGGACCGCGGCCAGGGCCCCGGCGTCGTGCTCCTGCACGGCGTCGGGGTCGGGCCCAGCTCCTTCGCCCCGCTCGTCGAGCAGCTGTGCGACCGCCACCGCGTGGTCGTGCTCGAGCGGCCGGGCGCCCCGGGGGAGGCGGCCGACCTCGCCGCCCACGCCGACCGCATCGCCGAGGTCGTCGCCGCCCACGTGGGCGCCGGCGCCCGGCTGGTCGGCGTGAGCGGCGGGGCCACCCTCGGGCTGGTGCTCGCCGAGCGCCACCCCGACCTGTTCGGCTCGTTCGTGCTGCACGAGCCGCTCCTGGGGCGCCTCGCCCCCGCCCTGCACCAGCGGTTCCGGCTCGCCGCCGCGACCGCCGCCGAGGGCCCCGATCCCGCCATGGAGGTCGTCGCCGCCGTGATGGGCCCCGACACCTGGCGCGCCCTCGGCTCCGAGGGCCGTGCCGCCGCCCACCGCCAGGCCGAGCGCTGGCGCGAGGAGATCGCCATGTTCGCCACCTTCGATCCCACCCCCGAGTCGCTGCTCCGCCTCGGCCGACGGCCGGTGCTCACCACCGTGGGCGGCCGCAGCGCCCCCGAGCGCGTCGTGGTCGCCGACGTGCTCGGCGAGCTCGCCGGCGCCGAGGTGCGCACCGTCGCCGGCGCGGGCAACGCCGTGCAGCTCGACGCACCGAGCGCCTTCGGTGCCATCGTCGCGGACTGGTCGCCCGAGCCGGTGGGCGCGCCGTGAGCGCCGCCGCCGGCCACGTGGCCGACACCGAGCCCTACGCGTGGCCCTACGACGGCCGGCTCGCCGGCGAGCACCTGGCGCTGGTCGTCGCCGGGTGGGACGAGGCCTGGCGACGCCGCAGCATCGAGCCCGCCGCGGTCGCCGCCGCGGTCGCTGCGCTCGCCGCGGCGGTCGCCCGGGTGGGCGGGCTGGTGGTCGGCGTGCACCACGGCGACGCGGCGCCGCTCGACCTCGCCGACGGGCGCACCGTCGGCGCCGCGGGCATCGACGCCTTCTGGGGCGGGCCCATCGACGCGACCCTGCGGTCGGCCGGCCGCACCCACCTGCTCGTCGTCGGGCACGGCCTCGAGGGCCCCGTGCACTCGACGCTCCGCTCGGCGAACGACCGGGGCTACGAGTGCCTGCTCGTGACCGATGCCTGCGCCCCCCTCACCGACGACCTCGCCGACGCCGCCGCCCTCACCGTGACCATGTCGGGCGGGATCTTCGGCGCCATCGGCCGGCTCGAGCCCGTGCTCGACGCCCTCGCCACCCTCCCGACCGCACCCGCCCCGACCCACCCGGAGCCTTGACATGCCCGCCGTCGGACCCCTCGACGCCCAGCCCTATGCGTGGCCCTACGACGGGGCCATCGACCCGGCGCGCACCGCGCTGGTCAACATCGACTGGCAGACCGACTTCTGCGGCCCGGGCGGCTACGTCGACGCCATGGGCTACGACCTCTCGCTCACGCGGTCGGGCCTCGAGCCGACCGTGGCGGTGCTCGCCGCCTGCCGGGCGGCGGGGCTGACGATCGTGCACACCCGGGAGGGCCACGTCCCCGACCTCTCGGACTGCCCGCCCAACAAGCTGTGGCGCTCGCAGCAGATCGGCGCCGGCATCGGCGACGGCGGCCCCTGCGGACGCATCCTCGTGCGCGGCGAGCCCGGGTGGGACATCGTGCCCGAGGTGTACCCGATCGAGGGGGAGGTCGTGATCGACAAGCCGGGCAAGGGGTCGTTCTACGCGACCGAGCTCGACCTCATCCTGCGCAACAAGGGCATCACCCACATCGTGCTCACCGGGATCACCACCGACGTGTGCGTCCACACCACCATGCGCGAAGCCAACGACCGGGGCTACGAGTGCCTCCTCCTCACCGACTGCACCGGTGCCACCGACGTGGGCAACTACGAGGCCGCCCTCAAGATGGTGACGATGCAGGGCGGGGTGTTCGGAGCGATCGCGCACTCCTCGGCGCTGCTCGCCGCCCTCGGGGCGCCGGTCGCCGCCGATGCCTGAGGTCGTCGGCCACCCGCTCGACGCCGGCCTCGCCGGGCTCGCCGCCGCCTACGACGACGGGCTCGATCCGGTCGCGGTCGTCGATGCCGTCCTCGACCGCATCGGCGCCAGCGGCGACGACGCCGTGTGGATCGACGTCGAGCCCGCCGCCGTGCTGCGCACCGAGGCCGAGCGGATCGCCGCGCTGGCCCGCGACGGCCGGCCGCTGTGGGGCGTGCCGTTCGCGGTGAAGGACAACATCGACGTGGCCGGCCGCACCACGACCGCCGGGCTCCCGGGCCTGGCCCGTCGGGCCACCGCCACCGCCACGGCCGTCGCGCGCCTGCAGTCTGCGGGCGCCATCTACGTGGGCAAGACCAACCTCGACCAGCTCGCCACCGGCCTGGTCGGCACGCGCTCGCCCTACGGCACGCCCCGCAACCCGATCGATCCGGCGCTGGTCCCGGGTGGGTCCTCGTCGGGCTCGGCGGTGGCCGTCGCCCTCGGGCACGTGCCCCTCGCGCTCGGCACCGACACCGCCGGCTCCGGTCGGGTGCCGGCGGCGATGTGCGGTGTGGTGGGGCTCAAGGGCGCCCCCGGCACCCGGCCGGTCGACGGCCTGGTGCCGGCCAGCCCCACCATCGACTGCGTCTCGACGTTCGCCGGCACCGTGGCCGACGGGCTCGTGGCCGAGGGCGTGCTCGCCGGCTCGCCGTGGCCGGTCGCCTCGGCGCTGACGATCGCCGTGGCCCCGGGCGCCGGCGCGGAGGTGCCGTCCTGGAGCGGGCGGGGCACCGGGTGGTCCCCGTCGACCTGGCGCCCTTCCACGAGGTGGGCGACCTGCTCTACGGCGGTCCGTGGCTGGCCGATCGGACCGCGGCGCTGAGCGAGGTCCTGGCCGCCGCGCCCAGCGGGATGGTGGACGTGGTCGCCGCCGTGGTGGCCGGCGGCGAGGCCTACGCCGGCACCGACGTGTTCCGCGCCATCGCCCGCCTCGCCGCCCGGCGCGCCGAGCTGGCGCGCTGGTGGGGCGAGGTCGACGCCCTCGTGGTGCCCACCGTCCCGTTCCTGCCGACGCTCGCCGAGGTGGCGGCCGATCCGATCGGGGCGAACGCCCGCCTGGGCCGCAACACCACCTTCGCCAACCTGCTCGGCCTCACCGCGATCGCCGTGCCCGCGCTCGACGGGGCGCAGGCGGGGCCACCGTGCTGGCGCCACCGCACCTGGCGGGCGCCGTGGCCTCCGCGTCCGCCGCCCTGACCGGCGAGGCGCTGGTCGCGGGCGCCGGTTCGGCGGGCGGGCGCATCGATGTGGCCGTCGTGGGCGCCCACCTGCGCGGCCAGCCCCTGAACGCCCAGCTGGTGGAGGCCGGTGGCGAGCTGGTGGCCACCACCGAGACCTCGGCCTGCTACCGGCTGTTCCACCTGGCCGGCGGCCCGCCCGAGCGCCCGGCGCTCGAGCGCGTCGGCTCCGGTGGCCGGGCGGTGGAGGTCGAGGTGTGGTCGCTGCCACCGGCCGGTCTCGGCACGCTCGTCGCCCAGGTGCCGCCACCGCTCGGCATCGGGTCGGTGGAGCTGCGCGACGGTCGGTGGGTGAAGGGGTTCATCTGCGAGACGGCCGGGCTGGCCGATGCCGCCGACATCACCGCGCACGGCGGCTGGCGGCGCTACCTCGCGTCGCGCTGAGGGTGCCCCTACGATCGGCGCCATGGCCCTGGTCGCCGCCACCGACCTCCCGTTCCTGCTCACCGAGTCGCGGGCGACGCCCATGCACGTGGGCGGGCTCCAGGTGTTCGAGCTCCCGCCCGACGCCCCGCCCGGGTGGCTGCTCGAGCAGTACGAGGCGATGCTCGCCCACACCGACATCGCGCCCCTCTTCCGCCAGCGGCCCTACCGCGCCCTGTCGACCGGCTACCAGTGGGGCTGGCGCGACGACGAGCAGCTCGACCTCGAGTACCACGTGCGGCACTCGGCGCTGCCCGAGCCGCACCGGGTGCGCGAGCTGCTCGCCCTGGGCGGCCGGCTCCACGGCTCGCTGCTCGATCGGCAGCGGCCCCTCTGGGAGTTCCACCTGATCGAGGGGCTCGAGGGCGGTCGCTTCGCCGCCTACACCAAGGTCCACCACGCCATGGTCGACGGGGTCTCGGCGCTGCGCCTCCTCGAGCGGTGGCTCTCCACCGATCCGAGCGCCGAGGTGCCGCCGGCGTGGGCGGCGCGGCCGAAGACGGCGCGCGGAGCCGGCTCGCCGGGCGCCGATCCGCTCGAGCTGCTCGTCGGCACCGCCCGCGGCGCCGTCGACCTCCTGGGCGTCACCCCGGCGCTGCTCCGGTCGGTGCGTCGAGCGATGGAGGACGAGCTGGCCGGCTTCCCGTTCAAGGCGCCGGCGACCATTCTCAACGTCCACATCACCGGGGCGCGGCGCGTCGCCGCCCAGACGTGGAGCCTGTCTCGCATCCGGGCGGTCGCCAAGGCGTCCGATGTGACCCTCAACGACATCGTGCTCGCCATGTGCGCCGGCGCCCTGCGGCGGTACCTGCTCGAGCTCGACGCCCTGCCCGACGAGTCGCTCACCTCGATGGTGCCCGTCAGCCTGCGCACCGACGACAGCGCCGGCGGCAACGCGGTGGGCGCGGTGGTCACCTCGCTCGCCACCGACATCGCCGATCCGAGCTGGCGCCTCGACCGCATCAAGCGCTCGATGGACATCGCCAAGGGCACGCTGCGCGAGCTGTCCCCCCTGCAGCGCCTGGCCTACAGCGCCGCCACCATGGCGCCGCTGCCGGTGGTCTCGGCGCTCGGCGGCGGCGAGGGGTGGCGGCCGCCCTTCAACATCATCATCTCCAACGTCCCGGGCCCCCGCGAGGAGCTGTTCCTGAACGGTGCCCGCCTCCAGGGCGTGTACCCGGTGTCGATCCCGTACCACGGCCAGGCGCTGAACATCACGCTCACCAGCTACGTCGACAACCTCGAGATCGGCCTCACCGGCTGCCGGCGGCGCGTGCCCCACCTCCAGCGCCTCCTCGGCCACCTCGAGGCCTCGCTCCACGAGCTCGAGCTCGCCGTCGGCCTCGCCGCCACCACCCGCAAGCGCCGGGCGAAGCCCCGCTGACGGGAACTGACCGTGATCTCGGGTGGTCGACCACCGAAGATCACGGTCAGTTCGAGCCGTGCGGGCGGGGCGCGACCGCTAGATCGGCAGGTCGCCCGTGGCGGTGCGGGTGCTGCCCTGGTCGCGGTAGGCGGCGATGGTGCGCTGGGCGATGCGCATCTGGTGGATCTCGTCCGCGCCGTCGGCGAAGCGGGCCCAGCGGGCGTGCTGGTACATGTGGGCGAGCGGCGTGTCGGTGCTGTAGCCGAGGGCGCCGTGCACCTGGATCGATCGGTCGATCACCCGGTTGAGCATGTTGGCCACGAAGTGCTTGGCCATGCTCACCTCGCTCTTGAAGTCGAGCTGGTTGTCGATGCGATAGGCGGCGTGGAGCACCATCAGCTTCGCCTGGTACAGCTCCATCGTGGAGTCGGCGATCATCCACTGGACGCCCTGCTTCTCGGCCAGCATCGAGCCGTGGCTGAACCGGTTGAGGCTGCGCTCCACCATCATGTCGAGCGCCGTCTCGGCCTGGGCGATCCAGCGCATGCAGTGGGCGAGGCGGGCCGGGCCGAGGCGGTACTGGCCGAGCAGGTGGCCCTGGCCGCGTCCGCCGAGCATGTTCTCCTTCGGCACCCGGAGGTCCTCGATCACGATCTCGGAGTGGCCGGTGCCGCCGTGCATCGTCTCGACCTCGCGCACGCGGTTCCAGCCCTCCCAGTGGGTCTCGACGATGAACGCCGAGTTGGCGGCCTGCGGGAGGTCGGGGTTGTCCTCGGTGCGGCACACGAGGATGGCGAAGCTGGCCCGGCGGGCGTTCGAGATGAACCACTTGTGGCCGTTGATCACCCACTCGTCGCCGTCCTCGACCGCGGTGGTGCGGATGAGGGTCGGGTCGGAGCCGGCCACCTCGGGCTCGGTCATGGCGAAGCAGCTCATCGTGGTGCCGTCGCACAGCGGCTTCAGGTACTTCTGCTTCTGCTCGTCGGTGGCCCAGTGCAGCAGCGTGTGCATGTTGCCCTCGTCGGGGGCCATGCAGTTGAAGACGAACGGGCCGTAGTACGCCTTGGCCGCCTCGGCCTGCACCATGGCGAGCTGCACGTGGCCCAGGCCCATGCCGCCCCACTCGGGGGGCATGTGGGGCAGCCAGATGCCGGCCTCCTGGGCCTTGGCCCGCATGCCGATGAGCTTGTTGAGGTAGTCGGCTCGGTCTTCGATGTGGTCGGGGTCGGTGAGCTCGGCCTCGGTGGGCTTGATCACGTCGTCGACGAAGGCCCGCACCCGCATCCGCAGGTCCTCGAGCTCGGGGGAGAGGGTGAAGTCGATGGCCATGCGCGGACCCTACCGCCGCTCGGCCGACCTGTCTTGACCCGCGGGTCAAGGCTTAGCCGGGGACGATCTCCACCTCTTGGTACGAGCCCGGGTCGAGGCCGAGGTCCCGCAGCTGCGACACGCCGAAGCCCACGTCGCCGCCGGCGTACTCGCCGGTGGTCGGGTTCACCCAGTACCGCTGGTAGCTGTCGTCGACCTGGAACCGCTGGCCGTCGGTGGTCTGCACCGTGCGCTCGTCGTTGATGTAGTTGAGGAACGACCGGTGCGAGACGTCGCTCGACGCCATGCGGTCGTAGAAGCTGGCGACGCTCGCGTCGTTGGCCGCCCAGATCGACGCCATCCGCTGCTGGTGGGCGTTGGCGCTGTCTTGGATCCACGCCATGTTCGCCTCGTGCTGGCGGGTCATCTCCTCGGTGCGCTGGGCGATCAGGGCCATCGTCTGCTGGTGGCGCTGGTCCTGCAGGGCGATGAAGTCCGGGTTGGTCTGCTTCGACCGGGCCATCGCCGAGAGCATGTCGAGGTAGTCGTCCGCCCGGCCGGCGGTGGCCAGGCCGACCACGTCGGCCTGCCAGAACGGGCCCGAGTCGAGCGTGGTGCCGATGACGAGCGCCTCGTTGCGCACCCCGTCGTCGTCGGTGAAGGAGAAGCGGACGTCGACGGCGTCGATCGCGAGGAACTGCACGCCGGCGTCGGCGGCAGCCCGCTGGAGGCTCTGCTCGGTGGTGGTGTTCTCCTCGATCCCCTCGAACGCGAAGTCGGCGAGCTGGCCGAACTTCTCGTCCACGTAGGTCTGGAAGTAGCTGGGGGCGGCGTCGTAGTAGGCGAGGTCCATGGACGTCGACCACTCGGCGAACTGCTCCGTGATCGGGTCCGCCTGGTCGGGGTTCCAGTAGCTCGGGATCTTCGGGTCGCTGAGGAACAGCACCGTGGCGCCGTCCGGGCTCACCGAGCTCACCACCTCCCGGTGCACCTGCCCGTCGACCGTGGAGTACACGAGGTTGTCCCAGCCGTCGGGCACGGCGACGGTGAACGCGTCGTTGACCGGGTCGCGCACGGTCACCAGGTCGCTCGTCGGGCCCGCCGGCGCTTCGGGCTCGTCGGGGATGTCGTCGCCGCGGCCCTCTCCGACGGTCGTCGTCGGCTCGTCTCGCTCCGCCTCGGTGGTGGTCGGGCTGGCGGCTGCGGTGGTCGTGGGGTCGCGCTCGGCGTTCGACGCCGTGCCGCTCGCCCCGCAGCCCCCGAGCAGGACCGTGGCGACCGCGAGCGCCGCCCAACCCCGCGCCCCACCTGCACCGGCCATGGCCGAGACCCTACGGGGGAGGTCGCGAACGGAGCGCGAACGCCCGTCGACGAAGAAGGTTGCAGTCTGCAACGATCCTCGGCAGGCTGGGTCCATGACCGAGCGAGCCAGCGACCTCGCCGACCTGCAGCGGGCCCTGGTCCTGCTGGTGCGGCGCACCTCCGTCCCCCGGGTCCACGACCGGATCCTGCGCCGAGCCGGCGTCGACATCGACCGGGTCGAGGTGGTGGCCCTCAGCCGGATCGCCGACGCCGGGTCGCTCCGGGTGCGGGCGCTCGCCGCCGACCTGGGCGTCGCGCCGTCCACCGCCGGCCGCCACGCGACGGCGCTCGCCGAGCGCGGCCTCGTCACCCGAGCCGGCGTCCCCGACGATGCCCGGGGGGTCGTGGTCACCGCCACCGACGCCGGGCGGCGCCTCCTCGCCGAGGTCCGCACCGCGCATGCCGAACTGCTCGACGCTGCGCTCGCCGACTGGTCGGGGCCCGACCTCGCCGCTCTGGCCCGGCTGGCGGGCCGGGCCGCCGACGACCTGGCCGAGCTGGCTGCGCCCGAGCTGGGGGTGCCGGCGTGACCGCCACCCAGGCCGCGGCGCCCGCCGACGCTCCCGATCGCTACCCGTGGATCGCCATGGGCGTGGTCCTGCTCGGCACGTTCATGGTGATCCTCGACACGACCATCGTGAACGTCGCCCTGCCCCAGATCGGCAAGGAGCTCCACGAGTCGACCGGCATCGAGTGGGTGGTGACGGCCTACCTGCTCGCCGTCGGCGTCGCCCAGCCGCCCACCGGCTGGCTGGCCGACAAGCTCGGCCGCAAGGTCGTCTTCATCGCCAGCCTGGTGCTCTTCACGCTGGGCTCGCTCTTCGCCGCGCTGTCGCCGACCCTCGGCGTGCTGATCGCCGCCCGGGTGGTGCAGGGCCTCGGCGGCGGCGCCCTGATGCCCGTGGGCATGGCGATGATCTACGAGCTGTTCCCGCCCGACCGCCGGGGCACCGCGCTCGGGATCTGGGGCGTGGCGGCCATGGCCGGCCCGGCCTTCGGCCCCGTCATCGGCGGCTACCTCGCCACCAACGTGAGCTGGCACTGGCTGTTCCTCATCAACGTGCCGGTGGGGGCCATCTCGGTGGCGGCCGCGGTGCGACTCCTGCGCGACACCGGCTACCGCGAGGACCGAGCCTTCGACGCCGTCGGCCTGTCCCTCATCACCGTGGCCCTCGTCACGTGGCTGTACGCGTTCGCCCGGGCCGGCGACTGGACGTGGGGCTCGTCGCTGACGCTCGGGCTGCTGGCCGTGGGCGCCGTGCTGGCGGTCCTGTTCGTGGCGTGGGAGCGCCGGGTCGAGCACCCCGTCATCGACGTCGCCATGTTCGGGGTCCCGATCTTCAGCTACACGATGGTCGTCATCGCCGCCACCGTCGTGGTCCAGTACGGGATCCTGGTCTACCTGCCGCTGCTGCTCGAGGGGGTCTGGGGCTACAGCGCGCTGCGCGTGGGCGTGATGCTCGTGCCGATGGCGGCCGCCGCCGCGATCACCTTCCCCCTCGGTGGCCGCATCACCGACCGCATCGGCCCGCGGGTCCCCGTCGTCGCCGGTTCGATCTTCCTCGCCGTCTCGGCGTGGATCCTGAGCCGGCTCACCCTCGGCTCGTCGACCACGACCATCGAGGTGGCCATCGTCGCCCAGGGCCTCGGGTTCGGGTTCGCCATGATGCCCAACTCGGTCACCGGCATGAACGCCCTCCCCCAGCGCTTCGTGGCCCAGGCGTCGGCCGTCCGCCAGCTCAACGTCCGCACGGCGGCGTCGTTCGGCGTGGCCGTCCTCGGTTCGATCCTCGCGGCGCGCTTGGCCGGCCTCGACCCGACCTCGGCGGCCGACGCGGCCGACGCCCAGGCGGCGTACGGCACCATCTTCTCGATCGCGGCGGGCATGGGCGTGCTCGCCGCGGTGCTGGGCTGCTTCTTGCCCAGCCCGACCCGCAACCGCGAGCTGCTGGCCGAGCGGGCCGCCGAGCATGGCGACCGCGACGCCTTCGACGAGGACGAGGTCGCCCAGGCCGACCTGGTGCTCGAGGCCTGACCGGCCCCCGCCTCAGCGCTCGGCGCGGGCGCGCACGGCGGCGCCCAGCACGGCCTTGAGGCTGGCCGTGATGATGTTGGGGTCGGTGCCCACGCCCCAGCGGGTCGTGTTGGCCGGATCGACCGTCTCGACGTAGGCCACCGCCGTGGCGCCCGAGCCCGCCCCGAGCGAGTGCTCGTGGTAGTCGACCACGTCGATCTCGATGCCCACCTGGCCGATGGCGGCCACGAAGGCGGCGATGGGCCCGTTGCCGGTGCCCGTCACCGAGATCGGCTCCCCGTCGACGAGCAGGTGGGCGGTGATCGAGGTCGACCCGTCCTCGGCCGTGGCCAGCTCGCTGGAGCGCAGCTGCAGCGGCGAGTCGGCCGGCAGGTAGGTGGCCTCGAAGGCGTCCCACATCGACGCCGGGCTGATCTCGGTGCCCGAGTCCTCGGTGATGTGCTGGATCGTCTTCGAGAACTCGATCTGCAGGCGGCGGGGGAGCACGAAGCCGTGCTCCATCTCCATGATGTAGGCCACCCCGCCCTTCCCGGACTGGCTGTTCACCCGGATCACGGCCTCGTAGGTGCGGCCCACGTGCGCCGGGTCGATCGGCAGGTACGGCACGGCCCAGGTCTCGTAGTCCCGGCGGTCTCGCCCGGCCGCCTCGGCCTCGGCGTAGAGGGCGGCGAAGCCCTTCTTGATGGCGTCCTGGTGGGAGCCCGAGAAGGCCGTGTAGACGAGGTCGCCGGCGTAGGGGTGGCGCTCGTGCACGCCCAGGCGGTTGCAGTACTCGGCGGTGCGACGGATGGCATCGATGTCGGAGAAGTCGATCTCGGGGTCGACGCCCTGGCTGAACAGGTTCAGGCCGAGGGTGACCAGGTCGACGTTGCCGGTGCGCTCGCCGTTGCCGAACAGGCAGCCCTCGACGCGGTCACGCCGGCCAGCACGCCCAGCTCGGCGGCGGCTCACGGCGCAGCCCCGGTCGTTGTGGGGGTGCAGGCTCAGCACGATCGATCTGCGGTTGCGGACGGTGCGCAGGAACCACTCGATCGTGTCGGCGTACAGGTTCGGCGTGTACATCTCCACCGTCGCCGGCAGGTTCATGATCAGCGGCTTCTCGGGCGTCGGCTCGATCACCTCGGCCACGGCGTCGCAGATCTCGACCGCGTACTCGACCTCGGTGCCCGTGTAGCTCTCGGGCGAGTACTCGTAGCGGATCACCGTGTCGGGGTGCTCCTCCTCGAGCTTGCGGCACAGCTTGGCGGCGTTGACGGCGATCTCGGTGATGCCGTCCTTGTCGAGCCCGAACACGACCTTGCGCTGCAGCGTGGAGGTCGAGTTGTAGAAGTGGACGATCGCCGAGTGGGCGCCGCGGATCGAGTCGTAGGTGCGCCGGATCAGGTCCTCGCGGCACTGCGTGAGCACCTGGATCGTCACGTCGGTGGGCACCAGGTCGTCCTCGATGAGCTGGCGCACGAAGTCGAAGTCGGTCTGGCTCGCGGAGGGGAAGCCGACCTCGATCTCCTTGTACCCCATGGCCACGAGGGTCTGGAACATCTTCAGCTTGCGACCCGGGTCCATCGGGTCGATCAGGGCCTGGTTGCCGTCGCGCAGGTCCACGGCGCACCACCGGGGCGCCTTCGTCAGCCGGTTGTCGGGCCACGTGCGGTCGCGAAGGTCGAGCGGCACGTACGGCTGGTACTTGTCGAACGGCATCGTCTTCGGGGTCGCAGGCTGCGGAGGCATGGGTCCAAGTCTTTCGTGAACTGGGCTGAAAAAGCAGAATGCCCCCGGCCTTGCGGCGCAGGGGCGAGGGCACGTGCCGCTGATGCGGCGGGCACGTGCCTACAGAAGGAGGAGGAGGGCGGTCGGGTGCATCCGGGCCAGTATGCGCCCCGCCCGGCTTCCGTGGCAACCCCTGCCGCGGCCGCGGCGTCAGGAATCCGCCAGGCGCCACCGGGTCGACCCGGCATGATGGCGCCGATGCCCGAGCCGACCGCCGCTGCCGTGGCCCCGCTGCCCACGTCGTCGCAGCCCATGACCCAGCGGGGGTGGACGCTCTTCGCCGTCCAGTCGGTGATCTGGGGCACGCCGTACCTCCTCATCTCCATCGCCGTCGAGTCGCTCTCGCCGGTGTCGGTGGTGGCCGGGCGCACGTCGATCGCCGCGCTGCTGCTGCTCCCCGTCGCCCTCCACCAGCGCGCCCTGGGGCCGGCGCTCGCCCGGCAGCACCTGCCGTGGGTCCTCGCCTTCGCGGCGATCGAGATGGCCGGGCCGTTCCTGCTGCTCGGCCACGCCGAGCAGTCGCTCCCGTCGGGCATCACCGGGCTCCTCGTCGCCACGGTGCCGATCTTCGGTGCGGTCACCGCCTTCGTGCTGGGCGACCGCCACGCCCTCAGCCGGGTGCGCATCGTCGGCATGGTGATCGGCCTCGCCGGCGTCGCCCTCGTGGTCGGCGCGGCGTCGGGCGACGGCGAGGTCCACCTGCGCAACGTGCTCGAGGTCCTCCTCGTCGCGGTCTGCTACGCCATCGCCCCGTTCATCACCTACCGCAAGCTCGACGGCGTGCCCGGCCTCGGCATCGCCGTCGTCGCGCTGGGCGCGGTCGGCGCCGCCTACCTGCCCGCCGCGCTGCTGGTCGAGGACGGCGGGGTCACGGCCCGCAGCGCCACCGCCCTCGGCGGCCTGGCCGTGCTGTGCACATCGGTCGCGTTCGTGACCTTCTTCGCGCTCATCCGCGAGGTGGGGCCCGACCGGGCGACGCTCATCACCTTCGTCAACCCGGTGGTGGCCCTGCTCCTCGGGTTCATCGTCCTCGACGAGACGCTCTCCGGCGGCCAGCTCCTCGGCCTCCCGCTCGTGCTCGCCGGGTGCTGGCTCGCCACCCGCCGGCCCCCGAGCGAGCCGGTGGACGAGGGGCCGCTCCTCATCCCCGAGCCCTGACCGACGCCGGCCGACCCGACGCGCTCCGTCGACCCGGGCCCCCTCGAACCTGGCACGGAAGGTGGTCGCCGGCGTCCACGTTCCGTGCCAGGCTCAGGCGGCGGCGGACGGGGAGGTGCGCTCGGCCACCGAGCGGCGCACCTCGGCGGGGCGAAGAGTGACGTCGGCCCAGCGGAACCGGACCACCTCGAGCCCGAGCCGCCGGAGCCGCTCATCGCCCTCCGCGTCGAGGCGGCGCTGATCGGGGCGGTCGTGGAACTCGGCGCCGTCCCACTCGATGACGAGCCCGGCGGCTCGGTGGAGCCCGTCGACCCGACGGATGTACCCGCGCTCGTCGCTCAGCTCGACCTGCCACTCGATGCCGTCGATGGGCGCCACGACCGCTCGCCCCAGGAGGTCGAGCTCGCTCTCGGTCGGGACGTAGCTGCGCCCTCGGTCGAGGAGCACCGCTCGCATCGCTGCGGTGCCGGGCCGTCCCCGTCCGCCGAGGTCCTCGACCACCCGGTGCAGCGCGCCGATGGTGCAGGCCGGGGTGCGGATCGCGGCCTCCACCGCTCGGTCGAGACCGTGCCTGCCGAGGATGGGCGCGAGGTCGAAGACCGTGCGGGCGAGCGTGGTGACGGGGATGCCCCGGACGAGGGTGGTGTGGTGGTCGGGCACGTTCGTGGTGCGGTGCACGCGAGCCGACGTGCGCTGGTTGCTGGTCGAGTGCAGGCGCACGATCTCGATCCGACCCGGACGTCCGATCCCCGGCTGGTCGTGCAGCCACGCCGCGGTCAGGTGCGAGGCCCAGGCCCCCACCTCCGCGGTGAGGATCGCTGCGAGGATCCGCGACTCGGTGGTGGCCGGGCAGCCACCGATCCGGAACACGCCCCGCCCTTCGACCTCGATCCGGCCGAGGCGCAACCACCGCTGCACCTCCCGTCGATCGATGCCGGCTGCGGCGAGGTCCTCGCTCGTGAGGAGGCCGTGGCGGCGTTCGGCGCGAGCGGCGAGGAGGGGGATGCGGCGGTCGGTCATGGCCGTCGATTCCACCGAGGGGGTCTGACAACGAGGCGACCTCGCCCGTCCGCTCCCCGAACCTGGCACGGAACGTGGTCACCGGCGTCCATGTCTCTTCTCGACCTGGGTGACAGCTGATGTCGCGGGACCTGGGTGACACCTGATGGGCGGTGACCATGGTCATGGCCAGGAGCAGACACCCATGCAGGTGAAGTTGCTGGCGGCGGTGGTGCCGCTGGCGAGGGCGAGAAGATCAACGTGTCTCAGGTGTGCTCGAGGTGGCGCCTGCGCAAGACCTTCTACAAGTGGGTGAAGCGCTACCGCGAGCACGGGATGGAGGCCTCGAGGACCGTTCGACGCGGCCAAGCTGTCCTCGCCGAACCAGATCAGCGGCGAGGAGGACCTGATCGTGCGCAAGCGCAAGGAGCTTGCGTGATGCGGGCTCGATCACGGGGCGACGACGACAGTGGCATCTGGGTCGAGACAAGGCGGTCAGCACGGTGCCGTCGGTGGCGGGGGTGCATCGGGGTGCCAGTGGCGAGCGCTGGTCGATCCGCAACCGAAGAAGCGGCCGAAGTCGTCGTGGAAGCGCTTCGAGGCAGCAGCACCCAACGAGCGCTGGCAGATCGATGCCATGGACTGGGTCATCGCGACAGGCGTCGTGCGGGTGTTCAACATCATCGACGACCACTCGAGGGTCGTGGTCCGTTCCGCGGCAGTGCCCGAAGCGACCACCGAAAGGTGGAGACGTTCTCACAGGCCGTGGCCGTGCGGGGACCGCCCGCTGGGGTCCTGTCAGACAACGGGCTGTGCTTCTCGGGAAGCTGCGTGGCTTCGAGGTCCTCTTCGAAGCCAACCTGCGCGACGCCGGCATCCGGCCTTCGAACGGGCGACCGTTCCACCCCAGACCACCGGCAAGGTCGAACGGTTCCAGCAGACCTCAAGAAGTGGCTGCGCAAGAAGGATCTCGCCCGGTCCATCGTCGAGCTCAGCAGCATCTCGACGCTCTGCCACGTCTACAACCACGAACGGCCCCACCAAGGCATCGGCCGGGCGATCCCCGTCGATCGCTGGAACGCAAGTCTCGCCGCTCTCTTCGTCCATCCGAGGAGCCACTGCCCCACCCCAGCTACATCCAGCACCGCTATGACAAGAAGGTCTCCTGCGAAGGGGTCGTCAACGCCGACTGGACTGCGATCCACATCGGCGTCGAATGGGCCGGCGAGGACGACGCCACCGTGCCTTTATCAACCACGGACTGCGCCACCGTGCTCGTCGATGGCACCTGTCCGCCATCTCACCCTCGACCGCACCCGCCGCTACCAACCTCCGGGCGACCCCGCAGGCACCCGCAAGCCCCGCCTAGCCTCCCGGGACCGTCACCCAGGTCCCGCGACATCAACTGTCACCCAGGTCCCGAGAAGAGACATGGTCACCGGCGTCCACGTTCCGTGCCAGGTTCGAGCGCGCATCGCGCGACCGGACGTCCGTCAGGCGGGCTGGAGCTCGTTCAGCCCGGCGGCGTTGTCGGCGAGGATCCGCTTCTCGTCGGCGGCCGACAGGTGCGTCAGCTCGCTCACGTACTGCAGCGGCTCGGGAAGCGCCTCGATGTGGGGCCAGTCGGAGCCGAAGATCACCCGATCCACGCCGACCGCCGCGATGACGTCGTCGACGTGGTCCTCCCAGAACGGGTTGACCCAGATGTGGCGGCGGAAGGTCTCGACCGGGTCCTCGGGGAACCAGCCGTTCATCTTGCGGGCCACCACCTGCAGCCGCTCGAAGAGCCCCGGCAGGAACTTCGAACCGTTCTCCACCGAGGCCACCCGCAGGTTCGGGAAGCGGTGGAAGAGGTTGTCGCACACCAGGGCGGACAGCCAGTCCTCGACGGGGCGCTCGAGCTGGAGCATGCGGATCGGCTGGGGCACGCCGCCGAAGTCCGTGGTGAAGCCATCGCGGGCGTAGCCGTGGGCGGTGTAGCCGGAGTCGCCGGCGTGGACGACGACGGTGATGCCGGCCTCGTTCACCCGCGCCCAGAACGGGTCGAACATCGGGTCCCCGGGCGACTTCGGGCCGTCGACGGTGACGGCTGCCGCAGGGCGGGTCACGATCGTGCGAGCGCCTCGCTCGATCGCCCACTCCAGCTCGGCGCACGCCCAATCGACATCGACGAGCGTGAAGTACGGCGCCGCGAAGATGCGGTCGCGGTAGGCGAAGCCCCAGTCCTCCTCGAGCCAGCGGTTGAACGCCGTGAACATCAGCTTCACGGCCTCGGGGTCGTGCTTGAGCGGATCCTCGTAGATCATGCCGAGGGTGGGGAACATCCAGCAGCGCTCGAGGCCCTGCTCGTCCATCACGGCGAGGCGGGCGTCGCGGTCGCGGTACTCGGCGCGGATCGGCTCGTGGCGGCGCAGCAGCTCGAGCGGGTCGTCGCCGTTGGGGTTGCCGCGGAAGTAGTCGGCCAGCACGCCGGGCGGGGCCACCGGGTCGAACGTGGCGTTCTTGACGCCCCGGAACACCTTGCCCCCGATCACGGGGTACGACCGCTTGCCGATCTGGGCCCACTCGAACACCCGGGTGGCGTGGGCCGGGTCGAGGTGCCGGGTGATGCAGTCGACGGCCTCGTAGTAGTGGTTGTCGGCGTCGAAGGGCCGGTAGCCGCGGGTGGCGGCGAACTCCGTCGGGTCGGTCATGGCCGCCAGGCTAGAACGTGTTCTCGTTTTCGGCGAAGAGGGTGGCGGCGTCGGCGGCGATCGTGGTGGGGTCCTCGAGGGGCCCGAAGTGGCCGAGGTGGTCGTAGGCGCGACCGCGGCCGCGCGGGAGGGCGTCGGCCACGGCGGGGGCGAAGGCCTGCGGGCCCCACGGCTCGCGGACCCCGCGCGCCACCACCACCGGCACGTCCACGCCGGCCATGTCGCGCAGCGTCGGCTTGCCGGGCGCCTCGAACACCTGGGCTTCGTCCTCGGGCGCGCACGCCAGCGCGACGGACCCGTCGGGCTGGTCGACGAACCCGTGCTCGACGTAGGCCGCCAGCGCGTCGGCGCGCAGCAGCCCGAGCGGCGGGCGCGACGCGTAGCGGGCGAGCGCCTCGGCCTTCGAGGGGAACGATGGCCGGCGCCGGCGGGCTGCCGCGGCCAGCGGGTTCTCGCCGGGGGTGCCGCGCTCCCACTCGGGCGGGATCACGATCGGCTCGAACACGAAGGCAGATCGGAGGGTGCCGGGGCGGCGGGCTTCGGCGCCGAGGAGGCAGGCGCCGCCCATCGAGTGGCCCAGCCCGTGGACCGGGCCCTCGTCGATGGCGTCGACGACGGCGAGGACGTCGTCGATCATCCCCTGCCAGGTGATCTCGCCCGACGCCGGTCGGCCCGACGCGCCGTGGCACCGGAAGTCGAGCGCCCAGACGTGGTGGGCTGCGGCCAGCGCGGCGGCGACGGGCCCGTAGGCCCCGGCGCAGAACCCGGTGGCGTGGGCGATCAGCACGGGCGGGCCCTCGCCCCCCAGGTCGAGCAGCTCGAGCTCGACGTCGTCGGTGGAGCGGATCCGCATGGCCCCGGTGCTACTCGGCCCCGGTGGCCCGCTCCGAATCGTCGAGCAGCGCGACCAGCCCCTTCGGGGCGACCGCTCGGTACGCGTCGGCCACGATCTCGCGCACCTCGCGCCAGTCCGGGCTCACGTCGAGCCGCACGCCGATCCAACCCCGGTGGCCCACGTAGGCCGGCCGGTAGAAGCGCTCGGGCTCGGCCTCGATCAGCTCGGCCTGGACCCCGGGGGCCGCCGCGCACCAGATGCCGACGATGCCGTCGCCGTGGTGGTCGTCGTGGAACGTCACGAAGGTCTTCTTGGCGCGCACGAACCAGGTGGGCGCGCCGTGGCTCAGCCGCTCGGTGACCTCGGGCAGCGCGAGGCACGCGGCGCGCACCTCGCGCTGGGCCCGGTCGATCTGGCGGGCGGTCGCCACCGGCTAGGCGTCCCGTCGGTCGGCCAGGATCGTCCCCACGACGAACAGCAGGGCGCACACGATCGCGAAGTAGATGCCGCCCTCGAGGAGGGGGCGGACGTCCTGCTGGCCGGCCTCGACCCGCGTCGTCATCTGGATGCCGTTGAGGAACGGCAGCCACCGGGCGCTGCCGTCGACGACGCTGCCGATGATCTGTTCGGCGATGAACGCCCAGCCGAGCAGCACCAGGATGCCGGCGATGGGCTGGCGCACGATGGCGCCGACGCCGATCCCGCCGATGGTCCACAGCGCGGCGAAGAGCGGGATGGCCCAGAGGAGCCGATGGTCGGTGCCGTCGACGACCCACGAGTCGGCGAGCGCGCTGCCGATCGCCCAGCACACGAGCGTCATCAGCAGGGCGACGACCGCGGTGGAGGCGGCCATCACCACCAGCTTGGCGAGCAGCACGCGACGACGGTCGGGCACCGCGGTGAACGTGGGCCGGATGGTGTTGAAGCGGTACTCCTGGCCGATCACCTGCACCCCGAGGGCCCCGAAGACGAACACCGCGATGGTGACGCCAGCGGTCACGTCGCTCAGGTGCGCGGGCGTCGGCTGGGCCACGAGCGTGGCATCCGGGCCGCAGGACTCGACGCCGAAGCTCCCGTCGTCGGGGACCGTGGTGGCCGTGGCGTCGGGCGAGCTGGCGGCGACGCACCGCGTGTCCTGGTTCCCGTTGATGTTGTTCACCGAGAGCACCGCGACCAGCACCACGATGGCGCCCGCCGCGAACAGCGTGATGATCGTGGAGCGGACCGTGCGGAGCTTGATCCACTCGGAGCGGATGACGTGGATCACGAGGGGGCTCCTCCGGAGGGGGCGGGCGGCGGCGGGCCGCCACCGGCCCGGTACTGCTGGGCCCCGGACGTGACCTGGAGGAAGACCTCTTCGAGCGAGGCCTGGCGCGGGCTGAGCTCGTGCAGCGTGGCGCCCAGCGAGGCGGCCAGCTCGCCGATGGCGACGGCGTCGGCCCCCACCACGTCGATCGAGCCGCCGGCCACGGGCACCACCTCGGCGCCCTGCTCGCGGAGGGCGAGGGCGATCGCCTCGAGCTGCGGGCTGCGGACGCTGACCCACCGCTTGGCGGCGCCCTCGACGAAGCCGCCGACGGGGCCCTGGTAGATCAGGCGGCCATGGCCGATGACGACGAGGTCCTCGGCGATGAGCGACATCTCGGTGAGCAGGTGGCTGGAGACGAACACGGTCCGGCCCTGGTCGGCGAGGCCGCGCAGGAACCGGCGCATCCACTGGATGCCCTCCGGATCGAGCCCGTTGGCCGGCTCGTCGAACAGCAGCGTCTTCGGATCGCCGAGCATGGCGGCCGCGAGGCCCAGGCGCTGGCGCATGCCGAGCGAGAAGCCGCCCACGCGCTTCCTCGCGACCTCGCCGAGGCCGACCAGGTCGAGCACCTCCCCGACGCGCTGGCGCGGCAGCCCGTTCGACGCGGCGAGGGCCCAGAGGTGGTCGCCCGCCTTGCGGGTCGGGTGCAGGTAGCCCGCGTCGAGCAGCGCGCCCACCGACCGCATCGGCGTGGCGAAGTCGGTCATGCGCTGGCCGTCGATCCGCACCCCGCCGGCGTCGGGTCGGTCGAGCCCCAGGACCATCCGCATGGTGGTCGACTTCCCGGCGCCGTTGGGCCCGAGGAAGCCGGTCACGCGGCCGCGCTCGACCTTGAAGCTGAGCGAGTCCACGGCGACCGTGCTGCCGTAGCGCTTGGTGAGCCCGCGGGCCTCGATCATCGCCTCCGGCCCTCCCGGGTCGCTGGTCTCGTCGGGCCCCACACCGTACCGGCGTCGATCGGGCGGCTCGTCCTCCTCGTCCGATTCCCGCCAGATGGGCGAGGGCGTCGGGCGTAGCGTGCTCGCCATGGCCGCTGTCGCACCCCCCGCCACGGATCGGTACCGCACCATCGGGTCGCCCATCGGCGACCTCGTCCTCGCCGGCGACGGTCGGTCGCTCACCCGGTGCCTGATGACCGGGCCGGACCTCGCCCCGGTCCAGCTGGAGGGCCTGGCGCCCGACGATGGCTCGCTCGACGAGGCCGCCGGGCAGCTGGGCGAGTACTTCGCGGGGGAGCGCCGCACCTTCGACCTGCCCCTCGCCCCCGAGGGCACCGACTTCCAGCGTCGGGTCTGGGCGCAGCTGCGCGCCATCCCCTACGGCTCGACCAGCACCTACGGCGAGGTCGCCCGGGCCATCGGGGCCACCAACGGCTTCCGGGCGGTGGGGCTGGCCAACGGGCGCAACCCGATTGCCATCATCGTGCCCTGCCACCGGGTGATCGGCGCCGACGGCTCGCTCACCGGCTACGCGGGCGGGATGGAGCGGAAGCGGTTCCTGCTCGACCTCGAGGCGGGCGGCCTGCCCTTCGGGTGAGCGGCGGTGCTCACCCGCCGGCCGCGTCGGGCGCCAGGTCGGGGATCGGCGGCAGGTCGGGGAGCTCGGCCAGCGCATCGCGATACCGCCCGCCCTCGGCGAGCACCTGGGACCCGTAGGGCACCGAGCGGTTGTACCGGAGCAGGGCGGCGCGCTGCGCGCCCTCGTCGAGCAGGTCGCCGCCGAGGCACAGCAGCCCGGCGGCCGCCGACGCGGCGTCGTAGAGGTTGTGCGGGTCGGCGATCCCGTCGCCGTTCCCGTCGCGCCCGAGCCGGCCCCAGGTGCCGGGGAGGAACTGCATCGGCCCGACCGCGCGGTCCCACACGGGGTCGTCGTCGAGGCGCCCGCCGTCGGAGTCGCCGACGGCGAGCGTCCCGGGCCGGCCGTCGAGGGGGATGCCGATGATGTGGACCGTCGTGTCGCCCTCGGGCGTGACCCGGCTGCCGAACGCGGTGCCGTGGCGGGTCTCCACCCGTCCCACCCCGGCGATCACCCACCACGGCACCCGGCACGGGGCCAGCTGGGCGGCCCGCCAGTAGGCGTGCAGGGCGACGAGCGTGAGCGGCGCGTCGTCGACATCGGCCTCGAGGCGCGCCTCGCGACGGTCGGCGAGCGCGTCGAGGGCCCGCTGCTGGTCGTCGTCGAAGGCCGCCTGGGCGCCGGCGACGGCGCGCTCGGCCTCGCCCAGGCGGTCGGCGGCGTGGTCGCGGTCGTCGCGCGCCGTGGCCAGGCGCTCGAGGGCCGTCGCCGCCTCGGACCGGGCGCGCTCGGTGCGGCGGTCCTGGCGGGTGCGGGCCTGCCGCGCCTCCTCCCAGGGGGTGCGGGCGTCCTCCACCGCCTCGCTCTGCACCTCGACGCCTCGGTCGCGCGCCGCGTCGCGGCGGTCGGCCTCGGTGAAGTCGCTCAGGCTCCCGAGGACGGCGTAGGTGTCGTCGGGTGCCGTGGCGTAGAGGTTCGCCGCCATCTGGCGCAGGCGGTCCTGCTCGACGCGCAGCGCCGCCCGGGTGCGGCGCTCGGTGCGGACCCGGCGGTCGAGCTCGGCCTCCTCGTCGGCCAGCTGCTGCTGCGCGGCGAGGAGCGCCTCCTCGGCGGCGGCCACGAGCTGGTCGGCCTCGGTGGCCCGCAGGGCCCGCTCCTGGCGCGTCCGCTGGGCGTCGATGAGCCGCAGCGATGCTTCGCGCTGGTCGGCGAGGGCCGCCGCCAGCAGGTCCTCGGCGCGCCGCAGCGCCGGCGTGGACCGGACGGCCACGGCGTCGAGCACGGGATCGATGCCGGGCGTCTCGGCGGGCCGGGTAGCCGCCAGCTCCTCGGCGGGGCTCCCCTGGGCCAGCGCCGGTGCGGGCGCCACCGCCGCGCCGAGGGCGACGAGCGCCGCCAGGGCGAGCGCGCCGCGCCGGCGGTGGGCGGGGCGCTGCGCGCCCGCTCGGCCCCCGGACCCGTCGAGCACGGCGACCGACGCTACCGGACCGCCGGTCGGGGCGGCTCGGCGACCCGTGGGCCCCGAGGCGGCTCGGGTACGGTTCGCCCCCATGCCTCGGACCGCACGCACCACCTCGCGTCCCCTCGTGGCGGGCGCCCTCGCCTCGCGCTCCTCCTCGTCGGCTGCGGGAGCGACGAGCTCGGCGGGAAGGTGGTGAAGGACGGGCTGGGCTGCACCATCACCGAGGCCGATCGGCGCGCCGACGACGCCCCCGAGATCGAGGCGGGCGCGAAGGTGGGCGACGCCACCAAGGTCACCGATCTCGAGAAGGGCGCCGACAAGGCGTGCAAGGCCGACGCGACGAAGTACCTCACCGTGGACCTCATCGGCGCCACGGTCGCCGACGGCAAGGTGTTCAACTCCACCTACGACGACCCCCAGCCCCTGACCGTGCGGCTCGGCACCGGCCAGCTGATCCAGGGCCTCGAGACGGGCCTGACCGACATGAAGGTGGGCGCCCGGCGCCAGCTGCTGATCCCTGCGGCCGAGGCCTACGGCGAGACCGGCGACGAGGGCCTCGGCATCGGCAAGGACGCCGACCTCGAGTTCGTGGTCGACCTCATCTCGCTCACCGACGCGCCCACCGCCTGCAACCCCTCGCCGGGCATCCCCGAGGCCGAGGGCAAGCCCACCCTCGCCGACTTCACGCTGCCCACCACGCCCACCGAGGGCGACGTGGAGGTCACCGTGCTGGAGGAGGGCGACGGCGCCGAGGTGACCACGAAGAGCTACCCGACGGTCGACTACCTGGGCATCGCCTGCTCGAACGGCCAGCAGTTCGACTCCTCGTGGGACCGCGGCGAGCCCATCCAGGTCGCCCTCGCCGATGCCGAGCCGTCGGCCACCGCCTTCTCGGTCATCGAGGGCTGGACCGACGGGCTCGCCGGTCAGAAGGTCGGTTCGCTCCTCCAGCTCGACATCCCCTCGGACAAGGGCTACGGCGAGCAGGGCAACCCGCCGGCGATCGGCCCGAACGATCCGCTCACGTTCCTGGTGAGGATCGTCGACACGACCGAGGAGGCACCGGCCGACCCCACGGCCTCGACCGTGCCCGCCGAGGGCGAGGCGACCCCCGACGCCGAGACCACGACCACCGAGGCGGCGGGCTGATGCGCCGCTTCGCCGCCGGCGTCGTGGCCCTCGCCCTGCTGCTCGGGGTCGCCGCGTGCGGGTCGAGCGACGGCGACGACGCCGGCGCCGACGACGCGGCGAGCACCGCGCCGGCCACCGGCGCCCCCGGCACGGACCCGCTCGCCACCACGACCACCCGCGTCGCCCCCGACGAGTGCGCCGAGGCCACGGGCCTCGACGGCGCCGGCGGCGCCCCCACCGACATCGACCTGCCCGACGTCCCGCCCACCGACGAGGTCGGCGTGACCGTGCTGGAGGAGGGCGAGGGGCCCGAGGTCACCGACGCCTCGTACGTCACGGTCGACTACCTGGGCATCGCGTGCAGCACCGGCGTCGCCTTCGACTCCTCGTGGGAGCGCGGTCAGCCGATCACCGCCGCGCTGGGCACGGCGCCGTCCACGGCCACGGCGTTCCAGGTGATCCCGGGGTGGACCGACGGCCTGGTGGGCCAGCGCGAGGGCGCGCTCGTGCAGCTCGACATCCCCCCGGCGCTGGCCTACGGCGAGCAAGGGTCGCCGCCCGTCATCGACGGCAACGAGCCCCTGACGTTCGTCATCCGCATCGAGCAGGTGAGCGACACCGCCCCCTGACGTGACCGATGACCGTCGCTCCGACCTGGATCGACGGGATCCCGGCCGATCAGAGTGAGAGCTCCGACGATCGCCCCGGGAGAGACGTGTCCAACCTGCTGTACCGGCTCGGCCGCGCCACCGTCCGCCGTCGCTGGCTCGTCCTGGGCCTGTGGCTGGTCGCGCTGATCGGCATCGGCATCCTCGGTCGGGCGCTCGGCGGCGAGGTGGTCGACGACTTCTCGGTGCCCGGCACCGAGGCCCAGGCCGGCCGCGACCTGCTCGCCGACGCGCTCCCCGACGAGGGCGCCCGGGCCCAGGTCGTGCTCCGGGCGCCCGAGGGGACGACGCTGGCCGACGAGGCCGTGGCCGCCCAGGTGGCCGACTACCTCGCCGAGGTGGCCGAGCAGCCGCGTCACCGAGGTCGGCGCCCTCACCCCGTCGCCGGTCGAGCCGACGATCGGCTTCGCCTTCGTCACCTACGACAGCGACCCCGCCGAGCTCGGCACCGCGCCGGGCGAGCGCCTCGCCGAGTCCGGCACGGCGCTGCGCGACGCCGGGTTCCAGGTCGAGTACGGCGGCGAGGTCCGCATCGGCGAGCAGGAGATCGGCGGCAGCTCCGAGGTGATCGGCCTGCTCGTCGCCATCGTGGTCCTCCTGCTCGCGTTCGGGTCGGTCGTGGCCATGGGGCTCCCGCTCGGCACGGCCCTCATCGGCCTCGGCACGGGGCTCGGGATCATCACCGTCCTCGAGTCGGTCATCAGCGTGCCCACGGTGGCGCCCACCCTCGCCACCATGATCGGCCTCGGCGTCGGCATCGACTACGCCCTGTTCATCGTCACCCGCCACCGCGAGCACCTCCACCGCGGGATGACGGTGGAGGAGTCCGCAGGCCGGGCCATCGCCACCGCCGGCCAGGCCGTGGTGTTCGCCGGCACGACCGTGGTCATCGCGATCTTGGGCCTGGCGTTCGTCGGCATCAGCTCCGTCGCGCTCATGGGCTGCGCCATCGCCGTCACCGTCACCGTCGCGGTGATCGCCGCCATCACCCTGCTGCCGGCCCTGCTCGGCATCATCGGCCACCGGATCGACAAGCTCCGGGTCCCCGGCGTGAAGCTCGGCGTCGCCGACGACGCCACCACCGTCGCCGCCCGCTGGTCGCGCCACGTCTCGCGGCACCCCTGGCCCTACGCCCTCGGGTCGACGGCCCTGCTGGTGCTGCTGATCGTGCCGTTCTCCTCCATCCGCCTCGGCCAGACCGATGCCGGCAACGACCCGCCCGGCTCCACCACCCGCGCGGCCTACGACCTGCTGGCCGAGGGCTTCGGGCCGGGCTTCAACGGCCCGCTGGCCATCGTCGTCACCAAGGGCGACGGGCCCCTCGCCGACGCCCTGCCCACCGTCGTCGACGCCATCGCCGCCGACCCCGAGGTCGCCGCCGTCGCCCCGAACCCGATGGTCAGCGAGGACGGTGAGCTCGCCCTCCTCACGGCGTTCCCGAAGAGCGCCCCGCAGGACGCCGCCACCCAGCAGCTCGTCCACCGGCTGCGCGGCGACGTGCTGCCGGGCGCGGTCGAGCGATCGGGCGTGGGGCGGACCGCGGTCACCGGCCAGACCGCGTTCTTCATCGACATCTCCGACAAGATCACCAGCCGCCTCCCGATCTTCATCGGGTCGGTCCTGCTGATGTCGTTCGTGCTGCTCATGATGGTGTTCCGCTCGGTCCTCGTGCCGCTCAAGGCGGCCCTCATGAACCTGCTGGGCATCGGTGCGGCCTACGGCGTGCTCGTCGCCGTCTTCCAGTGGCAGTGGGGCGGGTCGCTGGTCGGCATCGAGGAGTCGCTGCCGATCATCAGCTTCCTGCCGATGTTCATGTTCGCCATCCTCTTCGGGCTGTCGATGGACTACGAGGTCTTCCTCATGTCGCGCATCCGCGAGGAGTACCTCCACACGGGCGACAACACGCTCAGCGTCGCCCGGGGCATCAGCCACACCGCCCGGGTCATCACGGCGGCGGCCATCATCATGGTGAGCGTGTTCGGCTCCTTCGCCTTCGGCGACGACCCGACCGTCAAGATGTTCGGCATCGGCCTCGCCGTGGCGATCTTCCTCGATGCCACCGTGATCCGCATGGTGCTGGTGCCCTCCACGATGCAGCTGCTGGGCGATCGCAACTGGTGGCTGCCCGGGTGGCTGGACCGCCTCCTGCCCAACCTCGACCTCGAGGGCGAGGGCGCCCTGCCCGCCCCCGAGTACGAGCCCGGGCGGGGACCGGCGCCGACGACGGCCGCCGAGGTCGCCGGCGACGACGAGCCCGACCCCGACCTCGTGGGCGTCGGCTGAGACCTCGGTAGCGTGGGTCGGCGATGCCTTCCCCCGTGCTCGCCCTGCTCACCGACGTGGACCCCGAGGAGCTGGCGCGGGCCTGCTCGGACCAGCCGGGCAACGCCTGCCGCTGGGCGTTCGAGCTGACCGGCAACCGCGAGGTTGCCAAGGTCTTCGACTGGCTCGACGACGTGCCGCTCCAGATCCTGTGGATCGTCGTCGTCGCCTGGATCATCAACCGCCTGGCCCGGCGGGCCATCCGGCGCTTCGGCCAGCGGATCCAGGGCATCTCCGAGGGCGACGGCGCCAAGCGCCTCCGCTCGCGCACGCCGTCGGTCTTCCTGTCCACGGGCGAGGTCAACGTGCGCTCGGCGGCGCGCGCCGAGACGATCACCACGGTCCTGCGCAGCGTCGCCACGGGGATCATCGGCACCGTGGCGGGGATCCAGATCCTCGACGTGATCGGCTGGGACCTCGGACCGCTGCTCGCCGGCGCGGGCGTCGCCGGCGTCGCCCTGGGCTTCGGCGCCCAGAGCCTGGTGCGCGACTTCCTGTCGGGCACCTTCATGCTCATCGAGGACCACTACGGGGTGGGCGACGTCGTCGACCTCGGCGAGGCCTCGGGCGTCGTCGAGATGGTCACGCTGCGCGTCACCCGCCTCCGCGACCAGAACGGCACCGTGTGGCACGTCCCGAACGGCGAGGTCCGTCGGGTGGGCAACAAGTCCCAGCAGTGGGCGCGGGCCGTGCTCGACGTCGCCGTGGCGCCCAGCGCCGACCTCGAGCTCGCCGCGGAGGTCATCGGCCGGGCGGCGGAGGCGGTGTGGGCCTCGGCCGAGGCGGCGCCCGATGTGCTCTCGACCCCCGAGGTGCTCGGGCTCGAGTACCTCGGCCCCGACGCCGCCACGATCCGCGTGCAGGGCAAGACCCGGCCCGGCGCCCAGTGGCGCGTGGGTCGCCTGCTGCGCGTGAAGATCGCCGAGGCGCTCGCCGAGGCCGGCGTCGAGCTGCCGCCGGTGACCTTCGTGCGCACCGGCCAGGGCCCCACGCCCTGACCGCGGCCCGCCTCGGGCCGTCGGGTGGCACCGACCGGTCGCGGTGGGCGATGCTGTGGCCATGGCGTCCGGAACCGACCCCCACATCGTCGACGAGCAGGGCCCCCACGAGTTCCCGGGCGAGGGCGAGCCGATCGGCGGCTTCGAGGAGGGCGACGCCCACGGGCACCACGGCCACGACGCCCACGACGACCACGCCACCGGTGGCGATGCCTGGGTGCTCGTCCCGATCGCCGTGGGCCTCGTGATCGGCGTGGTGCTGGCGCTGATCTTCGGACTCGCCAGCGGCGTCGCCTCGCTCGTCTGAGGCCTAGGTCGTGACCGCCCGCCATCGGGCGGGCTCGTCGGGCTCGCCCGGCACCAGCTCGTAGCGCCGCTCGCCGACCCCGGCGGCGGCATCGTGGGCGATCACCACGACGGCGCGCGTGGCCGTGGCGGCGAGCAGGTCGCGGAGCACGACGGCGGCCGTCGCCTCGTCGAGGTGGGCGGTGGGCTCGTCGAGGACGATGGCCCGCTGGCCCCCGAGCAGGGCTCGGGCCAGGGCGAGGCGCTGGCGCTCGCCGCCCGACATCGCGCTCGCGTCGCGCGCGAGGCGGGTCTCGAGCCCGTCGGGGAGGCGGGCCAGCCAGGCGTCGAGGTGGGCGACGCGGAGGGCGTCGCGGAGGGCGTCGTCGTTCGCGGCGGGGTCGGCGATGCGCAGGTTGTCGGCGAGGGTGGAGTCGGCGAACCACGGATCCTGCTGGCACCAGGTGACCTGCCGCCGCACGCCGTCGCCCCCGAGGGCGCGGGCGTCGACGCCGCCGACCCGGTACGTGCCCTGCACCGGCGCGAGGAAGGCGACCAGGGCGGCGGCGATGGTCGACTTGCCCGAGCCGCTGGGGCCGACGATCGCCACCCGCTCGCCCTCGGCCACGTGCAGCGCGACGGCGGTGACGGCCGGCGCGGCACCCGGCCACGCCACCGCGACGTCGTGCAGCTCGAGGTCGGCGGTGGCCGGGTCGGGCGCGGGCGTCGTCGGGTCGGGCACGGGGTCGGGCCGGCGGAGCAGGGCCAGCACCCGCGAGGCCGAGGCCTCCACTCGGGCGAGCGCCTCACCGGCGGCCGCGAGCGGGGCGACCAGCTCGGCCACGGCGAGCGGCAGGAGCACGAGGACGCCGAGCTCCGGACCGGTGGGGCTGCCGGGGCGTCCGAGCGTGGCCACCATGGCGGCGGTGGCGAGGGCGGGGGCGGCGGCCGCGACCGCGGCGACGGCTGCGCCCCAGCGGCCCTGCGCTCGATCGACCGCATCGAGCTCGTCGGCGCGGACGTCGATCCGGCCCCGCCAGGTGCCCGCCGCGCCGGCGGCCACCAGCTCCTCGGCATGGTCCGCGAGCTCGACGACGTCGGTGGCGATGGCGCCCCGCAGACCGGCGGCCAGGGTGCCCCGTCGGCGGGCGGCGCGATGGCCGACGAGCGGGAGGCCGCCACCGACGAGCAGCACCGTGGCGAGGAGGGCCGCGCCGCCGAGCGGGTCGAGCGCGGCGGCGGCGAGCGCGGCCGCCAGGCCGACGGTGAGCGACGCGCCGATCGGCCCGAGGACGCGGAGGAAGAGGTCCTGCATGCGGTCGATGTCGTCGACCATGCGGGCCAGCAGGTCGCCGCGGGCCCCTTCGGGAGGCCCGTCGGGGCCAGTCGGGCCAGTCGGGCGATCACCGTGGCTCGCAGGTCGGCCAGGAGCCGGAGGGTGGCGTCGTGGGAGGTCAGCCGCCCCTCGTAGCGCAGCACGCCCTTGCCGAGCGCGAAGGCCCGGACGCCCACGGCGGCCACGGCCAGGTCGGCGAAGGACGGACGCTCCGCGGCTCGCACGATCAGCCAGGCGGCGAGGGCGGCCAGGCCGATCGTGCAGGCGTCGGTGAGGACCCCGAGCACGCCGGCGGCGAGCAGCCGTCGACGCTGGCCCCGGGCGGTGCGGAGCAACCAGCGCAGCCCGCCCCGACCGTCGGCGTCGAGGTCGCTGGCCACCTCGGCCGCCCAACCGGCGACCGGGTCGGGGACGAGGGCCGTGTCGGTGTGGAGGTGGACCGGGACCTCCTCGATCCGCTCGCTGCTCGGTGCTGCGGCCCCGCCGTCGGAGGGGGCGACGGCGGCTACGGCCACGACGTCGTCGGCCACGGCCACCACCGCCGGGTCGTGGGTGGCGATGGCGACGCCCACGCCGTCGTCGCGCGCGGCGAGCGCCGCGTCGATCACCGCTCGGGCTGCGACGGGATCGAGCTGGGCGGTGGGCTCGTCGAGCAGGAGGGCTCGCACGGTGCCCGTCCGGACGCCGACGAAGGCCCGGGCGAGGGCGATCCGGCGCAGCTCGCCGCCGGAGGTGTCGCCGGGTGGCGCGTGGCGGAGCGCGCCGAGGCCGAAGCGCTCGATCGCCTCGTCGACCGCCGCCTCGGTGGACGCATCGGTCGGGTGCCCCAGTGCGACCGATGCGGCCACCGTCGGGCCGAGGGGACGGGCGCGCTGGGGGACCCACCGCACGGCGGACGCCAGCTCGCGCTGGTCGAGGTCGCCGAGGGCGACGCCGCTCAGGGCGACCGATCCCTCGTCGGGAGGCAGCGCGCCCCGCAGCACGTCGAGCAGCGTGCTCTTGCCGGCACCGCTCGGTCCGGTGATGGCGACGATGCGGCCGGGCGCCACGGCGATGCTCGTGCCCATCAGGCGGGGGCCCCGCCGATCGGCGGTGACCGCGACGCCGTCGGCCACGAGGGGGCCGCCGTCGGGCATCGCCCGTCGGCCGCGCGGGCGGACGGGCAGGTCGAGGGCCTCGTGGATCTCGGCGGCGGCGTCGACGCCCGCCGTCGCGGCGTGGAAGGCCGCCGACACCCGCCGGATGGGCAGCAGGCACTCGGGGGTGAGCAGGAGCACCACCAGCGCGGTCTCGAGGTCGATGCCCCCGTGCACGAGTCGCCCGCCGAGCGCCACCGCCACCAGCGCGACCGACAGGGTGGCGAGCAGCTCGAGGACCAGGGCGGAGAGGAAGGCGACCCGGAGCGTCCGCATCGTCACGGTCCGGTAGCGGTCGGTGACCTCGCGCACGCGGGCCACCTGGGCATCGGCCCGGCCGAACAGGCGGAGCGTCGGCAGCCCGGAGATCACGTCGAGGAACCGGCCGGCCAGCCGCTGCAGCGCATCCCACTGCTTGGCGGTCTGGCGCTCGGTGGCCACCCCGATCAGCACCATGAAGATCGGCACCAGCGGGACCACCACGGCGAGGATGAGGGCGGAGGTGAGGTCGGCCCCGAGGATGCGCAGGCCCGCCGCGATGGGCAGGGCGACGGCGAGCGGGAGCCCGGGGACGTACGACCGGATCCAGGGCTCGATGGCGTCGGACGCGGTGGTGGTGAGGGCGGCGACCCGGGCCGGGCCCAGCTCGCTGCGGCGGTCGGCGCGCAGGTGCTCGACCCGGTCGAGCACGCGGTGGGCGACCGTGCGGCGGGTCGCGATGACCGCCGCGGTGGCCGATCGGTCGGTGGCGGCGGCGGTGGCCGCCCGCACGAGGGCCACGAGCAGGAGGGCGACCACGAGGCGCCCGGCGCGCGAGCGGTCGCCCTGCACGAGCTCGGGGATGGCCTGGGCGAGGACCTCGGCCTGGACCAGCACGGCCGCGGCCACGAAGGCGGCCAGGGCCGACACCACCAGGAGGTGGCGCCGGAGCGCCGGGGCGAGCGACAGGACGCGCGGGTCGACCGGCCCACGCGGCCGGGTGCCCGGTGCGCTGGTGGTCGCCGGTGCGGTCACCGGCCGATCCTCGCGCTCGCGCCCCCTCAGGGCGCGCCGGGCACCGACACCGGTGGGATGTGGTGCGAGCCGATCCGCTTGCGGAAGACCCAGTACGACCAGGCCTGGTACAGGAGCACCACCGGCGTCATGATCACCGCCACCCACGACATCACCTTCAGGGTGTAGGGCGTCGACGAGGCGTTCTCCACCGTCAGGTTGAAGGCCGGGTCGGTGGTGGAGGGCATGACGTTCGGGTACAGGCTCCCGAAGAGCGCCGCCACCGCGGCGGCGATGGCGAGGCCGGTCAGCACGAACGCCCAGCCGTCGCGGTGCGCCCGGGTGGCCACGACCGAGGCCACGAGGGCGATCGCGGCCGCGAGCACCGGCGCCCACGTCCATGCCTCGCCCCGGGCCACCTGGTTCCAGATGAGGAACGTGGCGCCGGCGACGATGGGCACGATCGCGATCCGCTCGCTCATGGCCTTGGCCCGCTCGTGGATCTCGCCCTCGGTCTTCAGGGTCACGAAGTGCAGCCCGTGGAGCAGGAACAGCGAGGCGGTGACCACGCCGCCGAGCAGGCCGAACGGGTTGAGCAGCGTCAGCAGGTTGCCGGTGAAGTCGCCCGCCTCATCGATCGGCACGCCGCGCACGATGTTGGCGAAGGCCACGCCCCAGAGGATCGACGGCACCCACGAGCCGAACGCGATCGCCAGGTCCCAGCGGCGCCGCCAGGCGTCGCTGTCGACCTTCCCGCGGTACTCGAAGGCCACCCCGCGCAGGATGAGGGCCACGAGGATGAGGAACAGCGGGAGGTAGAACCCCGAGAAGAGGGTGGCGTACCAGTTGGGGAAGGCGGCGAAGGTGGCGCCGCCCGCGGTGAGCAGCCACACCTCGTTGCCGTCCCACACCGGGCCGATCGTGTTGATCAGCACCCGGCGCTCGGTCTCGTCGCGGCCGAGGGGGTGCAGCAGCATCCCGACGCCGAAGTCGAACCCCTCGAGGAAGAAGTAGCCCGTCCAGAGCACCCCGAGGAGGAGGAACCAGAAGGTCGACAGCTCCATCGTCGTCTCCTCTCAGTAGGCGAAGGCCAGCAGCGCGGCCTCGCGGTCGTCCGATGGGCCCTCGCCCGAGCCGCCGCCGCGCCCGCCGCTGTCGCCGTCGGGCGGCCCGCCGGCCGGGCCGTGGGGCATCACCGCCTCGGGGCCGGCCATCACGTAGCGCTTCAGCAGCTTCAGCTCGACGACCATCAGCGCCCCGTAGATGAGCGTGAAGCCGACGAGCGTCGTGATGGCCATGGGTGCGCTCACGGCGGCCGACACGGCGTCGCGCGTCAGGAGTCGCACCTCGGGCAGCCCGTCGGGGTTGGGCGCGACGACCCACGGCTGGCGTCCCATCTCGGTGAAGATCCACCCGGTGGCGTTGGCCAGGAACGGCGTGGCGATGATGGCGATCGACGCCTTGCGCAGCCACGGCGCGTTCGTGGGCAGCTCCTTGCCCTTGCGGGTCATCCACCAGGCCACCACCGCCCCGAACGAGGCGACGGCGCCGAAGCCGACCATGGCGCGGAAGCTCCAGTAGGTGATGGCCAGGTTCGGGCGGTAGTCGCCGGGGCCGAAGCGCTCCTGGTACTCCACCTGGAGGTCGCGCACGCCCTTGACCGTGCCGTCGGGGCTGCCCGTCGCCATGAACGAGAGCAGGTTCGGGACCGTGAGGGTGCGCACGTCGCACTCGGCGCCCGGGTCGCCCACCGCGAACACCGACAAGCCGGCGCCCTCCTCGGTGTCGCACAGGGCCTCGGCGGCGGCCATCTTCATCGGCTGCTGCTTGAACATCAGCCGGGCCTGGTAGTCGCCGCTGACCGCCACGGCGATGCCCATGGCGAAGGTCAGGTAGATCGAGATGCGGACCGCCTTGTGGAGCGCCTTGTCGTCGCCGGCGGGCATCGCCTTGCCCCGCATCAGCAGGTAGGCGGAGATGCCGCCCACGAACACCGAGGCGGTGAGCAGCGATCCGGCGATCACGTGCGGGTAGGCGGCGAGGGTGGTCGAGTTGGTGAGCACGGCCCCGATGTCGGTGAGCTCGGCTCGGCCGGTCTCGGGGTTGAAGATGACGCCGACGGGGTGCTGCATCCAGGAGTTGGCCGCGATGATGAAGTACGCGGACAGGGTGGCGCCGATGGCGGCCGCCCAGATCGTGGCCAGGTGGAGCTTGCGCGAGAGGCGGTCCCACCCGAAGATCCACAGCCCGAGGAACGTGGACTCGAGGAAGAAGGCGACGAGCGCCTCCATGGCGAGGGGAGCGCCGAAGACGTCGCCGACGAACCGGGAGTAGCTCGCCCAGTTCATGCCGAACTGGAACTCCTGGACGATGCCCGTGACCACGCCCATGGCGAAGTTGATCAGGAAGAGCTTCCCGAAGAACTTGGTGAGCCGCAGGTACGACTCGTCGCCGGTGCGGTACCACTTGGTCTGGAACCACGCCACCGTCAGCCCCAACCCGATGGTCAGCGGGACCATCAAGAAGTGGTACACGGTCGTGATCCCGAACTGCCATCGGGAGAGGGTCACCACGTCCATCGCTGCGCTCCTTCGCTGCCCAGGCGCTGCGGCTCGTGTTCTAGCCGGTACCCCGGAGGGTAGCAGCGCCATCGCGTGGCGCGATCGGGTCGTAGGTCCCGATCTTTCCCGGCGATGGTCCAGGGGTGAGCGTCAGCTCACATCTGGAACTGGTCCCAGCCCTCGGCCCACGGGCAGTGCCGGCACCCGGCGCTGCAGCAGTAGCCGCGGTCCACCAGGTACTGCGCCGTCATCACCGTGAAGCCGGTGCGGGGGTCGAGGTAGGTCGACAGGCCGGCGTCGACGGCGCGCCGATGGCGCTCGAGGATCTCGTCGTGGGCCGGGTGGTCCGGGGCGAGCCGGCTGGGCGCCGGTCGCTCGCGCCAGCCCGGGCGCAGGGGGCCGCTCGGCCCCGCCTTCACGCCTCGGCCACGGGGGCGAGCACGACCTCGACCGATGCCTCCGCTCCTTCGACGAGGACGAGGTCGTCGATCGAGCCGGCCGCGCACAGGTCGTCGGCGGCGAGGCGAAGGGCGGCGATCCGGTCGCCGATGTCGGTCACCGTGGCCCGCTCGACGGCGGCGCGCTGGGAGACCTTGGCGTCGGACTTGGCCTTGCGGACCTCCCGGATGGCGTCGGCGGCGACGACGAGCGGGGAGGGCGCGCCCCCGGCGGAGACGTCCTCGCCGGCCAGGGCGCGCAGCTCCGTGGAGGTGGGCCAGGGGGCGAGGTGGACCGACCCCTCCTCGTGCCACGACCAGACCTCCTCGGTGACGTAGGGGAGGAACGGGGCGAAGAGCCGCAGGAGGGTCGAGAGCGCGGCGCGCAGCGCGACCCGGGCCGAGTCGGCGCCGGGGCCGTCGGCGTAGGCGCGGCCCTTCACCAGCTCGAGGTAGTCGTCGCAGAACCGCCAGAAGAACTCCTCGCTGCGCTGGAGCGCCCGGGCGTAGTCGAACCCGTCGAACGCTCGGGTGGCGTCCTCGACGAGGCCGGCGAGCTCGCCCAGCATGGCGATGTCGATGGCCTCGGTGGGGCGGGCACCGGCCGTCGGCTCGCCCAGGCCGAGCGCGAACTTCGAGGCGTTCAGCACCTTGATGGCGAGGCGGCGGCCGATCTTCATCTGGCCGGCGTCGAACGCGGTGTCGGTGCCCGGGCGGCCGTTGGCGGCCCAGTAGCGGACGGCGTCGGAGCCGTGCTGCTCGAGCAGGTCGGAGGGGACGACCACGTTGCCCTTCGACTTCGACATCTTCTTGCGGTCCGGGTCGAGGATCCACCCCGACAGGGCGGCGTTCGACCACGGGACCGTGCCGAACTCGAAGTGGCTGCGGACCACCGTGGAGAACAGCCAGGTCCGGATGATGTCGTGCGCCTGCGGCCGCAGGTCCATCGGGAACGTGCGGGCGAAGAGGTCGGGGTCCTCCTCCCAGCCGGTGGCGATCTGCGGGGTCAGCGACGACGTGGCCCAGGTGTCCATGATGTCGGGCTCGCCCGTGAAGCCGCCGGGCTGGTCGCGCTGGTCGGCCGTGTAGCCGTCGGGGATCTGGGCCAGCGGGTCGATCGGCAGGAGCGACTCGTCGGGGACGATCGGGTGGGCGTGGTCGGGGCGGCCCTCGTCGTCGAGCCGGTACCAGAGGGGGATCGGGACGCCGAAGTACCGCTGCCGGGAGATCAGCCAGTCGCCGTTCAGGCCGTCGACCCAGGTGGTGTAGCGGTGGCGCATGTAGTCGGGGTGCCAGGCGAGCTCGTCGGCCCTCCCGACGAGGGCGTGGCGCAGGTCGTCGTCGCGCCCGCCGTTGCGGATGTACCACTGGCGGGTGGTGACGATCTCGAGGGGCTTGTCGCCCTTCTCGAAGAACTTGACCGGATGCTCGATCCTCTTGGGCTCGCCGAGCAGCTCGCCGCTGGCCGTGAGCAGCTCGACCATGACCCGCTGGGCACCGCCCGGCGCCTTGCGGGCGATCTGGGCGTAGGCGTCGCGCGCGGCGTCGGTGGCCAGCCACTCGGGGGCCTCGGCGCGGAAGCGGCCGTCCTTCTCGATGACGGCGCGGGTCTCGAGCTGCAGCTCGCGCCACCAGGTGACGTCGGTGAGGTCGCCGAAGGTGCAGACCATGGCGATGCCGGTGCCCTTGTCGATCTCGGCCAGCGGGTGGGCCTTGACCGGGACCTCGACGCCGAAGACCGGCGTGGTGACGGTCGAGCCGAACAGCGGCTGGTAGCGCTCGTCGTCGGGGTGGGCGACGAGGGCGACGCAGCTGACCACCAGCTCGGGGCGGGTGGTGGAGATGACGACGTCGCCGCCGCCGTCGGTGCGGTGGAAGGCGAGGTCGTGGTAGGCGCCGGGGCGGGGGCGGTCCTCCAGCTCGGCCTGGGCGACGGCGGTCTGGAAGGTGACGTCCCAGAGGCTCGGGGCCTCCGAGGAGTAGGCCTCGCCCCGGGCCAGGTTGCGCAGGAACGCCCGCTGGCTGGTGCGCTGGGTCTTGAGCGAGACGGTGCTGTAGGTCATCGACCAGTCGATCGACAGCCCGAGGCGGCGCCACAGCTGCTCGAACACGACCTCGTCGCGCGCGGCCAGCTCCTCGCAGAGCTCGACGAAGTTGCGCCGGCCGATGGCGTCGTAGTCCTGGCGGTCCTTCGCCGGGGTCTCGGGCGGGACGTAGCCCTCGATGTAGGCGACGCTCGGGTCGCAGCGGACGCCGTAGTAGTTCTCGACCCGGCGCTCGGTGGGCAGGCCGTTGTCGTCCCAGCCCATCGGGTAGAAGACGGCCTTGCCCCGCATGCGCTGGTACCGGGCGACGGTGTCGGTGTGGGTGTAGCTGAACACGTGGCCGACGTGCAGCGAGCCCGAGACGGTCGGCGGCGGGGTGTCGATCGAGAAGACGTCGGCCCGCTCGCGCGTGCGGTCGAAGCGGTAGGTGCCCTGCTCCTCCCACACCGCGTCCCACTTCTCCTCGAGGCCGTCGAGGGAGGGCTTGTCGGGGACGTTGGGCGTGGCCATAGGCCTGAGACGGTACCGGCCCGCTCCGCGGCCCTCCCAAGCCGTTGCCCGGTGGGGCAGCGCTCGATCAGCGGCCGGCCGGGCCGCCCTGGGCCCAGGCGACCTCGGCGACGTCGGGATGGGCGCCCAGCGCCGCGGCGAGGGCGGCGACCGCCCGGTCCACCAGCGCGGCGGCCTCGGGATCGGGCTTGCGGAAGCGTCGAGGGGCATCCTCCACCACCACGACGTGCTCGTCGACGCTCGACGGCACGGCCGAGCACGTGACGCTGACCCGGCCGGGGCCGGCGATGGCGAGCATCCACCCGTAGTCCTCCGGGAAGGGCTCGCCCGGTTCGAGGCCCGCGGCGCGCAGGGCGTCGACCACCCAGAAGGCGAGCGCCATCCCGTGCACGCCGCCGCCCAGCTCCTCCTCCTCCAGCCGGTCCTGCGGGAAGGCGGCCGATCGGAACCCCACCTGGTGCACGTTGCGCTCCACCGCTCCATGGTGCATCGGCCAAGATCGGGGGGTGAGCATGCCGCCCGTCCACCTGCACGACACCCGGCGCCGCGCCGTGGTGCCGTTCGAGCCGATCCACGAGGGCCGGGCGGGCATCTACACCTGCGGCCCCACGGTGTACGGCCCGCAGCACCTCGGGAACATGCGCTCCCAGCTCATGGCCGACCTGCTGCGCCGGGTGCTCGAGGCGGCGGGCTACGAGGTCACGCACGTCATCAACATCACCGATGTCGGCCACCTGGTGAGCGACGCCGACGAGGGCGACGACAAGGTCGAGGCCGCCGCAGCGCACCGGCGAGACGGTGGAGGAGATCACCGAGCGGTGGACCGAGCAGTGGCGCAGCGACCGGCGTCGCGTCGGGTGCCTCGAGCCCCACCTCAACCCGCGCGCCACCGACCACATCGCGGGCCAGATCGAGATGGTGCGCACCCTCGAGGCCAAGGGCCACACCTACGTCATCGACGACGGGGTCTACTTCGACACCGCCACCTTCCCCCGCTACGCCGACTTCGCCGGGCTGAACCTCGACGACCTGGAGGCGACCGGTCGGGTGGAGAACGTGGCCGACAAGCGCCACCCCGCGGACTTCGCCCTCTGGAAGCTCACGCCGCCCGGCGTCACGCGCCTCCAGGAGTGGGATTCGCCGTGGGGGCGCGGCTTCCCCGGGTGGCACGTCGAGTGCTCGGTGATGGCCGACGACGCCCTCGGTCACCCCATCGACATACACACCGGCGGCGTCGACCACATCCGCGTCCACCACACCAACGAGATCGCCCAGAGCGAGTGCGCCTTCGACCTGCACCCGTGGGTCCGCATCTGGATGCACCACGAGTTCCTCGACGTCGGCGGCGAGAAGGTCTCGAAGAGCAAGGGCCACGTCCTCGTGGTCGACTCGCTCGTCGAGCGGGGGATCGACCCCCTCGCCTTCCGCTACTTCTTCCTCCAGGCCCACTACCGCCAGCAGCAGGCGTTCACCTTCGAGCTGGTCGAGGCGGCCGGCACCGCCCTGCGCCGGCTCACCCAGCACGCGGTGGCGGCCCGCGACGAGGTGGGCGGCGACGCGTGGGGAACCGGTGCGGCTCGGGCCGAGCAGCTGCGGGGCGAGTTCTGGGCGGCGCTGGCCGACGATCTGAACGCGCCGAGGGCGCTGGCGATCGCCTCCACCGTCGCCCGCGACGGCGAGCTCGGCGCCGCCGACCGGTGGTCGCTGCTCGCCGACTTCGACCGGGTGCTCGGGTTCGGCCTGGCCGACGCGCCCGCAGCCGGCGCCGATGACGGTGCGCCGGTCGACGAGCGGGTCGCCGCGCTGCTCGCCGAGCGCCAGCGAGCTCGGTCGGCGAGGGACTTTGCCACCGCCGACCGCATCCGCGACGAGCTCGCCGCGGACGGGTGGGAGATCGTCGACACCCCCGACGGGCCCACCGTCCGGCGGCGCTGAGCCTCGCGGCGCGGGCTTGGCGCGCTCCGGCGTGCGAGGTCTAGCCTTGGGCGTTGTTACCCACGGGTAACCTTCGTCCGGCACGGGGCCGGACCCGTCTCGCCCGGAAGGTGTGCCATGGCTGAGTTCTCGCTCGCGCTCAACGAGGAACAGGAGCAGCTGAAGGACTGGATCCACCAGTTCGCTGCCGACGTCGTCCGGCCCGCCGCCGAGGAGTGGGACGAGCGCGAGGAGTTCCCGTGGCCGATCGTCGAGGAGGCCGCCAAGATCGGCCTCTACGGCTTCGACTTCATGGCCCAGGCCATGGTGGGCGACCCCACCGGCCTCACCATGCCGGTCGCCATCGAGGAGCTCTTCTGGGGCGACGCCGGCATCGGCCTGTCGATCATGGGCTCGGGCCTCGCCGCCGCCGGCATCGCCGGCAACGGCACCCCCGAGCAGCTCATGGAGTGGGTGCCCCAGTGCTACGGCACCGCCGACGACGTGAAGCTGGGCGCGTTCTGCGTGTCCGAGCCCGACGCCGGCTCTGACGTCTCGTCGCTGCGCACCCGCGCCGTCTACGACGAGGCCAAGGACGAGTGGACGCTCAACGGCACCAAGGCGTGGATCACCAACGGCGGCATCGCCAACATCCACGTGGTGGTCGCCGCGGTCGACCCCGAGCTCAAGGGCCGGGGCCAGGCCAGCTTCATCATCCCGCCGAACACCCCCGGGCTGTCGATGGGCCAGAAGTACAAGAAGCACGGCATCCGCGCCTCGCACACCTCCGAGGTCGTGCTCGACGACGTGAAGGTGCCCGGCTCGTGCCTGCTCGGCGGCAAGGACAAGCTCGACGAGAAGCTGGCCAAGGCCCGTGAGGCGCTGAACAAGCCGAAGAAGGAGAGCTCGGGCAAGCAGCCCGCCATGGCCACCTTCGAGGCCACCCGCCCCGCCGTGGGCGCCCAGGCCATCGGCGTCGCTCGGGCCGCCTACGAGTACGCCCTGCAGTACGCCCAGGAGCGCCAGGCGTTCGGCAAGCCGATCATCATGAACCAGGCCATCGCGTTCATGCTCGCTGACATGATCACCGAGATCGACGCCGCCCGGCTGCTCGTGCACCGTGCCGCCTGGCTCTCGCGCAACGGCAAGTACGTGAACGCCGAGGGCTCGCAGTCCAAGCTCAAGGCCGGCCGCGTCGCCGTGTGGGCCACGGAGCGCGCCATCCAGATCCTCGGCGGCTACGGCTACACGCGCGAGTACCCGGTGGAGCGCATGCACCGCGACGCCAAGATCTTCGACATCTTCGAGGGCACCGAGCAGATCCAGCAGCTGGTCATCAGCCGCGCGATCTCGGGTCTCCGCATCGAGTAGCGGCCCCGCCCGGCACCGGGCGAGGCGACGAGCACCGAGCCGGCCGGCCCGCGAGGGCCGGCCGCCTCGCGTCAGGGCGACCCCTCGAGCGGGTCGACGTCGACCCCGCCGCTCGCCGGACGGGGCAGCGAGACGAAGGCGAGGTGGCCGCCGAGCAGCCCGCCGACGCTCGCCACCCCGGCCCCGAGGTGGCCGAGGGCTCGACCGGTGGCGCGCCGACCGCCGAGCCGGGCGCCCAGCGACGCCGCGTACGCCGCGGTGGCCAGCGCGTTGGCGCTGGCGTGCACCAGGCCGATGCGGCGCTCGGCGCGGGGCAACGTGACCCAGTCGGCCCACCCGGCGGCGACCGTGGGCACGGCCGCGGCCAGCCCCACGGCCACGAGCAGGTCGGCGGCAGGCTCGGCCCGTTCGCCGCCGACCACGTCGAGGACCCAGGCGCTCGTCCAGCTCCCCACAGGGACGTCGGTGAGGAGCGGATGGAGGCGATGGCCGAGCCATCGGCCGCGCAGCCAGCGGCCGACGGCCGTCGGCCCCACGATCGGCTGCAGCCGATGGTGGATCGCGTCGGCCACGCCGTCGAGGCGGTCGGCGCGCCCGAGCGCCTCGACCGCCCGCCCGGCGCCGGGGCCGGCCGGGGCTCGTCGCCGGTGTCGCCCTGCTGGCCGACGGCGTCGAGGACGGTGGGGATCGGCGCCTCGGTCACGGCCGGAACACCACCTTCTGCATGCCCTGCTCCTTCTTCTGGAAGGCGGCGTAGGCCGCGGGCGCGTCCTCGAGCGGCAGGTGGTGGGTGGCGAACTCGTCGACGCCGAGCGGGTCGCCGTCGACGAGCAGCGGCAGGATCTCGGGGACCCAGCGCAGCACGTTGGCCTGGCCCATCCGCAGCTGGACCTGCTTGTCGAAGAGCCGGAGCATCGGCATCGGATCGGCGGCACCTCCGTAGACCCCGATGATCGAGATGGTGCCCCCGCGCCGCACGGCGTCGATGGCGAGGTGCAGGGCCCCAAGGCGGTCCACGCCGGCGGTCTGGATCAGCTTCTGGGCGACGGGATCGGGCAGCAACCCGGCGACCTTCTGCATCGCCTTCAGCGCCGGCTGGCCGTGGGCCTCCATGCCCACGGCGTCGATCACCGAGTCGGGTCCGCGCCCGTCGGTGAGGTCTCGCAGCACGGCGGCCACGTCGTCGTGCTCGCGGAGGTCCACGGTCTCGGCGCCGTGGCGGCGAGCCCGTTCGAGGCGCTCGTCGACGAGGTCGACGGCGATCACGCGCCCCACGCCGCGCCGCGCCGCGATGCGGGCCGACATCTGGCCGATGGGCCCGAGCCCGAGCACGGCGAGGGTGCCGCCACGGGGGACCTCCGCGTAGGCGACGGCCTGCCAGGCGGTGGGGAGGACGTCGGAGAGGAACAAGAAGCGGTCGTCGGGCGGACCGTCGGGCACCGCGATGGGCAGCGAGTTGCCGAAGGGGACCCGCAGGTACTCGGCCTGGCCCCCGGGGACCTGCCCGTAGAGCTTCGTGTAGCCGAAGAGCGACGCGGCCGTGCCCCACTCGTGGTTCTGGGTCGTCTCGCACTGCGAGTGCAGGCCCTGGGCGCACATCGTGCACGCCTGGCACGACACGTTGAAGGGGATGACGACGCGGTCGCCGGGAGCGAGGGCGGTCACCGCCGAACCGACCTCGGCGACCACGCCCATCGGCTCGTGGCCCAAGATGTCGCCCGGATCGAGGAACGGGCCGAGGACGTCGTAGAGGTGCAGGTCCGAACCGCACAGCCCGGTGGACGTGATGCGCACGATCACGTCGTCGGGCTCGTGGATCGTGGGGTCGTCGACGGTGTCGACGCGCACGTCGCGGGTGCCGTGCCAGGTCAGGGCGCGCATGGGGCTCCTCGGGTCGGGAACCCCACGCTGCCCGGCCTCCGCAGGGCGCAAACGTCCCCGCTCGCGGTTGGCGTCCGCTCGATCGCCGGCGATGCTGACGGCGATGCGTGGGCCAGACCTCGGCGGAGCGTGGGGGCGGGGCGTCGTCGTCGTCGCCGCCGTGGCGGCCGCCGGCTCGGCCGCGGTCGTCGGCTGCGAGCTTGCGTGGGTGGTGCACCGCGACCTCCCGTCGTTCGAGGGCTCGGATGCGTCGGGTCGCTACGAGCCGGTCCGCCCGACCGCCGCCGCACCGATCGTGCTCGCCGCCCTCGGCGACAGCACCCTCACAGGCCCGGGGCTCGACGACGAGCGCGAGCTCTGGCTCTGGCAGGCGATCGAGGCGGCGGCGCCCGACCGGCCCGTCGACGTTCGCTCGTTCGCCGTGGGCGGTTCGCGGGCGGCCGACGTCCGCCGGCGCGTCGGGGCCGCGCTGGCGTGCCGGCCCGACGTGGCCGTCGTCGCCGTGGGGTCGAACGACGCCATCCACGGCACGGCGCGAGCGGCCTTCGCCCGCGAGCTCGACCTGGTCGTCGAGGAGCTGACCGGCCGGATCCCGGTCGTCGCCGTGGCCAACGTGGGCGACCTCGGCAACCTCGAGCGGGTGCCACCGCCCCTGTCGTCGCTGCTGCGCCACCGGGCCCGGGCCGTGCGCCGGGAGATCGAGGCGGTGGTGGCCCGCCACCCGCGTGCGGTGCTGCTCGACGTCGCCGCCTCCGATGCCGCGTTCCGCCTCGGCGGCGTCTTCGTGGCCGACCGGTTCCACCCCAACGCCGCGGGCCACCAGCTCTGGGCGGCGTGCGCGGTGCCGGGGCTGGTCGAGTCGCTCGGGCGGGTGGGGGTGGCCTGCGGTCAGGACGGACGCACGTGGACGGCGTCGTCCTCGGCGCCCAGGCGCTGATCGTCGTCGTCGGGGTCGAGGTCGTCGGCGCCGTTCCGACCCGCGGCGCCGAGGTGGGCCTGGGCCTCGCGCCGCACCTGGTCGATGGCGTCACGGCCCTCGCCCAGCGCGCCGCCCCCGCGATGGGTCTCGGCTTCGAGCTCGTGGTCTCGGCAGAACCGGGTGGCCGGCACCGCTTCGAGGCGCTCGTCGGCGATCGGCGAGCCGCACGCCTCGCAGCGGCCGTAGGTGCCGGCGTCGAGCCGGGTGAGCGCCGCTTCGATCTCGCCCACCTCGGCGAGGACCTCGCCGTCGAGCGCGCGCTCCACCTCCCGCTCGTACAGGTCGGCCCCCTCGTCGGCGGCATCGCCGTGCTGGGCGCCGTCGAGCGTCCCGGTGCGGTGGAGCTCGGTGAGGCGGCGCAGCTCGGCCTCGAGGTTGCGGCGGGCGGCGGTGGCGTCCATGGCTCCCTCCTCGGGTGGCGTTCGGCTGCAGCGTCGCGCTCGCCCGGGCCAGCCGGAAGGGACCATCGGCCCGAACCCTCGCAGGTCTCGCGATCGCCTCATCGGGGAACGGTCCGGCGATCGAGAGGAGGGCGCCACGGTGCTGGCGATGAGCTTGGGATCTCCGTTGGTCTGGGTCGTGGCGCTGGGGGTCGCCGCGGTGTTCGCCGTGTCGTCCGAGCTCAAGGATCGTCGGCGCTGAGCACCTCGGCTCCGTCCGGATCCCTCGCCCCGGCCGCCCCGACCACCGCCGCCACGACCGGCACGGCCAGCACGGCGCCGGCGAAGCCGAACAGCGCGGTGCCCGTGGTGATCGACAGGAGGATGACGGCGGGGTGGAGCTGCAGGGTGCGCCCGTAGATCCAGGGTGCGAGCAGGTCGTTGTCGAACTGCTGCACGAGCACGGCGACGACGAGGACGATGCCGGCCTCGGCGGTGCCGGCGGTCACCAGCGCGGTCAGCACCGCTGCCGCGCCGGCCAGGGTGGCGCCCACGATCGGCAGGAAGGCGCCGACGAAGGTCAGCAGGGCCACCGGCAGCACCAGGCTGGATCCGACGGCCGCCAGCGTGCCGCCGATGATCACGGCCTCGACGATGCCGAGCAGCGCCGCGCCCCGCAGGTAGCCGCCGAGGGCGGCCCAGCCGGCGGCGGCCATGCGCGTGGCCTCGTCGCGGCGGTCTCGCGGCACCCGGTGCAGCGCCCACCGCTGGAGCTGCTCGCCGTCCTTGAGGGCGAAGAGCGTCAGCAGCAGCGCGAGGACCAGCCCGGCCACGGTCTCGAGGGCCACCTGCGCCCGCTCCACGATGCCGCCGCCGCCCTCGGCGGCCGAGCGCAGCTGGTCGACCGCTCGGTCCTCGAGGTCCTGGAGCTGCTGGCGGTCCAGGTCGATGGGGGCGTCGCGGACGAGCCAGTCCTCCACCTGGTCGATGCCGTCCTGGAGCGTGGGGCCGAGGTCGCCGAACTCGGCGGCGAGCGGGGGCGCCACGATCCAGGTGATCGCGCCCAGGAGGGCGAGGAAGCCGAGCAGCACGACCGAGGCGCGCCGGCGCGCCGGCCAGCCGCGACGGGCCAGGGCGTCGGCGGGCACGGCGAGCGCGCGGGTGAGGAAGGTCGCGACCACCACGGGCACCAGCACCAGCCGGAGGCGGGCGAGCAGGAGCGCCCCGGCGACCGCGGCGCCGGCGATGGCGAGGGCGCAGAGCGAGATCGCCGCCCATCGCACGAGCCGGTCGGGAGGGCGCCACGTCGGCGCATCGCTGGCCACGACCCCTCGCTTCCCGTCGGCCGCCCCGCCCGAACCCGGCGGTTGCGACGGTGCCGGGAGGGGTATCCCGGGCCATGGACTGGTCGCCGGCGTGGGAGGTGGTCGGTCGCGTCGCCGTGGCCGCGGTGATCGGGACCGTGATCGGCTTCGAGCGCGAGCGCGACGGCCATCCCGCCGGCACGCGGACGATCGCCACCGTCGCGGTCGGTGCCGCCCTGTTCGGCGCCATCTCCACCCGGGGCTTCGACGAGTTCTTCACCGAGCGATCGGCGACCAACGCCCAGGTGGACGTCACCCGCGTCGCGTCCCAGGTGGTGGTCGGCATCGGGTTCCTCGGTGCCGGCGTCATCTTCCGGCGCGGCGGGTCGATCCGGAACCTGACCACCGCGGCCACGATGTGGGTCACCGCCGCCATCGGGTTGGCCGCAGGCGTGGGCGACGTGGGGCTGGCCGCTGCTGTCGGGGCGATCGTCCTGGTGCTGCTCGTGGTGGTCCCGGTCCCGGAGCGGTGGGTGTTCGAGCGCTTCGCGCCCCGCCGCCGATCGGTGCACGTCGGGCTCTCGTCGGGGGCGAGCCCCGACGACGTCCGCGTCGTGCTCGAGGCGTCGAGCGTGGCGGTGGAGGAGTGGCGCGTGGAGAAGCGCGAGGGGCGGCCGCAGGTCGACCTCGTGCTCTCGGGATCGACCGACGACGCCATCGACGTGGCGGTGGGGGCCCTCGTGATGAGCGACCTGGTGGACGAGGTGCGCGCGGCTCGGTGAGGCGGCCGTCCGCCTCGGCGTCAGGGCTCGATGGTGAGCGCGTACTCCGGGCAGTTGTCGGCGGCGAGCTGCGCGCTGGCGAGCTGCTCGTCGGAGAGCTCGCCGCTCACCAGGACGACGGCGTAGCCCTCGTCGTCGGCGTCGAAGAGCTCGGGGGCCAGGGCGTAGCAGCGGCCGTGGCCCTGGCACTTCTCGCGGTCGTAGGCGATGCGCATCAGGCCTCCTGGAGGATGCGGACGGGCAGCTCGCGCGGGCCGCGGACCTGGCCGGTGGACCAGCGCACGCCCTCGGGGTCGGCGAGCTCGTACTCGGGGATGCGCCGCAGCCACTCCTCGATGGCCACCCGCAGCTCCATCCGGGCGAGGTTCGACCCGGCGCAGCGGTGGATGCCGAGCCCGAAGGCCAGGTGGCGGTTGCGCTGGCGGTCGATCACGAACCGGTCGGCGTCCTCGAAGGCCTCCGGGTCGCGGTTGGCCGCGGGGAACGGGAGCAGCAGCCAGTCGCGGGCCTTGATCTCGGCGCCGTCGATCACCATGTCCTCCTTGGCGATGCGGGCCATGGTGACCGGCGCGTAGAACCGCAGCAGCTCCTCGACGGCGAAGGGCACGACCGCCGGGTCCTCGATGATGCGCCGGCGGTCGTCGCGGTGCTGGGCGAGGTGCCACAGCGAGGCGCCGATGGCCGACCAGGTCGTGTCGATGCCGGCGATGATCAGCAGGCCGATGTTGCCGAAGATCTGCTCGTCGGGGAGGGGGTTGCCGTCCTCGTCGCGGTAGCTCATGAGGTAGCCGATGAGGTCGTCCTGGGGCGGGCGGGTGGCCCGCTCCCGGAGCGTCTGGTCGATGTAGTACACGAGCGTGTTCTCGGGCTCGACGTGGCCGTTGTAGGTGCCCGGCTTCTCGAGGATGCGGTGGATGAACATCCGGAAGCGGTCGCCGTCCTCGGGCGGCACGCCCAGCATCCGGGCGATCACGCGCACCGGGATGTGCTGGGTGTAGCGCACCGCCGCATCGACGACGTCGTCGCCGGAGGCGAGGATGTCGTCGATCAGCTCGTTGCAGGTCTCGCGGGTGGCGGGCTCGAGCTTCTCGATGGCCTTGGGCGAGAATGCCGGCAGCAGGATGCGCCGGGAGCCGGCGTGGAACGGCGGGTCGGCCGTGATCGGCGGGGCGTAGCCCATGGGCGCCAGGTTCTCGGGCTTGAAGATCGAGACGATGACGCCCTCGGACGTGAAGCGCTCGGTGTCGTTGGCGATGGCCGACACGTCCTCGTGGCGGCTGGGGAACCACACGCCGCCGTGGGCCTCGCCGTGGGCGACGGGGCACCGCTGGCGCAGGTCGTCCCAGATCTCCGGCGCGTGCTGGGCGTAGTCCTCGTCGGTGTGGTCGAAGGTCGTGGCCCAGTCGCGGGTGGGCTGCTGCAGATCGGTCATTCGGTTCCCCTGAGCGTCGGTGGGCGTCTCCGGCCCGCCACGGCGGATAATACGCGTTATCGAGCGGGCGGGCGGACGATGTGACCGACGACCGGACGTCGCCTCGGGCGCCGCACCGGTCGGGGCGAGGCGGCGGGCCGTGGTTGACTGGGCGCTCACCTCGAGAGGGAGGCCAGCGGTGAGCGACGTCGCGACGACGGTGTGGGGCGAGATCGACGGGCGGACGATCACGTTCCCGATGGAGGTGGCGGCGATGGACGCGGCCACGCTCGTGTTCTCGGTGCCGGCCGGCCCGGCCCAGGCCCTGCTGCCGGGCGCCGACTTCGAGGTCGTCGAGGTCCTCGACGGGGTGGCCCAGCTGGTCGTGGCCCTCTGCGACTACGAGGCCAACCCGTGGGGCGACTACCTCGAGCTCAACCTGGGGTTCCTGGCCCGACCGACGGGCGCCGGCGACGACGTCGTCGGCTCGTTCGTCTACCGGATGCCCGTCGACCAGGCCTTCACCTGCCAGGCGGGCAACGAGGTGATGGGCTTCCCGAAGACGGTCGAGGACCTCCGCATGCGCCGCGAGGGCGGGCGGGTGACCTTCGAGATGGCCGTCGACGGCGCGCTCGAGGTCGCCTTCTCGTTCGACGAGCCCGAGCAGGCCGGCGATCCGATGGCGGTCGACACCGTCAGCTACTCCTACCTGCACGGCCTGGCGCACGAGACGCCCCTGCACATGCAGATGGGCACGGGGATGATCGACGTCTCGACGGTCCGGGTCGAGCTGGGCGCCGGCCCCGTCGCCGACGAGCTGCGGACCCTCGGCCTCCCCGACCTGCGCCCCGACTTCGGCAGCTGGGGCACCGGCCTCGCCGCCACCTTCCAGCTGGGCCGCCCGATCGGCTGATCAGCCCTGGGGCGCCGAGGCTCGCCGGCGGCGCCGCCACCCGACGCCGCCGAGCGCCACCGCCGCCGCGGCCAGCGCCCCGAGCGCCAGCGGCGTCCGATCGTCGCTCGACCCGTCCTCGGGATCGCGCGGACCGGGCGGCTCGGCCACCGTCGAGGAGCTCGCCGGCGCCCCGGTCGTCGTGGCCTCGGTGGTCGTGGTGGTGGTCGGCGCCATCGTGGTGGAGGTCGTGGCGACCGTCGTCGTCGTCGGCGGCAGGGTCGTGGTGGTGGTCGTGGTCGTCGCCGCCCGGGCGAGGGCCTGGAGCGCCAGCCCCCAGTCCAGCTCGGCGATCTCCACCTGGTCGGCCACCACCCCGGCCATCAGGCGGGCGCCCTCGCCGTTGAGGTGGAGCCCGTCGCCCGCCAGCGCGCCGGGGTTGGCGGCGGCGACGGCGTTCCAGTCGCCGACGATGAGGTTCGGGTAGTCGGCGCGCAGGCCGGCGATGTACTGGTTGACCCCGGGGTAGTAGGGCCGCACCTCGTGGATCGTCAGCCAGGAGACCACCCGAACGCCGCGCAGCTGGTCGAGGATGCGCCGCGCGGCCGGTTGGAACGCGCCGGGACTGCCGCCGTCGTTGTGGCCGAGCAGGATCACCACCACGTCCCAGTCGGTGCCGAGCCGGGCGAGCTCGTCGGCGCCCTGGCCGGTGGAGCGGTTCACCTCGGCGCTCACCGTGACCTCGCGCCCCGGCAGGGCGCCGGGGTAGGCGCTCACCGCGCCCTTCATCACCGAGTCGCCGAGGATCAGGACCCGGGTCGGGCGGACCGGCGGGAAGGCTCGCCCGTCGGGCGTCGCCCCACCGGCCCCCGGGAGGGCCAGGGCGGCCACGAGGGCGACCACCGCCGTCGCGACGGCGATCCGCACCCGGCGGGCGGTCAGCTCCCGGTCCACGCCCGCACCCGTTCGCCCAGCACCGCCAGGCTGACGGTGGCCGCGCCCAGCACGACGTCGTGGAAGCCCGGCAGCGAGAAGGCGGTCCCCAACCGGGCTTCGGCCTCGGCCCGGAGCCGGAGGATCTCGCGCTGGCCGACCTTGTAGGCGAGCGCCTGGCCGGGCATCCCGATGTAGCGGTCGATCTCGGTCTCGATCTCCTCGCGGCTGACGGGCGCGTGGGCGACCATGAAGTCGATGGCCTGTTGGCGGGTCCAGCCCAGGGCGTGGAGCCCGGTGTCGACCACGAGCCGGCACGCCCGCCACGAGTCCGACGCGAGCATGCCCAGGCGATCGATGTCGGTGCGGTAGAGGTGCATCTCCTCGGCGAGGCGCTCGGCGTAGAGCGCCCAGCCCTCCACGTAGGCGGTGTGGCCCCACGACAGGCGGCGGAACGCAGGGAGGTCGCTGCGCTCGGACGCGATGGCGAGCTGGAGGTGGTGGCCGGGGATGGCCTCGTGGAAGGCGATCGAGGCGGTCTCGGCGCGCCCGCGACCGGTCGCGTCGTGCAGGTTGACGTGGTACTCGCCGGGTCGGCTGCCGTCCGGCGCCGGCGGCGTGTAGTAGGCGGCCGGGGCGTCGGCGGCGAGGAAGTCGGGCACCGGCGTCAGCACGCAGGGCGCCTCGGGCAGGATCCCGAACCAGTCGCCGATCGCCGCGCTCGCGTCGTCGAGGCAGGCGGTGGCGTGGGCGAGGAGCTCGTCGGCGTCTCGATAGCGGAGGTCGGCGTCGGAGAGCAGGCGGTCGAAGATCTCGGCGAGGTCCTCGGTGCCGAACGCCCGTCGTCCCAGCACCCGGTACTGCGGCGGAAGGTCCTCGGTCACCTCCTCCATGCCGATGTCGTGGAGCTCCTGGGGCGACAGGTCGAGCCCGGTGTGGAGGTGGATCAGCTGCCGGTAGAGCTCCTCGCCGCCGTCGATCCAGCACAGGCCCGGCCGGTCGTCGGGTCGGGCGACCGGCGCCAGCTCCTCGGCCAGCACGGCGCGGTAGCGGGCGAAGGCCGGACGGAGGTCGTCGGCGACAGCCGCGCGCAGCTCGTCGCGCCAGGCGGCCTCGCCGTCCCAGCCCTCGGGGCCGGTGAGCGCGGCGAAGGGGTCGGCGTCGAGCGGCGACCGCAGGTACCCGTCGACCTGGTTGAGCGACCGGTCGATGCAGGTGCGGGCCGGCGTGCGCCCGGCGGCGAGGCCGGCCCGGTAGCGGTCGGCGGCCTGGTCGAGCGCGTCGCCGAGGCGGCGGACGCGAGCGACCGCCATGGCGGCGTGCTCGGGCTCGGCCGCCCGCAGCTGGCCGGCGATCGTGAGCAGCTCGGCGTGGATGCCCTGCATCTGGTCGCTCGCCAGCTCGACCAGGCGGGCGTCGATGGTCGCGATGGCGTCGGCCAGCTCCTCCACGAGGAGGCGGCGCGAGACGCGGTCGGTCTCGTCGAGCCCCTCGTCGCCCAGGGCCTCGGCCTCGGCGAGGAACCCGGCCCAGGTGGCGCGCCGCTCGGCGTCGCCCGCCTCGGACAGGTCGTCCACCCGGTCGTCGTAGCGGTGGTCGCCCAGGAACGTGGCGAAGAGCGGGCTGGCCTCGAGGCGGGCCTCCCAGTAGCGGTCGGTCAGGTCGCGGAGCGCATCGTTCGCCGGCATCGCACCATCGTGGCGCACGACGCCTCAGGGGGCGATGCCGCGCAGCCCCGACCAGGCCAGCCGGGCCACGCGATCGGCGAAGGCGTCCGCGTCCTCGCCCGAGCCGAGCCCGAGCCGCAGCCAGCGCCGGCTGGTCGACTCGGCGATGCCGACGACGCCGAAGGCGAGCACGTGGCGCTCCTCGTCGGTGAGGCCGGGGACGTCGATGAGCGACGCCACCCGGTCGGCCACGGCCGACTCCACCCGGTCGATGGCATCGGCGAGGTCGGCGTCGGCGCGGTTGCGGTCGCTGAAGAGGACCCGGAACGCCGCGCCCTGGCCGATGGCCCAGCGGAAGTACGCCTGGAACCCCGCCTCGACCTGCTGGCGCGGTCCCTCGGCGCCCGAGGCGGCCTCCCAGATGGCTCGCTCGAGGCGGGCGCCCATCTCGTCGACCAGCTCCGAGTAGAGCGCCTTCTTCGACGCGAAGTGCTGGTACAGCACGGGCTTGGTGACCCCGGCGGCCTCGGCGACGTCGTTCATCGACGTCTCGTGGAAGCCGTTGGCGGCGAACACCTCCAGCGCCACGTCGAGCAGCTGCCGGCGGCGCTCGGCCGCCGGCAGGCGCGTCGAGGCGGGTCGGGGCGCGGTGTCGGTCACCCGATCAATCGTGCTGGTGGAGGATCACCGACCGGGCGACGGTGCCGGCCTTCATGTCCTCGAACGCCTCGTTGACGTGCTCGTTGTCGATCTCCTTGGAGATGAGCTCCTTCAGCTTCAGCTCGCCGCGGCGCCACAGGTCGAGGAGCTTGGGCACGTCGTCGTGCACGTTCGAGGACCCGTACCAGCAGCCCTTGATGGTCTTCGCCGTGTAGAGGAACGTGAACGCGGCGTTCAGGTTGAGGAAGACGTCCATGCGCGGCACGCCGACGAGGACGACCTCGCCGCCGGGTCGGGCCGTGTTGATCGCCTGCTCCATGGTGGCGCCGAGGCCGATGACCTCGAACGCGACGTCGGCCCCGCGCCCGTTGATCGCCATCGCCGCGCCGACGGGGTCGCCCTCGCTCGCATCGATGGTGTGGGTGGCGCCGAACTCCCGGGCCATCTCGAGCTTCGAGGGGACCATGTCGATGGCGATGATCGTGGTGGCGCCGGCGATCTTGGCGCCCTGGATCACGTTGAGGCCCACCCCGCCGCAGCCGATGACGGCGACCGTGTCGCCGGCCTGGATGCTGGCGGTGTTGAGCGCGGCCCCGACGCCGGTGAGCACGCCGCAGCCGATCAGCGCGGCGACGTCGAGCGGCACGTCGTCGGGGATCTTGACCATCGAGATCTCGGGCACGATGGCGTAGGGACCGAAGGTGCCGAGGCACGCCATCTGGTGGAGGGGAGCGCCACCCGAGGTCAGGCGGGTGGTGCCGTCGAGCAGGCCCGCCGCCGCCTGCGCCGCCGACTTCTCGCACAGGTACGCCTGGCCGTGCTTGCACGTGTAGCACTCGCCGCAGGCCGGCACGAACGAGAGCACCACGTGGTCGCCGGGCGCCACGGTCGTGACCCCCTCGCCGACCTCCTCGACGACCCCGGCGCCCTCGTGGCCGAGGAGGATGGGGGTGGGCAGCGGGATGGTGCCGTTGAGCACCGAGAGGTCGGAGTGGCAGACGCCGCTGGCGACCACCTTGACCTTCACCTCGCCCGGGCCCGGCGGGGCGATCTCGATGTCGTCGCGCAGCTCGAGCGGCGTGTCGTAGGCGGTGAGGACAGGTGCCTTCATGGGATCCCCTTGAGCGTTCGGGAGGAGCGGTCGCTGGACGGAGCGGACCCTACCTTGACCGCCCGGTCAAGTCTCGGGCGTCAGGGCGCGAGCGTCTTCAGGAAGTCGAGGAGGAGCTCGGAGAACTCGTCGGGGTGGTCGTCGTAGGCCGCGTGCGAGGCGCCGTCGATCACCTCGGTGCGCGCCGTGGGCTCGCCGCCCAGCGCGTCGACGAGGTGCTGGGCGCGCGCCTCGGAGTAGGTGCTGTCCTCGGAGCCCCAGATGCTGAGGGTGGGCACGGGCGGCGCCCCGGCCGGTCGGACGAGGCCGTCGATGCCGACGGGGGCGACGGGCACGAAGCCGGCGAGCGGCGGATCGGGGTGGATGGTGACGTAGGGGAGCGACCAGTCGCCCGACCGCGACGGCGACACCACGACCACGCGCTCGGGGCCGCCCAGCTCGTCGACCAGGGCGGCGAGGAACTCGGCCTGGTCGCCGGGGCCCTCGGCGCGCCTCGGCGTGTCGCCGTAGCCCGGCAGGTCGACGGCCACCGTGCGCCAGCCGGCCCCCGACACCCGGTCGAGGATGTTGCGCTCCGCCCAGATGCGCTTGGTGTACGACTGGCCGTGGAGGAACAGCACCGTGCGCGGGTCGGGGTCGGCCGTCGGGGTCCGCACGATCGCGGCCACCACGGTCCCGTCGACGGTCAGGGTCGTCTCGCCCGGCAGCGGTGACTCGTCCTTCCCGCACGCGGCGGCGACCGTGGCGAGGAGCACGGCGGCGAGGGCCAGGGCGAGGGCGCGGCGCACGTCAGTGGCCCGACGGAAGGCCGGCGTCTTCGCGCTCGGCGGCCTTGACCGCGTAGCCGAAGACGATGGCGGGGGCGAGCACGGCCGACCCGACCAGCAGCGACCCGACGATGAGGTTCACGATCGTCGAGGAGTACTCGGTGGCGAGGCCCACGAAGAACCCGACCATCGCCAGGGCGAAGAGCCCGTACCCGACGCGCTGGCCGATGGCCACGAGCCTGGCGATCCGAGCGCGCCGGAGCAGCACCGGGTCGGTGGTCGGTTCGGGCACGGCGTCGGTGGGCATCGCCGCCGAGCGTACCGGCGCCCCGGTTCGGCAGCGGGTGCCGGTCGGTGGCGACGACGTGGCGCGGCAGAGCAGGAGCGGTCGGGCGACGTCAGACGGCGACGGTGCCGTCGGGGCGGCCGGCCGCCCAGCGCAGCTCGTCGGCGAGGCGCAGCTCGGGGTCGACGGGCTCGTCGGAGCGCAGCACGTCGAGGACCGTGAGGAAGCGCCGGGCCTCGGCCACGTCGTGGAGCCGGAGGATCACGCCCGAGCCCGACCCCACCGCGGCGATCGCGGCGAGCGTCCCCGCGCCCCGCTCCTTCGGGCGGGTCGCCGTCAGGGCGCCGATGAAGTCCTTGCGGCTGATGGCGAGCAGCATCGGGAGCCCGTCGGGGTCGAGCTCGGGGAGGTGGCGGAGGACCTCGACGGTCTGGGCGGGCGTCTTGGTGAAGTCCGGCCCGGGGTCGACCACGATCGACTCGGGGTGCACGCCGGCCGCCACCGCCTCGGCCACCTTGGCGGCGAGGAAGTCGCGCACCTCGGCCACGACGTCGCCGTAGAGGTCCGACGCCTGCAGCCGGGTCTTCGGCGGGGCGGCGGTGTGCATGATGACCAGGGCGGCGCCGTGCTTCGCCACGAGCGGCGCCAGCTCGGGCGACCGCATCCCGCTCACATCGTTGACGACGTGGGCGCCCGCCTCGAGGACGGCCTCGATCACCGGTGGCTTGTAGGTGTCGACCGAGATGACGAGCTCGGGGAGCTCGGCCGCGATCGCGCGCACCACCGGCTCGACCCGCCGGATCTCCTCGTCGGGGTCGACCTCGGGCACGTTGGTGATGCCGGACTGGCCCCCGACGTCGATGACGGTGGCGCCGTCGGCGGCGAGGCGGCGCACCTGGTCGAGCACCTCGTCGAGCCCTCGGTGGCCGGGGTCCGAGAACGAGTCCGGGTTGGCGTTGACCACGCCCATCAGCGCCGGGCGGGTCAGGTCGAGCGTGCGGTCGGCGAGGCGGAGCGACGGGCGGAGGTCCGGGACGGTCACCCGGCCAGGTTCGCGCACCTCAAACTCTCCTCACACCCGTTGCCTAGCGTCGGCCGCCGATGGCCGACTTCACCCGTGCCGACGTGGCGCTGCTGCTCCGGCGCAGCGGCTTCGCCAGCCTCCCCGACGACGTGGACGCCCTGGTGGGCGAGGCATCGTGGGCCGACGTGGTCGACCAGGTGCTCGACCCCACGGGCAGCCCGCCCGACACCATCCCGGCGATCGTCGCCGACCCCGACGCTCCGCAGGGCACGGCCGGCATCGCCGCGATCCGGTACTGGGTCGAGCGGATGGTGTCGACCCCGACGCCCATCGTCGAGCGGACCGCGTGGTTCTGGCACGGGATCCTCACCTCGGCGCTCGGCGACGCCCTGCCGCTGTGGATGCACCGGCAGATCCAGACCTGGCGCAAGCTGGGCCTCGGCGACATCCACGCCCTGATGCAGGCGATGGCCAAGGACCCGGCCATGCTCGACTACCTCGACAACGCCGACAACACGAAGGCATCGCCGAACGAGAACTTCGCCCGAGAGCTCATGGAGCTCTTCACGATGGGCAACTTCACCTACACCGAGGCCGACGTGATCGGGATGGCCCGGGCGTGGACCGGTCACAACCTGGCGTACGCGGCGGGTGCCTACGTCTTCCGGCCCAACCAGCACGACACCGGGCAGAAGACCATCTTCGGGATCACGAAGAACTGGGACGGGCCCGACACGATCACCGAGATCGTGCGGGGTTCCAAGCAGCCGGTGTGCGCCCGGTACCTCGCCGGTCGGATCTGGTCGCACTTCGCCCACCCCGACCCGTCGAGCGGCCTGCTCGACGAGCTCGCCGCCGCCCTGATCGACCTCGACATGGTCGTCCAGCCCTTCCTGAAGGTGGTCTTCGAGCGCCCCGAGTTCCGTTCCGACGCGACGCGTCGGGGCCTGGTGCGCAGCCCCGTCGAGTGGGAGGTCGCCGTCTTCAAGGCGACCGGCCTCGGGGTCGACGCGCTCGACCTGGTGAACATCCAGCGCCAGCTCGGCCAGGTCCCCCTCCTGCCCCCGAACGTCTCGGGGTGGCGCCAGAACGGCGCCTGGATCTCGAGCTCGGCGATGTGGGCGAAGGGCACCTTCGCCGGGATGCTGCGCCAGGCGCTGATCGACGAGGGGACCTTCGACGACCTGAAGGCGCTCTCGACGGCGACCGCGGTGGCCGAGGCGCTCGACCGCTTCGGCGTCGACCAGCCCACGGCGGCGACCGTTGGCCACCTCACCGACTTCCTCACGGCGGAGCGGGCGGCCGGGCGAGGGGCCACCGCCCCGGCCACCCTCGCCGCCCTCGTGACCCTCACCCCCGACTTCCAGCTGGCCTGACGGAGCCCACGATGAGCGATCTCGAGTACGAGGACATCCAGCAGCTCCTGTCGGTCCCGGCGGCCTCGATCCCCGGCCAGGTCACCCGTCGGCGGTTCCTGCAGGGGGCGGTCGCCTCCGCCGGCGCCCTGAGCTTCCTCCCCTCCACGTTCGACGGCCTCGCCGCCGCCGCCACGCCGGTGGGCCCGAGCGACGGGATCCTGATCGTCATCCAGATGGGCGGAGGCAACGACGGGCTGAACATGGTCCCGCCCCGCAACGACGGCACCTACCGCACGCTGCGGGGCTCGATCGCCATCACGAGCCCCCTGCCGCTCACCAGCACCCACGGGTTCCACCCCTCGCTGGCCAAGCTCAAGGCCCGCTACGACGCCGGCAAGGTGGCCGTGGTGCAGGGCGTGGGCCAGACCGGCGACGACCACAGCCACTTCTCGTCGACGGCGACGTGGATGGCCGGCACGGCGACGAGCTCGCGCACGAGCGGCTGGCTCGGCCGCTGGCTCGACGGCGTCCCGGAGGCGGCCGAGGGGCTGCGCGCCGTCACCATCGGCTCGTCGATCCCCCTGCACCTGCGCGGGGCCCAGGCCGTCGTCACGGCGCTCGACACGGGCGGCTCCCTGTTCGGCTCGGACACCTCGGACCCCGCGTACGCCGCCGCCTACGACGCCATCCGCTCGTTCGCCTCGACGCCCACGGGCACCGGCACCTGGGGCGACCAGCTGGCCCAGGCCAGCGCCCTGGCCCTCGACCTGTCCGGCGAGCTCAGCCCGCTGTTCGTCCCGGCCCTGCCGAACGACTCGCTGGTGTCGCAGCTGACCCTCGCCGCCCGGCTGATCAACGCCGACCTCGGCGTGCGGGTGCTCAACACGTCCTTCGGCTCCTTCGACACCCACGACAAGCAGCTCACCGAGCAGGCCGCGCTGCTCGCCGAGCTCGACCAGGCCATCGACGCCTTCTACGCCACCCTGCACCCGAGCTGGTCGCGTCGGGTGGCGATCCTGACCTTCTCGGAGTTCGGGCGACGGGCCCGCGCCAACGCGTCGCTCGGCACCGACCACGGCAACTCGTCGAACCTGCTGCTGATCGGCGACAACGTGAAGGGCGGCTTCTACGGCACGGCGCCCGACCTGACGAAGCTCACCAGCCGGGGCGACCCCCCGATGAGCGTCGACTTCCGCAGCGTGTACGCCTCGGTCCTCGCCTCCTGGCTCGACGCCGACCCGGTCGAGGTGATGGGCGGGTCGTTCGAGGACCTCGGGCTGTTCAAGGGCTCGCCCGGCGAGGAGGTCGTCGGTCCCATCACCACCGGCCCGTGGGTCCCCTTCGCCACCGCCGCCGACCTGGTGCGCCAGCAGTACCGAGACTTCCTCGGGCGCGAGGGCGACCCGTCGGGCGTCTCGTACTGGGCGAGCCGCCTGGAGCGCCGGGTGGAGACGGTCTCGTCGGTGGTCGCCAAGTTCCTCGACTCGCCCGAGTTCGGACGGGCGATGGCCCCGGTGGCCCGCCTGGCCCTGGCCGCGCTCGACGCCCCGCCCGAGTTCGTCGACCTGCAGTCCTGGACGGCGGCCTCCAAGGGCGGCACCTCGCTCCACGACATCGCGGACGAGGTCACCGCGAAGGCGGCGTTCGCCTCGGGCCTCGGGGCCCTCGCCACCGGACCGTTCGTGGACGCCGCGTACCGGCGGGTGGTCGGTCGGGCGCCGAGCTCGTCGGCCCGGTCGATGTGGATCGCCCGGATCGACGGCGCCACCCACACCCGCGGCGACCTGCTGGTGGCCCTCGCCACCACGCCCGACGCCGAGCGCCGCTACCAGGCGAGGGTGAACGTCCTCATGACCTACGCCGGGCTGCTCCAGCGCAAGCCCGACCCGGGCGGCTGGGCCTACTGGGTGCCGAAGGTCGAGGGCGGCACCAGCGTGCAGCGGCTCATCGCCCAGTTCTTCGCCAGCTCCGAGTACCGGCGGCGCTTCGACCCCTAGGAGTTCAAGCGGCGGTGGATGGCCTTGTTGGCCTTGTAGAGCTTGGTGAACTCCCGGTAGAGCGGCTCGTAGGTCGCCGTCATCGACGGGTCGGGCCGGAACTCGGTCTCGATGGTCACCGCCCGGTTGAGCTCGTCGAGCGTCTGGCGGCCGAGGGCCAGCCAGGCGATGAACGCGGCCCCGCGGGTGTTGGCGTGCTGGGGCTCGGCGACGCGACGGATGGTCCGGTCGCAGACGTCGGCGTGCATCTGGCACCAGAGGTCCGACCGGGCGCCGCCGCCGATGAAGTTGAGGCCGTCGAGCGGGCGCTTGATGAAGCGCTCGACGGTGTCGAGCAGCCAGCGGCTGTTGAAGGCGACGCCCTCGAACACCGAGCGCACCAGGTCGGCCCGGGTGGCGCTGAGCGACACGTTGTTCCAGCCGCCCCGGATCGTGTGGTCGTCGACCGGGGTCCGCTCGCCGTTGAGCCACGGCGTGAAGATCACCCGGCCGCTGCCCGGCGCGGCGGCCGCGGCGAGCTCGTTGGCCTCGTCCACATCGCGGATCATCCCGACCTGGTCGCGCAGCCAGAGCAGGGCCGCGCCGCCCACCTCGTGCTCGTTGGCCAGGAAGTACCGGCCGGGGACGGCGGAGGGGAGCGCCGCCTGGTTGTGGAGCAGATCCGTCTTCTTCGCCGGCACGTGGCACGACAGCCACGACGAGGTCCCCATGTAGAGGTGGCCCTCGTGGTTGCCGAGGGCGCCCGAGCCGACGACCGCGGAGTGCACGTCGCCGGTGGCCGTCACGACCTTGGTGGTCGACGGGATGCCCCACGCCTCGGCGACGTCGGGCAGGACCGTGCCGACGACCGAGGCCGACGGCACCAGCTCGGGCAGCTGCGACTCGGTGAGGCCGCACCAGCCGAGCAGCTGGGCGTCGTAGCGCACGTCGGTGAGGTCGCGGTTGTCGGTGAGCCAGTGGGCGACGATCGAGTCGAACGAGGCGCACTGGCGTCCGGTGAGGCGCGCGTTCAGGTAGTCGCACGGCTCGAGGAAGGCGTGCGCGGCCCGGTACACCTCCGGGCGCTCGCGCTTGAGCCAGAGGATGTGGCCGATGGGGTCCTTGCCGGAGTGGCTCGGGATGCCGCCGGTCTTCTGGATCCAGGCCTTCAGGCGGCGGGCGTCGTAGCCGGCGACGTTGACCTTGCCCGTGACCAGGTCGTGCACGTCGGGCGCGCCGCGCGAGTCCATCCAGATGACCGCCGGGTAGAGGTGGCGGCCCTCGGGGTCGACGGCGACGGTGCCCGACCACTGGCTCGTGACCGACACGGCCACGATGTCGTCGACCGGGACGTGGCCCGCTCCCACCAGGCGGCGCACCGCGGTGGTGATGGCCGTCCACCAGGCATCGGGGTCCTGCTCGGCCCCGCCGTCGCCCAGCAGCTCGATCGGCGTCGGCTCGAACTCGTGGGCGGCGATGCGGCCCTCGGGGGTGACGAGCGCGGCCTTCGGGCCACCGGTGCCCAGGTCGATCGCCAGGACGTGCTCGGTTCCCATGCTTCCTCCCAGGGCTCGGGCCGGAGGCGACCCTAGCGAACGGTCCGGCGGGCCTCGGCCGGTAGGTTGCCTCCGTGGACATCGCCATCGTCGTGGCCCTCGTGCTGGTGCTGGCCGTGGTGCAGGTGCGTCGGCGCGCCTCGCGCCTCCAGCGCGCCGAGGACCCGCGCGCCCACCTCCGCGACCGCTGAACGCCCGGTGAACGGCGGGTGACGGGCGGGACCTAGGCTCCGGTGCGTGCACACGGGGGCGAGGGCAGGTTCGAGGGTCGCGGCGGCGGTCGCGCTGGGCGTGGTCGCGCTGGTGCTGGCGGCGTGCAGCGGGAGCAGCGCGGGAGGGGGCGACGCCGACCGGTCGACGACGAGCGCCGGCACGGCCGAGGCGTCGGGCGAGCTGTCGCTGCTCTCCTACAACGTGGCCGGCCTGCCGCAGGAGATCTCCAAGGAGCACCCCTCGGTCAACATCCCCAAGATCAGCCCGCTGCTCGAGCCCTTCGACGTGGTGCTGACCCAGGAGGACTTCGACTGGTGGAAGCCCGGCGGCCTCGCCGAGACCACGGACTTCGTGCACTACCACGAGCGGTTGCGCGCCGACGTCACCCACGAGTTCCGCACCGAGCGCCACCCCGGTCCCGAGGCCGTGGGCATCGACATCGACGCCGACCGCCCGAACATGGAGCTGGGCGACGGGCTCGGCGTGCTCTCGCGCCTGCCGATCGGCGAGGTCGACCGCGTCCCCTGGACGGGGTGCTTCGGCGAGTTCGACTCGGGTGCATCGGACTGCCTCGCCATGAAGGGCTTCCTGCACACGACCCTCGAGCTGGCCGACGGCGTCACCGTCGACCTCTACGACCTGCACGGCGAGGCCGGTGGCGGCGACGAGGACCAGGCGCTCCAGGCCGACGACTTCGAGCAGCTCGCCGCCTACATCGCCGAGCACAGCGAGGGCCGGGCGATCCTCCTCGCCGGCGACACGAACCTGCACACCGACCTCGACCACGAGGACGGCGGCGACGGGGCCGACGTCGAGATCTGGCAGACCTTCCTCGAGGCGACCGGCCTCACCGACAGCTGCACCGCGACCGACTGCGACGACGAGGGTCGCATCGACAAGGTGGCCTTCCGCAGCGGCGGGGGCGTGGAGCTCGAGGCCCGCTCGCACGAGTTCCAGGGCGAGACCTTCGTCGACGAGCAGGGCGACGACCTGAGCGACCACCAGCCGCTCGAGGTCGTCATCGGGTGGCGGGCGAGCTGAGCGCCCCTCGCCGGCGGGTCGGGCGCCCGTAGGCTCCTGGCGATGACCGAGGTCGAGGCCACCACCCCCGTCGCCGGCGCCGACGACGCGATCGCCCTCGCCACCGCCGTCCACCGCAGCGTCGTGGAGGCGGTCCGGGGCAAGGACGAGGTGGTCCGCCTCGCCGTGGTGGCGCTGCTCGCCGGTGGCCACCTCCTCGTGGAGGACCTGCCCGGGACGGGGAAGACGCTCCTCGCCAAGAGCCTGGCCGCCGCGCTCGGCGGGCGCTTCGGGCGGGTGCAGTGCACCCCGGACCTGCTGCCGAGCGACATCACCGGCACCTCGGTGTTCTCGCCGGTCGACGCGTCGTGGACCTTCCGCCCCGGGCCGCTCTTCGCCAACGTCGTCCTCGTCGACGAGGTGAACCGGGCATCGCCGCGGACCCAGGCCGCGCTGCTCGAGCCGATGGAGGAGCACCAGGTCACGGTCGACGGCGGCACCCACGCCCTGCCCCGACCCTTCTTCTGCGTCGCGACCCAGAACCCCCACGGCCAGGTCGGGACCTTCCCCCTGCCCGAGAGCCAGCTCGACCGCTTCGCCCTCGTGGTCTCGATGGGGCTGCCGGGGCGCGACGCGGAGCGCGAGATCCTGACGGGCCGGGGCGGCACCGACGCCTTCGCCGCGCTCCGGGCGGTCACCACCCCCGACGCCGTGGCCGGTGCGATCGATGCCGTGCACCACGTGTTCTGCGCCCCGGCGCTCGTCGACTACGTCCTCGACCTCGTCGACGCCACGCGCACCAGCCCGCAGCTGAGCGTCGGTGCCTCGCCGCGGGCGGCGGTGGGCCTGCTCCAGGCGGCCCGCGCCCACGCGGTCGTGTCGGGACGGGCCCACGTGACCCCCGACGACGTGCAGGCCGTCGCCGTCGCCGCCCTGGCCCACCGCGTCGGCGTCGGCGGCGTGGCCAGCACCGTCACCGCCGCGCCGATCCTCCGCTCGATCGTCGCCGCGACCCCCGTCCCGAGGCCGTGACCCTGCCGCTGGCGGGCCGCGCCGGCTTCGACCGGGTGGGCGGCAGCCGCCTCACCGGGCTCGGGGCCGGGTGCCTCGTCGTGCTCGTCGTCGGGCTCCAGCTGGCCACCTCGGCGACCGACCGGCAGGTCCTCGTGCTGCTGTGGGCCGCGCTGCTCGTCGCCTTCCTCGTCGGCGTGGCCTGGCCCCTCGTCGCGATCCGCCGCATCGCCGTCGCCGCCACCTCGCCCCGCGACGCCATGGTGGGCGAGGAGGTGGAGGTCTCGCTCTCGCTGCGGGGCCTCGCCACGCCCTGCGAGGTCCGGGCGCTCGACCCGACGGGGCCGTGGCACCGGGCCGTCGCACCGCTCGACGGGACCATCGCCCACCTCGCCGATCGCCGCGGCCTCTTCCAGATCCTCCGCCTCGAGGTGCGCGTCACGGCCCCGCTCGGGGTCCTCTCGGCCCGCCGCGTCCACCGGGTGGTGCTCCCCCACGCCGTCGAGGTCGCCCCTCGGCCGCTCCAGGTCGACTGGCGGCCGGCGCCGGCCCCGGTCGCGTCGGGCGGCGAGCACGGCGTCGGGGCCCGCCTCGAGGGCGATCTCGTGCGGTCGGTGCGGCCCTACGTCCTGGGCGATCCGGCCCGGCTGGTGCACTGGCCGACCTCGGCGAGGACCGGCGCGCTGGTGGTCCGCGAGCTGGAGCCCCCGGTGCCGGTCGGCCAGGCCGTGGTGGTCGACCTCCGCGACCTCGGGACCGAGACCGAGCGGGCAGCCGCCTACGCCCTGGGCGCGGCCTGGGCGGTGCTCGCCGCCGGCGGCGAGCTCGTGCTGTGCACCGCCGAGGCCGACGGCCCCGTCGTCGGCCGGGTGCGGACGCGCGTCGATGCCGGACGACGCCTCGCCCGGGCGGTGCCCGGCGTGCCCGGTCCGCCGCCGGCCGGCTGGCCGGTCGTGGAGATCGGGCGGTGAGGGTGCGCCTCACCCTCCGCGCTCCGCGCCACCCCGAGCGAGGCGAGGCCCCCGCGTGGCTCGTGGGCTCCCTCGTGGTCGCGGTCGCGGCCGCCGCGGGCATCGCCGGGCGGTTCTCGGTGCACGGCCAGGTCTCGGGTGCCACCGGCTTCGTCGTCGGCGCCGGCCTCGGCGCCCTGGTGGTGCTGGGCCTGCCCAGCCTGAGCCTGCGCCACACGGCCCGCTGGGTGCTGGTCGTCTCGGCGGCCGTCCTGGTGCGCTTCGGCCTGCTCGGCAGCGGCGCCACGGGCGGGGGCCAGGTGCTCCTCGTCTACCTGGTGGCCGCCGTCGCGGTGCTCGTCCTCACCGCGCAGCTGGCGCACGAGTCCGTGCCCTCCGTGGTCGCCGACCCCGAGCCGGTGCGGCGAGGCCCGGTCCCCGCCGTGCGGACCATCGCCGTGATCGGGGCGATCGTGGTCCTCGTCGCCCTGGTCGTGGCCCCGTGGGTGCTGCCGCGCCGGGTCCGCCACCCAACCCGGCGACGGCGCCTCGCTGCGCTCCATCGACGGGGGCGGCCCGGCGCTGCGGGCGGTGGACTCGCTCGACATGACGACCCGCCCCGAGCTGGGCGACGAGGTGGTCTTCACGGTCGAGGCCGACCGCGCGTCCTACTGGCGGGGCGAGACCTTCGACGTCTGGGACGGTCGGCGCTGGACGCGCTCGGACCCGACCTTCCGCCCCCTGCTCGTGGGCGACCGCCTGCAGGTCGGCGAGGACGACCTGGGCGCTCGCGGCGGCGACGAGCTCGTGCAGCGGATCCGCGTGGAGTCGTCGTACGCCGACATCGTCTTCGCGACGCCCAGCGCGGTCGAGGTCGAGATCGACCGCCCGGTGCGCCAGCGGCCCGACGGGACGCTCGTGGCCGCGCCGATGGGGCGCGGCGCGACCTACACCGTCACCAGCCGCCGACCGCCCCTGAGCGAGGCCCGCCTGCGAGCGGTCGACGACGAGGCGACCCCCGACGCCGTGCTCGAGCAGTACGCCCAGCCGCCGACGATGACCGACCGGGTGCGCGACCTGGCGCCGACCCTCGTCGACGGGGCGGCCACGCGCTACGACGCCATCCGGGCCATCGAGAGGTGGATGGGGGACCGCGTCGAGTACTCGCTCGACGCGCCGCTCGCCCCGGAGGGGGTCGACGTGGTCGACCACTTCCTCTTCGACGCCGAGCAGGGGTGGTGCGAGCAGATCGCGTCGTCGCTCGTGGTGCTGGCCCGCGCCAACGGGATCCCCGCCCGCCTCGTCACCGGGTTCGTGCCCGGCGACCGCGACCCGGTCACGGGTCGGTGGATCGTGCGGGCGCGAGAAGCCCACGCGTGGGCGGAGGTGTGGTTCCCCGAGGTCGGCTGGGTCCCCTTCGACCCCACCGCGGACGTGCCCCTCGCCGGCACCGAGCAGACCGATCGAACGCTGCTGGGCTGGCTCCTCGACCACCTCGTGGTCCTCGTGCTCGTGCTCGTCGCCGTGGGGCTGGCCGTGGGCCCGGCGCGGGCGTGGTGGCGTCGACGGCGAGGGCGGGCGACGGAGGTGGCCCCGACCTGGGCGGCCACCGCCGACGGGCGCCTCGCCAACCAGGGCCACCGCCTCGGTCGGGCCCGGGCCCCGTCCGAGACGGCGACGGCGCACGCCGCCGCGCTGGCGTGGCACCTCGGTGGGGCGGTGGAGGCGACGGCGCTCGTGGCCGGCGGTCGCACCATCGACGACGCGCTCTACGCCCCGGACCCGCCGACCGACGACCGGCGGGAGATCGTCGACGCCCTCCTCGACGAGCTCGCCGAGGTGGCGGCGCCCGACCCGGAGCTGGTGCCCACGGCGTGAGCCGGGGCGGGAACGAACCGGGCCCCTCGGACCTCGTTGGGGGTGTGCGAACGGCAGAGGTGGCGATGAGCGATCACGAGGCGCCCGGCGCGCCGCCGGACGGCTTCGACGAGCTCTTCGACCGCGAGCGGCGCCCGATGGTGCGCCTGGCCTACCTGCTGGTCGGCGACGAGACGGTGGCCGAGGAGGTCGTGCAGGATGCCTTCGCCGCCGTCTTCCAGCGATGGGATCGCCTCGATCGCCCGGGGGCCTACCTGCGCCGCTGCGTGGTCAACGGCGCCCGGACGGCGACGAGGCGCCGGTCGCTGGAGCGGCGCCACCTCCGGTCCGTGGCCGACGACGGCGAGCCGTCGCCGGCGCGCGAGCTGCTCGACGCGCTCGCCGCGCTGTCGCTGGAGCGGCGAGCGGTCGTGGTCCTCCGCTTCTACGAATCGCTGACCCAGGAGGAGATCGCCGAGGCGCTCGGCATCCGCCTGGGGACCGTGAAGTCCCGCCTCCACCGAGGCCTGGCCGAGCTCCGGGAGGCGCTGGCATGACGAACGACCCCACCCCCGACCCCTTCGAGCACGAGCTCGCAGAGGCGCTGCGCGCTGCCGCCGCCCCCGTCGCCGGTGCGGGCGCCACGCGAGCCGGCGTCGACGCCGCGGTCGCGCGCCGCCGGGCGATGGTCCGGCGCCGGCTGGCGGTGGTGGCGGCGGCGGTCGTCGTGGTGGCGGGTGCCGGTGCGGTCGCCATCGCGCTCCCCGGCGATCCGCCCTCCCGGGTGCGGAGCGCCGGGCGCGACGCCGACCCCACCCAGCCCGAGGGCATCGAGGCCGCGCCGCCGACCTGCGAGCAGACGTTCACGCCGGCGAACCCGGTGCTCGGCACGGTCGCGCTGGCCGCCGCCCAGGTGGAGGCGCTCCAGGCGGCGAGCTTCGCCGACGACGCGTTCGCCGCGGCGGCGGGGGCGGGCCCCGTCGAGCTCACCCTCGCGCAGGCCGACGCGCTGCAGCGAGAGGGGCGAGGGCTCGACGATGCCCAGATCGAGGCGCTCGTGCGCACCGCACCGCCGGGGCTGATCGGCACCCTCGCCCGGCGGTCGCCGGGCCCGGGTGGTCCCGAGACGACCGGCGGCGGGCTCAGCGAGGCGCAGGTGATGGCCATCGTCCTCTACGAGCGGTCGCTCGTGGCCGACGGCGGGCTCCACGAGGGCCTCCGCCTCGTGGACCACGTCCCCGGCCTGGTGCAGCTCACCTCGGCCCAGGTCGACGCCCTGATCGGCGCCGCGCTCGTCGACCCCGACACCGCCTACCTGGCCCGGCGGGGCCCCGTGCCCCTCGACGTCCAGCGAGGCGTGATCGACGCCCTCGACGCGGCGGGCGCGCCGCTCGACGGCGAGCAGCTCTTCTACCTCGGGTACGGCCCCGAGGGCATCGAGTACCTGCGAGCGGACGGGGCCTACGTGGGCTACCGGTGCCCGGACGGATCGGAGGCGTGGCTCTACCCGCCGCCCGCCGGCCTGGGCGACGCACCGGCGTCGACGACCACCACGGCGGCGGTGCCCCCAACCCCGAACACCACGACGACCACCACCGAGGCCGCGCCGGCGACGACCACGACCACCACGGTGCCCCTCCTCGGCACCACGACGATCCCGCCCGGCCCCGAGCAGGTGCTGAGCGCGGACCTCGCCGAGGGCCAGCGGGCCTGGGCCGTCTACGTCCGGGCCCTGTCGATCGAGGGCGGGCCGGTGCAGGGCCACGGTCGCGCCGGGCTCTGGGAGGACTACAAGTTCGAGTCCATGGCGGTGCTCGACGCGGCCGGCTATGCGCCGGAGATCGTGCCGCTGCCCTGCGACGGCCCCCAGGCGGCGGCCGCGCTCGTCCCGGTGCTCCCAGACGGTCCGGCCGACGCCTCCCCCGAGAGCGTGTCGGCGATGGGCGCCTACTTCGTCGACCAGGCGGCGGCCCAGCGGGCGGCAGATCGGTTGGGCGGCGAGGTCCTCGCGATCGCCCCGGTCGTGGCCACCTGCGTCGACGTCGACGGACCGGGGGGCTACCGCCGCTGACCCGAATAGGGTCGCCGGCCATGACCACCCACGTCGACGTGCACGGGCCCGACGAGGCCATCACCGTCCTCACCCTCGACCGGCCCGAGCGCCGCAACGCCCTCGACCACGCCACCCTCGGCGAGCTGATCGAGGCGCTCGCCGCCGCCGAGGCCCGCCCCACCCGCGTCCTGATCCTCACCGGCGCCGGCGGCCACTTCTGCGCCGGGGCCGACCTCACCGGGGTGGAGGACGCCCAGTTCGCCGCCTACCTCCAGCAGGTCCTCGACGCCCTGCGGTCCACGTCGTTCCCCACCATCGCGGCCATCGAGGGCGCGGCGCTCGGCGCCGGCACCCAGCTGGCCGTGGCGTGCGACCTCCGGGTGGCCACCGACGACGCCAGCTTCGGGATCCCCGCCGCCAAGCTCGGCCTGATGGTCAACCACTGGACCGTGCAGCGGGTGGAGCAGCTCTTCGGCGCGAGCACCGCTCGGGCCGTGCTGCTGGCCGCCGAGGTGGTCAAGGGCGCGGACGCCCGGCGGCTCGGCGTCATCAACCGCGAGGGCGCCCTGGCCGAGGCGATGGCCTGGGCCGAGCAGATCGCCTCGCTCGCCCCGCTCACCATCGCCGGCCACAAGCTCATGCTCAACAAGCTCGAGGAGCTCCCCGCCGACGACCCCGAGGTCGCGGCGGCCTTCCACCAGGCGTGGGGGAGCGAGGACTTCGCCGAGGGCCTCGACGCGTTCCGGAACCGCCGCCCGCCGACCTTCAAGGGGCGCTGAGCAGCACCTCGGGCCCGAGGTCGGCGATCGAGGGCGCGCCGGTGAGCGACATCGCCACCTTCATCTCCTCGCGGATCGTGCGCAGCACGTGCTCCACGCCGGCCTGGCCGCCGCCGGCCACCGCCCAGGCCCACGCCCGGCCGATCAGGCACGCCTTGGCACCGAGCGACACCATCTTCACCACGTCGAGACCGCTGCGGATGCCCCCGTCGACGAGCACCTCGAGCTGGTCGCCCACCGCGTCCGCCACCGGCCCGAGCGCCCGCACGGTCGAGGGCACGTCGTCGAGCTGGCGGCCGCCGTGGTTGGACACCACGATCCCGTCGACGCCTGCGTCGGCCGCGGCGCGGGCGTCGTCGGGATCGAGCACGCCCTTCAGCACGAGCTTGCCCTTCCAGTGCTCGCGCACCCAGGCCAGGTCGTCCCAGGTGACCGACGGGTCGAAGCCGTCGTCGACCCATGCCCGGAAGTCGGCGGGGGTGCGGGCGTCGGGCACGGCGGCCTCGAGGTTGCCGAAGGTGTGGGGCTTCCCGCCGAGGGCGACGTCTCGGATCCAGTGCGGGTGGCTCACCAGGTCGAGCCCCCGGCGCGCCTTGGCCAGCGCCGACACCTCCCCGACCATGGCGTTGCGGGTGTCGCGGTAGCGGGCGCCCACCACGGCGAGGTCGACGGTCAGCACCAGCACCGGGCACCCCGCCGCCGTGGCCCGGGCCATGAGGTCCTCGGCGTAGGCACGGTCGCGCATCACGTAGAGCTGGAACCAGAACGGGTTGGCGACCGCCGCTCGCACCTCCTCGATCCCGGCGATCGACACGGTGGACTCGCAGAACGCGACGCGAGCCGTCTCGGCGGCGCGCGCCGCCTGGACCTCGGCCCGCGGGGCGAACATGCCGGCGAGGCCCACCGGCGCGAGCATCACCGGCATCGAGAGGTCCTGGCCGAGGACCGTGGTCCGCAGCGACAGCGAGGACACGTCGCGCAGGACCCGCTGGCGCAGCGAGATGGCGGCGAGGTCGGCCTCGTTGGCGCGCATCGTGGACTCCTCGTAGGCCCCGCCGTCGATGTAGTCGAACAGCTGGCGGGGGAGCCGGCGGCGAGCTCGCTCCCGGTGGTCGCGGATCGATGCGGGGGCCAGGTCGAGCGAGCGGTCGCGTGCCATGGCCCGAACCTACCGAGGTCGCGCCGCCGGCGACGGCGCTAGTAGTTGCCGGGCAGCAGGCGCCCGAAGTTCTCGAAGAACACGTAGAGCACGACCAGGAAGACCGGCAGGCCCACGACGTAGGGCGCCCACGTGAAGAGCCGCTGCGACCGGGTGACCGGCTCGCCCGTGAGCTCGGCGTCCTTGCGCATCCGCCGCCGCAGCAGGACCTGCGCCAGCCAGGTCACGAGCCACACGCCGGCCGCCGCCAGCCCCCACAGCACCGCCGGGCGCTTCGAGGCCCTCGGCGTGGAGCTGCCCTCGTCGATCGACACCTGGTCGATCTTCGCCGCGTCGGCCATGGCCTCGGCCTGGCCCTCGATCATGGGCACCGGCTGGCCCTGCAGCTGGCCGATGAGGATGTACCGCTGGGCGGCGGAGTACTTGGGCTCGCAGGCGATCAGGGTGATCCGGTTGTCGCCCTGGTCCTGGAGCACCTCGACCTGGTCGGGGCTGACGATGAGGTGCTCGGTGACCTCGTAGACGAACGTGCCCTGGAGCGTCTTGAAGGTGATCTGGTCGCCGACCTCGATCTTGTCGATGTTGTGGAACGGCTGGCCGTAGGTGGTGCGGTGGCCGGCGATGGCGACGTTGCCGGCCTGGCCCGGCAGGGGCGTCTCGGGGTAGTGGCCCGGGCCCCGCTTGAGCTGGTCGAGCGAGATGCCGCTGACCACGGTGCGGGTGATGCCGATGGACGGGATCTGGATCTCGGCGATCGGGTCGCCCTCGGAGGGCAGCGTGCCCTGCACCGGGGCCACCGAGCCGTCGGTGGGGACGGTGGTGGGCGGGGCGAACGGGTCGGTGGTCGTGGTGGTGGGGGCCGAGGTCGACGTGGTGGTGCTGGTGGCCGCACCGTCGAGCAGCTGCTCGAACTCGTTCCCCAGCTCGCGCTGGGACTGCTGGGTCTGCAGGCCCGTGCCCCACAGCTGGTAGGCCACGAACAGCAGGATCAGCGTCCCCGCGGTGATGAGCGTCCGGCCGATGGCGCCGAGGATCCGTGACAGCACGAGCCACGAGGGTACGCGACGGGCACCCTCGGTCCGGGTCGCCCCCGGACCGTCCCCCGGCTCGGCGGTCGGTTCGCCGGTCCCACGGGGTCGCCGGTACCGTTTGGGGTGCCCATGGACGCCGTCGTCAGGTTCCGCGCCGCGGTCTGCCTGCTCGGGCGCTTTCCCGCACTTGCCGGCGTCGACCTCGACGTGGCACCCGGCGAGATCGTGCTCCTGCAGGGGCCCAACGGTGCCGGCAAGACCACGCTGCTGCGCGCCTGCGCGGGCCTGGTCAAGGTGGTCGACGGCGAGGCCGAGGTGCTGGGCGTCGACCTGCGCGCCGACCCCCGGCCCGTGCGCCCCCTGGTGGGCCTGCTCGGTCACGCCACCGGCCTCTACGACGACCTGACCGTCGCCGAGAACGTCCGCTTCTGGACCCGTGCCGGCGGGGCGGAGGAGGCCGATGCCCGCGCCGCCATGGGCCGCCTCGGCCTCGACGGCCGCCTGGCCTCGGTGCCCGTGGCCCGCCTGTCGGCCGGCCAGCGTCGGCGCACCGCCCTGGCCATCGTCGTGGCCCGTCGGCCGCGCCTGTGGCTGCTCGACGAGCCCCACGCCGCGCTCGACGCGGACGGCCGCGACCTGGTCGACGCCCTGATGGCCGACGCCGTCGCCGCCGGGGCCACGGTGCTGTTCGCCTCCCACGAGCTCGACCGGGCCGAGGCCGTCGCCCACCGCAGCGTGCTCGTCGCCGGTGGCACCGCCACCGCCACCCCGCCGGTGGTGCCCGTTGGCTGATGGCGCGGTCGGCTCGGTCCTGCGCGACGCCCGCCTCGTCGCCGGCAAGGACCTGCGGCTCGAGTGGCGCACCCGCGTCACCGTGAGCCAGCTGCTGCCGTTCGCCCTGCTGGTCCTCGTCCTCTTCGCCTTCGCCCTCGACCCCGACCGGCGCATCCTGGGCGAGGCGACCCCGGGCCTGTTCTGGCTCGCCGTGCTGTTCAGCACCCTGCTCGCCATCCAGCGGGCCTTCGCCGTGGAGACCGTCGACGGCGTGGTCGACGCCCTGCGGCTGTCGGGGCTCGACCCCGCCGGGGTGTTCCTCGGCAAGGCCGCCGGCATCGCCCTGCACCTGCTCGTGGTCGAGGTCGCCCTCGGCATCGGCGTCACGGTCATGTACGGCACCTCGCCCTCGGGCCCGCTGCTGCTCGTGGCCACGGCGCTGGCGGCCACGGCGGGCCTGGCCGCGGCCGGGGCCCTCTACGGCGTGCTCGCCGCCGGCCTCCGGGTCCGCGACACGCTCCTGCCCATCCTCTGGCTCCCGGTCGTCGCGCCGCTCCTCATCGGCGCCACCCAGGCCTTCGCCGCCGCCTACGAGCAGGCGTCGGGCTCGGGTTGGCGCTGGTGCGGCCTGCTCGCCGCTTTCGCCTCCCTTTACGCGGCGATCGGGATCTTCGCCTTCGAACCCCTCCTGGAGGAATCGTGACGTCCCCCACCTCCGGCCCGTCGGCCGGGCGCTTCGCCGTGCACCCCGACGGGACCGCATCGCACGGCAGCCGCGTGCTCGGCGCCGTCGTGCTCGCCGCCACCGCCCTGTTCCTGGTGCTGGCGCTCGTCTCCTCCCCGCCGGACACGGGTGGCGCCGACGCCATGGGCGAGCTGGTGCGGATCATGTACGTCCACGTGCCCGTGGCCAACGCTTGCTACCTGGCGTTCTTCGTCACCGCCTTCGCGTCGGGCATGTACCTCTGGAAGCGCACCGAGGGGTGGGATTGCCTGGCGGCCGCCTCCGCCGAGGTCGGCGTCGTCTTCACGGCGCTGACCCTCGCCACCGGGTCGATCTGGGGCCACACGACCTGGGGCACGTGGTGGGAGTGGGACCCGCGCCTCACCAGCACGGCCCTCATGTTCGTGATGTACCTCGGCTACCTCGCCCTGCGCCGGGCGATCATCGACCCGGTCTCGCGGGCGAAGCAGGCGGCGATCCTGGGCCTGATCTCGTTCGTGAACGTGCCGATCGTGCACTACTCGGTCGAGTGGTGGCGCAGCCTCCACCAGCAGCCCACGCTCACCCGGGCCGATCCCACGATCGACGGGCTGAAGCTGTTCACGCTGCTGTTCGGCATCGTCCTCGGCGTGCTGGTGTACGTGTGGCTGATGCTGCACCGCTTCCGGATGCAGTGGGCCGAGGCCCAGGTCGAGGCCAAGGGGCTCGACGCCGCCCTGGCCGAACGGCGGGCCGAGGCCCGCGCCGACGGCGGCCTCGGCGGGTCGCTCGACGCCGGCGGGGTGCGGTCGTGATCGCCGTGCTGCTCGCCGCCGCGGCGTGGTCGTACATCACCGCGGCGTACGTCGTCGTGTTCGGCACGCTGATCGCCTACGCGGCGTGGGTCATCGTGCGCGGGCGGCGCATCGGCCGACAGCTGCCGCCCGAGGACCGGAGGTGGAGCCAGTGAACGGCCCCGACGATCGCCCCGACGACCGCGACCTCGACGAGGGCGGCCTCGACCTCACGCCGCGCGACCTCGAGGCCGCCGCCGCCCGGCGCAGCGGCCGCCGCCGCTGGGGGCCGCTCGTGGTCCTGGGCGTGCTCGCCGTGGTGATCGTGCTGATCGCCATGCAGGCCGGCGACGCCAGCCTCTACTTCAAGAACGCGGACGAGGCGGTGGCGCAGAAGGAGAGCCTCGGCACGAAGAAGTTCCGCCTCCAGGGCACCGTGGTCGGCAAGCCCGAGAGCGAGGAGGACGCCGTCGTGTTCACCGTGCAGTACCACGGCGTCGACGTGAAGGTCCGCCACACGGGCAGCGAGCCCGCGCTGTTCGACGCCGGCGTGCCGGTGGTGGCCGAGGGCCGGTGGAACCCGGCGGGCACCGAGTTCGACAGCGAGAAGCTCCTCGTCAAGCACGACGAGAAGTACGACGAGGAGAACCCCGAGCGCGTCGACGGCGACGAGAGCAACGACAGGTGAACGCCGCGCTGGGCACCGGGGGCGTCGTCCTCGGGGTCGTCGGATCGATCGGGGCGATCATCACGCTGGCCATGGGCCTGCGGGCCGACCGCCCCGAGCTGCTCCGGATGAGCCGCACGTACGCCTTCATGGTGCTCGGCGGCGCGCTCGTGGCCTTCGCCGCCATGGAGCGAGCGCTCATCACCCGCGACTTCTCGCTGCGCTACGTGGCCGAGAACGGGTCGCGCGCCACGCCGGCGCTTTACAACGTGGCCACGCTGTGGGCCGCGCTCGAAGGCTCGATCCTGCTGTGGGCGCTCGTGCTGTCGGGCTACACCGTGGCGGTGGCGCTCAAGTTCCGGCGCCGGCTCTCGGACCACCTGGTGGGCTGGGCGATGCTGACCATGTTCGTGGTCACGCTGTTCTTCTTCGGCCTGATGCTCGGGCCGGCCAACCCGTTCCACACGCTGGCGAACGTGCCGGCCGACGGTCCGGGCCCGAACCCGCTGCTGCAGAACCACCCGCTGATGGCGTTCCACCCGCCGATGCTCTACCTCGGCTACGTCGGCTTCACCGTGCCGTTCGCCTTCGCCATCGCCGCCCTCGTCACCGGTCGCCTCGGCGAGGGCTGGCTGGTGGAGACCCGGCGCTGGACGCTGTTCGCCTGGGCGTTCCTCACGGTGGGCATCATCCTCGGCGCCTGGTGGAGCCACGAGGTGCTCGGCTGGGGCGGGTACTGGGCGTGGGACCCGGTGGAGAACGCCTCGTTCCTGCCGTGGCTCACCGGCACCGCCTTCATCCACTCGGTGATGGTGCAGGAGCGCCGGGGGATGCTGCGCGTCTGGAACCTGTCGCTGCTGTGCGCCACGTTCGCGCTCACGATCCTCGGCACGTTCCTCACCCGCTCGGGCGTGCTCGACTCGGTGCACGCCTTCAGCGGACTCGGGCATCGGACCGCTGCTCCTCGGGTTCTTCGCTCCTGGATCAGGCGTGGTCACCGTGGGCCTGGTGGCCTGGCGCGGCGACCCGGCTGCGCTCGCCGGCGCGCGGATCGACTCGCCGGCCTCCCGCGAGGGGGCCTTCCTGCTGAACAACGTCGTCTTCGCCGCCTTCGGTGCTCGTGGTGCTGCTGGGGACGGTATCTCGCTCATCGCCGAGGCGCTCGACGACGACCGCGTCACGGTGGGCGTGCCCTACTTCGAGCGGACGACCATGCCGATCGGGCCTCGTCCCGCTCTTCCTGACACATCGCCCCGGTCCTGCCCTGGCGCAAGGCCTCGCCGAGACCCTCCAGACCGCCTGCACGGCCCGGGTGGGTGGGCGCCGGGGTGCTCGTCTTCGCGGTCGTGGCGGGCGCCCGGGGCCTGGCCCCGCTCCTGGCGTTCTTCCTCGCCGGGTTCGCGGCGGGGTCGGCGCTGCGCCAGCTCGTGCTGGCCACCCGGCGCCAGGGGGCTCGTGGCCTGCTCGGGCGCACCAACGGCGGGATGATCGTGCACCTCGGCGTGATCATGATCGCCGTCGCCTTCGCCGCCTCGAACGCCTACCAGGTGGAGCGAGAGGCTCGCCTCTGCATCACCCCCGAGGCCGGCTGCCCCACCACGGTCACCGTGTCGGGCCACGAGATCACCTTCGTCGGCATCGTCGACAACTCGACGGCGGCGCGCGCTGAGCTCGGGGCCGAGCTGGCGGTCGACGGCAAGGTCTTCGCCCCGGCGATCCAGCAGTTCCCGAACGGCAGCCAGCAGATCGGCAAGCCGAGCGTGAAGAACACCCCGCGCGACTCGGTGCTGCTCGCCCTGCTCGACCTCCCGCAGGGCTCGGGGCCCGAGGCCTCGGTGCGCGTGCGCGTCATCGTCCAGCCGCTCATCGTGTGGCTGTGGATCGGCGGCGCGGTGATGGGCATCGGCTCGATCCTCGCCGCCTTCCCCGGTCGGCGGCGCCGTCCCACCGATCCCACCTCCGCTCCGGCGGCGATCGACGCCCCGCCCGTGGCGCCCGGCGACGAGCGCGACCTCGTGGGGGTGGGCGACCGATGAGCGACGAGGCCGTGGTCGAGCCCCGCCGCTCGAACGCCGTGCGCTGGACCGCGCTCGGCGTGGGCGCGGTGATGGTGCTCCTCGTGGTGCTGCTGATCGTGAGCAAGCAGGCGAACGAGGGGAGCGGTGCCAGCGCCGTCGTGGGCAAGCAGGCGCCCGCCCTCGCCGGCGACGCCCTGATCGGCCAGCCCTTCGACATCGGCACCAACGACCGCTGGCTCGTCGTGAACTTCTTCGCGACCTGGTGCACCCCCTGCGTGCAGGAGCACCCGGAGCTGCGCCAGCTGGCCGAGGACGGCGCGAAGGACGGCTCCATCCAGGTGGTGAGCGTGGCCTACGACGACGAGGCGTCGGAGGTCGAGGACTTCTTCCGCGAGCGCGGCGGCGACTGGACCGTGCTCGACTCCGACGACGGTCGCACCGCGCTCGACTGGGGCGTGGCCAAGGTCCCCGAGTCGTTCGTGGTGGCCCCCAACGGGCTGGTGGTCGAGCGCCTCCAGGGCGGCGTGCGCGCCCGGGAGGTCGAGGACCTCATCGCCGCCTACACCGAGCAGGGCTCGTGAGCGCGAGGACGCCGCGCTCGGCGGTCGCCCGCTGGGCCCCCTGGGTCGCCCTGCTGCTGGTCGTCGTCGTGGCGCTGGCGGCGGGCACCCTCGGCCAGGACGATCCCACCGACGCCGAGCGCGCCCAGTCGATCGCCGAGACGATCCGCTGCCCCTCGTGCAAGAGCCAAGCGGTGGCCTCGTCCGACACGCCGTCCTCCAAGGCGGTCCGCCAGCTGATCGCCGACCGGATCGAGGCCGGCGACACCGACGAGGAGATCCGCGACTACGTGGCCTCTCGCTTCCCCGACCAGGACCTGCTGCTCGACCCCAGCGGGTCGGGCTTCAGCGCCCTCGTGTGGGCCCTGCCGGCCGTGTTCGTGGTGGCCGCCGTCGCCGGCCTGGCCATCCGCTTCGCGGCCTACCGCACCCCGGGGCTGGCCGCCACCGACGCCGACCGCCGCCTGGTCGAGGAGGCCATGGACGACGAGCCCGAGCACGGCGGCGACGGGGCGGAGGTGCGGGCGTGAGCCCGGCGGCCGGGAAGCTCGACCCCGACGCCCTCGCCGCGCTCGAGGAGCAGCGCGACTTCCTCCTGCGGTCGATCGCCGACCTCGACCGTGAGCTGGCGGCGGGCGACCTCGACCCCGACGACCACCGCACCCTCCGCGACGACTACACGGCCCGTGCCGCCCAGGTGCTCCGGGCGATCGACGCCCAGCGGGCGGGGCTGGCCGAGGCCGTGCGCCCCCGCTCGCTGGGGCGCACGCTCGCCATCGTCGCCGGCATCGCCGTGTTCGCCCTGCTGAGCGGCCTGGCCGTCGCCAGCGCGCTCGGCGCCCGGAAGGCGGGCGAGTCGGCGTCGGGTGGCGTGCAGGTCCAGCAGACGCCCAGCCAGCGGGCCAACGAGTGCATCCCGAAGATGCAGTCGGACCCGCAGGGCGCGCTCGACTGCTTCAGCGCGGTGCGCGAGGACGACCCGAACAACCCCGTGGCCATGACCCGGACGGCCTGGCTGCTGTCGAACGCCTCGCAGCAGGTGGACGACTGGCGAGCGGGTCCTGCTCGAGGGCCAGGCCGCCGTGCTCCTCGACAGCGCGGTCGAGGCCGACCCCCGCTACTCGCCGGCCCGGGCGTTCCGGGCGATCGTCGCCTACCGCAACGGTCGCTACGAGGACGCCAAGGGCTACCTGGCGGACTTCCGCGAGAACAACCCTCGCCGAGGCCCAGCAGATCATCGAGCAGCAGGGGCTCGAGGAGAAGATCGATGCCGCCTGGCCGAGGCCGCCGGCTCGACCACCACCTCGACCCCGGTGGCTAGGCTGCGCCGCCCACCGGGGGCAGCCCGATCGGGTTCGGGTAGCGCAGCACCCCGGCGGCGCTGACGGCCGCCGCCACCGGATGCAGCGCGTCGAGCACCGTGCTCGCGTCGGCGTCCGACCACGAGGCGAGGGGCGCGGCGGCGAGGCGGTCGGTGGTCGCCTCCACCTCGTGGCGCAGCTCGGCGCCGGCGGGTCGCAGCGCGCCGCGGCCGTCGACGAGGCCGCGGTGGGCCAGGCCGGCCACCGCGCCGGCCCAGTCGTCCTCGGTCCAGCCCCGGGTGCGCTGGAGGTCGACGGGATCGCTGCCCCGCTCAGCCGCGATCAGGACGTGCGCCTCGAGGCCGCTCAGGCCCGGCAGCGGCGAGCACGGCCACGTGGCTGTCGCCGCGGTGCTCAGCGTCGTGCACCGCTGCCACAGGGCGGCCACCGGGTCGTCGGCCGGGCGACGTCGCGGTTGGCGGCGAAGAAGGGTCGGCCGATGCGCGGCGTCGGCTACGGCGCGGTCGAGCGGGCCGGCCACCGCCAGCGCCGCCGCCTTCGATGCCCGGCGCGACGCGGCGGAGGTCTCGGCGGCCGCGGCCGACCGGACGTCGAGGGCGGCGTCGGGTGCCACCAGCTCCCAGCAACGAGGCACCCACCGGCGCACGAACGAGGGCGCGGCTGGCGAAGGCGGTGCCGACGGCGCTGGCCCAGCTGGCCGAGCGGGCGCGCGCAGCGCGAAGCAGTCGACCCAGAAGCCGTCGAGGCCGATCGCTCGGGCGGCGGCCGGGGTCTCCTCGCCGAAGTACGTGACGGCGTGGAGGGTCTCGATCCGCAACCAGAGCTCGCGGGCGAGGCGGGGCTCGGCGCTCATCGGTCTCGATCCGGGGCGGCGACGGCGACGAGGCGGACGATGCGGCCGTCGGCCACCTCGCACTCGTAGCGGGCGCCCTTCTTCGGGGTGGACGGCCTGATCAGTTCGGCCCCAGCCGACGGCGGCGGCCAGGATCTCGGGGATCACGTCGCCGTGGCTGCAGGCGGCGACGGTGCGCCTCGCCGACGGCTCTGGCGGCGAGCAGGGCCTCCAGCGCGTCGCCGCCCCACGCGCCCTCGGCCAGCTCGGCGCGGTCGTCGACCGAGCGCCCGAGCTTCGCAGCCAGGGGTTGGAGGGTCTGGCGGCAGCGCACGTAGCGGCTGGTCCACAGCACGTCGATGCCGGCGTCGACGAGCGCGTCGGCGATGGCCGCCGCCTGGTGCTCGCCGCGCTCGGACAGCGGGCGCAGCTCGTCGTCGTCGTCCCAGTCATGGTTGTCGGCGTGCGCGTGGCGGATCAGGTGGAGCGAGGGGGCCATGGCATCGTCCGGGCGGGGGAGGAGGGACCGCCTCAGCCTGCCCGGTCGCCCAGGTCGGCGGCCAGCGAGCGGAGGTGGTCGATCGTCACGGGGAGCGCGGCGATCGCCCGATCGATGTCGTCGTCGGTCGTCGACCAGCCCACCGAGAGCCGCAGCGACCGGTGGGCGTCGACGCCCATGGCCTCGAGGACCGGGGAGGGCTCGAGCGACTCCGAGCTGCACGCCGACCCCGAGTGGGCGGCGACCCCCGCCCGGTCGAGGCCGAGCAGCACCCCCTGGGGCTCGACGCCGTCGACGCCGAGGCACACGAGGTGGGGAGGCGGTGGTCCGGATCGCCGTAGGCGGTCACGCCGGCGAGGCGCGCGGACGCGGCGCGGAGGCGCTCGGCCTGCGCCTGGTTGCGGGCCACCTCGTCGGCCATCGTCGCCGCCACCTCGTCGGCGGCGGCGCCCAGGCCCACGAGGGCGGGGACCGGCTCGAGCCCGGCGCGGCGGGCCCGCTCCTGGTCGCCGCCCAGCAGCAGCGGGGGCAGGCGCAGGCCGCGACGCACGAGCAGGGCGCCGGTGCCTGGGGGCCCGCCGAGCTTGTGGCCGCTGAGCGAGAGCAGGTCGGCGCCGAGGTCGTCGAAGGCGATCGGCGCCCGGCCCACCGCCTGGGCGGCGTCGACGTGCACCAGCACCCCGCGCTCGCGGCAGGCGGCGACCACCTCGGCGACCGGTTGGGTGGTCCCGACCTCGTGGTTGCCCCACTGGACGTGCACGCAGGCCGTCGCCGGACGGATCGCGGCGAGGACCTCGTCCGCGTCGACCCGCCCACCGCCGTCGACGCGGACGACGGTCACGTCGCCGTCGCGCGCCGCGCTGGCCCGCACCGCGGAGTGCTCGACGGCGGTGACCACGTGGTGCACCCGTCCGCCCTCGGCGATGCCCTTCGTGCGGCCCCGCTCGCCGGCACCCCACGCGGCCGCCGCGATGGCCTCGGTGGCGCCGCTCGTGAACACCACCTCGCGCCCGCGGGCGCCGAGGAGCGCGGCCACCTGCTCGCGGGCCGTCTCGAGGGCGACCCTCGCGGCCATGCCCTCCTCGTGGATCCGCCCGGGGTCGCCGACGAGGTCGGTCAGGGCGCGGACCATCGCGTCGCGGGCGACCGGACGCAGCGGCGAGGTCGACGCGTGGTCGAGGTAGGCGCGAGGCATCGCGTCAGCCCGCGGCCCGGAGCACGGAGCCGTAGCCGCGCTGGTCGCCGAAGCCCTCGGCGAACTCGCCCTCGTGCCAGGCCACGCGCCCGTTGATGATCACCGCGGGGACGCACTCGTCGTGGCGGCGCACGAGGCGATCGAGGCCCGGCATGCCCACCATCTCGTCCTCGTCCACGGCCACCAGCCGCTCGTCGAGCGTGCTCGGATCGACGACCACCAGGTCGGCCCGGCGACCGACCTCGAGGTGGCCGGCGTCGATGCCCAGGTAGTCGGCGAGCTCGCCCGTGACCCGGTGCACCGCTCGCTCGCGGCTCATGAGGGTGCGGCCCTCGCGCTCGGCGTCGAGCACGAGGCGGAACAGGTGCAGCGGGAAGTCGTAGTACGCCATGTTCCGCAGATGGGCGCCGGCGTCGGAGAACCCGATGAGGACGGCCGGGTGGTCGACCACGTACTCGAGCTCGCTCCGCCGGTCGTTGCCCACGACCGTGTACCAGCGGAGCGCGTTGCCGTGCTCGGCCTGGAGGTCGAGGAAGCACTCGAGCGGGTCCTGGTCCCGCTCGGCCGCCACCTCGGCGAACGTGTGGCCCACGAGCGTCGGGTCCGGGCAGGCGATGATGCGCGGCTCGGCGAGGTCGCGGTGCCACGCCTTCGCCGCCAGCTTGTTCGACCACTGGTGGCGGAACATCTCCCGCCACGCAGGATCTTGGAGGAGGGCCTGGCGCCGGTCGAGGTCGGTCTCGTGGAGGGCGGCGGTGCCGGCACCGAGCTCCTCCATCACCGGCACCTCCATGCCGTCGACCCACAGCTCGAACGGGAGGGGAAGCGACTGCCAGCGCAGGTCGCCCTTCAGGTGGTCGTTCAGGAACCGGGTGATCTCGCCGGCCACCTTGTGGGTCCCCCGCATGGCCACCGAGTCGATGAGCGAGATGATCATGGTCTTGAGCCGCTTGCGGCCGATGCCCGTGGACATCGCCGCGATCAGCGGGATGTTCCAGCGGCCCTGGAGGTCGGGGACCATCTGCAAGATGCGCTCCCGCTCGCGGAGCACTCGGGCGAAGTGCCGGTACTCCTTCCACGTGGCGTAGACCGAGGGCGTCGACTTGGAGCGCTCCCGCTCGCCGTCCAGCTTGTCCCACGGCAGCGTGTTGAAGCTCATGCCGAGGTACCCGGCGTCGAGGGCGTCGTGGAGGTGGCGGGTCATCTCGGCCAGCTCCCTGGGCGTGGCCCGAGCCTCGTCGTCGACCGACCGGCTGAGGCCCATCACCGCCGCCCGCACCGCCGAGTGGCCGAACATCGCCGTGACGTTGGGGCCGAGCGGCAGGCGCTCGAGGTGCTCGAGGTACTCGGCGGGGGTCTCCCAGTCCTTGATCTTCTCGAGGAGGGGCAGGACGGTGTCGCGCGGCACGGCTTCGACCCGGCAGAACTGGTCGGCCAGGTCCTCGGGCGTGCCGCCAGCGCAGCCCGCAAGGAGCCGACGAGGATCGACGTGACCCGTGGCGGACGGACTTCGCCGAGGGCGAGGGCGATCTCGACCTCGGCGTCGTAGTGGGTGTGGAGGTCAGCGGAGCAGAGCGACCCAGCGGCCAGTGGCGTCGATCACCCGGGCGCCCTCGGGGGCGTCGAGGTCGAGGCCGATGGCCGCGACGACGCCGTCGCGCGCCGCGAGGACATCGGCCTCGATGCCGAACCGCTGGCCCGACCCGTCGAACCGCCGTGCCGCCGCGGACGAGGAGGGAGGGCGAGCTCGTCGGCCATGGCCGAAGGCTACGACCGCACCCGCCGGTCCGGCCACCGGCGGGCGAGCGCGAACGGACCGTGATCTCCGTCGGCCCGCCACCGACGATCGCGGTCAGTTTCGCGTGGCTGAGCGGATCGGTGTCGGCCGCACCCTGTCGCCAACGCCTTCGGCGTCGTGCCCGAGGTCTGAGGCGGGTCAGCCGGAGACTGGCGGTGATGCAGGCCTCGGCGCCACTCGGCCCGGCTGGCCTCGGTGAGCGTCTCGGCGTCGCCGTAGAGCTCGCCGAGCATCCCCTTCACCATCCCGCGGTCGACCGCGCAGATCACGGGGTGCTCGATGGCGGCATCGCCGAAGGGGCAGTGGTTCGACACGATCCGCAGCTCGCCGCCGTGCTGCTCGGCGTGGGCAGCGAAGCCGTGGGCGGAGAGGGCGTCGGCCACGGCGTGGAGCGCGGTGCGGAACGAGCGCTGCACGTCGCTCGCCTCGCCCATCGCCGCCGCCATGGTGCGGCCGTACTCGCGGCCCACCTCCTCGGCCATGGCCTCGGCCTGGTCGCGCGGCAGCAGGGCCAGGGCCTTGCCGAGCAGGGTCACGAGCACGTCGTCGTGGCGCACGGGCAGGTCGAGCGCCACGGCCTCGCCGTGGGTGCGGTGGCCCGCTTCGAGGCGACCGGCGCCGAAGGCAGTTGGCGGGCAGGCGAGGCCGTCGACACCTCGAGGTGGCCGCCGTGACAGGCTTGTCGAGGTGGTGGCGGGCCACGTTCAGTGGAGCTCGAAGCGCTCCGGCCACCTCGCTGGCGGTCACGCCCTCGGGGTGCTCGTGAGCGAACAGGTAGATCTGGCGCCGCGTGGGGTCGCCAGACGCCGACGTGATCGCGCCGTGACGGCCGAGCTGAACTCGGTCGGACTGAAGTCTCGCGGGCCACCTCGGTATTCTACCTACGCCCGTAGAGAATCCCCGAGCCCGCCCGCACCACGAGGACCGCCGTGCCCACCCGACGCCGAGATCATCGACCCTCCGCCCCGTCGAAGACCCGAGCTGCACCGCAGCAGTAATGGACCTGGGGATGGTGAAGGGGGCGGTCGTGCACGGCGGCCGAGCCGAGATCGCCATCGCCTCACCACGCCGGGCTGCCCCCTGAAGAACGAGATCAACAGCCGGGTCCGCGCCGCCGTGCATGTTGTCTCGACGGGGTCGACGAGGTGGAGGTGGTGTTCAGCCATGGAGCTGAGGAGCTGGCGGCGCTGCGCCAGCAGCTCCACGGAACCCGGCAGCCACCGCCGGCTCGCAGCCTGCAGCCGCGAGGGCGGACCATCCCGTTCTCCCAGCCCGGGTCGAACACCCGCGTCCTGCTCGCTCGCTCGGGCAAGGGCGGCGTGGGCAAGTCGTCGGTGTCCACCAACCGCCTCGCCGTCGCCCTGGCGGCGCGGGGCAAGCGCCGGTGGCCCATCGTCGGCGCCGACGTGTGGGGCTTCTCGATCCCGCGGATGCTCGGCATCGGCCACCAGCCCCAGGTGATCGACTCGATGCTGGTGCCGCCGGAGGCCCACGGGGTCCGCTGCATCTCGATGGGCTTCTTCGCCGAGGAGGACCAGGCCGTCATCTGGCGGGGGCCCATGCTCCACAAGGCCCTCGAGCAATTCCTCACCGGCGTGTTCTGGGACGACCCTGACTACCTGCTGATCGACCTGCCCCGGGCACGGGCGACATCTCCATCTCGATCGCCCAGTTCCTGCCACGCGCCGAGGTCTTCGTGGTGACCACGCCGCAGCCCGCCGCCCAGCGGGTGGCGCAGCGTGCGGCGGCGATGGCCGCGGGTCAACCTCAGGTGCGCGGCGTGATCGAGAACATGAGCTGGTTCACCGGCGACGACGGCACCCGCTACGAGATCTTCGGCTCGGCGGCGGGCGTGAGCTGGCCGAAGCTCAGTGCCGCTCGTGGGCCAGGTGCCCCTCCTGGCCGACGTGCGCGTGGGGTCGACACCGGGCGTCCCGTCGCAGCCGTCGATCCGGACGGCGAGGCCGGCCAGGCCTTCACCGCCATCGCCGGTCGACGTCGCCCACCGCGCCGAGCGCCGCTACAGCGCCGGTCTCAACCTGATCGACTCCTGAGCCGCCTCGGGCTCAACCCGGCCGGCACCAGCGGCCCGGCGAGCTGACCGGATCGCCAATGGGCACGCCCACGAGGCGCTCGTCGTCGGGCGCAACCTCCACGATGGCGTCGAGCAGGCCGATCAGCACCTCGGCCGATGCCTCGCCGATGGCGGACGCGTGGCGACCGCCCGGGTCGAGGCCGACGGCGCTGGCGGTGCCCCCGCCCACGTCGGCGACCGCGACCGGGCCGCGGTCGCCCTCGAGGAGGCGCAGCCCCGTCGCCGTCGGGTCGTAGCCGGGGAGCCGGAGCGCGCCCGGCGGCTCCTCGCCCGGTGGCGGCTCCTCCACGCGGACCTCCACCGGGGCATCGCCTGCCTCGTGCAGGGCCTCGCCGGCGCGGGCCAGGCCGATCACGGTCACGTCGGCGCCGATGCGCTCGGCCGCCGCGCCCACGATCCTCCACCCGGGCGGGGCGCCGGTCGCCCGAGCGCCGTCGAGCTCCAGCTCGTCGGGGACGGCGACCAGCTCCGTGGCATCGATGCCCCGCGACCGGGCGACCAGCAGGTCGCCGCCTTCGATCCACGCCGCCCGCTGGGCGCCCGTCGCGCCGCCCCGGGTGAGCTCGGCGCCGACCTCGGCCGGCTCGCCGCGCACCGTGCCGGTGGGCGACAACGTGGTCCCCGCGACGGCCGGGGAGCCCGAGAGCTCGATGGTCGCCCGGACCGCCCCATCGGCGTCGACCCGGGCGACGCTGGCCCAGGCGGTGTCGACGGCATCGCCGGTGCCCCACGTCGTCCACGCGTAGCGAACGCTCCACCCCGACGGCGCGTCGACCCAGCGGCGCGACGGGAGCCCCACCGTGTCGGCGGCGCGCCCGGCGCAGGCATCGAGGTCGGCCGGATCGTCCGGGATGGGCGTGGGCCCCAGGGGCACGGTCGTCGTGGTCGTCGTGGTCGGGGCCGTCGTCGTGGTCGTCGTGGTCGTGGTGGTCGTGGTGGTCGGGGCCGTCGTCGTCGGCGCGCTCGACGGCGCCGGACGTGCGGCATCGCTCGCCGGGCCGCACGATGCCAGCGTCGCGGCGGCGAGCGCGATCGCGAGCACCGTCGTGCGGTTCCGAGGCGCGCCCGTCGTCGATCTCCCCACCCCACCAGCCTCGCACCGATCGGCCGTGGGCGCGGCGAGACGGGCGGAGGAGCCGCGCCCACCCCCTACGATGGCCGCCGCACCGCACCGCCCGCCGAGGAGACCAGCACCGTGGACGTTCGCATCGGGGTCAGCCAGACCGCCAAGGAGCTCGACATCGAGCTCGCCGACGGCGCGGACGTCGACGCCCTCAAGGCCGACATCGACGCCGCCTTGGCCGACGGCTCCACGCTCTGGATCACCGACCGCAAGGGCCGCCAGGTCGGCGTGCCCGCCGAGAAGATCGCCTACCTCGAGCTCGGGAGCCCCGACGAGGCGCGGCGCATCGGCTTCGGCGGCTGACCTGCGCCATCCGTCACCCGGCGTCTGCACCTGAGCCGGACCGGGGAGGACCACCCTCGATGACCGCCCTGCTCGATCGCAAGCTGCTCTTCGTCACCGGCAAGGGCGGCGTCGGCAAGTCCACGATCGCGGCCTCCCTCGGGCTGCTCGCCGCCGAGCAGGGCAAGCGCACCCTCGTCTGCGAGGTCGACGCCAAGGGCAACCTGGCCGACTTCTACGAGGCGGGCCCCACGTCCTTCGCGGCGCGCGAGCTGCAGCCCGACCTCTTCGCGATGTCGATGGACACCGAGGAGTCGCTGAAGGAGTACCTGAGCCTCCAGCTGAAGATCCCGCTCCTGGCGAAGATCGGGCCCCTCGCCCGCACGTTCGACTTCATCGCCAACGCCGCGCCGGGGGTGAAGGAGATCCTGACCATCGGGAAGCTGGCGTGGGAGGTGAAGGAGCGCCACTACGACCTGGTGGTGGTCGACTCGGTGGCGAGCGGCCACATCGTCGGCCAGCTCACCGCGCCGCAGGGCATCAACGAGCTGGTGCAGGTGGGGATGGTCCGCAACCAGACCCAGTGGATGCTCGACATCCTCCACGACCCCCGCCAGACCGGGGTGGTGATCGTCTCGGCCCCCGAGGAGATGCCCGTGGCCGAGACGATCGAGCTCGCCGACCGGCTCGAGGCGGAGACCGAGGTCGATCTCGCCGCGGTCGTCGTGAACCGGGTGCTCCCCGAGCTGTTCACCGAGCGCGAGGAGGCGCTGTTCGAGGCGCTGCGGACGCCGAAGCGCATCGACGCCCTCACCACGGCGGTCGGCGGCGACGTGACCCCGGTGTTCGACGCCGCCGAGCTGGCGGTCACCCTGCGGCGCACCCGCGCCGAGCACCTCGCCACGCTGCGCGACGGGCTCGATCCCGCCATCCCCCTCGTCTACGTCCCGTACCTGTTCGCCCGCAGCCACGGCGCCCGGGCCACCCGCCAGGTGGCCGAGCTGCTCGCCGAGGAGCTCTGATGGCCCCCCGCAAGGCGCCCGAGGCCGAACGGGCCCGCTCGCTCGAGCAGCTGCTCGCGGCGAAGGAGATCGTGATCTCGTGCGGCTCGGGCGGCGTGGGCAAGACCACGACGGCGGCGGCCGCCGCGGCCATGGCGGCCACCCACCTCGGCGGCAAGGTCCTCGTCCTCACCGTCGATCCGGCCAAGCGCCTGGCCAGCGCGCTGGGCCTCGAGCGGTTCGGCAACACCGAGACCCAGGTTCCGCTGTCGGCCTTCGAAGCGGCCGGCGTGACGCCGCGCGGCGAGCTGTGGGCGGCGATGCTCGACACCAAGCAGAGCTGGGACGACCTGGTCCGCCGCCACGCCCCCGACGCCAAGACCCGTGAGGCGATCCTCGCCAACTCGATCTACCAGAACATCTCCGGGCGCTTCGTGCAGAGCCACGACTACATCGCCATGGAGCGCCTCTACGAGATCCACTCGGCGGGCACGTACGACCTGATCGTGGTGGACACCCCGCCCACCCGCAACGCCATCGACTTCCTCGAGGCGCCCGACCGGATGGCCGACTTCTTCAGCTCGAAGCTGCTGCGCTGGCTGACCGCGCCCACCAAGAGCCGGGTGATGAACCTGGCGTCCAAGCCCTTCTACACCGTGGCCGACCGGATCCTGGGCTCGCAGTTCCTCGAGGACATCGCCGAGTTCTTCGGGCTGTTCCAGACGATGGCACCCGGCTTCGTCGAGCGCGCCGAGGCGGTGACCCGCACGCTCGCCGACAAGCGCACCACGTTCCTCGTGGTGTCCACCCTCGAGGCGGCGCCGCTGCACGAGGCCGAGTTCTTCATCGACGCCCTCGACGAGCGCAAGCTCAACCTGGGCGCGCTGGTGCTGAACAAGGTCCTCCCGGCCTACCTGCGCCGCACGGCGACCACCGGCGTGGCCAAGCGGCTGTGCGCCGACGCCGACGACCTCGCCGGCGTCGTCGCCGAGGCCGGCGATCCCGGCGACGTCGCCCGGGTGCTGGGCACCATCGGCGAGAGCTTCCTCAACTACCAGGTCGTGGCCAAGCGCGAGGCCGAGCAGCGCGCCGGCCTGGCCCGGAGCCCGGAGGTGGTGGCCGCCGTGCCGTACTTCGACGCCGACATCCACGACCTGGCCGGGCTCCTGCAGCTCGGCGAGCAGATCTGGCGATGAGCGACCACGAGCTGCCGCCGGCCCCGGCCGCCTCGTTCGCCAGCGACAACGCTGCGGGAGCGTCGCCCGAGGTGATCGAGGCGCTCGCCGCCGCCAACGCCGGGCCGGCGCTCGCCTACGGCGACGACCCCTGGACCGCCGACGCGGTGGCGGCCATCCGGGAGCGGTTCGACGCGCCGGTGGAGGTCCTCTTCGCCTGGGGCGGGACCGGGGCCAACATCGTCGGGCTGACGACGCTGCTCCAGCCCTGGCAGTCGGTGATCGCGGTCGACTCGGCGCACGTGATCGTCGACGAGGCCGGCGGTCCGGCCCGCTTCAGCGGCTCCACGTTCACCACCGTGGCGAACGTGGACGGCAAGCTCGTGCCCGATGCCATCGAGCCGTTCGTCGGCTGGCTGGGGGAGGAGCACCACCCGCAGCCGGCGGTGGCCACCATCAGCCAGGTCACCGAGAGCGGCACGGTGTACACGGTCGACGAGATCGGCGCCCTCGCCGACCGGTGCCACGCCCACGGGATGCTCCTGCACCTCGACGGCGCGCGGATCGCCAACGCCCTGGTCGCCAGCGGGTCGACCCTCGTCGAGATGGTGCGCGACACCGGGGTCGACGCCATGACCTTCGGCTTCACCAAGAACGGGGCGGTGTTCGGCGAAGCCGTGGTCTACCTCCGGCCGGAGCTGGCCGGCCACGCCCGGTTCGTGCGCAAGCAGGCGGGCCAGCTGGTGTCGAAGTCGCGCTTCGTCGGGGCGCAGGTCTCCGCGCTCCTGCGCGACGACCTCTGGCTGCGCAACGCCCGGACCGCCAACGACCGCGCCGCCGAGCTCGCCGGGGCGGTGGGCGAGCTGGCGGCCGTCGAGGTCGTGCGCCCGCCCGAGGCCAACGCCGTGTTCGCCCGCATCCCCTGGGACCGCCTCGGCGAGCTGCAGCGCTGGTCGTTCTTCTGGCCCTGGGACCCCGCCGACGCCCAGGTCCGGTGGATGGCGAGCTTCGCCACCACCTCCGACGACGTGGCCACCTTCGCGGCGGGGCTCCGGCGGCTGCTCGGCTAGGTGCCCAGCCACTCGGCGGCGGTGGCGGCGCCGAAGAGCTCCTTGCGCTGCTTGGTGCCGAGCTCGTCGTAGCGGCCGAGCGCGTCGACGGCCGCCTCGCGATCGAGCAGCTCCCACGCCGGGTTCGCGGCATCGGCGATCCGCTCCTCGAGGGCCGCTCGCCGCTCCCCGTCGAGCGTCCGGTGCAGGCTGGCCACGAGCGCCGGCCGCGTCGCCCGGCCGGGGGCCGGGGCGGGGGCCGTCGTCGGGCGCGCCGCGAGGGTCGGGTCGGTGGCGTCGGGTGCGAAGCGAGCGAGGGCCTCGGGCCAGCGGTCCTGCGCGAGCTCGAAGCGGGCGAGCGCGGGCTCGGCGCGCCGGATGAGGGCGTGGTGCACCCCGTCGGCGTGGCGGAACGGGCCGCCGACGAGCATCGCGGCGCGGGTGGCGCGGGCCGATGCGAACGGCAGGAGGCGGTGGTGGGGCACCAGCTCGTCGAGGGGGCCGTACTGCTGGGTGGTCTGCACCAGGAGGAGGAACGTGTCGACGGCGTCGTGCGGCGTCGCCGCCGCCGCTCGGACCTGCTCGTACGCGGTTCGATAGGCGTCGACGAGCGCTCGCTTGGTGGCGCGCGTGGCCAGCCGGAGGGCGCTCTTGGGGAGGCAGCGGGCGGCGACGGCCTCGAGCTCCTCGCCCTCGAGGTCGGTCGAGAGCGCGCGGTGGGTGCGGAGCGATTCGCCGTTCAACCCCGAGAGGCGCACCTCGTCGACGTGGTCGGCGAGGGGCCTCGCGCTCCACGCCGAGACGGTGCCTCCGGTGACGGCGACGAACGCGGCGAACCGCGCCTCTCGTAGTCGACGAGGCGTCGCCGCCGCCGCCGAAGCTGGTGCGGTGCTCGAGCCCCAGCGCGCCGACATCGCGGCGGCGACCTGCACCGTCGGGAGCGACGGGGGCCGACGGTCTCGGAACGTGACCTGGTCGGCGAGGCCCTCCCCGGAGCAGCACGGCGAGCAGCAGGCGGGCTGTCCTTGCGCCGCCGGTGAGCTCGCCGGTGATGGGCCCGGTGGCGGCGGCGAGGGCGGCGCGGACGGCGCGCGCCACCTCCTCGTGCACGACGTCGAGCAGCTCCTCGGGGTGGGCGCCGTCGAGGTCGTCGGGCCAGGTCCACGGCGGCCCCTCGTCGCGGATCGTCCAGCCCTGGTCGTGGAGGTCGATCCAGGCGCCGGGAGGGAGGGCCGAGACGCCGGCGTAGCCCGTGCGCCCCGGCGGGCGGTAGCCGTGGGAGCCGATCGCGCACGTGGCGAGGGCGTCCTTCGGTGGTCGCTCGCCGCCCGCGGCGCGAGCGACGGCACCGGCCGACGAGCCCGCCCAGAGGTCCGTGCCTCGGGCGGCCCAGTAGATCGGCCGGAGCCCGAACGGGTCGGCGGCGATCCGGCCGCGGCCGCCGGCCTCGATCGTGGCGGCGGCCCACGGCCCGCGGAGGTGGTCGTGGTCGGGGCGCGCCCGCGCCGGGTCGAGCGTCGCTCGGACCGCGTCGGCCGCGCCTGCCGGAGGGGGATCGAGCAGCAGCGGGGCGCCCGACCAGGCGACCAGCCCCGCGTCGTCGACGCGCACGGCGTCGGCGGGCCACCCCCGCTCCGCCCACGTCGCCACCTCGGTCGCACCGGAGCCGTCGGACCACGCCGTGGCCCCCGCCGGAGCTCGGAGCGGCTCGCCACGCCCGGGGGCGGCCCGGCGCACGAGCAGGTGCCGGGTCACCGGTGCGGCCGGTCGCTCGTCGTCGCGCGCACCTCGGGCACGCGACCGAGCGGGGGCCCGCCGCCGGGTCCTTGCTCGCGCACGGGTCGAACGCGCGTGCCGCCCGGCCCCTAGCGTCGGGCTCGTGCGCCGGCTCCTCCTCGTCCTCACGCTCGCCGCGGCCCTCGTCGCCTGTCGTCCGATCCGCTACGACGCCGCGACCGGCACCGCCGATCCCGTGCCCCAGTGGCGGGTCGCCCCGGTCACCGTCGCCGGGAAGCCCGGCATCGAGATCCGGATGCGCGACTGCAGCCACGTCGAGCTGTGGACCTCCGCGGACCCGACGCTGACGGCCGCGGCGACGCTCCGACCCACCGCGGTCGTGCGCACCGCCTCGGGCGAGCTCGTGTTCAGCACCGAGCCCACCTTCCCGCTCCGACCGCCCGGCTCGACCGTCCTCGACACCGCCGATGACGGCGAGGCCGACGTCATCCGCACCCCCGTCCCCTCGGGGACCCTCACCATCGAGGCCGGCTGCACCTCCTATCCGGGCTACGGCATGAGCAGCCCGAACTTCACGTGGGGGTTCCCCACCTGCACGACCTCGACCCGGACCTGTGCGCCGGTCCAGGGCGGCGAGGGCTCGTTCCGCTGAGCCGGGCTCGCGCTCAGCCCGGGGGCGCGGGGATGGCGTAGGTGCAGGTGGCCCGAGCGACGAGCGCCTCGCCCGACGCGGTCGTGTGGATGCGCACGTCGATCACCGCCTGGCGCCGGCCCAGCTTCAGCACCTCGCCGGTGGCGCGGAGCCCGGCGGCCGGGGGCTTGCGCAGGAAGTCGATCGAGAGGTTGCTCGTCACGGTCAGGAACTCGGGCCCGATCCGCGACACGACGGCGACGTAGGCGACCGTGTCGGCGAGGGTCATGAGGGTCGGCCCCGACAGGGTCCCGCCGGGGCGCAGCTGGCGATCGTCGTAGGGCTGCTCGACGACCACGCCGACCTCGTCCACGCCGGTCACCCGCATCGGCAGCTCGGTCCCGGGGAAGGCGGCGGCCAGGAAGTCGTTCAGCTCGTCGGGACCCATCGCTGCCACGGCCGGGCACCCTAACCTCGGCGTGTGGCATCGCTCGCCGAGATCGTCCGCCGTCGCACGTCGCTCTCGCTGGCCGAGGTGGTCCACCTGCAGCGGCTGGTGGCGTCGTGGAACCTCCTCGCCGACTTCTGCTTCTCCGACCTGCTGCTCTACGTGCCGCTCAGCGACGGCCCCGGCGGCGAGGCGGACGACGATCCCGAGTTCGTCGTCGTCGGCCACGTCCGGCCCTCCACCACCCAGACCCTCTACCGCCACGACTTCATCGGCGAGCAGCTCGAGGAGTCCGAGCGACCGCTCGTCGCCCGGGCCATGCGGCTGGGCGAGATCATCGAGGGCGAGATCACCGTGTCGTCGATCCGCGAGCGGGTCCGGGCGCTGTGCATCCCGGTGCGCTGCAACGGCAAGACCATCGCCGTGCTGTCGCGGGAGTCCACGCCCTCGGTGGGCCGCTCGCCCGGTGAGCTCGAGCGCACCTACGTCGACATCTTCAACCGCTTCGCCCGCATGATCGTGCAGGGCGACTTCCCCTTCGCGGCCGACGACAGCGACTCGAAGGAGAGTCCGCGCGTCGGTGACGGCGTCGTGGTGCTCGATCGGTCGGCGGCGGTGGAGTACGCCTCGCCCAACGCCATCTCGGCGCTGCACCGCATGGGCGTGCACGCCAACCTCGACGGGCTGCGCCTGAGCGACCTCGGGCTCGACGACGAGCCCGTGCGCGACGCGTTCGGCATGGGCAAGCCCGTCACCGAGGAGGTCGAGCGCGGCGACGTGATCCTGCTGGTGCGCACCATCCCGATGCTCGACTCGAGCGGGGTGTCGGGCGCGGTCGTGCTGTTCCGCGACGTGACCGAGGTCCGCCAGCGCGACCGCCTCCTGCTGTCGAAGGACGCCACCATCCGCGAGATCCACCACCGGGTGAAGAACAACCTGCAGACGATCTCGTCGCTGCTCCAGCTGCAGGCTCGGCGCACCGACTCGGACCAGGCGAAGGTCGCCATCGCCGAGTCGGTCCGCCGCATCCGCTCGATCGCCCTCGTGCACGAGACGCTGTCGCGCGAGGCGGGCGAGGACGTCGCCTTCACCGAGATCCTCCGGCCGCTCGTGCAGATGGTGGCCGAGGCCGTCTCCTCGCCGGAGCGCCAGATCAGCTTCGAGGTGCGCGGCGAGGCGGGCACGCTGCCCGCCGAGGTGGCCACGCCGATGGCCGTCGTGCTCACCGAGCTGCTCCAGAACACCGCGGACCACGCGTTCCCCCTCGATGCCCTGCCGCCCGACGGATGCCACGTGGTGGTCGAGCTGGCCCACGAGCCCGGCGAGTTCGTGATCCGGGTGGTCGACGACGGCGTCGGCGTGCCCGAGGGGTTCACCGTGGCCACCGCGACCGGCCTCGGGCTGTCGATCGTGCGGGCGCTGGTCACGTCCGACCTGCGCGGCACCATCGACCTGTTCGACCCGCCCGACGGCGCCCGGGGGACCGTGGTCGAGCTGCGCATCCCGGCCGACGTCGGCGCGTAGGCGCCGACGGGCCGGGCCCCGGACGCGACGATGCCGGCCCACGAGGCCGGCATCGAGCGGTGTGCTGGGGGGAGGGGAGGGCTCAGGCGGTGCGGCGCTGGCGGGCGGCGTACTGCTTGCGCAGCTTGCGGCGCTCCTCCTCGGAGGTGCCGCCCCAGATGCCCGAGTCCTGGTTGGTGGCGAGGGCGAACTCGAGGCAGTCGCTCTGGGCCTCGCACTGGCGGCACACGGCCTTGGCGTTCTCGATCTGCTCGATCGCCGGGCCGGTGGTGCCGACCGGGAAGAACAGGTCCGGGTCGGTGTCGCGGCAGGCGGCGTGGCGGCGCCACTCATCGGATGCGATGGTGAGCGAGAGCAGGTGCGCAGAACTCAGAGCCACGGGTGCCTCCAGACACGATGCGCCACGACGGGAAGTTCGTGACGAGGTTCACGAGCCGTTCCGCTCTGCGATCTGAGGGAGATGCGGACGGCGGGCCGGAGAAGACCGTAGCGGTGGCTGCTGCCTCCTGCAAGCAGTTTTTCGCAGAATTTTCACACGGTGGTCATCTTGCGCTAGAGGGGCGTCCACCCCTGGGTCGAACGCCCCATCGCACCCCCGGTGACCTGCGTCGATGCGGTCCTGTCGGATCGAGAGATGGCGGCCATCGGTCGTACCGGGAGCGTCACGTGACCGACATCACGCGATCGCGAGGTGCTTGCTGCGGTGAGCATTCGCCCCTCAGCGATGCCCGGGCGCCTCCGGGTCGGCGCCGGCCATCGACGAGGGGTCGGAGTCGCCGCCCGGGTCGGCCGTGTCGCCGTCGGGCACCTGGTCGGGCGGCGGCGCCGGTTCCTGATCGACCACGCGCTCGTCGGCATCGCTGGTGTCGCTCATCGTGTCCTCCTGGGGGTCGGGTCAGCCGCCGAGGTGGCGGAGCGCCTCGGCGGCAGCGGTGGGCTCGAGGAGGTCGTCCGGCTCGGTCACGACCTCCGCTACCCGCAGCCCGCGCCGTGCAGCCGTGCCGCGGGGTCCGGCCCTGGTCCGTGGCGGCACCCGGGATCGTGATGTACTTCTCCCTGGAGCGCGTCACGGCCGTGCTCGTCCGTCGCCCGGTTCGAGCAGGTGGACCACATCCCGACGTGGGAGGAGGTGAAGGCGGTGCTGATCACCATCGGCCTCGGTCGCGGCGTGGCTCCCGTTCCCGGTCCCCCGTGCCCTCCGTGACCCCTCGCTCCGGGCCCCGCCGGCAGCCTTCCGCTCCCTGGTACCTCAGCGCCGCAGTCCACGGCCGTCGGGGCGAGCGAGGGCTCGCCCTGGCCGAGCTGCGCCCCGTGGCTCGCCGCCTCGCCACCCTCCTCGAGGGGCCAATCGCCCCGGCCTCGCCGGGGGGCGGGGCGACGACGTTCGTCGGGCTCGACTGGGCCATGCGGTCGGTCGACGCCACCTGGCCGTCCGGCTCGATCGACCACGAGCGCTGGGCCGCGGAGCTGGAGCTCCTCGGGTCGGACCGGGTCTCGGTGACCCTGCGGCCCGTCGGCGCGCTCCTGGAGGTCGCCATCGCAGACGACGCCTGCAGCCTCACGCTCTGGAGCGAGGTGGGATCCGACCAGCCCACGGTCCTCGGGTACCGGAGCCTCGTCGAGGCGTTGACCGAGACCTCGGTCGGGCACGAGGTGCTCGGCTTCGTCCACGTCGACACCAGCGAGGATCCGTACCGATGGGCCGTGCTCGACCGCTCCGTCGGCCCTCGGTGGGACCCGGCGCGCCACGCCCCGGGGTACTACGCCGCGCTGCTCCTCTCGCAGGGTCACCTCGACGCCCTCGGTGGCCGCGAGGTCGCGCTGGCCGCAGCCCCGGTGGCTCGGGCCCTCGGGATCGGTGAGGACCAGGCGCTGCTCGAGCTCGCTGCGGACCCGACCGCGCTCGACGCCGACGCCTACGAGCGTTGGCGCACCTACCTCGCGCCGTTGCTGCCGCGCGGCTTCCGGTCGCCGTCGCCCTCACCGGCGACGCGGTTCCAGCGGCCGACCTGGGTGCTCGAAGGGCCGCCGGTCCCGGATCGTGCGTACGGGTGCCTGGTCCGCGGGGAGCCGTCGAACGCCGACCATCGATGGCCCTCCATCGAGGGCGAGGCCGTCGCCGACGTCGCCGTGCGCTGGTCGGGCGAAGGGCTCGACCCCGGGGCCGAATCGACGGCTCGAGCCGTCGTCCGGGCGTGGGGGTTGCTCGCCGAGCAGGGCTTCGGTCGCCCTCGCCGGCGGCCGGCCGCCGTGTCCGTCGAGGACGGCGCCGGCCGGGCGTCGGTGAGGCTGGGCGGTGACGAGGAGGCCGTGGCCCTCGCCGTCGACCACCTCGCCGAGGCACTGGCGGCGACGGCCGCCGAGGTCGACCCCGACGGATCGGGCCCCTTCGGCCGGATCGAGCTCGTGGCGCCGAGCCTGGACCCGGGAACGTCCTAGCCTCGGCCCATGGTTCGCGTCATCGCCCATCGCGGGGCCTCGGCCGTCGCCCCGGAGAACACCATCGAGGCGTTCGAGCTCGCGCGGGAGCTCGGGGCCGACTGGGTCGAGCTCGACGCGCGTCGAACCCGTGATGGGCGCGTCGTGGTCCACCACGACGCGCACCTGGCCGATGGGCGGGCGATCGTCGAGCTGGATCGCAGCGAGCTGCCGACCCACGTGTGCGACCTCGCGGCGGCGCTCGATGCGTGCGCCGGCATGAGCATCAACATCGAGATCAAGAACTGGCCCGACGATCCCGACTTCGACGACTCGGAGCAGGTGGCTCGCCAGGTGGTGGCGCTGGTGGCGGAGGCCGACCTGCGCGACCGGGTCCTGATCTCGTGCTTCCACTACCCCACGATCCAGCTCGTGCGCGAGCTCGACCCTGCGATCCCCACCGCGTTCCTCCACCTCCTCATCGATCGCTCGTGGGACGAGCTCGCCGCCGACGTCGCCGCCGCCGGCCACACCGCGCTCCACCCGTGGGACGGGCTCGTGGACGAGCCGCTCGTCGCCGCCGCGGCCGCCCACGGCCTCCAGGTCAACGTGTGGACGGTGGACGATCCCGATCGGATGCGGGCGCTGATCGAGCTCGGCGTCGACGGGCTCTGCACCAACGTGCCCGATGTGGCGCGAGCGGTGGTCGACGCGACCGGTTGATCGCGTCGCGGCCGACAGCGTCAGATGCCGTCGAAGCCGGTGCGGCCCGGCTCCTCGTGGCCGCAGAACGCGCACGCGCTGCGCTCGTTGCCGATGGCCGCGCCGCAGGCGCTGCATCGGCGCGCCAGCGTGGTGCGCCGACCGTCCACGGTCCCGTCGCGGGCATCGATCTCCCGCACCTTGGCGAGCAGGTCGGCCTCGCTCACGCCCGTCCGCTCGGCGAGGCTCCCACATCGCATCCATCACGAGCAGGAGCCGATCGGCGCACGTCGAGCTGGTCGACGCCGGCGCGGGCCACCTCGAAGCGCGACTCGTGGAGCTGGTCCGACAGCGCACGGCTGGTGCGGGCGTTGCGGAGCTCGACCTCCTGGATCAGGTTCCAGAGCATCCCCCTCCATCGGCCGATCGCCCCGGCGCCTGAGGGCGGGCGTCCGCCCCGGGCGGGGCGGCGGGGCGGCCGCATGGCGGGCGCTACTCGACGGGGGCGTCGTGGAAGCCGACGGGGAGCACGAGGTCGATGATGTCGGGGACGTGGCGGAGGTCGATCCGGTCGATCTCGCCGAGGAAGTCGCCGTCGATCTGGTAGGGGAACGGCCGCCCGTCGATGCCCTCGACGACGAGCTCGTCGACGTCGTGGCGGTAGTGGGCCCAGCGGTTGCGCTGCAGCTTGCCCTGGCCGGCGAGGGCGTCGGCCATGATGCGGAGGAAGCGGGTGGCGCGCATCGAGCGGACCGTGACCATGGCGAGGCCCCGGTCGAGCGAGGCGTCGGGGGCGATGTCGAACGGGCGGTTGCCGACGTAGGTGTAGGGGTTCGTGTTGCAGCAGACCGCGAAGTAGCCCTCGGCCACGCGATCGCCGTCGGGGTAGGCGACGGTGAAGTGGGGGTGGCGGCGGTCGAAGTGGCGGAAGAACGTGGTGAGCCCTGCGTAGATGAACAAGGGGTGGCCGGCCCACCGCGTGAGGCCCGAGCGGCGCTCCACCTGCTCGACGAGGGCCGCGTCGTAGCCCATGCCGACGTGGAAGCAGAAGTACCGGCCGTTGGCCGACCCGAGCCCGACCCGCCGGATCGATCCGGACTCGAGGGCCTCGAGCAGGTCGGCGGTGGCCTCGATCGGATCGTTCGGCAGGCCGATGCTCCGGGCGAAGACGTTGGTCGATCCGCCGGGCAGCACCCCGAGGGCCGTCGACGTGCCGGCGAGCCCGTTGGCCGCCTCGTTCACGGTGCCGTCGCCGCCGAGCACGACCACCACGTCGACCCCGTCGGCGGCCGCGCCCTGGGCGAGCCGGGTGGCGTGGTTGCGCCGGGCCGTCTCGACGAGCTCGACCTCGTGGTCGCTGGCGAGGGCCTTGCGGATGATCACGCGGGTGCGCGCCGTGACCGACGAGGAGAACGGGTTGACGAGCAGCAGGACCTTCACGCGCCGCCGACGGTAGGCGAGGCGCTCGTCGCCCGGCGAGGCCCGGTGCCTTTCGTCGGGCCGGCGATGGCGGGTACCGTCGACCTCGGGCCGGGCCGGAGGGGTCGGGCCCGGGGGAGGAGCACCATGGGTGCGAGGGTTCGACGTCCGGTCCGAGCGATGGCGGCGCTCGTGCTCGCCGTGGTGGTCGCAGCCGGGGCGACGGCCTGCGAGCCGCCCCGCGAGCCGGCCAAGGACCGCCCGATCATCTTCATCCACGGCTGGTCGGCGTTCGGCAACGGCAACAACTGCCAGAGCTCGTTCGGGAGCCTGAAGAGCTCGCTGCGCTCGGCCGGCTTCACCGGGCCGATGGTCACGATCCAGTTCTACGACAGCGACACGAACTGCGACGTGGACCTCGCCGACTGGGGCTCGATCTCGAACTCGACGTCGTGGCGCGACCTCTCGAAGGCCTTCTCGACGTACGTGTACGAGACCTACACGAAGAAGGGGATCGCCGTCGACGTGGTGGGCCACTCGATGGGCGGGCTCATCGCGCGGGGCGCCGTCCGGGGCAGCCAGGCGAAGGAGTCGGGCTTCTCGGGCCCGCTGAAGATCGAGGACGCCGTGACCCTCGCCGCCCCCCACGAGGGCGCGGCCTGGTACTCGAACGGCTGCCTCTGGGGCCAGTGCGCCGGGCTCAAGCCCGGTTCGTCGGACCTCACCTGGCTGAAGCAGAACGGCAACCCGCAGGGCGCCGACGGCACCGACTGGACGGTGTTCGGGTCCACGAACGACGACGTGGTGCCCGACAGCTCGGCGCTGGCGATGCTGATCCCCGACGCTCGGAAGATCCGCTACACGAGCCTCGAGCACAGCGACTACATGGGGAACGCGACCTGCCAGGCGCGCGTCGCCCAGGCCCTCGCCGCCGTCGACGTCTGACCCCCTTCGGGCGCCGAGCCCGCGGCCTCGGATTTTGTGGGCGTTCGGCGCGCCGAACAGACTCGGGCCATGAACGTCGTCGTCTGTGTCAAGCAGATCCCGGATCCCGCCGACCCCGGCGCGCTGAACCCGGATCACACCCTGAAGCGCGATGGAAAGCTGATCCTCGACGAGTCCGACTCGTACGGCGTCGAGATGGCTCTCCAGCTGGTCGACAAGGCGGGCTCGGGCGAGGTCACCCTCGTCTCGATGGCCCCCAACGGCGAGGTCTCGGGCCTGCGCACCGCGCTCGCCATGGGCGCCGCCAAGGCCATCCTGGTGAGCGACGACGCCCTGAAGGGCGCCGGCGCCCTCGACACCGCCAAGGTGCTCGCCGCGGCCATCTCGAAGGTGGAGGGCGCCGACCTGGTGCTCGCCGCCACCGAGTCGTCCGACGGCTACACGGGCACGGTTCCCGAGCAGATCGCCGCCATCCTCGACCTCCCGTCGATCACCTTCGCCAAGTCGGTCGAGATCGCCGACGGGACCGTGAAGGTCCAGCGCCAGACCGAGGCCGGCTACGACGAGGTCGAGGCCCCGCTGCCCGCCCTCGTGTCGGTCACCGCCGGCGTGGTCGAGCCCCGCTACCCCTCCTTCAAGGGGATCATGGCCGCCAAGTCCAAGCCCGTCGACCAGCTCACCGTGGCCGACCTCGGCATCGACTCGGGCATCGTCGGCTGGGCCGGCGCCGGCCAGGAGATCGTCGCCGTCGACGCCGCCCCCGAGCGCGAGGCCGGCGAGGTCATCGAGGACGACGGCGAGGCGTACCAGAAGATCGTCCAGTTCCTGGACGACCTCAAGGTCCTCTGACCCGACCCCACGAACGAAAGGAACGCAGACATGGCTCTTTCCAAGGTGTGGGTCCACGCCGAGCTGACCCCCGAGGGCAACGTGGCGCCGATCTCGCTCGAGATCCTCGCCAAGGCCCGTGAGATCGCGGATGCCGTCGAGGTGTTCACCGGCTCCGACGGCGCTGCCGTCGCCGGCGTCGTCGGCGCCCACGGTGCCACCAAGGTGCTCGCCACCGGCGACCTGAGCGGCAAGCTCCAGGGCGTCCACGTGGCGGCCGCGCTGGCCGCGGCCATCGAGGGCGGCGACGCCCCCGACCTGATCATGGCCGGCACCACCTACGACGGCCGCGACATCGCGGCTCGCCTGTCGGTCAAGATCGACAAGCCGGTGCTCACCAACAACATCGACGTCGAGGTGGGCGACGGCATCGTCGTGACCACCCCGATCTTCGGTGGCACGCAGCTGGTGCGGACCAAGTTCGCCGCCGGCGCCCCGGCCATCGCCCTCTTCCGCCCGAAGTCCTTCGTGGCCGAGGAGTCCGGCGGCGGCGCCGCCGAGGTGACCACCATCGCCGTGCCCGACACCGGTGCCGCCGGTGCCGCCAAGGTGCTCAACCGCCACGTCGAGGAGACCACCGGTCCCAAGCTCGACGAGGCGGCCGTGGTGGTCTCGGGCGGGCGTGGCCTCGGCGAGGCCGCCAAGTTCGAGCTCATCGAGGACCTGGCCAAGGTGCTCAAGGGCGCCCCGGGCGCCTCGCGCGCCATCGTCGACGCCGGCTGGGTGCCCTACAGCTACCAGGTGGGCCAGACCGGCAAGGTCGTGAAGCCCACGGTGTACATCGCCGCGGGCATCTCCGGTGCCACCCAGCACATGGTGGGCATGAAGGGCTCCAAGAACATCATCGCCATCAACAAGGATCCCGAGGCCCCCATCTTCGGCGTGGCCGACCTGGGCATCGTGGGCGACGTCCACAAGGTGCTGCCGAAGCTCCTCGAGGCCCTGCAGGCCCGCTGAGCGGACGCACCTCGACCGTGCGAGCTGACGGGACCCCGGCCGCGTGCCGGGGTCCCCTCGCGTCCGCCCCCGGGCGGTGGCCGTGACCGGCGTGGGCTGGCGCGACCGGCTCCGACGCGGGCGCCCGCACCCCGGAGCGCTGGCCGCCCGGCTCGAGGGCGGGGGCGAGGTCGTCGTCGCGTGCAAGCTGCGGCGCACCTCGGCCCGCGGCTGGGGTGCGTGGACCGACGCGGTCGTGACGGTCGGTGCCGTGCCGGGCGGTGGTGCCCGGTGGGCCACCGACGATGCCATCGCTGTCGGCTTCGCGTCCACCAACGACCGCATCGACCTCCCGTTCGAGGAGGTCGACGACGTGGTGCTGCGCTCGGTGCGGTTCCGGACCGAGGCGTTCTGGGGCATGCACAACGACATCGTCGTGGTGGCGTCCGACCGCGGGACCGTCGAGCTCGCCCTCCCGCCCGGCGACGCCGATCCGCTCGCGACCCGCCTGGCCGAGCTGCTCCTGCGCCCGACCGGCGCGGGCTGATCGCCCGCCCCCCCCGACCCGCGGTGCCGCGCTGCGCCCGGTCGGGCCTCGAGCGGTCACGAGCTCGAGGGGGCGTCAGACCAGGGGCCAGGGGATGCGGTGGCCGGTGGGGTCGACCGGGAAGCGACCCTCGGCGAGCAGCGCTCGGGCCCGGGCCCCCAGCGCGTCGCGCTCGAAGGGATCGAGCACCGACGCCAGCTCGTCGGGCAGGTCGGCCTCGACGAAGCGGGCCAGGTCGTCGGCGATCTCCGCGGGCAGCGGCTCGTCGGCGAACTCCCAGATCACCGTGCGCAGCTTGAACTCGGCGTGCAGGCACAGCCCGTTGTCGATGCCCCAGAGGTGCTCGTCGTCATCGACCAGGACGTGGCCGCCCTTGCGGTCGGTGCTGTTGGCCACGACGTCGAACGCGCACAGCCGGCGAAGCTGGGGGTGGTGGCGCTCGTCTTCGACCAGGGTGAAGTGGTGCTGGGTGAAGTCGGCGTCGACGAACGCCTGCACCGAGCCGACCCCGAGCGGGCCGTCGCGCACGACGGTGGGCGGCACGAGGTCCCAGCCGATGGCGCGGGCGAGCGCGTAGGCGGCGGCCTCCCGCCGGTACAGGCCGTCGGGGAAGTCCCAGAGCGGGCGCTCGCCCCGGTGGGGCTTGTAGATGGCGCGCCCGAGCGGGCCGACCCCTTCGGGCGGCTCCGGCGCGGGCCCGTCGGCGAGGCCCCCATCGGGTCGCGATCCGCACGGCCAGAGCTCGCACAGGAACGTGGCGTTCGAGCTCCAGGGCATCCGGCCCTCGATCACCAGGTCGGCGCTCGCGAGCCGCGCGACGACGGCGTCGGCTCCGGTGCCGTCAGTTGAGCCGGGGGCAGGCATGGCCGCTCGGGTCGATCGGGCGCTCGCACAGCCGGCACAGCGGCCGGCTGGACGACACCAGGGCGTCGACCTGCGCCGCCAGGCCCCGGACCTGGTGGGGGAGGAGGCGCACGCGGAGGTGGGCGGGCGCCTCGTCGGACTCCTCGGGGTCGACGAACTCCTCGAGCACGACGACCACCTCGCCCTGCTCGCGGTCGAGCCCGATGCTGATCGACCCCACGGCCCAGGCCAGCTCGCTCGGCGGCAGGGCCTCGGCGGCCGCGGGCGCATCGGCCGGGTCGCCGGAGCCGGGGAGGTCGTCGAGCAGCTTCAGGAGGTGGTCGGCGAGGGCCTGGGCCTGCTGCTTCTCGCACTTCACCGAGACCTCGACGCCGGTGCCGAACCCCTGGAAGTAGAAGAGCCGGTGGCCGGGCTCGCCGATGGCGCCCACCGTGAAGCGCCCGGGTCGCTCGAGGTCGTAGGACTCGCTCACGACGGCACCAGCGCCTTCAGGTCGTCGCCCGTGGAGTTCACGGCGAGCACGACCGGACCGGTGGGCGTGTGCAGGATGGCCGACACCGAGCACGGCGAGACCACGATCCGCTGGAACAGGTCGAGGTGGGTGCCGAGCGCGTGGGCCACCGCCGCCTTGATGGGGTCGGCGTGCGACACGGCGACGACGGCCTTCCCGCGGTGGGCGGCGGCCAACCGATCGAGCGTGGACACCATCCGCTGCTGCATCTCGGAGAACGACTCGCCGCCGGGGAAGCGGAACCCGCTGGGGTAGCGCTGGACGGTCTGCCACTCGGGCTTCTTGCGGAGCTCGGCGAGCTTGGCCCCGGTCCAGTCGCCGAAGTCGCACTCGAGCAGCCCGCGCTCGGTCTGCACCTTCAGCCCGAGGGCCTTGGCGATGGGCGCGGCCGTCTCCCGGGTGCGCTCCAGGGGCGACGCGTAGATGGCGGCGACGTCCTTCAGGCCGGCGATGCGGGCGGCGGCGGCGCCGGCCTGGATGCGACCGTGGTCGGCCAGGTGGAGGCCCTTGGCCCGTCCGGGGAGCGTCGCGCCGGTGGTGGGGGTCTGGCCGTGGCGCACGAGCAGCAGCAGCGTGCTGGTGGGCGCGGGCGGGGCCTTCTTGGAGCGGGAGGTGGCAGCCATCGATCGGCTCACGCTACCGGGACGCCCGCCCGGCGAACACCGGGAGGGCGTCAGGAACCCGTCAGGTCGGACACCGGTGTGCGTAGGTGTCTGGAACCTGTCTGTTCACCGCGGGGACACGGCGGCGAGACGGCTGCTCCGTACGTTGCCAACCGACCGATGAGGCGCACGCACCGCGTGCCAGGAAGGGAGACAACCATGGCGCACCGCCACGTACGCGCACGGATGGGGGGTCGCTCGTGAAGCTGAACAAGCTCGTCACGGGCGCAGCCCTCGCCACCGGAGGGACCGCGCTCGCGGTCATGGTCTCCGGGGTCGCCGGCGCCCAATCGGCGTCGGAGAAGGTCGACCTCCTCGGCTCGCAGCTGAACCTGCTCTGGGTGGTCATCGGCGCCGTGCTCGTCATCTTCATGCAGGCCGGGTTCGCCCTGGTCGAGACCGGCTTCTGCCGGGCCAAGCACGCCGCCCACGTGGTGTCGACGAACTTCGCCATCTTCGGCCTCGGGTTCGTCGCCTACTTCCTCGTGGGCTACGCGTTCATGTTCGGCGGCTTCGCCGCCCCGGTGTTCGGCATGACCGGCGCCGTCGGCAAGCCGCTGATCGGCTCGGGCCACTGGGTGTTCCTGTACAAGGGCGGCTTCGCCCTGGGCGACATCGGCAAGGCCGGCGGGGCGGCGGTGGCCGGCTTCTTCCTCTACATGGTGGCGTTCATGGACACGACCGCCACGATCCCCACGGGCTCGATGGCGGAGCGCTGGAAGTGGAAGTCGTTCGTGCTGTGGGGCCTGTTCTGCGGGGCCATCTACTACCCGCTGTTCGGGGCCTGGACCTGGGGCGGCGGCTGGCTGAGCCAGCTGGGCAACTCCATGAAGCTCGGCCTCGGCTACGTCGACTTCGCCGGCTCGGGCGTGGTCCACGCCGCCGGTGGCGTCGCCGCCCTCGCCGGTTCGCTGGTGCTCGGCGCCCGCATCGGCAAGTTCAACAAGGACGGCTCGGCCAACACCATCCCCGGCCACCACGTGCCGATGGCGATGCTCGGCTGCTTCATCCTCCTGTTCGGCTGGTTCGGCTTCAACGCGGCGTCGACCTTCGCTGCCACCGACGTCCAGTTCGCCATGGTCGCCGCCAACACGGCGATCGCCGCGGCGTTCGGTGCCGTGGCCGCCATGGCCTGGATGATGCTCACCACCGGCAAGCCCGATCCCGGGATGATGGTCAACGGCATGCTCGCCGGCCTGGTGGCGATCACCGCCCCCTGCGCCTTCGTCGAGCCGTGGGCGGCGGCGGTGATCGGCATCGTCGCCGGCATCTTGGTGATCCTCTCCTGCGCCTTCTGGGAGAAGCTGAAGATCGACGACCCGGTGGGCGCCATCAGCGTCCACGGCGTCTGCGGCATCTTCGGCGTGCTCGCCGTGGGCATCTTCTCCAACGGCAAGTACGGCGCCGGCTGGAACGCCACCACCGAGGGTGCGGCCGCCAAGGCCAACGGCGTGACGGGCATCATCTACGGCAGCGTCGGCTGGGGCCAGCTGGCCGCCCAGGCGGTCGGTGCCCTGGTGCTCTGCACCGTGATCCTGGGCGTCGCCTACGCCTTCTTCTTCATCCAGAACAAGCTCACCAAGGGTGGGATCCGCTCGGAGGAGGAGCACGAGCTCATGGGCGTCGACCTCCCCGAGATGGGTGCCCTCGCCTACCCCGAGTTCCACCTCCACGGCGGGGAGATCTCGGGCACCGGCGGTGGCAGCCCGACCGAGGGCGAGTACCGGGTCGACGCCTGACGTCGACCGCCGCACCCGGCCGCCGAGCGCGCGGCACGGGCGCACCGATGGAGCCGCCGGTCCCCCCTGGGCCGGCGGCTCCGCCGCGTCCGGAGCCCCCGCCGCGCCCGAGCGCGCGGCCTTCACCACGCCGAAACAATCCCGACACGTTCGCTACCTAGGGTGCGCCCGTGCTCGTCGCCCCCGACGCTCGAACCGGCCGCTCCCGGAGCGTCGCGACGTGCTGATCTCCCTGGTCATCGGCCCCCTCGTGGTGGGCCTGGCGCTGATCGCCGGGGGCCGTGGGCTCGGGCGCCGGGCGTTCGCGGTGGCCGCCGCCGCGCCGTTCGCCGTCCTCGTCGCGGCGGCCGCCAGCGCGGGCCGCGTGCTCGACGAGCGGCCGCTCACCGCCTCGTTCGGCTGGGTCCCCACCCTCGACCTGTCGATCGACCTCCGCCTCGACGGGTTCAGCCTGCTGTTCGTGCTCCTCGTCGCCGGGATCGGCACGCTCGTGCAGCTCTACGCCGGGCGGTACTTCGGTGCCGGGCGCGAGGGGCTCCACCGCCTGGCCGGCCTGCTCCTCGTGTTCACCGCCGCCATGCTCGGCCTGGTGAGCGCCGCCAGCCTGCTGACGCTGTTCGTCGCGTGGGAGCTCACGTCGATCACCTCGTACCTGCTGATCGGGTGGACCGACGGCGACCCGAAGGCGCGGGCCTCCGCCCTCCAGGCGCTGCTCACCACGGGGCTCGGCGGGCTGGCCATGCTCGGCGGGTTCGTGCTGATCGGCCAGGCCGCCGGCACCTACGACCTGGCGGCGCTCGCCGCCCACCCGCCCACGGGCACGGTCGTGGAGGTGGGGCTGCTGCTCGTGCTCCTCGGCGCGTTCACCAAGTCGGCCCAGTTCCCGTTCTCGGCGTGGCTCCCCGGCGCGATGGTGGCGCCGACGCCGGTGAGCGCGTTCTTGCACTCGGCGACGATGGTGAAGGCCGGGGTGTACCTCATCGCCCGCCTCGCGCCGATCTTCGCCGAGCAGGGCGCCTGGCGGCCGGTGGTGCTCACCGTCGGCGCCCTCACGATGCTCACCGGTGGCTGGCGGGCGCTGCGCCAGTACGACCTCAAGCGCATCCTGGCGTACGGCACGGTGAGCCAGCTCGGGTTCCTCGTCGTGCTCTTCGGCGCCGGCACCCCCGAGGCCACCGCCGCCGGCGTGGTGGTCCTGCTGGCCCACGCGCTGTTCAAGGCCGGGCTGTTCCTCGTGGTGGGGGTGGTCGACCACCAGGCCCACACCCGCGACATCCGCCGGCTGGGCCGCTACGGGCCGGGCTGGGCCGGGCCCATGGCGGCGGCGGTGATCTGCGGGGCCTCGATGGCCGGCCTGCCGCCGCTCCTCGGCTTCATCGGCAAGGAGAGCGCGTACGACGCGTTCCTGCACGGCGAGATCGCGGGCGGGGGCGTGGTGCTCGCCGTCCTCGTCGGCGGCTCGGTGCTGACCTTCGCCTACACCGTCCGCCTGCTGGCGGGCGCCTTCCGCCCGGGGGTGTGGACCGAGGGCCTCGCCGAGGACGCCGAGGCCGCGATCGATCCGCCGCCGGCGTCCACCTGGTCGTTCTGGGCGCCCGCCGGGCTGCTGGCCACCCTCACCGTGCTGCTCGGCCTGGTGCCGGGGCTGGCGTCGACGCTCGTCGACGTCGCCGCCCACGACCTCGACCCGTCGGGCGAGCACGTCCACCTCGCGCTCTGGCACGGCCTCAACCCGGCGCTCGCGCTCTCGGCGCTGACCGTTGGGCTCGGCGTGGTCCTCGTGGTCGGGGGCGCGGTGCTCGCCCGGTTGCAGCAGCGGCTCCCCGAGACCGCGTGGGGCGAGCAGGCCTTCCTGGCGGCGATGCGCGGGCTGAACCGCCTCGCCGACCGCTCGACGGGCCTGTTCCAGTCCGGCTCGCTGCCGGTCTACATCGGGGTCATCCTCCTCACCGCCGTCGTGGTCCCCGGCTGGGCGCTGCTGCAGGCACCGATGCCCGACCTGCCCCCGCTCGCGTCGGGGCCGGGCGACTGGGCGGCGGCCGCCCTGCTCGTGGGCGGCGGGATCGCCGCCGTCGTCGTGAAGCACCGCATGGCGGCGGTGCTCTGCCTCGGCGCCGTGGGCTACGGGATGGCGCTGGTCTTCGCCCTCCAGGGCGCGCCCGACCTGGCGCTCACGCAGGTGTGCGTCGACACCATCGGCGCCGTGGTGTTCGTGCTGGTGCTTCGGCACCTGCCCACCTGGTTCGCCGACGTCCCGAGCCGGGTCAGCCAGGCGTCCCGCCTCGTCGTGTCGGCGGCCGTCGGCGTCTTCGTGTTCGCGTTCATCCTCGTGTCGGTCGGCGTGCGGGTCGACCCGACGATCTCGACCGAGTTCATCGAGCGGGCTTACGAGGAGGGCGGCGGCCGCAACGTCGTGAACGTCGTCCTCGTCGACATCCGCGGCTTCGACACCATGGGCGAGATCACCGTCCTCGCCGTGGCGGCGATGGGCGTGTACGCGCTGGCCCGGCTGTCGCGCCGCGAGCGCACCGCCTCGGCGCGGGGGGCGAGCCGATGAGGCGCTCGCTCATCCTCGACGTCGTGGTCCGCCTGGTCTTCCACTCGGCGCTGCTGCTCGCCCTGTTCCTGCTCTTCACCGGGCACAACCGGCCGGGCGGCGGCTTCGTCGGCGGGCTGGTCGTGGGGGCGGCGATCTCGCTGCGGTACGTGGCCGGCGGCATCGACGAGGTGCGCCAGGTCCTGCCCCTGCGACCCTGGACCCTCCTCGGCACCGGCCTGGCGACCGCCACCACGACCGCCCTGGTGCCGCTCGCGTTCGGCCGCCAGCTCATGGACCACGGCCTCTTCGAGCGCCACGTCGGCTTCCTGGGCGAGCTGCACCTCAGCACGGCGCTCTTCTTCGACATCGGCGTGGCCCAGGTGGTCGTGGGCATGGTGCTGCTGCTGCTCGTCTCCTTCGGCGAGCGGCTGCCCACCTTCGGCGCCCCCTGGCTCCTGCGGAGGCAACCGTGAGCCTCGTCCTCGCCCTCAGCACCGCGCTGCTCTTCTCGCTCGGCACCTGGCTGCTGCTGCAGCGCCGGCTGACGCGCATCATCATCGGCCTCGGGCTCATCGGCCACGGCGCCAACCTGCTGCTGCTCCTGTCGGGCGGGCGCCGCGGCGTGGCCCCGTTCATCGGCCAGATCGGCGAGCGCACCCCCGCCGACCCGATGCCCCAGGCGCTCGCCCTGACCGCCATCGTGATCGCCTTCGGGGTGACCGCCTTCCTGCTCGCCCTCGCGTACCGCAGCTGGCAGCTCACCGGCGACGACCTGGTGGAGGACGACCTCGAGGACCGGCGCATCGCCGCCACCCGCTCGACGGCGGGCGACGAGGAGGTGGCCGACCAGCGCGAGCTGTCGGCCGCCGAGGCCGCCCTCGAGTCCTCGACCGGTGGCGCCGCCCCCCTGGAGGACGCGGAGTGATGCGCGTCCTGCTCCCGCTCCCCGTGGTGCTCCCGCTGTTCGCCGCCGGCTGCTCGATGGCCGCCGCCCGACGCCGCTGGCTCCAGCGCCTGATCGGCATCGCCGCCCTGTCGGCGTGCGTCGCCGCGGCCGTGGCGATCCTGCTGCACGCCGATCGGCAGGGCCCGGCCGCCGCGTTCATGGGCGGCTGGGAGGCCCCCGTGGGGATCTCCCTCGTGGCCGATCGCCTCACCGGGCTGATGCTCGTGGTGGCGGCGCCCGTGCTGCTGGCGGTGCTCGTGTTCGCCACCGGCCAGCCCGGCACCGAGAAGGAGCAGCCCGCCTTCCACCCCGTGTACCTGGTGCTCGCCGCGGGCATCAACCTGTCGTTCCTCACGGGCGACCTGTTCAACCTGTTCGTCGCGTTCGAGATGATGCTCACGGCGAGCTACGTGCTGATCACCATCGGCGGCCGGCGCGACCAGGTCCGCACCGGCATGACCTACGTGGTGATCAACCTGATCGCCTCGACGCTCCTGGTGTCGACCATCGGCCTGCTCTACGCCGCCACCGGCACGGTGAACATGGCCGACCTCGCCGGGCGGATCGGCCACCTGCCGGGCGGGGTGCGGGTCGCCTTCGCCCTCCTGCTCTTCGTGGTGTTCGGCATCAAGGCCGCGGTGTTCCCGCTGTTCTTCTGGCTCCCCGACAGCTACCCGTCGGCCCCGACCGCGGTCACCGCGGTGTTCGCCGGGCTGCTCACCAAGGTCGGCGTCTACTGCCTCATCCGGACCCAGACGCTCATGGTGGCGCCGGGCGACCGGCCGATCGGCTTCATGCTCGCCATCGCCGCGCTCACCATGGTCGTCGGCGTGCTCGGCGCCATCGCCCAGAACGACATCAAGCGGATCTTGAGCTTCCACATCGTCAGCCAGATCGGGTACATGGTGCTCGGCATCGCCCTGTTCTCGGTGGCCGGCCTGGCGGCGGCGATGCTCTACCTGGTCAACCAGATCGTGCTCAAGAGCACGCTGCTGCTCACCGCGGGGATCGTCGACCATGCCGCGGGCTCGTCGCGGCTCGCCGAGGTCGGCGGCCTGGCGCGGCGCCACCCGATCGTCGGCTGGCTGTTCCTGCTGCCGGCGCTCAGCCTGGCCGGCATCCCGCCGCTGTCGGGCTTCGTCGCCAAGCTGTCGGTGATCGACGCCGGCTTCGGCGACCACGCCTGGGTCGCGGTCGGGGTGGCGATCGCCGTGTCGATCCTGACCCTCTACTCGATGACGAAGATCTGGGGCGGGGCGTTCTGGGGCGAGGTCGAGGTGGTCGCCGAGCCGGGCGACGCCGTGAGCCGGCGCTTCGGGGCCACCGTGCCCATGCTGGCCTCGACCGCCGCGCTCGTCGGCCTGTCCCTCGCCCTGGCCGTGTTCGCCGGGCCGCTGCTCGAGCTGTGCCAGCGGGCCGCCGCCGACCTCCTCTCGCCCAGCGCGTACATCTCGGCGGTGCTGTCGTGACCGCGCCGTCGGTGCGCCCGTCGACGCTCGGCCGTGGGGCGATCGCGCTGTGGCTCGTGGTGATGTGGGTGCTCCTCTGGGGCGACCTCACGCTGCCCAACGTGCTCAGCGGGACGGTGATCGCGATCGCCCTCGTGGTGGCCTTCCCACCCGACGACACCAACGACGACCCGGTCGTGGTGCGGCCGGTGAAGGCGCTCGGCTTCCTCCTGTGGTTCCTGTGGGCGCTGGTGCTCACCAACGTGGCGGTGGCCAAGGAGGTGCTGGCGCCGGCGTCGCGGTCGGACATCCACCCGGCCGTGGTGGCCGTGCAGCTGCGGACCACCTCGGGGCGGCTCGCCACGCTCGTCGCCAACGCCATCACCCTCACCCCCGGCACCCTCACCATCGATGCGCGCGGCCGCCCGGCGGTCCTGTTCGTGCACGTGCTGAGCTTCGAGAGCGTCGAGGCCACCCGGGAGGAGGTCGCCGACCTCGAGCGGCGCATCGTCGAGGCGTTCGGGACGAGCGACGAGGTGGCGCGCCTGCGGGCCGAGGTCGGCGCCGAGCCCGAGGAGGCCGACGCCCCGTGATCGCGCTCGCCATCGCCCTGTCGCTCATCGCCGTCGGCGGCGCCGGGTTCCTGTACCGCCTGCTCGTCGGGCCCAGCCTCGCCGACCGCGTGGTGTCGCTCGACGGGCTGCTCACCCTGATCGTGACCGCGGTGCTGGCCTGGGGAGCCTTCAGCCGCACCGGGACGTACCTCACGCTGGGGGTCGTGGTGGCGCTGGTGGCCTTCCTCGGCACCTCGGCCTTCGCCCGCTTCGTCGAAGGGCGTCGCCGATGATGGACGTCGCCGCCGCCGTGCTGGTCGTCGCCGGCGCCGCCCTCGCCGCGCTGTCGGGCATCGGGCAGGTCCGGTTCTCGGACCTGTTCACCCGGATGCACATCGCCACCAAGCCCGCCACGCTCGGGCTCCTGCTCGTGGCCGCCGGCGCCAGCCTGCGCATCGACAGCGCGGGCGCCGCCACGCTCCTGTTCCTCACGGTCGTGCTCCAGTTCGCCACCGGGCCGGTGTCCGCCCACCTCGTGGGCCGCGCGGCGCACCGCCACGGTGACTGGGACCGGCGCAACGTGGCGGTCGACCAGCTCGCCGAGGTCGACGAGCTGTGACGGCCACCGACCTGCACCCCGAGGTGGTCCCCGCCCACGAGTCGCCCCGGGCCTGGGCGCTGCGCTCCCTGGAGCTCCGCGGCCTCGTCGTGGTCCGCTGGACCCGGACCGACCGCACCCCGGCGCCGCCCGGCGCGCCCGCCCTCTACGTGGTCGACGACGACGTCGAGCCGCCGGCGTGCCCCAGCGACCAGGACTGGGTGCGGGCCGGCGCGGCACCCGACGAGATCGAGCTCCGGGGCCGGTCGCTGCTCGACCGGGTCGAGGACGGCGCCCGATCGCAGCCCGAGGTCGACGACGACGGCGTCCTGCGGGTCGGGCGCCACCTGGTGGTGCTGCCCCCGCAGGAGGCCCGGCTGCTGCGCGCCCTGCTCGCCTCGCCCGGGCGCCTGGTGCCCCGGGACGCGCTCGTGGCCGCGGTGTGGCCCGACGGACCCGGGACGGTGCGGACCGCGCTCGACAACCGGGTGAAGAACCTGCGTCGGCGCCTGGGCGACGTGCCGCTGCGGATCCACACGCTGCGCGGCCGGGGCCTGCTCATCGAGCTGGTGGACGAGGGGTGAGCGCCGTGCTGGCGACGCGGGGCCGGGCGGTACCGTCGGGCGACGTGGATCCGCTCGACGAGCTGCACGACGAGGTCGTGGCGTGCCGCCGGTGCCCGCGCCTGGTGGCCTGGCGCGAGCAGGTGGGCGTCGAGAAGCGAGCCGCCTTCCGCGACGAGGACTACTGGGCCCGCCCGGTGCCCGGCTTCGGCGATCCCCGCGCCCGGCTGGTCGTGGTGGGCCTCGCCCCGGCGGCCCACGGCGCCAACCGGACCGGCCGGATGTTCACGGGCGACCGCTCGGGCGACTTCCTCTACGCCGCGCTCCACCGGGCCGGCTTCGCCAGCCAGCCCGAGAGCACCGGCCGCGGCGACGGGATGGCGCTCGACGACTGCTGGATCACGGCGCCGGTGCGGTGCGCCCCGCCGGCCAACAAGCCGACCCCGGCCGAGCGCGACGCCTGCGCCCCCTTCCTCGAGCGCGAGCTGGCCCTGCTCCCGGCGCGGGTCTTCCTCGTCCTCGGCGGGTTCGGCTACCAGGCGCTGGCCCACCACCTCGGCGTGCGCCCCCGCCCGGCCTTCGGCCACGGCGTCGAGGTCGACGCCGGCGATGGCCGCACGATCCTCTGCAGCTACCACGTCAGCCAGCAGAACACCTTCACCGGCAAGCTCACCCCGGCGATGCTCGACGACGTGCTCACCCGGGCCAGGCAGCTGCTGGACGACCGATGAGCGCCACCTCGGCGCGACCGATCCGATCCCCAAGGGAGGCCCCGTGGTCCAACTCCTGACCGCCATCGTCAAGCCGTTCATGCTCGAGGACGTCAAGGAGGCCCTGAAGGGCGTCGGCGTGCAGGGCATCACCGTCAGCGAGGCCCAGGGCTACGGCCACCAGGGCGGCAAGACCGAGATCTTCCGGGGCTCGGAGTACGCGCTCGACTTCGTGCCCAAGGTCCGCCTCGACGTCCTCGTGCCCGACGACCAGCTCGAGGCGGTGTTCGGCGTCATCGCCGAGGCGGCCCGGACGGGCAAGATCGGCGACGGCAAGATCTGGGCCACGCCGGTGACCAAGGTGATGCGCGTGCGCACGGGCGAGGTCGGCCCCGACGCCATCTGAGCGCCCGGTCGGGCCCGCGATCGCCCTGCGAGGCGCCGAGGGGCCCTCGCTAGGGTGAGGTGGTGCCCGGCCGCTACTACCTGACCACGCCGATCTACTACGTGAACGACGTGCCCCACATCGGGCACGCGTACACGACGGTCACGGCCGACGCCCTCGCCCGCTGGCACCGCCTGCTGGGCGACGACGTCTTCTTCCTCACGGGCACCGACGAGCACGGCCTGAAGGTGGCCCGGTCCGCCGAGGCCCTCGGGCGCACGCCCAAGGAGCACGCGGACCTGACCTCGGCGCGGTTCGCGGAGGCCTGGGAGCTGCTCGACATCTCCCACGACCGCTTCATCCGCACCACCGACGCGGACCACCACGTGGCCGTCCAGGCGATGCTCCAGCGGATCAAGGACAACGGCCACCTCTACAAGGAGACCTACGCCGGCTGGTACTGCGTGGCGTGCGAGGCGTACTACGAGCCCGACGACCTCGACCCCAACCCCGACGGGGGTCCGGGCCTGTGCAAGATCCACGGCCGGCCGGTCGAGTGGTTCGAGGAGGACAACTGGTTCTTCCGGCTCTCCGCGTTCGAGCAGCCGCTCCTCGACTGGTACGAGCGCTGCCCCGACGCCGTCGCCCCGCAGGGCAAGCGCAACGAGGCGCTCGGGCTCATCAAGGGCGGGCTGAAGGACATCTCGATCACCCGCACCTCGATCGACTGGGGCGTGCCCGTCCCCTGGGACCCGGGCCACGTCTTCTACGTCTGGTACGACGCGCTCATCAACTACGCCACCGCCGTCGGCTACGGCGCCGACCCCGAGCGCTTCGCCGCCTGGTGGCCCCACGTGCACCACCTCCTGGCCAAGGACATCCTCCGGTTCCACTGCGTGTACTGGCCCGCGATGCTGCTGGCCGCGGGGGAGGAGCCGCCGGCCCACCTGAACGTGCACGGCTACCTGCTCGTCGGCGGCGAGAAGATGAGCAAGACCCGGCTCAACCAGATCTTCCCGGCCGACCTGGTCGAGGAGTTCGGCGTCGACGGCTTCCGCTTCCACTTCCTGCGCCACGCGCCCTTCGGGCCCGACGGCGACGTCAGCTACGAGGCCATCGTGGCCGGCTACAACTCGGACCTGGCCAACAACTTCGGCAACCTGCTCAGCCGGGTGGCCACGGTGGTCGCGAAGAAGTGCGGCGGCATCGGCCCGGCGCCCCGGCCCGACAGCCCGCTCGCCGCCGTCGCCGCCGAGGCCTACGCCGACGCCGCCGCCGCGTGGGATGCGGTCCAGCCGTCGGTGGCCCTCGACGCCACGTGGCGGTTGATCCGCGAAGCGAACGCCCTGCTCGAGGCGGCCGAGCCCTGGAAGGCCGAGCCCGGGCCCGAGGTCGACGCCGTGCTCGGCGACGCCCTCGAGGTGCTGCGGCTGGTGTGCATCCTGGCGAGCCCGGCGCTCACCCGGGCGACGGTCGAGGCCTGGCGCCGGATCGGTCTCGACGGGCGGCCCGACGAGCAGCGGCTGCCCGACGCGGCCGCCTGGGGCGGCTATCCCGGCGGCCTGCCGGTGGAGAAGGGCGATCCGCTCTTCCCCCGCATCAAGCCGGCGTCGTGAGCGGGCGGGCCCGATGAGCGCGGTGCGCTGGACCGACGACCACTGCCACCTCCACCTCCGCGGCGACGGCGGCGGCTCCGACGTCGACCTCGCCGACCACGTCGACGAGGCGTTCGTCGCCGAGGCGGTGGCCGACGCTCGGGCGGTGGGCGTCGAGCGCATGATCACCGTCGGGTGCGACGTGGGCGACTCCACGGCGGCCATCGCCGCAGCGCGGTGCCACCCGGAGCTGTTCGCCACCGCCGGGGTGCACCCGCACGAGGCGAAGCAGGGGGTCGAGGGGCTCGAGGAGCTGCTCGCCGACCCGGAGGTCGTCGCGGTGGGCGAGTGCGGGCTCGACTTCCACTACGACTTCTCGCCTCGGCCCGCCCAGCGCGAGGCGTTCGCCGCCCAGATCGCCCTGGCCAAGGCCCACGACCTGGCGCTGGTGATCCACACCCGGGAGGCGTGGTCGGAGACCTTCGACATCCTCGAGGCGGAGGGCACCCCCGAGCGCACCGTCTTCCACTGCTTCACCGGCGGCGCCGACGAGGCGCGGCGCTGCCTCGACCTGGGCGCCCACCTGTCGATCAGCGGCATCGTCACGTTCACGACCGCCACCGACATCCGCGAGGCGACGGCGCTGTGCCCGCCCGAGCGGCTGCTGGTCGAGACCGACTCGCCCTACCTCGCGCCGGTGCCGCACCGCGGCAAGCGCAACGCGCCCGCCCTGCTCCCCCTCGTGGGGGCGATGGTGGCCGAGGTGCAGGGCCGCTCGGTCGACGACGTGGCCCGGACCACCTGGAACGCGGCCACGGCCCTCTACCGGCTGCCGTGACCCACACCCGGACGCAGCTCGCCGCGCTGCTCGCGGGCCACGGCCTCGACCCGAGCCGTGCGCTCGGCCAGAACTTCGTGGTCGACCCGAACACGGTGCGGCGCATCGCCCGCCTCGCCGAGGTCGGTCCGGGCGACCACGTCGTCGAGATCGGCGCGGGCCTGGGCTCCCTGACGCTCGCGCTCGCCGAGACGGGCGCGTCGGTCACCGCCGTCGAGATCGATCGGCACCTGCGCCCGATCCTCGAGGAGGTGGTGGACGGCCTCGACGTGCGGGTGGTGGCCGGCGACGCCATGGCGCTCGAGTGGTCCGAGGTGCTGGCGGGCGCCGAGCGCTGGGTCCTCGTGGCCAACCTGCCCTACAACGTCGCCACCCCGCTGGTGCTCGACCTGCTGCGCGACGTGCCCGCCATCGAGCGGATGCTCGTGATGGTGCAGCTCGAGGCGGGCGAGCGCCTGGCCGCCGCCCCCGGCACGCCCGCCTACGGGATCCCGAGCGTGAAGGTGGCGCTGCGCGCCCGCGCCCGGGTGGTCGGCCGGGTGGGCCCCGACGTGTTCCTGCCCCGGCCCCGGGTCGACTCGGCGCTGGTGGAGGTGGTGCGGCGCGCCGAGCCTGCGGTCGGCGCGGACCTGGCGCTGGTCGAGGACCTCGTCTCGCGGGCGTTCAACCAGCGGCGCAAGATGCTGCGCCGGTCGCTCGCCGGGGTGGTCGACGAGGCGGCGTTCGCCACCGCCGACGTCGCCCCGACCGACCGGCCCGAGCAGCTCGGGGTGGACGCCTGGGGCCGGCTCGCCCGCGCCGTGGCGCCCTGACGCCGCCCTACGATCGGCCGGTGCCCGCCCCCGACGTCGAGGTCGTCCTCGCTCCCGCCAAGGTGACCCTGTCGCTGCGGGTCACGGGCGTGCGGCCCGACGGCTACCACCTCATCGACGCCGAGATGGTCACGGTCAGCCTCCTCGACGAGCTCGCGATCTCGGCGGGCGACGGCCTCGAGGTCGTGGGCGCCACCGGGCTGGCCGTCCCCGCCGACGACGACAACCTCGTGCGGCGGGCGCTCCGGCTCGTGGGTCGGACCGCCCACGTGCGGCTCACCAAGCGCATCCCCTCGGGCGCGGGGCTCGGCGGCGGATCGGCCGACGCCGCCGCGGTCCTGCGCTGGGCCGGCCTCGACGACCCGGTGGCGGCCGCCGGGCTGGGCGCCGACGTGGCCTTCTGCGTGGCCGGCGGGCGGGCTCGGGTCACCGGCATCGGGGAGGTGCTCGAGCCCCTGCCGTACGTGGCGCGCGCCCTCACCCTGCTGACGCCGCCGCTCGCCTGCGCCACCCCCGCCGTCTACCGGGCCTGGGACGAGCTCGGCGGCCCCACGGCGGACGGGCCCAACGACCTCGAGCCCGCCGCCCTCCTGGTCGAGCCGGCGCTGGCCCGCTGGCGCGACCGGTTGGGCGACGCCACCGGGGCCACCCCGGTGCTCGCCGGCTCGGGCTCCACCTGGTTCGTCGAGGGCGCCTACCCCGATGCCGGGGTCGTCGTGACCACCCTCCCGCCCGGTTTGGTGGCGGCGCCGGGCGGCCCCTAGGTTGGGATCACCATGGGTTCACTGATCAAGAAGCGCCGCAAGCGCATGCGCAAGAAGAAGCACAAGAAGATGCTGAAGCGGACCCGCTGGCAGCGTCGAGCCGCCGGCAAGTAGCGGCACCGCTTCCCACCGTTCGATCCACGACCGCCCCACCCGGGGCGGTCGTGGCGCGTCCGGCCACGGGCCGGCGAGCGAAGATCTGAGCGTGGCGGTCAACCTCCACCCGCCCTCGGCCGTGGAACGGGGGTGCCCGTGACCGCCGACGCCGACTTCGACGCCGCCTTCGCCGACCTGGCCCGCCTCGCGCACCGCGTGGCCTACCGCCTGCTCGGACGCCGGGCCGAGGCCGAAGACGTCGCCCAGGAGGCGCTGACGCGCGCCTATGCCCGGTGGCGGCGGGTGCGCGGCCACGCCGAGCCGTGGGTGGCGCGCGTTGCCGCCAACCTGGCGCTCGACCGCCTGCGCGCCCACGACCGGTCCCGTCGGGCGGACGTGGAGGTCGCCGACGCCCCCGCGGCGGGCGATGCCGGCCGGGCGGCGGTGGACCGCGTGGAGCTGGCCCGGCTGCTCGCTTCGCTGCCGCGCCGCCAGCGCGAGGTGGTCGTGCTGCGGTACCTCGCCGACCGCTCGGAGGCCGACGTGGCCCGGGAGCTGGGCACGAGCGTCGGCACCGTGAAGCGCCACGCCCACCGCGGCCTCGCCGCGCTCCGCGAGGCCTGGACCGCCCTCGACCCGGACCCCATCGCCGACCCCGGAGGAGCTTGACCGTGTTCGACCACCTCGATGATCCCGTGCCCTACGAGCCGTCCGAGGCCCTGCGCGCCGCGGTCGTGCGCGCCGGCCGCTCGCGCCGCCGGCGCCACCGCCTCGCCGTCGGCGGGGCCTCGACCGTCGCCGCCTTGGCGGTGGGCGCGGTCGCCGGCGCCGCGCTGATCGATCGGCGCCTCGACGACCTGCAGCACGTCGACGTCGCCGCGCTCGGCGACGGCGATGGCGACCCGCGCACCGAGCCGACGACGCTGCTGCTCGTCGGCGTCGATTCGGACGCGGGCCTCGCCACGCCCGATCCCATCCGACCCCCCAGCGGCCGGACCGATGCGATCGTGGTCGTGCGGGTCGATCCCGCCCGCGAGGTGGTGTCGGTCCTCCCGCTGCCGCGCGACCTGTGGGTGGAGCTCCCGGGTCACGGCCGCGATCGCCTCGCCAACGCCCGCGAGCGGGGCGGTCCCGACCTGCTCATCGCCACGCTGCAGGCCGACCTCGGCATCGAGGTGGACCGCTACGCCGAGACCGACTTCGCCGGTGCCGTCGCCATCGGCGACGCCCTCGGCGGGGCCCGCCTGGCCTTCGACCACCCGGTCCGGGACGCGCCGACCGGCCTCTCCCTCGATGCCGGGTGCCAGACCGTCGCCGGCGGGGACCTCCTGGCCCTCGGCCGGGCCCGCCACCTCGCCGAGGAGGTGGACGGCACCTGGCGGAGCGATCCGACCTCGGACCTCGGGCGGATCGAGCGCCAGCAGGCCGTGCTGGGCTCGGTCCTGGCCGAGCTCCTGGACCTGAGCGCGCGCGACCCCCTGGAGCTGGCCCGCGTCGTCGACGAGGTCATCGAGCACCTGACGGTCGATTCGTCGACCACGCCCGGCGACCTGCTCGACCTGGCGCGAGCGACGCAGGGCGCACCGGTCGTCTCCCTGCGCCTCGGCGTGGTCGACGCCGTCCACGACGGCACGTCCGTCCTCGAGCTCTCCTCGCCGCAGGACCCGGCGCTGGAGGCCCTGCGCACCGGGTCGCGCCCGGGGCCCGGCGAGGCGCCGTCCGGCCCGCCCGGTCCGGCTCCGGTGGTGCCCACCCCCTGCTGATCGGGCCTCGGCCCGGCGCGCCCCGACGCCTAGGGTGACGAGCACCGTCGGGGGTAGTTCAGTTGGTAGAACTCCGGCCTTTGGAGCCGGCTGTCGCAGGTTCGAGCCCTGCCCCCCGAGCGACGAGGCGGTCGAGCCGTCCGCGCCGCTAGTCGGCGGCGCGGGGGAGGTCGACGCCCATCACCCGCTGGAGCTTCTTCATCGACCAGGGATCGCTGATGTAGCAGATCATCCCCGAGCGGAGGGTGAGGGCGGCGTAGGGCGGCTCGGGGACGGCGTTCACGTCGCAGCGCTCGATGTGCTCGCTGCGCGACCCGGGACTTGATGCCCTCCTTGTTGGAGTCACCTCGATCCACATGCCGTGCGATCCCCTCCGCTGTCGGCCCTTCCCGGAGCCGAACGATGATGGACCAACGCCGTGCGCCGGTCGTCGGGCGTTCCCCTCCGCCGATCGATCCGCTGGAGCGGACCCATGACCGAACGCACCCTCTCGGCCATCGTGCTCGCCGCCGGCGCCAGGGCGCGGATGAAGTCGTCGCGACCCAAGCCGCTGCACCTGCTCGCCGGGCGCACGATGCTCCAGTACATGCTCGACGGGCTCGTCGACTGCCAGGTGGAGCAGGTGGTGGTCGTGGTCGGCCACGGCACCGGAGCAGGTCACCAAGAAGCTCCAGCGGCCGAGCCCGACCTGCACCTGACCTTCGTCGAGCAGCACCAGCAGCTCGGCACCGGCGATGCGGCGAGCGTCGGGCTCACCGAGCTCCCCGAGGACGACGGCGCCGACTCCGACGACCACGACGTGCTGGTGCTCCCCGGCGACCATGCCGCTGCTGCGGGCGGCCACCATCGCCGAGCTGGTGCGGCGCCACCGCAGGCCGATGCGATGCACGGTGCTGACGGCCGTGCCGACCAGGCCGGCTCGGCCGCATCGTGCAGGGCAAGGACAGCGGCGTGGTCCGCATCGTCGAAGCGGCCGGCGCGTCCGACGAGGGCTGGCGATCGACGAGATCCAGCACCGCCGTGTACTGCTTCCGCCGCTCGGTGCTGGCGCCGGCCCTCCGGCGGATCAACCGAGAACGCCCAGGGCGAGTACTACCTGACCGACGTGGTGGCGGTGCTGCGCGATGCCGGGTACCGGGTGGCGGCGGTCGAGGTCGACGATCCGGCCGAGGGCGACGGCATCAACGACCGGGTCCAGCTTCGCGGCCGCCGAGGCCAGATCACCGGCGCACCAACGAGGCGTGGCTGCGCGCTGGGGTCACCCTGGTCCGACCCGGCCACCTACCTCGACACCACCCGTGGTGCTCGGCGCCGACGTGACCTGTTCCCAGGACGATCCTGCAGGGCAGCACCGTCGTGGGCGACGGCGCCGAGACCCGAGCACTTGGCACTGGTCGACTGCGTGGTGGGCCCCGGCGGTCGTCGAGCAGTCCAACGGAAGCGACGCGAGATCGGCGCCGGCGCGACCGTCGGCCTTCGCCACCCTGGCCCCGGCGCGTCCGTGCCGGAAGGGGTGGTCACCGGGCCGTTCTATGCGAGCAGCCCCGACGACGGGTGAGGCGCCCGGGGCCCGGGCAGAAAGGCATGCAGGTGGGGAATCGAACCCTGGAAGCGGTCACGAAGAAGCGGCTGGAGCTGTACACCGGCGACGCCCACCCCGAGCTCGCCCAGGAGATCGCCGACAACCTCGGCGCCCGGCTCGGCGAGCCCAACCTGCGCCGGTTCGCCAACGGCGGGGGATGCACTGCCGCTACGGCAGGCATCACCCGGCTCCGACGTGTTCATCATCCAGACCCACGCCGGTCGAACGTGAACGACTCGCTGATGCAGCAGCTGATCATGATCGATGCCGCCAAGCGGGCCTTCGGCCAAGCGCATCACCGCCGTGGCGCCGCTACGGCTACGCCCGCCGGGATCGCAAGGCCGAGGGCCGCAGGCGATCACCGCCAAGCTCGTGGCCGACATGCTCACCGCCGCCGGCGGACCGGGTCGTGTCGGTCGACCTCCACACCGGCCAGATCCAGGGCTTCTTCGACGTCCCGGTCGACCACCTCACGGCGATGCCCATCCTCATCGACTGCTGCAAGACGGCCGGCGACCCCGACGAGCTGGTCATCGTGTCGCCCGGCACCGGGCGGCGTGAAGGCGGCCAAGCGCTTCGCCAACCACCTCGGCGCCGATCTCGCGTTCGTCAGCAAGATCCGGCCCAAGGGCGTGGCCAACACGGTCGAGGCGTCCAGTGATCGGCAACGTGGCCGGCAAGCGCTGCATCCTGCTCGACGACATGATCGACACCGCGGGCACGATCGTCGCCGCCGCCGACCTGCTGAAGCGGGAGGGCGCCATCAGTGTGGGCGATGGCCACCCACGGGGTGCTGTCGAGATCCGGCCACCGAGCGGCTGGAGAACAGCGACACCGAGAAGGTCGTGATCACCAACACCCTGCTGCCGCCGGAGAAGCAGATCGACAAGATCGAGGGTGCTCTCGATCGCGCCGCTCGTGGCCGATGCGATCGCGGCCCGTGTTCGAGGACGAGTCCGTCAGCGAGATCTTCGGCGGCGAGAACCAGAAGTAGCGCTCAGAAGGGCGAGCCGGCCCGGGCCGGCACCCGCGCCGGGCGAGCAGGGGCGGGGTGAGCCCGGCGATCCTGCTCCTCGATACCGCATCGCGGTGAGGCCGGCGAGGGCGGCGGTGACCAGGGCGGCCACGGCGATGCCGATCGTCGTGCCCATCTCGGTGCCGGCGGTGACGCCGTGGGCGGTGGCCGTGAGGAACAGCGGGTAGCTGGCGAAGTGGACCCGCTTCCAGGCCCGCTTCGAGAGGCGCTTGCGCAGGAGCGAGGTGATCTGGACGGCGGCGAGCAGGTACATCGTCACGACGCCCCGCGCGACCGCCAGCGGGCGCCAGCTCGACGTGCCGGGCACGAGGACCTCCGCCCACCCCAGGTGGATCCAGTTGTCGGCCACCGCCCCGGCGACGTGCACGCCGGTGAAGGCGACGGCGAGCGCCGAGAAGGCCGCGGTGCAGGTCGAGCTGCCAGTTGGGTCGGACCCGCTTGCCCAGCAGCTTCGACGACAGGAGGATGCCGAGGCCGACCGAGCCGGCGAGCAGCGCCCGTACCAGGCCAGCGGCGCAGTTGACGTACCAGGCGGTCATGCGATCGCCTCCTTCGTGCGGAGGATCTCGAACCGGTCGAAGCCGGCGGTGCGGTGCAGGGCTCCGTGGCGGTCCACGAGGAGGGCGTCGGCGCCGAGGCGCTCGACGAGCGGCCGGCGTCGAGGCCGGCGACCCTCAGCGCAGCCTTTGGCCAGGACCTCCGGCCTGCCACCGTGGGCGGCGGCACCGGCACGGCGACCAGGTCGCCGGCGGTCGGGCGGCCGGTGGCCGGATCGATCAGGTGGTGGCGCTCCTCGTCGTCGAGCTCCAGCGGCGGCGCAGGGTGGTGCTGGTGGCGATGGCGCCGCGCTCGAAGCTGACGGCCGCGAGCGGCAGCCCGCTGGCGGCGAGGTCCGGCTCGATCGCCCAGTCGTCGCCGTCGGGCCCGCAGCCCACGTGCGCAGGTCGCCCCGAGGTTGATCAGCGCCCCGGCGGCGCCCTCGGCGTCGAGGCGCCGGCGACCAGGTCGGCGGCGAGGCCCTTGCCGATGCCACCGGGATCAAGCCGGCGCTCGCCAGGCGCACGGCGCCGTGGGCGGCATCGACCTCGATGCCGTCGACGCCGCGCTGAAGGGCTGGCGGGCGAGGAGGGCGGCGTGCGGGCGGCGACCAGGGCGAAGTCGGTCGTAGCCGGCGGATCACGTCGCCCAGCACGGTGGGGTCGAAGCGGCCGTCGGTGACGACCAGAGGCGAGGATGGCCGCTCGACGAGCAGGACGGTCGGGCGAGACCGCGCCACCCAGCGGCCGGCGCCCTCGTTAACGGCTGACCTCGCTGGCCGGCCGGAAGCGGCTCCACGCCGCCTCCAGGCGCTCGACCTCGGCCTCGGCGGGGTCGAGGAAGCTGACGTCGTCGCCGTGGACGACGACGTGGGCGGTGGTGCCCATCGCCGAGAAGCGACGCTCAGCTGCCATGGGACCGGGTCTGGACGGTGCTCGCGGACGTGCCGGCGGTGGCCGAGGTCGAGCCCCAGTCCGACGAACGGGAGGTCGTGGCGCTCGTCGAGCTCGTCGAGCCGTCCGATGCGGTCGTGACCGTGCTGCCGTCGGTGGACGTGCTCGACGAGCTCGACGAGGTGGTGGCCGTGGCGGCCGAGGTCTCGCCGCTGACGGTCGCGGCGACGGCGAAGGCGCCGGTGAGGGCGAGGAACGTGCCGGCGCTGACGACGGCGGCGGTGCGGCGGGCCCCCTGGGCGGGGTGCGGGCGGCGGCGTCGGGGTCGGGGAGCCGGTGCGGTGCGGTTCGTGGCTTCCATGGCCCGCACCCTGCGCCTCCAACCTGTGAGGATCCGCAGAGCGGGCGGCGAACTCCCCGCGGGTCGCCCTCGACGCCGAATGGCTCGCGGTCCGCGGCCCCTCCTAGGCTCGTCGGCCGTCCCAACACCGCATGCGCTCCGGCGCGATCTCTGAAGTAGGAGTCCCGATGGCTGAGATCACCCTGAAGGCGGCCACCGGCCGCGAGCTCGGCAACGGCCCCGCCCGTCGCCTCCGTGCCGCCGGCCAGATCCCCGGCGTCGTCTACGGCCTCGGCGCCGACCCGATCCCGGTCGCCGTCGACTGGCGGCCGCTGCGCGAGGCGCTCACCACCGACGCCGGCCTGAACGCCCTCATCGACCTCGACATCGACGGCGACGTCGCCCTCACGATCGTGAAGGAGCTGCAGCGCCACCCGATCCGCGGCGACGTGCTCCACATCGACTTCCTCCGCGTGAGCGCCGACGCGGCGATCACCGTCGACGTGCCCGTCGTCCTCGAGGGCGAGGCCAAGGCGGTCGAGTCCGAGAACGGCGTGGTCGACCACGTGCTGGTCACCCTGGCCATCAGCGCCAAGCCCGCGGACATCCCGAACGAGATCACCGTCGACATCAGCGGGCTCGCCATCGGCGACGCCATCCGCGTCGGCGACCTCACCCTCCCCGCCGGCGTCACCACCGACGTCGACGCCGAGGATCCGGTCGTCACCGCGTCGTTCGGCGAGGTGGCCGAGGCCGAGGAGACCGAGGGCGCCGACGGCGAGGCCGCCGAGGGCGGCGAGGCCGCTGCGGGCGAGGCCGCCGAGGGCGAGGCGGCCGAGGGCGGCGACGAGGGCTGACGCCCTCGCCGTCGGACGACGCCGTGGCGTTCCGACGCTCGAGCGAGCGGCGGGGGACCCCCGCCGACCTGGTGGTGCTCGGCCTCGGCAACCCCGGGGCCGAGTACGCGCGCACGCGCCACAACGTCGGAGCCGACGTGGTCGAGCTGCTGGCCGACCGCCACGGCGGCCGCCTGAAGCCGGCGAAGGAGCGGGCCCTCGTGGCCGAGGTCCGCATCGGGCCCGCCCGCGTCGTGCTGGCGTTCCCGCAGACCTTCTACAACGAGGCGGGCTCGGCGGCCCGCCTGCTGCTCGAGCGCCACGGGGTCGACGACCTCCACCGCCTCGTCGTCGTGCACGACGAGATGGACCTGCCGCCGGGGAAGCTCAAGGTGAAGGTCGGGGGCGGGCTGGCGGGCAACAACGGCCTCAAGTCCATCAAGGCCCACCTGAAGAGCGATGACTTCGTGCGCGTGCGGGTCGGCATCGGCAAGCCGCCCGGCCGCCAGGAGGGCGTCGACCACGTCCTGCGCCGCCCGGGCAAGGCCGAGCGGGCCGAGCTCGACGTGGCGGTGCAGGAGGCGGCCGACGCCGTCGAGGCGATCCTCGCCGAGGGCGCCGAGGCCGCCCAGACCCGCTTCAACCAGCGCGGCTGACGCCGGTCCGCTCGTCGCCCCTACGCGCCGAACGGCCCCCGTCGCGAGCCCTTGGTGGTGAAGGCCTGGCCGAGCTCGATCTCGGCGAAGGGTGCGGGGAGCGGCGCCTGGGTGGCGTAGCGGTAGAGGGCGAGCTGGAAGACCGCCGACATCGCCGACGACCAGCAGGCCACGGCGATCAGCCAGAGGACCCCGATCACGAGCGTGACGCCGACGCCCAGCGCGGTGCCCGTGCCGACCCCCAGGGCGATGACGACGAACGCCGGGATGCACAGCGCGAACGAGAGCAGGCCGATCCCGGCGTTCACGATCAGGTTCTCGCCCCACGTCTGCTTCAGCATCGCCGTGGAGCGCCGGATGGCCTCGCCGACGCCGACCCCCTCGAACACGAGCGTGGGGAGGACCAGGAAGGTCACGACGGCCCAGGCCATGCCCACGAACCCCACCACCACCCGACCGACGAGGCCCGAGCGCTCCTGGATCGAGCGGAGGATCACCGAGACGGTGGCCGACACGACCGCCCAGGGCACGATGCGGCCGGCGCAGGCCCCTGCTCCGGCGAGGGCCGACGCCAGGGTGGGGTTGCCGCCCTGCATGCGCTCGTCGGCCCCGCACAGCAGGGCGGTCTTGAAGAAGATCGTCACGTAGGCCAGGACGAGGTACATGGCGAACACGAGGGCGTAGGCCAGGAGGCTCGGCTGGAGCGTGGTCTCGCCGCCGGCATCGGACACCTTCGAGGTGAGCAGCGCCGGGACCAGGAACGTGGCCGCGATCGCGATCGACGCGATCCCCGAGATCAGCGGGAGCGCCATCAGCTCCTTGTCCTCGCGCACCACCGCCCACGACGCGCCCGCCAGCGCCTTCGATCGCCCCCAGCGCCCCATGCTCCCGCCTCCTCGGCTCGACGACGGCCACCAGTCTGCCGTCGGGTGCCGTGCCCGGTGGGCCACCCGGTACCGTGACATCCCCACTCGCCCCCCGGCCCCCGCCGGGTGGGGCGCCCGCTCGCGCGTCGCCCGCCTGCCCCGAAGGATCCCGATGGCCCTCACCGACCTGCCCCCGCTGCTGCGCGACGAGCCGGCGATGCTGCAGGTGCTGGGCCGCAACGCCGCCGTGCTGGCGGTGCCCGAGCCCGCCCGGCCGCTCGCCCTCGCCGGGCTGGCCACCGTGGGCAGCCGTCGCCCCATCCTCGTGGCCGTCCCCACCACCGCCGAGGCCGAGCGGCTGGTCAACGATCTGGTCACCTACCTCGGCCCCGACGCCGCCGAGCTGTTCCCGGCGTGGGAGACGCTGCCCTTCGAGCGGGTGAGCCCCGGGATCGAGACCATGGGCCGGCGGGTGCGCACCATCTGGCGCCTCCGGGGCGGGGCGGGCGAGCTCCCGGCGATCGTGGTGGCGCCGGTGCGCGCCCTGGTGCAGCACCTCGGGCCCCACGTCGACGACGCCGCCCCGCTCGAGGTCCGTCCGGGCGAGCAGCGACCAGGCCGAGCTGGTGGCCTGGCTCGGCGCCAACGGCTACCGGCGAGGGCCAGGTGGAGCACCGGGGCGAGTTCGCCGTGCGTGGCTCGATCGTCGACGTGTTCGGCTCGACGGCCGAGGTCCCGGTCCGCATCGACCTGTGGGGCGACGAGGTCGATCGCCTCACGACCTTCTCGGTCGCCGACCAGCGCTCCACCGGCGATCTGGAGGTCGTGCAGGTGTTCCCGTGCCGGGAGCTGCTGCCCACCGCCGACGTCCGGGCACGCGCCGAGCAGCTGATCGCCGCCGAGCCCTGGGGCCGCGAGCAGTGGGAGCGCCTCGCCGAGGGCCAGCTCTTCGACGGGATGGAGAGCTGGCTGCCCTGGCTGGTCGACGAGCCGCGCACGATCGCCGACCTGTTGCCCGACGGGTCGCAGGTCGTGGTGATGGAGCCGCGGCGCCTGCGCGATCGCGCCGCCGACCTGCTGGCCGAGGAGCTCGACCTCGCCACCACCCTCGCCCGGACGTGGGAGGTGGGGGAAGGGCGGAGCTTCCCGCAGCTCCACAGCAGCTTCGAGGACCTCTTCGCCGGATCGAGCCTGCCGGTCTGGACCATGACCGTCGCGCCGGAGGGCCCCGACGTCGCCACCGTGGCCGCCACCGGGTGGAACCCGGTCGTCGGCGACGGGGAGGGCTTGACCCACCAGCTCCGCCAGCTGCTCGACGACGGGTACCGGATCGTGGTGGCGGCCGACGGCGAGGGCAGCGCGGTGCGCCTCGGCGACCTGCTGCGCGACCGCGGCCTCCACCTCGACGTGCAGGTGGGCGCCCTCGAGCGGGGGTGCGTGCTCACGGGCATCAAGCTGGCCGTGCTCGCCGAGCCCGACGTGACCGGACGGCGGCGCGCCCATCGGGCCCCGCGCCCCCGCAAGCGCGACACCGCCGGGTTCTTCGACGGCCTCAAGCCCGGCGACCACGTCGTGCACCACCAGCACGGGGTCGGCCGCTACGGCGGGATGGTCAAGCGGGCGATCGGCGGCGTCGAGCGCGACTACCTGCTGCTCGAGTACAAGGGCGACGACAAGCTCTACGTCCCCTCCGACCAGATCGACGCCGTCCGCCACTACACCGGCGGCGACAGCCCGACGCTCTCCAAGCTCGGCGGCGGTGACTGGACCAAGACCAAGGCCCGGGTGAAGGCCGAGGTGCAGGCGGTGGCCCAGGAGCTGGTGGTCCTGTACCAGAAGCGCCTGCACTCGCCCGGCCACGCCTTCCCCGTCGACACGCCGTGGCAGCGCGAGCTCGAGGACGCGTTCCCCTACCGCGAGACGCCCGACCAGGCCAAGGCCATCGACGAGGTCAAGGCCGACATGGAGTCCGAGGTGCCCATGGACCGGCTGGTCTGCGGCGACGTGGGGTTCGGCAAGACCGAGGTGGCGGTCCGGGCCGCGTTCAAGGCCATCCAGGACGGCAAGCAGGTGGCCGTCCTCGTGCCCACCACGCTGCTGGCCACCCAGCACTTCCAGACGTTCTCCGAGCGGTTCTCCGGGTTCCCCGTCCGCGTCGAGGTGCTGTCGCGCTTCTTGACCGCCGGGCAGGCCAAGGAGGTGGCCAAGGGCGTGCAGGCCGGCGAGGTCGACTGCGTGATCGGCACCCACCGCCTCCTCTCCGAGGACATCCGCTTCAAGGACCTCGGCCTGCTCGTGGTCGACGAGGAGCAGCGCTTCGGCGTGACCCACAAGGAGCAGATCAAGCAGCTCTCGAGCGACGTCGACGTGCTCACGCTCTCGGCCACGCCGATCCCCCGGACGCTCGAGATGAGCCTGACCGGCATCCGCGACCTCACCCTGCTGAACACGCCGCCCGCCGAGCGCCAGCCGATCCTCACCTACGTCGGCGAGTACGACGACCGCGCCGTGGCCGAGGCCATCCGGCGCGAGCGCTGCGCGAGGGCAGGTCTTCTTCGTGCACAACCGGGTGCGCGCATATCGAGGACAAGGCTCGCGAGCTCCGCGAGCTCGTGCCCGAGGCGCGCGTCGCCGTCGCCCACGGCCAGATGGACGAGGGCACGCTCGAGAAGGTGGTGCTCGACTTCTGGGAGGGCGAGTTCGACGTGCTGGTGTGCACGACGATCATCGAGTCGGGCATCGACATGCCCACGGTCAACACCCTCGTGGTCGACCGGGCCGACCGCCTCGGGCTGGGCCAGCTCCACCAGCTGCGCGGTCGCGTCGGGCGGAGCGGCCAGCGCGCCTACGCCTACCTGTTCCACCCCCGCGACGTCTCGCTCACCGAGGACGCCTACGAGCGCCTCAAGACGATCGGGGAGGCGACCGAGCTGGGCTCGGGCTTCCGCATCGCCATGCGCGACCTCGAGATCCGCGGCGCCGGCACCCTGCTCGGCACCGGCCAGAGCGGCCACATCGCCGCGGTCGGCTACGACCTCTACGTGCAGATGGTGCACGAGGCGGTGCAGGAGCTGAAGGGCGAGCCGGTGCGCGAGCCGGCCGAGATCAAGCTCGACCTCCCGGTCGACGCCCACCTCGACGAGGCGTACGTGCCGAAGGAGGAGCTGCGCCTGGAGGCCTATCGCCGCCTCGCCGAGGTCACCAGCCCGGCCGAGGTCGACGACATCCGCGCCGAGTGGGAGGACCGCTACGGGCCCGTGCCCGAGGAGGCGGTGCGCCTCCTCGACGTCGCCCGCCTGCGCGCCGAGGCCCATCGCCTGGGCGTGCGGGAGATCAACGTCACCAAGGGCCCGGCGTTCGGGGGGCCGGCGTGGACGGCCCGGGTCTCGCCGATCGTGCTGAAGGCCAGCCAGCAGATCCGGCTCGCCCGCCTCTTCAAGGGGGCGGTGTACAAGGAGGGCGTCGAGCAGCTCCAGCTGCCCATCCCCAAGACGCCCGACCTCGCCGGGACCCTCGCCCAGTTCCTCCGCGACCTCGTCCCCCCGGCCGGCTGAGCCTCCTCAGAGGGCCACCGCCCCACGGGCCGCGGCCCCGTGGGGCGCCGGCGCGCGTCGGGGGTGCCGTCGCCCGAGTGCGGCGAGCCGGCCCGCCGCGGCCCGCTGCCCGGCCGACGCCAGGCCGGCGGCGAGCACGCCGACGGCCAGGGTGGCGGGATAGGCCGCGGCGGTGGGGAGGTGGCGGTCGGCCACCGGCCACACGTGGAAGTGGGTGATGAGGATCCACATGCTCGCCGCGGCCACCGCAGCCACGACCCGACCGGCGAGCCGGGGGAACGGCACGCGGGGCGCCCACGCGATCAGGACGATGCCGGCGACGATGTAGGCCTCGCGCTGGGGCAGCCCGAAGGTGCCGGGGACCACGGCGAGGCAGACCACGGTCGTGGCCACCTTGCGCGCCGGCCCGGTGGAGCGCTGCGCCAACCAGCCGAGCGCGAAGAAGACGGCCACGGCATGGGTCCGGAACCGCAGGTTGTAGGGATCGTCGATGCCGAACCAGGTGGCCTCGCGGAGCGCGAGCGCCCCGGCGACCATGGCGACGGCGAACGCGTAGGGGAGGCGCCGGTCGATCCGCCGCACCGCCGGGATGGCGAGCAGCAGGGAGGTGAGGGCCACGAGCTGCACGAACGCCTCGATGAACCAGAGGTGCCAGTGCCCGAAGCGGTGGGTGCGTGGCCCCAGGTAGTTGTTCACCATCGCCACGGTCGTCCACCCGTAGCGATCCGTGGCGAGCACCACGGCGGCGGCCACCGCGGCGGCGGGCGCGGCGGTGCGCAGGATGGTCCGACCGGCGGAGCGGAGGCGATCTCTCGCGCGCGGCAGGCCGAGCTGGAAGCGGCTGAGGTTGTACCCGGCCACGGCCAGCAGCAGGTGCGCCCCGCCCGGCCAGCGCACGAGCGCCATGTGGGTCGCCACCACCGTGCAGATGCCGATCGCCCGGAGCAGAACGGTCGCATCGATCGCCGCGACCGGACGGCGGGGCGCGCACCGGTCGAGCTCGCCCACGGGCACGTGGTGCCAGTCGTCGGGGAGCCGGCCGAGCACCGCCTCGAGGCGAGCGGTCGCCTCGACGTAGCTGAGCGAGTCGCCACCGGCGGCGACGAAGCTCTGGTCGGGTGCGATGGCGGACAGCCCCAGCACGTGGGCCAGCACGCTCGAGGGTCGCTCGTCGGTGGCGTCGGTGGCGTCGGTGGCGTCGGCCGCGTCGCCCCTCGTCGCGGCAGCGCCTCCAGCGGCGCGGCCCACGGCGAGGAGGCGGGCGTGGTCGACCTTCCCGCTGCCGGTGCGGGGGAGCTCGTCGACGGCGACCGCCGCGACGGCCGTCGCCGGCAGCCCGGTGCGCACGGCCACCAGCGAGGCGGCCGCGGCCCGCGCGTGGCCGGGGCAGGCCACCACCAGGCCGTCGTCGTCGCCGGCGAGGGCCAGCTCGCCGAGGTCGTCGGCCAGCTCGGCCTCGAGCTCGTCGAGGTCGAGCCGCAGCCCGTAGGGCTTCACGATGCGGCTGCGCCGGCCCGTGAGCTGGAGCATCCCCGTGGCCGGGTCGAGGCGGCCGAGGTCGCCGGTCCGCAGCTCGTCGACGACGGCTCCCGCCGCCAGGTCGGCCGGCGTGGCGGCGTAGCCGAGCATCACGTTGGGACCGCGGTAGACCACCTCGCCCACCTCGCCGGGCGCAGCCGCGGTGCCGGCGGCGGGGTCGTCGTGGCCCCGGTCGTCGCGCCGGACCTCGAAGGCGCCCCCCGGCACCGGCACGCCGACCGTGCCGGCGGGCGCGTCGTGCAGGCGGTGGGCGGGGAGGTAGGCCATGCGCGCCGTCGCCTCGGTCTGGCCGTACATGACGACGAGGTCGACGTCCCACCGCGCGGTGCGCGCGGCCCAGCGGTCGCGCGCCTCGTCGCCCAGGCGCCCGCCGGCCTGGGTCCGCTGGCGGAGCGAGGGGCCGTGGATGCGCTCGGGGTCCGCGGCCTCCAGCAGGTCGAAGGTGTGCGGGACCCCGGCGAGCGTCGTGACCTCGTGGTGCGCCATCGCCCGCGCGAAGCACGGGTCGACCACCGAGGCGTCGATGGCCACGACCGACGCGCCCGCCACCAGGTGGGCGTGCAGCACGGAGAGGCCGTAGCAGTAGTGCAGCGGGAGCGCCGTGATGGCCACGTCGCGCTCGGTGAGCTCGAGCGAGGTGGCGATGGCGCGGGCGTTCGCGACCAGGTTGGCGTGCGAGAGCCGCACGAGCTTGGGCGAGCCGGTGGACCCCGAGGTGCTGAGCAGCAGCGCGAGGTCGGGGTGCAGGTCGTGGTCGGGCGCGCCGCCGCGCCGGTCGATCGCCACGTCCTCGCCCGCCACCTGGACGACCGCGGCCGGCGACCAGGCCTGCTCGATCGCCGCCGATCGCTCGCCCGCGAGCAGCGGGACGTGGCCGTCGGCGAGCAGGGCGAGGTAGGTCACGACCCACTCGCGGCTGGGCCGCCCGACGAGCACCACGACCCGGCGTCCGGGGAGGGCGAGGTCCTCGCGCCGGTGCGCGACCTGCGCCCGGAGCTGCGCTCGGGTGGTGGTCCGCCCGTCCTCGTGGACGACGGGGCGGTCGTCGAGGCCGTCGCCGAGCCGGGCGTCGGCGACGGCCTCGGTCGCGGTGGCAGCCGGCGGTCCCTCCATCCGCCGAGATGGTAGGCACACCTACCAATTGATGCCAACTGTCCTGTTCGATCGACGGGTGGCTCGATGGGGGTCGTCGGGGTGAGGCCACCTATCATCACCGGCCATGCCGGCGTCGACTCGTGCTGCCCGGGGCTCGCGGGCCTGGTGGACCGTGGCGGCCGTCGGCGTGGCCGTGGTCGCCGTGGTGCCCGTCGCCGCCGTGCTGGGCGGGGTGCTCGAGCCCGACGGCGAGGTGTGGCGCCAGCAGTGGCAGACCCGCCTCCCGGGTCAGATCCGGTCGTCGCTCCTCCTCGTGACCGGGGTCGCGATCGGCACCATCTCGCTCGGCGTGGGCCTCGCCTGGCTGGTGGGGGCCCACGACTTCCCCGGGCGTCGGGCCTTCTCGTGGGCGCTCGTCCTGCCGCTCGCCGTCCCCGCCTACATCCTCGGGTTCGTGGTCACGTCGGTGCTCGGGGTGGCCGGTCCGGTGCAGGGGTGGTGGCGCGACTCGTTCGGCCGCGACGCGTGGTTCCCCGAGGTCCGGTCGCTGCCGGTCGCCATCGCCACCTTCAGCCTGACCCTCTACCCCTACGTGTACCTCCTGGCCCGAGCGGCGCTGCGCGACCAGGCCGGCGAGTCGCTCTGGGTGGCCCGCTGCTTGGGTGCCGGGCGGGCGGAGGCGTTCCGCCGGGTGGTCCTGCCGATGCTGCGGCCGGCGATCGCCGCCGGCGCGGCCATCGTCGTGATGGAGACGCTCACCGACTTCGCCACCGTGCAGTACTTCGGCGTCGACACCATCACCGTCGGCGTGTTCCGCATCTGGCGGGGCACCTACGACCGCGACGCAGCCGCCCAGATCGCCTCGCTCGTGCTGCTCTTCGCGGTCGTGGTCATCGCGCTCGAGCGGATCTCGCGCGGGCGGGCCCGCTTCGCCGAGGCCGGCATCGGCAGCGCCGGGTTCGCCCGCCAGCGCCTGCGCGGGGCCCGGGCGGCCGCGGCGACCGCCGCCGCGGGCTCGGTCGTGCTGGTCGCCTTCGTCGCCCCGTGCGCGCGGCTGGTGACCTGGGCGATCGAGGAGCAGCGGAGCGATCGGGGCACGCCGCTGCTCGATCGGTACCTCGAGTTCCTGCGCAACAGCCTGGTGCTCACCCTGGTCACGGTCGGTCTCTGCGTGGTGCTCGCGGTGCTCGTGACGAACGCTCGCCGCTTCGCGCCGGGTCGGCTCGTCGATGGCGCCCGCCGCACGGCGACGGTGGGCTACGCGGTCCCGGGGCCGGTGGTCGCGATGGGCGTGGTCATCGCGCTCGTCGCGCTCGACCAGGCGCTGGGCGCGGTGGGCCGGGGCCTCCCGGGCACCGTGGCCACCGGATCGTTCCTCGCCCTCGCCTACGCGTACGGCGTCCGCTTCCTCGCGCCTGCGGTGACCAGCGCGGAGGCCGGCCTCGACGGGGTGCCCGACGACCTCACCGCGTCGGCCCGCTCCCTGGGCGCCCGGCCCTGGTGGGTCGTCGGGCGGGTGCACCTCCCGCTCTCGCGGGCGAGCCTGCTCGCGGCGGCCATCCTCGTGGGCGTCGACGCGCTGAAGGAGCTGCCGATCGCCCTGCTGCTGCGCCCGATCGGCTTCGACACCCTCTCGATCTGGGTCTACAACCTCGCGTCCGAGTCGCGCTTCCAGCAGGCGGCGCTCCCGGCGCTGACCATCGTCGCCGCCGCCCTGGTCCCCGTCGCCGTGCTGTGCCGGGGCCTCGATCGGCGGGCCTCGTGAGCGGGCCCGAGCCGGCGCCTCATCCGGCCCCGCTGCGCGTGCGGGGGGCCACCAAGTCCTACGGCGGCACCCTCGCCGTGGACGGGGTCGACCTCGACCTCGACCCTGGCGAGCTGCTGGTCCTCGTGGGCCCGAGCGGGTGCGGCAAGTCCACCCTGCTGCGCACGATCGCCGGGCTGTCCGCGCTCGACGCGGGCACCATCGAGGTGGCGGGCGCCGCGGTGGACGATGGCCGCCGGGCCACGCCGCCCGAGCAGCGCCCCGTCGGCATGGTCTTCCAGGACCACACGCTGTTCCCGCACCTCACCCTCGCCGACAACGTGGGGTTCGGCCTGCGCCGCCGGTCGGCGACCGACCGCCGTCGGCGCGTCGAGGACCTGCTGGAGCTGGTCGGCATCGGCCACCTCGCCCGGCGCTACCCCCACGAGGTGTCGGGCGGGGAGCGCCAGCGCGCCTCGGTGGCGCGCGCCGTGGCGCCGCGCCCTGCGCTCCTCCTGCTCGACGAGCCGTTCGCCGCGCTCGACCCGAACCTGCGCGAGCAGGTGCGGGCCGAGCTGGTGTCGCTCCTGCGGGTCACCGCCACGCCGGCCGTGTTCGTGTCGCACGACCAGGCCGAGGCCCTGGCCCTGGGCGATCGCCTGGCCGTGATGCGCGCCGGCCGGCTGGTGCAGGTGGGGGCCGGGCCCGAGGTGTACGACCGGCCGGTCGACCGCTTCGTCGCCCGCTTCCTCGGCGACGCCTCGTTCCTCCCGGTGGCCATCGACGGCGGTCGACCCCGCACGGAGCTCGGCCCGCTCGACCTCGACGGCGGCGAGGTCGCTGCCGGTGCGGTGGCCGTCGTCCGCCCCGCCGACGTGACGCTCGCGCCCGTGGTCGGGGAGGCGGTCGACGAGGTGGTGGGCGAGGTCGTCGACCGCTCGTACCAGGGGCCGACCTGGACCTACGACCTGCGGCTCCCCTCGGGGTCGGTCGTGCGGGCCACCCCGCCGCGCACGCTGGTCCTCGAGCGCGGCGACCGGGCGGCGGTGGTGCTGCGCGACCGCCGCCCCGCCCTCGTCGCCGGGTGATCGCGGTTCGACCGCGGGGTCGTCAGGCGACCTGGATGCAGCAAGGTAGGCACGGCTAACATCGACGCCGTCGTCCCCCGATCGCCCGAGGTCCCCATGTCGTTGCGCCGCCGCCCGCTCGCCCTCGCCTCCGTCCTCGGCTCGCTGCTGCTGGCCGGCGGGTGCGCCGACACGGATGGCTCCGAGGGGGCGAGGGGATCGGGCGACCCGGTGCTCCACGTGTACTCGGGTCGCCACTACGACGTGGAGCAGGCGTTCGCGCAGTACCAGGAGGAGACCGGGGTGCGCGTCGAGTTCCTCACGGGCAACGACAGCGAGCTCCGCGAGCGGATCGCGGCCGAGGGCGAGGACACCGAGGCCGACGTCTACCTGACGGTCGACGCGGGCAACCTGGCGACGGCGGCCGAGGACGGGCTGTTCCAGCCGCTCGACAGCCCGGTGCTGCGCGCGGCCATCCCCGAGGACCACCGCGACCCCGACGATCGCTGGTTCGGGCTCGCGCTGCGGGCGAGGACGATCGTCTACAACACCGACGCGCTCGCCGAGGCCGACGTCCCCACCACCTACGCGGCGCTGGCCGAGCCCGAGTGGGACGGCCGGGTCTGCCTGCGCAACGCCGCCAACGGCTACCAGCAGTCGCTCGTGGCCAGCCTGATCCTGCTCGAGGGGGAGGACGCCACCCGCGAGGTCCTCGAGGGCTGGAAGGACAACGCCGAGATCTTCGCCAACGACGTCGAGCTCATCGAGGCCATGGCGGCGGGCGCCTGCGACGTCGGGATCGCGAACCACTACTACCTCGCTCGCGCCATCGAGGAGGATCCCGACATCCCCGTCGATCTGATCTGGGCCGACCAGGGCGCCGGGGGGACCCACATCAACATCTCGGGCGGCGGGGTCACGCGCTACGCCGACCACCCCGACCTGGCCGCCGACTTCCTCGAGTGGCTCGGCACCGACGGCCAGGACGTGCTCGTGGCCGGCAACCACGAGCTCCCGGCGAGCACCGAGGTCGCCGCCGAGCCCCTGATCGCCCGGGAGTTCGGCGTCGACTTCGAGCGCCAGGCCCTCAACGCCGCCGAGTTGGGCGCCACCAACCCCGAGGCGGTGCGGCTGATGGACGAGGTCGGCTTCGGCTGATCCGGCGCCGCCGCCCCGGCCGTCCTCAGCCGATGCGGTCCCAGTAGGAGCCGTCGAGCATCGCCCGCAGGGTGGCCCGGTGGATGATCATCTCGTCGAGGTCGGCCGGCTCCACCGCCTCCCCGAAGAGCACCGCCCGCTCGGTCACCCGGCGCATGATCACGCCGTGGCGCATCGCCGCGTACGCCAGGTGCCAGCGCAGGTCGCCCACCGGGCGCCCGGTGAGCGCCCCGTAGGTGGCCGCCAGGTCCTGGTGGCGCATGAAGTCGGGCAAGCCCGCCACGCCGAGGTCGGTGGCCAGGTCCTGGAAGAACAGGTGGAGGTAGGCCATCCAGCCGAGGTCGACCTCGGGCGGGGCCACGCCGGCCATCTCCCAGTCGAGGACGGCCACGCACTCGAAGTCGGCGAACATCATGTTGCCGATGCGCGCGTCGCCCCACGAGAGCGAGTCGGGCCCGACGTCGGCGGGCAGGTGGGCCCGCAGCCAGGCGAAGCACTCGTCGAGGAGCGGCGATCGGCGGTCGCCCACGACCCACTCGTGGTAGCCCTCCCACCAGGCGAGGTGGCGCTCGAGCGCCGTCTCGCCGGGCCGGTCGTACTGGAGCGCCGAGAGGTCGTGGGTCTCGGTCGTGACCGTGTGGACCCCGGCGAGGGCGCGCACCGCCGAGTCCTGCAGCGTCGCCCGCTGCTCGGGGGTGGCGGCATCGACCCAGCAGTCGCCGAACGTGTAGGGCAGCACGTCGGGCGGGACGATGCCGTCGATGCGGGCCATCACGAAGAACGGGGCACCGATGAACGACCGGTCGCCCTCGTACCAGAGCGTCTCGGGGATCGGCACGCTGGTGGCTTCGGCGACGAGCGACATCACGTCGAACTGCTGGGCCAGCTCGTAGCTGGGGAAGACCGGGACCTTGTCCATCTCGGGCTCGATGCGGGCGACGCAGCGCTCCTGGCGGCGCTCGCCGTCGACCGTCCACGCTGCGTCGAAGAGGATCGTCTCCGACGACATGCCGTTGCCCTCGGGGGTGACGACGCCGCCGACCTCGGGGTCGGCGCCGGGCGGCAGCACCGTGGCCATCCAGGCCCCGATCCGGCGGCCCAGCTCCTCGGGGTCGCGGGTGGAGGTGGTGATCTTGTCGGTCGACAGCTCGGCGGCGCCGCCCAGCTTGGCGGTCGGTTCGGTCCCCATGGAACGGGTTCTAGCCCGATTCCCCCGGCACCGCTGGGAGCCGCTGCCGATTGCGGCGCCGGGTGGCGGACGTAGCATCCTGTCCCCGTGGAACGCCGTCGCCGCCTCGTCCGCCTCGCCGCCGCTGCTGCCGTCGCCCTCGTGGTGGCCGGCGGGGCCAGCGCCTGCGACAGCGGCCCGCTCGCCTTGCCCGCCGCCGAGGTCGGCGATCGCACCGTCGAGCGACGCGACCTGCTCGACCAGATCGCCCTCCAGGAGGAGGTGCTGCGCAAGCAGGCCAAGGCGCAGGACGCCACCGACGAGCAGCTCGACGGCGTGCTCGGGCAGTTCACCGGCGCCGGTGCCGACACCATCCCGTCCTCCACGGCGTCGCAGGCCCTCACGACCCTCGTCCAGCTCGAGATCCTGCGCGAGGCCGTGGCCCAAGGCGGGGGCGAGGTCACCGACGAGATGCGCGCCACGGCCCGTGACTCGGTCTCCCAATCGCTCCAGCAGCAGGGCGTCGAGATCGACTCGGTCCCGAAGGCCTACCTCGACCAGCAGGCCGAGCTCTCCGCCACCCAGACCGCCCTGCGCGACGTCATCGACGTCTCCGACGACGAGGTGCAGGCCGCCTACGACGCCCAGGTCGACGACTACGCCCAGATCTGCGTCAGCGTGATCGTCACGGCCGACGAGGCGGCGGCGGTCGCCGCCCGGGACCGGATCCTCGGCGGCGAGGCGTTCGCCGACGTGGCCCAGGAGGTCAGCACCGACCAGGCGACGGCGGCGTCGGGCGGCGCCGCCGGCTGCGCGGCCACCGCGGACGTGGTCCCCTCGTTCGGCGACGCGGTGCGCGACGCCGAGGTCGACGTGCCGCTCGAGCCCTACCAGTCCCCGGCCGGGTGGCTGGTGACGGCGGTGACGAGCCGCACCGTCCCCACGCTCGACGAGCTGCGCGCCGAGCTCACCCCCGACCTCCAGTCGCAGAAGGTCGGCAAGGTGGTCCAGCCGATCGTCGAGGCCACGACGATCGACCCGCGGTACGGCACCTGGGACACCACGACCGCCTCGGTGGTCGCCCCGGCCGGCTCCTGACGTGGGGCGGATCGTCGTCGTCGGGCTGGGGCCGGGCGATCCCGCCCTGCTCACCGAGGGCGCCCGGGCCGCCATCGACCGGGTGCCGCCGGCGGCCCGCTTCCTCCGCACCGCCCGCCACCCCTCGGCCCCGCTCGTCGGCGACGTCGCCTCGTTCGACCACCGCTACGAGGCGGCCGACACCTTCGACGAGGTCTACCGCGGGATCGTCGACGACCTGATCGCCGCCGCCGACGAGCACGACGAGGTGCTCTACGCGGTGCCCGGCTCACCTCGCGTCCTCGAGCGCACGGTCGACCTGCTGGGCGAGGCCGGCGCCGCCGGCCGGGTGCAGGTGGAGGTGCTGGCCGCCATGTCGTTCGTCGACCTGGCGTGGGTCCGCCTCGGCGTCGACCCCTACGAGGAGGGCGTCCGGCTGATCGACGGGCACCGCTTCGAGGTCGCCGCGGCCGGGGAGCGGGGCCCGCTGCTGGTGGCCCACTGCCACAACCGGCGGGTGCTCTCCGACATCAAGCTCGCCGTCGACGAGCCGCCGGCGCAGCCCGTCGTGCTCCTCCAGCGCCTCGGCCTCCCCGACGAGGCCGTCACGGTCGTCGACTGGGCCGACCTCGACCGGAGCGTCGAGCCCGACCACCTCACGTCGCTGTTCATCCCTGAGCTGGCCGAGCCGGTGGCCGGCGAGGTCGCCCGCTTCGTCGAGCTGGTGGCCCGATTGCGCGCCGAGTGCCCCTGGGACGCCGAGCAGACGCACCGCACCCTCACGCGCCACCTCCTCGAGGAGACCTACGAGGTGCTCGAGGCGCTCGGTCCGGTGGGCGACGGCGGGCCCGACGTGGATGCCCAGGCCTACGCCCACCTCGAGGAGGAGCTGGGCGACCTGCTGTTCCAGATCGTGTTCCACACCACCCTCGCCACCGAGGCCGGTGCCTTCGGCCTGGGCGACGTCGCCCGGGGGATCCACGACAAGCTCGTGCACCGCCATCCCCACGTGTTCGGCCTCGTGGAGGTCGACGGTGCGGACGACGTGGTGGCGAACTGGGAGGAGATCAAGAAGGCCGAGAAGGGGCGGGCCTCGATCTTCGACGGCCTGCCCGCCGACCTCCCGGCCCTCCTCTACGCGCTCAAGGTCGCCAAGAAGGCGGCGTCGCTCGGCGTCGACCCGCCCGCGGCAGCCCCGGACGCGCCCCTCGGCGAGCGGCTGCTCGCCCTCGTGGCCGCCGCCCGGGCCGCCGACGCCGACGTGGACCCCGAGGCCGAGCTGCGGGCGGCCGCGGCGGCGCTGCGCGACCGGGCCCGCGCGATCGAGGCCGCCGGCGGCGGTCGCTGAGCCGCGCCGGTTTGGCGCGAGGGGCGCGGGTGGGGTGGGCTACCCCGCAGCGGTCGCACGCCCGTCCCCTCCCCGGGGCGCGGGCGGGCGCCAACTAGCTTTTCCCCACCGCACCAGGAGCAGCACCCGCCCATGAGCACCATCGAGAAGGTCATCGGCCGCGAGATCCTCGACTCCCGAGGGAACCCCACCGTGGAGGTCGAGGTGGTCCTCGACTCCGGGGCCCGGGGCCGGGCGGCCGTGCCCTCGGGTGCCTCCACCGGGCAGTTCGAGGCGGTCGAGCTGCGCGACGGCGGCGACCGCTTCGGCGGCAAGGGCGTGAGCATCGCCGTCGCCAACGTGAACGGCGAGATCGACGAGGAGCTCGAGGGCCGCGACGCCCTCGACCAGCGCGAGATCGACCGGGCGCTGCTCGACCTCGACGGCACCGACAACAAGGCCCGCCTCGGCGCCAACGCCATCCTGGGCGCCTCGCTCGCCGTGGCCAAGGCGGCCGCCGACGAGCTCGACATCCCGCTGTACCGCCACGTGGGCGGCACCAACGCCCACGTGCTGCCGGTGCCGATGATGAACGTGCTCAACGGGGGCGCCCACGCCGACAACAACGTGGACTTCCAGGAGTTCATGGTGATGCCGGTCGGCGCCGCCAGCTTCTCCGAGGCGCTGCGCTGGGGCACCGAGACCTACCACGTGCTCAAGGCGGTGCTCCACGACAAGGGCCTGTCCACCGCCGTGGGCGACGAGGGCGGCTTCGCCCCCGACCTCGAGGACAACGAGGCGCCCCTCAAGCTCCTGCTCGAGGCCATCGAGAAGGCCGGGTTCGCCCCGGGCGACGACATCGCCATCGCCCTCGACCCGGCCACCAGCGAGGTGTTCCGCGACGGCGCCTACGTCCTCGAGGGCGAGGGCCGCACCCTGTCGTCGGCCGAGCTCGCCGACTACTGGGCCGACCTCTGCGCCCGCTACCCGATCGTGTCGATCGAGGACGGCATGGCCGAGGAGGACTGGGACGGCTGGGGCGTGCTCACCCAGAAGGTCGGCGACCGGGTCCAGCTCGTGGGCGACGACCTCTTCGTGACGAACTCCGCCCGCCTGGCCACGGGCATCGAGCGCGGCGTGGCCAACTCGATCCTGGTCAAGGTGAACCAGATCGGCTCGCTCACCGAGACGAGCGACGCCGTCGCCCTCGCCACCCGCAACCGCTACACGGCGGTGATGTCGCACCGCTCGGGCGAGACCGAGGACGCCACCATCGCCGACCTGGCGGTCGCCACCAACTGCGGCCAGATCAAGACGGGCGCGCCCGCCCGGTCCGACCGCGTCGCCAAGTACAACCAGCTGCTGCGGATCGAGGAGGAGCTCGGCGACGCCGCCGCGTTCCTCGGTTCGGCGGCGTTCCTGCGGGGTACGCAGGCCTAGATGCCGACGCGCCGCCCTCCCTCCCGGGACGCCCGTCCCCCCGCCAAGGTGCGGGCGCGCCGTCGCGCCATCGCCGGCCTGGTGGTCGGCGTGCTGTTCGTCGGGGTCCTGCTCTTCGGCGTGTTCCCCACCCGCCAGTGGTTCGACCAGCGGCGCGAGACCGCCGACGCCGAGGCCGAGCTGGCGGCGGTGCGCGCCGAGCGGGCCGAGGTGGCCAAGGAGCAGGAGCGGCTGCAGACGCCCGAGGAGATCGAGCGGATCGCCCGCGAGGACTTCGGCATGGTGGAGCCCGGCGAGGAGGCCTACAACATCCTCCCGGCGCCGGTCGACCCGATCGGTCTTCCCGAGGGTGGCCCTTCACCGGCGTCGAGCGGGCGTTCGGCGCCGGCTGACGTCGCCGCGGTCGCCGCCTAGGTTGCGGGGCCATGGCCTCCCGGACATCGACCTCGCTCCTCGCTGCCGCCCTGCTGGTCGCCGCGCTCGCCCTCGGCCCGGGGTCGGGGTCGGCGACGGCGGCGGCCGACAACCCGTGGCTGCACCGCCGGGTCCTGTCGATCGCCCACGCCGGCGGGGAGAACGAGGCGCCGCACGAGACCCTGTTCGCGTACAAGCGGGCGCACGCCCTGGGCACGGACGTGCTCGAGATGGACGTGCGCCTCACCGGCGACGGCGTGCTGGTGGTGCACCACGACGCCGACGTGGACGCCACCACCGACGGGACCGGGCTGGTGGCCGACCAGACCTACGCCCAGCTGTTCGCCCTCGACCACGGCTACAAGTTCACGCCGACGCGCTGGTCGTGCGGGGACTGCCCGGTGGACGACTACGTGTACCGCGGCATCCGGACCGGCGATCGGCCGCCGCCGGCGGGCTACGAGGCCGACGACTTCACCATCCCGACGGTGGCGACCCTGTTCGAGACCTTCCCCGATGCCTACTTCGACATCGAGATCAAGGAGAGCGGCGAGCCGGCGCGGGCCGCGGCCCGGGCCCTCGCGGAGGAGATCGAGGCCCACGGCGTCGGCGACCAGGTGGTCGTGGTGTCGTTCGACCAGGCGATCGTCGAGTACGTCCGGACCCTGCTGCCCGACGTCGCCACCAGCCCGGGCGTCGACGGCGTCCAGCAGTTCTTCATCGACCGCCAGCCCCAGCCCGACCACGAGATCCTCCAGGTGCCGCCCACCTACGACCTCGCCGGCACCGAGGTCACCGTCGTGACGGAGGAGTTCGTCGACGACGCCCACGCCGCCGGGCTCGCCGTGTGGGTCTGGATGAACGGGCGCGACCAGGAGACCGCCGAGTTCTACCGCCACCTGCTCGACCTGGGCGTCGACGGCATCCTGGGCGCCGCCCCGTCGGTGGCCCGCCAGGTCATCGACGAGGCCGGCCTGGCCTGGGACGGCACCGACCCGGCGCCGACGACCACGACGACGCCGCCCCCGAGCACGACGGCGACCACGGTCCCGAACGGCACCGACGGCCCCCCGGCGGCGGTGCCGGTGGCGGGGGCCGCGGACTACACGGGCTGACGCCGTGGACTTCGCCGCCGACGACGACCACGACGCGATCCGCGAGGGCGTGCGCCGCGCCTGCTCGGACTTCGACGACGACTACTGGCGCGGCTGCGACGACCGCCACGAGTTCCCCTGGGACTTCTACCGGGCGATGGCCGAGGGCGGGTGGATCGGCATCGCCATCCCCGAGGCCTACGGCGGCGGCGGGCGGGGGATCGCCGAGGCGTCGATCGTGGTGGAGGAGGTGGCGGCGAGCGGTGCGGCCATGAACGGGGCCTCGGCCATCCACCTGTCGATCTTCGGGATGGGCCCCGTCATCCACCACGGGTCCGAGGAGCTGCGGGCCGAGGTGCTCCCGGCCGTGGCCACCGGCGAGCTGCACGTGTGCTTCGGCGTGACCGAGCCCGATGCCGGCACCGACACCAGCCGCATCACCACCCGCGCCACCCTTGCCGCGGACGGGTCGCACTACCTGGTGCGGGGTCGCAAGGTCTGGACCACCAAGGCCCCGCACTGCCAGAAGGTCCTGCTGCTCACCCGCACGACGCCGCGCGACGAGGCGGCGCGCCCCACCGACGGCATGACCCTCCTGCTGGCCGACCTCCGGGACGCGGCCGGCGAGGCCCGGCCCGAGGTCGCCATCACGCCGATCCCCAAGGCCGGCCGCAACGCCGTCGTGAGCTCCGAGGTGGCCTACGACGACCTGCCGGTGCCCGTCCGCCACCGGGTGGGCGACGAGGGCCACGGGTTCCGCTACCTGCTCGACGGCCTCAACCCCGAGCGCATCCTGATCGCCGCCGAGGCGCTCGGCACCGGCCGGGCTGCGCTGCGGCGGGCGGTGGCCTACGCCAACGAGCGCATCGTGTTCGACCGGCCCATCGGCCAGAACCAGGGCATCGCCTTCCCGCTCGCCCGCGCCCACATGGAGCTCCACGCCGCCGAGCTGGCCATCCGGGAGGCGGCGTGGCGCTACGACCACGGCCTCCCGTGCGGCGAGCACGCCAACACCGCCAAGTACCTGGCCGCCGAGGCTGGCTACGCGGCCGCCGACCAGGCGGTGCAGACGCTGGGCGGCATGGGCTACGCGGGGGAGTACCACGTGGAGCGCTACTGGCGCGAGGCCCGCCTCATGCGCCTGGCCCCGGTGAGCCAGGAGCTGGTGCAGAGCTTCGTGGCCACCAACGTGCTGGGCCTGCCGAAGAGCTACTAGTCGCGGGTGAAGTACGCCGAGCTGTTGACGAGGAACGCCACGAGCCGCTGCTCGCCGTCGCTCGAGGGGATCTGGGCGACCCAGGTGGTCTGCTCGGCGGTGGTGGGGTAGCGGTCGAGGAACCGGAGGAACTGGTCGTCGACCAGGCGGCGCCGGGCCTCGGGGGAGTTGATGAACTGCAGCGCCACCGAGCCGCGGTCGGCGCCGTTGTTCAGCTTGTTGGTCCAGTAGGCCTGGCCCGACGGGTCGGGCCGCCGGCCCAGGACGTCCTGGTAGGCGGAGAGGACGTAGGCGGCGTTGGTGCCGCCCGCCTTGGTGAAGTACTCGTTGGAGCCGAACAGCTGCGCCCGGAACCGCCACAGCGCCTTGCCGTTGCGGATGCTGTTGATCCAGTAGGTGCGTCCGCCGGGGTCGGCCGCCCGGCGGAGGTAGGTGAGGAACACCCGGTCCACGTCGAGGCCGCGGTACTTGTCGGAGCCCATCAGCAGGGCGGTGACCTGCGCTCGGGTGACCGACCCGCCGTCGAGGGCGGCGTCGAGCGCTTCGAGCTCGCCGTCGGACGCGAAGCGGAAGAGGAGGTCGCGCGTCGCCCGGTGGGCGAAGCCCCGGTTGCGGTCGGTCCACGGGCCGTGCACCCGGTAGTCGGCGGTGCGCCCCATCCGCACGTACTGGTAGGCGCTGTCGTCGGGGCTCACCCCGACCACGTCGTTGCCCGGGCCGGCGGTCGTGACCTCCCACCCGCCGCTCGGCACCGTCACGTCGAGCAGGTTCGGGCCGCCGTTGGCGCCCACGCCATCCACCACCCGCGGCCCGGCCACCACGTCGACGATCGACCGGTGGTTCGGGGCGCCGGAGGTGAAGTGCGAGGGCGCGAGCAGGCCGGCGGCGCCGGCGGGGAAGACCAGCTGGCCCGTGCGGTGGAGCGACACGGTCCAGCGCTGCTCGCCGGGGGTCCCGGTGGGCCGGATGCGGGTGACCACGTCGCTGCGGTTGGCCTGGACGTGGAACGAGTCCTCGGCGCCGAGGTGGTCGAGGTCCCGGTCGATCCGGTAGCTCGTGGTGTCGTAGACGTAGTCGAGGATGCTGTCCGCTCCCGTGTCGACCAGGTCCGTGGAGCTCTCGGTCCAGATCGCATCGGCCCCGCCGCCGGAGCGGAGCTCGTTGGTGCCGGCGTTGCCGTAGAGCGTCTCCGCGCCGTTGCCGCCGGTGAGCACGTCGTCGCCGTCCTCCCCGCGCAGGATCGCCGAGGTCAGGGTCGTGCCGGCGACGATGCCCGTCGTCGACAGGTGATCGTCGCCCTTGCCGCCGAAGAGGTAGATGTACTCGGCGCCGGTCGCCGAGCGCGTGGTGGCGGTGGCGCCGCTGAAGGCGATCGACGTGGTGGGGCTCGACGACGTGACGGCGATGGTGTCGTCCCCGTCGCCGCCCTGCACGTCGAGGCGGTCGTCGGTGCTCCCGCCGAGGCTGACCGACGCGTTGGGCGGGCCCACGGCGAGCAGCGTGAGGATGTCGCCGCCGTCGCCGAGGTCGATCGTGTCGACGCCCGGGCCCTCGGTCACCTGGTCGGTGCCGCCGCCCATGCTGACGTTCGTCGTCGTCGTCCCGCTGAAGCCCGCCGCCGAGAGGCCTCGGAGGTCGAGGATCTGGTTGCCGCCGTCGCCGGTGACCGTCACGGCCGTGAGGCTGCCGCAGGCGAGCGCCGGCGCGGCCACCACGGCGGCCACCGCGACGTTCCCACCCGCGCAGGTGATCGGGGCCGAGCCGTTGCCGGTCATCGTGATGGTCAGGGTGGTGCCGCTCGTGGAGGCGGTGACCGCGGCGGCGGCCGGTTCGGCCAGCGGCACGACGAGGAGGGCGCCGCCGGTGGCGGCGAGGGCGAGGAGGTGGCGGACCCGCATGACCTGCTCCTTGCGAAGGGGGACCACCGATTCAACCACGAGGGGGAGCCCGGCGCGCTGGGTACCCTCCGACCGTGCCCGCGCCGCTGCCCGCCACCCTCGTCGTCGACGACGCGCCGTCGGCCGACGACCGCGCCGCGGTGGCCGAGCTGCTCGACCGGGAGCCGAAGGGGGCGTACCGAATCGTCGTGCGCCACGAGGCCGACGGCTCGCCGGTGGTGATCCGCAACGAGCCCCTCCTCGACGACGGCCGACCCATGCCCACCACGTTCTGGCTGCTGGGCGAGCCCGAGCGCACGATGGTGAGCCGCCTCGAGAGCCGGGGCGGCGTGCACCGGGTCGAGTCGATCGTCGGCATGGAGGCCATCGCCGCCGCCCACGACCGCTACCGGGCCGAGCGGGAGGCCGAGCTGCCAGATGGCTGGACGGGCCCGCGGCCCACCGGCGGGGTGGGCGGCACCCGGGTCGGCATCAAGTGCCTGCACGCCCACTACGCCTGGTTCCTGGCCGGGGGCGTCGATCCGGTGGGGGCGTGGGTGGCCGACCGGTTGGCCGCCGGCGACGGCGACCGGGAAGGATCCGACCATGGCTGAGCGCGTCGCGGCGATCGACATCGGCACCAACTCCACCCGCCTGCTGGTGGCCGAGCGCGGGGAGGGGGCACCCCTGCAGACGGTCGAGCGGCTCATGCGGATCACCCGGCTCGGCCAGGGCGTGGACCGCACCGGCACGCTCGACGCCGAGGCCATGGATCGCACGGTCGCCGTGCTGCGGGAGTACCGCGGGGTGATGGACGAGCTGGGCGTGGCCGGCGGCCGGGTGCGGATGACGGCCACGTCGGCGTCGCGCGACGCCTCGAACCGGGAGGTGTTCTTCGACGCGGCGGAGGCCGCGGTCGGCGTGCGGCCCGAGCTGCTCTCGGGCGACGAGGAGGCCGAGCTGTCGTTCCGTGGCGCGACCGCGGACCTCGACGCGTCGCTCCCGCCGTTCCTCGTGTTCGACCTGGGCGGTGGGTCGACCGAGTTCGTCTTCGGGACGAACGACGCCGAGGGCCGCATCGAGGCCCAGATCTCCATCGACGTGGGCTGCGTGCGGCTCACCGAGCGGTTCCTCGCCGAGAGCGACCCGCCCGCGCCCGAGGACCTCACCGCCGCCATCAGCTACACCGACACCTGGCTCGACGACGTCGTGCGCACCATCCCCCAGATCGGCGAGGCGCAGACGGTGGTGGGCCTCGCCGGCACGGTGAGCACGGTGGCCGCGGTGGAGCAGGGGATCGCCACCTACGACCGCGACGCGATCCACCACTTCCGCCTCACGAAGGAGGCGGCCGAGGACGTCTTCCGCACGCTCGCCACCGAGGCCCGGGCCGACCGGGTCCACAACCCCGGCCTGGAGGCGGCGCGCGCCGACGTGATCGTGGGCGGCTGCTGCGCGCTCGTGGCCATCTTCCGCCGTCTCGCCCTCGACGAGATCGTGTGCAGCGAGGCCGACATCCTCGACGGCCTCGCCCTCTCGCTGCTCACCTGACGGCCCGGCTCGCCCGTTCGGGGCAGCGACTACCGTGCCCCCTCGTGACCGAACCGATCTGGACGCCCGACCCCGAGGCCGTGGCGGCCACGAACGTCGGGCGGTTCCAGGCGGCCCACGGGATCGGCTCGTTCGACGAACTGCTCGCCCGCTCGATCGAGGACCCGGCGTGGTTCTGGGGCGCCGTCGTCGAGTTCCTCGGCCTGCCGTTCCCCACGCCCTACGAGCAGGTCCTCGACACGTCGAAGGGGGTGCCGTGGGCCACCTGGTTCACCGGCGGGCGGACGAACCTGGCCACCATGTGCCTCGACCGGTGGGTCGGGTCGTCGCCTGACGCCGAGGCGGTGCGGTGGGAGGGCGAGGACGGCGACGTGCGGGTCCTCACCTACGCCGAGCTGGACCGCCACGTCGACGGCCTCGCCTCGCTGCTGCGCTCCCGGGGGGTCGGCCGAGGCGACGCGGTCGGCATCTTCCTGCCGATGCTGCCCGAGACGGTGGTGGCCGCGCTGGCGGTGGCCAAGCTCGGCGCCATCTTCCTGCCGATCTTCTCGGGCTACGGCGCCGAGGCGATCGCCGTGCGCCTGGCCGACGCCGAGGCGAAGGCGCTGCTGTGCGCCGACGGCTTCTGGCGGCGGGGGAGCGCGGTGCCCATGCTCGCCACCGCTCGGGAGGCCATCGCGTCCGTGCCCAGCATCGAGACGGTGGTGGTGGTCCCGCGCGTGGGCGAGGTCGAGCCGCTCGAGGCCGAAGGTGGTGCCGTGCTGCCCTGGCCGGGACCGACCGACGAGGTGGTGCCCACCGAGCTGGTCGACAGCGAGCACCCGCTCTTCATCGCCTACACGTCGGGCACCACGGGCAAGCCCAAGGGCTCGGTGCACGTGCACGGCGGCTTCACGGTGAAGATCGCCGAGGAGGTCGCCTTCCAGTTCGACGCCCGGCCCGGCGATCGCCTCTTCTGGTTCGCCGACTTCGGCTGGATCATGGGCCCGTGGGAGATCGTGGGCGCGCTGGCCAACGGCGCCACCGTCTGCCTCTACGAAGGGGCGCCCGACTTCCCCGAGACCGACCGGCTGTGGGCCTACCTCGAGCGCCACGCCGTCACGATCCTCGGCATCAGCCCCACCCTCGTCCGTGCGGTGATGGCCCACGGCGACGAGCCGGTGCGGGCCCACGACCTCTCGGCGCTGCGGATCCTCGGCTCCACCGGCGAGCCCTGGAACGAGACGCCCTACCGGTGGTTCTCCGAGGTGGTGGGCGGAGGGGGGTGCCCCGTCATCAACATCTCGGGCGGCACCGAGGTGGGGGCGTGCTTCCTGTCGCCGCACCCGGTGCAGCCGCTCACGCCGATGACCCTCGGCGGACCGGCCCTCGGCATGGCGGTCGACGTCGTCTCCGACGCCGGCGAGCCCGTGCGCGGCGAGGTGGGCGAGCTGGTGTGCACGAAGCCCTGGCCCGGCATGACCCGCGGCCTGTGGCAGGCGCCCGAGCGCTACCTCGAGACCTACTGGGATCGCTGGCCCGACGTGTGGGTCCACGGCGACTGGGCCCTGATCGACGACGACGGCCAGTGGTACCTGCGGGGCCGCAGCGACGACACGATCAAGATCGCGGGCAAGCGCCTCGGGCCGGCCGAGGTGGAGTCCGCGCTGGTGGCCCACCCGAAGGTGGCCGAGGCGGCGGCCATCGGCGTCCCGCACGAGGTGAAGGGCGAGGCGCTCTGGGCCTACGTGGTGCTCGCCGCCGGCGTCGAGGCGAGCGAGGAGCTGCGTGCCGAGCTGGTGGCCACGGTGAGCGACGCGCTCGGCAAGAGCTTCAAGCCGAGCGCCGTCCGCTTCACCGCCGCCCTGCCCAAGACGCGCTCGGCGAAGGTGCTGCGCCGCGCCATCCGGGCCACCGCCATCGGTGCCGACCCGGGCGACCTGTCGTCGCTCGAGGACCCGGCCGCGATCGACGCCGTGCGCGAGGCGGGGTGATGGTCGAGCGCACCAGCACCCTCTTCGGCCGCCGGGTGATGCTGCGCCCGCTGGTGCTCTCGGACTTCGAGGCCTGGCGCGAGGTGCGGACGCGCTGCGCCGGCTGGCTGCTCAAGTGGGAGCCCCAGCGGCTGCCCAACCAGCCCGACACCACCCAGGACCGCGACGCCTTCGCGGTGCGCTGCTCGGCTCGCCAGCGCGAGCGCCAGCTCGGCTCGGGCTTCGGGTTCGGCATCTTCGTCGACGGCGACCTGTGCGGCGAGATCAACCTGTCGTCGATCCAGCGGGGGCCGTTCCAGAACGCCTACGTCGGCTATTGGATCGACGAGAAGGTGGCCGGGCAGGGGCTCATGCCCGAATCGCTCGTGGTCCTCGCCCGCTTCGCGTTCGAGGAGCTGCACCTCCACCGCATCCAGGTGTCGATCATCCCCCGCAACGCCGCCAGCCGCCGGGTGGTCACCAAGCTCGGCCTGCGCGAGGAGGGCACCGCGCGGCGCTACCTCGAGATCGACGGCGTCTGGGAGGACCACGTCCGCTACGCCATGACCGCCGAGGAGTGGGAGGAGCGCCGCGACGAGCTCGCCGCGGCGTGGCTCACGCCTCGGTAGCGCTGCCCGACCCTTCGGGGCCAGAGAGCGGCAGCTCGATCGTGAAGGCGGCCCCGCCGTCGGGCGCGTTGGCCGCGGTGGCCCGGCCGCCGTGCTCGGCTGCGATCCCGGCGACGATCGCCAGGCCCAGCCCCGAGCCGTGACCCACCCGCGCCGCGTCGGCCTGCCAGAACCGGTCGAAGGCGTGCTCCACGCCCTCGGCGGGGAGCCCCGGGCCGTGGTCGCGCACGACGATCGCTGCCTGTCGGGTTCCGGCGTCGGCGGTCACCGTGACCTCGATGGCGGTGCCGGGGGGCGTGTGCTTGATGGCGTTGGCGACCAGGTTGGTGACGGCGCGGTGGAGGTGGGCGCCGACCCCCTCGACGATCGTCGGCGCCGGCGCCTCCAGTGACAGGGAGTGGTCGACCGCGAGCGCGGCGACGCTGGTGCACGCCTCGGCCGCGACCAGGGCGAGGTCGACGGGTTCGTGAGGGGCCGCGGTGGGCTCGTCGAGCCGGGCGAGCAGGAGCAGGTCCTCGACCAGCGTCCGCATCCGCGTCGACTCCTGCTCGATGCGGGCCATCACCGTGGGGACGTCGAGGGGGCGGCTCTCGGGGCCTGCAGCCCCCGCCTCGGCGAGGCGGTACAGCTCGGCGTAGCCCTGGATCGAGGTGAGCGGGGTGCGCAGCTCGTGGGAGGCGTCGGCCAGGAACTGCCGCAGGCGGGCCTCGGTCGCGTCGCGCTCGAGGAACGCGGCCTCGATGCCGTCGAGCATGGTGTTGAGCGCCAGGCCGAGCTGGCCCACCTCCGTGCGGTCCTCGGCGGGCTCGACCCGCTGGGTGAGGTCGCCGGCGGTGATCGTCGTCGCCGTCTCGGCCATCGACTCGAGCGGGTGCAGGCCCCGCCGCAGCACGAGCCAGGCCCCGCCGCCCAGGGCGGCGAGGAGGGCGATCGCGGCGATCAGCTCGATGCGCTGAAGGTCGGCCAGCGAGGACTGCACGCCGTCGGTCCGCGTGGCCACGAGGACGATCGCGCCCGCCGAGGTGCCGCCGCCGGCGAGCTCGATCGGTGTGGCGTCGTCGGTGGCCCGGTCCGTCGTCTCGCCGGTGGGGCCGCTGGGGCTGGTGGGCGAGCCTGGCCCCCGAGGCTGGGGCACCTGGTCGGCCGCCAGGGCGAGCACCCGCCAGGTTCCCGAGCCAGAGGCGGAGCCGGCGTCGAAGGTGGCGGTGCCGTCGGGCCCGAGGTCCACCTGGGCGGGGAGGTCGGGCACGCCCTCCGACGACACCGGCCGGCTGCACGCCGCCACGGTCCCGTCAGCGGCGCGCAGCTCGGTGTAGGCGTCGAGCCCCTGGCCCGGCGCCGGGCCAGGACCGACGAAGGTCGCGGTGCCGTCGCTGCCGACGGGCGCGCACGTGGTGGGGTCGATCTCGGTGGTGGCGGCGATGGCGAGGAGGCGGGCGCCCTGGCCGCGGGCGTTGGCCTGCAGCGAGTCGTCGAGCTGGCGGTCGAGCGACCGTCCGTAGAGCGCGGACGTGGCCACGCCGAACACGACCAGGCCGAGGGCGGCGAGGGCCACGAGCGCGGCGACGAGACGAGTGCGCAGGGTCATCGGTCAGCGAGGTGGTGGTCGATCTCGGCGATCCTGCCCCAGGAGCGGATGCCCGGCGAACCGGACCGGTCGAGGCTGGCGGACGGGGCCGGGCTCGGTGCGGGCGGCGGTGGCCATGGGGCGAGCGTGCGATCGGCGGCTCCGTGGCCGCTTGGCCGATCCTGGGAAGTTGCTCAGACCTCGCCCGCAGGCCTTCCCGCCCCGGGGCGACTTCTCTACGGTGGCCACCATGGCGAACGACGACCCCTCCGTCGGTGGGCCGCGCGTGCTCGTGGTCGACGACGAGGAGCACATCACCGAGCTGCTGGCGATGGCCCTCGGCTACCAGGGCTTCCAGGTCGAGCGGGCGGCCAACGGGCGCGAAGCGCTCGACGCCGTGGCCCGGCGGGCGCCCGACCTGCTCGTGCTCGACGTGATGATGCCCGAGCTCGATGGCTTCGAGGTCGCCCGGCGGCTGCGACGAGACGAAGGCGCGGCCACGCGGATCCCCATCATCTTCCTCACCGCCAAGGACACCACCCAGGACAAGGTGGAGGGCCTGCGCTTGGGCAGCGACGACTACGTGACGAAGCCCTTCTCCATCGAGGAGCTGGTGGAGCGGGTGAAGGCGGTGCTCCGCCGCGCCGGGGGTGGGGCCGCGCCAGGGGCCAAGCTCGCCTTCGCCGACCTCGAGCTCGACGAGGAGACCCGTGACGTGTGGCGAGACGGCCGGCTGATCGAGCTGACGCCCACCGAGTTCAAGCTCCTCCACTACCTGCTGGCCAACGCCCGCCGCGTGCTCACCCGCGACCAGATCCTCGAGGCGGTGTGGGACTACACCTTCGCCGGCAACGCCTCGGTGCTCGAGACCTACATCAGCTACCTGCGCCAGAAGGTCGACGCCACCGACCCGCCCCTCATCCACACCGTCCGCGGCGTCGGCTACGCCCTCCGCCTCCCCCGCTGACCACCCCGTCGCCCGGGCCCCACGTCCAGGCCGAACTGGGTGCGGGAGGCATGCACCGACGCGTTCGTGCAACCGGTTCGTGGCGAGGGCGAGGCGCGAGGGTCCCCGGGAGGTCCAAGTGCGGGCTGAGGTTCCTCTGAGGGTCGCATCGCAGCATGGCGGACGACCTCGAGCACCGCCTCCACGGCGGAGACCAAGGAGCCCCTGCCATGAGCACCCTCCCCCCGGACCCCTCCGACCCCTCCCCGCTGCCGCCGCCCGCCGGCCCGTTCGCCGCGACGGGCCCCCTCTCGCCAGCCGCGGCGGACGAGCCACCCGACCCCGAGCGCAGCTCCCCCGGCTGGAAGGCGTGGATCGCCGCCGGCGCCGTGGCGGCGGTGGTGGCGGTCGGAGCTGGATTCGCCCTCGGACACCAGGGCGACGGCAGCTCGACCAGCAGCGTCGCCTCCGCCCAGGGCGCGACCGATGGTCAGCCCGATGCCGGCGCCGGGGCGGGGGGTGCAGCCGGCGGGTTCCCTGGGGCGGGCACCGGCGGCACCGTCACCGCCAACGACGGCGGCACCGTCACCGTCGAAGCCAGCGACGGGTCGACCGTCACGGTCGAGACGACCGACGCAACCGTGGTGACCGAGACCGTCGAGGGCACCGCAAGCGACCTCGCCGTCGGCGATCAGGTGACCGTCCGAGGCACCACCGCTGACGACGGGACCGTGACGGCCTCCCAGGTCACCGACAGCGGCGACCTCGAGGTGGCCGTGGGCGGACCCGGCGGCGGCCAGCCGCCCACCGGTGCTGGGGCCGATGGATCGACGGCGGGCGGCGCTCCCCCCGCCACCCCACCCGACGGCATGGCCCCGCCCGAGGGCGCGCCCGAGGGCATGACCCCGCCGGACGGGACCTCGGGCGAGGTGCCGGGCCGGCCCACGGCCGGTGAGATCACCGAGATCGACGGCGACCAGCTGACCGTCGAGACCACCGAAGGCGAGCGCGTCACCGTGGTCCTCGGCGACGACGCCGCGGTGTCGGTCGTTCACGAGATCGAGGTCGACGACATCGCGGAGGGCGACTCGGTGGTGGCGATGGGGGAGACCACCGGCGACGTCGTGACCGCCACCGCGATCCGGGTGGGTGAGCTGGGCGGCTTCGGCGGAGGCCCCGGTGGCCCGCCCACCGGTGCACCGGGCTCGACCTCAGGCGCCGGGACGGCGACGACGACCACCTGAGACCTCCGGACCCGGCCTCCCTCGCCGGGCCCGACCGCTGCGGCGACCCGGCGCTCGCCTGGCCGCAGCGACGTCCTCCGCGGCGGGCGCCCGAGCACTGGGGAGCGCTCGAGGTGCCCGCCGCGGCGGTCGCTCCGCTCCACCCGCTCCCGCTCCCCATCCACCCCACCCCACCTCCGAGGAGATGACGTGCCCCGCCGGATCGACCAGCTGAAGAAGCCCTGGGTGGTGATGCCGCTCGTCGCGATGCTCGCCCTGGGCGGGTGGTGGACCCTCGTCCGAGACGATGGCACCACCGCGACCGACGGAGCCTCCACCACCGACCAGGTGGTGGAGGTGACCGTGGGCGACATGGCCAGGACGCTCACGGCCGAGGGGACCGTCGAAGCGGCCGACACCGAGGAGCTGAGCTTCACGTCCGCGGGGACGGTGACCGCGGTGAACGTCGCGGCGGGCGACGAGGTGGCGGCAGGCGACGTGCTGGCCGAGATCGACTCGGCCGAGCTCGACGCGGCGGTCGCCGAGGCCGAGGCCCAGGTGGCCGACGCCGAGGCGCAGCTCGCAGACGACACCGACGGCGGCGCGAGCGACGAGCAGGTGGCCGCCGACGAGTCGGCGGTCACCTCGGCGAACGACCAGCTCGCGGCGGCGCAGGACGCGCTCGAGGGGGCTCAACTCGTGGCCGGCTTCGACGGCACGGTGGCCACCGTGGAGCTGACCGTGGGGGAGGAGCTCACCTCGGGAGGGACCGGCGGGACCACCCCGACCGGCTCCGGGAGCGGATCGGGCGGATCGGCCAGCACGCTCGGCACCAGCAGCGCCGGTTCCGGGCCCGGCGCGTCGACCAGCTCGACCACCTCGACGAGCAACGCCGACATCACGCTCACCACCACCGGCAGCTACACGGTGACCCTCGGGTTCGATGACACCGACGTGACGTCGCTGGCGACCGGCCAGGTGGCCACCGTGGCGCTCGCCACCACCTCGTCGTCGAGCACCCAGGCGTTCCCCGGGTTCCCCGGTGGAGGCTTCCCCGGCGGTGGATTCCCCGGTGGGCAGGCGACCGCGTCGACCGGTGGGGCGGACGGAGGTGCCGGCGACGACACCGCCAGCGGCGACGACGAGGCGGCGATGCCCTCGACGACGGGCGACGGTGTGGACGGGCTCGTCACCGAGGTGGGCACGATCGCGGATGCCAGCTCGGGCGTCGCCTCGTACCCGGTCACCGTCGCCTTCCAGGACGCCTCGGGGGACTTCAACGTCGGGGCCTCGGTGTCGGTGACGATCACCTACGCGCAGGAGGCGGACGCCCTCTCGGTGCCCACCCGGGCGATCACCACCGCCGACGGCACCTCGACCGTCGAGGTAGCGACCGGCGACGGCACCGAGACCCGCACGGTCGAGCTGGGCCTCGTCGACGGGACGATGACCCAGGTCACCTCCGGCCTCGTCGCCGGCGAGTCGGTGGTCATCACCGGCCCATCGTTCGGCGGGCCGGGCGGCACCGGAGGCGGGTTCGCACCGCCCGACGACGCCGAGCTGCCGGCCGGCGCCGCGCCCGGCGACCGAGGGGGCGGGCTCGTGACCGCCGTCCTCGAGCTCCACGACGTGACCAAGGTGTACGCCGCCGGGGAGCTGGAGGTGAGGGCCCTCGGCGGGGTCACCCTCGCCATCGACGAGGGGGAGCTGGTCGCCGTGATCGGACCCTCCGGTTCGGGGAAGAGCACCCTGATGCACATCCTCGGGTGCCTCGACGTGCCCACCTCCGGGTCGTTCCGCCTCGCCGGCGAGGACGTCGCCGAGCTGCACGAGGACCGCTTGGCCGAGCTGCGGAACCGCCACATCGGCTTCGTGTTCCAGCAGTTCAACCTGCTGTCGTACCTCGACGCGTGGCGCAACGTGGAGCTCCCGCTGGTGTACGCGGGCGTCGAGGCCCACGAGCGGCAGGAGCGGGCCCGGACGGCCCTCGCCCAGGTCGGCTTGGCCGACCGAGCCGACCACAAGCCCGGCGAGCTGTCGGGCGGCCAGCAGCAGCGGGTGGCCATCGCCCGGGCGCTGGTGACCGAACCCGCCTTGATCCTCGCCGACGAGCCCACGGGCAACCTCGACTCGACCTCGACGGCCGACGTGCTGAGCCTCTTCGACGAGCTGCACGCATCCGGGCGCACGATCGTGCTGATCACCCACGAGGCCGACGTGGCCGCCCGCGCCCAGCGGACCATCCAGATCCGCGATGGCCTCGTGTGGGACCCCGATCGGGAGGTGGCCCGTGCGCTGGCGTGACACGGTGCGCACCGCGACCGAGGCGGTGCGCACGCACCGGCTGCGCTCCGCGCTCACCATGCTCGGCATCCTCATCGGGATCACCGCGGTCATCCTCACGGTCGGGCTCGGCAACGGCGCCAAGGCCGAGGTCCGCGATCAGATCGACGAGCTCGGCACGAACCTGCTCGTCGTCTCCCCGGGCTCGAGCACCGACAGCGACGGGATGCGCGGCGGCTTCGGCTCGGCTTCGACCCTGACGGTGCAGGACGCGGATGCCCTCGCCTCCGCCGACGTGGCTCCCGACGTCGAGGCGGTGGCCGCCACGTCGACCGCCTCGGTCTCGCTCGTGGCCGGCGACGCCAACTGGACGACCACCCTCACGGGGACCACCCCGTCGTGGCAGGAGGTCCGCTCGCGCGAGGTGACCTCTGGCCGGTTCCTCGATGACGACGATGTGGCCGAGGCCGCCATGGTCGTGGTGCTGGGGCCGGACACGGCCGAGGAGCTGTTCGGCTCGACGACGCAGGCGGTGGGCCAGCAGGTCGCCTACGACGGCCGCACGCTGGAGGTGATCGGGGTGCTCGAGGCGCTCTCGTCGTCGGAGCAGACGACGAGCAACGACGTGGCGATCGTCCCGCAGACCACCTACGCCGAGCGGCTGGTCGGTGGCGCCGACCGCGATGCGGTCGACGCCATCTACGTCAAGGCGAGCGGCGAGCCCACGCTGTCCGCGGCGTACCAGGAGGCGCAGGCGACGCTGCTCAACCTGCACGGCTCCGCGTCCGCCGACGACGCCGACTTCTCGATCGCCACCCAGGAATCGATCCTCGCGGCGGCCACCGAGGTGGACCAGACCATGACGGTGATGCTCGGCGGGATCGCCGTGATCTCGCTGCTCGTCGGGGGCATCGGCGTCATGAACATCATGCTGGTCTCGGTCACCGAGCGCGTCCGCGAGATCGGGCTGCGCAAGGCGATCGGTGCCCGGCCGCGGCACATCCGCCAGCAGTTCCTGGTCGAGGCGTCGGTCCTCGGTCTCGCCGGTGGCCTGCTCGGCGTCGTGCTCGGGGGCGTGGGCGCCATCGTGCTCCCGTCGCTGACCGACGCTCGGGTCGTGCTGTCGGCGCCGGCGTCGGTCGCCGCCATCGGCGTGGCCATCGGCATCGGCGTCCTCTTCGGCGTGTACCCCGCCTCCCGGGCGGCCCGCCTGGCTCCCATCGACGCTCTCCGGAACGAGTGAACTCCATGCGCACGCGCCCGCTTCCCACCCTCATCGCCGCCACCGCCGCGGCCGCCGTGCTCGGCCTCGGCGGCGTGGCCGTCGCCGCCCGGTCTGATGGTGGTGCCCGCTACCGCACGGCCGTGGCCTCGACCGAGGCGGTCGACCAGGTGCTCGACGCAGTCGGCACCATCGAACCGGTGTCGCAGGCCGCCGTCGCCTTCCCGACCTCGGGCACCGCCGCCTCCGTCGCCGTCGAGGTCGGCGACGAGGTCGCCGTGGGAGAGATCCTCGCCGGGCTCGACACCGACGAGCTCGAGGTCTCGCTCCACGAGGCCCAGGCCGGCCTCGCCCAGGCCGAGCTGGTGCTCCAGCTCGCCCTCGACGGCGAGGAGGTGGCCTCGGCGGGAGCCGGCACGCCCGGCGGCGGGCTGGGTCGGAGCGCGGGTGCGGCGGCGTCGGGGGCGCTCGCCGACGCCCAGCAAGCGGTGCTCGACGCCCAGCACGCGGTCGACGAGTCCCTGGCCGCGGCCGAAGCGGCGATGGCGGCGGCCGCCGACGTGTGCTCGGTCGACGAGGCGCCGACCACCACCACCACGACGCCGGAGGCCACCGACGACGCAGTGGTCGACGACGGCACCACCACCTGTCGCGAGGCGCTGGCCGCTGCGCTCGACGCGCAGCGGGCCCTCGCCGACGCGCAGGCCGAGCTGGCGGCCGCCTCGAGCGCGCTCACCGACCTGCTGGCCGAGCTCGCCGACGACGCGGTGTCGACCCCCACCACCACGACCACGACGCCATCGACGCCGGCGGCGCCGTCGACCACCGGACCGAGCGGTGTCGGCGACTCGGCCTCGGGCGAGGGCGCCGGCTCCACGGCATCGCCGTCGACCGATGCCGCACCGGGGGCGGGCTCGTCGTCGGCCGCCTCCTCGCCCTCCGCGGAGGACCTCATCGCCCACCAGAAGGCGGTCGACGCCGCGTCCCTCCAGGTCGCCGTGGCCGAGCAGGCGCTCGCCCAGGCGGAGATCGTGAGCCCGATCGCCGGGACCGTGGCGTCGGTGGGCATCTCGGTGGGCGACCAGGTCGAGGCGGCCTCGGCGACCCAGACCGTGGTGGTGGTCGGGTCGGGAGGCTTCGAGGTGACCACCAAGGTCAGCGTCGCCGACCTTCCCGACCTCGAGGTCGGCCAGGCCGCCACGGTCCGGCCGGACGGGAGCGAGGAGGCGATCGACGGCGAGGTCGTGCGCATCGGGGTCGCCCCGGATGCCGCCAGCGGCACCTCGACCTATGCGGTGACGATCGGCCTCACGGGCGACACCAGCACCCTCGGCAACGGCTCGACGGCGTCGGTCGAGATCGTCACGAGGGCGACGGCCGATGCGCTGGCGGTGCCCACGTCGGCGGTCGCCGTCGACGGCGACCGCTCGACGGTCCGGGTGCTGGGTGACGACGGTGATCCCGAGGAGGTGACCGTCGAGGTCGGCGCTGTTGGCGCCACGTGGACGGAGATCGTCGACGGCGTGGAGGAGGGTGACGTGGTCGTGCTGGCCGACCTCGACGAGCCGCTGCCCGGCTCGGCCACGGACGGCTCGTCGTCGAGCGCGGGCGGCCAGGGCGGGAGCGGGGTGCCCGGCGGCGGTGCGTTCCCCGGGGGCGCGGCTGGCGGACCGCCCTCGGGTGCTGGCGGTCGGCCGGGCGGCTGACCGCCCTCGGCCTACGGTCGGGGCGTGACCGCCGTCGATGCCACGCTCGCCGCGCTCGGTGCCGCCGGCCTCGAGCGCGGCGGGCTCCTCGCCGTGGCCATCGACGCCGCGGCGGGCGCCGCGCTGCGACCGGTGGCGGGCCCCGGCCCGGCGGTGGCCGTATCCGCCGCCGACGTGCAGGCCGTGCTCGCGGCCGTCGAGCGAGAGCTGGGGCCGCGCTGGGGCATGTGGTCGTCGGACACGGCGGTCGCGCTCCTCGGCCTCGGGGTCGAGGTGGCCCGCAGCTGGGACGTGGTCGCCGTGCACCGCCTCCTCTTCGGTGGGTGGCGGGCCGACCCCGCTCGGGCGTGGGCCCGTCTGGGTGGCCTCGACCCGGCCGCCGTCCCGACCGACGAGCCCCGCGACCTCTTCCACCAGGAGCCCGAGGGCGATCCCGATCAGCCGGTGCGCCCCGACGGGCACCTGCGTCCCGACTGGGTGGCCGGGGGCTGGGCCGCGTCGCCCGAGCGGATGGGCGGGTGGGCGGCGGTGCTCGCCGAGGTCGTGGCGCGCCAGCAGCAGCGCCTCGACGACCTGGCCTGCGCGGACGAGGAGGCCCGTCCCGCCGCCACTCGCACGGCCATCGCCGAATCGACCGCCGAGTTGCTGTGCGCCGAGCTGATGGTGGAGGGGTTGCCGGTGGGGCGAGCCGAGATGGAGGCGGCGATCGCCGGCTTCGTGGGGCCGCGACCGGCCGACGAGCGGGCGGCCGTCGCCGCCCGTGCCGCCCGGGACGAGGCCGTGCTGCGCCACGTGCCCGAGGGGGTGCGGTTCGACCTGCGCAGCCCCAGCCAGGTGAAGACGATGCTGCGGATGGTCGGCCTCGAGGTGCCCGACACCCGGGCCTGGCGCCTCGAGGGCCTCCGCCACGAGCACCCGCTGGTCGACGCGCTGCTCACGTGGCGCAAGGCCGAGCGGGTGGCCACCACCTTCGGGTACGCGTGGCTCGACGAGCACCTGGGCGACGATGGCCGCTTCCGCGGCGAGTGGACCGGCTCCGACGGTGCGGCCGGGCGCATGACCGCCTCGGCCGGCCTCCACAACATGCCCGCCGACCTGCGCTCGGGCGTGGTGGCCGCGCCCGGTCACGCCTTCGTCCGGGCCGACCTCGGCCAGATCGAGCCGCGGGTGCTCGCCGCGGTGAGCGGCGATCGCGCCCTCGCCCGGGCCAGCCAGGCCGACGACCTGTACTCGCCGGTGGCGGCCGAGCTCGGGGTCGAGCGGCCCGTCGCCAAGGTCGCCGTGCTGGGTGCCATGTACGGCCAGACCACGGGCGAGGGGGCTCGGGCGCTGGTGGGCCTGCGGCGCTCGTACCCGGTGGCGATGTCGTACCTGGAGGAGGCCGGCGCGTCGGCCCAGGTCGGCGGGACCTGCGCACCTACGGCGGGCGCCTCCTGCGCATGGGAGGGCCGGCGGTGGTGGGTCTCGAAGCCGAGGCGGGGAGCGGTCGGCTCGGGCTCGGGCGGCGGCGCGCGGGCGCTACGGCCGCAACGCGGTGGTGCAGGGCGCGGCGGCCGAGCTGTTCAAGGTGTGGGCGGTGACCGTGCGGGCACGGGGCCGGCCCCTCGGCGCTCGCATCGTGCTGTGCCTCCACGACGAGCTGCTCGTCCACGTCCCCGTCGAGCACGCCGAGGCGGCCGCGGCGATGGTCGACGAGGCGCTCCAGGAGGCCGCCGCCCGCTGGGCCCCCGACCGGTCGGTCCGCTTCCTCGCCGACACCTCGATCGTCACGACCTGGGCCGACGCCACGTAGCCCACCCCACTCCTCGTACTGACCGTGAACTTCGTCGGTCCGCCGACGAACATCGCGGTCAGTCCCCCGGGGGGAGGGGCGGAGTGCGCCATGTCGGTCGCATCGGGCCGTCGCGCGCGACGAACCGTGGGCGCGACGTCTTGGGCTGGTCGTGCGCACCTTGTTCGAGATCGGCGAAGCCAACCACGGGGTGGTCACCTCGTCGGACCTCCGTGCGACCGGGACCACCGACTGGGCCGTCCGTCGCATGTTGGCCTCGGGGCAGCTGGTGCGCGTCCTCCCCGGGCTCTACCGGCTGGGCGGCGCCCCGCGCACCGAGCAGCAGGCGCTCGTGCTCGCCCTCGCCGAGCACGGCGAAGGCGCCCACCTCGCGCAACGGTCCGCCGCGGCGCTGTGGGGCATCCCTGGCTACCGGCACCTCGACCGGCCGGACGTGGTGGTCGTCGAGGAGGCGGAGCGCCGCAGCCGCCTCTCTCGCCTGCACTCCACGTCGCTGCTCCTTCCCGCCCACCGCTCGGTGCGTGCCGGTCTGGCGGTGACGAGCCCGGCGCGCACGCTGTTCGACCTGGCGGGCGTCGATCCGCCAGGACGCGTCGAGCGGGCGGCCGACCACCTGCTCGTGCGGCGGCTGGTCACGATGGCGCAGCTCGAGGCTGCCCTCTCGGCGCTGGGTGGCCGGGGTCGGTCGGGGACCGTGGCCTTCCGGCAGATCCTGGAGGATCGCGGCGCCGGCTACGTCGCCCCGGCATCGGAGCTCGAGCGGGTGGCCCGCCGGGTGTTCCACGAGGCCGGCCTCCCCGAGCCCCGCTTCGAGGTCGATCTGGGCGACGGGTCCTGGATCGCCCGGGTCGACTGCCTGTGGCCGGCGCCGAAGCTGGTCGTCGAGCTCGACGGGCGCCGCTTCCACGACGGCCGCGCCGCGCTCGAGGACGATCGCCGGCGCGACAACCGGCTGATGGCCCAGGGCTGGCGGGTGCTCCGCTTCACCTGGGACGACCTGCAGCGTCGGCCGGCGGAGGTCGTCGCCACGATCCGATCGGCGCTCGAGATCGCCGCCTGAGGCGAACTCCCCGCGATCTCGGTCGGCCGACCGACGAAGATCACGGTCAGTTCCCGGTTGGACGGGGGTCAGGGCCAGGGCTCGGCGGCGTAGGCCTCGCGGAGCTTGTACTTCAGGACCTTGCCGAGGGTCTCGTTGCGGGGAAGGCGGTCGACCACCTCGAGCTGCTCGGGGGTCTTGAACCGGGCCAGCTGCTGCTCGCCCAGGTAGGCCACCATCTCGTCGAAGCCCAGCGGCTCGGCGCCCTCGGCCGTCTCGACCACGGCGCACACCCGCTCGCCGCGCTCGCGGTCGGCGAGGCCGATCACCGCCACGTCGCCGACCTTGGGGTGGGCGTAGAGCAGGTCCTCGATCTCCTTGGCGGCGATGTTCTCGCCCTTGCGGATGATGATGTCCTTGAGCCGGCCCGTGAGCACGAGGTGGCCGTCGGGGCGGAGGTGGCCGACGTCGCCGGTGCGGAACCAACTGTCGTCGTCGAACGCCTCGGCGGTGGCCGCCTCGGACGTGTAGCCCCGGAACACCATCGGGCCCTTCACCCGCACCTCGCCGTCGCTTCCGGCGCCGGCCACCGAGCCGTCCTCGGCCACGATCCGCAGCTCGAGGCCCACCACCGGCCGCCCCACCGTGTTGGCCAGCTGCTCGTCGGTGTCGTGGGGGCCGCCCATGCAGATCATCGGGCACTCGGTCATGCCGTAGCCGTGGCAGATCGGGATGCCCATCTCCCGCTTGACCTCCTCGAAGACCTCCGGCGGCATGGGGGCGCCGCCGCCCGACAGCTTGCGGATGGAGGGGAAGAGCGGGGTGGCCGGATCTTTGCGCTGCTCGGCCAGGTACATCTGGTAGAACGCGGTCGACCCGCCGGCCATGGTGGCGCCGTGCTCGTTGAAGGCGGCCACCGCGCCGCCCGGCGTGAAGGCCTCGATCAGCACGGCGCCGAAGCCGGCGATCAGCATCATCCCGAAGTAGTCGGGCCCGGCGATGTGGGCGAACGGGAAGGCGATCGAGCCGATGTCGTCGGCCGCCATGTCGAGGGCGGCGGCGAGGCCGTTGGCGCCGGTGATGAGCGTGCGGTCGGTGTGGCGCACGCCCTTGGGGTCCGACGTGGTGCCCGAGGTGAAGTACACCCAGCGCACCTCGTCGCCGTCGGTGGGCGCCGGCGGGAGCGAGGCGGGATCGCCCTCGGGCAGCCCGGCGAACACGTCGAGCACCTGGGGCTTCGTGGGCCGGTCGGCGATGAGCTCCTCGACCATCGCCCCGTAGTCGAAGCCGTTCCACTCGCCGGCGTGCAGCACGAGCTCGGCGTCGGTGGCGCCGATGGCGTAGCCCACCTCCTTGTGGCGGTAGAGGTGCAGGATCGGGTTCTGCACGGCGCCGAGGCGGGCGAGGGCGAAGCTGGCGACGATCGTCTCGAGCCGGTTGGGCACCTGCCACGTGACGCGGGTGCCGGCGCCGACGCCCAGCTCGGCGAGCCCGGCGGCCACCCGCTCGGCGCGGTCGCGGAACTCGGCGCAGGTGAGCGAGCGACCGCCCGCCTCGACGAGCAGCATGGCGTCGGGGGTGGCCGCCGCACGGCGCTCCACCAGCTCCCACAACGTGGTCGAGTTCTCCAGGCCTTCGCTCACGGGTGCCCCCTGCACTGCGTCTGACGGACCGTCAGAAGGTAGCCGGGTGGGGGAGCGGTCGTCGGCGGTACCGTCCCGGCGATGGACCTGCGCGACGCGATGAGGACCACCGCCGCCGTGCGGTCGTTCACCGACGAGCCGGTCGCGCCCGCCGTGGTGCACGCCATCCTCGACGACGCCCGCTTCGCCCCGAGCGGCGGCAACCAGCAGGGGTGGCGGGTGGCGGTGGTGGACGATCCGGCGCTCCGGCGACGCCTCGCCGACCTCAGCGCCCCCGTCTGGGCCCGCTACCTCGCCGAGCAGGCCGCCGGGCACCGCGCCTACGGCGTCGTGGCGCCGGCCCCATCCGACCTCGTGGTCCCCGAGGGCCTGCCGACGCACCCGATGCTCGACGCCATCGAGTCGGTGCCGGTGGTGCTCGTGGTCGCGGTCGACCTGCGCACCCTGGCGGTCACCGACCGCGACCTCGACCGGCCCTCGGTGGTGGGCGGCGGGTCGATCTACCCGTTCGTCCACAACGTGCTCCTCGCGGCACGCGGCCGCGGCCTCGCCGGGTCGATCACCACGTTCCTGGCGGCCGCCGAGCGGCAGGCGGCGCCGCTGCTGGGCTTGCCCGAGCACCACGCGATCGTGGCGATGGTGGGCCTCGGCCACCCCGAGCACCAGCCCACCCGCCTGCGCCGCCGGCCGGTCGAGGCGTTCGCCACCGTCGACCGCTTCGACGGCGCGCCCTTCACCGGCTGAGCGGCACGCCGCCCGAGCGCGTCAGCCCCAGGCCGCGAGCTGGGCGATGCGGTAGAGCGCGAACGAGCGATCGAGCGATGAGGGGTCGTCGGGCTCGAGCTCGTCGAAGTTCCAGATGGCGTGGCGCCGCTCGTGCTCGCCGAGGCGGACGACGACCTCGGTGGCCGGATAGGCGCCGACCAGCGACACGTCGACGTCGAGGGCCCCGACCTCGACCAGCGAGGCCTGGGTGGCGGCCAGCAAGGTGACCTCCACCTCCTCCGCCTCGGCGGCGGCCCCCGGCCGGCAGCGGCCGATGGCGCGGGCCACCTGCTCCCAGTAGCCCTCGTCGCCGAGGTCGCCGATGCGGCTGGCCGACAGCTCCACGAGCGCCGGGTGCAGGGCCGGGTCGGCCAGCCAGCCGGCCGCCCGCACGATCAGCTCGTCGGCCCGCCGGCTGGCGAGGAGGTCGATGAGCGGGGCGATCACCCGGCGGTCGTGGTGCTCGGCGAGGGTGAGGACCACCTCGGCGGCTCGTTCGGGGCCCAGCTCGAGGACGCGGGCGGCCTCGTCGGCCAGGGCGTCGAGGTCGGGCGGGGCGCCGTCGGTCACCCGCCGACCGTACAGATGGCCCCGGCCCGCGGCCGGCCTCGTCGGTCCCGTGTGCAGGCGGGACGGTGGGGTGGATCAGCTCAGGAGGCTGGCGGTGTCGGTGGCCCGGCAGTGGCTGTTGCCGCCGCCGGCGCCCGTGGCGCCCACGGGCAGCGGGATGAACCCCTCGCCGCGGATGACGTTCTCGACGTCGGTGCGGAAGTTGTTGCCCGTCTTGGGGTTGGTGGCCGACACGGCCGCCGTCTTGCAGATGAACCCGTTGGCCGACACGAAGTTGCGCACCGCGTTCGACGCCAGGCCGGAGCTGAAGGTGTCGTTGCGGATCGCGTTGTAGACGTAGCGGCTGAACGGGTAGGCGTCGCTCAAGATGTTCGGCCTCGGTGGGCGCCACCGGGTTGCCGCCGACGGTGATCGACCCGAGGATCGACGTCTCGCCCGCCCGACGCGAGCTGGGCCGCGACCAGGGCGCGGCCGGTCCGCCACATGCCGGGACGGGGTCCGGGGGCGGGGATCGCAGCGAGGTCGGCCATGGCGCGGAGGGGTCCACCGGAGTGGACCACGCGGCCCTGACCTGGGCGTGTGGCGCTGCTGAACGGCCGCCGTCGTATGGTGAACGGGCGGGGCGGGGCGGCTCAGCCGGTGGAGGAGATCCGGCGTTGGAGCGCGGCGAGGCGCTCGGCGAACGCCGGCTGGGTCACCGACCACACCTGGTCGCCGGCTCCCGCTCCACGGCCTCGGCGTGGGTGGCGATGGTGGCCACGTCGGCGAGGGTGGCCTTCGCCCGGGCGACCAGCTCGTGGGGCGCGGCGGCGGCCCGCGCGGCCAGGGTCGCCGCCGCCGGGAGCAGGTCCGGTGCCGGGCACGCAGCGCCACGCCGCAGCCCGGCACGCTCGGCCTCGGCGCCGTCGAGCACCTCGCCGAAGAGCACGGCGGCCGCGGCGAGCTGCGGGCCGGCGATGCGCTGGAGCATCCAGGCGTGGCCGCCGCCCGGGTGGATGCCGAGCTGCAGGAAGCGGGTGTCGAAGCGGCCGACTCGCCGGCGAGGCGGACGTCGCAGGCGAGCGCCAGGTTCATGCCTGCCCCACGGCGGGCCTGCCGACGGCGGCGACGGTGGGCAGCGGCGAGCGGGCCACGCGGAGGAAGCCTGGTGGCTGTCGGCGCGAGGAAGCCCTCGCGTGCGAGCTGCCGAGGTGCGACAGGTCGGCTCCGGCGTAGAACGCCGAGCCTCCCCGGTCACCACCAGGCGCTGACCCGCTCGTCGGCCTCGAGGGCATCGAGGGTCGCGGCCACCTCGTCGCACATGGCGAGGTCGAAGGCGTTGCGGCGGGTCGGGGGCGGCGAGGGCCGACGCCGACGCCGTCGACGACCTCCGATCGGACGGTGGGAGCGAGGCTCAGCCATGGCCCGGAGCGTCGCGCAGCACGGCGGGCGAGTGGCGGAAGAACTGCTCCACGTCGTCCTCGTAGCGGTAGTCGACCTCGCGGCTGCCGACGGTCCGGCGCAGCCGGACGGCCTGGACGAACGCCTCGACGGCGCCGGCGGTGGTGTAGCGGTACTCGAACCCGTCGGCCTGGAACGCCCGGTTGTCGATGCCGCGCCCGTACTTGAGCAGCTCCACCAGCTCGGGCGCGAGGTTCACCAGGCCGAGGCGACGCAGGGGGTCGGTGGCCACGCTGATGCTGTACGGCGGCATGGGGATGCTGGCGCTTGCCGGCGATGGCTGCGATCTCGCTCCACGGGAGCATGCCACCGCCGGCGACGTTGAAGATGCCGGGCACGTCCTCGGCGAGCGCGAACAGCAGCGCGGCGACCACGTCGTCCGTGCACCAGCTGGAAGCGCGGGTCGAACCCGGCCACCTTCGGCACGAGCGGCAGCTGCAGGGCGTTCATGAGCGGGGTCGAGATGTCGGGCCCGATGACGTTCGAGAACCGCAGCAGGCTCAGGCACACGTGGGGGTTGTCGCGGGCGAAGTCGCGCACGTAGCTCTCGACCTCGAGGAGGCTGCGCTCGACTTTGGTCCGCACCGGGGCGACCCGGCGGTCGGTCTCGCGGAACCAGTACGGGTCCTTCGGCGAGGAGCCGTAGACCAGCGCGGCCGACTTCACCACGACCTTGCGCACCGTGCTGCCCGCCGCCGACGCCGCCGCGAAGAGGTTCATCGTCCCGATCACGTTGATCTCGTGCATCGCGCGCGACGACATCTGGGTGCTGTCGACCACGAGGAAGGTGTGGGCGATCGTGTCGACCCCGGTGGCCCGCACGATGCGGCTGAGGATCGAGTAGTTCTCGTCGGAGCGCACGTACTCGGTGCGCTCGAGCTTGACCTTCGGTTCGCGGGTGTCGAGCCCGATGATGACCTCGACGTCGGGGTCGGCCTCGAGGGCCTGGGCCACCCGGCCGCCCCAGTAGGTCGACAGGCCGGTGATGAGGACGCGCTTGGGCATGGCCGCCTACCCGAACCAGACCGAGCGGCGCTGGCGGAGCATGTCGAAGAGCGCCTCTTGGATCTGCTGGCGGATGGCCTCGGACTCGTCCATGATCCGGCTGCGGGAGTAGCGGGGCTGGTCGGGCTCGACGTCGTCGAAGGTGACCGGGTCGAGGACCCGCAGCTTGAACTTGGCGGGGAAGTGCACGAAGGCGCCCACCGGACCGAGCGCCATGTTGGCGGTGACCGGGAAGTACGGGGCGCCGAGCGCCTTGGCGATCGAGGGGACCTTGAAGAGGATCGGCATGGACTCCTCGGCCCCCACCACCGCGATGGGGATGATCGGGACCCCGGCGCGCATGGCGATCTCCACGAACCCGCCCCGCCCGAACCGGCGCAGGCGGTAGCGCTCGTTGTAGGTCTTGCCCGGCCCCTTCGAGCCCTCGGGGAAGACCAAGACGAGCTGCTGCTGCTCGCGCAGGAGCCGGTAGGCGTTGTCGGGGTGGGCGACGACGCCGCCGGTGCGCGACCACAGCGTGCCGAGCACCGGCATGCTCTTGAAGAAGTGGTCGGCGAGGCCGTACACCGGGCGGTCGAGCTCGACCTCGACGCCGTGCATGATCGTCGGCGCGTCCGACGGGATGGCGCCGGCGTGGTTGGCCACGAGCAGGGCGCCGCCCTCGGCGGGGATCTTGTTGAGCCCCTCCCACTCGGCGCGGAACCAGCGCCGGTACATCGGGTCGTAGGCCTTGCGCACGAAGGACCGGACCCGCTCGGAGCGGCCCCACTCGTCGACGTCGCCCGTGCGCGGGTCGGGCAGGGGCTCGGGCGCCGGCTCGTCGGCCACCGGCGGCAGCCGGAGGGGGACGATCTCGGCGGTCTGGGTGCGGGCCGGCGATGCCGGCTCGGGTCCCTCGTCCGCGGCCATGGCGCCAGGCTACCGGCGCTCCGCCGGGCGCTCCCAAGGCGCCCCGGGCCGGGTCAGGGCTCGTCGGCGTCGCCCGCGAGGTCGTCCCACCCGTCGTCGGCGAGCCAGCGGCGCCCCACCTCGCAGGCGTCGAGGGCGATGCACCACCGGCAGGCCGGGCTGGGCCGGTGCACCGGCGCGGTGGTGCCCGCCCGCAGCGCGGCGAGGCGGCGGACGCCGTCGACCGTGCGCGCCACCGTGGCCTCGAGGACGTCTTCGGTGACCTCCTCGGTGCGGGCCTCGGCCAGGTCGAGGTAGAAGCTGGCCACCAGGCGCGGCGGCGTGCCGAGGCGCACGGCGTCGAGCAGGGCGTAGAAGCGCAGGTCGTCGCGGTGCAGCGGCGAGGGGCCGCCGGTCTTGAGGTCGATGACGACCTTGCCGGCCTGCATCCCGCGGGGCGACCCCAACGTGAGGTCGACCTTGCCCCGCAGCCGCACCCGCCCACCGCAGAGCTCCACGATCTGGTTGCTCTCGGTCACCGGGCGCCAGCGGGCCTCGAGGGGCGGGAAGCACTCGAAGAACTTCGCCACCCGGTCGCTCGCCGTGGAGCGAAGCTCGGCGCGCTCGGCCTCGGTGCAGGTCTGGAGGAAGTCGGTGAGCCAGTGGTCGGTGGCCGCCAGGCTCGCCATGGCCTCGTCGACCAGCACCAGCGGGAGCGGCTCGCCCCGCCAGTGGATCCCGAGCTCCACCGCCTTGTGGGCCACCGTGCCCCGGGCGATCGGGATGGTGACCTCGAACGCGTCGTCGGCCTCCTCGGC
>JAWKIT010000007.1:0-181396 GCA_041394165.1 Acidimicrobiales bacterium
CTCCCGCTCGCCGGGGCCATCGCCGCCGGGGCGGCGGCGGGCCTCGACGCCGACCCCACCGTCCACGCCGCGCCCGCGTCGCCGGCGCCGGTCGTGCTGCGCGCCGACGACCTCGACCTCGATCCCCCGGCCTGGGTCAACCAGGCCGAGCCGGTCGTCGACCCCGGCGAGCGGCCGGGCGCCGGCGCTGCGCTCGCCGCCGGACCCCTCGGCTGGATCGGCGAGGTGGGACCACCCGACGAGGTCGACGAGGCCGGGCCCGAGCTCGTCGACCCGGGCCCGCCCACCGCGCCGATCGACCTTCGCGACCTGCCGCCCTCGGGCGCCGAGGTGGCGGCCGGGCCCGATGAGCCGGCGGACCGGGTCGACGAGGCCGATGGCCCGAGCGCCGATGGCCCGAGCGCCGATGGCCCCGAGCCGCCGATCCCCGCGGGCGACCCGGTGCACGACGAGGGCGACGGCGATGGTGCGGGCGTCGGGGTCGACGAGCACGCCACCGACGAGGTGGCGGTGGTGGGTGCACCCGCAGGCGCCGCCGTGGCGGCCGACGAGCCCGACGAGCGACGCCGACGCCGCTGGCCGTGGATCCTGCTGATCGTGCTCCTGCTCGCCGGTGCCGGCGGCGCGGCCGCGGCGGTGGCGACCCGAGATCGCACCCCCGAGGCGCCGCCGATCGACCTGCCGCTCCCCGACGTCGTGGGGCGCCCCGAGGCCGAGGCCCGGTCGATCCTGACCGGTGGCGGGTGGAAGGTCACCGTGGTGCGCGAGCGTCGCAACGACACCACCAAGGGCGAGGTGATCGACAGCCGCCCCACCGCGGGCACCCGGCTCCCCGAGGGCCGCACCGTGACGCTGACCGTGTCCGACGGCCAGGAGATCGTCGACGTCCCCACCGACCTGGCCGGAGCGTCGCTCGAGGATGCCACCGCGGCGCTCGCCGCCGTCGGCCTCGAGGCGTCGACGGCCGACACGCCCTACGACGAGGAGGCCCCGGAGGGCACCGTCATCCGGGTGGCCGAGGGGACGCCCACCCGGCTGGAGCGGGGCAGCACGGTCGCGCTCGTGGTGTCGAAGGGGCCCGAGCCTCGGACCATCCCCAGCGGGCTGGTCGGCAGCACCGAGGATGCCGCGGTCGAGGCGCTCGAGGCGCTCGGGCTGAAGGCGGCCATCGTCCGCAGCTACAGCGACTCGGTCGACGAGGGGCGCGTGATCTCCGTCCTGCCGCGCGCCGGGTCCACCGTCCCTCGGGGCGAGACCGTCAACGTCGAGGTCTCGCGAGGCCCCGAGCTGGTGTCGGTGCCGTCGATCTCGGGCGCCGACTCGATCGCCGAGGCCGTGTCGATCATCACCGGCGCCGGCCTCAAGGCCGGCTCGGTGAGCGGGCCGGCCGCCGGCACCCCGGTGGGCACCAGCCCCGGGGCGGGCACCCTGGTGCGCCCGGGCTCGACGGTGAACATCGTCCTCGGGTGACGCAGATCACCGGGCCCGACCCGATGACTTGACCCGCGGGTCAAGTACCGTCGGCGCCCGTGCCGGCTGACGAGGGAGCGATCGAAGGCGAGGCCGCGCCCGGCAACCGCTGGGCGATCCTGTCGGTGGCCCTCTACGGCCTGTTCTCGGTCAACGTGACCGTGACGATCCTGGCGGTGTCGATCCACCGCATCGGTGGCGAGCTGGGGACGACCGACGCCGCCATGACCTGGGTGGTGACCGGCCCGATGCTGGCGTTCGGCGTCATCGGCCCGCTCGTGGGCAAGCTCGGCGATCGCATCGGCCACCGGCGCATCTACCTGCTCGGGCTGGCCGGCGCCGCGTTCATGGCGGCCCTGTCCGCGCTGGCGTGGAACGCCCCGTCGCTGATCGCCTTCCGCACGCTCGGCGCGATCGAGGGCGCGGCCACCGGCCCGGCCTCCTTCGCCCTCATCTCCCGCGCCTTCCCTGGCTCCGAGCGGGTCCGGGCCCTCGGCTGGTGGGCGATGGTGGCCGCAGGCGCGCCTCGTGGTGGGCGTGGTGGCCGGTGGGCCGCTCGTCGAGGCGTTCGGGTGGCGGGCCCTCTTCGTGGCCCAGGTGCCCTCGTGCTCGTCGCCCTGGCGCTGGCGTACCGCCTGTTCCCCGAGACGCTGCGCCACCGCCGGTCGCTTCGACCTCGCGGGCGCCGCCCTCCTCGCGCTGGGGGTGACCCCGCTGCTGTTCGCCATCGCCGAGGGCCCCCGCCTCGGGTGGGGCCATCCCGCCGTCGTCGGCGCCCTCGCCGCCGGCCGGCGGCGCTCGTCGGCTTCGTGGCCCAGGAGCGCCGCGCCGAGGCGCCGCTGATGCCGCTGCGCTACCTCGGGCGGGCCGGCTTCAGCGCGGCCATCGGCGCCCAGGCGCTGCTCAACGCCGCGTACATGGGGTCGTTCATCCTCACGCCGCTGCTCCTGCAGAACGTCCTCGACTTCTCGGAGACCAAGACCGGCCTGGTGTCGATCTCCCGCCCGCTCGCCTTCGCGGTGGCCGGGGCCGCTCGCCGGGCGGTCGTGCTCCGCATCGGGGCCGCCCGGCGCAGCTGGGTGCGCTCGCCGTGGTGGTCGCGCCGGGTGGATGGCGACCTCGGGGCGGGGTCGGCGGTGCCGGTGATCGCCGGGGCCCTGGCGCTCGCCGGGGTGGGCATGGGCCTGGCGATGCCGCCCCTGTCGGCGAGCGTCACGGTGTCGGTCGACCCGTCGGACCTGGGCATCGCCGGCGCCGCGCAGCAGATGATGATCCAGGTCGGCGTGGTGTTCGGCATCACTTCGATGCAGTCGGTGCAGCAGAGCCGGCTCGACGCCGTGGGCCTCGAGGCGAGCTACCACTGGGGCTACGCCGCCGGCCTGGTGCTCGCGGCGGCCGGCGTCCTCGCCGCCACGCGCATCGCGTCGGTCACCGAGGTCGCGACGGTGGCCGATGCGGGCGAGCCGCTCCCGGCGCTCTGAGCGGCGCGCTCAGTCGGTGATGTCGCGCAGGCGCTGACCCATCTCGAGCTCGGCCTCGCCGGGCGTGCCGCCCTGGAGCGCGAGGACCTTGGTCATGTCGCCGGAGATGCGCACCTTCCCGCTCATCACGGCCTGCATCACCACCTGCGGGTTGCCCTCGACCAGGAACGCCTTCGCGGTGTCGTACTCGAGGCTGATGGCGGCGTCGGCGGCCTCGTGGTGGCCGAGGTCGAGCTCGGCGGCGCCGTCGGTGGTGTCGATCCGGGCCTCGATCGGGCCGTCCTGGACGTCGGCGGGCACCTCGGTGATCGTGAGGTTGATCCGAGCCTGGGCCGGAGGTGCCTGGGTGCGGCCCTTGAACTCCTCCTGGATGCTTCGCGCTTCGGTGACCCACTCGTGGCTCAGGAACTTCGGCACCGTTGTCTCCTCGACCGTCGGCTCGTGCAGCGGGGGGACCCTACTCCCTCCCCGGGCGCGCCGCCGCGGAACCGACCCGTCGTCGGCACCCGTCGAGCACCGCCGGCTCAGCCCAGCCGGACGGCGAGGACGCGGCGCGCGATCTGCTCGTCGCTCGCCAGCGCGCACACCACGAACCGGCCCACGAACGCGGCGAGGTCGTCCACGTCGAGGGCGACGCGCCCGGTCCGGTGGAAGTGCCCGTAGTAGCCGACGGTCCCGACCACGCCGTAGGCCGCCACCTCCGGGTCCTCGTCGCGGATGGAGCCGTCGGCGACGCCCGCCCGGACGAGCGCGGCGACGTCCGCGGTGTGCACGTCGGTGCCCTTGCGGAGCTCGTCGGCGAACTGCTTCTCGAGGTTCTCCACCTCGAGCAGCGCGAAGAAGTGCGCGTAGCGGGCCATGTACCGGACCGATGCCTCGGCGCCCTGGCGGATGCGCAGCAGCGGCTCGGCGTCGGGGTCGATCGCGGCCGCCTGGGCCCGCCGGAGCTGGAGGCGGTTCTGCTCCACGAGCTCGCGGAACAGCGCCTCCTTGTTCTCGAAGTACCAGTAGAAGAGGCCCTTGGCGACGCCGGCGGCCCCGACGATGTCGAGGACCCTCGTCTCGGCGTAGCCCCGCTCGGCGAACAGCGCGGCGGCGTGGTCGAGGAGCTGCTGCTTGCGCTCCTGGCCCTGCGTGGTCAGCCGACGGTCCTCGCTCATCGCCCGGCAGCAGACCATCCCCTGACCCGCGGGTCAAGGACCGCCACGATCGTGCGGGGCACCGGCGAGCGCGGTGTGGTTGCCTGGAGGGCGACCGCCGCCCCAGGAGCAGCCCATGACCGAGCACCCCGCCAACCTCATCCCCGGCGCCGAGCCCACCAGCTGGGAGGGCGGTCCGGTGGGGGTGCTCGTGCTGCACGGCTTCACCGGCAACCCGGGGTCGATGCGGGCGCTCGCCGAGCGGATGGCGGCGGCCGGGTTCACGGTCGACCTCCCGCTGCTGCCGGGCCACGGCACGGTGGTCGACGACATGCTCGGGACCGGCTGGGACGACTGGGCGGCGCACGCCGAGGCTCGCTACGCCGCGCTGGCGGCGCGCTGCGAGCAGGTGGTGGTCGTCGGCCTCTCGATGGGCGGTGCCCTCACCGCGTGGCTCGGCTCGGAGCACCCCGAGGTGGCCGGGCTGGTGTGCATCAACGCGGTGGTCTCGGTCCCGCCGGGGATGCGCGAGGCGGGGGAGCAGGTCCTCGCCTCGGGCGCCGACCGCTTCGAGGGCATCGGCTCGGACATCGCCGAGCCCGGCGTGGTCGAGACGGCCTACCCCGAGACGCCGCTCGCGCCGCTGCTCACCATGTTCGACGCGGCCGACAACCTGGGCGATCGGCTCTCGCGCATCACGTCGCCGATGCTGATCATCACCAGCCGCCAGGACCACGTGGTGCCGCCGGAGAACTCCGACCTGCTCGCGGCGGCGGTGTCGGGGCCCGTCGAGCGGCTGTGGTGCGAGCGCAGCTACCACGTGGTCACCCAGGACTACGACCGGGAGCTGGTCTTCGAGGCCGCGGTCGACTTCGCCACCAAGGTCACCGCCGGCGCCTGAGCGGCGGGTGGGCTACTCGACCACCTCGAGGTCGAACGCCCCGCCGGGTCCGCCGGAGGCGACCCACTCCTGGCCCTCCTGGGCCACGCCGAGCTGCACGTGGTAGCGGCCCGGAGGGAGCGGCTCGAGGAAGCGGCCCACGGCCACGACCTCGATCGCGGTGGTGGCCCGATCGCCGGGCAGCATCCACCTCGGCAGCTCGCCGCCCGAGCGCGCGCCCGGGACCCCGTCGGGGTCGAGCGGGGTGATCTCGGCGACGATCCGCACGTGGCCCGGCAGGGCGGAGCTCTCGCGATCGGGCCAGGGCGCGCCGGTGCCGGCGTGGACCACCTCGACCTCCATCCGCACCCTCCCGCCCGGGGCGGTGCGCACCAGGGCGGGACCGTCGCGCCGGATCGTGCCCCGCTGGGCATCGGCGGGCAGCGCCGTGGGGTAGCCCTCGGGAAGCAGGGCGCCCCGGGCGGCCAGGCGCTCCTGCTCGGTGCCCGGCGCCACCCAGAGGGCGAGGCCCTGGGGCGCGCCCCAGTCGGCGTACACGATCCCCTGGTCGAGCAGGGCGGCGCGGTCGCCGGCCCGAGGTCGCGCCGGATCGTCGAGGCGGGCGAGCGAGAACGGGCACGGCGGCTGCTCGCCGGCCGCTGCGTCGTAGCTCCGGACGTCGACGTCGGGGAGGTACCAGGCGTAGGTGAGGTTGGCCCGGGCGCGCACCGCGGACGCATCGATGCAGAGCTCGTCGACCCCGAGCCGCTCGATGGTCGGGACCGGATCCCAGTCGGCGTAGACGATCCGGCCGAACCGGGCGGTCCCCTCCACGGCCCCGAGGCCCGACCAGACCGACCAGCCGGCGACGACGAGGACGGCCAGCGCCGCCACCGGGCGGCGGGCTCGGCCGCGCAGGTGCTGGCCCGTCACGAGCGCCAGCGCCACGCCGCCGGCCACGAGCGTCCCCCGCTCGAAGGTGCCGCTCGGTCCCGGCTCCGCGAAGCGGATCGCCGCCGGCACGGCGAACGGGGAGAAGGTGGAGCCGAGGTCGGTGGGGTCGCGCAGGACCGACAGGAGCGCGCCGGTGAGCCCGATGGCGATCGCCGCGAGGATGGTCGCCGCTCGTCGCAGCCGGACGGAGCCGGCCACGAGGGCCCCGACGCCGATCGTCGCCCAGAGCGGCGTGAACGAGTCGTTGTGGCGGCCGTAGGCGAAGTGGTCGGCGCGGAACTGGTTCTGGGCGAAGAAGAGCACCGAGGTGGCGAACACGGCGGCGGCGAGGGCGAGGACGAAGCCGACCACGATCCGGCGGCGCGCCTCGACCGTCGCCGCCGCGGGCAGCTCGGCGAGCGCGTCGGGCCGGCGGAGCAGGGCGAGCGCGCCCACCAGGCCGACGACGACGAGGCCGAGCGAGCCGGCGGCGAGGTACCACGCCTGGCCGATGGCCGTGGTCGTGAGCTCTCGCAGGCCGTCGAACGAGGTGACCAGGTGCCACCACGTCGCCGGATCGCCCTCGAGGCGCTCGACGCTCGACCAGCGGGCCGCGCGCACCGATCGGTCGACGGCCCGCAGGACCAGCGCGACGGTGGCCAGGCCGAGGGCGTTGGCGCCGGCGACCCGCCGTCCGGCGGGCGTGCGCCACGCCCAGGCGGCGAGGAGGGCGAGGCCGAGGGCCAGCCCCGAGGTGAACCTCGGGTGGGTCGCAGCGAGGACGGCGAGGATCGGTCCGAACGCGAGCCGGTGGCGGGTGGGACGGGCGTCGTCGAGCATCGCCCAGAGGGCGAGGGCGGCCGCCGGCACGACCGGGAGCACGAGGACCTCGGCGACCGCGGACGAGCTCGCCGCCAGCGCCGCCGGCGCGAGTGCACCGACGGTCGCCGCGGCCAGGGCTCGGCGGGGTGCGAGGCCGAGGACGCGACGGGCGACGCAGTGGAGGATCGGGACGAGCGAGGCCACGAGGACGGCGTTCAGCACCTGGATCGCCCGCCACAGGTGATCGGGGTCGTGCCCGACCGCGCTGAGGGGTGCGAGGAGGAGCGGGTAACCCGATGCGTAGGCCGGCGCGTGCGGCATCTCCCCGCGCGCGCCGCCGGCGAGGTGGCGAGCGCTGCCGAGGTAGCCGTTCTCGTCGAACACCACGGTGGGCCAGGGCACCCGGGCGGTGAGCCACAGGTGGAGCACGAGGACGGCGAGGGTGGCGATGGCGACGCGGCCGTCTCCGTGCCTGCGGCGGCGCTCGATCACCCGTCCTCCACGGTGCCGGCGACGCGGCGCCAGCTCGCCCAGGGTAGGCGCCCACCCGCGGGGGTGGGGCCCGCCCCGCCCGGCCGCCGACGGGGTGGGGCCGCGCCTGGCCGCGCTGTAGCATCGGCACCCATGTCCGCACGCATCTCCCGCGACGACGTGGCCCACGTGGCCCGGCTGGCGCGTCTCGCTCGACGAGGCCGAGCTCGACACCTTCACTGCGCAGCTCGGCGCCATCCTCGACCACGCGGCGGACGTCGAGGCCCTCGAGCTGGCCGATGTCGAGCCGACGTCGCACCCGTTCGACCTGGTGAACGTGCTGCGCGCCGATGCCGCGGGGCCGACCCTCGCCCCCGCCGACGCGCTCGCCGCCGCACCCGCCGCCGAGGACGACCGGTTCCGCGTGCCCACCATCTTGGGCGAGGCCCCGTGAGCGCCACCGAGCTCGCCGCCGCCGTCCGCTCCGGCCAGCGGTCAGCGGTCGAGGTCGTCGAGGAGCACCTCGCCCGCATCGACCAGCGCGAGGGCGACGTCCACGCCTTCAACGAGGTCACCGCCGAGGCCGCCCGCCAGGCGGCGGCCCAGATCGACCAGCGGGTCGCCGCCGGCGAGGACGTCGGGCCGCTGGCCGGCGTCCCGGTGGCAATCAAGGACAACCTGTGCACGAAGGGGGTGGCCACCACCTGCTCGTCGCGGATCCTCGAGGGGTGGGTGCCGCCCTACGACGCCACCGTCGTCCAGCGCCTCGCCGCCGCCGGTGCGGTGGCGGTCGGCAAGACGAACCTCGACGAGTTCGCCATGGGCTCGTCCACCGAGAGCTCGGCGTTCGGCGCCACCCGCAACCCCGTCGACCTCGACCGGGTGCCGGGCGGCTCGTCGGGCGGCTCGGCCGCCGCGGTGGCCGCCGGCTTCGCCCCGCTCGCGCTCGGCTCCGACACGGGCGGCTCGATCCGCCAGCCCGCCGCGTTCTGCGGCGTGGTCGGGGTCAAGCCCACGTACGGGCTCGTGAGCCGGTACGGGCTCATCGCCTTCGCGTCGTCGCTCGACCAGGTCGGTCCGTTCGCCCGCACCGTCGCCGATGCCGCCCTGCTGCTGGAGGCCATCGCCGGGCACGATCCGGCCGACGCCACGTCCATCCCGCAGCCGGCGCCGTCCATCTCCGCCCACCTCGACGAGGGGGTGGGCGGCCTGCGCGTCGGCGTGGTCCGGGAGCTGATGGGGGAGGGCATCGACCCGGCGATCGCAGCGCGGGTGCGCGAGGCCGCCGAGGCGCTCGCCGCCGCCGGCGCCACCGTCGAGGAGGTCTCGGTCCCGGCCGTCACCTACGGCCTCTCCGCCTACTACCTGATCGCCCCCGCCGAGGCGTCGAGCAACCTCGCCCGCTTCGACGGCGTCCGCTACGGCCTGCGGGTGGATGCGCCCACGACGAACGAGATGATGGTCGCCACCCGCACGGCGGGCTTCGGCGCCGAGGTCAAGCGCCGCATCATGCTCGGCACCTACGCCCTCTCGGCGGGCTACTACGACGCCTTCTACGGCAAGGCCCAGAAGGTGCGGACGCTCATCTGCAGGGACTTCGCCGCAGCGTACGAGCGCGCCGACGTGCTGCTGTCGCCCACCACGCCCACCACCGCCTTCGAGGTGGGCGCGATCGCCGACCCGTTGACGATGTACCTCAACGACATCTGCACGATCCCCACCAACCTGTCCGGCGACGCCGCCCTGTCGGTGCCGTTCGGGGCCGACGGCGCCGGGCTGCCCGTCGGCGTGCAGGTGCTGGCGCCGGCGCTCGGCGAGGTCGCCATGTTCCGCGCCGCTGCGGTCCTGGAGGCTGCTGCGCCGTCGACCGTCGAGGAGCACGCCTGATGTCGAACGCCCCCGCCGTCCCCACCGACTCGCTCGGCAACCCGATCTCCGTCGCCGAGTCCGACGATGTCCTCGTGGTCGAGGCCCACGACGGCACCCGCTGGGAGCTGGTGTGCGGGCTCGAGGTGCACGCCGAGCTCCACACCGTCACCAAGATGTTCTCCGGGGCGCCCAACCAGTTCGGCGACGAGCCCAACACCAACGTCGACCCGGTCACCCTCGGTCTGCCCGGAACGCTGCCCGTGGTCAACGAGCGAGCCGTCGAGCTGGCCGCCACGTTCGGCCTCGCCATCGGCGCCACCGTCCAGCGCAGCGTGTTCAGCCGGAAGAACTACTTCTACCCGGACATGCCGAAGAACTTCCAGATCAGCCAGTACGACCAGCCCATCGTGGTCGACGGGGCGCTGGAGCTCCCGTCGGGCCACGTCGTCGGCATCGAGCGCGCCCACCTCGAGGAGGACACCGGCAAGTCCACCCACGTCGGCGGCGCCGGGCGGATCAAGGGAGCCGAGTACTCGCTGGTCGACTACAACCGCGCCGGCGTGCCGCTGCTCGAGATCGTGTCTCGTCCCCACGTGCGCTCGGCCGAACAGGCGCGCCAGTACGTGGCCGAGCTGCGGTCGATCCTCGTGGCCTGCGGCGTGAGCGACGGGAAGATGGAGGAGGGGTCGCTGCGCGTCGACGCCAACATCTCGGTTCGCCCCGAGGGCACCGACGAGCTGCGCACGCGCTGCGAGATCAAGAACGTCAACTCCCTGCGCTCGCTCGTGCGGGCCATCGAGTTCGAGGCCCGCCGCCAGGCCGACCTGCACGCCTCGGGCGATCGGGTGGTGCAGGAGACCCGTCACTGGGACGAGGCCGACGGTCGCACCCACACCATGCGCTCGAAGGAGGAGGCCGACGACTACCGGTACTTCCCCGAGCCCGACCTCGTCCCGGTCGAGCTGCCGGCCGCCCGGTTGGAGGAGCTGCGCGGCGCGCTGCCGCTGCTGCCGTCGCAGCGCCGCCACCGCCTAGCGTCGGTCGTGGGCGAGCCGATCACGTCCGAGTCGGTCGTGGTGGCCGTCGAGCGCGGCCAGGACGACCAGGCCCTCGCGGCCATCTCGGCCGGCGGCGACCCGGCGCGGGTCCTCGTGCACGTGGTCCAGAACCTGGCGGTCGACGGCGGCGCCGACCTGCCCGCCGAGCGCCTCGCCGAGGTGGTCCGCATGGAGGTGGGCGGCGAGCTGACCGCCACCCAGGCCAAGCAGGTGCTCGCCGAGCTGGTGGCCGACCCCGGGCGCACCGCCGCCGAGGTGGCGGCGGCCAAGGGCTTCGAGGCCATGGACACCGGTGCGCTCGAGGCCATCGTCGACGACGTCATCGCCGCCAACCCGGACGAGTGGGCGTCGTTCTGCACGGGCGACGACAAGGCCCGCAAGAAGCTCAGCGGCTTCTTCACCGGGCAGATCATGAAGGCGTCGAAGGGCCAGGCCGACGGCAAGCTCGTCGCCCAGCTCCTCGCCCAGAAGTCCTCCTCCTAGCGCCCCGCCACGAGCGGTCGCTTCGGTGCTGCGGCGCGGGTGGTCGGGTGGGCCGCACGGCGCGGTCGCCGGGCGGGATGGGTGGTGCCGGGCAGGCGGTGGCCGTGCTCGTGGCCGCAGCCGTGGAGGTGGCGGACGTCACTTGCGAGAACGTTGAGTTTCGGAACTAGAGGGTTCCATAATGAGGGCGCAGGGGTCGATCGCCTCCGGACTCCCGCCCCGGAGGTGATCCCCCTGCAACCCCGCACCTCCCCCTGACGAGCTCCGAGGACCGCCGTGGACCCGCAGACGACCTTCGACCGCCGATGGATCGGCCTCGGTGTGCTGTGCCTGAGCCTGCTCGTGGTGGGCCTCGACAACACGATCCTCAACGTCGCCCTGCCCCGACTGGCCGACGACCTGGGTGCCACCACCTCGCAGCTCCAGTGGATCGTCGACGGCTACACGCTGGTGTTCGCCGGCCTGCTCCTCACCGCCGGCAGCCTGGGCGATCGCTACGGGCGCCGGTCGGCGCTGTCGATCGGGCTGGTGATCTTCGTCCTCGGCTCGATCGCTTCGGGCCTGGCCACCAGCGCCGGGATGCTGATCGCCACCCGCTCGGTGATGGGCGTCGGCGGCGCCCTGATCATGCCCGCCACCCTGTCGCTGCTCACCAACATCTTCACCGACCCCAAGGAGCGGGCGAAGGCCATCGGCATCTGGGCCGGCGTCTCGGGCATCGGCGTGGCGGTCGGCCCGATGCTGGGCGGCTACCTGCTCGAGCACTTCAGCTGGGGCTCGGTCTTCTTCGTGAACGTCCCGGTCGTGGCGGTCGCCCTCCCGGCTGGCTACCTGCTGCTGCCGAACTCGCGCGCCGACGACAGCCAGCCGCTCGACCCTGCGGGGGCCGTGCTCTCCATCATCGGCCTGGTCGCGCTGGTGTGGGCGATCATCGAAGCACCGGCGAAGGGGTGGGGCTCGCCCGAGGTGGCCGGTGCCTTCGCCCTCGGGGCGGTGACGCTCGGCGCCTTCCTCTGGTGGGAGCGCACCACGCCCCACCCGATGCTCGACATCCGCTTCTTCCGGAACCGTCGCTTCAGCGCGGCCAACCTCGCCGTGACCCTGACCTTCTTCGCCATGTTCGGGTCCGGCTTCGTGCTCACCCAGTTCATGCAGTTCGTCCTCGGCTTCTCGCCGCTCGAGGCCGGCATCCGCTCGGTGCCCATCGCCCTGATGCTGATGATCGTGGCGCCGCAGTCCACCAAGCTGGCCCACCGCATCGGCACCAAGCTCACCGTGGCCGGAGGCCTCGCCATCGTCGCCGTCGGCATGACCGTCGCGGCGACCGTGACCCCCGAGCTGGGCTACGGCCGGGTGCTCCCGGCCCAGATCCTCCTCGGCATCGGCATCGCGCTGGCGATGGCGCCCGCGACGGAGTCGATCATGGGCTCGCTGCCTCGCGAGAAGGCGGGCGTCGGCTCGGCCATGAACGACACCACCCGCCAGGTGGGCGGCGCCCTGGGGGTGGCGGTCATCGGCAGCGTCCTGTCCTCGCAGTACGGCCCGGCGGTCACCAGCCGGCTCGGCGGCCTCGGGCTGCCGAGCGCCGTGGTCGAGCCGGCCGCCGACTCGATCGGCCAGGCCATGGCGGTCGCCGCCCGGCTCGGCGGCGATCCCCGGGCCGTCGACACCCCGGTCGGCGTCCAGGTGGCCGATGCTGCTCGCGACGCGTTCGCCTCGTCCATGGGGCGGGGGCTGTTGGTCGCCGCCGGGTTCGCCCTCGTGGGCGCGCTCGTCGCCCTGGTGTTCCTCCCCGCCCGCGCGGCCGAGGACGCCACCGGGTCGGTCGAGGTCGACGACGGCGATGCCCTGACCTCGTTCGCGACCACCCCGGAGCTGGGTGGGGCCGAGGCCGTCCTGCTGCGCCAGGAGGCGATCGACGACGACATCGAGGCGGATCGGCCCGGCGAGCTCGAGCCGACGCCGGTCGACTGAGGCCCGGTCCGCGGCACCGGTGCTGCAGAGCGGCCATGATCCTTCGATGGACGACGGGTCCGGCCAGCGGCGCGTGGGGCGCCCTCGAGACGCCTCGGCCGACGAGGCGATCCTGGTGGCCACGGCCGACCTGCTGATCGAGGTGGGGTTCACCGGCCTCACGGTCGACGCGGTGGCGACGCGCGCCGGCGTCGGGAAGGCGACGATCTACCGCCGGTGGGACGGCAAGGAGCAGCTGGTGCTCGACGCCCTCACGGCGAGCCGCCTCCACCCCGAGGTCCCCGACACCGGGGCGCTGCGGTCGGACCTGCTCGCCTACTACCTGCCGCTCACCGAGGCCGACGCCCAGGCGGGCGCCATCCGGCTGATGCCGGCGCTGGCCGCCCAGGCGGCGATCGACGACGACCTGGCCGAGCGCCTCCGCGCGTTCGTCTCGGACCGGCGGACCCCGGTGGCCGAGGTGATCGAGCGGGCCCGAGCCCGAGGGGAGGTCGATCCGGCGATGGACGGCGAGCTCGCCATCGACCTGCTCACCGGTCCGATCATGTACCGCCTCTACTTCAGCGGGTCACCGGTCGACCCGACCACGGTCGAGGCGCTCGTCGACCGCGTCATGCGCGCCATCGCGCCCTGACGGCGCGCCCGGCGTCCCGGCGGGCGGGTCGGCGGTGGGCGAGGGCCGGGCGTCGGTGCGCTCGAGCAGCGCTCGGAGCGCGATCGCGACGGCGTCGGGCACCTGGCCAGCGGCGAGGAGGCGGGCGTGGGCCCGCCGGTAGGCGGTCCGCTCCAGCGCGGCGATGCGTCGGGCGAGCTCGGCGTCGTCGGGGACCCGGAGCGTGGACGTCGAGACGTCGACGACCCGCAGCATCACGAGCGTCTCGAGGCACTTGTCGCACCGGCCGCAGTTCCGATCCCGGCTGCGGTGCTCCCAGCAGACGGTCAGGTGGCGGTCCACGAGCGGGTCCGACGCGATGGCGGCGACCTTCTCCTCGCGGGCGTGGTCGTGGCCCACGTGCTCAATCGCCGTGGCCGACGTGGACCAGTGGGGGTCGAGGGCCCAGTGCGTGCCCCACGGTCGGTCGGCCGACACGGGGAACGAGGCCGAGATGAGGTGGCGAGCCGGGGGCCGGTCGAGCAGGTGGGCGAGGGCGGCGAGCGGCCCGCCGTGGGTCTGCTCCCAGCTCGTGGCCCGGTGCAGCGGGTGGGCGAGCAGGTCGGTCCGGATCACCACGGCTCGGGCGCCGATCGCCGCGGCGACCTCCCGGACGGTGGCTCGGCGTCGCTCGCCCGATCCACGTCGGCGAGCGGGATGTCGTAGCCGAGGGCCAGCACCAGCACGTCGAGTTCGTCGCGGCGCGACAGCACCGTGTGGAACGAGTCGACCCCGCCCGTGAAGCAGACCGAGGTGGCCCCGGGGCCCGCCGGCCCCCGCCGGCCGCGTCGTCGGGCGCGCGCCGTCGGCGGCGCGACGTGCTCGCCGGGCGCGGACCACCACTGCGCCGCCTGGCGCACGACCTCGTCGACGCCCGCTCGCCAGCGGGGGTCCACCGACCGGTCGAGGGCGACGCTCCGCCCGAGGAGCTGGGCGGCGACGAGGACCGCCGAGCCGAAGGCCTCGGGCCGGGGTCGCAGCGGCTCGTCGGTGCTCCAGAAGCGCACCGGGGTCCCGTCCACCAGCGCCTCGGCGACGTGGGCGCCGGTCGGGAGGCGGTGCCGACGCCCTCGTCCGATGCGCACGGGCCCCTCGCCCGTGACGGCCCGCTCGCCCATGGGCGCTGGACCATACTTCGGTCGGTCGCCGGGTGGCGGTGGACGGAGGTGCACGTGGGGAACGGGTTCGAGGCCCTGGTCCGGGCGGCCGCGCCGCTCTGGGCGGCCGAGGGCGAGCTGATCGAGGGCTACTTCGCGTCGAGCGAGCGCACCGTCGCCACCGACCTGCACTGGCTGCGAGCGCAGTGCGGCAAGGAGCTCGTCGACGGCGTGGAGCTGCGCCGCGACGCCCTGGCGGGGCTGGCCGACGACCTGGGCGATCCCGGTGCCCGCGCCCGCGCCATCGGCGAGGCGCAGGAGCTCGTCGAGGAGCTGGCGCACCTCGACGCCTTCGCGACCGCGTACGGCACCATCCGCGGACCGGCCGATCCCGAGCTCACCTCGTCGTCGGTGCGCGACGCGGCCCGCTGGCCCGAGAACGTCGCCCTGGCCGCCCTCCGTGCGCGCGATCGCGCCCGCTCACCTCGCCTCGGGTCCATCGCCCAGGCGTTCACCGAGGGTGGGTGCGCCACCCTCTACGCCGCGGGGATGGCCCTGGCCGGCACGGCGCGCGACGACGCCATCGCCCGAGCCTGCGCCGCCGTGTACGAGGACGAGGTGCACCACATGCGGGCCGGTGCCGGCGGCCTCGCCGATGCCGTCCTCGACGGCGCCGAGTGGGCGGAGCTGACCGACATGGTCGTGGGCCAGCTGCGTGCTCGCCTGCCGATGCGCGACGCCCAGTTCGCCGGGCTGGCCGACCCGGCGCGGCTGGACGCGCTGCTCGCCGGGGCGGCGAGGCCTCGACCGGCCGACCTGGCCCGGGTCGGGCTCAGCGGATCGGGGGTCGGCGCGCCGTGATCTCGAGGTAGGTGGCGGCCTGGGCGGTGCCCGGTCCCGTCGCCGCTCCGGGCCGCGCCACCTCGTCGAGGCGCTCGAGCACGAGGCCGGCGTCGGCCACGGCCGCCTCCACCTCCGCCGCCTCGTGCACGGGGTGGATGCGCACGGCGTCGACGTAGGCCCCGACCGCGTCCACCACCGCGTCGACCGAGGCCGGCAGGAGCTCCGGTCGGCGGTCGGCCTCGGAGCGGAGCGCGGCGCGCAACCGGTCGGCCTCCGCGGCGTGGAACCTCCCGTCGTCGTCGGCCGGCGCGAGGCGGGTGTTGGTGACCAGGCGCCCTCCCGGGGCGAGGCGGGCGCCGAGGGCGGCGACCAGCGGGGAGCGGTCCTCCGGCGGCACCTGCGAGAGGAACGAGTGGGTCACCACGAGGTCGACCGCCGGGCGACCGCGATCGGCGGCGCCCTCCGCGGCCACGAGGCGCGCGTCGCCGACCTCGACCGCCACCTCGAGGTCGGGGCGGAGCTCCCCGATCCAGCGCTGAGCGGCAGCCACCGGCGTCGCGCAGCGGTCGAGGAGCTGCACGCGCGCCTGCTGCCCGGCGAGGGCTTCGACCACGAGCGCGGCCATGGCGTGGTCGGCCTGCCCGGCGACGAGGAGGCGCGGGCGGGGCTCGGCGAGCGCCTGCTCGACCGCCCGGGCGAACAGGGCGCGATGGCGCACCGGCCCCGAGCCCAGCCCGAGCAGCCGCAGGGTGGGCCACAACCGGTGGTACCCCGCGCACGCGGGCGTGCAGGTGCGCTCGGCGTCGTGCCAGGCGACCCGCGCGGCCGCGAGGTCCCGCGGGTCGGTGGCCAGGTCGGTGGGGTGGCTCGGTTGCCTAGGCGACATCGGTGCGGGCGAGGCGCCGGCTGGCGTAGGCCAGGGCGACGAGGCCGGCGAGGAGCGGGACGATCACGCCCACGCCGAGCGAGAAGTCGGCGAGCTTGAGCTCGACGTCGGTGAGGCTGGTGAGGATCGAGCGGACGTAGGACCGGATGGCGAGCTTCGTGGCCGTCTTGCCCGCCGAGGCCACGAACCCCTCCCAGATCAGGATGTACACGAGGCCCCAGGGCAGGGCGCGCCGGAACCGGATGCCCGCGGCCACGAACAGCGCGGCGTAGGCGGCGATGGCCACGAGCCCGGCGACGGCGGCCGAGACGAGGAGCACCCCGTCGACGTGCACGATCGCCGTGCCCAGCAGCACGGGCGCGAGCACGAGCGGGATGCCGACGGTCACCGTGGCCATCCAGGCGGCGAGCACGTGGATCCACGTGGGCACCGGCCGGAGCCAGAGGTAGACCATGGACCCATCGTCGATCAGGTCGCCGAGGGTCGCGGCGCCGAGCACGAGCATGGCGACGGGGATGAGCGTGGCCACGTTCGCGTTGACGTACCCGACGGCGTCGGCCAGCGGGTCGGCCAGCGTGCCGAGCCGCGTGGCCACCGCGGTGAGCAGGCTGATGCCCGCCAGGGCGCTGAGGGCGACGATGCGACCGGGCGTGCACACCGAGCGCAGCAGCAGCCGGTACTCGGCGCGCAGCACGTCGTCGAGGTCGTGGCGCCGAGACGGGCGCACGGACGGCGGGGGCGCCGCGGAGGGGTCGGTCGCGGTCATCGGCCCACCAGGTAGCGGAAGACGGAGTCGAGGTCGTCGTCGAGCGGGGTCACCTCGAGGAGGCTGGCGCCGACGCCCTGCGATGCGGTCGCGATCGCCCGTCGGAACCTCGGGGCGTCGGTGGTCTCGACCACGAACCCGCCCGGGCGCCCCGGCGCCTCCGGCTCGAGCTCGACGGCCTGCACGCCCACCGACCGCATCACCTCCGTGGCCAGCTCGCGGGGCCGGTCGGTGCGCACGCGGATGCGGTGGGGGCGGTCGTCCATGAGGTCGCGGATGGCGTGGAAGTCGCCCGTGGCGGCGAGGCGGCCCTGGGCGACGACCAGGATGCGCGAGCCGAACCGCTCGACCTCGTCGAGCACGTGGCTCGACACGATCACGCAGCGGCCCTCGGCGCCCAGCCGGCCGAACAGGTCGATGAGGTGGTTGCGCTGGCGGGGGTCGAGGCCGGTGAGCGGCTCGTCGAGCACCATCACCGCCGGATCGTTCACGAGGGCCTGCGCCACCTTGACCCGCTGCTTCATGCCCTTCGAGTACGTGGTGGTCGACCGAGGGTCGTCGGGGTCGAGCTCCACGACCCGGAGGGCGTGGCGGGCCACGGCGTCGGGATCGGCCACGCCGTTGAGCACCGCGGCGAGCCGCACGAACCGCAGCGCGCTGTACGCCTCGAACATCGCCTCCTGCTGCGGGACGATGCTCAGGCGGCGGCGCACGGCGAGGTCGGTGCGGGGGTCGGCACCCAGGATCCGCACCGACCCGCGGTCCGGGGGCGTGAGCCCGCACAGCATCCGCAGGAGGGTGGACTTGCCGGCGCCGTTCGGGCCGAGCAGCGCCGTGACCCCCGGTCCGATGGCGAAGCTCACATCGGACACGGCCACCACGTCGCCGAACCACTTCGAGGCCGCGTCGACCTCGATCATCGGCCCCGCGGCCGTCGCCGACCCGCTCACCGCGTCACCGGGAGGCGGTGGAGGCGGTTGCGAGCGAGCGCGAAGCCGCCGAAGGTCCACAGCGCCCAGGCCGCCCAGACCGTGACGCCGGGGACGCCGTCCATGATCGGGCTCCACTCGCCGTGCACCCGCTGGGCCAGCTCGAGCGACAGCAGCGTGGGGGCGAAGCAGTAGACGCCGTCGGGCCCGCCGACGCCCTCGATGATCCCGGTGGTCGAGATCGACACCAGGAACAGCAGGATGATCGTGGCGGCGGCGATCGCCTTCCGGTCGGTGAGGCTCGTGATGCCGACCGTGATGCCGGTGTAGAGGGCGGTGATCGCCAGACCGGCCGCGAGCACCCGCCAGGTGGTGCCGGCGATGTCGGCGATGCCGTCGGGCCCCTGGCTCTGCAGCACGTTGGCGACGAGCATGAGCAGCGGCGGGCCCAGGCACACCAGCGAGACGACGAAGGCGATGCTGGCCGCCTTGGCCAGCAGGTAGGTGTCGCGGTCGAGCGGGGCGGCGAGGTACACGCCGAGCATCCCCGAGCGCCGATCGGTGCAGAGCACCTCCGGGGCCACCAGGGCGACGAAGACCATGATCGCCGAGATGACGAAGCCGTAGTAGTCCCCGTAGCTGGGCAGCACCAGCTCGGTGAGCTGGTCGCCGGGCACCAGGGCGACGATCCCGACGAACACGATGGCCGGGACGTACGCGAACCCGATGGTCGCGATCGGCAGGACCTTCGCCCAGATGGTGCGGCGCATGCCGAGGGCCCGCTGCACCGAGTGCACGACCACGGCCCGCTGGGCGCCGCGGACCCCGGTGCGGGGCCCGTCGTACTTCCGGTAGCCGCGATCGATGATCCGCGCCTCGCCGCCGAAGATCTCGGGTGCGCTCATCGGGGCCACCCCTTGACGACGACCGGCGGGGCGGCCGGTGGCGGGGGCGGCGGCGGCGGGAGGCCCGAGCGGCGGGGGTCGTGGGTGGGGTCGGCGCCGGCGCCGACGCCGAGGAACACCTCTTCGAGCGACACCGTCCGACGGCCGAGCCGGCGGACGCCGACGCCCGTGGTGGCGATGGCGTCGCGGACGACGTCCTGGAGGCCGGCGCCGCCCGTGATGAGGAAGCCGCGGCCCTCGGCGCGGACCTCGGCCCCCGTGCGGTGGACGATCGCGAGCGTCTCGTCCACGACGGCGCGATCGCCGTCGAGCTCCACCGAGACGCCGAGGGCGTCGCCCCGCAGGTCGTCGAGGGTGCCCGCGGCGGCCACGACGCCGCCGGCCAGGATCACCGCCGTGTCGCAGATCCGCTCGACCTCCTCGAGCAGGTGCGAGGACAGCAGCACCGTGATCTCGAACTCGTGGCCGATGCGGTGGATCAGCTCGAGCATGGCGTCGCGCTGCACGGGGTCGAGCCCGTCGGTGGGCTCGTCGAGCAGGACGAGCTGGGGTCGTGGGCGAGGGCCTGGGCCAGCTTGACCCGCTGGCGCTGTCCGGTGGACATGGTGCCGAGCGCTCGTCCGCGCTCCTCGCCGAGCCCCACCTGCCACAGCACGTCGGAGGCCCGGTTGGTGGCCTCGCGGCGGGGGAGGCCGTGCACCTCGGCCACGTGGCGCACGAAGTCCACGGCCTTGACGTCGGGGGGGAGCAGGTGGTGCTCGGGCGAGTAGCCGAGGAGCGCTCGCACGTCGGGACCGGCGGTGGCCGGGTCGATCCCGAACACCCGCAGCTGGCCGGCGTCGGGCCGGTCGAGGCCGAGGATCAGGCCCAGCAGCGACGTCTTCCCGGCGCCGTTGGCCCCGAGGAGGCCCGTGACGCCGGGCCCGACGGTGCACGACGCGCCGCCGAGCGCCAGGGTGGACCCCCAGCGCTTGACGACGTCTCGGACCTCGATCACCGCCTCCACGGCGGCCCAACCCAGGTGGTGGCGGCCGGCGGACGGGCTCACGAGCGACGCAGCTCGACAGCGGTCCAGGCGAACCAGGCGATGGTGCCGAGCCCGAACACGGCCGCCGCCGGGGCGAAGGCGGGGATGACCGTGAGGGCGCCGGCGACGCCCACCACGAGCCCAGGCGGCAGGCCCTGCGGGCAGCCGGCCCGAGCGCAGACCGGCCCAGGCGACGGCGAGGATCCAGAGCCCGCCGACGAGCTCGATGCCCCCGCCGAGGGCGTCCTGCACGATGCGGACGGTGGTCCAGGCCGAGGTCGCCTGCGCCGGATCGGTGCCGTGCAGGTGCACGACCGCCTGCTGGCCCACCAGGGCCACCATGCCGGCAGCGAACAGCAGGCCCGACCAGATGGTGCCCAGCGCGCCGGAGAGCGCGGCCGCCACGGGCTCGACCGGTCGGAGCCGGGCCCGCAGCGCCATCACGAGCAGGGCGAGCGAGGCGGCGCCGAGGAGGTAGAGCACGGCGTGCCAGGCGTAGAGCACGGCCTGGTGGTCGAGGAGGAACTCGAGGGCGGCCGCCGGGTCGTCCTCGCCGTCGAGGAAGCCCTGCGGGGCGAGGTAGGCGCCGAGGAGGACGAAGCCGATCACGTAGGTGAGCGCCGACACGGCGGCGCCCCAGGCCTGATTCGGGCCATCGACCGGTCGGGGGTCGGCGGGCCGTCGGGGTGCGGGTCGATCGCATCGGTGCGGAGGTGGGTGGGGACGGTGGTGGTGTGCATGGCTCGATCGTCGGGGAGCGGCGCCGTGAGCGCATCGGGGCTTCGGCCATCTCGCGTCGGCCGCCCGCCCGATCGTCGGATCGTCCTTTCGGCCGATGCCCCCGCCCGGCGCCGCTCCCTACGCTGGGGCGCCGTGCTGCGCTCCGCCCTCCGCTCGCTCTGGCGCGAGCCGCGCGTCGAGGCCCCCGACGGCGTCGCCCGGTGGGACGAGCTGCTCGTCGCCGTGCTCCTGCCGGCCGCGCTGCTCGAGGGGCTGCTGCGCACCGACGTCCCCTGGCCGCCCTTCTCGATCGCGACGGCGATGGCCTGCGTCGTGGCCATCTGGTGGCGGCGCTCCCGGCCCCTCGCGGCGACGCTCGTCGCCTTCGGGGCCCAGACCCTCTCGGGCGTGGCGCCGCACCTCGCCGGGCTCGACTACGGCGTCCTCTACGTCACCTCGTGCGTGCTGCTCCTCCCGTACTCGCTCGCCCGCTGGGGCTCGGGCCGCTCGGTCGTCGGGGGCATGGCCTTCGTGCTGGCCTGCCACTTCGGCCGCGAGCCGCTCTACGGCAGCTCGACCTTCGACCTGGTGATCGGGGCCGGCTTCCTCACCCTCCCGGCCGCCATCGGCGCGTCGGTCCGCTTCCGGGCCGTCGGTCGCCAGCGCGAGGCCGACCAGGTGCGGTCGCTCGAGCGCGAGCAGCTCGCTCGCGAGCTCCACGACACGGTCGCCCACCACGTGTCGGCCATCGCCGTGCAGGCCCAGGCCGGCCGGGCGATCGCGGCCACCGATCCCGCTCGGGTGCTCGACGTGCTGGCGGCGATCGAGGCCGAGGCCAGCCGCTCGCTTGCGGAGATGCGGGCCATGGTGGCCATCCTCCGAGCGGGGGAGGAGGCGTCGACCGCCCCGCGCACAGGCGTCGCCGACCTGCCCCGCCTCGCCGCGCCCGGCGGCGGCCTGCCCGTGGAGCTGGCGGTCGACCTCGAGCCCGACGATCTGGCGCCCGCGGTCGACGCGGCCGTGTACCGCCTGGTGCAGGAGTCGGTCACCAACGCCCAGCGCCACGCCCGCCAGGCCACGCACGTCTCGGTGTCGGTGGCCGAGCGCGACGGCGAGGTGCACGTCGAGGTGGCCGATGACGGCCGGGGCCCCGGCCGTCGGAGCGACGGCGGGTTCGGCCTGGCCGGCATGGCCGAGCGGGTCGCGCTCCTGGGCGGCACCTTCTCGGCCGGTCCGGTCGCGGCGGCGGCTGGCGCGTCGGGCCGTGCTCCCCGGCGGGGCCGTGGCGCGATGACGGTCCGGGTGGTGGTCGCCGACGACCAGGACCTGGTGCGCGTCGGGCTGCGGATGATCCTCGACGCCCACCCCGACATCAAGGTGGTCGGGGAGGCCGCCGACGGAGCCCGGGCCGTCGAGCTGGCGCGGGCGCTGCGCCCCGACGTCTGCCTGTTCGACGTCCGCATGCCCGAGATGGACGGCATCGAGGCCACCCGCCTCCTCGCCGGGCCCGAGGTCGCCGACCCGGTGGCGGTCGTGGTGATCACCACCTTCGACCTCGACGAGCACGTGCACGCCGCCCTGAAGGCCGGCGCGCGGGGCTTCCTCCTGAAGGACGCCGGGCCCGAGCTGCTGCACCAGGCCGTGCACGCCGCCGCCGAGGGCGACGCCCTCATCGCGCCCCAGATCACCGCCCGCCTGCTCGCCTCGTTCGCCGGCGCCGCGGGCCGGGCCCAGCCGGCGCAGCCGGTCGAGCCGCTCACCGCCCGCGAGGAGGAGGTGCTGCTCACGGTGGCCCGGGGCCGCACCAACGCCGAGATCGCCGAGGAGCTCTACATCTCGATGAGCACGGTGAAGACCCACCTGGCGAGCCTGATGGCGAAGCTCGGGGCGCGCAACCGCGTGGAGATCGCCATCTGGGCCTACGAGTCCGGCCGGATCGAGACCTGATCGGGCGAACGGCGGGGAACCGAGGTGCGGCACCGGGAGGGGCGGGGCGTACCCTTGGCCCATGCCCGAGCTGCGCTCCCGTACCTCCACCCACGGCCGCAACATGGCCGGCGCCCGCGCCCTGTGGCGCGCCACCGGCATGTCCGACGACGACTTCGGCAAGCCGATCGTGGCCATCGCCAACAGCTACACGCAGTTCGTGCCCGGCCACGTGCACCTGAGGGACCTCGGCGACATCGTGGCCGAGCAGATCGCCGCAGCGGGCGGGGTGAGCAAGGAGTTCCACACGATCGCCGTCGACGACGGCATCGCCATGGGCCACGGCGGGATGCTCTACTCGCTCCCCAGCCGCGAGGTGATCGCCGACTCGGTCGAGTACATGGTGAACGCCCACTGCGCCGACGCCCTGGTCTGCATCTCGAACTGCGACAAGATCACGCCGGGCATGCTCAACGCCGCCCTGCGGCTCAACATCCCCACCGTGTTCGTGTCGGGCGGGCCCATGGAGGCCGGCAAGGCGGTGGTCGTCAACGGCGTCGCCCACGCGCCCACGGACCTCATCACCGCGATCTCGGCCTCGGCGTCGAGCGACGTGTCCGACGAGGGGCTCGACGAGGTCGAGCGCTCGGCGTGCCCCACGTGCGGCTCGTGCTCGGGCATGTTCACCGCCAACTCGATGAACTGCCTCACCGAGGCCCTCGGCCTCTCGCTCCCGGGCAACGGCTCCACCCTGGCCACCCACGCCAAGCGCCGGGCGCTGTTCGAGGAGGCCGGCCGGGTGGTCATGGACCTCTGCCGCCGCTGGTACGAGGACGACGATGCGTCGGTGCTGCCCCGCAACGTGGCGAGCAAGGACGCCTTCGAGAACGCCATGGCCCTCGACGTGGCGATGGGCGGCTCGACCAACACGGTGCTGCACATCCTGGCCGCCGCCCGTGAGGCCGGTCACGACTTCGGCCTGGCCGACATCGACCGCATCAGCCGCAACGTGCCGTGCATCTCGAAGGTCGCGCCCAGCTCGGACTTCCACATGGAGGACGTGCACCGCGCCGGCGGCATCCCCGCCCTGCTCGGCGAGCTGCGCCGGGGCGGCAAGCTCCACGAGGACGTGCACACCGTCCACTCGTCGTCGCTCGCCGAGTGGCTCGACGCCTGGGACATCCGCGCCGAGTCCCCCGCCGAGGAGGCGCTCGAGCTGTTCCACGCCGCGCCCGGCGGCGTTCGCACGACGCAGGCGTTCAGCACCGAGAACCGCTGGAAGCGACTCGACACCAACGCGGTGAGCGGCTGCATCCGCGACCTCGAGCACGCCTACACGCTCGACGGCGGCCTGGCCATCCTCCACGGCAACCTCGCCGAGGACGGCTGCGTCATCAAGAGCGCCGGCATCGACGAGGAGCTGTTCACGTTCCGGGGCCCGGCTCGCGTCTTCGAGAGCCAGGAGGCCACCGTCGACGCCATCCTCGCCGGGGAGATCCAGCCCGGCGACGTGATCGTGGTCCGCTACGAGGGCCCCGCCGGCGGCCCGGGCATGCAGGAGATGCTCTACCCGACGGCCTTCCTGAAGGGGGCCGGCCTCGGCAAGGTGTGCGCCCTGATCACCGACGGTCGCTTCTCCGGCGGCTCGTCGGGGCTGTCGATCGGCCACGTCTCGCCCGAGGCCGCCACGGGCGGGCTCATCGGCCTGGTGGAGGAGGGCGACGAGATCTCGATCGACGTCCACGGCCGGTCGATCCGCCTCGAGGTCGACGACGCGGTGCTCGCCGAGCGCCGCCAGAAGATGGAGGCCTCCGAGCGCCCGTGGCAGCCCGTCGACCGCGACCGTCCGGTGAGCCAGGCGCTCCGGGCGTACGCGGCGCTGGCCATGAGCGCCAGCCAGGGCGCGGCGCGCGACCTCAGCCGCCTCGGCTGACCCCGTCCCGAGGAGGGGCGGCGGCCGGGCCTCAAGCCGTCGTGCCATCTCCATCCCTTCCATGTTCCTGGAAGGGGAGCGGATCGCCTCGGAGCTATGCCTTCGGGGCATGGCGAAGAGGACGATCGACATCGACCGGGACCTGGCGGACCGTGCGGCCGCGCTGCTCGGCACCGCATCGCTGACCGCGACGGTCGAGGGCGCGCTCCGGGAGGTCGTCGGGCGCGCCGAACGCCGCCAGGCGCTCGAGTGGCTGAGGGCCAACCCGTTCACGGCGGAGGAGCGGGCCCTGATGGACGGCGCGTCTCGTTGACCGGGAGGGTCCTCGACACGTCGGCCCGCAACCGCCTCGCCAACGACCTTCCAGCGGGCGCTCGAGGCGTTCCCGCAGGTGCGGATGCACCAGGCCGTCTTCGACCGCGCCATCGACGTCCAGGCGCGCCTGGCCGGCGAGGGCGGCACCGGGCCGCGCCGATGGCCGATCTGCTCATCGCCGCCGGGGCGGAGGCCGCGAGGGTGCCCGTCGTGCACCACGACGCGGACGTCGATCTGATCGCCGAGGTCACCGGCCAGGCCACCGAGTGGGTCGTCCCCTGCGGCCTGATCGACTGAACCGCTCACGATCGGGTGCCGCTCGCCGATCGGGGTTGCGATGTCGACCTCGATCCGTCACACTCTCCCGGTGATGCAGACCGCCGCCCGCCTCCTCGTGGTACTCACGTAGCGCACGCCGTCTCCATCGTCCGCGTGCGCCCCTCGACCTCCCCACCGGGAGGTCGTCGCAGTTTTCGGGGGCCGATGCGGCACCGGCAAGACTGCGGGGCGCAGGCACCGCCCACCCGCCCACCTGCACGAACGCACCGAATCCGCAAGGGAAGACGCCATGAAGCTCAACGGAGGCCAGGCGCTCATCAAGAGCCTGGAGATGGAAGGGGTCGAGGTCATCTTCGGCCTGCCCGGCGGGGCCATCCTCCCGGTGTACGACCCGATCATCGACTCGCCCATCCGCCACGTGCTCGTCCGCCACGAGCAGGGGGCCGGGCACATGGCCGAGGGCTACGCCCACGCCACGGGCAAGCCGGGCGTCGCCATGGTCACCAGCGGGCCGGGGGCCACGAACATCGTCACGCCCCTCGCCGACGCCTACATGGACTCGGTGCCCATGGTGTGCATCACCGGCCAGGTCCCCACCGCGGCGATCGGCACCGATGCCTTCCAGGAGGCCGACATCACGGGGATCACCCAGTCGGTCACCAAGCACAACTTCCTCGTCACCGAGGCGCAGGACATCCCGATGGCGATCCGCCAGGCGTTCCACATCGCCACCACCGGTCGCCCCGGCCCGGTGCTCGTCGACATCCCGAAGGACATCGTCGACCCCCAGAACCCGCGCTCGGCGATGGAGTGGACCTGGCCCACCGACGAGGAGGTCTCGGCCTCGCTGCCGGGCTACAAGCCCACCACCTACGGCCACCCGAAGAAGATCAAGGAGGCGGTCGAGCTGATGCTCGCCGCCGAGAAGCCGGTCATCTACGCGGGCGGCGGCATCTTGAAGGCCCGGGCCGCCGAGGCGCTGCGCGAGCTGGCCGAGCTGCTCGAGATCCCGGTCGTCACCACCCTGATGGCGCGGGGCGCCTTCCCCGACGACCACCCGCTCTGCCTCGGGATGCCGGGGATGCACGGCAACTACACGGCGATCATGTCGATGCAGCAGTCCGACCTGCTGATCGCGCTCGGGTCCCGCTTCGACGACCGGGTGACCGGCAAGGTCGCCAGCTTCGCCCCCGACGCCAAGATCATCCACGCCGACATCGACCCGGCCGAGCTCGGCAAGGTCCGCCGCCCCGACGTGCCGATCGTCGGCGACGCCCGGCTCGTGATCGAGGGCCTCGTCGAGGAGGCCCGCAAGCAGCTGGCGGCCGGTGCCGCCAAGCCCGACATCACGCCGTGGCGCTCGACGCTGTCGGGCTGGCAGGAGCAGTACCCGCTCGCGTACGAGCCTTGGACCGAGGGCGAGGCCCTCAAGCCCCAGCAGGTGCTCGAGGCGCTGCGCGACGCCTCGCCCGAGGACACGATCGTCGCCAGCGGCGTCGGCCAGCACCAGATGTGGACCAGCCAGTACTGGCGGTTCCGCCACCCCTACACGTGGATCAACTCCGGCGGCCTCGGCACCATGGGCTTCTCGGTCCCGGCCGCCATCGGGGCCAAGGCCGGCCGCCCCGACCGCACGGTGTGGGCCATCGACGGCGACGGCTGCTTCCAGATGACCGCCCAGGAGCTGGTCACCGCGGCGGCCGAGCGCATCCCGGTGAAGATCGCCATCTTGAACAACGCCTACCTCGGCATGGTCCGCCAGTGGCAGGAGATGTTCTACGACGAGCGCTACTCCGAGGTGTACCTCTCGCCCGACCTGCCCGACTACGTGAAGTGGGCCGAGGCCATGGGCTGCGTCGCGTTCCGCGTCGAGCACCCCGACGACATCGCACCCACCATCGAGAAGGCCAACGCCATCGACGACCGGCCGGTCGTGGTCGAGTTCCGGACCGACGCCGCCGAGAAGGTGTTCCCGATGGTCCCCGCCGGCCAGAGCAACTCCGACGTGCAGGTCCCGCCGTTCCAGCAGGCCCGCGGCGAGGGCCAGGAGGCCGACGCCCGATGAGCACCCAGATGAACCACCACGTCCTGTCGGTCCTCGTCGAGAACAAGGCGGGCGTGCTCGCCCGCATCGTCAACCTGTTCTCCCGCCGGGCGTACAACATCTACTCGCTCGCCGTCGCCCCCACCGAGGACGAGCGCTTCAGCCGCCTCACCGTCGTGGTCGACGTCGACTCCGCCCCGCTCGAGCAGATCGTCAAGCAGCTCAACAAGCTGGTCAACGTCATCAAGATCACCGAGCTCGACCCGGCCCGGTCGGTGGAGCGCGAGCTGCTGATCGCCACCGTGCGCTGCCCGGTGGAGCGCCGGCCCGAGATCTCCGAGCTGGTCCGCATCTTCGAGGGCAAGGTCCTCGCCGTCAGCAACGACGCGCTCACGGTGTCGCTCGAGGGGCATCCCTCGAAGGTCGACGACTTCGAGGACATGCTGCGCCCCTACGGCCTCGACGACCTCCAGCGCACGGGCCGCATCGCCCTGCCGAAGCTCGACCGCGACGGCGCCCGGCTCCGCTCGGTCAAGGGCGCCAGGACCGCCTGACGGGCTCGGCGCTCAGGCGTCGACCGGCGTCGTGTCGCGCTCGGCGCTCGCCTCGACGGCCGCCCCCGACGACGCGTACGGGCCGAGCGCGGCCCGCCAGCCGAGCACGCCGAGCACCCCGAGGGCGCCCGTGAGCGGGAACAGGAGGCGGACCTCCTCCGCCCGGCCGACCACGAGCAGCGATGCGACCTCGGCGGCCACCAGCGCCAGCGCTGGGACGATCGTGGCGCGGTGGACCTCGAACGCGCGGCGCACCGACGGCTCGCGGTCCGCGAGCAGCCACGGCGCGAGCGCCGGGGCGACGAAGGCGATCAGGGTGAGCAGCACCACGGGCTGGAGGTTGTGGGCCACCTGCACGACCGCCACCGGGTACGTGGCGTCGGGATAGGCCGCCTTCAGCACCACGGTGGCGAGGGCGCCGAGGGCCCCGAGCGCGAGCCCGGCGACGAGGTCGCCGCGGCGCCGCCCGGCCCAGGCCCACCGGGCGAGGAGCGCCACGCCCAAGGCGAGGAGGAGGTCGGTGCGGGTCCCCGCGAGCACCAGGGCGGCCGGGGCGAGGGCCCACCAGCGGCGCCGGCCGTCCTCGCCGATCGCCCACACCGCCACCGAGGTGGCGGCGAACGCGGTGATCGACTCCGCCTTGCCCCACCAGAGCAGGCCGATCGACAGGGCGCACCCGTAGGCGGCCACCGCGAGCACCCACACCTCGAGGTGCAGGCGTCGCAGCAGGGCGGCGATGGCCACGATCCCGATGCCGAGCGCGGCGGCGTCGATCGCGCCCTGGGCGGTCGCGCCCGACCAGCCGAGGTGATCGTGGAGCCCGACCTGGAGGTGCGGGACCAGCACCCGGTACTGGTAGGGCGCCGAGTTGGTGCCGTCGACGGTCGAGCTCGCCCATCGCAGCAGCTCGCCCGTGGCGTCTCGCGGCTGGAGCCACACGCGGACGTAGAAGCTGAACGCGCCGAACCAGAGTAGGGCGGCCGTGGCGTGGAGGGCCACGGCGAGGTGCCGGGGGAGGGGTCGCGCCACCGACTCCCATCGGCACGCGTCGCGCCGAATCCAGCGCACCCCTCCTCCGCATTCCTGACCGGTTCGGTCGGGATTGGGCGCTAGGGTGCGCGCCATGACCGACACCTGGGGATTCGAGACCAAGCAGATCCACGCCGGCCAGGAGCCCGACCCCACCACCGGGTCGCGGGCCGTGCCGATCTACCAGACGACGAGCTACCAGTTCCGCAGCTCCGAGCACGCGGCGAACCTGTTCGCCCTCGCCGAGATCGGCAACATCTACACCCGCATCATGAACCCCACCCAGGGCGTGGTGGAGGGCCGGGTGGCCGCGCTCGAGGGCGCGACGGCCACGGCGGTCGGGCTCCCCGGGTGCCTGGCGGTGGCCTCGGGCCAGGCTGCCGAGACGCTGGCCATCCTGAACCTCGCCGAGGCCGGCAGCCACGTGGTGGCGAGCGCCTCGCTCTACGGCGGCACCTACAACCTGTTCCACTACACGCTGCCGAAGATGGGCATCGACGTCACCTTCGTCGACGACCCCGACGACCTCGATGCGTGGGCCGCCGCGGTCCGCCCGAACACCAAGGCGTTCTACGGCGAGACGGTCGGCAACCCGAAGAACGACTTCCTCGACATCGCCGGGGTGAGCGACCTGGCGCACGCCAACGGGGTCCCGCTCATCGTCGACAACACGGTCGCCAGCCCGTGGCTCGTGCGCCCCTTCGAGCACGGCGCCGACATCGTCGTGCACTCGGCCACCAAGTTCATCGGCGGCCACGGCACGTCGATCGGTGGGCTCATCCTCGACGGCGGGTCGTTCGACTTCTCGCAGAACGACAAGTTCCCGATGTTCACCGAGCCCGACCCGAGCTACCACGGCCTCCAGTACTGGCCGGCCCTCGGCGCCGGCTCCTACGTCATCAAGGCCCGGGTCCAGCTGCTCCGCGACATCGGCGCCGCCATCAGCCCCTTCAACTCGTTCCTGCTCCTCCAGGGCCTCGAGACGCTGAGCCTGCGCATGGAGCGCCACAACGCCAACGCGCAGGCCGTCGCCGAGTTCCTCGCCGGCCACGCGCAGGTCGAGCGGGTCCAGTACGCCGGGTTGGCCGACTCGCCCTGGCACGATCGGGCGACGGCCATCGGCGGCGGCAAGGGCTACGGCTCGGTGCCGGCGTTCGTGATCGACGGTGGCAAGGAGGCCGGCGCCCGGTTCGTCGAGGGCCTCACCCTGCACAGCCACGTGGCCAACATCGGCGATGTGCGGTCGCTCGCCATCCATCCGGCGTCCACCACCCACAGCCAGCTCACCGAGGCCGAGCAGGTCACCACGGGGGTCGATCCGGGGCTCGTCCGCCTCTCGGTGGGGCTCGAGTCGATCGACGACATCCTCGCCGATCTCGAGCGTGGGTTCGCCGCCGCGAAGGGCTGAAGGGGCGACCAACGGTCGGTTTCGGCCCGGAGAACCCACCCCTCGAACGAGGTAGCCTGGGACCTTCCGGTCTCCGGGCTTCGGATCCGTCGCAGTGCCACCCACTCCTCCCCCCGGGTGTCGCGTGCGGCGGATCCGTCGTTTTGGGCCGGGTGCCGCCGGGGGCCGGGGTACGGTGCCCGCCATGACGAACTCGACCGTGCGCACCGCGCTCCTCGCCGTCGGCGGCGCCCTCGGCGGCGTCCTCCTCGTGGCCGCCCCCGCCGCCGCCCACACCGGTCACCCGGTGACCGGCGCGGGTGACGGGTTCTGGCATCCCATCACGGGCATCGACCACCTGCTCGCCATGGTGGCCGTCGGGATCGTGGCCGCCACCACGGCGCGCGGTCGCTCGGTGTGGTTGGCGCCCGCAGCGTTCGTCGGGGGTATGGCGCTGGGCGGCACCGCGGGCATGGTCGGGCTGCCGCTCCCTGGCGCCGAGATCGCCATCGCCGCCTCGGTGCTGCTGCTCGGCATCGCCATCGCCGCCGCGGTCGAGCTGCGGGGACGCCACCTGGCGCCGCTGCTCGGGCTCCTCGCGGTGGCCGGCTTCGCGCACGGGCACGCCCACGGCGCCGAGGCGCCCACCTCGGTGCACCCCGTCGCCTACGTGGCCGGGTTCCTCGTGGCCACCGTGCTCCTCCACGTGGCGGGCGTGGGCGTCGGCACGGTCATCCGCGACCGTCGCACCGTCCGCCTGGGCGTCGGCGCCGCTGCCGTCGCCGCGGGTGCGCTCCTGCTCGTCTGACCTGGGGGCGCTCGCTACGGCTCAGGCCGTGCGGAGCTCGTCGACCACGTGGTCGATGCAGCGGGTGAGCTGGCGCACGTCGTCGACGTCGATCGCGGGGAACAGGGCGATGCGCAGCTGGTTGCGGCCCAGCTTGCGGTAGCTGTCGGTGTCGACGACGCCGTTGGCGCGCAGCACCGCCGAGACCGTCGTGGCCTCCACCGAGTCGTCGAGGTCGATGGTGGCCACCACGTTCGAGCGCCGGGCAGGGTCGGCGACGAACGGCGTGGCGTAGTCCGACGCCTCGGCCCAGTCGTAGATGACCTTGGCGTTGGCCTCGCTGCGCCCGGCCGAGAAGAGCATCCCGCCGTTCTGGTTGATCCACTCCATCTGGTGCACGGCGAGGAAGATCGTGGCCAGCGCCGGGGTGTTGTAGGTCTGGTCCTTGAGCGAGTTGTCCATCGCCGTCTTCAGGTCGATCGAGGCCGGGATCCACCGGTCGCTCGCCGCGATGCGCTCGATGCGCTCCATGGCGGCCGGCGAGACGGCGGCGATCCAGAGGCCGCCGTCGGAGGCCAGGCACTTCTGGGGGGCGAAGTAGTAGACGTCGGTCTGGGCGGCGTCGAAGCGCAGGCCACCGGCGGCCGAGGTGGCGTCGACGGCGACCAGCGCGCCGGCATCGGCGCCCGCAGGCCGCTCGATCGTGGTGGCGACGCCCGTCGAGGTCTCGTTGTGGGTGAGGGCGTAGAGGTCGACGCCGGTCTCGGCGACGGGGTCGGCGGCTTCGCCGGCGGGCGCGCTGATGACCGTCGGCTCGGCCAGGAACGGCGCCTGGGCGGCGCAGGTGGCGAACTTGCTCGAGAACTCGCCGAAGGCGAGGTGCTGGCTCCGCTGCTCGATGAGCCCGAACGTGGCGGCGTCCCAGAACACCGTGGTGCCGCCGTTGCCCAGGATCACGTCGTAGCCGTCGGGCAGGGCGAACAGCTCGTGCACGGCGTTGCGCAGTCGGCTGACCATGAACTTCACCGGGGCCTGGCGGTGGCTGGTGCCCAGGTACTCGGGCGCCGCCTCGGCCAGGGCGGCCACCGCCTCCGGGCGGACCTTGGAGGGACCGCAGCCGAAGCGGCCGTCGGCGGGGAGCAGGTCGGCGGGGATGGTGATGGGGGGCGTGCCGGTCATGGTCCCAGTGTCGCAGCCGGGCCGGTGACCGGGCGAAGCCGTTGGTGGGGGCGAGCTGGGCCGGCAACCGGTTGTCGGGGCGCGAACGGAGCGTGGCACCATGGCCCCATGGGTTCACGAGTCTCCGACCGCATCGCCGCCATCGCCCCGTCCGCCACCCTGGCGGTCGACGCGAAGGCCAAGGCGCTGAAGGCGGCGGGGGAGCCGGTGATCGGCTTCGGCGCCGGCGAGCCCGACTTCCCGACCCCCGACCACATCGTCGAGGCGGCGGTCGCCGCCTGCCGCGATCCCAAGAACCACCGCTACACGCCCGCAGGTGGCCTCCCGGAGCTGAAGGAGGCCATCGCCACCAAGACGGCGCGCGACAGCGGCTTCGACGTCGAGCCCGCCCAGGTGCTCGTCACCAACGGCGGCAAGCACGCCGTCGCCAACGCGTTCGCGACGCTCATCGATCCGGGCGACGAGGTGCTCCTCCCGGCCCCCTACTGGACCACCTACCCCGAGCCCATCCGCCGCGCGGGCGGCGTGGTGGTGGAGCTGCCCACCGACGAGGGAACCGGCTTCCGGGTGACGGTCGAGCAGCTCGAGGCGGCCCGCACCCCGAAGACCAAGGCCCTGGTGTTCGTCAGCCCCAGCAACCCGACGGGCGCGGTGTACCCCCGCGACGCGATCGAGGAGATCGGCCGCTGGGCCGTGGAGCACGGCATCTGGGTCATCACCGACGAGATCTACGAGCACCTCACCTACGGCGATGCCGAGCACCACTCGATGCCGGTCCTCGTGCCCGAGCTGGCCCAGACCTGCCTCGTGCTCAACGGCGTGGCCAAGACCTACGCCATGACCGGCTGGCGGGTGGGGTGGATGATCGGCCCCACCGACATCGTCAAGGCGGCCACCAACCTGCAGAGCCACGAGACGTCGAACGTCGCCAACGTCAGCCAGCGGGCGGCCATCGCCGCGCTCGAGGGCGGGCTCGACGACGTCGCCCGCTTCCGCGAGTCGTTCGACCGGCGCCGGATGTCGATGTACCGGGCGCTCGGCGCCATCCCCGGCGTGACCGTCCTCGAGCCCGAGGGCGCCTTCTACGCGTTCCCGAGCTTCAAGGCCATCCTCCAGCGGCCGGTGAAGGGCCACGAGGTGCGCACCACCCTCGAGCTGGCCGACCTCATCCTCGAGGAGGCGAAGGTCGCCATCGTCCCGGGCGAGGCGTTCAGCGCCCCGGGCTACGCCCGGCTCAGCTTCGCCCTCGGCGACGACGACCTGGGCGAGGGCATCCAGCGGATCGCCGACCTGCTCGCCGAGTGAGCGAGCTGGTCCTCCGGCCCGAGGCGCCCGCCGATCGGGCCGCCGTCCAGGCGGTCGTGGCGGCGTCGTTCGGCAGCGATGCCGTGCCCGCGCTCCTCGACGACCTCCGGACCTCGTCGGCGTGGCTCGACCTGTCGTTCGTCGCCGAGCTCGAGGGCGAGGTGGTCGCGCACGTCGCCCTCACCCGGGCCTGGGTCGACGCGCCCGCCGGTGCGGCGGAGGTCCTGTTCCTCGGCCCGCTCTCCGTGCGGCCCGACCGGGCCCACGCCGGCATCGGCACCGCGCTGGTGTCCCAGGCGATCGAGGCGCTCGCCGGGCGCGACGAGCCCCTCGTCTTCGTCGTCGGCGATCCCGGCTACTACTCGCGGTTCGGCTTCGTGCAGGGCGATCTGCTCGGCTTCCGGCCGCCATCGGCGCGGGTGTCGGGGGCCGCGTTCCAGGCTCGGCCGCTCCCCGGTCGCCCCGGATTCGTCACCGGGGCCCTCGTCCTCCCCGACGTGTGGTGGCGCCACGACCTCGTCGCCGGCCCGATCGACGCCTGAGCTCGAGGTCGGTGGGCCGGGTGGGGCCTGGCACGATGGCCCGATGACCGATGCGCCTCGCGTCCTGCCCTACGGCTCCTGGCCGTCGCCGATCACCGCCGCCTCGTTGGTGGCGGGGGCGGCCGCGGTGGGGGAGGTGCGGGCCGATGGCGAGGACGTGTGGTGGGGCGAGCTGCGCCCCGCCGAGGGCGGGCGGACCCAGCTGGTGCGCCGTTCGGTGGGCGGCGCCCGCCACGACCTGTTCCCGGCCGCCGACCCCGCGGGCGCGCGGCGCACCTGGAACGCGCGCACCGCCGTCCTCGAGTACGGCGGCGGGGCGTGGGCCGTGCGCGACGGCACGGTCGTGTTCGCCGACTGGGCCGACCAGCGCCTGTACCGGGTCGACCCCGCCGACGGGACCTCGCCGGAGCCGGTCGCCATCACCCCCGAGGCGAGCGTGCCCCGAGGGCTGCGCTACAGCGAGCCCACCTGGCTCGACCCGGAGCGCTTCCCGGGGTGGATCGTCTGCGTGCGCGAGTCGCACGAGCCCGATGCCGTCGCCCGGACCGGCGAGGCGGTCGACGAGCTGGTGGCGCTCCCGATCGACGGCTCCGCCGTGGACGACCCGAGCCGGATCCGGGTGCTGCACACCGGGCCGGACTTCGTGCACTCGCCCGCCACCCGGGGCGACCAGCTGGCCTGGATCGAGTGGGACCACCCTCGGATGCCGTGGGACGGCACGCGGCTGCGCCTCGCCGGCATGGTGGCCGACGAGACCGGCGGGCCCTCCCAGCTGCTCGACGTCCGGACCGTGGCCGGCGGGGTCGACGAGTCGATCGTCCAGCCCGGGTTCCTCGCCGACGGCACGCTGGCGTTCTGCACCGATCGGACCGGCTGGTGGAACCCGTGGCGCGAGGTCGAGCCGGGTCGCGTCGAGCCGATGATCGCCGACGGAGGCGCCGAGGTGGAGGTGGGCGGCCCGCTCTGGGTCGGCGGCCTGCGCTGGTGGGCGGAGCTGGCTCCCGGGCGGCTCCTCGTGAGCGCCCGGAGCGAAGGCGCCGACGCGCTCGCAATCGTCGAGCCCGACGGCGAGGTGCGGGTCCTCGACACCCCGTTCACCGACATCGGCCAGGTGGTCGCGGCGGGCGACGGCCACGACGCGCTGGTGGTGGCGGGCTCACCGACCTCCGAGCCGACGCCCCACCTCGTCGACGTCCTCGACGACGGCGGGTGGCCCCTCGCCGGCCTCGAGCGCCTCCGGCCGGCGGCGGCCGACGGCCCGGGACCGGCCTGGATCTCCGCGCCGACGCCCATCACCTTCGAGTCGGTCGACGGCCGCGTCGCCCACGGGCTCCACTACGCGCCCAGTAACCCCGACGCGAGGGGGCCCGCGGGCGAGCGCCCGCCGCTGATCGTGATGATCCACGGTGGGCCCACCTCCCACGCCCGCCAGGTCCTGGCGCTGGCCAAGCAGTTCTGGACGAGCCGGGGCTTCGCCGTGGTCGACGTCGACCACGGCGGCTCCACCGGCTACGGCCGGCCGTTCCGCCAGCTGCTCGCCGGCCGGTGGGGGATCGTCGACGTGGAGGATGCGGCCGCTGCGGCCCGCCACCTCGCCGAGGAGGGCCTCGCCGATGGCGACCACCTGGCCATCCGCGGCGGATCGGCCGGTGGGTTCACGACCCTCGCCGCGCTGTGCTTCGGCGACACGTTCGCCGCCGGTGCCAGCCACTACGGCGTCGCCGACCTCAGCGCCCTCGCCGCGGACACCCACAAGTTCGAGAGCCGCTACCTCGACGGCCTCGTGGGCCGCTGGCCCGAGGACCGGGCCACCTACGAGGCGCGGTCGCCGATCCACCACACCGAGGGGTTCGCCGCGCCGCTGATCGTGCTCCAGGGGAGCGAGGACGAGGTGGTGCCGCCGAACCAGGCCGAGATGATCGTCGCCGCGCTGGCCGCCAAGGGGATCCCGCACGCCTACGTCCTCTTCGAGGGCGAGCAGCACGGGTTCCGCCGGGCCGAGAGCATCGTGCGGGCGCTCGAGGCCGAGCTGTGGTTCTACGGACGCGTCTTCGGCTTCGAGCCCGCCGACCCGATCGAGCCGGTGGCGGGCGCGGTCGGGCTCTGACGTCCACCTGACCTGGCGTCGGGAGGGCATTGGCCGATCGGCGCGGCGACCCGGCAGACTCGGATCCCTATGGCTCGTGTCCTGGTTCCCGAGAAGATCGCCGATGCCGGCCTCGACGCGCTGCGCGCCGCCGGCCACGAGGTGGACGTCCAGCTGGGCCTCTCGCCCGAGGAGCTGCTCGAGGCGGTGAAGGGGGCCCACGCCCTGATCATCCGCTCGGCCACCACGGTCACCGCCGAGGTGCTCGACGCCGGGACCGACCTGGTCGTCGTCGGCCGGGCGGGGATCGGCCTCGACAACGTCGACGTCGCCCACGCGACGGCGCGCGGCGTGATGGTCGTGAACGCCCCGCAGAGCAACATCCTCTCCGCCGCCGAGCAGACCATGGCGCTGCTGCTCGCCCAGGCGCGCAACATCCCCCAGGCCCACGCCGCGCTGGTGCAGGGCCGCTGGGAGCGTTCGAAGTGGGAGGGCGTGGAGCTCGCCGACAAGACGCTCGCCGTCATCGGGCTCGGCCGCATCGGCAAGCTGGTCGCCCAGCGGGCGATGGCGTTCGGCATGCGGATCATCGCCCACGACCCGTTCATCGCGCCCGAGCGGGCCCGGGCCATGAACATCGAGCTGGTGAGCCTCGACGAGGTGGCGGCCCAGGCCGACTTCCTCACCCTGCACGTGGCGAAGACCCCCGAGACGATCGGGCTGATCGGCCCCGAGTTCCTCGCCAAGGCCAAGCCGAGCCTGCGCGTGATCAACGTGTCGCGCGGCGGCATCGTCGACGAGGCGGCGCTCGCCGAGGCCATCGCGGCGGGCCGCATCGCCGGCGCCGCGCTCGACGTGTTCGAGAAGGAGCCCACCACCGAGTCGCCGCTCTTCGAGCTGCCGTCGGTCGTCGTGGCCCCGCACCTCGGCGCCAGCACCCGCGAGGCGCAGGACAAGGCGGGCGACACGATCGCCGAGCAGGTGCTGCTCGCCCTCGCCGGCGAGTTCGTGCCCTTCGCGGTGAACGTGGCGGCTGCCGAGGCGAGCGAGACGGTCCGGCCGTTCCTCGGCGTCGCCGAGCAGCTCGGTCGCCTGTTCGGCGGGCTGGGCGAGGCGCTGCCCGAGCAGGTCGAGGTCGAGTACTGCGGCGAGCTCGCCGGCTACGACACCCGCATCCTGACCCTGTCGGTGCTGAAGGGCCTCTTCGGCACGGTCACCGACGAGCCGGTCTCGTACGTGAACGCCCCGACGCTGGCGGAGGAGCGGGGCGTCGAGGTCAAGGAGACCACCACGTCGAGCACGGTCGACTGGATCAACCTCATCTCGATCACCGGTGGCGGCCGCCAGATCGCCGGCACGTTGGTGGGGCTGAAGGCGGAGCCGCGGATCGTGCAGATCGAGCGCCACACGCTCGACATGCCGCCGGCCGACGACCTGCTCGTCGTCCGCAACGACGATCGGCCCGGCGTGATCGGTCGGGTCGGCACGATCCTGGGCGACGCCGGGGTCAACATCGCCGACATGGAGGTCGGGCGCTCGCCCGAGCCCGACAGCGCCCTGATGGTGATCGCCACCACCGCGCCGGTGCCGGCCGAGGTGGTCGATGCCCTGCGCGCCGCCGACGGGGTCACGAGCGTGGCCGTCGCCGGCTCCTCGGCCGGGAGCTGAGCCTCAGCGGCCCTCGAGCGCCTTGAGCGCCTTCGCCACCCGGCGCTGGCGCGTCTCGGGCTTCTTCGCGGCCAGGATCGGGTCCACGTGGGCCCGCTGGTGGCTGGGGCTGAGGCGGTCCCAGGCCGCTCGGGCGCCCGGCGCGGCGTCGAGCGCAGCGGCGAGGTCGTCGGGCACCTCCACGGTGCGCGGCGCCGTGTCGAGCGCGACGTGCACCTCGAGCTGGTCGCCCGCGGCGATGCCGGCGCCGGCGCGACGCTCGGCGCTGACCGGGATCCACCACGACCCGGCCATCGGGGCGATCGTGGTGCGGAACTCGAAGCCGCCGATGGTGACGGTGACGGGCGGGCGCTTGCCGGCCCCGAGCGACGTCACCACCGCCTCCGGCACCTCGATGCCCGTGGCCGTCTTGCCGTTCAGCTGCAGGGTGGCGGTGAAGGTGGTCACGAGGTCCTCAGCGCTTGGCCGCGCGGAAGCCGTCGGCCTCGGCTGCGGCCTCGTCGGGGTAGCAGCGGTCGGGCTTGGTGCGCTCGTAGGCCAGCCCGCCCGGTCGGTGGAAGATGCCCGAGGAGACCTTGGCCTTGATGGGGTAGCCCTCGGGGCACGCGCCCTCGAGCGGGGGCACCCAGGCGGTGCCCGACTCGGGCGCTGGGGCACCGGGTGCGTCCGCCTCGGGCGGGTCGGTGGGGACCGGCGCGCTCGGGCGTGCCGGCGCCGGTGCGGGCTCGCGCGCCTCCGGCTCGGGGGTCGGGCCGCCCGACACGGACGGGTGGTCGGAGAACTGCGGCGCCGCCGGGCCGCGCAGCTTGCGGAGCAGCGCCAGCGCGCCGGCGGCGACCAGCGCGGCCAGCACGATGCGACTCCAGCGCCCTCCCGACATGGCCCCAGGCTACAAGGGCCGAGCGCCGGGCTCGGACGGCCACCGCTTGCTTGGACCCTCCTATATCCATATTGTCTACTGAATTAGTAGGAATAAGGAGCGGGAGCCCATGCGCAAGATCATCGTCCTGGCCATCGTCGGCCTCGTCGCCCAGCTCGTCGACGGCGCCTTGGGCATGGCCTACGGCGTGACGTCGTCCTCGATGATGCTGGCCGCCGACCTGGCGCCGGCCGCGGCGTCGGCCTCGGTCCACCTGGCCGAGATCGGCACGACCCTCGCCTCGGGGGCGTCGCACTGGCGCTTCGGCAACGTGGACTGGCGCATCGTGGGGCGCCTCGGCGCGCCCGGTGCCGTCGGTGCGTTCGCCGGCGCCACGTTCCTGTCGAACCTCTCGACCGAGGCGGCGAAGCCGGCGATGGCCGCCATCCTCGCGGCGCTGGGCGCCTACGTGCTGGTGCGGTTCACCTTCGGCACCCTCCGCCCGGTCGACCCGACGCGGTCGCTCCGCTCCCGGGTGCTCGGCCCGATCGGCCTCGTCGCCGGCTTCGTCGACGCCACGGGCGGGGGTGGCTGGGGCCCGGTCGCCACGCCGACCCTGCTCGTCTCGGGGCGGGTCGAGCCCCGCAAGGTGATCGGCTCGGTCGACACCTCCGAGTTCCTGGTCGCCCTTGCGGCCAGCCTCGGGTTCCTGATCGGCATCGGCAACGAGGGCGTCCGGCTCGACTATGTGCTGGCGCTGCTCGGCGGCGGCCTCGTGGCCGCCCCGATCGCCGCCTACCTGGTCCGCACCATCCCGCCGCAGCTGCTCGGCTCGCTCGTCGGTGGGTTCATCGTGCTCACCAACGCCCGCACGCTCCTCGGCGCGGCGGAGGTGACCGGCGGCGCCGCGGTCGCGACCTACCTCGCCATCGTCGGGGCCTGGGCGGGCGCGGTGGCGTGGTCGGTCCGACGGCACCGGGCGGCGGGCGCCGCGACGGTACCGCCGAGCGCGCCGGCACTCGACGCCGCCACCGTGGGCTGAGCGCCCGGCTCGGCTCAGGGCGTCGGGGCCGGCGCCGGGCTCCGGCGCGCCCCGCCCGGGCCGAGGCGCTCGGCCGCGGCGGCGGCCTCGGCCAGCTTGCGGCACATTCGGGCGAAGATCACCGCGTGGAACGGGATGAGGGCGTACCAGTAGAGGCGTCCGAAGAGGCCTCGGGGGTAGAAGATCGCCTGCTGGTCGAGCACGGCGCCCTCCCCGTCCGGTCGGATCGTCCACTGGAGCCACGCCTCGCCGGGGAGCTTCATCTCGGCTCGCAGCCGCACGAGGGCGTCGGGCTCCACCGCCTCCACCCGCCAGAAGTCGAGCGCATCGCCCACCCACAGGTCGTCGGGGTGGCGGCGCCCCCGACGCATCCCCACCCCGCCGACCAACTTGTCGGCCCAGCCTCGCAGCTGCCAGAGCAGCGGGGTCACGTACCACCCTCGGTCGCCCCCGATGCCGGTGACCGCGGCGAACACCGCCGAGGGCGGCGCGCTCGAGCGGGCGGTCTGGTGGTCGGTGAGGAGGCTGCCGCCCGCCCAGTCGGGGTCGGTGGGGAGCGGGTCGGCGGGGGTGCTCCCCGACAGGGCGGCGTCGGACCAGCGGGTCGACACCTGGAGGTCGGCCGAGCGCTCGAGCGCGAGCTCCACCGCCCGCCGGAAGGGGAGGGGGTCGGGGTGGCCGGGCGGCGGCGGGCTCGGTCGGGTGACGACCACCTCGTTGATCAGGCTCTCCACCAGCGGGCGGGCCAGCCCGGCCGGCAGGGGCGTGACCAGCCCGACCCAGCGCGACGACAGCGCCGGGGTCAGCACCGGGACCGACACCACCCGGCGGCGGGGAAGCCCCGCCACCTCGGCGTACACCTGCATCATCTGGCGGTAGGTCAGCACGTCGGGGCCGCCGATCTCGAGGCAACGGTGGCCCGCGCCGTCGTCGTCGACGGCGGCCACGAGCTGGCCGAGCACGTCGCGGATGGCGATGGGCTGGCAGCGGTTGTCGACCCAGCGGGGCGTGATCATCACCGGGAGGACCTCGACCAGGTAGCGCAGCATCTCGAAGCTCGCCGAGCCCGAGCCGATGATCACCGCGGCGCGCAGCTCGGTGACCGGGACCGGACCGTCGGCGAGCACGGCGCCGACCTCGTGGCGGCTGCGCAGGTGGCGCGACAGGTCGGGGTCGTCGTCGCGCCCGAGGCCGCCGAGGTACACGATGCGGCCCACGCCCGCGTCGGCGGCGGCGTCGCGGAAGCAGGCGGCCCCGCGCCGGTCGGTCTCGTCGAAGTCGGCCGGACCGCCCATGGAGTGCACGAGGAACAGCGCCACGTCGACGCCGTCCATCGCCGCGGCGAGCGACGCCCGATCGGTGACGTCGCCGCGCACCACCTCGACGGCGGGGCGCCAGGGCTGGTCGTCGAGCTTGGAGGGCGTGCGGGCGAGGCCGCGGACGCGGTGGCCCGCAGCGAGCAGCTCGGGCACGAGACGGCCGCCGATGTAGCCGGTGGCGCCGGTGACGAGGACGTGGGCCATGGCGGTCCCCTACCCGGGCGGGCCGCCGGGCCGAACCGCCCTCAGCCGGTGGTGGGGAACCAGGCGGGGCGCGACGCCTCGTAGCGGGCGATGTCGTCGGCCTGGCGCAGCGTGATGCCGATGTCGTCGAGGCCCTCGAGGAACCGGTGCTGGACCGAGTCGTCGAGCGGGAAGTCGACCGAGAGCCCGAGCGCGGGCGCCTCGAGCGTGCGCCGCTCCACGTCGATGGTGAGCTCGAGGGTCGGGTCGGCCTCGATCGCCCGCAGCAGCTGGTCGCCCACCTCGGGGCTGACCACCACGGGCACCAGCCCGTTCTTGGTGCTGTTGTTGCGGAAGATGTCGCCGAAGCGCGGCGAGATCACGGCGCGGAACCCGTACTGCTGGATGGCCCAGACGGCGTGCTCGCGCGACGAGCCGGTGCCGAAGTTGGGGCCGGCCACGAGGATGGTCGCCCCGGCGTACTGCTCCTGGTTGAGCACGAAGTCGCGGTCGTCGCGCCACTCCGAGAAGAGGCCCTTCTCGAAGCCGGTGCGCTCGACCTGCTTGAGCCAGTCGGACGGGATGATCTGGTCGGTGTCGACGTCGGAGCGGTCGAGCGGGACCGCGGTGCCGGTGACGATGCGGACGGCGTCCATGGTCAGAGGTCCTCCGGGGTGGCGAAGTGGCCGGCGATGGCCGTGGCGGCGGCGACGGCGGGCGAGACGAGGTGGGTGCGTCCGCCCCGACCCTGCCGGCCCTCGAAGTTGCGGTTGCTGGTGGACGCGCAGCGCTCGCCGGGGGCGAGCTTGTCGGGGTTCATGGCGAGGCACATCGAGCACCCCGGGTCGCGCCAGTCGAAGCCGGCGTCGACCAGCACCCGGTCGATCCCCTCGGCCTCGGCCTGGGCCTTCACGGCCCAGGAGCCGGGGACGACGAGCGTGCGGGTCCCCGAGGCGACTCGGCGGCCCTTCGCCACCTCGGCCACCGATCGCAGGTCCTCGATGCGGCCGTTGGTGCACGAGCCGATGAACACCGTGTCGACGCCGACCTCCTTGAGCGGGGTGCCGGCGGCGAGGCCCATGTACTCGAGCGCGCGGGTGGCGGCGTTGCGCTCGACCGGGTCGGCGAAGCTCGCCGGATCGGGGACCGCGGCGGTGATCGGGGCGACCTGGCCCGGGTTGGTGCCCCAGGACACGTGCGGGAAGATCTCGGCGGCGTCGAGCACGACCTCCTTGTCGAACGTGGCGCCCTCGTCGGTGGGCAGGGTGCGCCAGTGGGCCACCGCGTCGTCCCAGGCGGCGCCGGCGGGGGCGTGCTGGCGGCCCTGGAGGTAGTCGAACGTGGTCTGGTCGGGGGCGATGAGCCCGGCCTTGGCGCCCGCCTCGATGCTCATGTTGCACACGGTCATGCGGCCCTCCATGGAGAGGGCCCGGATGGCCGAGCCGCGGTACTCGGCGATGTGGCCGATGCCGCCGCCGGTGCCGATGCGCCCGAGGATCGCCAGGATGATGTCCTTGGCGGTGCTGCCGGCCGGGAGGTCGCCGTCGACGGTGATGGCGAGGGTCTTGGCCGGCGCCTGCGGGAGCGTCTGGGTGGCGAGCACGTGCTCGACCTCGGAGGTGCCGATGCCGAACGCCAGCGCGCCGAACGCGCCGTGGGTCGAGGTGTGCGAGTCGCCGCACACGATGGTCATGCCCGGCAGCGTGTAGCCCTGCTCGGGACCGATGATGTGGACGATGCCCTGGCCCGGGGTCCCCATCGGGTGGATGGCGATGCCGAACTCGGCGGCGTTGGCCCGGAGCGTCTCCACCTGCTTGCGGCTGATCGGGTCGGCGATCTCGAGGTGGGTGTCGGTGGTGGGGACGTTGTGGTCCTCGGTGGCGAGGGTGAGCTCGGGGTGGCGGACGGCGCGGCCGGCCATCCGCAGCCCGTCGAACGCCTGCGGGCTGGTGACCTCGTGGACCAGGTGCAGGTCGATGAAGAGCAGGTCCGGCTCGCCCGGGGTGCGCGAGACGACGTGGGCGTCCCACACCTTCTGGCTCAGGGTCTTCGGTGCCGACATGGCGGGTCTCCGGGGGTTGGCTTGACGTGTCTCACGATGTGAGACGAGTATTCCACTCGATGGAACGCAATCTACGCACGGTGGGGGTGCTCGACAAGTCGATGGCCGTGCTCGACGCCGTCGCCTCCTCGCCGGGTCCCTGCCGGCTGGTCGACCTGGTGGCCGCCACCGGCCTCGCGAAGCCGACGGCGCACCGCCTGGCCGGGGCGCTCGAGGCCCACGGCCTGCTCGCCCGCGACGACGAGGGCGCCTACCGGCTCGGGCTGCGGCTCGTCGGCCTCGGCCACGCCGCCGCCGAGGACTGGCCCCTCGGCGCCGTGGCCCGCCCCGTGCTCGAGGAGCTCCGCACGGCCACGGGCGAGTCGGTCCAGCTCTACGTCCGCGAGGGCGACCAGCGGACGTGCGTCGTATCGCTCGAGTCGCCCCACGAGCTCCGCACGATCGTGCCCGAGGGCGTCCGCCTCCCGCTCGGCGTCGGCTCCGCGGGCCGGATCCTCGATGGCAGCGCACCGCTCGACCGCTGGGTGGCGAGCGTGGAGGAGCGGGCACCCGGGGTGGCATCGGTGAGCGCGGCGGTCGTGGCCGACGGCGAGCCGGTCGCCGTCGTCGGCATCTCGGGTCCGGTCGGGCGCCTCGGCGCCGACCCCGGTGCTCGCTTCGGGCCCGCGGTGGAGGCGGCCGCAGCCGCGGTGGCCGCCGCCGTGGCCTAGCCCTCGCGGCCCGCCCGCGCGCCGAGGACCGCCCGGAGGTGGTCGACGGGGCGGTCGCCGGCCACCACGAGGGCGAGGTGGTCGGCACCCGCGGCGGCGAAGGCGGCGAGCTCGTCGACGATCGCGGCCGCGGAGCCGCGCACCACCGCTCGTCCGAAGGCCGCCGGCGGCAGGTCGTAGAGGCGGCCGAGCCACGCGCAGGGTCGGTCTCGGGCTCCACGTCGTCGACGAAGACGGCGACGGCCGCAGCGCGGGTGAACGCCACCTCCTCGCGGCCCGCGACGCGGAGGTCGGCGTCGAGCTGGGAGACCTCGGCGGCGAACCAGTCGGCCCGGCACAGGTGCGGATCCAGCCGTCGCCGAGCCGGGCGGCCCGGCGCCGGGCGGCCGGCTGCGGCCGCCCACCCAGATCGGGGGCGAGGCGGTGGGGGCGAGCACCAGGCGCTCGTCGCCGGACGGTGGCGCCCACCGCTCGCGCAGGTCGGCGATGCCGGCATCGAGCAGGCGCCCCCGTCGCTCGAAGCGGTCGCCGTGGCCGCACAGCTCGTACTCCCGCCGGTGCTCGCCGACGCCGACGCCGACCACGAGGCGATCCCCGGCCAGGGCGCCGAGGTAGGCCATCGACTTCGCCGTGCCGGCCAGGTCCCGCAGGGGGAGCTGCAGCACGCACGGGCCGAGGCGGCAGCGGCTGGTGGCCGCGGCCACGGCGTGGAGGCCCCGATGACGTCGACGCACGGCCGGTGCCAGCGCTGGTGGTCGGTGAGCCAGACGGCCGACGCCGGCCGCCTCGGCGGCCGCGGCGAGCGGACCGACCCCTGCGGGCCCGTCGGGCGGGAGGTCGACGAGGACCAGGCCCAGGTCGGTCACGGCGCCGGCGCCGTCGGGGCGAGGGGGGCGTAGGCGCGGCAGGGTTGGCCCCGCAGGTCGCCGCAGGCGGCGGGCGCGACGTCGATCGCCGTGGGCACGATCGGGACGCGCAGCGTGCTGGGCGCCGGGCCGCCCTGGCCGACCTCGACCGTCACGGCATCGTGGGGCGGCGGGTAGAAGCTCCACTGCACCTGGCCGTCGCCGGGCGTCCCCACCACGAGCCGCAGCCGCGACCCGGCTCGCAGCAGGTGGCCCACCGGTCCGAGCCGGATCGGCACGATGGTCCACGCGCCGGGCTGGACCACGTCGGCGGCCTCGGAGGCCCGTCGCCATCCGGCCTGGATGAAGGTCTCCCGACCGTCGGGCGCCACCTCGCTGAGGGTGGCCTGGAGGTCGACGTCGCGCTGGTCGAGTCGCACCCACAGCTCGAGCTCGGTGGAGCCCACCAGGGCTGCGTCGTCGGCCATCGGCGCCGAGATCCAGTCGGCGGCCGAGGCCGGGTCGGGCGCCGCCCACGGCGACACCGCGTTCGTCACCAGGTCGCTGCCCTCGATGTTGTACGCCTCGCCGCTCACCGACCCATCGGTGGTGAAGCGGACGGGCTCGGGTGCGGTGGCGCCGGCGTCGACGAGGCGGCCGCCGGGCGCGAGCGCCAGGTCGTCGAGCTCCGCGTCGGGCGGCGGCCACGAGCCGAAGGTCATCGACGTGGCGGCGGCCGCGGCCTCGGGCCGCCCGCCGTTGCCCGACTCGAACAGCACCTCGACCGCCGGCGCCGCCGCGTAGGTGCCGCGGGCGGCGTCGACGTCGGGCTCGGTCGAGAGGTCGAGCGGGGGTGGACCGTCGGGCACCAGGTCGGGGTCCACGTCGGGCCGGGTCTCGGCGAGCAGCTCGGCGGTGTCGAACTCGCCGGGGACCTCGCCGGCCACGTAGAGCGAGAGGAACTGGTCCATTCGCCGCAGGACCTGGGGGGACACCGCGTCGCCGTGGGTGCCGTTCGTGAGCACCAGGCGCCGCACCGGGGCCGCGGTGAACGCGCCGAGGTGGTCGGCGAGGTCGGTGCCGATGGTGGCGTCCTGGAGCTGGCCGGCCAGGAACACCGGCACGTCGATCGAGGGTGCCCAGGTGGCGGGGGAGAGGGCGTCGAAGCGGCCGTCGTCGGGCGCGTCGCCGAGGTACCGATCGATGAGGTCGACCGCCTGGCCGTGGAGCAGCTGGTTGCGCGCGCAGGCGGCGTCGCCGTCCGCGATCCGCCGCTGCACCCAGTCGGCGCCGGCGGGCGCGGCGTCCTCGCTCAGGTCCTGCATCCACCCGACGGGGAAGCCCGAGTTCGACAGCCCTCCCGGGTGGAACGCCTCGCGGGCCTCGCCGTAGACGCTGAGCGCCGCCACGGCGCTGAGCGAGGGCGGCGCGCCCGATGCGGCCTCGAGCGCGCCCAGCCCGCCGTAGGAGAACCCCACCAGGCCCACCCGACCGCCCTGCACCCACGGCTGGGCGGCGACGGCCTCCACGACGTCGTAGCCGTCGGCCACCTGCACCTCGCTCAGCATCTCGAACGCCCCGGCCGAGCACCCGGTGCCGCGGAGGTTGACGCCCACCGTGGCGTACCCCAGGGCCCGGGCCACCGCGCTGGCCGGCTGGGTGACGTCGGGGTCGGCGATCTGGTAGCCCGAGTACTCGACGACCGTGGGGTAGGGGCCGTCCTCCTCCGGGCCGGGCAAGCGGACGTACGCGGCGAGGCGCGTGCCGTCGCGCGCCACGATCTCGTTCATGCCGGCGTGGAGCCGCTGGCCCTCGTAGAACGACGCCGGCGGCCGGTCGTCGAGGGCGGGCACGGTGGTCTCGCGCGACACCACGCGCCGCCCGCCGCGCTGCTGGACCACCTCGTAGCGGCCCGGTGCGAGGTCGCGCACCACGGCCGTGCCGCGCTCGTCGGCCTCGGCCCGGCCCACCTCGTCGCCGTCGTGGCGCACGACCACCGCGTCGCCGGGCCGGGCGTGGGTGACCGCGAGCTGGCCCACCGACGCCTGCACCCGCACCGGGCTGGCGCCGTAGGCCACCGCCACCAGGGCGCCGGCACCGAGCAGGGCCACCGCGCCGAACGCGGCCGCTGGGCGGGCCCAGCGCGGCGAGCCGGCGGCGAGCGGACGGCGAGGGAGGTTGCTCCCCCAGCGCCGGTAGGGCGCGTCGAGGCCGGGCCGCAGGAGGCTGGCCCAGGCGACCGTGGCCGCGACCGCGCCGACGCACAGGATCACCCCGGTGGTGAGCGGCGTCCCGATGCGGACCTCGGCGACCTCGGTGACGTAGCGGTCGAAGCCACCGAGGACCAGCTGGTGCCACAGGTAGACGTGCAGCGAGATCAGCGCCAGGTGGTTCCAGCGGGTCGACGAGAACCACCGGTTGAACGAGCGGTCGGCCGGCCCGAGGCACATCACGATCATGAAGGGCACGACCATCACGCTGTAGACGCCGTAGCGCTGCATGTCCTCGATGGCGCCGGAGGTCGCGCCCGGGGCCCGAGCGACCTCGTTCATGGCCACGGCGCCGGCGGCGAGGACCGCCAGGGCGACCCACGGCCGCCCCCGCACCCAATCGACCGCCCGCGGGAGCGCCCGGCCGCGCTCCTCGCGGAGCGTGGCGAGGGCGAGCAGGATCCCGAAGCCGTAGTAGTCGAGGTTCGAGACCGGCAGCGACGTGGCGCCCGGGTAGTCGAGGTGGAGCAGGTAGGTGCGCGAGGCCTGGCCGATCACGATCATCGCCACGGCGACCAGGGCGTGGGCCCGCAGCACCTCGGCGGGCCGGGCGGCCCGGCGGGGACCGGCGAGGCGCCGCCCCAGCCACCGGCCCAGCAGGGCGATGCCGGGGATCATCAGGTAGAAGACGACCTCGTCGCACAGGAACCACGCCGCCGGGATGCCGCTGAAGCGGACCAGGTCGGGGTCGTAGACCTGGAGGAACGAGTACAGCTTCACGTAGTCGATCACCCGCCCGGAGGCCGGGCGGACGCCGGGGAGCAGGATCAGGTAGAGCGTGAGCGCCACCGCGAACAGCGGGTAGATCCGCAGCAGCCGCCGCCACCAGAACCGCCAGGGGTCGGGCGAGGGGCGATCGGTGAGGTGGGCCTCGACGAACGGGCGGTAGAGGGCGAACGCCGAGATCACGAAGAACAGCGGGACGATGATGCTGATGAAGTGGATGACGCCCCGGTAGGGGAACAGCCGCGTGGCGAAGAAGGTGTGGCCGACCACCACGACGATGGCGGCGAAGCCGCGGAACCCGTTGATGGGCGCCGACCAGCCGGCGGGCGGGGTGGGGCGCGCCGGGGCCGAGGCGCCGACGGCGGTCACGGGGCGGGGGCGCGGTCGGGGCGGCGCATCTGGAGGCGCACCGACGACAGCGGCCGCTCGACCAGCACGTAGGTGATCGATGCGAGGGCGATCGAGCCGGCGACGGTGACCACCTGATACAGCAGCATCCCGCCGTCGGGGGCCCGCTGGTGGAGCACGATCAGCACCACCGGGTGCCAGAGGTAGGTGCCGTAGGTGAGCAGCCCGGCGGTGCGCATGAAGGGCGACTCGAGGAAGCGCTGGAGCGGCCAGTGGCGGGGGCCCCAGAGCACGTTGATGAACAGCAGGATCCCGGCCAGCACGAGGAGCATGTGGATGCCGGCCATGGACGACAGGAACTCGCCGTAGTCCGAGGCCTGCACGGCGATGAGGTCGATGAGCGGGGCGATGACGACGAACGCGCCGAGCCAGAGCGGCCAGGCGTTCACCATGGCGTCGACCCCGGCGAGGCGGCGGCCGAGGCGGTCCTGCTCGGCCTCGATGACCGCGAACCACATGCCGATCGGGAGGCAGACCAGCGCGGCGAGGGGCGCGGGCACGAAGAGGGCCCCGACGAGGATGGCCGCCGACATGGCGAGGAGGACCGCCGTCTCGATCTGGTACGGGGTCGCCCGATGGCGCAGCCGTCGGATCACGGCGCTCATCGCCGGGCCGTGGATCGCCACGTACACGTAGAACACGATGTCGATGATCAGGGTCCACACCACGATCCCGAGGCCGAGGCTGAGCAGGGCGTCGGGGTCGGGGAAGGGCAGCAGCAGGTACACCTGCACGAGGTCCATGGCGCCGATGGCGTGGTCGGTGTCGGCGACCAGGAGGGCGGCGGTGGCCACCACCCAGTACAGCGGGTAGATGCGCAGGAGGCGGCGGAGCAGGTACTTCGAGGTCCGACCGTCGGCCCCGCCGGCGGCGCTGGCCCGGGCCCGTGGGGCGCCGGCGGCCATCGCCAGGTGCTTGCGCGCCCAGCCCCGGTAGAGCACGAAGCCCGAGATGGCGAAGAAGAGCATGAACAGCGGCCCGGTCAGCGTGCCGGTGATCACGTAGGTCACGATCGAGGCGTCGGCCTCGCTCTCGGTGTGGATGATGACCACGCCGAGGGCGGCGAGCGCCCGCAGGCCGTCGAGCGCGGCCACGTACTGCAGGGCCCGGGCCCGGCGCTGCTCGCGGCTGATCGGTGGCGTGTCGGTCATCGGGCGGTGGCTCCGCGGTCGGCCGGCGCGACGGGGGTGGTGCGCCCGAACCGGCGGTGGCGCAACCGGTCGAGCGGCTGCTCGATCGCACGGTAGGTCAGCAGCGCCATCAGCGGCGCCACCACGAGCACCCACGCCTGGAGGGCCGGCAGCGGCAGGTCGACGCGCTCGACGGTCTGGCGGATCACCGGGTAGTGCCAGAGGTAGATGCCGTAGGTGAGCGGGCCGAGGAGCCGCATCGGGCGCGAGCCGAGGGCGCGGCGGTAGCCCCCGTCGGCCGGGCCCAGCACCGCCGGCACGAACAGCACGATCGAGACCGCCACCATGGCGGCGAGGTGCACGCCGAGGTGGGTGCGGAAGAGCAGGTCGGGGTCGTCGCCGCGCGCCGCGATGGCGCCGACCCCCCAGGCCACGGCGATGACCGGGAGCGCCCGGGCGGGCTGGCGGGCGAGGCCGCGCACGCCGGGCGCCCAGCGGCGGTTCGTCCGCTGCCAGGCGTCGACGGCGGCGATCGCCATGCCGATCACGATGCAGGCGGCGACGCCGAGGAGCCGGGTGCTGGTGGACCCGAACCACGCGAAGGCGGCGAAGAGGGCGCCCAGCACGATGCCGTTGGCGGCGACGAAGCCCTGGCCGCCGCGGATCGCGGCCGTGACCGCCCGGGCGAGGAAGGGCAGCACCAGGTAGTACGCCAGCTCCACGATCATCGTCCAGACGATCACCCCCAGCCCGTGGTTGATGATCACGTCGAGGTTCGGGAGCGGGAAGAGGGTGATGACCTGGAGCCAGTCGGTGGCGGTGCGCAGGTCGCCGGTGCCGCTGATGGCCAGCGCGGTGGCCTGCACCACCCAGTACACCGGGTAGACGCGCACCGCCCGGCGGAACCAGAAGGCCACGGCGCCGCCGTCGGGGGCGCGGCGCGGCGGACGGCCGTCGCCGTACGCGAGGCGGGCCTGGGCCATCGTCCAGGGGCGGTAGAGGACGAAGCCCGAGACCACGAAGAACGTGGCGAAGATCGGGATGCAGATGGCGGCGAGGGCTTGGGACCAGGCGGCGGGGATCTCCTGCTCGGCGCCGACGTGGAACGTGATGACGCAGAAGGCGGCGAGCACGCGCAGGCCGTCGATGGAGGCGATCCACCCCTGGCCGGGCGCGCCGCCGGCGCTCGGCGCCGAGCGAGGCGGGCGATCGTCGGGGGTCGGCTCGCTCGTGGACCGCGCCGAGGCGGTCACCGGTCGGGTGGCCGTCGTCGGGTGCGCCGCCCGTGGCGGGGCCGCCGCGGCGGCCGGCTCGGGGGTGCGCGCTGCCCGGGCGGGGGCGACGCGGGTCGCTCGGAGCCGCTCGCGGGCCCCGAGGAGCGGCCGCTCGAGGAGGACGAAGGTCGTGGCGGCCAGCACGACCGACCCCAGCATCGTGAGGTACATGGCGGCGAGGAGGTGCACGTCGGTGCCGAGGTGCTCGGTGACCTGGCGCAGCACGAGGTCGTGCCAGAGGTAGATGCCGTAGGTGAGGAAGCTCACCCGCACCATCGCCGGGGCGGCGAGGCGTCGGGTGATCAGCCCGGTGCCGGGGCCGAAGGCGACGGGGGTGAACCAGGCCAGGGCCACCGCGACCCAGATGGCGACGACGAGGGCGTCCTGCTGCACCCACTGCACCGAGAGCCCTTCGCGGTACGGGTAGTCGAGGAGGATGAGCCAGGCCACGACGGTGGCGGCGAGGGCGGTGGAGGGCGAGCGCAGCACCACGAGCCAGGCCGGGGTGCGGCGCGCCTGCTGCTGGCGGATGCTGACGACGGCGAGGGCCATCCCGACCACGATCGCCACGAACGGCCGGAGGTCGGGCACGACCGCGGTGACGGCGCCGAGGGCGGCCAGCGCGGCCAGCTGGAACGACGCGGCGTCGGCTCGAGGGGCGAGCGCCCGGTGCGCGGCGGCGATGCCGGCGGCGGCGAACGGGACGACGAGGTAGAAGATCCACTCCACCGACAGGGCCCAGGCCGGGCCGATGACGGCGAAGCGGGCGCCGGGCACGGCGTAGTGGGTGAGCGTGAGCGTGACGCCCCACTCCAGGGGGGAGTCGAGGCGCCCGGCGCCGAACACCAGGAGGTAGGTGGCGAGGGCGGTCCACCACAGCGGCAGCACCCGGATGGCGCGCCCGACCGCGTAGCGGCGGAGGTCGGTGCGCGGGTTGCCGGCGACGTGGCTCGCGGCGAAGGGCCGGTAGATCACGAAGCCCGAGATGATGAAGAACGTGAACGCCGCGGGCGGCATGATGACCCCGACCCGCGGGTTCGCCTCGAGCACCGCCCCGAGCACGTGGTACACGACCACGGCGAGGGCCCCCAGGACGCGCAGCCCGTCGAGGCCGTCGACGCGCCGCAGGCGCAGGGCCGGGCGCCGCTCGGGGCGCCGGCGGCGGCGCGCGGATGGCGGACGGGGTCGGGTCGCCCTCGGTTCCCGGACGGTCTCGGTCACGAGCTCGTGGTCACCCAGCGCAGCAGGGCTCCGATGACGTTGAGGCCGGCGCCGACGGTGACGACGAGGATCGGGTCGCCGTCGGCCAGGTCGTCGTGCTCGCGCTCGAGGGCGTCGAAGAGGGCGCTCGGGGCGCCGGCGGAGGCGGTGTTCCCGGCCCACTCGACGTTGTGCCAGTGGCGCTCGGCCGGGACGTGGAGGTGGCCGGCCACGTGCTCGAGCAGCCGGAGGTTGGCCTGGTGGCAGACGAAGGCGCGCAGGTCGCCCGCCTCGAGCCCGGCTCGGTCGAGCAGCTCGTTGCTGGCCTTGGCGACGGCGGCCTCGACCCACAGGCGCGTGCGGTGCGCGTCCATCCGGAACCACCCGGCGTAGGGCACCTCGACCGCATCGTGCATGGCGTTGTCGGAGTCGCGCACGAGGTCGATCAGCTCGAGGCCTCGGCTCGGCCGCTCGCGCTGCACGACCGCGGCGACGGAGGCATCGCCGAAGAAGGACGCACTGGCGCGGTCGTCGGGATCGACGCCGGTGGCGGAGTGCTCGCCGGCGCACACCAGGATGCGCTCGGCCTTGCCCGTCGCGAGGAACGAGTCCGCCACGTCGAGGCCCACCATCCACCCGGAGCAGGCCGCCTTCACGTCGAAGGCGTGGGCCTGGCAGCCGATGGCATCGCCGATGCGGGCGGCGGCGGCGGGGAGCGCGACGTCGTCGAAGGACGTGGCCCCGATGATCAGGTCGATGTCGCCCACGCCGAGCCCCGCCTGGGCGAGCGCCGCGCTCGCGGCCCGGGCGCCCATCGACGCGATGGTCTCGCCGTCTTCGGCCTTGCGCCGCTCGCGGATGCCGATCTTGGCCTCGAGCCACTCGTGGGTGGTGTCGAGGCGGTGGACGAGGTCGTCGTTCGTGAGGCGGCCCTCGGGGTGGTAGGCCGACCACCCGCTCAGGTACACCTGCCGCTGCGACATGCGTCGTACTCCAACCTCGGCGCCGTGGGGTGCGATCCTACCGCCTCCCCGGGCCGGCGGCGGTCGCCCGTCCGAGGGGGCGAGGGGGGTGGGAGTCAGCCGGCGGCGTGGTCGACCGCGTCGAGCAAGACGGGGACGTAGCCGTCGGCCTGGCTGACGATCGAGTCGTGGGGGCCGGCGTGCTCGAACGTGGTGGCCAGCGGCAGGGCGGCGGCGAGCTTGCGCTGGTTGCGGCTCGGCACGGTCCGGTCGCGCGTGGTGATCACGACCGACGTGGGCACGTCGACGGTCCCGATCCAGCGGTTCGAGCGGAAGGCGCCGACCGAGCGCATCGAGCTCAGGAGCCCCGCCGGGCTGACCCGCTCGAGCTCCCGTCGCATCCAGGCGGCGCGCTCGTCGCCCCGGACCCGTCGCTCGACCCGGAGGCGCACGATCGCGTCGGCGGGTCCCGGAGCGAGGTGGGCCAGGTGGGCGAGCGGGGTGTAGGACCGGTACCAGAGGTCGGAGATGGGCCCGCCCTGGAAGTGGCGGGCGGTGGACGCCAGCACCAACCCGGCGACGCGGTCGGGGTGGCGGTGCCACGCGAGCTGGGCCACGGCGCCCCCCATCGAGTAGCCGACCACCACCGCTCGCTCGATGCCCAGCCCGTCGAGGAGGGCGACGGCGTCGTCGGCGCAGTCGGGGAGGGTGACGATGCCGTTGCGCGGGCGGATGCCCCGGCCGTGGCCCCGGTGGTCGAGGGCCACGACCCGGTAGCGCTCGGCCAGGCCGGGGTAGGCGGGGAACCAGTTGAGGTCGGCGGTCACCGCCCAGCCGTGGAGCAGCAGCACCACCGGTGCGTCCGGCGGTCCGCCCGAGTCGCGCGCGAACACCTCGCCGCGACCCTCGAGCTCGACCGTGCGGCCGGAGGGGAGCCAGGGCGCGCCGAGGTCTCCGGGGGCGACGGTGGGCTCGGCGGCCTGGGGTGCGGGCGACGGGGGCATGGGGTTCGATCGGCAGCGGTGGGGCCGCCGGGAGTTCGGTGCCGACCAGCGTGCCGGATGGGAACTTGACCCGGCGGTCAAGTAGCGTTGCGTGCGCTGTCCGGGGCGCCCGTGGCGCCGTGCACCACCACCAGGGGAACCGAGATGACCGACACGCTCGACGCGAAGGCCGAGACCGGCGAGGAGATCCTCGACGAGCTGCAGGCGTGGCTCGAGGACAACTGGGACGCGGACCTGACGGTCGCCCAGTGGTGGGAGCGCCTCGGGCTGGCCGGTTGGGCGGCGCCGACGCTGCCCACCAACGCCTACGGCCGCGGCGTGGCCCGCAGCGTGGGCGTGCGGATCCAGAAGGCCATCGCCGAGTTCGGCGCCCTCGGCGCCCCCTCCGGCCTGGGGCTCCTGCTGGCCGCGCCCACCATCGCCGACCACGGCACCCAGGAGCAGATCGACACCTTCGTCCGCGACATCGTCACCGGCCAGCGGGCCTGGTGCCAGCTGTTCTCCGAGCCCGGTGCCGGCTCGGACCTGGCCGGGCTCACCACCAAGGCGATCAAGGACGGCGACGAGTGGATCGTCACCGGCCAGAAGGTGTGGACCTCGCTCGGCCAGACCGCCGACTACGGCATGCTCATCGCCCGCACTGCGCCCGACCTCCCCAAGCACCAGGGCATCACCTACTTCGGCATCGACATGCACCAGGAGCAGGTGCTGGTGCGCCCGCTGCGGGAGATGACCGGCCACGCCATGTTCAACGAGACGTTCATGGACGAGGCCCGGGTGCCCGACGCCAACATCATCGGGGGCCTCAACAACGGCTGGGCGGTCGCCAACTCCACCCTCGGCCACGAGCGCGCCGGCCTCGGCGCCGGCGGCGGCAGCGGCGGCGGCGGGGCGGCCACCCCGGGCACCATCGCCGGCCACCTCGACCAGCGCGCCGGCGACTTCGTCAGCGAGCGCCGCGCCGCCAAGGCCGCGCCGAAGGCGGAGGCCGCCGACCAGCCCAAGAAGAAGAAGGGCGGCGACCTGGGCAGCGCGTCGCTCCTCGTCGGCATGGCCCGCCACTACGGCAACCTCGACGACCCGATCATCCGCCAGGGCCTGGCCCAGCTCTACACGCTGGGCGAGATCGGCCGCATGACCGCCGAGCGCTCCAAGGCCGCGCGCGCCCAGGGCAAGGACATCCCCGGCGTCGGCAACATCGCCAAGCTCGGCATGTCGAACATCGTGCGGCTCCAGCGCGACCTCGGGCTGTCGATCACGGGCGCCGCCGGGATGCTCCACGGCTACGACGGCGGCCAGATCAAGGCGCTCAACGAGGCCACGGGGAACCCGTTCCTCAACGCCGTGACCACCACCGCGCTCTACGCCCAGGCCCCGCCGATCTACGGCGGCACCGACCAGATCCAGCGCAACATCATCGGCGAGCGCGTCCTCGGCCTCCCCAAGGAGCCCGGCGACACCAAGAACGTCCCCTTCAGCGAGCTCCCGAAGAACGCCTGAGCCGCACGGCCCCGGCCGGGTCGACCGGCCGGGACCGCGCGGCGGCGAGCCTCGGGCGCCTCGACGCTCAGACGCCCTTGGAGTTGGCGGCGGCGAAGATCGTCTTCGAGCCGACCGGTGCGCCGGAGGCGGCGTCGTAGACGTCGACGCGCCCTGGTAGCTCGTGTTGGCCTTGACGCCCACGGTGAACTTGCCGCTCAGCCCGGCGTTCGCGTCGGCGTAGACGACGGTGCTCGGCGCCGCCGAGAGGAACATCGTCACCGATGCGGTCACCGCGCTCTTGGTGCACGACCGCACGTCGTAGGTGACCTTGACCGTGGCCGCGCCGGTGTCGCCGGTGGTGGCGTCGCCCCGGTAGGAGAGGTTGCTGACCGGGTTGCAGGCGGTGCTGGTGACGGTGCCGCCACCGCTCCCGACCTCCTTGGCCGACGCGGAGCCGGCGAAGGCGCCGATCAGCACGACGACGCCGAGGGCGACGGCGACCGCTCGGCGGGCGCGGCGGGGGGCGGTGGTGGACGGCTGGCTCATGGGTGCTCCTCATCGGGTGGCCGGGCGCCGGGCGGCGCTCGGGCTGCGAGGAGCATCGGCCCGACCTGGTCGGGCGCACCATCGGACCTTGGTGCTAGGACCCTCGTCCGGCGCGCCGGGCGAAGTCGTCGGCCATGAGGCTCAGCATGCCGAGGGCGTCGGGCGCCTCGTAGCTCGGATCGAGGGCGCGCCAGGCGCTGTGGACCGTGACGACCAGCCGCTCCCGATCGGTCCAGCCGGCGAACCGGGTGCCGTTCACGGCGAGGTCCAGCTCCCGGGATGCGTCGAGCGGGCTCAGCCCGGCGGTGAACCGCTCCTCCACGCCGTCGCGCACGAACCGCAGGTAGTCGGCGACCTCGCGCACGCCGTCGACGTCGGTCAGGGGGCCGTGGCCGGGGACGATCGTCGCCGGGGCGAGGTCCTCGATCAGCTCGCACGCCGCGATCCAGTTGAAGATCGGTCCCGCCCACATGATGGGCGTTCCGCCGATGAAGAGGATGTCGCCGGCGAAGAGCACCCGCTCCTCGGGCAGCCAGGCGATCACGTCGCCGCCGGTGTGGGCCGGACCGACCGTGCGGAGCTGCACCCGGCAGCCGTCGACCTCGAGCGTCAGCTCGTCGTCGAAGGTGGTGGTCACGGGCGGGACCTCGATGCCGTCGAAGGCGAACGCCCCGAAGGCGTGGTGCAGGTAGGTGGCGAGATCGCCGTCGGGCAGGCCGCTCTGGAGCATCGCCATCGTCGCCGGCGGCACCTCGTCCATCTCCCGGCTGGCGGCGCCCGATGCGACCACCTCGACGCCGGGCGCGGCCACGAGCTGGTTGCCGTAGCAGTGGTCGCCGTTGGCGTGGGTGTTGACCACGGTGGCGATCGGGGCGGGCGCGGTCAGCGGCGCCATGGCGTCGAGCATGCGCTGCGTGAGGACGAGGTCGAACAGGGTGTCGACGAGCAGGGAGCGCTCGGTGCCCACGACGACGCCGGCGTTGCTCCAGCCCCAGGTCCCGTCGGGCTGGAGGTAGGCGTGCACCCCGTCGCCGACCTCCACCAGCCCCTGCTCGTACGACGTCACCGGCGCAGTCTCGCGGACCCTTGTCGGGTTCGCTCAGCCTCGGTCGACGATGGGCGTCGGTGCCCAGCCGACCGCTCGGCGGGCTCGATCGTCGCCGAGGAGCAGGTCGCGAGGGCGGGCGAGGCCGTCCGGGGTGGGCTCGGCCCGTACCAGGTCGGCGCCGATGCCGAGCGCCGTCGCGATGCGCTGGCCGATCTGGTGGCGGCTGAGGCGCTCGGGGCCCATCAGGTGCCAAGGGCCGGCTCGACGATCGGCGGGCAGCTGGGCGATGGCCCAGAGCGCTCGCGCCAGCTCCCCGGCGTTCGCCGGCTGGCGCCGCTCGTCGTCGAACCACGTGGTCGCGTCGCCCCGGGCCGCGGACCGTCGGATGCGAGCGGCGGCGGCGTCGTCGGGATCGATCGACACCACGAGGGGGAGTCGCACGACCGTCGCCCCCGGTACGAGCGCGTCGGCGTCACGCTCGGCGCGCGCCTTCCAGCGCCCGTAGTCCCACACCGGGTCGGGCTCGGCAGCCTCGTCGCGCCGCCGGCCATCGCCGGCGAACACGGCGTCGGTCGAGACGAGGAGCAGCCCGGCGCCGCAGGCGGCCGCGGCGCGGGCGACGTTCGCCGAGGCGTCGACGATCGAGCGCTCGTCCACCGCGTAGGCGGCGTGCACCACCAGGTCGGGCGCGGCGGCGCGCACCGCGATCCGCGTGGCGCCGGGGTCGCGCAGGTCGGCGACGACCGTGCGCCCGCCGACCGGCGTCGCCCGCACGAGCGAGGTCAGCTCGACTTCCCGGGGCGCCGTGCGGCGCAGCCACGTGCCGAGGAGCCCCGCGGCGCCCGTCAGCAGCACCCGGCGAGCCATGGCCGACGACCCTACCGATGCCGGCGGCCGCGTATCCGCGGGACGGGGCCCGGGGTCCATGAGGGTGTGGAGGTGGCGCGGGAGGTGAGGGCGGGGGTCGAGGAGCTCTACGACGAGCTCTTCGGACCGCTCGTGCGCTTGGCCCACCTCATCGTGCTCGACGGCCAGGAGGCGCGCGACGTGGTGCAGGACTGCTTCGCGGGCGCGATCGCCCGCTGGGACGAGATCGAGGACCCCCGGGCCTACCTCCGCCGCTCGGTGGCGAACCGCTCCTACCGGGCGGTCCGCGATCGTCGGCGGCGCCACGAGAAGGCCGAGCGGTGGCGGGCCGGCGCACCTCTGGTCGAGACCGGCGAGCCCGACGTGCTGGCCGATGCGATCGTGGCCCTCCCGCCCAAGCAGCGGGCGGTGGTCGTCCTGCGGTTCTACGTCGACCTGTCCACGGACGACATCGCGGCCGCCCTCGACGTGCCCCGTGGCTCGGTCGGCCCCACGTTGGGCCGGGCGCTCGCCCGGCTGAAGCAGGAGGTGGAGCGATGACCGTCGAGGAGTCGGAGATCCGCGCCGCGCTCGACCGCATCGTCGAGCGGGCGGCGCTCGACGAGGTGCCTCCGGGCGTGCCCGAGCCGGCCCGCGAGCGAGCCGGATCCCGCTCGACCTCCCGGCGCCTGCTGGCGGTCGCCGCCGTGGTGGCGCTGCTGGGCGCCGGTGCCGTGGTGGTCGCCCGATCCCGGCCCGACGACGGCCCCGATCGCCTCGCCACCGTGCCGGCCGGCGAGGACGAGCGCGGCGGCTGGCAGCAGGTCGACGACCTGCCGGTGGAGGGGATCACCCGAGCCAGCGCGGTCTGGACCGGCTCGGAGCTCGTGGTGCTCGGCGGGTTCCGGGAGCCCTGCCAGCCCGACCTCGACTGCGGCGGCGGGGGCCTCGAGGTCCGCCCCGACGTCACCGCCCTGGATCCGGCGTCGGGGCGGTGGCGGCGCCTCGCCGACCTCCCGGACGCGATCCCCCGGGGTCCGGGCGACCTCTGGAGCGCCGTGGGGCTCGCCGGCGAGGTGTACCTGTGGGCGGCGTCGGCGCCCGGGGCCCGCGGGGGCGCGCTCTGGGCCCTCGCCCCCGGCGAGGGGAGCTGGCGTCGCGTCGACCTCCCCTTCTCGGGCGGTCGGGGCTACCACCTCGAGGCGCTCGGCGACCGCCTCGCCCTGCTGGCCGGTTCGGAGGACGCCGGCGAGCAGCCCACGCACGCCTACGACCCCGGCGACGGCACGTGGACGACCTGGCCCGAGGACCCGCTGCCGCGGCTGTTCGACCAGCAGCTGGTCCGCGTCGGCGACGACGCCTACCTGTTCGGCAAGTCGATCGCCGACCTCTACGGCGACGCCGAGGCGGTCCTCCTTGCGGCCCGGTTCGACCTGCAGGCGGGTGCCTGGCACGAGCTCCCGCCCTCACCGTCGGTCGCCTACCGGTTGTGGCCGGCGGGGGATGGCCGCCTCATCGCCCCGGAGCCGGGGACGGCACCTGGGGCGCTGGACGACGACGGCGATCCGCTGCCGTTCGGCACCATCCTCTCGACCGCCACCCAGCAGTGGTCGGACCTCCCGAGCCGGCCGCCCGGCTACGAGAGCGGGACGGTCGGCCTGGTCGGCGCCGCCGTCGCCGACTACCCCGCTGCGGGGGGCTGGATGGCCGACGTCCGCGGTGGCGGTTGGCGGTGGATCGAGGTGCCGCCGGCGCCGGGGACCGCCGCCGGCATCCGGCGCCTGGTGGCCGACGCCGGCGGGCGGGCCGTCGCCTTCGGGGCCGGCGACTGGTCCGGCGGCGAGGTCCGCCCGCTCCGCGACGTCTGGGTGTGGACCCCGCCCGACGTGCGGGTCGCCGTCGGCGTCGGCGGGGGCTCCGAGGCCATCGCCGGCACCATCTCGCAGGCCGAGGAGGAGGCGCGACGGCAGCGGGCGACGGCGGCGACCCTCGCCTGGATCGAGGCCGGGCCGGGGCGCGACGACCCTCGAGCCGATCAGCTCGCCGACGAGTACCGCGAGGCGCTGGTCGTGCTCGACCCGCTCGAGGTGCTCGACGACGAGGGGCGACGGGTGGGCTACTGGCTCGACCGGTTCGTCACCGTGGACGAGTACGAGCCGTTGCGGGCGGAGGCCGAGGCGACGATCGAGCGCCTCGAGGCGGGGTGACCGCCTGGCTCAGTCGCCGATGGAGACGATCTCGACCTTGAGCTTGGCGCCGGTGGGGGTCTCGTACTCGACGGTGTCGCCGACCTTCCCCCCGATGAGCGCCTGGCCGAGCGCCGACCCCGGCGACATGACCTCGACGCCCTCGGTGCGCTCCTCGATGGAGCCGAGCAGGTACCGCTCGACGTCGTCGTCGCCCTCGTAGCGGATGCCGACCACCACGCCGGGCTGGACCTCGTCGGTGGCGGCGTCCTCGACGATCACGGCGTTCTCGAGGAGGTTGGCGAGGTGGGCGATGCGCCCGGCCATCTTCCCCTGCTCCTCCTTGGCGGCGTGGTAGTCGCCGTTCTCGGAGAGGTCGCCGAGCTCGCGGGCCGCCTCGATCTTGCGGGCGATCTCGATCATGCCGACCGTCGTCAGCTCGGTGTGCTCCGCCTGGATCCGGTCGAACGCGGCTTGGGAGAGGTGGACGGCGTCGGCAGGCATGGCGGACGAGTCTACCGAGGCGCGACCGCGCGGCCCACCGGGACCGAGCGCGTCAGCGGCCGATGACCCGAGGGCTGGCGCCGGGGCGGGCCGCGACGGCGACGGCCACGATCGGGGCGAGCAGGAAGCCGGCCGCCTTGGCGAGGTCGTAGTCGATCCAGCCGTGGAGGTCGTCCCAGAACGCGACGGCGCCCTGCCAGAGCGGGATGTCGGAGCTGCGGCCCTGGTCGGCGAAGCTCGTGATCGTCTGGGACCGGTCGATGAAGTACACGGCGACGACCACGACGGCGAGGCTGAGCACGCCGGCGATGACCGCCGGGACGGCCCCGCCTCGGCGGGCGCCGATCACCACGCCCTGGCCCACGATGAGCCCGACCACCGCGGCGGCGTAGTGCCACCAGGTGAACTCCAGGACGCCACCGATCGCCCACCAGACCACGCCGGCGATGCCCGCGGCGGCGAGGCCGACGAGCAGGCCGTCGGCCGGCCGGGTGCGCACGACGACGGCCGGGCGGTCGACGCCGAGCGGCAGCGCCCCGGCGGCGGTGGGCGCGCTGGGGGGCGGTGGGACGGTGGGGGGCGCCGCCATCGGCGGCACGCCCGGCGCCTGCAGCGCCCGGGCGGCGCACGCGCCGCATCGCTCGGGGTGGGCGGGGTCGGCGGGGACGGCGGGGAGGGGAGCGCCGCACTGGGCGCCGGAGGGCAGCTGCACGGGGACCTCTCGGACGGCTCGGTCGAACGGTACTGCGCCCGTCCGTCGTTGCAGAGGAACGGCCGTTCGGGCGTAGACTTGAGGCCATGTCTCGACCCCAGCCGAGCATCGCGATTCCCTAGCGCACACCGAGCCCGGTGTGCGCTTCGAGCCGTCCACTTCGGTGGGCGGCTCTGTCGTTTGGCGGCGGCGCCTCGGCGCCCCGCGGGTCGATCGATCGAGAAGAAGGAACGGAGCACAGGTGGCACACAACATCGCGGTGATCGGCGGCGACGGGATCGGCCCGGAGGTCGTGGCCGAGGCCCTCAAGGTCGTGCGCGCCGCGGGCGTCGAGCTCGACACCACCGACTTCGACCTGGGCGGGGCCCGCTACCTGCGCGACGGCACCGTGCTGCCCGACGAGGTGCTCGACGAGCTGCGGGCCTTCGACGCCATCCTCCTCGGCGCCGTCGGCACCCCCGACGTGCCGCCCGGGGTGATCGAGCGCGGCCTGCTCCTGAAGATGCGCTTCGCGCTCGACCAGTACGTCAACCAGCGCCCCTTCACGCTCGCCGAGGAGGGCATCGACTTCGTCGTCATCCGCGAGAACACGGAGGGCACCTACGCCGGCGAGGGCGGGTTCCTCCGCAAGGGCACGCCGAACGAGATCGCCACCCAGGGCTCGGTCAACACCCGACTCGGGGTCGAGCGGGTCGTGCGCTACGCCTTCGAGCTGGCCCAGAGCCGCCCGCGCAAGCACCTCACGATGGTCCACAAGACCAACGTCCTCACCTTCGCCGGCGACCTCTGGCAGCGCACGTTCGACGAGGTGGCCGCCGAGTTCCCCGATGTCGCCACCGCGTACAACCACGTCGACGCCGCCTGCATCTACTTCGTGCAGGACCCCCAGCGCTACGACGTGATCGTCACCGACAACCTCTTCGGCGACATCCTCACCGACCTCGGCGGCGCCGTGTCGGGCGGCATCGGCTTCGCCAGCTCCGGCAACCTCGACCCCACCCGCCAGGCGCCCTCGATGTTCGAGCCCGTCCACGGCTCGGCGCCCGACATCGCCGGCCAGGCCAAGGCCAATCCCATCGCGGCCATCCTCTCCGCGGCGATGATGTTGGACCTGCTCGGCGAGGGCGATGCCGCCGAGCGGATCCGCAAGGCCTGCCTCGCCACCACCGACCTCACCGCATCCACCCCCGAGATCGGCGACGCCGTCGCCGCTCGGGTCTGAGCCACCTGGAACAGGGGACCACCGCACCATGCCCATCACGCCCACCTCGAAGATCTGGATGAACGGCGAGCTCGTCGACTGGGACGCGGCGCAGATCCACGTGCTCACGCACTCGCTGCACTACGGCATGGGCGTGTTCGAGGGCATCCGCGCCTACGAGACCGACCGGGGCGCGGCCGTGTTCCGCCTCACCGACCACATCGAGCGCCTCCACAACAGCGCCAAGATCCTCATGATGGAGCTGCCGTACTCCGTCGACGAGCTGGTGGAGGCCACCAAGCTCGTCGTGCGCGAGAGCGGCCTGCCGTCCTGCTACATCCGCCCGATCGCCTTCTACGGCTACGGCGAGATGGGCCTCAACACCCTGCCGTGCTCGGTCGACGTGGCCATCGCCTGCTGGCCGTGGGGCGCCTACCTGGGCGACGACGCGCTCACCAAGGGCGTGAAGCTCAAGACCAGCTCGTGGACCCGCCACGACCACAACACGATGCCCCCGGCGTCGAAGACCACCGGCAACTACGTGAACTCCTCGCTCGCCAAGGTCGAGGCCCTCAAGGCCGGCTACGAGGAGGCGATCATGCTGTCGCCCCAGGGCTACATCGCCGAGTGCACGGGCGAGAACGTGTTCGTCGCCCGCCACGGCCGGTTCCTCACCCCGCCGCTCGCCGCCGGCGCCCTCGAGGGCATCACCCAGCATTCCGTGATGACCATCGCCAAGGATTTGGGCATCGACGTGGAGCTGTCGAACATCGTGCGCTCCGACGTGTACATCGCGGAGGAGATGTTCCTGTGCGGCACGGCCGCCGAGGTGAGCGCGGTCAACTCGCTCGACGACCGCCCGATCCCGTGCCCGGGCCCGATGACCACCGCCATCGCCGAGGAGTACCACAAGGCCATCCGCGGCCAGACCGACCGCTACAAGGACTGGGTCGAACATGTCTCCTGAGGAGCTCCTCGTCCCGCGCGACCCCGGCGTCCCCGAGGCCGTCGAGATCTACGACACCACCCTGCGCGACGGCGCCCAGCTCGAGGGCATCTCGCTCACCGTCGACGACAAGCTGCGCATCGCCGACGAGCTCGACGAGCTCGGCGTGCACTTCATCGAGGGCGGCTGGCCCGGCGCCAACCCGAAGGACATCGAGTTCTTCGAGCGGGCGGGGCGGGAGCTGCGCTTCGAACGCTCCCTGCTCGTGGCCTTCGGGTCCACGCGACGGCCGCGCGGCAAGGTCGACGACGATCCGACGCTCCGCAACCTGCTCGACGCCGGCACGTCGGCGGTCTGCATCGTGGGCAAGAGCTGGGACTACCACGTGACCGAGGCGCTGCGGACCACGCTCGAGGAGGGCGAGGCCATGGTGGCCGACTCCGTCGAGTTCCTCACCGGCGCCGGCGTGCGGGTCCTCTTCGACGCCGAGCACTTCTTCGACGGCTGGAAGCACAACCCCGAGTACGCCCTGCGCGTGCTCGAGGCGGCCGCCGAGCGCGGGGCCGAGACCCTCGTGCTCTGCGACACCAACGGAGGCTCGCTGCCCCACGAGGTCGAGTCCATCGTCCGCGAGGTCACCGGCCACTTCCGCGACGACTGCAAGGTGGCCGTCCACCTCCACGACGACACCGGCTGCGGCGTGGCCAACGCCCTCGCCGGCGTGCGCGGCGGGGCCGTGCAGGTGCAGGGGACCATCAACGGCTACGGCGAGCGCACCGGCAACTGCAACCTCACCACCATCATCCCGAACCTCACCCTGAAGATGGGCGTGCGCACGCTGCCCGACGGGCGCCTCAGCCGGCTCACCTCGGCCAGCAACCGCATCGCCGAGATCGTCAACTTCACGCCCGACCCCCAGGCCCCCTACGTGGGCTCCTCCGCGTTCGCCCACAAGGCCGGGCTGCACGTGTCGGCCATCAGCCGCCGCAAGGACGCCTACGAGCACGTCGACCCCGACCTGGTGGGCAACGGCACCCGCTTCGTGGTGAGCGAGATGGCCGGCAAGGCCACCGTCGACCTGAAGGCCAAGGAGATCGGCATCGACCTCGACGGCCCGGCCCTCACCTCGGTCATCGACGAGCTGAAGCGGCTCGAGCACGAGGGCTACCACTTCGAGGCCGCCGACGGCTCGCTCGAGCTGCTGATGCGGCGGGCCGCCGGGTGGGAGCACCCCTACTTCGAGCTCGAGAGCTACCGGGTGATCGTGAGCGAGGCCGACGACGTCCGCCACGACACCGAGGCCATCGTGAAGCTCAAGGTCGGCGGCGAGCGCATCATGCGCATCGGGGAGGGCAACGGCCCGGTCAACGCCCTCGACGCCGCGGTGCGCGCCGCCATCGGCTCGGCCTACCCGCAGCTGGCCAAGGTCCACCTCACCGACTTCAAGGTGCGCGTGCTCGACACGGCCAAGGGCACGGGGGCCGTGACCCGCGTGCTGATCGACTCCACCAACGGCCGCCGATCGTGGTCGACCATCGGCGTCTCGGAGAACATCATCCAGGCGGCGTGGCAGGCCCTCGAGGACTCCCTCGTCTACGGCCTGCTCCACACCGAGGAGTAGGTTCCCCGGCGATGGCTGCGCCCGAGTTCGTCCCCACCAAGCCCACCGACCGGCCCCGCGCCTACGCGTCGCCGCCTCGGCGCGACGACGAGTGGGTGCCGGCCCGGCCCGGCGAGCTGGTCACCAACGGCGGCCAGCCCGACGCCGACGCCGGCCGCATGGGCGCCCCCGGCCCCGACCAGGGCTACCTGCTCAAGCTGGTGCCCCTGCTGCGCGACGAGCTGGTGCTCGCCGACGGCGAGGACCGGCGCGACGCCGAGGCCGGCGGGGTGGCCATCGCCCTCAAGCGAGCGTCGCTGTTCGGGCGGGCGCCCATCGTCCACGACCTGCGCGTCGCGTACACCGTGTGGGGCCTGCTCTCGCCGAGCGCCCCCGCCGAGCTGGTGGCCGAGCGCCGGGCTCGCTTCGAGGGGGTGCGGCTCACCGCGCACCACTACCCCGAGCTGCGGGCCGTGGTCGACGCCGTGCCCGAGGCCACCCTGCGCCTGGCCCCGGCCGAGGTGGCGTCGCGCCACGCCTCCGACTGGCGCTCGCTCCTCTCGCTCAGGCGCGGTCCTCGCCGCGGCCGGGTGCGGTCGCCGCCCTCGGCGAGATCGGGTTGAATCCCGTTCGGCCCGGCCGATCGTGACCGGGTCCGCCCGTCTCGAACCGGGGAGGTGGCCCGTGCCCGCCGAGGTGACCCTGCCGATGCGCCCGCTGCTGCGCGGCCGCCTGCACCAGCTCGCGCTCCTCGCCTCGCTCGTCGGGCTCGCGTGGCTGGTCGACGCCGCCGAGACGCCCCGGGCTCGGGCGGTGGCCTGGGTGTACGGGCTGGCGAGCGTGCTGCTCTACCTCACCAGCTCGAGCTACCACGTCTTCGCCCGCTCGCCCCGTGCCCGGCGGATCATGCAGCGCGCCGACCACTCGATGATCTTCGTGCTGATCGCCGGGACCTTCACGCCCATGGCGGTGCTGGCCGTCGACGGAGGCTGGAAGTGGCCCGTGCTCGCCGCCATGTGGGCCGGTGCCGTCGCCGGGGTGGTGCTGAAGGTGGCGGCGCTCGACCGGTTCCCAAGCTCGGCGGCGCCCTCTACATCGTGTTGGGCTGGGCGGGCATCGTGATCCTCCCCGCGCTCCTCGAGCGGCCGAGCACCCTGGCGCTCGTGGTCGTCGGGGGCCTGCTGTACACGGCGGGTGCCGTGCTCTTCGCCCTCCACCGGCCGGTCCTGTCGCCGCGTGTTCGGGTACCACGAGGTCTGGCACGCGTTCGGCGTGGCGGCCGGCGCCGTCCTGTTCGCCGCCAACCTGGGGCTCGTGCGGGGCGGCTGATCCCCGATCCGTGCCCCGTCGCCGTCGGTGGGCATCGGTAGGGTGGCCGACGTGGCTTCCCCGTCGCGTCCGCTTCGCTCCCTCGCCCACCGGCTTCCTCCACGTCGGCTCCGGGCACTCCGCCCTGGCCAACTGGCTCGTCGCCCGCCAGAGCGGTGGCGACTTCCTCCTGCGGATCGAGGACACCGACGCCGAGCGCAACCGCCCCGAGCTGATCGACAACGTGCTCGAGATGCTCGAGTGGCTCGGCCTCACCTGGGACGGCGTCCCGGTCAAGCAGAGCGAGCGGGGCGACCTCTACGCCGATGCCGCGGCGAAGCTGGTGGCCGGCGGCCACGTGTACGCCTGCGACTGCACCGGCGAACAGGTGCAGGCCCGCAACAAGGAGGCGGGTGGCAAGCCCGGCTACGACGGCTTCTGCCGCGACCGGGGCCTCGAGCCCGGCCCGGGTCGGGCGCTGCGCTTCCGCACGCCCCGCGACGGCCGCACCGGGTGGACCGACCTGGTCCGCGGCGACATCTCCTTCGCCAACGCCGACCTCGAGGACTTCGTGGTGCAGCGCAGCAACGGGGCGCCGATGTTCCTGCTGGCCAACGCGTTCGACGATGCCGACATGGGCATCACCCACGTCATCCGGGGTGAGGACCACGTCAACAGCACCCCCAAGTACCTCCTGCTGCTCGAGGCCCTCGGCCTGGCCGCCCCGGAGGCGTTCGCCCACATGCCGCTGCTCGTCAACGAGGGCCGCAAGAAGCTGTCGAAGCGCCGCGACGACGTGTCGATGGCCGACTACCGCGCCCGCGGGTACCTGCCCGAGGCGATGGTCAACTACCTCGCCCTGCTCGGCTGGGGCCCCGACGACGGCGTCGAGGTGCGCCCGATCGGCGAGATCGTGGCCCGGTACCGCCTCGCCGACGTCAACGCCGCACCCGCGTTCTTCGACCCGAAGAAGCTCTCGTTCGTGAACGCCGAGCACCTCCGGATGCTCACCACCGACGAGTTCGTGGCCCGGTCGCAGCCATTCCTGTCGCGCGGCGACGCATCCGTGGCGGCGCTGCGGTCGCTGGCCACCGAGGTGCAGGAGCGGGTGCGGACCCTCGCCGAGGTCGAGCCGATGATCGAGTTCCTCGTGGTCGACGAGCCCGAGGTCGACGAGGCGTCGTGGACCAAGGCCGTCGAGAAGGGCCGCAACGTCGCCGAGATGCTCGACGCCACGATCGCCGGCCTCGAGGCGCTCGACGAGGGCGCGTGGGAGCCGACCGCCATCGAGGAGGCCGTGCGGGCTGCGGCGGTGACGGCCGGCATCGTGAACGCCGAGGGCCAGCCGCAGCTCTCCAAGGCCCAGGGCCCGGTGCGCGTGGCCATCAGCGGTCGCACCGTCGGGCCGCCGCTCTGGGAGTCGCTCGCCGTGCTCGGCCGGGAGCGCACGCTCGTGCGGCTGCGGACCACCCGCGCCCGGATCGGGTGACCTGGTCGTGAACGACGCCCCCACCGCCGAGGTCCCGGTCGTGGCCGGGGGCGAGGCCGATGCCACCCGGGGCGACCCGCCCACCGGGCGCGCCCGGTCGCGGCGGCGGTGGGTGCTGCGGGGGGCGGCGCTGGCGGTCGCGCTCGTGGTCGCGTACGTCGGGCTCACGTTCGTGCAGGTCTGGCAGGCGAGCCGCCGCGACGGTGCCCGCGAGGCGGGGGCGATCGTGGTGCTCGGGGCGGCCCAGTACGACGGTCGCCCGTCGCCGGCGCTCGAGGCCCGCCTCGACCACGCCTTCGAGCTCTGGGACCAGGGCCTGGCCCCGATCATCGTGGTCACCGGCGGGCGCCAGGAGGGGGATCGGTTCACCGAGGCCACCGCGGGCTACAACGAGCTCCGCTCGCGCGGGGTCCCCGACGAGGCGATCCGCAAGGAGGTGCAGGGCCGCACCACCTACGAGTCGCTCGCTGCCACCGCCCGCTTCCTGGCCGACGAGGGGATCGACGACGTCGTGCTCGTGTCGAGCCCGTCGCACGCGGCGCGCCTCGCCGGCATCGCGGAGGACGTCGGGCTCGATGCCGCCGTCTCGCCGGCGGACGGCGGCGCATCGCTCCGCTCGCTCCTGCGGGAGACCGCTGCCGTGTCGGCGGGACGGCTGGTCGGGTACCGCCGCCTCGAGCGGGTCGACCACGGCTGAGCCCAGCTCGGGCCCGGGGGACGGCGGGGTCGGTCGGTAGCATCGCCCGGGTGAGCAACGAAGCCGAAGCTGCCGTCCGCCGCTACCTCGCGTACCTCGATGATCCTTCGAGCGTCGTCGACCAGGACCTGGTCCGAGCGGCCGAGGAGGCCGTCGCCGCCGCGCCCGACCCTCTCGCCAAGTTGCACGCCGCGGCCGACCTCGAGCGGGCGCGGGCGGCGGACCCGGGCGACATCGAGGACGACTTCGTCCGTCACGCCAAGGCGTACGCCGAGGCCGAGGACATCCCGGCCGAGGCCTTCGTCGCGGTCGGCGTGCCCGGCGACGTGCTCGAGCGGGCGGGGATCGGCGAGCCCCGGACCCGTCGCCGCGGCGGTCGCCGGGCCAGCGCCGCGCCTCGGGCGCCGCAGGTGCCCGTCTCGCAGATCAAGGCGGCCGTCAGCCAGCTGCCCAAGCGCTTCACGCTCGCCCAGGTGGCCGAGGCGCCGGCGGCGGGTCTCCGGCCACCGTCCGCAAGGCCGTGGAGGAGCTGATCATCGAGGGCCGGGTGACGAGCCTCGGGCCCAAGCCCGACCACTCCGGGCCGGGGCGCGCGCCCACGCTCTACGAGCAGGTGTGAGGAGGCGGGAGGGGCCGGTCGGCCCCTCCCGCCTCTGCCTCAGCTGCGCTTGGCGTCGGTCCGGCTGATGTAGCCGTGGTTCATGGCGTCGATGTCGTCGGCGATCGTCGTCACCGTCGACGTGCAGTCCTGGCCGTTGTAGTTGCGCCCGTTGAGCGCCGTCGCCACGGCCGTGTCGAGCGTGCCGCGGACGCTCGAGCCGGCGGCGCACGTCGGCACGTTGATGTTGGCCACCTCGGTCCCCGGCGGGCCCACCAGCCCGAGCCGGAACTCCTCGACCCACTGCGCCGCCGCTTCGGCGCTGGTCTGGAAGTCCGTGGTCTCCGGCGACGGGCCGATGCCGGTGCTCACCGCGACGGCCGGCACGCCCAGGCGAGCGGCGGTGCGGGCGGCGCCGACGGTGCCCGACAGCGGGATCACCGGGCCCATGTTGGCCCCGTAGTTGGTGCCCGAGACCACCAGGCCGGGGGTGAGCTGGAGCTGGTTGAGGGCGTAGATCACCGAGTCGGCCGGGGTGCCGTTCACGGCGTGGGCCGCCACCCCGCTAGCAGTCTGGGCCGCCTGGCCGGTGGCGCCGCCCGGCGTCTGGGTGTCGCCCTTGCCCGACTGGTTCGTGGCCGGTGCGACCACCTCCACGTCGAGCCCCGGGACCGTGAGCAGCTCGTTGACCACCGCGTCGATGCCGGGGGCGGCGATGCCGTCGTCGTTGGTGACCACGACCTCGAGGGGCTGGGGATGGCTGGCCACGAAGCAGGCGTCGGTGGTCGCGCCAAGCGTGACGCCGGGCGCGAGGCACGGGTGGGTGTCGGCGAACACGTCGGTCTGCTCCTCGTAGCCCCGCACGATCCACATCGGGAGGAACCAGTCCGTGACGCCGACCGTCGCGGTCGAGGCACCCTCGTTGCTCGGGAGGCCCGGCAGCCCGATCCAGTGGTCGCGGTCGCCCGGGTAGCCCGCCGGCTCGTCGGGCCCGACGAGGTGGTGGGCGACGCCGGCCAGGCGGTCGTCGTCGCCCGTCCCGGTGTAGAGGAGGACCTGGGGCCCGTCGACGTCGAAGGTCGAGGTGTCGGCGCCGGCCCGCTGGTAGAGGGCGCCGGCGCCGTCGACCGTGGCGAGGTAGGTCGCGCCGGCCGCCTCGGCGTCGGCGACGGTCGGGTAGGCGGCTGCCGACTCGGCGATCAGGTCGATCTGGATCGAGAAGGCATCGCACTCGGGGGCGGTCAGCGCCGCACCCGAGCCGTTGGCGGCGCACCACCACGGCACCGCCCCGGGGCTGCCCTTCTGGAGCTGGCGGAACGCCGGGAAGTACAGGCAGCTCGAGCAGAGCAGGGCGAGGGCGCCGGCGAGCGCCACGGTGGCGAAGCGCGAGGTGGCGCGTCGGGGTGGGTGGAGCGACACGGTGAGACCCCCCTTGGTCGTGTGTCCGGTGGCGCGGAACGTACCACCGGTGTCCGGTTGCGTGACGGGCGTCTCACCCGCCGTGGCCGATCACTGCCGGGCGACGACGAGCAGCCGGTCGCTCCGGTCGGTGACGATGGCGACCCGGTAGGGGCCGCGCCCGGCCAGGGCGACCCCCGGTACGGGGCCCGGGCTCGGTCGTCGTCCGCGAGGACCGCGACCCCGACGACGACGCCGTCGGGGTCGAGCACCACGACGCATCGTGCATCGAGGTCGCTGGATGCCGCCGGCCACCAGGACGCCGCCCTCGAGGCGGGGCTGCACCTTGTTGAGGGAGCCGCTGCGGCGGGGGGCGTCCTCGAGCCGATCGGCCGGGACCGTCGTGCCCAGCAGGTCGCAGTCGCGGTTCCAGTCGGCCACGAAGGGGACGTGGCCCGTGGCCTCCAGCATGGGAGTCACGTCGGGGAACGGCTGGTAGCCGGGGAACAGCGCCGTGCTGCCGTCGGCGATGCCCAGTCGGATCGCGATCTCGAGCTGGTCCTGGATCGCCTCGCCGGCGTGGAGCTGGTCGACCGAGTCGCGGCCCGTCCACGTGAGCGGCCCGGCGACGAGGATCGTGAGCGACGCGGCGACGGCGGGCACCAGCCGGGCCGCACCGCTCGGCTGCGGCACGAGGTGGCGGGCGGCGATGGCGACGAGCACGATCGTGGCGATCCACACCGCGCCCGCCGGGGCGGCGTAGCGGCTCTGGAGCGGGCTCACGATGGTGCTCGCCCGGCCCCAGCTCATGAGGGCGAGGCCGCCGAGGCCGAAGGTCGCCACGCCGAGCCACGGCGCCGCCGCCTCGACGCGCCGCACCACGAGGAGGGCGGCGGTGCCGAGGAGGGCCACGAGCCCGATCGAGCCGATCAGCGCCGCCGTGCCCTCGCTCCCAGGTGCGACCAGCGACCCGAGCATCTTCACGAGGTAGGTCACCAGCTCCACCGGCGAGGGGTGCTCGGTCGCCACCTGGTTCGTGTCGGCCGTGAGGTGGAGGATCGCGGTGGCCGACGCGCCGACGGCCATCGGGATCAGGTCGCGGCGGGGCCGCCGGGCGACGAGGGCGGCGACCAGCAGGGCGGGCCACACGGCGGCCCCCGTCCCGTAGGAGACCGACGCGCCGAGGCCCGCCACCGCGGCGAGGATCGGGCGCTCGCGGCGCAGGAGGAGGAGCGCGACGAGGCAGAGGAGGTTGGCCGGGAGCCAGGCGACGCCGCTCATGGCCTTCAGGAAGTTCCACGCGCCGTGGGGGGCGAAGACGACGAACGAGGTGGCCGCCACCGCGAGGCATCGGTCGGCCGTCCGCAGGCCCGTGGTGGCGCGGAGCAGGAGCCCGTACACGACGACCTCGGCGGCGGCGATGGCCACGACCACGTAGCCGAGCGCCACGTTGGACCCGTGGGCGGCGCGCAGGTTCAGCCAGTAGAGGATCTTGGCCACCACCACCGGGTGCTCGTTGCGGAAGGTCAGCAGCTCGCCGAACCGCAGGCTCCCATCGGTGCGGACCAGGTCGTGGACGATGAACCAGTAGTCGGCGTACTGGAGGCGCGTGCCCCGCGAGACCTCGACGGCCATCGCCACCGCCGGCACCGCGGCCGCGACGACGGCTGCGAGCACCATCCACCTCGCCCTCGCGGTCCTCACGGCCAGCTCCTCCCGTCAGCGGGCGCCACCGTAGGGGCCTCGGCCGACGGCTGCTCGGACGCGCCGGAGCCCGGCCGCGGGGCCGGGCTCCGGAGATGGCACCCCCAACGGGATTCGAACCCGTGCCGCCACCTTGAGAGGGTGGTGTCCTAGGCCGCTAGACGATGGGGGCTCGTCGTTGCGAGGGGACAACCTAGCCGCCGCACCCCGGCGCGCACGAACCGGATCGGACGCCGGTGGCCCGACCGGGCGGACGTCGCTCCGGTGGTAGAAACGCCGGGCCGCGACGTCCGCGACGGGGGAGGGACCCGCCCGATGCAGGTGTTCCTGCACATCGGTCTGCACAAGACCGCCACGACCTACCTGCAGAACCAGGTGTTCCCGAGGCTGTCGATGCCGTTCGTGCAGGCCGCGGGCCCGGTGCTGCGCCGGCTCGGCTGGCAGCAGGGCTACCTCTTCGATCCCGATGCCGTTCGCGCGTCGCTGCTGGCCGGCATCGACCCGTCGTGCGAGGCCGTGCTCATCTCGAGCGAGGCCTTCACCGGCGACCCGTTCCTGGCGTACGTCAACCGCGAGCAGGCCCTCGACCGCCTGCACCGGGCGTTCCCCGATGCTCGGGTGCTGCTCGGGGTGCGGGGCCAGCGGACGCTCCTCTGGTCGCTCTACAAGCACCAGCTGCGCTTCGGCGGTGCGCGACCGCTCCAGGAGATGCTCGACGAGGCCGGCCACTGGGGCCCGGGCTGGCTCGACCCCGAGAGCTTCCTCTACACGCCGTTCGTGGCGTCGCTCGCCGAGCGGTTCGGCTCGCCCCCGCACCTGCTGGTGTACGAGCACCTCCAGCACGACCGCGACCGGTACCTCGGCGACCTGCTCGCGTTCCTCGGTGCCGAGCTCGAGGGCGCGGTGTCGGCGGGTCGGATGAACGAGGCGGCGGTGGGCGATCGGGAGGTGCGCGCCCGCCGCGCCCTCAACCGCCTGGCGCTGAACCGGGGCCGGTCGCAGGGGGTGCTGCCCTTGCCTCGATCGATCCAAGCCGGGGTGGTGCGCACCGCCGGCCGCCTCGCCCGAGGCGCCCCCGACCAGCTCGTGCTCGACGCCCTCGCCGACCGCTACCGGCCCGACAACCTGCTGCTCGACGAGCGGTACGGCCTGCGCCTGGGCGAGCACCCCGCCGTGGCGGCCAGCTGGTACCTCGACGCCCCGACCTGATCGCCGGCCGCCGGTCGGTGGTCAGGCCCCGACCCGGTCGTTGTACTCCTGCACGGCGATGTCGGCCTCGGCCTTGGCGTCGCGAGCGGCGTCGGCCGGATCGTCCCCGTTGCGCAGCGTCCGGATCAGCGCGTCGCGGATCGAGTTGCGCACCGCCTGGTAGTCGCCGATGAGCGACCCGACGGTGGCATCGTCGACCGGGCCCGCCACGAGCTGGTCGTACGCCGTCCGATAGAAGGGCTTGGCCTCCCACTGGGCCACCAGCTCGGGCACCTCGGTGGCATCGGTGCGCGCTGGCACGTACCCGCCGGCGATCGCCAGCCCGGCCTGCTGCTCGGCCGAGGTCAGGAACGTGGCGAACGTCCACGCCGCCGCCCGCTTCGCCTTCGACGACGCCTTCGGCAGCCACAGGGCGCCGTCGCCGACCGGCACGCCGCCACCGCCCTCCAGGCTGGGGAGCGGACCGGTGCCGAAGGCCAGCGCGCCGAAGTCGCCCGACGAGAGCACGGCCTCGACGGGGCCGATGGCGCCCGAGGCCTCGATGGTCATGGCCGCCCCGCCGTTCGCCAGGGCGAGGAGGTGGTCGATGTTGTTGGGATCGGCCCCGGTGTTGAGGGCGAGGCCGTCGCTCACCATCTCGTCCCACCAGCGGAGGATGGCGATCGAGGTGTCGCTGTCGAAGTTCACCTCGTCGGCGCGCGCCCGGCGGCCGTTGCCGTGGTTGACGTACTCGCCACCGCTCTTGGCCAGGAGGAACTCGTAGATGTACGGCGCGATCTTGAGGGAGAGGCCGTGCTCGACCACCCCGGCGTCGACGAGCTGCTGGGAGTACTCGCGCACCTCCTCGAGGGTCTGGGGCGGCCGGTCGGGGTCGAGCCCGGCCCGCTCGAACGCGCTGCGGTCGTAGAAGAGGATCGGGTTGGAGATCGACCACGGCATCGCCCGCTGCACCCCACCGGCCTCGTAGTAGGCGAGGGCCCGGGGCAGGAAGGGCTCGAGGTCGTAGCCCTCGGCGTCGATGCAGGCCTGCACCGGGATGGTGCTGCGGCTGTCGATCATCTGCTGGACGACCGTCTCCTCCATCTGCACCAGGTCGGGGAGGTCGCCGCTCTGCAGGCCGGCCTTGTACTTGGTGAACGCGTCCTGGTAGTTCGGCTGCTGGGCCAGGGCGACGTGCACCCGGTCCTGTGACCGGTTGAACTCGTCGGTCGCCGCCTCGAGCCACTCGGCGTTCGAGCGCGCCATGGTGTGCCAGAAGGTGATCTCGACGGGCCCCTTCGCGGCGGCGAGGGCGTCGAGGCCGCAGTCGGCCGGGTCGACCGTGGCGTCGAAGGTGCCGCCCTCGGCGTCGTCGGGCGAGCAGGCGCCGAGCGATCCGGCCACGAGTGCGGCGGCGAGCAGCCCGCCGAGCAGTCGCCCGCGGGCGCTCATCCCTTCACCGCCCCGGCCGTGAGCCCCCGGACCAGGTGCTTCTGGAAGAGCAGCAGCAGGACGAAGAGGGGGAGCGCCGCCAGCACGGTGCCGGCGAAGGTCACGTTGATCTGGTCGATCTGGGTGCCGCGGAGGTAGCGCAGGCCGATCTGCACCGTGCGCAGCCGCTCGTCCTTGGTGACGATGAGCGGCCACAGGTACTGGTTGAACGCGCCGAAGAAGGAGAAGACGGCGAGGGCGGCGATCGAGGGTCGGGCGAGGGGCACCGCCACCTTGGTGGCGAACCGCCAGTGGCCGGCCCCGTCGAGCGCGGCGGCGTCGCGCAGCGGCGGCGGGATGGCGAGGAACGCCTGGCGAACCAGGAACGCGCCGAACCCGGTGGCGAGGAACGGCACGGTGAGGGCCAGGTAGGTGTCGTACCAGCCGAGGGCGACGACGGTGGCCTGGTTGGTGAAGAAGGTGACCTCGAAGGGCACCATCATCGTGGCCAGGAACAGGACGAAGATCGTGCGCCGGAAGGGGAACTCGAGGAACGCGAAGGCGTAGCCCGCGGCGATCGACGTGACCACCTGGCCGACCACGATCACCGTGGTGACGATGAAGCTGTTGAGCAGGTACCGGCCGAGGTTCCCCTGCGTCCAGGCCTTCGAGTACGACGACCACTCGGGGTGGGTGGGGAAGAGCGTGGGCGGCCGCCGCGCGATCTGGCCGGGCGTCAGCAGCGAGTTCACGATCGTCACGTAGATCGGGAAGAAGACGATCACCGCCAGCACGGTGAGCAGCACGTAGCGCGCCGCGACCGCGGCGCGCCGCCGACGCCGGTTGTGGCGGCGGATCCGATCGATGTCGAGGGCGGCGGCCTCAGCGCTCATAGGTCACCCGCCGTTCGAGGAGCCGCAGCTGGATGAGGGTCAGCACGAGGGTGATGGCGAACAGGGCGACCGACAGCACGGCCGCCTTGCCCTCGTTGTTCTGGCGGAACACGGCGTCGTACATGGCGTAGACGATCACGTTCGTCTTGCGGAGCGGCCCGCCCTGGGTGAGCAGGTCGATCTGGCCGAACGCCTGGAAGGCGAGGATCGAGCCGACGATCGTGGCGAAGAAGATGGTGGGCGACAGGAGCGGCACGACCACGTGGCGGAACCGGCCCCAGGCGCCGGCGCCGTCGATCTCGGCGGCTTCGAGCAGGTCGTCGGGCACGCCCTGCAGCCCGGCCGACATGAGGATGAACGAGAGCCCGAGGTTCTGCCAGATGGTGACGCCGGCGACGGCGACGAGCGCCCAGCGGGGGTCGTCGAGCACGGACGGCTCGCCCTCGCGGCCGAGCAGGTAGGTGAGCAGCCCCACCTGCGGGTTCAGCAGGGTGAAGAAGATGACCGAGGCGACCGCGATCGACGTGGCCACGGTGGAGGAGAAGATCGTCCGGTAGATCGCGATCCCGCGGAGCTTCTGGTGGGCGAGCACGGCCATGAGGAGGCCGAGCAGCAGGCCCGTCGGCACGGTCATGGCGACGAAGAGGAACGTGGTGCGGAGGCTCCCGCGGAACTCGGGCGAGGTGAGCACCCGGGCGTACTGGTCGTAGGCGGCGTAGCGCTTGGGGAGGCCGGGGAACGGCGGCGTCCGGTAGAGGCCCAGCCAGATGTTCTTGGCGAACGGGTAGAAGACGAAGACGGCGAACACCACCAGCGCCGGCGAGATCAGCAGGTAGGCGAGCATCGCCTCACGCCGCCTCCTCGCACGGTTCCGGCGTCGAGCCGCCACCCGCTCGGGCGGGAGGTCGATCGCCGTCACGGCCCGATCCGATCTCCGCGCTCGTCGCCCGCGAACAGGTGGACGCGGTCGGCATCGATGTGCAGACCCACCTCGTCGCCCACCTGGTGGTCGGTGGGGTCGGCGTCGCCGAGGCGGACCGTCACCAGCACGTCGCCGGGCCCGCGGCACACGAGGTGGCGCGCGTGGCCCAGCGACTCGACCACCGCCACGGTGGCTCGCAGCGGCGACCCCCCGGCGAGGGCGAGGTGCTCGGGTCGGACGCCCACCACGACCTCGCGGTGCCCGCCCGCGGCGACAGCGGCGGCGAGGTCGGCGCCGAGGGGGACCGTCGCCGGACCGACCGCGACCGCCGTGCCCTCGTCGGCGACGGTGCCGACGAGGAGGTTCATGGGCGGGTTGCCGATGAAGCCGGCGACGAACGTGTTGGCCGGGCGGGCGTAGACGTCGTCGGGCGGGGCCACCTGCTGGAGCGCGCCCGCCGACATGATGGCGATGCGGTGCCCCATCGTCATGGCCTCGACCTGGTCGTGGGTCACGTAGACCACGGTGGTCCCGAGCCGTCGCTGCAGCTCGATCAGCTCGGCCCGGGTCTGCACCCGCAGCTTGGCGTCGAGGTTCGACAGCGGTTCGTCCATGAGGAACACCGCCGGCCGGCGCACGATCGCCCGGGCGAGGGCGACGCGCTGGCGCTGGCCGCCCGAGAGCTCCGAGGGCTTGCGGTCGAGCAGGCCGTCGAGGTCGAGCGCCGCAGCGGCTTCGGCCACCAGGCGGTCACGCTCGGTGGCGGCGACCCGGCGGTTCCGGAGCGGGAACTCGATGTTCCGGCGCACGGTCATGTGCGGATAGAGCGCGTAGCTCTGGAAGACCATGGCGACGTCTCGGTCGCCGGCCGGGAGGTCGGTGACGTCGCGGCCGGCGATGGCGATGGCGCCGTCGCTCGGCTGCTCGAGGCCGGCGATCATCCGCAGGGCGGTGGACTTGCCGCACCCCGACGGACCCAGGAGGACGAGGAACTCGCCCTCGGCCACCGTGAGGTCCAGCCCGTCGACGGCCACCGTGCCCTCGAAGCGCTTGGTGATGGCGTGCAGCACCACCTGGCCTGCCGGCGCCTCCTCGGCTCCGTCCGTCCCCACGGCCTCGCCCATCATCGGGCAACCTACGCCCGAGCCGGTCGCCGGGCGAGGGTCGAAGGACCCGACGGTCGCTCAGCCGTCGCGCCAGTCCCAGACCTGGGTGACCGAGGTCGGGTCGGCGTCGGCGCCCGCAGCGCGGTAGGTGGCGAGCGCGGCGTCGTTGTCGTCCTCGGTGACGGTCCACGCCCCGTAGCAGCCGAGCGCATGCGCGAGCTCCAGCGCCGCCTCGACGAGCGCTCGACCGATCCCGCGCCTCCTCGCTCCCTCATCGACGCCGAGCTCGTAGAGGAACAGCTCGACGCCCTTGTCGGGATGGGCCATCTCGATCGCCGATGCGAAGCCGACCGCCTCGTCTCCCTCGAGCGCGAGGAGCAGGTGGTGGCCCTCGCGGTCGAGGAACCGCTGGGTCCACTCGGGCGTGGGCGCGTGGTCGAACAGGTGGCTCGCGTGCAGTACGAGGGGCTCGTCGCCGGGCCCGAGTCGGCGGATCGTCACGGGCATGGCCCGATGCTCGCAGGTCCCCCGCGGCCTCGCCATCGGCTCGCTCGCTCGAGGGGTCCTCCTGCACGGACGGGATCGACGTGCCATGGTGGTGGCAGTCCACATTGCAGGAGGCTGGTTCCGTGCGGAGGACAACGAATGGCTGGCGACGATCCCGGACGGGTCGGGTCGTCGCCACGGGAATCGTCGCGCTCGCGCTGCTGGCGGTGACCTCATCGCCGGCGGCTGCGGTGGCGCCGGTGGCGGCGGACGTGGCGTTGCCGGACGTGCCGATCGGGACGGTGGTGGAGGCGAGCGCGGTCGACGTCGTGTCGTCGTTCGCGACCGATGCCGATGGAGGGTTGACGGCGGCCTCGCTGTCGTTCGACAGCGCCACCATCGAGTCGGCGCCGGTGGCGAACCCGGCGGTGGCGGGGTTCAGCTACACGCCCGGGTCGGGGACGGCGGGGTCGTTCACGATCGACCCGACCGTCGCGGCGTTCTCCGGCTTGGGGTCGGGCGGTTCGGTCGACGTTTTGGTGTCGTTCACGGTGACCGACCCGGATCTGGGCGCCGATACCGGGACGCTCAGCTACACGGTGGTCGGCGCTGCGGGCCCCTACGACGAGGTCGCCTTCGACCACCGCGGCCCGGAGGTCCCGGGCGCCGAGGTGCGCGCCGAGGTCGAGGTCGATCCGGGCGCGGCGGAGGCGCTGGTGGCACTGGTCGGGCCGACCCCGCTGGTGTCCGCGATGGGCTGCTTCGACCTCGCGGCGCTCGAGGTGCCGGCGGTGGCGGCGGGCCGGGGCGTTGCCCTCGCCATCGCGATCGACGACTCGTCGGCCACCTCAACGGTTCGCGATGGCAGCGTCGCCACCGCCAGCGCCACCGGCGCATCCACCGCGACGGCCTACGCGGGCGCCGCTTCGAGCGCCCTCGCCACGGCAGCGGCGGAATCCACGAGCGGCGCGGTCGCTCGGGACGACTCGATCGCGGTCTCTGGGTCGACCGGCGAGTCGGACGCCTTGTCCTTCGCCCAGCAGAGCTCGCTCGCCGGTGCTGATGCGGTAGGCGCTTCCAGCTCCATCGCGTCGGCGGATGGCGACTCCGTGGCCTCCGCCCAATCCGATGGGGCCTCGACCGCCAGCGGCGCGGCGTCGGACGGCTCCGCGGTCGAGGCAACCTCAGACACCAGCTCGGTGGCCAGCGCCGAGGGTGCCGGCTCCTCCTCGTCGACGGCGTCGGCGTTCGAGAGCTCGGCGGCCAGCTCCAGCGCCGATGGCGACTCGAGCGCGACCTCGTTCGCCCACACGGGCGGTTCCGCCGATGCCACCTCTGCGGATGGCTCCCTCGCCAACTCCGTGGCCATCGACACCGCCTCGAGCACGACCGTCGCCAGCGACGCCTCCGATGCGCTCTCGCTGGCCCAAGACCTGTCGAACTCCACCGCACTCGCGGAGCGGACGTCGAGCGCGAGCGCCGGCTCCGATGCCGACTCGCTGGCTCGCTCCATCGCGAAGGACGGGTCCACCTCGGTGAGCGATGCGGCCACCTCGAGCTCGGTGCTCTCGCAGGCGTCGCTCTCGTCGGTGTCGTTGGCGGAGGCGGACACGGGAGCGGATGCGACGGCGGGGGTGTGTCGTGATCGGGTGGCGTGGGCGGTGGGCGAGGAGGGGTCGACGACCTCGGCGCAGGTGCCCCAGGACGTGACCTGGCCGGAGCTGACCGACGAGGCGCCCGACACGGCGGGCATCCGGTTGCCGGAGTCGTTGGCGACGCCGAGCGGCGTGGTGACCTACCTGCCCTTCGACGTGGTCGGGGCTGGTGGGGCGATCGACGAGGTGGTGCTGCGGGGGTTCCCGGCGGGGACGACGCTCAGCGCGGGGACGCCGACCGGCTCGAACGAGTGGTCGTTCGCGGGGGTGCCGCCGTCGGATCTGACCTTCACGCTGCCGACGGGGTGGACCGGCGCGTTCCTGCTGGACGTGGCGGTGAACACCGGTGGCGACGACGTGGCGTTCGCGGTGGCGCCGACCGAGGTGGTGGTGGGCGGCGACACCACACGGCGCGGCGACGGCCAGGCGATCGAGGAGGTGACGACGGCGGCGACGGTGCGCAAGGCGCAGCTGGCCGATCGGGCCCAGGCCGCGATCACCGAGGTGCTCGAGAGCGGGGCACCGGCTCCGACCGGGGCGAGCGGTGCGTCGGCGCCCGGTGAGGCGACCTCGAACCTGTTCACGTGCGGGCCGGAGGCGGATCCGGTGGATCTGCCGGTGGAGGTGGCGCGGTACGTGCCGATCACGCCGTGTCGGGTGGTCGACACCCGTCGGCCGGGCGCGGGTGGCGCGTTCGGGAACCGGGAGATCCGGGACTACGTGGTGCGGGGCACGGGTGGGGCGTTCGCGCAGCAGGGCGGCACCGCTGGTGGTTGCGGGATTCCCGATGAGGCGCTCGGGGTGGAGGCGTCGATCACGGCGGTCGATCCGGCCGACAGCGGGTTCTTCCGGACGTGGCCGTCGGGGGAGTCGATGCCGAACGCGACGTTCATGAACTTCGCTCGCAACCAGGACACGACGAACACGGGGGCGATCACGTTCGGGGACGAGTCGACCGACATCCGGGCTCGGAACTTCGGGGGTTCGGCCCAGTACGTGATCGACGTGCAGGGCTACTACGTGCTGCCCGGCGCGCTCGCGCCGGCCGTCGGGTCGGACGCGGTCGAGGCGAACGGTGGGGCGTTCCCGGCGGGGGCGGCCTACGTGCCGTTGACGCCGTGTCGGGTGGTGGACACCCGCCAGCCCGGCGCCGGTGGCCAGTTCGCGGATCGGGAGATCCGGGACTACCAGGTGGCCGGGACCGGTGGCGGGTTCGCCGCCCAGGGCGGCAACGCCGGCGGCTGCGGGATCCCCGATGGTGCGGTCGGCGTCGAGGCGTCGATCACCGCGGTCGATCCGGCGGACAGCGGGTTCTTCCGGGCGTGGCCGTCGGGGCAGTCGATGCCGAACGCGACGTTCATGAACTTCGCCCGGGGTGAGGACATCACCAACACCGGGTCGGTCACGTTGGCCACCACGGAGGGCAACGATCACCTGCGGGTGCGGAACTTCGGTGGCAGCGCCCAGTACGTGATCGACGTGCAGGGCTACTACGTGATCCCCGAGACCATGGACCCCGAGGACCTCGCGGGCGTCGAGCTCACCGGGTACGTGCCGATGACGCCGTGCCGGGCCGTCGACACTCGCCAACCCGGCGCGGGGGGCCGGTTCGCCAACCGCGAGATCCGCGACTACCTGATCGCGGGGACCGGCTCGGCGTTCGCCGGCCAGGGTGGCAAGGCCGGCGGGTGCGGCGTGCCCGATGGTGCGCTCGGCGTGGAGGCGTCGATCACCGCGGTCGATCCGGCCGACTCGGGGTTCTTCCGGGCGTGGCCGTCGGGGCAGTCGATGCCCAACGCGACGTTCATGAACTTCGCCCGGGGCGAGGACCTCACCAACACCGGGTCGCTCACCATCGCGACGGCCGGACCCGACGACCTTCGAGCCCGCAACTTCGGCGGCACCGCCCAGTACGTGATCGACCTGCAGGGCTACTACCTCCCGCTCCCACCGAGCTCCTGAGCGATCACGCCCCACGGATCAGGGGTCGGCGGGCGCGATCGTCGCCGTGGCGGTCGTCGTCGGGACCTGGCACGACGAGGGGAACAGGTCCCGGACCTCCACCGCCACGGTCAGGCCCTGCAGGGCGGCGACCGGGTCGCCCACGTCCTGGTCGGTCGGCAGCGTGATCTGCCCCGACCACCGTCCGGTCCCGTCGAGCGGATCGTCCTCGGTGAGCTGGAGCTCGTTCCAGCGATAGGGGCCGGGGCCGGCGCGCAGCTGGCTGGCGGGGTCGCGGACGTCGAGGTGGCAGACGGCCCCGGTGGCATCGACCTCCGGCCGCTCGACCGTGGCCACCATGGCCACCCGCAGCGGGTCGGCCAGGCCGCGGGGGTCGGGTAGGTAGGTGAGGCCCGGGATCGCGACGTAGGGCAGCCCGACCGCACCGGCTCGGGCCTGGGCGACCGATGCGGTCACCTCCTCGGCCAGCGCACCGACGATCAGCTCGACCACGCCGCGGCACGGATCGGCGGCGATCGCACCGCCCACGCCCAGATCGGCGCCGGCGGCGGCGAAGGCGTCGGTCAGCTCCGGCGCGGGTGCGAGGTCGTCGCACGGGATGCCGGCCTCCTCGAGCAGCGCGACCCCGAGCGCGGTCGCGTCGCCGGCGGCGATCGCCTCGGCCTGGTCGGGCGTCGGCAGCGATGGCGGCAACCCGACCGACGCGAGCACCGCGGTGATCGCCGCCCGGGTCACCACGGCGGCCACCGCCGCGCAGGTGTGGCCGGCGCCGTCTCCCGCCGCAGACAGCCCGACGCAGATCGGGTTGTAAGCCGCGATGACCGACACGACCGTGTCGATCGCGCCGTTGTAGGCGTGGGAGATCAGCCCCCAGTACTGGGCGGCGAGGGCGCCGACCGCGGACACGCCGTCGACCACGGCGTCGTAGAGGGTGCAGTACCAGGCGTCGCAGTCGTCGGGTGGCGGGAAGTCGCTCGGGCAGTAGGTGCGCGAGGTCGGGTACAGGTGGCTGGCGACCGCGGCCTGCTGGTCGGCGGCGGAGATCGGCGCGCCGGTGTCGAGCAGGGTGCTCGGCCCCGTCCACGGAACGGTGACGGCCAAGCAATCCGCCCAGCGCGGGTTCGGGGCGCGGCCGGGGTCCACGGTCAACGATTCGACGTCGAAGCTGACGCCCGTCTCGGGGGTCTCCGGGACGGGGAGGACGATCGGCACCGTGGGCGACGATCCGACCACCGTGTCGCCCTCGCTGAGCGCCAGGACGCGCACCCAGACGGTGTCGCCCGGTCGAGGTGCGATCGACGCCGCCGCGAGGTGCTCGTCGTCGACCCCGGCGGGGACGGTGCGGCCGTAGGTGGCGGGGTCCGGCAGCGCCAGCCCGCGCGGGCTGCTCGGTGGGGCGTAGACCACGAGCGGCGTGGCCTCGCCAGCACCTGGGGCGCCTCCCGGGCGGGTCGTCGATCCGGGCCGGCGGGCGATGGCCGCGGTGTCGACCGAGAACGAGCCGCGCCGTCCGGACCGGCGCTCCGAGCGTGCCGCGGCATCGCTGCGACCGGTGGCCAGCAGCTCGGCGGGGGCCAGGCGCAGATCGTCCTGGCCGGGCGGGGCGGCGAGCACCTGCCACTGCGCGGCACCGACGGCATCGAGGCCCGCCTGCCATCGGAACGACAGCTCGCGGTCGGCGTGGCCCATGGTGAGCGAGCGCGCCAGCCCGCCTTCGGTCGCGAGCTGGAGGTCGACCGCCCCGGGCTCGCCGATCACCGAGGCGAGCGACGCCCCGTCCGGCAGCTCGAGGTGGCCGGTGCCGATCCGGACGGGGAGCTCGCTCCACCGCCACGCCTCGACGTCGAGGCTCGCGCCGTCGAGCGCCGGGAGCAGGTGGGCGATCGGCGTCTGGATGCCGGCGGCGAAGGTCTGGTCCGGGACGGCCGGCACCCGCACGGCCGGACGTCCCGGGGTCGAGAGGAACAGGTAGACGCCGCTCGCGGCCGTCGGCAGGGTGAGCACCCCGCCGACGATGCTCACGTCACCGCGCCACCCGGCGGCCGACGCGCACCCCGGTGGCACCGTGACGGCGACCGGCGGGCTGTCACCGGTGGCGCCGCGGGCGACGTAGAGCGAGGTCCCCGCTCGGGTGCCGTCGAGGCGTGCGGTGCCGACCCCGACCCGAGCCCATCCCACGTCGCCCGCGCCGGCGCCCACGATCGGTCCACCATCGGAGGTCAGCTCCACCTCGCAGCCCCGGACCGTCGCTCGCAGCGCCGGCGTCCCGGGGGCTGGGTCCGGTGATGAGGAGGCGGTCGCGCCCGGCTCGTCGGTCGTCGCGCCCTCGTCGGGGGGTGCCGCGACCTCGATGGTCACGGTCGCCTGCGTCCCGGTCGCGTCGATCGCGACTTGCTCGGGATCGACGTCCAGACGGGCGGCCACGTCGGCGGCCGTCTCGCCGGCGTCGATCGCCACGACCGAGGACCACGGCCCGTCGCCGGGCGCGGGCGCCACGGCCACCATCGTCGGCGGGGTGCGGGCCACGGCGCCGTCGTCGTCCACCACCTCGGCGTGGAGCAGGTGCTCGCCGGGTTCCAGCATCGGCACCGCGGCTGCGACCGCGCCGCCATGGACCGTGCCTGGGGCGCGTACCACCAGTCGGGCCCCATCGAACACCCGGACCTCGGCCACCTCGCCCGTCGGTGCGGCTGCCACGTCGATCGGCAGCTCATCGCCGACCCGCGCCGCCGCCGGGCCCACCACGTCGAGCGTCGTCGGGAACGGCATCGGTTCGAGCGCCAGGCCCGACGGGGCCGGTCGTCCCCCAGGGGTCGGGTCGGCCCGCCGGGCGATCAGCACCGCGATGCCGGCAACCAGCACCGCGGTGGCGGCGACGTAGGCGAGGGCCCATCGGGCACGGGGGGAGGCCATGAGGACGGCGACCGTAGCGACGGCGCCCCGAGCCGACGCGGCGCCCGGCCACATCTGGGACCAGGTTGGGACCCCGGTCGGCGGGTTCGCCCGGGGTCCGCCGCTATCGTCCGCCGCGATGATCTGGATGAAGGCCGCGCTCCCGGTGGCGATGGCGGTGGCCGGGGTCGGGGCGGCGGCGGTGGCGGTGGTCGCGCCGACGCGACCGCCACTCGCCGGCGCGGTGGCCAACGCCTGGATCGACGGCCCGACCGGCGACGTCGCGGTCGCCCCCGGCGTGGTGACGGTCACCGCCCACGCCACCGCCGAGGTGGCCCTCGACTCGCTCGAGCTCTACGTCGACGGCGACCGGGCCGCCACCGATGGCGACCTCGGGCGGTCCGACCGCCTCGTGCTCGCCCGGTTCCGCTGGGAGGCGCAGCCGGGCCGACACCTGCTGGTGGTGCGCAGCCCGACCACGTCGGCCGTCCGCTCGGACGAGCGCGTCGTCGAGGTCGTGGAGGGCGCTCCCGCCGTCGTGGCGACGACCACCACCACGATCGCCGGGGTCGGCGACGGCTCGTCGACGACCACCTCGGCGGATCCGTCGCCAAACTCCTCGACCACCACCGCCCCGGTCACGACGACGAGCGCGGCGCCGACCACGACCGCGCCGGGTCCGGCGGCGACCGTGGTGCCGCAGCCCACGACGACCACGACGGCACCGCCCCGCACGACCACGACCACCGCGCCGAGCAGGCCGCCGGTGATCGATGCGGCATCGATGAGCGGCACCATCGTCCACGAGGCCGGCTACTGCCCCGACTCGGTCACGGTGACGGCGCGCGCCCGCGACGCCACCAGCGGCGAGATCGCCATCGCGGGCGTCGGCCGGGTGCCGATGGCCCGTTCTGGCACCTCGTTCACCGGCACCATCCGCTCCGGCTTCCCCTCCGGTGCGGTCGGCGACCACCAGGTCACGGTGATCGTGACCGGGTCCGGTGGGTCCGCGTCGCGCGTCGTGGGCACGCTCACGATCGCCTCGGGCTGCCCCAAGGACTGACGAGATCTGGGACCGGAACGGGACCGGATCGGCGTCCCTCGCACCGGTGCGGCTGGCACCATCGCCCCCGGCGCCGTCCGCGCCGAGCCCACCGCCCGAGGAGATCACCACCGTGCTGCGCCGACCCGCCCTCACCCTCGCCTCCCTCGCCCTCGTCGCCGCGCTCACGTCCTGCGGATCGTCAGGGTCGGACACCTCGGACACCTCGGACATCTCCTCCACCGGGGCGCCGTCGACGGCGGTGGCCGACGGCGCGATGACCACGACGGGAGGGGATGCTGCGACCAGCGAGGCGAGCGCCGGCACCGGCGCCGTCACCCTCGTCGACGGGCCGGCTCAGGCGGAGCGGACCATCACGTTGCACGCGGACGGGACCTTCGAGCCCGACGAGCTGACGGTTGCGGTGGGCGAGGTGATCACCTTCGAGGCGGCGGCCGATGCGGGGACGCACGCCGTGACCTTCGACGGGTCGGACAGCTACACCATCACCGGTGGGCTGACGGAGAGCTTCACCATCGACGAGCCCGGGACCTACACCGCCTCGGACCTCGTCGGCGACGCTCGCGCCACCATCACCGTCACCGGGTGATCCCGCCCCGCGGGTGAGTCGGTCGGACGGCCTCGGGCCGGCCCGACGGCGCCGAGGGGGGCTGGTACGTTCCCGCCGGTGAGCGGCGCGGAGCGCATGGGCGGCTATGCGGCTCGCCTCGAGGCAGAGCGGTTCGTCGGTCGGCGCGAGGTGCTGGCGCTCGTCGACGACGTCGTCGGCGGGCGCCGCCCGCAGCGCATCGTCTACGTCCACGGTCCGGGGGGCGTGGGCAAGAGCGCGCTGCTGCGCGCCATCGCGACCAGCGCCGAGCAGGCCGGTCGCCCGGTGGTCCGCGTTGACGGCCGGCTCGTCGCGCCGACGAGGGAGGCGCTGCGCGCCGCGCTGGCCCCCGCGGACCAGGACGGTGCCGTGCTCGTCGTCGACGAGGTCGATGAGGTGGCGGCGATGCGCGTGGAGCTGCGCGATGCCGTGCTCGACGTGGTCCCGGCGTCGGGGGTGGTGGTCGTCGCCGGACGCCAGGCCCCGGATCGGGCGTGGTTCGACGGCGAGCTGCAGATCCTCACGACCGCCGTCGCCCTCCGGCCGCTCGAGCGCGACGACGCCCGTCAGCTGCTCGAGCGCCGAGGCGTCGTCGACGCCCAGGAGGTGGATCGCCTGGTGCACTGGGCGGCCGGGTTCCCGCTCGCGCTGACGCTGGCGGCCTCGCTCGCCTCGGGGGATGCGTCGGGGGCGCAGACGTCGGCCGCGGGCCCGACCGCGTCGCTCGACGCGTTGCTCCTCGAGCGCCTCGGCGGACGCGAGCTCGTGGGCGTGGACCCCGATGCGCTCGACGTGGCGTCGATCGCTCCCGCCGTGGACGGCCCCCTGCTCGCCGCCGTGCTGCCGGGCCGTCCGACCCGGCAGGGCTACGGATCGCTGCGGGAGCTGAGCATCGCCGAGCCCCTGGGCCTGCGCACCACCCTGCACCCGCTCGCCCGGTCGGCGGTCCGGACCCGGCTGCGCGACAGCGATCCCGACCGCCATCGCACGCTCGTGCTGCGGATCGCCGCCCACCTCCACCGCCGGGCCCGGGAGGGCGACCCGGTCGCCGCGCTGGAGCTCGGCTCGCTCGTGGAGGATCCCGAGCTCCGACTGGGCGCCGAGCGGAGCACCGCCTTCTACGCCGACCTCCCCCGCGCCGGCGACGTGGACGCCCTGGCGGTCGCCACCGGCGCGGGGAGCGCCGGGTGGTTCACCCGCTTCGCCCGCTGGTGCGAGGAGCGCCCCGGCCAGGCGATCGCCGTGCGGCGGGTCGACGGGACGCTGAGCGGCATGTCGGTGATCTGCATGGCGAGCGCGATGCCGCCGTGGGCCGAGGAGCAGATCGAGACCGGGCCCGTGCTCCGATGGCTGCGCGACCGGGGCCTGCTCGACGTCGCCGCGCTCACCCACGACACGATCATCCTCGAGGAGCCCGGCGACGCCGCCGTGCGCGCCGAGGTGATCCGGGTGGGGAACGCCGGCGCGATGGCGATGGGCGCGGTTGCCAACCCCCGCTACGTCTTCGCCACCGCGAGCACGACGACGGACTACCGCGGCATCGCCCCCCTCCGCTACGAGCTCGTCGGGGAGCTCGGTCGGCACGACGACGAGCGCGAACTGGTGACCCTGGCCGCCGACTTCGGCCCCGGCGGCATCATCGGCCAGATGTACGAGCTGATCCTGGCCGAGCAGGGCGAGGATCCGGGAGCGGACGCGAGCAGGGCGCCGGGGCTCGGCCCGTCGGTGGTGGCGGCGCTGCGGCGCTTCCACGACGATGAGGCGCTGAGCACCGGGCCCCTCGCCGCCGAGGAGGGCTCGGTGGCCGAGCGGGCCGACGCGGTGCGCGGCCTCGTGCGAGCCGCGGTGGACGCGGCGTTCGGCCCGTCGGCGAGCGACCAGCGCCTGCGCCAAGCGATCGTGCGCGCCTACCTCGACCCCGCCGGTGGTCACGGCGTGGCCCAGCGCGAGCTGCACATGAGCCGCTCGAGCTTCTACCGGCACCTCCAGCGCGCCCGGGACCGGTTGCTCGACGCCTGCTGACGGGCGCTCGATCTCCGTTGGTCGACCGTTGCATCGCCAGGAGGTCGCGCCGGGTACCGGGTGCCCATGAGCTGGGTCCTCGTCCTCTGCGGATCGGTCTTCGTCCTCCTGGGGATCGCCGGTCTGATCGGTCCACGCGAGCGAACGGCGGCGTCGCCTGGTGGAGGCAACCGGTTCGCCGGCGTGGGGGCCGTTGCTCCCGATGGCGGCCGGAGCCGCGGTGGTCGCCGCCGGGATCATCGGCGAGACGTGGGCCTACGTGGGTGCGGCGGCCGCGTTCGTCGTCGTCGGCGTGCTGAGCAAGCGGATGGTGAGCGCGATCGAGGACCCGCCGCCGTTGGTGGCGCGCCAGCGCGATCGGTCGCTGAACCCCGTGCGCCAGATCGTGCACCCGGTGGCCTCGACTCGGGAGACGGCCGAGCTCTTCAGGTTCAAGCGCAACCGGGCCGAACAGCGGGCGTGGGAGGAGGCGCGAGGGATCCGGCCGAAGCCTGACGCCTGATCCGTCGCCAGGCCGGCGGCCGCCGGCTGCTACGAGGGAGGGGTCAGCGACAGGCCACGGCGACCGAAAGGGCGTCGCACACCGCCCGCATGCGTTCATCGCCGAGCCGTCCGAGTCGCTCGACGAGCACGCCGAGCGAGACGCTCTCCACGGCATCGAGGTTGACCGCGCTGAGCTTCGGGACGGGATCCGCACCTGGCTCGAGCACGACCTCGCTCGGCAGGTTGCGGATCGCGGTCGTGCAGGGGGCGACGAGCGCTCGGCCCAGTCGGGGAATGGCGACATCCCGGCTCAGCACGACGACGGGGCGCCGGCCGATCGCCGGGAGCTCGCACCACCAGACCTCGCCGCGCTGTGGGTGATCGCTCACGACGCGCCAGCGGCGGAGCGGAACGAAGCGAGGTCACCCCAATCGTCCGGCTCGTCGAGCGGCCGCTCGTCGTACGCGGCGTAGGCGCGGTCGATCTCGGCACTCCGGTGTTGCGCGAGGAGTGCCCCGAGGGCCCGATCGAGCAGCGCGGCATCTGATGGGGCGCCAGCGATCTCGCGAGCTTGGGTCAGCAGATCTTCGTCGACCGTCGTGCTGACGCGTGTGCGGGCCATGGCATAACTATGCCACGAGCGTGGGTGTCCTCAATCGGGTCGGCTGTGCCCAGGGGATGTCGGGGAAGCGAGCCTTCGTCTCGTCGGAGAGCTGGTTCGCGGCCTCGCCGAGGACCGTGTAGTTCCACTGCAGGGCATCGCGGCGCTGGCGGTCGCTCACGAGCCCGTCGAGGTCGACACCGTCGACCAAATGCACGGCCTGCTCGGCTGCGTCGATCATCTCGCCGATCAGGATGAGGTCACGCTGCATAGAGCGGGCGTGCCTCGCTGAGCACCGATTCGCGCAGCCGTTCGTGGAGCGCCTGCCGGGAGATGAGGTCGACGGGGCGACCGAACAGCACCGTCAGCTCATCGGTGAGGTCCTCGATGTTCCAACCGAGTCGGCGGCCTGGGACCAGCGCGTAGAGGATGTCGATGTCGCTATCGGGACGGTCCTCCCCGCGGCTCACCGATCCGAAGACGTCCAAGCGCGCCACCCCGTACCTCGCGCAGATCTCGGCGAGGGCCTCGAAGTCGACGTCCACGACCTGGGGCATGCCGGAAGCCTACGACAGCCAAGTTGTGACCACGCTGTGACCAACGAAGAAGGCGCCCGGCCTGCTGACCTGGGCGCCTTCTCACGTTTTGGCTCGGGGGGGAGGACTCGAACCCCCAATGACTGGACCAGAACCAGTTGTGTTACCGATTACACCACCCCCGAACGGGTGGACCGCCGATGGTAGCGAACGGCTCCGGCGCTCGGAAAACGAGCTACCAGCCCCGGTAGGTGGGGGAGCGGCGCTCGACGAACGCGGCCACGCCCTCGTTGGCGTCCACCGTCGACATGTTCAGCTCCTGGGCGACGGCCTCGTTCTGGAAGGCGGTGGCCCGGTCCGAGTCGAGCGAGGTGTTCACCAGCCACTTGGTGAGCGCCAGCGAGCGGGTCGGGGCCGTCGCCAGGCGATCGGTCCACTCGGCGACCGCCGCGTCGAGGGCGTCGTCGGCCACCACCTTGTTCACGAGGCCGAGCTCGGCGGCGTCGGCGGCCGACAGGTCGTCGCCGAAGAACAGCAGCTCCTTGGCTCGCCGCACGCCCACCATGCGGGGGAGCAGGTAGGCGCCGCCGCCGTCGGGCACGAGGCCCCGGCGGACGAAGACCTCGATGAAGCGCGACGACTCGGTGGCCACCACCAGGTCGCACGCCAGCGCCACGTGGGCGCCGATGCCGGCGGCGGTCCCGCCGACCGCCGCGATCACCGGCTTCTCGCAGTCGAGCACGGCGGCCACCAGCTGCTGGGCGCCGTCGCGGATCATCTTGGCCACCTCGCCGACGCCACGCTTCGGGGCATCGTCGGGCCGGGGCGCCGGCGGCCGCGACGCCCGCAGGTCGGCGCCGGTGCAGAAGGCGTCGCCGGTGTGGGTGAGCACGACGCCACGGGTGCCGAGGTCCGCGCTGGCCTCGCCGAGCAGGGCGATCACCCGGTCGCGCTGGTCGGGGCTGATGGCGTTCTTCACGTCGGGCCGGTTCAGCGTGATCGTGGCGATGCCGCGATCGTCGACGGCGTGGAGCACCTGATCGGTGAGGGGGAGCTCGGACGACGGCGTGGACACGATGGGGCTCCTGGGGGCGGCGACGGGACCTCGGCAGCGTAGGAGCTGCCCTGACGGAGCGTCAGATCCCGGGCGCACCCGCGCCCGGGCCCGCTGCGTCGACCAGCCGGGCCAGGCGACGGCGGTCGAGCTTCTGCATGGCCGTGAGCGGGAGCTCGTCGAGCACCAGGAGGCCCTCGGGGAGCTTGTGGTGTGCGAGGCGGTCCTTCGAGGCCGAGCGCAGGTCGTCGAGCGTCGGCGGTCGGCTGGGGTCCGCCGGCACCACGACGGCGACGCCGACCTCGCCCAGCACGTCGTCGGCCCGGGGCACGATCGCCACGTCGGCCACGAGCGGGTGGTCGGCGAGCACGGCGGCCACCTCGCTCGGGTGCACGTTGTACCCGCCGCGGATGTACATCTCGCCGCGCCGGCCGGCCAGCGAGAGGCATCCGGTGGCGCCGAGCCGGCCCAGGTCGCCGGTGCGCAGCCAGCCGTCGACGAGGGCGGCGGCGCTCGCCTCCTCGTCGCGCCAGTAGCCGGCCATCGCCGCCTCGCTGCGCAGCCAGACCTCGCCCACCTCGTCGGGCGGGAGGGGCGCGCCGTCGTCGCCGCGCACCTCGACGTCGATGCCCGGGCGGGGCCGGCCCACCGTGTGCAGCGCCTCGGCGTCGGGTGCGTCGGACGCGGTGCCGGTGCCCACGCCGCCCGACTCGGTGGACGACCAGCGGATGGAGTACGCCGCCGCGAACCGCCGCCGGGCCTCCTCGACGAGCGCCGGCGGGGAGGCGGCCCCGCCCATCACGATCAGCTGCACCGCCGAGAGGTCGCGCTCGTCGAAGCGCTCGTCGCGCAGCAGCAGCGCCACCTGGGGGGCCACCCCGCCGAGGGTGGCGATGCGCTCGCGCTCGAGCAGGTCGAGCACGTCGCCCGCCCGCCAGCGGGCCAGCAGGTGGGTGGTCGTGCCCATCCGCAGGTACCAGGGCAGCTTGGTGGTGAACCCGACGTGGGCGAACTGGGTGGCGCCGTACTGCGGGATCGGCGTGGCCCCGCCCTCGGCGGCGCCGACGTCGTAGCGGGTGACGGCACGCAGCTGGCGGTCGGTGAACCACGCCCCCTTCGGCAGCCCGGTGGTCCCCGAGGTGAACACGATCGCCGTCGGCCGCTCGTCGTCGCCGGCCAACGGCTCCACCGTGTCGCCGGTGCGGGCCAGGGCGCGCACGTCGTCGGCCTCGGCCAGCTCGATCGCCGGCTCCACCCGGTCGAGGCACGCCCCCCGCTCGACGGCCGTGAGCCTCGGGTTGACGCCGGCGGTGGCGGCACCGACCTTGGCGGCGGCCACGTAGGCCACCACCCAATCGGACACGGAGGGAAGCGTGAGCGCCACGACGGCGCCGGGACCGACGCCCTCGGAGCGCAGCCCGGCGGCGACCTCGTCGCTGCGCCGGTGCAGCTCGGCGTAGGTGAGGGCGGTGCCGTCGGGATCGACGAAGGCGGGCCGGTCGCCGAACCGGGCGGCCGCTCGGGCGACCGTCGCCGGCAGGTAGGCCGCCTCCACCTCGCTCAGCCGCCGACGACCGTGGTGGAGGTGGTGGCCTCGCCCTCGTTGCCGCTCGGGATGGGCGTGCCGCCGTCGGTGCGGCCGCCGCAGGCGCCGAGGAGGGTGAGGAGGCCGGCGACGACGAGGCCGGCGGCGGTGCGGGCGGTGCGGGTTCGACGGGTCACGGAGCGGCTCCGATCGGCGGATCTCCTGCCATCCTGCCCGACCGTCCAGGCATCGCCACCATCGGTCACCGGGCATGATGGGCCGCCCCATGGCGACCACCCCCACGCCCGTCGAGCTCACCAACGCCCAGGCCCGCCGCATCGCGCTCGGGGCGCAGGGCTTCGCGGAGCGCCGCCCGACCGGTGCGGTCGACCGCCGCCACGGCCGGCGCCTGCTCGATCGGGTGGGGGTGGTGCAGATCGACTCGGTCAACGTCGTGGTGCGCTCCCAGGAGCTGCCGCTCTTCGCCCGGCTGGGCCACCACCGTCGCGACCTCATCCCCAGGCTCACCGAGGCGGGCGACCTCTTCGAGTACTGGGCCCACGAGGCCTCGCACGTCCCGGTGGCCCTGCACCCGCTCCTGCGCTGGCGGATGGCCGGCGCGCACGACGGCCGGGGGACGTGGGGCGGCGTGGCTGCCATCGCCTGCGACAGCCGGCGCTCGTGGCCTCCGTGCTCGCCCAGGTGGCCGAGCGGGGCCCATCACCACCTCGATGATCGAGGGCGGCGGCGAGCGCGGCGAGGGCATGTGGGGCTGGAGCCCGGGCAAGCGGGCACTCGAGTACCTGTTCTGGAGCGGGCTGGTCACGGCCCGCCGGGGCGCGAACTTCGAGCGCTGGTACGACCTCCCCGAGCGGATGCTCCCGGCCGCCGCCCTCGACCCGCCCACGCCCGACCCGCTCGACGCCAAGCGCGACCTGCTCGTGCTCGCCGCCCGCAGCCACGGGGTGGGCACGGCGCGCGACCTCGCCGACTACTTCCGGCTCAACGTGCCCGAGTCCCGGGGGCTGCTGGCCGGCCTCGTCGACGACGGGCGCCTGGTGCCGGCCGAGGTGCGGGGCTGGAAGGACCGCGCCTTCCTCCACCCAGACGCCCGTCGGCCCAACGCCCGAGGCCGAGCGCTCCTGTCGCCGTTCGACTCGCTGGTGTGGGAAGCGACCGCACCGAGCGGATCTGGGGCTTCCGCTACCGCATCGAGATCTACACGCCTGCAGCGCAGCGGGTGCACGGCTACTACGTGCTGCCGTTCCTGCTCGACGGCGACCTCGTCGCCCGCGTCGACCTCAAGGCCGACCGCGCCGCGAGCACCCTGCTGGTGCGCGGCGCGTTCGCCGAGGCGCGCGTCCACGACGATCCTGCGCAGCTCGGGCGCGTCGCCGAGGAGCTGGCGGGCGAGCTGGGCGAGCTCGCCCGCTTCCTCGGCCTCGACGGCGTCGAGGTGGCGCCCAACGGCGACCTCGCCCCCGCCCTCGCCGCGACCGTCGCCGACCACCCCTGATCGCCAGGTGAAGGGCGGTTCAGCGGGTGCGGGGCTCGATGCGCCCGCCCTGGAACACCTTCTGGCCCTCGGCGAGCGACTCCTCGGACATGCCGAGGTTGAGGAACGTGTTGCCCAGGGCGAGCGCCTGCTGGCGGCTGAGCTCGCGCCCGGCCCACAGCGTCCGCAGCGTGGCCTGCATCGGCCCGGCCGGCGCCGACGCGATCGCCTCGGCCACCCAGGTGGCCCGCTCCTCGAGCTCGGCCATCGGGCACACCTCCGACACCAAGCCGATCTCGAGGGCCCGCGCTGCCGACATCCGCTCGTGCACGCCGAGCAGCGACATCCGCAGGATCTCGCCGAAGGGCATCCCCCGGTGCAGCATCAGCAGCGGCTCGTACACCGCGGGCATCCCGTAGGTGACGTGCGGGTCGAAGAAGGTGGCGTGGTCGGCGGCGATCAGCACGTCGACCTCGCCGAGGAAGTAGAAGGCGCCGCCGCAGGCCATGCCGTTGACGGCGCAGACCACGGGCTTCCAGAGGTCGTTGCTCTTCGGGCCGAGGAGCTGGCCCGGGTCGTCGTAGGTGTACGGCGAGAACTCGTAGTCCACGCCGTCCTCGGCGGGCACGAAGTCGCGGTCGATGCCGGTGCAGAACGCCTTGTCGCCCGTGGCGGTGAGCACGACCGAGCGCACCGAGTCGTCGGTGCGCAGGGCGCGCCACAGGCCCGACAGCTCGTCGCACATGACCTTGTCGAAGGCGTGGTACTTCTCGGGACGGTCGAGGCGGATCCACGCCACCGCGCCGCGCTGCTCCACCTGGAGCGTGGTGAACGAGGTCGGGTCGAACGACATGGACGGCGAACCTATCGGCGCGGCGCCGCCGTCGACGGTCCGGTGGCGATCACTCGCCGAGCAGCTCGAGGGCGGCCGTGCGGCGCACGCCCGGCGTGGTCACCACGTCGCGGTCGAGGTCGAGGTGGAGCATGCGGATCGCGTTGCCGCGCATCGCCTTGTAGACCTGCTCGTCGGTGAGGCCCTCCACCATCTTCTCGGCCACCTGCTTGGTGTCGGGCCAGGTCGAGTCGGTGTGGGGGTAGTCGGTCTCGAAGGTGATGTTGTCCTCGCCGACCTCGTCGATGGCCACCAGCCCGTGGCGGTCGCGGAAGAAGCAGCCGTACACGTTGCGGAAGTAGTACATGCTCGGCGGCTCGGGGATGAGGTCCTTCACCCCGCCCCACGCCCGGTGCTCCTTCCACACGTCGTCGACGCGCTCGAGCAGGTAGGGCAGCCAGCCGATCTGCCCCTCCGAGTAAGCGAGGGTCAGCTTGGGGAACTGCACGAGCTTGCCGCTGAAGAGCCAGTCGGCCAGCGACGCCATCGAGTTGTTGAAGCTCAGCGACGCGGCGACGGCGACGGGCGCGTCGGGCGAGGTGGCGGGCATCCGCGACGACGATCCGATGTGCATGTTGATGGTGGTCTCGGTGTCCTCGCAGGCAGCGAGGAACGGGTCCCAGGAGCCCGAGTGGATGCTCGGCAGCCCGAGGTGGGGCGGATCTCCGAGAAGCACACGGCGTGCACGCCGCGCTCGGCGTTGCGGCGCACCTCGGCGGCGGCCAGCTCTGCGTCCCACAGCGGCACGATGATGAGGGGGATCAGGGCGCCGTTCGAGTCGCCGCACCACTCCTCGACCATCCAGTCGTTGTAGGCCTTCACGCACGCCAGGCCCATGTCGCGGTCGGGGTGCTCGGTGAAGGTCTGGCCGCAGAACCGCGGGAAGGTCGGGAAGCAGAGGCTGGCCTCGACGTGGTTGATCTCCTGGTCCTTCACCCGCTCGACCGGGTCGTAGCAGCCCGGCCGCATCTCGTCGTAGGTCATCGGCGTCATGGTCATCTCGTCGCGCGAGTAGCCCACCGCCGCCACGTGGCGCTTGTGGATGTAGACGAGGTCGCCGAACACCCAGCAGTCGGCCGGCTGGCCGTCGGCGTCGAAGGTCTGCTCGTAGGCGCCGCCGCCGATGTGCTTCATGGCGCCGATGCCGCGCCGCTCGACCTTCGGGCCGTCGTCCTTGAACTGGGCGGGGAGGTAGCGCTCCCACAAGTGTGCCGGTTCGACGACGTGGTCGTCGACGCTGATGATCTTCGGCAGCTCGCCCATGGTGCGGACCTCCATCGTTCGGCCGTCGCCCGTTTCTGACGGTCCGTCAGATACTACCCGGGCGCTTCGACGGCCACCACACCCACCGTGCCGACCTGCCACGATCGGGTCGTGGGCGCGAGGTGGATCCGGGCGGTGGCGGTGACGGTCGCGCTGGTCGGAGCGCTCGTGGGCTGCACCGTCGACGGCGGGGCGAGCACCGACGGCGCCGGGGTCCTCGGCCGTCTGCGGCCGTCGCTCGCCCTGGTCTCGACCCCGGTGGGGACCGGCTCGGCCGTGCTCGTGGACGGCGGCTACCTCGTCACCGACGCGCACGTCGTGGACCCGTTCGACGCGGTCGACGTGACCTTCGAGGGCGAGCCGCGCCTCGAGGACGTGCGGGTGGTCGCGGTCGACCTGGTGGCCGACCTCGCCCTCCTCGGCCCGGTGGACCACGACGCCCCCGAGCTCGCGATCGAAGCGCCGTCGGGCGATGCCGATGGAGCCCCGGCCTACCTCGTGGGGTTCCCAGGCGACCAGGACGTCGACCACCCGAGGGCCAAGGTGCGCGACGGCGAGATCGACGGGCTGGAGGAGGACGCCCGATGGGGCCTCACCTACGTCCGCTCCACCACGCGCATCGGTCACGGGCAGTCGGGCGGCGCGCTGGTCGACGCCTCGGGTCGGGTGATCGGGATCTCGGGCCTCTCCGACGACGACGAGCGCGCCCTCTCGGTCGCGGGCGACGACGTCGCCGCGGCGATCGAGCGCCTGCGCCGCCGCGATGGCTCCCGCTGGGAGGGGCTCGACCGCGACGATGCGGCCACGAGCTTCACCGAGGACGCTCCGGGCTACGGGGGCGCCCTGGCGTACTACGTGGTCGGCACCGAGGACGCCCAGCACGTCGAGGTCACGGTCCGCGCCCCCTCCCCGCGGGTGGCCGTCTCCGAGCCGGGCGACTCGGCGTGGCCGTGGGCCATCTCGGGGGGCATCGACCCCGACGACGACGAGGACTGGTGGTTCGTCGACCGCGCCGACCTCCGCTCGGGCGACCTCACCTACCTCCACGCCGACGGCGAGGGCACCTGGACGGTGGACCTCGCGCCCTGGGAGGCCGCGGTGCTCACCGTGTCGGCCGCCGGCGGGGCCGACGCCATCGAGGTGGAGACGAGCGTCCCGGTCATCGCCGTCGACACCTACGGCGAGGAGCCCGAGGTGGAGGTCGGCGGCGAGCCGACCCGCTTCGTGCTCGACAGCCTCGACGACGGCGCCTGGATCTCGGTCGACCTCGAGGCCGGCGTGACCTATCGGATCGCGGCGCGCACCCCCAGCGGCGACGCGAGCTGGTCGATCGAGGCCGACGAGGATCCCGACGACGCGGCCGAGGCGGACGACGGCGGGGGAGGGATCTTCGACACCGATGCGGTGGGCACCTTCACCCCCGAGGTGGACGGCCTCCACTGGCTGACCGTGTACGAGTACAGCGACGGTGCGACCGAGGTCGAGGTCGAGATCAGCGAGACCTGAGGGCGATCAGCCCCCGGCGACCTCGTAGGGGAGCACCGCCGAGCGCTGGGTGTCCGCCGCGGCGGCCACGACGAACGAGCACCGACCCGCCTCGGTGCGGCAGTCGACCCGCCCGTCGGCTCGGGTCGAGGGCGTGTCGGTGCCGAAGGGGGTGGGGGCGATGGTGGCGCGCGCGTCCAAGCGGACGACGGCGCGGCCCTCGGCATCGGCGCGAGGCACCGTCGGCCCGGTCGGGAGCGTGCGGAACACCACCGCGCCCAGGGCGGCGGACGAGTCGGAGGGCTCGCACGCACCGGGGCCGACGCGAGCGAAGTCGTCGGTGCACCAGGCGAGCAGCAGTGGCTCGCCGGGCTGGAAGCCCGTGGCGGTGAGCTCCACTGACGTGCCGGCCCCCACCGGTCCGGCCGGGTCTGCCGCGATGGCCAGGCCGAGGGTCTCGGGGCGGGTGGTCGGTGGCGTCGGGCCCTCGCCCTCGCCCGCGGCAGGCTCGTCGAAGGTCAGCGGCTGGCCGCCGGAGCGGTTGTAGTCGCTTGCGTCTGCGGCCACCAGGACGCACCGTCCGGGCCGGGTCGCGCAGTCGTGGGTCCGCCCGCCGACGCGGATCCGGCGGGGCACGGCGTAGGTGGCCCGCAGCAGCCCATCGACATCGGTGGCGAAGCGGGCGCCCTGCACCTCGTCGCACGCGCCGACGCCGCGCCGCTGGGTGTCGGCCTCGGCGAGGCACACGGCCACGCCGACGATGCGCTCGGGCTCGAAGGCCTGGCTGCCGACGGTGACCGTGCTCCCCTCGCGCAGCCCCGTCGCCGGGACCACCAGCACGTCGAGGCGGGCGGAGGAGGTGCCGTCGCCCGGGTCGCCGACGGTGCCGATCTCGAGGTCGCAGCTCTGGAGCATGGCGGCGACCGCACCGATCACGACGGCGAGGGCGATGGTGAGCCCTCCGATGGTGAGCCCGCCGACCCCGAGGCAGCCGCCGAGGAGGGCCCGCCGATCTCGGCGGCGCTCGAGGGCCTCGCGGTCCTCCTCGGTGCGCACCGTGGTGCTGGGCTCAGGCTCCACCGGACCGCCTCCCCTCGCGCTCGCCGTCGAGCGCTCGCCCGCGACGCTAGGCGGGCTCGGGGCGGGGAGGGGTCGCCCTGCGGTCAGGGCGCCACGAGGTGGAGCTCGGCGATCGCCGGGGACCCGTCGCCCGACGGGGCGACGACCGCGACGCAGCCCTCGGGGCGCAGACGACGCGCTCGCCGTCCGCCGTGTCGATCGAGCCCGGGAGGGCGACGGTGACCTCGGCGCTCCCCGCCGTCCGCCTCGAGCGTGGCCAGCGGGGCCGCGCAGCGCCCGAGCGGGGGCAAGGCGACGGCGTCGGCCTCCTGGCGGGCGCAGACGAGGAGGGTCGCTCGGCCGGGCGTCAACCCGCGCCCGCACGGTCACCGGGCGCCGACGGGGGTGGGGTCCTGGTCGAGCGCCACGGCCGGCGCCGTGGGCCCGGAGGCCTCGGGAGCGGGGTACGAGGTCGTGGACGACGGCTTCGCCGCGCCCAGGCCCTGGGACCCCAGCCACACCACGATGGCCACCGATGCGAGCAGCCCGACGAGGCCCAGCCCGGCGCACCCCGCCCGCCCCTCCGACCGGTCGGCTCACCGCGGCATCGTACGGCCCGACCGGCCTGACGGGGCGTCAGGTACGCTCGCCCGCCGTGCCCGCACCCACGCTCGCGTCGCTCGTCGATCCCGCCACCACCGCCGTGGTCACCTCCGAGGTGCAGAACGGGGTGGTGGGCGGGCGCTCGGCCCTGCCGGAGCTGGCCGCCGCGGCCGCCCCCATGGTCGAGCGGCTCGCGGTCCTCTGCGACGCGGCACGCGCGGCCGGGGCGAGGGTCGTCCACGCCACGGCGTCGCGGCGCGCCGACGGGGCGGGCTCGAACGCCAACGCCCGCCTGTTCCTCGCCGTGCGCAAGAGCCCGGTCGCCCTGCTGCCCGGCTCGCCCGAGTCCGAGGTCGTGCCGCAGCTCGGGCCCCACCCCGAGGATCTGGTGCTCGGTCGGCTCCACGGCCTCAACCCCATGGCGGGCACCGACCTCGACCCGATCCTGCGCAACCTCGGCGTCCGCACCATCGTGGTCACGGGCGTCTCGGTGAACGTGGCGGTCACCAACCTGGTGATGGACGCGGTCAACCTCGGGTACCAGGTGGTGCTGCCCCGCGACGCGGTGTGCGGCATCCCGGCCGCCTACGCCGACGCCCTGATCGACCACACCCTCTCGCTGCTCGCGACCGTCACCACCGTCGACGACCTGGTGGCGGCCTGGGCGGCCCGAACCGAGGAGGCCCGGTGACCGACGCCGTCGACCCCGACCACGATCCCGAGGGCGACGACCCCCGCGCCGACCTCCGCTGGGGGACGATCCCCGCCGCGGTCGTCGACGCGGTGGCCCGGGGCGGCGACGGCCTGGCGATCATCGACGGCGACCGGCGCTGGAGCTGGGCCGAGCTCGGGCGCGAGGTCGACCGGGCCACCGCTGCCTTCGTCGCCGCCGGCGTCGAGGTGGGCGACCGGGTGGCGATCTGGGCGCCGAACTGCGCCGAGTGGGTCGTGGCCCTGCTGGGGCTGCAGAGCGCGGGCGGCGTCCTCGTGCCGCTCAACACCCGCTACAAGGGCGCCGAGGCGGCCGACATCCTGGGCCGCAGCCGGGCCCGGGTGCTCGTGACCGTCGACGGCTTCCTCGGCAACCGCTACGTCGGCATGCTCGAGGGCCACGACCTGCCCCACCTCGAGCGCATCGTCGTGCTCCGCGCCGAGGAGGGCTCGGCGCTCCCCGACGGGGCCGAGCGGTGGGAGGACTTCGTGGGCGAGGCGGACCCGGACGGGGCGACCGTGGCCGCCCGTCGGGCCGAGGTCCACCCCGACTCGGTGGCCGACCTGCTCTTCACGTCGGGCACCACCGGCAAGCCCAAGGGCGTGATCTGCGCCCACGAGCAGACCTTGCGGACCGTCGCCACCTGGGCCAACGTCGTCGGGCTCGGCGCCCAGGACCGGTACCTCGCGATCAACCCCTTCTTCCACTCGTTCGGCTACAAGGCCGGCATCGTGGCGTGGCTCGTGACCGGCGGCGTCCTCGTGCCGATGGGCGTGTTCGACGTGCCCGAGGCGATGCGGCTCATCACCGAGCACCGCATCTCGATGGTCCCCGGTCCGCCGACGCTCTACCAGACGATCCTCAACCACCCCGACCGCGACCAGCTCGACTCGAGCAGCCTGCGCCTCGCGGTGACCGGCGCGGCCTCGGTGCCGGTGCGCCTCGTCGAGCAGATGCGCGACGACCTCGGCTTCGACACGGTCATCACCGCGTACGGGCTCACCGAGGGCTGCGGCTTCGCCACCATGTGCCGTCGAAGCGACGACGCGACGACCATCGCCTCGACCTCGGGGCGGGCCATGCCGGGCATCGAGGTGCGGGTCGCCGCCGACGACGGCACCGCCCAGCCCGCCGGCGAGGCCGGCGAGGTCCTGGTCCGGGGCTACAACGTCATGCGCGGCTACTTCGAGGACCCGGCGGCCACCGCCGAGGCGATCGACGGCGACGGCTGGCTCCACACCGGCGACGTCGGGGTCATGGACGAGCGGGGCTACCTGCGCATCACCGATCGGATCAAGGACCTCTTCATCGTCGGCGGGTTCAACGCCTACCCCGCCGAGATCGAGAGCCTGCTGCTCGACCACCCGCACATCGCCCAGGTCGCCGTGGTCGGCGTCCCCGACGAGCGGATGGGCGAGGTCGCGGCGGCCTTCGTGGTCGCGGCGACGGGCACCGAGCCCGACCCCGACGAGATCGTGGCGTGGGCCCGCGACCACATGGCCAACTACAAGGCCCCGCGGGTGGTACGCGTGGTGGATGCGCTGCCCTTCAACGCAGGAGGCAAGGTCATGAAGTTCCAGCTCCGGGACCAGCTCGCGGGAGGGGCGTCGTGATGGGCGGCGGCCACCTCGCAGGGCTCGCCCTCTTCAACCAGGATCGGCTCGCCCAGCTCGATGCCATCAAGGTGGCGATGCGGGTGTTCCTCGGCTTCACCCTGGCCTTCCACGGCTACTGGAAGGTGTTCCGCGGCGGGAAGATCGCCGGCACCGCGCGCTGGTTCGACTCGATGGGCATGAAGCCCAACGGTCGGATCCACGCGATCGCCGCCGCGGCCACCGAGTTCGGCGCCGGCACGATGATGGCGCTCGGCCTGCTCACGCCGGTGGCGGCGGCCGGCTACGTCGGCCTGATGATCGTGGCCGCGTGGACGGTGCATCGTCCCAACGGGTACCGCTCGGGCGTCGACGGGTGGGAGTACAACTCGGTCCTGGCCGCCTCGGCCGCCTACGTCGCCGCCACCGGACCGGGCCGCTGGTCGCTCGACCAGGCCATCGGCCTCGACGTGGTCTTCCGCCCGGCCCTGGCCCTGCTCGTGGCGCTCGGCCTGGGGGCTGCCGGCGGCATCGGCCTGCTCGTGGCGTGCTACCGCCCGCCGGCCCCCGAGCCCGACGACGCCGACGCGTGACCGGCGCAGCGTGACGGGGGAGGAGCCGGTGGCGGGCGAGCACGATCAGGACCTGGACGCGGAGCACGAGCCCGAGCCGCGCGCGGCCGACGGGCGGGTGCCCGGGCGCCGGGGCCTCGCCACCCGCCAGCGCCTGCTGGACTGCACGGCGGCGATGCTGCGCACCACGTCGTACCGCGACGTGAAGGTCGTCGACATCGCGCGGGAGGCGGGCACCTCGCCGGCCACCTTCTACCAGTACTTCCCCGACGTCGAGTCGGCCATCCTGGTGCTCGCCGACGAGATGGTCGCCGCCGGCGGCCAGCGCTTCGCCGACCTCGTGGTGGCGTCGTCGTGGAAGGGCCGGGCGGGCTACGAGGCCGCCGAGGCGCTCGCCGACGCCGTGCTGGCGTTCTGGTCCGAGCACCAGCCGGTGCTCCGCGTGATCGACCTCGCGACCGACGAGGGCGACGGTCGCTTCGCCAACGTCCGCACGCGCCTGCTGAACGACCTCAACAACGCGCTCGCCGCCGCGGCGCGAGAGCAGCAGCGCGCCGGACGAGGCCAGGTGGGGCTCGACCCCAACGCCGTCGCAGGCGTCCTCGTGGCCATGCTCGCCCACGTGTCGGCGCACCGCCTCGGCTTCGAGTTCTGGGGCGTGCGCACCGACGACCTGCGCGCCACCATGGCCCGCATCATCTTCTGGTCGGTCACCGGCGCCAAGCCGGCCACCTGAAGCCCACGGGAGCGCATCGATGAAGCTCGACGACGTCGACGGCGAGGGGTTCCAGATCGAGGACCGGCGCGGTCAGCGCAGCGCCTCGGGCGGCCTGGGCGGGCTCGGGGCGGTGCTCGGCGGCAAGGGCGCCAAGGCGGGGATCCCGGCCATCCTCGTCGTGGTCATCATCGCCATCGTGAGCCAGGTCGGCGGCGGGGGCGGCGGCACGGGCGGCATCGACGACGTCCTCGGCCAGCTCGCGGGCGACCGAGCCCAGAGCGACGCGGCGCCCTCCAGCGCCGGGGGCACCAAGGACGAGCAGTACCGCTTCGTGGGCGATGTCGGCACCCTCCTCGAGGACTACTGGAGCGATGCCTTCGAGCGCTCGGGCGAGCGGTTCTCGCCCACGTCGCTCGTGATCTTCGACGCCCCGACCGACACGGGCGGCTGCGGGGTGGGCACCCCCGAGGCCGGGCCCTTCTACTGCCCGCCCTCGGAGAAGATCTTCATCGACTTCGGGTTCTACCGGCGTCTCGAGCAGCAGCTCGGGTTCGGCGGCGACTTCGCCATGGCGTACGTGCTCGCCCACGAGTACGGCCACCACATCCAGAACCTCCTCGGCATCGACGACGAGGTCCGCAAGGCGCAGGACGGTGCATCGACGGCCGAGGGCAACGCCCTGTCGGTGAAGCTGGAGCTGCAGGCCGACTGCTTCGCCGGGGTCTGGGCGAAGTCGGCCTACGAGGACCAGCGGCTCGAGGCGGGCGACCTCGACGAGGCCATCGACGCCGCCCAGGCGGTCGGCGATGACGCGATCCAGGGCGCCAACGCCAACCAGGAGTCGTTCACCCACGGCTCGTCCGAGCAGCGCAAGCGGTGGTTCTCCACGGGCTTCGAGACCGGCGACCCCTCGGCCTGCGACACCTTCTCCTGAGGCTTCCGCCGGGCCGGGCTCGGTCGACCGCGAGGCGTCCGACGATCTGACACAGTGTCAGCTCATGGGGACGATCCTGCCCGAGGGGCGGCTGGCGGTCGGCATGCAGCTGCCGATCCAGTCGCAGTCGACGAACTTCGTGGAGCCGTGGGAGCGGACGGCGGGAGCGCCCGAGCTGGGCCGGATCGCTCAGGCCGCCGATCGGGCCGGCTTCTTCTACGTGGCGGTCTGCGACCACATCGCCATCCCGTCCGAGCAGGCGCCGGTGATGAGCGAGGCGTGGTGGGACACCGTGGCCACGCTCGGGTGGCTGGCCGGGATCACCGAGCAGGTCCGCCTGCTGAGCCACGTCTACGTGCCCGCCTACCGCCATCCCCTGGCGACGGCGAAGGCCTTCTCCACGCTCGACGTGGTGTCGGGCGGCCGGGTGATCATGGGCGTCGGCGCCGGGCACGTGAAGGGGGAGTTCGAGCTGCTCGGCCTGCCCTACGACCAGCGCGGCGCGCTGCTGGACGAGGCGATCGACGCGCTGCGCGCCGCCTTCGCCGAGGACTACCCCACGCTTCCCGGCCCCCGGTGGCCCGCGGCCGACCTCGGCCAGCAGCCGCGGCCGATCCAGGAGGACGGACCGCCGATCTGGGTGGGCGGCTCGTCGCCGGCCGCCCTGCGCCGAGCCGCCCAGCGCGGCGACGGCTGGCTGCCGCAGGGCCCCGTCACCCCCGAGCTCGTGGCCCGCATCCACGAGCTGCGCGAGGCCGCCGGCCGCCACGACGGCTTCGACGTCGGGGGGTTGGTGGGCCCCACCTACGTCGGCGAGCCCGACTGGGACCTGGGCGGTCCCGCGCTCGCCGGTGCCCCCGAGAAGATCGCCCACGTGCTGAGGAAGTTCCAGGCCATGGGCGTGGGCCAGGTGCAGGTGCGCCTGCGGTCGCGCTCGGTCGACGAGCTCGCCGAGCAGATCGAGCGCTTCGGCGCCGAGGTCATCCCGCTCCTGGGCTGAGCCCGCCGCCCCCACCCCACCCCACCCACCAAGGAAGGTCTCCATGCTGCTCGAAGGCAAGGTCGGCATCGTGTCGGGCATCGGACCCGGCATGGGCCGCGACATCTCGCTGGCGTTCGCTCGGGAGGGTGCGGACGTGGTGCTGGTCGGGCGCACCCCGGCGAAGCTCGAGGGCGTCGCCGCCGAGGTCGAGGCCCTCGGCCGGCGCGCGCTGCCGGTCGTGTGCGACATCGCGGACGAGTCGGCCTGCCGAGCTGCGGTCGAGCAGGCGGCCGGCGAGCTCGGACGGATCGACATCGTCGTCAACAACGCCTACGACGGCGGCGACGCCAAGGAGTTCATGGAGGCCGACCTCGACCGGTGGCGCCAGACCATGGAGGTGAACCTCTTCGGCTCCCTGCACATGACCCGCGCCGCCGTGGCCCACCTCGAGGCCACCGGCGACGGGCGGGTGATCATGATCAACACCATGAGCACGCAGCGCATCCAGCACCGCTGGGGCGCGTACGCCGCGTCGAAGGGCGCGCTCGCGACGGTCACCAAGACGCTGGCCCTCGAGTTGGGCCCGCGGGGCATCCGGGTCAACGGCGTGCACCCCGGCTACATCTACGGCGACTCGGTCGAGTGGTTCTTCAACCACCAGGCCGAGAAGCGGGGCATCACCTTCCAGGAGGTCTACGACGAGGTGGCCTCGGAGACCTGCCTCGGCTACCTCCCGCACTCCGAGGAGATCGCCGGCACGGTCGTGTTCTTCGCCTCGCCGCTCGCGAAGCCGGTCACCGGGCAGATGATCGGCGTCAACGGCGGCCACTGGTTCAACGGCTGAGGAGGCCCGACGATGAGCGACCTCGACCTCGACGGCTACGACGACGATCACGTGCGCCTGTTCGCGTTCGTGCGGCGCAAGGAGGGGATGAGCCGCGAGGACTTCCTCGCCTACTGGCACACGCGGCACGGCCCGCTCATCCGCGACACGCCCGAGCTCGGCGGCCGGACGATCCGCTACCACCAGCACCCGACGGCGCCCCAGGACGGGTCGGGCTTCGACGGGGTGGCGATGCAGGAGTTCGCCTCGTGGGACGACTTCCTCGCCATGCTCGAGGGCGATGCCGGGCGGGCGATGCGCGAGGACGAGGCCAACTTCCTCGACTCCTCGTCGATCAAGGTCGCCTTCACCCGAGGCCGGGTCGTCATGATCGATCCCGACCTCCCGGCCGACGGCGCGCCGTCGTGAGCGACCGGTTCGCCGGGCGCTCGTTCCTGGTCACGGGCGGTGGCTCGGGGATCGGGGAGGCGACCTGCCGGCTCGTCGCCCGCGAGGGGGGCCAGGTGACCGTCCTCGACCGAGACGGCGACGCCGCGGCGCGGGTGGCCGACGAGGTCGGCGGCCGCGCCGTGGCCTGCGACGTGCGCGACGCCGACGCGGTCGATGTCGCCGTTCGCGAGGCGGCCGAGGCGATGGGTGGGCTCACCGACCTGGTGAACAACGCCGGGATCGGGACGGCCAAGCCGCTGCTGTCGTACACCGACAAGGAGTGGGCGCTGCTGATCGGCGTCAACCTCACCGGCACCTTCCACGGCATCCGAGCGGCGGCCCCGATCATGCTCGAGGCCGGTCGGGGATCGATCGTCAACAACGCCTCGCTCACCGGGCTGCGACCCACCCGGGGCGAGGCGCCGTACTCGGCGGCGAAGGCGGGGGTGCTGAACCTCACCGCGGCGGCCGCCGTCGAGCTCGCCCCGGCCGTGCGCGTCAACGCGGTCGCCCCGGGCATGATCCACACGCCCCTCACCGACATCGTCGTGGCGAACGACGGCTGGCGCACGGCGGCGGAGTCGGGCACCCCGCTCGGGCGCGTCGGCGAGGCCGACGAGGTGGCCGAGGTGATCGCCTTCCTCTCCAGCGACGCCGCCTCGTACGTGACGGGCCAGACGATCGTCGTCGACGGCGGATCGGTCCTGCCCAGCCTCCAGTCGGACGCTCTGCTCCGGGCGATCTCCGAGTCCGGGTTCGGCTGACGGAGCGCGCCGTGCTGCACGACGGAGACCGCATCCGCAACCTGCTCGGCACCTACTGCGAGCGCATCGACGCCGGTGACTTCGACGGCGTCGGGGCGCTCTTCGCCCGGGGCGCCCTGGCGGCGGGCGAGGACGGGCCGCCGTTCGCCCGCGGTGCGGCGGAGGTCGCGGCCTTCTACCGGGCCGGGACCCGCCTCCACGACGGGTCGCCCCGCACGAAGCACCTGGTCGCCGACACCGTGCTCGAGGAGCCCGGGCCCGACGGCACCGTGGTCGCCCGGTCCTCCTACGTCGTGCTCCAGGCGGCCGACGGCCTCTCGCTGCAGCCGATCATCGCCGGGCGCTACCGGGACACCTTCGGGCGCGACGAGCTCGATGCCTGGTGCTTCGTCGAGCGACGGTTCTTCGTCGATCTGGTGGGCGACCTCTCGCACCACCTGGCCGACCCGTCGATCGCCGGCGAGGCCTGAAGGTGGCCGAGCTCTCGGACGCGGCCGCCGGGGAGCCGATGCGCCGTGCGCTCTACGGCGACCTGGCCATCGAGGCGTGGCCCCCCGACGACGGCGGCTCGCACGGCGAGGCGTGGTCGGAGCCGTGGACGGCCTTCGTCCGGGCCCGGGCGCACCTGGCCGACGGCGACGCCGACCTGGCCATCCGCGAGTGGTCGCAGGTGGCCAACCCCATCTTCGGCTGGGAGCCTCGCCAGGTGCTCCAGGCGTGGCACCTCCTCCGGGCGAACGGGATCGCCCCCGACGCCTCGATCGCCGACGAGGTGCTCGGCCTCGTCGCCGAGGTGGCCGTCGACAACGGCCACGACGTCCTGGCGGCCTACGCCGATGGCTCCGTGCGGTTCCTCCACCACCAGGGCGGCGGCTCCATCTTCGAACCGCCCGCGCCCGAGCCGGTCGCGACGGCCGCGGCCGCGTGGCTCGCAGCGGCGACGGCGGTCGCCCCGGCCATCGCCCCCTGGCCCGGCAACGGCGCCCACCCCGCCCCGCCCGGCGAGTCCCGCTTCGTGCTGCTCACGCGAGCGGGGCATCGGGCGGTCGCGGGCGACGACGCCACCCTGGCCGCCAGCGCCGCCGCCTCCGAGCTGCTGGGCGTCGGCGCCGGGCTGCTCCAGGCCATCGTCGCGGTCCGTCCCGCCTGAGGACGCGTCGACCGGCGCGCGGGCCGAGCACCGCTCGCTACCGTCCTGGCCGTGGAGCTGGTCGAGCGTCGAGACCGAGGGGGCGTGGCGACGCTCACCCTCCGTCGCCCGGAGGCGCGCAACGCGCTGTCGCTGGCGGTGCTCGACGCCCTCGTCGCCCACCTCGCGGCCATCGACGACGACGGGTCGGTCCGCGTCGTGGTGCTCGCCGCCGAGGGCCCGGCGTTCTCGGCGGGCCACGACCTGCGGGAGCTCGCCGCCGCTCCCGACGATGCGGCGCGATCGCGGATCTTCGAGCGCTGCTCCCAGGCGATGGTCGCCATCGTCGAGCTCCGCGTGCCGGTGATCGCCGCGGTCGGCGGGATCGCCACGGCGGCCGGGTGCCAGCTCGTGGCGTCGTGCGACCTGGCCGTGGCGTCCAGCGCCGCCCGGTTCGCCACCCCGGGCGTCGACATCGGCCTGTTCTGCACGACGCCGGCCGTCGCCCTCCAGCGCACGGTGGCCCCGAAGCACGCCATGGAGCTGCTCCTCACCGGCGAGGCGATCTCGGCGCACGACGCGTGGCGCATCGGCCTGGTCAACCGGGTCGTCGATCCCGACCGGCTGGATGCGGCGACGGCCGCTCTGGCCACCCAGATCGCGTCGAAGCCGGCCGCCACGGTCGAGTCGGGCAAGGCCTCGGTCCGCCGGCTCGCCGGGATGGCCCTCCGCGATGCCTACCGCGACGCGTCGGCCGCCATGGCGACCGGGCTGGTCGCGGCGGAGGCCGCCGAGGGCATCGGCGCGTTCCTGGAGAAGCGCCCGCCGAGCTGGCCGGCACCGTGAGCGATCGCCCCGATCCCACCTGGGTGCTGCGGCTCGACCCCGACCTCGATCCGCGGGCTCGGCCCGATGGGTTGCGGGTCGCCGTGAAGGACTGCATCGAGGTGGCCGGCACCGCGCTGGGCGCCGGCTCGCCCGTCGTCGCCGAGCAGGCGGTCCCGGCCGCCGTCGACGCCTCCTGCCTCTCGGGGTTCCGGGAGGCGGGCGCCCGGATCGTGGGCAAGACCGGCCTGCACGAGCTGTGCTTCGGGGGCACCGGGGTGAACCCGCACTTCGGGACCCCCGAGAACCCGCTCGACCCCCGGCGCATCCCCGGCGGCTCCTCGAGCGGCTCGGCGGTGGCGGTGGCCAGGGGCGAGGCGGACGTCGCGCTGGGGACCGACACCGCGGGGTCGATCCGGACCCCGGCGGCCTGCTGCGGGGTCGTCGGGCTGAAGACCACGTGGGGTGCGGTCCCCGTGGAGGGGACGCGACCCCTGGCCCCGTCGCTCGACACGATCGGCCTCCTGGCCCGAGACGTCGCCACCCTGGCCGCGGGCGCCACCCTCCTCGCTCCGGCGCTGACCGCCGGGGAGGTCGCCGCGTCGACCACCATCGGTCGGGTCCGCATCGAGGACACCGATCCGACGATCGACGCCGCCATCGACGCCGCGCTCCTCGACGCAGGCTTCGTGCCGGTCGAGGTCGAGCTGCCGGGATGGGCGGCCGCCAACCAGGCCGCCGTGCTGGTGCTCTTCGGGGAGGCGCTCGTCGTCAACGACGACCTCTGGCGCCACCACCCGGGCCGCCTGGGGGCCGATGTGGCCGACCGGTTCCGGTTCGCCGAGGCCATCGGCCCCGCCGAGCTCGGCGACGCCCGCGCCCACCGCGAGCCCTGGCGGATGGAGCTGGCCGAGGTGCTGGGCTCGGTGGGCGTGCTCGCGCTGCCGACGATGCGGGCCTACCCGCCGAGGGTCACCGACGCCCCGCTCGCCCCCAACCCGGCGTGCCCGCCCGTGAACCTCGCCGGGCACCCCGCGCTCGCCCTCCCGGTGCCCTCGGGCGGCCTGCTCCCGGCCAGCCTCCAGCTGGTGGCACCCGACCACCACGAGCTGCGGCTCCTGGCCACGGGGGCGGTGATCGAGGCCGCCACCCACCCCTGACCGCGAACAGCGTTCACAATCCTACGCAGAGTGGTGAATTGGGCCGTCCGGCCCATAGGGGGGAGGTGCCATCCCACCGATGGAGCAGAGGCAACCCGCTGGGGGTGGCACGAAGGAGGCAGTGGGATGCAGCGCAGGGGAGCGATCCTGTCCGTGGTCGCGGCGGCGGCCGTCGTGGGGTTGGCGGCGAGCCCAGCGGGGGCCGGTTCGCCGGTGACCTGGGGCCCGCTCGAGGTGGTCGACGTCCCGACCGTCGAGTCGGTCGGCCTCGACTGGACGACGACCCCGACGGCGCAGTGGACGAGCACGTCCAAGCCCGTCGTGCTCCAGGGCGACTTCAACGCTGACGGCCGCGACGACGTGTTCCTCTACGTGAAGGGGAGCGTCGCCGACCAGCTCTGGCTCGGCCAGCCCTTCGACGAGGCCGGCGGCGACACGGATCGCACCGGTCGCTTCGCCGTGTCGACGATCAACGTGAGCGGCACGTACCTGCCCTTCACCGGCGACTTCGACGGCAACGGCGCCACCGACATCTTCTGGTACGCGCCCGGCACGAACCCGGACTCCATCTGGTACTTCGAGGACGGCGAGGTGGAGGCGAGCGTCCCCGTCTCGGTCAACGGCACCTACCAGCCGATCGTGGCCGACTTCGACCAGAACGACGGCGTCCCGAGCGACGACATCTTCTGGTACGGCGAGCGCAACGCCGAGTCGGTCTGGTCGGGACGGTCGAGCCAAACCTTCCAGACCCGGACCTTCCAGACCCAGGCGCCGGCGGGCGCGCAGGTGCTCGTGGGCAACTTCGCCCCGGATGAGGCCCTCGCCCAGTACCGCCAGCAGACGTACTTCCCCGACCTGTTCTTCTACGTGCCGGGCACCGGAGTCGATGCGCAGTGGAACAGCGTCGGCAACGGCACGTTCCAGGTGGTGAGCCGCACCGTGAACGGGAGCTACCGCCCGATCGTCGGCAACTTCGACCAGGGCCTGCCCGGGTGGCTCGGCGGGCTCAGCGAGATCTTCTGGTACGCGCCGGGCACGGGCGCCGACACCATCTGGATCAACGACGACGGGACCTTCGTCGGCTCCAAGGTCACGGTGAACGGCCGCTACGCACCGTTCGTCGTCCCCGGCACGGTGGCGGCCGACGCCATCGTCTGGAACAACCCGACCGGGAGCGACTCGGTGTGGCTGCCGACCGGCACGTCCGGCGAGTGGAAGTACTCGAGCCGGTCGTTCCCCGGCAGCGACATGGGCGACCGCACCCCGGTGGTCGGGCAGTTCGACGACGTGTACGACGACTACGACTACCTCACGGTCTTCACGATGCTCGGGCTCCTGCCGACGACCCCGGGCGCCCCGCTCGGCACCGCGGTCGCCGACCCCCAGGTGCAGACGATCATCGACGAGATGCCCCGGGCCGACGTGCTGTGGCTCGCCGCCGGCAACGGCTCGGGCGACAGCGAGGTGTACTGGCGGGTGGACGGCGCCGACGTCACCTACCAGCAGACCGAGGTCGAGCAGCCGATCCTCGCGACGAGCTGATCTGCTCGCGGCCCTCGGGCCGGGTCCGCTGGTGCTCCGCGCTCAGAGGCCCCGGCCCGGGGGCAGCAGGTCGTCGAAGCTCGGCTCGCGGCCCTCGCCCTTCGCCACGAAGGTCTCGATCATGTCGGCCGGCTGGAACATGCCCGACTGCCAGGCGGCCATGTGGCGCAGGGCGTCGCCGACGGTGTGGTCGCGGGCGTAGGTGACCATCTCCTTGGTCCCCCAGATGGCGAGCGGGCTCTTGGCGGCGATCTCCCGGGCGACCGCGAGGGCGCCCTCGACGAGGGCGTCGTGGTCGGCGAACACCTCGTTCACCAGGCCCACCTCGGCGGCGCGGGCCGCCGGCACCCGGTGGCCGCGGTAGGCCCACTCCCGGGCGATGCCGTCGGGGATGATCTTCGGGAGCCGCTGCAGCGTGCCGACGTCGGCGGTCATGCCGAGGTTGATCTCCTGGACGCAGAAGAAGGCGTCGGCGCTGGCGTAGCGCAGGTCGCAGGCCGAGACCATGTCGACGGCGCCGCCGATGCAGCCGCCCTGGATGGCGGCGATCACCGGGAAGCGGGCCTGCTCGAGGGCCGTGAACGAGCCCTGCAGGTGCAGGACCGACTCCCGCAGCCGGGCGCGGAGCCGGCCCTGCTCCTTGTCGCTGCCGACGCCCGCCGCATCGCTGCCGCCGGTGAACACCGCGAGGTCCATGCCGGCGCAGAAGTGCTTGCCGGTGGAGGAGACGACGAGGGCCCGCACCCCGCCGCTCGCGTCGAGCTCGCGCACCGCGGTGGGCAGCTCCTCCCAGAACTCGCGGGTCATCGAGTTGTAGGCGTCGGGCCGGTTCAGGCGGAGGTGGGCGACGCCCTCGTCGATCGAGATCTCGAAGGTGGTGGCGGTCGCGCCCGTCGTGGAGGTCATGGCGTCAGTGTTCCACGCACGGGGGTGCGCGCACCCGTGGCGAGGTGGCACACTGAAACGAGAACGTGTTCTCGTTTTCGAGGTCCGACGCCAGCGTCGGGGACAGGGGATCAGGTGCAGGAGCTCGGGAGCGGCAAGACCTCGGAGCGGCCCGTCCGCCTCGGCGGCGCCCTCGTCACCATCGTCGAGCCCCACCGGGGCCACGAGGTGGCCTACAACCGGTGGTACGAGCGCGACCACTTCTACGCCGGCTGCATGATCGGTGCCTGGAACATCAGCGGCGCCCGCTTCGTGGCCACCCGCGACCTGAAGGCCCTGCGCTACCCCGCCGACTCGCCGGTGATCCCGGACCCGACCACCGGCTCGTACCTCGCCCTCTACTGGGTGCTCGCCGGCCGGTTCGGCCAGTGGATGCAGTGGGGCTCCGAGCAGGTGAAGTGGCTCCACGAGAACGACCGCATGTTCGAGGAGCGCGACCACGTCCACACGCTGATGTACAAGTTCCGCACCGAGTTCGAGGAGCCCGACGGCGTCCCGGTCGAGCTGGCCCTCGACCACCGGTCGCCCTACGTCGTGGTGGTCGTCGGCGAGCCGTCCGAGGGCACCTCGCTCGACGACGTCGACGCCTGGTTCCGGGCGCACCCCCTGCCCGGCGTGGTGGGGGCCGAGCTCACGGCGATCCCGCTCCCGTCGGATGCCGCGAAGGGCGTCCGGGCCGACTCGGCCGAGAACCGCTTCTGCCAGCTCTGGTTCGTCGACGACGAGCTGTCCGACGTCTGGGACGAGCGCTTCGCCCCGCTCGGCGAGCGCTTCTCGTCGGCCGGGCTCGGCGAGCTGGTGCTGGTCGCCCCGTTCCGGGCGACCGTGCCCGGGACCGACACCTACACCGACGAGCTCTGGTGAGCGCTCCGTCCGCACCCTGGTTTCTGACGACCCGTCAGATTTGGAGGTAGCATCGTGCCCATGGAAGAGACCTTCCCGAAGATCATCTCGGTCGACGACCACGTCATCGAGCACGCCAACGTCTGGCAGGACCGCCTGCCCGAGCGGTACAAGGACGTCGGCCCTCGCGTGGTGCGCGAGCGGGGCAACATGCAGTTCGTCGGGGGCGTGTTCTCCTACGAGCCCGACCCCGAGGGCGCCGAGGCCGACTGGTGGGTGTACGAGGACCTCAAGGTGCCCCAGACCCGCCTGTCCGCGGCGGTCGGGTTCGACCGCGACGACGTGAAGGTCACCGGCATCACCTACGAGGAGATGCGCAAGGGCTGCTGGGACCCGACCGCCCGCCTCGAGGACATGGACGCCAACTGGACCGAGGCCCAGATGTCGTTCCCGTCGTTCCCGCGCTTCTGCGGCCAGACGTTCATGGAGGCGAGCGACAAGGAGCTCTCCGACCTCTGCGTGAAGGCCTACAACGACTGGATGGTGGAGGAGTGGTGCGGCGGCTCCGACGGCCGGCTCATCCCGCTGATCATCATCCAGCTCTGGGACGCGCAGCTCGCCGCCCAGGAGATCTACCGCAACGCCGAGCGCGGCGTGCGGGCGGTGTGCTTCTCGGAGATCCCGCCCTACCTCGGGCTGCCGTCGGTGCACACCGACTACTGGGAGCCGTTCTTCCGCGCGTGCGAGGAGACCGGCACGGTCATCAACATGCACATCGGCTCGAGCTCGAAGATGCCCTCGACCTCGGCCGACGCTCCTGCCGCGGTGGGCTCCACGCTCACCTTCGGCAACGCCATGAGCTCGATGACCGACTGGCTGTTCTCGGGGTGGCTGGCCCGCCTGCCGAACCTGAAGATCGCCTACTCGGAGGGCCAGATCGGCTGGATCCCCTACATCCTCGAGCGGGCCGACAAGGTCTGGGAGGAGAACCGGGGCTGGGGCGGCGTCTCCGACGTGGTGAAGGAGCCGCCGAGCACCTACTACTACCGCCAGGTGTACGGCTGCTTCTTCGACGACATCTACGGGCTCGAGAACATCGAGAAGTGCGGGATCGACAACATCTGCTTCGAGACCGACTATCCCCACTCGGACTCGACCTGGCCCAAGAGCCGCGAGGTCGCCGAGAAGCTCATGAGCAACCTCCCCGACGACGTCATCCGCAAGCTCGTGCGCGGCAACGCCATCGAGATGCTCGGCCTCGACTTCGAGCCGTAGCGCCCCCCGACGCCGACGCGCCGATGAGCGGCCCTCCCCGCGGGAGGGCCGCTCATCGCGTCCAGCCCGAGCCGGGCCAGCCCGCCGGCTGTCGAGGCGCGGCTCGCAGATCAGCAGAGCGTCGGCTGCTCGACCTCGCCGGGTGGGCCCGAGCTCCGTGCGGGTGCTCGTGCCGGGGATCCGTCGGATCGCGCCGGATCGTCGGGCGGACGGAACCGCCTCGGGCCGGTGCCGGGCTCGAGGCGCCAGCCGTGGTGCGTCTTGCGGCGGTGGCAGTCGGGGCAGAGCGGGTCCTGGTTGGCCAGGACCGTCCTCGGGTCGGTGGCCCACGGCTCCCGGTGGTCGATCTGCATCCCGACGGTCTTGTTGCAGGCCACGTTCGAGCACCGGAGGCCGACGGCTTCGATGGCCGTCCGCTGGTGGGCCGACAGCCCCCGCCCCAGGTGGACCACCCGCTGCACGTTGCGCCCGCGCTGCAGGACGGCGGCCACGAACGGATCTCCCTCGAGCAGGAGCCGCCGGACCGCCTCGGCTGACAGCGGCCCCACCCCATCGATCTCGCACGTCTCGCCGGCCACCGCGTGCCCGCGCCGCAGTGCGGCGAGATCGACCCGCACGATCACCTTGACGTTGTCGCCCCCTCGCGCCCGCACGCTCGCGTCCGCCGGTGCCGAGCCCACTCGGGCTCGAGCCGGGCCCGCACCAGGTCCTCGGACGCCTGCGTCGTGGCCGCCCGCCTCCCGGCCGGGGCCGCCACCCGCTCCACGGCGTCCCTCGGTCGTGCGTGCGCCGGCACCGACGCTCCCCGCGAGGGAGGCGAGGAGCGCCTGGAACGCGTCGTAGGTGCGGTTCTCGTGGGTGTCGCGCTCGCCTCCGTCGCGCTCGCGCCGCCGGCTCGAGGCGAACGCCTCCTCCTCGAACGGTCGCAGCAGCGAGAGCAGGGCGACCCCGTCGGCCCCCGGGCCCCGCAGCGTCAGGCAGAACGCGCCCTCGGCGTCGTTGCGGTAGCGCACGGACCGTTCGCGGCGCACCCGACGTTCGCGCTCGGCGGCGTCGGTGGCTGCCGCCCGGGCGGCGTCGGCCTTGCGCCGGAGCGCCGCTGCGGTCTCGTCTGCGGCGGCTCGCAGCAGCTCATCCTCCGCCTGCGGGTCTGCCGTGGAGGCCGACGCCACCGACTCGGCCTGCTCGGGCGAGAGGTCGCCCTCCTGCATCGCCCGCTTCGTCTTCGGCAGGTCGGCTGCCTGTCGGCCGGTGCGCAGCTGCGCCGCCGCCCGGGCCACGGTCATCCCGCACTGCGCCGCGAGCCAGTCGGCCGGCGACGCGTGGCCCTGGCCGCGCCAGGCGTCGGTCTTCGCCACCCGCACCGCCGCGAACATCCGGGCCGTGGCCGCCGCCTTCTCGATGACCGCCAGCTCCCGAACGATCGCCGCCGCCTGCGCGCCCGAGAGCACCTCGGGGTCGAGCCCACGAGCGAAGGCCACCACCTCGGTTCGGAGCTCGGCCGCCGTCGCCATGTCGGCAGCCTAGCGAACGCACGTTCGATGATGCAAGAAAGAGGCCGAGAAAGATCGAAATCGGACATGGATCGCTGGCGCCGAGGGGGCAGACTCGTCCCATGGGCCGCAGCTTCAACGCCATCGCCGACCACCTCGCCTCCTGGATGGAGGCCCAGCCGATCTTCTTCACGGCCAGCGCACCCCTCGCCGCCGACGGCCACGTGAACGTGTCGCCCAAGGGCGGCGACAGCTTCCGCGTGCTCGGGCCGAACCGGGTCGCCTACCTCGACTACACGGGCAGCGGGGCCGAGACCATCGCCCACACCCGCGAGAACGGGCGCCTCACGCTGATGTTCTGCGCCTTCGACGGCAAGCCGAACATCGTCCGGCTCTTCGGCACCGGCGAGGCGGTCCTCCCCGGCCACGACGGCTTCGACGACCTCGCCACCGCGTTCCCTCCGAACCCCGGCGCCCGGAGCATCGTGGTGCTCGACGTCGTCGAGGTCCGCACCAGCTGCGGCTACAGCGTGCCCGAGATGGCGCTCGTGGCGCCTCGCGCGACCCTCGACGAGTGGGCCGAGCGCAAGACCGCCGAGGAGCTCGACGCCTACCGCGCCGAGAAGAACGCCGTCTCCCTCGACGGGCTCCCCGCCATCGGCTGACCCGGGCCGCCGACGAAGCGGTCGAGCACGGCGGGCGAGGCGTGGGTACGGTCCGGATCCATGGCTGAGCGAGCGATCTCCACGTTGTTCGAGGGCGGCGGGTTCTTCGAGGGGCCGCGCTGGCGCGACGGCACCTGGTGGGTGTCGGACTTCTACCGGCACACGGTCAGCCGCTTCACCCCCGACGGCGCCGAGGAGGTCGTGGTCGAGGTCGAGCACCAGCCGTCCGGCCTCGGCTGGCTGCCCGACGGCTCGCTCGTCATCACGTCGATGAAGGACCACCGCGTGCTGCGCTTCGCCGACGGCGAGCTCACGACGCTGGCCGACCTGAGCGACCTCGCCGGCGGCCACCTCAACGACCTCGTCACCGACGCCCACGGCCACACCTACGTCGGGAACTTCGGCTTCGACCTGATGGGCGGTGGCGCGCCCGCCAACGCCGATCTGATCCGGGTGGACCCCGACGGCTCGGTGACCGTGGCCGCCACCGACCTGGCGTTCCCCAACGGCACCGTGATCACGCCCGACGGGGCGACCCTCATCGTCGGCGAGACCATGGGCAACCGCTACACGGCGTTCGACCTGGCGGACGACGGCACGCTGACGAACCGGCGCTCGTGGGCCGAGTTCGGAGCGCTCCCCGTGGCCGACTCCATCGCCGACGGGCTGGCCCAGGTGGTGGTCTCGCCCGACGGCTGCTCGCTCGACGCCGAGGGTCGCATCTGGTGCGCCGACGCGCTCGGGAACCGCTGCATCCTCGTCGCCGAGGGCGGCGAGATCCTCGACGAGGTGCGGGTGCCCGGCGACCTCGGCATCTACGCCTGCGCCCTCGGCGGGCCCGACGGCACCACCCTCCTGCTCTGCAGCGCGCCCGACTTCTTCGAGCACAACCGGGCCACGGCGCGCGAGGCCGTCCTCTTCACCACCGAGGTCGAGGTCCCCCACGCCGGCCTGCCGTAGCGGCGCCGTAGCCTGCGGGCCATGACCGCCGACCGCTTCGCCCGCGTCCGCCAGCAGATGCAGGCCACCGGCACCGACGTGCTCCTGCTCTCGGTCGGCCCCGACCTCCCGTGGCTCACGGGCTACGAGGCGATGCCGCTCGAGCGCCTCACCATGCTCGTGGTGCCCGTCGACGGCGACGCCACGCTCGTGGTGCCCCGGCTCGAGGCGCCACGCGTCGTCGAGCACCCCGACCGCTTCGCCCTCCGGCCGTGGGAGGAGTCCGAGGACCCCGTCCGGATCGTGGCCGACCTCGTCGGCGGTCCGGCCGCGACCGCCCGCCTCGCCGTGGGCGACAAGACCTGGGCCCGCTTCCTGGTCGACCTCCAGGCGGCGCTCCCCGCGGCGACGTGGCGGAAGGGGAGCGACGTGACCGGTCCCCTGCGGGCCGTGAAGGATCCGGCCGAGGTGGAGAGCCTGCGCCGGGCGGCCGCCGCGGCCGATCGGGTGGCGGCGCAGCTCCAGGGCGGCGACCTCGCCCTCGTGGGCCGGACCGAGGCGGAGGTGAGCGCCGAGATCGGGCGCCGCCTGCTCGACGAGGGCCACCAGCGGGTGAACTTCGCCATCGTCGCCACCGGCGCCAACGCAGCGAGCCCCCACCACGAGCCGGGCGCGACCGTGATCGAGGCGGGCCACGTGCTGCTGTGCGATTTCGGCGGGACGATGCTCGACGCCGACGGCGTCGGCTGGTGCAGCGACATCACCCGCTGCGTGAGCGTCGGCGGCGAGCCGCCGGCCGAGGTGGCCGAGGCCTACGAGGTCCTGCACGACGCCCAGCAGGCGTCGGTGGCGAGCGCCACGGTCGGCACCTCCTGCGAGGCCGTCGACGCTGCCGCCCGCCAGCCCCTCGCGGCGGCCGGCTACGGCGACCGCTTCATCCACCGCACCGGCCACGGGATCGGGGTGGAGGAGCACGAGGACCCGTACGTGGTGGCCGGCAACGCCACGGCGCTCGAGCCCGGCCACGCGTTCAGCATCGAGCCGGGGATCTACACGCCCGGGGCCTGGGGCCTGCGCCTCGAGGACATCGTGGTGGCGAGCGCCGCCGGGCCCGACCCGCTCAACGGGGCCGACCACGCCCTGATCGCCGTCGACGCCTGAGCGGCCGACCGGGGCGGCGACGGCGCTACTTGGCGCCCTTGCGGAGCGCCACGACCGGGATGGTCTTGGCGAGGATCGCCAGGTCGGTGGCGAGCGACCAGTTGTCGACGTAGTAGAGGTCGAGGCGGGTGTAGTCCTCGAAGCTGCTGTCGGAGCGCCCGCTCACCTGCCACATGCCGGTGATGCCGGGCTTGACCCGCAGGCGCTGGGCCAGCAGGGCGTCCCACTCCTCGGTCTCGTGGGGGAGCGCCGGGCGGGGGCCGACCAGGCTCATCTCGCCGGTGAGGACGTTCCACAGCTGGGGGAGCTCGTCGATCGAGGTGACCCGCAGCAGCTTGCCCACCCGCGTGATGCGCGGGTCGTCGGCCATCTTGAAGAGCGGCCCGTCGGCCTCGTTCTGCTCGCGCAGCTCGGCGAGGCGGTCCTCCGCATCGGGGACCATCGTGCGGATCTTCAGCACCGAGAACGGCTCGGAGTCGCGGCCCACGCGGACCTGGCGGAACAGGACCGGGCCTCGGCTGTCGAGCTTCACCGCGACGGCGGCCGCGAGCAGGATCGGCGAGGTGAGGATCAGCCCGACGACGGCGCCCACCACGTCGAACGATCGCTTGGCCCACGCCCGCCAGCCGCCGCGGGTGACGGGCTCGACGTACACGATGGGGAACCGGCCGAGGGGTCGGACGGTCAGGCGCTGCGACGAGATGTCGCGCAGGGTCGACGAGAGCTCGACGTGGACGCCCTGGTCGAGCAGGTCGCGCGCCAGGCGGTTGGTGACCGCGCTGTCGACGGCGCTGGCGGCCACGATGACGCTGGCGTTGGGGAACTCGTGGAGGATCCCGGGGAGCTCGGCCACACCGCCGAGGAGGCGCACGCCCGGGACGGGCTCGCCCGAGGTCGCCTGGTCGTCGACGAACCCGACCACCTGGTAGCCGAGCCAGGGCTCGGCCTGGAGCATCGCGGCGATGTCGCGGCCTTCGGGGTTGGCGCCGGCGATCACCACGTAGCGCACCATCTGCCCCGCCGCCCGGAGCCGGAGGAACACCCGGCGGGCGATCTCGCGCTCGGCGGTGACCACGACGATGGCGGTGGCGCCGAGGAGGACGAGGCCGCCCCGGCTCGGGAGGATGCCCACGGCGTTGGCGGCGACGGCGACGGTCAGGGTGCCGAGGAACGACGCGTTGACCACCCGGCGGAACTCGTCGATGCGGCGACCGATGAAGCGGGTGTTGTAGAGCCGCTGGTTGGCGAAGATGGCCAGCCAGGCGGGGATGGTGGCCACGCTCGTCCACCACAGCTGGTGGGCGGCCTCGAGGGGCCCGAGCCCCCACCGCTCGACGAGGACCGCGGCGACCGTGGTGAAGGTGACCACCGCCAGGGCGTCGGCGCCCATGAGGAGGAGCTTGGGGCGCAGGGCGCTCCCGGGCCGGGCGGGACGGGGGCGGCCACCCCGGAGGCGACCGCCGACCGTGGTGCGCGGCGCGTCCAGGAGACCGGCGCCGAGGGCGTCCTGCGCAGCGGTCCGCTCAAGCATCGTCACGTAGCGTAGCGGAGAACGACTTGGTGGTCACTATTGGTCACCGATTCGTGGGGTCGTCGGGGTGGCGGCCTCTCCATCGGCACGAACCTCTACGATCCGCGCGATGCGAGCGTGGTCTCGACGTCGACGCGTCCTCACGGTGGGTGGCGGCCTTTTCGGGCTCTGGCTGCTCCTGGCCGGGTGGCAGGCGGTCCGGACGGCTCGTTCGCTGCAGGCCGGAGGCGACGACCTGCGAGCCGTGCGGGCCCAGGCATCGCTCGACGCCCTGCTCGACCCGGCCACCGGCGAGCGCCTCGACGATGCCGGGGCCCACTTCGCCGACGCCGACGCCGCGGTCGGGAGCCCGCTGCTCGCCCCGGTGCGCCTGCTGCCGGTGGCCGGCCGCCACGTGCGGGCGATGGGCGAGCTGGCCGATGCCGGCGTCGCGGGGTCGGCGGCGGCGACCGACGCGCTCGCCGACCTGCGCGAGCTCGCCGAGCGACCCCGCCAGGCCGGTCCCGGGCGCCTCGACGCCCTCCGCGACCTGTCGGCCATCGCCGGGCGCGCCCGGCGATCGCTCGGCGAGATCGACGCCGGCTCGCCCGATGCCCTCGTCGGTCCCCTGGGCGACGCGGTGGCCGAGGTGGAGGACCAGCGCCGCTCGGCCGCCGTCGCCGCCCGGCGCCTGGGCGCGACCGCCGACGGCCTCGCCCAGCTGCTCGCCGGCCCCGATCCGTACCTGCTGCTGGGCGCCAACAACGCCGAGATGCGCGCCGGGTCGGGCATGTTCCTCTCGGCGGCCGAGCTGGGCTTCGACGACGGGCGCATGGCGCTGGGCGAGGTGCGCCCCACGGCCGAGCTGATCGCCCCCGAGGGGGCGGTCGCCGTCGACGGCGACCTCGGCGCCAACTGGGGCTGGCTCGATCCCGGGCGCGACCTCCGCCAGCTCGGGGTGTCGGTCGACTTCCCGCAGAGCGCCGCGGTGGCGGTGCGCACCTGGGCGGCGGTGGGTGGCTCGCCGGAGGTGGCCGGGGTGATCTCGATCGACGTCGACGGGCTGCGCAACCTGCTCCGGGCGGTCGGTCCGGTGGAGGTCGACGGCGTCCGCTACACCGCCGACTCCGTGCGCGGCGAGCTGCTGCGCCAGCAGTACGGGCGCTTCGGCGACCGCGACGAGCGGCGCGACCAGCTGGGAGATGTGGCCTCGGCCGTGTTCGAGCGGATCGAGGACGGCGAGTGGGAGCTGGGCGCGCTGGCGACGCAGCTGGCCGACGCGGTGGCCGGGCGCCACCTCCTCGTGTGGTCGTCGGATCCCGAGCTCGAGGCGACCTGGGCCGACCTCGGCGCCGACGGCCACCTCGACGAGCGCTCCCTCGCGGTGTCGCTGCTCAACCGCAGCGCCACCAAGCTCGACTCGTGGATCGAGACGGGCGTCGACGTCACGACGGCCGACGGCCCGGGCGGCCGCCGGGCGATCCGCGTCGAGCTGACCGTGCGCAACACCGCGACGGGCGACGAGGGTCCGGCCTACGTGGTCGGCCCGAACGTCGAGGGGCTCGACGCGGGCGACCACCGAGGGCTGGCGGTGGTCAACCTCCCGGCGGGGACCGACGACCTCGAGGTCGAGGGCGGCAGCCTGTTCCTCCAGGGCGGCGATGGGCCGACCGTGGTGGTCGCCGCCGAGGTCGACGTCCGGGCGGGCGAGGCGGCGACGGTCGTGGTGCGCGGGCGGCTGCCCTCCGGCCTCGACCGCCTGGTCCTCGAGCCGTCGGCGCGGATCCCCCGAACCCGGTGGGTGGTCGATGGTCGCTCGATCGAGCGCGACCGGCGGCGCACGGTGGTGCTCGACCCCTGAGCCTCACCCGATTCCCACGGAGCGTGTTGACTCGGACTTCACCGACACGTAGGGTGGTCGCCATGGTGCGTCGACTGCTCGCCCTGCTCGCCCTCGTGCTGACCCTCGGGGTCGCTGCCACGGCCGCGCCCGCCGGCGCCGTCGACAACCCGACCTACACGGCGCCGCCGCCGGCCACCACCATCACCACGCCGGCGCCGCCGGCGCCCGACGACGAGGTGGTCACGGCGGTCAAGGTCGAGGCCCAGCGCAGCCGCCTCGCCATCACCGGCTCCGACGAGACGGGCCTCGCCGTGATCGGCGGCGGCCTCCTGCTCGCCGGCGCCGCGGTGCTCGTCGTCCGCCGCCGTGCGGGCGCCCACGCCGCCTGAGCCGGAGCGTCAGCGTCCGGCCGGTGGCCGGCCCGGCCCGGCGGGAACCCGGTGGCGCCACGCCCGGCGCCCCACCCTCGCCTCGGCGAGCGGATCGACCACCTCGCGGTAGGCGGCGATGGTCTCGGCCGCCGCGCCCCGCTCGGGCGGGATGCGCACGCGGTCGGGCTCGGCGAGCGCCGCGTCGAGGAGCGCGCGCAGCTCGTCCTCGCCGCCGGCCAGCCACACGAGGTCCTTGGCGGCCATCCAGTCGGTGAAGGCCACCTGGTGGTCGTCGACCACCTCGTCGAGGTGGCCGCGTCGGGGCACGACGATCGGCCGGTGGCCCACCGAGCGGGCGTCCATGATCGTGGCCGGGCCGCCCTGGGCCACGACGGCGTCGGCTCGCGCCATCTCCGCCACCAGCTCGTCGTAGCCGAGCATGACCACCGCCTCGCCGTGGGCCGGCGCGTCCGCGGTCCCGTGCTGCACCAGCACGTGCACCGTCGGGTGGTCGGCGGCCCAGCGGTCGACCCAGCCGATCAGCCGGTCGAAGCGGTGGTGGTCGGTGCCGACGGTGACGAGCACCCGCGGCGCGCCAGCGCTCACAGCAGCGGTCCGATCACGACGCTGCCGGGGTAGTGCCGCTGCTGCTCGGGCCACTGCACGCAGAAGCGGGTGGCGATCGGCCGACAGAGCCGGCCGGTGAGCGTGGGCGAGTCGATCCGGTCGAACACCTCGACGTAGACGGTGGGGATCCGCAGCAGCCGGGCGACCAGGAAGAACGGCACGGCCACCGCGGCGCCGGTGGACACCACGATGTCGGGCCGGATGCGCCGGACGTGGCGGATCGCCAGCACGGTGTTGCGCAGCAGGTTCGGGATGTTGCGGGTGGTGGGGTGGTGGGCCCAGATCACCGCCTCGTCGGCCAGGAGCGACCGGGCATCGGGCTTGTCGAACGTGACCCAGGTGCGGGTGCACCCCTCCCACCAGGGTGCGAGCCGCACGAGCTGCGCCAGGTGGCCGCCGGCCGACCCGACGAGCATGGCGTGGGGTGGGGCCTCGGTCATCGGGGGCACGGTAGCGGCCGAGTGGCCCCCTCCCGGGGAAGGTCCGTACCCTCGGTTCGCCATGATCCGCCTCGACGCCGCCACCTTCCTGCTGCAGTGGGCGACCGGCGGGCTGCTGTTCACGTGGGTCACCACCCGGCGCCGCGAGGTGGGGCTCGGCTACGGCTGGCTGATGCGCGCCACGTTCGGGATCCTGGCGCTGGCCTCCATCGTGGTCGGTCGGTTCCTCGACCCGGTGCCCCTGCGCGACCTCGCCGCCCTCGGCGTGGTGCTCGCCGCCGGCGCGGCGCTGGCCGTCTCCGTCCAGCGGCGGGCGGCGGGCGTCCGCGGCCAGCGCGACGTGGTCGAGCGGCGCTCGGCGCGGGTGGCGGCGATGACCGGCATCGACCGCGACGAGCAGCGCTTCGACAAGGCGGCCGCCGAGTTCCCGCCCCACCTCGACATGGTGGCCCCCGCCCTCGGGATGCTCGGGTTGGTGGCGGCGGGCATCGACGCCGGCGACCCGGCCTGGCTGTCGGTGCTGCGCCTGGTGGTCGGGGCCGCCTTCCTGGGCGCCGTCACCGACGCCATGCTGCTCGGCCACTGGTACCTCGTGCAGCCGGGCCTGGCGCGCGGGCCGCTGCTCGAGCTGGTGCGGTGGACGGGCTGGCTCTGGCCGCTCGAGGTCGGCGTGCTGCTGATCCCCGTCGGCATGGTCTCCGTGCTGAACGGCACGATCGACGACGAGTACGGCGGGATCCTCGGCTGGATGTGGGTCACCTGCGCGATCACCACCCTCGGGCTGGTGATCGTCACCCGGGCCGCGCTCAAGGAGCGGCAGTACTCGGCGGTCATGGCGGCGACCGGGCTGCTCTACCTGGCGATCCTCACGGCCTTCGGCACGGACCTGGTCGCCCGCGCGGTGCTCGGCTGACGCGAGACTGGTCCTCCAGTTCGCCGCTCGTCGGCCGATGAACCTCGCGAGCACCTCACCCCGGAGATCCCCGTGCCCGAGCTCCTGCTCCAAGAGACGAGCCCCTACGGCACCCGCCGGGCTTCGCTGCTGCGAGGCGAGGGCGACCTCTACCTCTACCTCGAAGACCTGGTGGGCCCGACGCCGGCCACGGCCTCGGCCGTGTGGGTGGCCAACTACACCCCGGCGCCCACCGGTCGCGACGAGTCCCCGCCCGGGACCCCGCCCCGGATGGGCGCCGGCGGCACCTACTTCCCCGAGGGCTGCCCCGACCTGGGGCGGGCGATGAGCCTCGTGTGGTTCGAGGAGGGCGACGCCGTGGCCATCGTCGACGCCGAGGGCGTGCTGGCCGCCATCCCCGGCTGGGCGGGGCGCAGCGAGTTCTACGGGTACTCCCGCTACGCGCGCGGCCGCTCGCCGCTCGCCTGGGAGCTCACCCGCGACGCCAAGGGCGCGCTCGAGACGAAGGTCGTCGAGAGCCGCGACTTCTGGAGCTGGCGCCTCGGCGCGGCCTGGCCCGAGGTCCGTGCCGCCGGGCTCGGCCACCTCGAGGCGCGCGTCGGCCCGCAGGAGGCGGCGTGGCCCCTCGGCACCGCCCGGTTCCCCGAGCTGATCGCCACCCGCCACCGCCTCGGCGAGCAGCAGATCTGGGTCACGGCCACCACGGGGCTGTCGGCCCAGCGCATGGCGGGCGTCGACCAGTACGTCGACGAGCCCGAGAAGGCGGCGCGGATCGAGCTGGCCATCGCCCGCACCCAGCCCGACCAGGCGGGGGCCGAGATGCTGAGCTCGCTCGCCACCATCCCCTTCGGCCGCTGCACCTGGCTGGGCGAGGGCCACACCATCGGCGGCTCGCCGGGCAACTACCCGGCCTTCGGCCCCGACAAGGCGGCCGTGCTGCTCACCGCCTCGCCGCCGGCGGGCAACCAGGCCCCGCTGCCCGACCTGTCGGGCCTGGCGCGGCGCGGCGATCCGGTGACCTACCTCTGGGTCATGCTCATCGACGAGGAGACCTTCCGGCTGGCCCGGGGCCGCGACGCCCGCGCCGCGGTGCAGCACCTCCAGGTGCGCGGCGCCAGCTGGATCCAGTAGCGGCCGCCGCGGCGTCGCCCGCCCTCAGCGGGCGACGAAGTACTTGGCCTTGGGGTGGTGGCAGATGATCGCCGAGGTCGACTGCTCGGGCTGGAACTGGAAGCCGGTCTCCTCGCTCACCGAGATGCCGATGCGCTCGGCCTCGAGGAGCCGGGCCACCGTCTCGTTGTCCTCGAGGTCGGGGCAGGCCGGGTAGCCCCACGAGTAGCGGCCGCCGCGGTACTGCTGGCGGAACAGGCCCTGGAGGGTGGGGCCGTCCTGGTCGGCGAAGCCCAGCTCGGTGCGGATCCGGTGGTGCCACAGCTCGGCGAGGGCCTCGGCCATCTCGACGCCCAGGCCGTGGAGCAGCAGGTACTCCTGGTAGCGGTCGGCCTGGAACAGCTCGGCCGTGCGCTCGGACACGCGCTCGCCCATGGTGACGATCATGAAGGCGACGTAGTCGAGGTCGCCGGCGCCGCCGTCGTAGGGGCGGAAGAAGTCGGCGATGCAGAGGTGGGGCTCCTTGGTGGAGCGGGGGAAGCCGAAGCGGGCGAGCTCGCTCGTGCGGTCGGCGTCGGACCAGACCACGACCTCGTCGCCGTCGCCGTTGGCCGGCCAGTACCCGTAGACCACCTGGGGCACGAGGAGGTCGTCGGCGCGGGCCTTGGCGAGCTGCTCGCGCAGCTCGGGGCGCAGGCGGGACTTGAACTCGTCGTCGCTCTCGCCGCCCTCGGGGCGGAAGCCCCACTGGTTGCGGAACAGCGCCGTCTCGTTGAGGTAGCCGGCGATGTCGTCGAGCGACAGGCCCTTGATGACCCGGCTGCCGAGGAACGGCGGCTCGAACACCGGGTTGTCGGTCTCGACCTCGGGGGAGCGCGCCGGCAGGTCGACCGCGGCGTCGGGGTCGCGCTCGGCGATGCCGGCCCGGGCCCGCACGGTGGACTCGGAGGGCACCGTGCCCCAGTCGGGGTCGTCGGCGCCGGGGTCGCGGCGGATCTCGCCCAGGCGGTCCATCACCCGGAGGCCCTCGAAGGCGTCCTTGCCGTAGAAGAGGCGCCCGCCGTAGACCTCGCGCAGGTCGCGCTCGACGTAGCTGCGGGTGAGGGCGGCGCCGCCGAGCAGCACCGGGATGCGCTCGAGGCCGCGCTGGTTCAGCTCCTCGAGGTTGTCGCGCATGATCAGCGTGCTCTTCACCAGCAGGCCGCTCATCCCGATGGCGTGGGCATCCACCTCGAGCGCCTTCTCGATCATCTCGGCGATCGAGATCTTGATGCCGATGTTGTGGACCTCGTAGCCGTTGTTGGTGAGGATGATGTCGACGAGGTTCTTGCCGATGTCGTGGACGTCGCCCTTCACGGTGGCGAGCACGATGCGGCCCTTGCCCTCGTCGCCCTCGGCCTTCTCCATGAACTGCTCGAGGTGGGCCACCGACGCCTTCATGGTCTCGGCCGACTGGAGCACGAACGGCAGCTGCATCTCGCCGGCGCCGAAGAGGTCGCCCACGACCTTCATCCCGCCGAGGAGGTGCTCGTTGATGATCTCGAGCGGCGTGAGGCCCTCGGCCATCGCCAGATCGAGGTCGTCGATCAGCCCCTCGCGGTCGCCGTCGATGATGCGGTGGTGGAGCCGCTGGGTGACCGGCCAGCCCGAGCGGTCCTCGCGCTCGTTGCTCTGGACCTTCACGTCGGCGAAGACCTCGAGCAGCTTCTGCAGCGGGTCGTACGACGCGTCGCCGCCGGAGAGGGCGCCCTCGGCGCCCCGGCGGTCGTAGATGAGGTCGAGCGCCACGTCGCGCTGCTCGTCGGGGATGCGGCTGAGCGGCAGGATCTTCGACGCGTGGACGATCGCGGAATCCATGCCGGCCTGCACGCACTCGTGGATGAACACGCTGTTGAGCACGTGGCGGGCGGCGGGGGAGAGGCCGAAGCTCACGTTCGAGACGCCGAGCGTGGTGAAGCAGCCCGGGATCTCGGCCTTCACCCGGCGGATGGCCTCGATGGTGGCCATGGCGTCCTTGCGGAGGTCGTCGTCGCCGGTGGAGAGCGGGAAGGTCAGCGTGTCGAAGATCAGGTCCTCGTGGCTGAGGCCGTAGCGGTCCACGGCCAGGGCGGCGATGCGCTTGGCCACCCGCACCTTCCACTCGACGTCGCGGGCCTGGCCCTCCTCGTCGATGCACAGGCAGATGACGGCCGCGCCGTACTCCTTCGCCAGCTTGAACACGCGGTCGAGGCGCGAGCCCTCGGCCTCGCCGTCCTCGAGGTTGGCCGAGTTGAGGATGGCCCGACCGCCGATCCACTGGAGGCCGGCCTCAATCACCTCGGGCTCGGTCGAGTCGAGCACGAGCGGGGCGTTGGCCTGGGTGGCGAAGCGGCTCGCGACCTCGTCCATGTCGCCGGTGCCGTCGCGCCCCACGTAGTCGACGCAGACGTCGAGGACGTGGGCGCCCTCCTTCACCTGCTGGGTGGCCATGGCCGTGCAGGTGTCGAAGTCGCCCTCGAGCATCGCCTCGCGGAACTTCTTGGAGCCGTTGGCGTTGGTGCGCTCGCCGATCATCAGGAACGAGGTGTCCTGGTGGAGCGGGACCGCCGAGTAGATCGACGAGACGGCCGGCTCGGGCGCGGGCGTGCGCGGCGCCGGGGTGAGCTCGGGCGCCATGTCGGCGAGGCGGCGGATGAACTCGGGCGTGGTGCCGCAGCAGCCGCCGATCACCTGCACGCCGTACTCGGTGACGAAGCGCCGCTGGTGGGCCTCCATCTGCTCGGGCGTGAGGTCGTAGTGCATCTTGCCGTCGACCACCGAGGGGAGCCCGGCGTTGGGCAGCACCGAGATCGGCACCCGGCTGTGGGCGCTCAGGTGGCGGACGTGCTCGCTCATCTCGGTGGGGCCCGTGGCGCAGTTGAGCCCGATGATGTCGACGCCGAGCGGCTCGATGGCCGTGAGGGCGGCAGCGATCTCGGTGCCGACGAGCATCCGGCCGGTGAGCTCCATGGTGACCTGGGCCTGGATGGGCACGTGGCGGCCCACGGCGGCCATCGCCCGGCGGGCGCCGATGACGCTGGCCTTCAGGGCGAGCAGGTCGAAGTGGGTCTCGAGGATGAACAGGTCGACCCCGCCCTCGAGCAGGCCCCGCGCCGCCACCTCGTACGCGTCGCGCAGCTCGGCGAAGCGGATCTGGGCGAGGCTCGGGGCCTTGGTGCCGGGGCCGAGCGAGCCGGCCACGTAGCGCTTGCGGTCGGGCGTGGAGAACGAGTCGGCCACCTCGCGGGCGATCCGGGCGTTGGCCAGCGCGATCTCGTGGCTGCGCTCGGCCAGGTCGTACTCGCCGAGCGGGATGGCGAAGGCGCCGAACGTGTTGGTCTCCACCACGTCGGCGCCCACCTCGAAGTAGGCCGAGTGGAGGGCGGCGATCACGTCGGGACGGGTGACGCCGAGCAGGTCGGTGCAACCCTCGAGGGCGTCGCCGCCGTAGTCGTCAGCGGTGAGTCCCTGGGTCTGCAGCCAGGTGCCGGTGGCGCCGTCGTACACGACGACGCGATCGGCGACGAGATCGAGGAACGACGGGGTGCTCACGGGCCGAAGGCTACCGGGGGGCCTCCTCCGGCCCGCGATCGATCCCGGTCAGTCGCCGTCGTCGTCGTGGTCGACGCCGACCACCGGCTGCTGGTCGCTGTCGTGCTCGCCGACCTCGCCGCGCTCGCCGCCGTCGCGCTCGTCGCCCTCGCCCTTCCAGACCGACTCGGCGCCGCTGTGGCCGGTCCGGTACACCCAGGCGGTGGCCAGGGCGCCGGTCAGCACGCTCAGGGCGAGGACCGGCACGGCGAGCTTGCGGAGCGTGGCGGTGCGGCTGGCCTGGGCTTCGGTGCCCCGGTCGATCAAGTAGACGATCACCGCCGCAGCCAGGGCCACGGCGAAGAACGCGAAGACCATCGGGCGGGCCTGCTCGGCGAGCTGCGAGTGGCGCTCGATGGCCGCCTCACCGCCCTCGCCGGTGAGCTCCTCGAGGCCCTCGCCCGACATCATGGCGAGCTGGACGCCGACGAAGCCGAGGGTGGCGAAGGCGGCGGTGACGGGGACCGCCCAGCTGCGCCACGACGGGCGCACCAGGGCGAGGATCGCGCCGACGAGCGCGAGGGGGACCATGACCACCGGCAGGTGGACGATGAACGGGTGCGCGGGCAGACCGTTGAGGGTCTGGAGCTCTGCGAGCACGGGTGGCTCCTTCGGGGGATGGCAGCGGGGGAGCCACGCCGTCGCGCGCCGCTGGGCCGGACCGTAGGGAGCGGCAGGCCAGCGAAGCCGAAGCGCCCGGTTAGCGGCAGGTAAGGACGGGCGTGCCATCGGGCACCCGTAGGCTGTCGGGCGCCATGAAGATCTACACGCGCAAGGGCGACGACGGCACCACCGGCCTCTACGGCGGCGGTCGCGTCCCCAAGGACTCCGCCGCCCCCGAGGCGTACGGCACCGTCGACGAGGCCCAGGCCGCCCTGGGCCTCGCCCGCGCCCACGCCGAGCGCGGCGGCGAGCTCGACGACATCCTGGTGGGCCTCGAGCGCGACCTGTGGGTGCTCATGGCCGAGCTGGCCACCGAGCCCGAGCACGCCCACAAGCTGGTCGACGGGGCCACCCGGGTCACCCCGGAGATGGTGGCGGCGATCGAGGCGCGCATCGACGAGCTCACGGCTCGCTTCGAGCAGCCCACCGAGTTCGTGGTCCCCGGCGAGCACCTGGTGGCCGCCCACCTCGACGTCGCCCGCACCGTCGTGCGCCGGGCCGAGCGCCGGGCCATGGCCGTGGCCGCGCCCGGATCGCACGTGCTGGCCTACCTGAACCGCCTGTCGGACCTGTGCTGGACCCTCGCCCGCTGGGTCGAGGGCACCTCCGTCATCACCAAGACCCTCTGACGCACTGCGCCGGAGGCCCGGCGCAGGCCGGGGAGGGCAGGCGTACGCTGGCGCCATGCCTGCGACGATCACGCTCGACCACGCGCCCGCCCTGCCCGAGGAGCTCCCCGAGGGCGCCCTCGTGGCCGTCGGCGTGCGCGCCGACCACCTGGCCGACGATGCCCCCGGGGTGGCCCCCGAGCTGGCGGCGGCCGCCGGGTTCGCGGGGAAGGCCGGCCAGACGATGCTGGCCGCCACCGACGAGGGCGTGCGGCTGCTGGTGGGCATCGGGGCCCCGGGCGAGCCCGGCGAGTTCCGCAAGGTCGGCGCCGCCGCCGGCAAGGCCGCGCTCAAGGCGCCGGCGCTCGTGCTCGACGTGCTGGCCCACCTCGAGGCCCCAGCCCGACCGGCGGCGGCCGAGGCGCTGGCCGAGGGCGTCCTGCTCGGCACCTATCGCTACGAGGCGTACCAGGCCCGGCCCGAGGGGGTGCGCCTGGAGGCGGCCACGATCGTGGCCAAGGGCGGGGCCCGGGTCGCGTCGGCGGTGCGGCGCGGCACCGAGATCGCCGAGGCGGTGTCGTACACCCGGGACCTGGTCAACACCCCCGGCGGCGAGCTCACTCCCCGCGAGTTCGCCAAGCGGGTGGCGGCCGCCGGCGAGGCCAGCGGGCTGGAGGTCGAGGTCTGGGAGAAGGCGGCCATCAAGAAGGCGAAGATGGGCGGCCTGCTCGGCGTGAACCGCGGCTCGGAGGAGGACCCGCGCTTCGTCATCCTGCGCCACCGCCCCGAGGGCCGGCCGAAGGGTCGCATCGCCTTCGTGGGCAAGGGGGTGACCTTCGACGCCGGCGGCCTGTCGATCAAGCCGCCGTCGTCGATGGAGTCGATGAAGAACGACATGGGCGGCGCCGCCGCGGTGGTGGGCGCCATGCTGCTCGTGCCGCTGCTCGCCCCCCGCACCGAGGTCACCGCGTACCTGCCGATGACCGACAACATGCTGGGCGGCGATGCCATGCGCGTGGGCGACGTGCTCACCGCGCGCAACGGCAAGACGATGGAGGTGCTCAACACCGATGCCGAGGGGCGGCTGATCCTGGCCGATGCCCTCTCGGTGGCGGTGGAGGAGGAGCCCGACGCCATCATCGACGCGGCGACGCTCACCGGCGCCTGCATGGTGGCGCTCGGCGACAAGATGGCCGGCGTCATGGGCAACCACGACGGCCTCGCCGAGCGGGTGCTGGCGGCCGCCGAGCGCCAGGGCGAGCTGGCCTGGCGCCTGCCGCTGCCCGAGCACCTGCGCCCCACCATCGACAGCGACGTGGCCGACATCCGCAACATCGCCACCAAGCCCTACGGCGGGGCGCTCACCGCCGGCCTGTTCCTCCGGGAGTTCGTTGGCGACGTGCCCTGGGTCCACATCGACCTGGCCGGCCCGGCGTTCGCGTCGGCGCCCTGGGACGAGGTGACCAAGGGCGGCACCGGCTACGGCGTGCGGACCCTCGCCGAGGTGGCCGCCAGCTGGACGAAGCTGCCCGCCTCCACCTGATCGTCACGCGGCGTCGTCGGCGGACCCGGTCGCCGGGCGCGGGCGTCGGGTGCCGATGCCGGCGACCGCCTGCGGGCCGAGCGGGCGGCCGTCGCCGTCGGCGGCGGCGACGAGGGCGTCGGGCCCGCTCGTGCGCGCCGCGCCCAGCGCAGGGCCTCGTGGGCCATGGCCGGGTGCACCTTCCAGCGGTGGAGCTGCACCTCGGCGGCCTCGGGCGCCTCGCCCAGCTCGAGCAGGCTCAGCGCGAGTCGACGAGCGCGTCCGGCGCTCCTCGGCGGTCGGCTCCTCCGGCGCGGCGCGCACCCACTCGTCGTGCTCGGCCTGCAACGACGGGGGCAACCGCTCGAGCTGGTGGTGGGTGAGGCCCGAGATGCGCGTCCGCACGGCGATGGCGCCCGGACCGTCCGGTCGGGAGAGGTGGAACTGCCCGGTGCGGGCGATCGCTCGGAGGAACGGCCCGTTCGCACCGGCCCGCATGCCGAGGCCGATGGCCCTCGCGGTCTCGTCGAGGTCGAGGTCGAAGCCGTCGGGCGAGACCTCGAGCGCGGCGGCCACGCGCCGCAGCAGCAAGGTGGTCGACGGGCCGAGCAGCGCCAGCCAGAACCGCTCGACGTAGGGGGATCGGGGGTCGTAGCCGACGGCCTCGACCACCGGGTCGTGCCAGGGGGTCACCCGGATGCGGTCGAGGGGCAGGTCGAAGGGGAGCGAGGGACGGGACATCGGGCCTCCATGCGTCTGATGCAGTTCTGTGCATCTCAAGCCTTCAAGGCCCGCCTCGCTGACGGCCTGCCCCTCATCCGGATCGGCCGCTGCTCAGCGCACCTCGTAGGCGACGGAGAAGGGGTGGCCCCAGTGGGCGGTGCGCTGGTCGACCCAGGGATCGCTCCCGCTGCGGGTGGCGAACGTCGACCAGCCCGAGCACGAGTTCGTCCCCACCGTCGGGCAGGCGAAGCGCAGCTCGATGGGGTCGAGGCCCTCGACCGGTGTGCCCTCGCCGTCCACCCGCACGTAGGTGGCCCACCCGTCGGAGCCCGCCGCGCCGAGGAGGTCCTGGAGCCAGAACCGTCCCTCGTCGCCCGCGGCGATGCGCTCGGGCGGCTCCACCACCCAGGCGCCGTTGGCGGCGCCGAAGCCGGTGCGCACCAGGTCGTGGAAGGCGGCGGTGGCGTCCACCACCACGTAGCAGGAGTAGTCGTGGCCCCGATCCCCCACCACCCGCGTGGCGGGCGCGTCGATCGGGCCCACGCCGTCGGGCCCCACCGCCCAGACCGCTCCCTCGGGCTCGCCGTCCACCGAGTCGGGCGGCTCGAGGTCGACCACCACGAACGTCACCCGCTGCGGGGCGACCTCGCGCTCCTGGTCGGGGCGCGACGGGCAGTCGAAGCCCGAGTTGAGGTAGTCGACGAGCGCGTCCTCGAGCCCGCCCACGGGGACGTGGGTGTGGCCCATCACCACCAGCTCGGCGCCGTGGCGCAGGGCGCGCTGCTGGGCGAACCAGCCGAGGTAGGTCCCGTCGGCGTCGGCCATCGTCGCTCGGAAGGCGGCGCCGTAGCCGGCGAGGCCGCCCCCGTTGGCGTCGGACCACCGGGTCCAGGCATCGGCGTAGACCTCGCGAGCCTGGCGCAGGGTGGCGGTGGAGCCGTCGGGCATCCGGATCGGCTCGTCGAGGCCCACCTTGGTCGAGCCGCTCACGATGTCGACCAGGGCCGCGGCGATCGACACCGAGCCGATGCCGCTCGCCACCGCGCCGAGCGCACCCAGGTCGAGCCCGTTCGGCGCCCCCTGGTCGGGCAGGTCGGCCACCGTCTGATCCTCGGCGAGGCGTCGATCCCACATCGTGGCCACGGCCCGGGTCACGAAGTAGCCGAGCGGCAGCGGCGCCCACGGCCCGTGGTCCACCGGGGCGTTGAACATGGTGTGGTGGTGGCCGTGCTCCACGAGCAGGCCGGGCGCCGGCCGGTACGGCACGTCGGCCACGTGCCGGAGGCGATGGCCGTCACGGCTCCGCACCATCGCCACCTCCTCGGCGGTCACGCCGAGGTCGTGGTTGCCGGGCACGTAGGTGACCGCGCCGTCGAGGGCGTCGAGGCACGACGCGACGAGGCCGTCGGGGCCGAGCACCTCGGGGTTGGCGGCCACCACGTCCGCGAAGGTCGGCGGAACGGCGTCGGCCGGATAGGTCCACAGGTCGACGACGTCGCCCAGCAGGACGAGCTCGCGGATGTGGGACGCCTGGTCGACCACCCACCGCAGCAGCTGCGCCAGGGCGGGGCCGTGCACGGGCGGCTGGAACCAGACGGTCGGCGCCGCCGTGCCGAGGTGCACGTCGCTCAGCACCACCAGGTGCCGCCGTTCGCCCTCCAGGCCGTGCTCGTGGTCCACCGTGCCCTCCTCGGGCGGCCACGGTACCGCCGGCTTCGGGGCGCCCGGGGAGGGCCGGGTACCATCGGCGCCCGGACCGGCGCAGGGGTCGCCGCCGCAGGGGAGGGACGCAGGTGAAGGTGGTCGTGACCGGCGCTGCCGGCTTCGTCGGCTCGCACCTGTCCGAGGCGCTGCTGGTCGCGGGCCACGACGTGGTGGGCATCGACTGCTTCACCGACTACTACGCGCGCGCCGACAAGGAGGCCAACCTCGCGGTGGCGCGCCAGCACCCCTCGTTCCGCTTCGTCGAGGCCGACCTGCGCACCGACGCCCTCGAGCCGCTCCTCGAGGGCGCCGACGCCGTGGTGAACGAAGCCGCGACCCCGGGACTGGTGCTCAGCTGGGACGACTTCGAGCGGTACCAGTCCACCAACCTCAGCGCCGTCAAGCGGCTGATCGACGCGTCGCTCGCCACCGGCGTCGGCCACCTCGTGCAGGCGTCGACCTCCTCGGTGTACGGCGTCGACGCCACCGGCGACGAGGAGTCCTCGACCCTGCCGGTCTCGCCCTACGGCGTCACCAAGCTGGCCGCCGAGCACCTGCTGCGGGCGCACCGGGAGAGCTTCGGGCTCCCCTCACGATCCTGCGGTACTTCTCGATCTACGGGCCCCGCCAGCGGCCCGACATGGCGTACCGGATCTTCTGCGAGCGGCTCCTGCGCGGCGAGCCCATCACCGTGTACGGCGACGGCGAGCAGAGCCGGTCGAACACCTACGTCGCCGACTGCGTCGCCGCCACGATCGCCGCCCTCGAGCGCCCGGGCGACGGGGCCATCGTCAACGTCGGCGGCGGGCGCGAGATCACCCTGCGCGAGGCCATCGCGATCCTGGCCGCCGAGCTCGGCGTGGAGCCGACGATCGAGCACCGTCCGGCTCGCAAGGGCGACCAGCGCCGCACGGTGGCCGACACCACCCGGGCGAAGGAGCTCCTCGGCTGGTCGCCGACGGTCGCGCCCGAGGAGGGCCTCGCCGAGCAGGTCCGCTGGGTGCGGGAGCGAGCGGCCGACGCCTGATCCCGGGCGGGGAATGCCCGCCCTGGATCGAATGTTGACCACTCCGGTAGGCTTTTCCGCCGATCATCCCCGATCCGCCGACCGCCGAGGCAACGAGGACACCATGGCCAGCTTCCGAGACCTGCTCAGCGCCACCAAGGCGTCCATCCGCGAGGTCACCACCGCCGAGGCCGACGAGCTCCGCAAGGCCGAGGGCGCCATCGTCCTCGACGTCCGCGAGCCCGACGAGTACGAGCAGGGCGCCATCCCCGGCTCGATGCACATCCCCCGCGGCACCCTCGAGACCAACATCGAGATGCGCGTGCCCGACCACGACACCCCGCTCGTGGTCCTCTGCGCCGGCGGCACCCGGTCGGCCTTCGCCGCCAAGACCCTCACCGAGCTCGGCTACGGCGACGTGGTGTCGGTGATGGGCGGCTTCAACCAGTGGAAGGACGAGGGCCGCGACTGGAAGATCCCCGCCGCCCTCACGTCCGACCAGCGCAACCGCTACAAGCGCCACCTGCTGCTGCCCGAGGTGGGCGAGAGCGGCCAGCAGGAGCTGCTCGACGCCAAGGTGCTGCTGCTCGGCGCCGGCGGCCTCGGCTCGCCCGCCGCGCTCTACCTGGCGGCGGCCGGCGTGGGCACGCTCGGCATCATCGACATGGACGTGGTGGACGAGAGCAACCTCCAGCGCCAGATCCTCCACAACATCGACCGCGTCGGCGACCGCAAGGTCGACTCGGCCAAGAAGACGCTGACGCTGCTCAACCCCGACGTCAACGTGGTCACCTACGACGTCCGCCTCGACGCGTCCAACGTGCTCGACATCCTCGAGGGCTACGACGTGGTGGTCGACGGCACCGACAACTTCCCCGCGCTTCATGGTCAACGACGCCTCGGTGAAGCTCGGCATCCCCGTGGTCCACGGGTCGATCTTCCGCTTCGAGGGCATGGTCACCGTCTTCGACCCGCAGAACGGGCCCACCTACCGCGACATGGTCCCCGAGCCCCCGCCCGCCGAGCTGGCCCCCAGCTGCGCCGAGGCCGGCGTGCTCGGCGTGCGGCCCGGCATCGTCGGCAGCATCCAGGCCATCGAGACGATCAAGCTCATCCTCGGCCTGGGCGATCCGCTGATCGGTCGGCTCCTGGCCTACGACTCCATGGAGCAGTCCTGCCGGGAGTACAAGGTCCAGGTCGATCCCACCAACGAGATCACCTACGCCAACCGCGACCGCATCACCGTCGCCGAGCTCGACGGCCTCTGCGCCCCGCTCCCGCTGCAGCCGCCCCCGGGCTGACCCGAACCAAGCGGCGCGGCGGCCGTCTTCCCGGCGATCAGCTGGCGCCCTTGGCCAGCTTCGACCGGTTCGCGGTGAGGCGCTGCACGACGTCGTACCAGAACGGCGCGCCGAACGACACGGCCCCCGCGGTCAGCAGCCACCCGAGCACGACCCAGACCAACGCCGGGTCGGGCGGCGAACCAGGCAGGGGGAGCTCCGGGTCGGTGCCGGCCTGCTTCGCCGCCGCCACGGCGTCGACCCACTCCTGTTCGGCGTCGGATCGGTGGAGAGCATCCCAGAAGGACTTGTACCTGCCGACCACCGGCAGGGTGATCGCGTTGGCGTTGGCTCGGAGGTCTTCGGTGATCTTCTCGGCGCACGCTCGCGAGGCGGCCGTCGGGTCGTCGGTGGGCGCCTGCTCCTCACCGGTCGGCACCGACGTGGTCGACGCGGCCGCGGGGCAGGATCCGGCGGCAGCGACGAGCGCGGCGCGGGCATCGGCGTTGTCGCGCAGCTCCTGGGGCAGGGTGATCGCGTTCACGTTCAGGATCACCGCCAGGGCGAGGCCCGCGAAGAAGAGCACGAACTTCGTGGCGCGGGCGTAGAGCTCGCCGACGCGCTCCATCTGGGCGTCGAACCAGGTGTTGATGGCGTCGGTCGCGTCGGTCAGGGCCGATCGGCCGCTGGCGATGGCACCGTCGAGGATCTCGCCCAGCGGTCCGCCGCCGACCTCCGAGCGCAGCTTGCGGACCGATTCCACGTCGAGCTTGCTTCGCACGGTGGGGTCCTCGAGCGCGAGGCGGACCGCCTGGATCCCGTCGCGCAGCGCTCCGTTGGTGGCGACCGCGTCAGCGGTGCGCGCGGCGTCGGCGTCGGCGTCGGCTGCGGCCGTCCAGGCCTTGGCCGCGGCATCGAGCGGATCGGCGAGGGTCGGCGCCAACCCGAGCTCGTTGAGCGCGGCGTCGAGACCGGCCCGACCCGAGGTTGCGAGGGGCCAGCCGGCCACGACCCTCGTCGGGTCGGGGTCCGGGGCGGCGGCTAGGCGGGCCGCCGTGTCCGCCTCCCGGAGCGCGTTCAGGAGGTCGTTGCCGCCCAGCGTCGCCGCTTGGAGGAGGGCGCTGCTGAACGTCGAGGCCGCGATCTGGTCGACCTTGGTGCGGTTGCTCTTCGTTCCGGTCCCTCTGGTCCTGGCGCCCAGGGCCTTGACGAGCGCCGTGTTCGCGAGGCGCTCGGTGAGGGGGGCGCCGGCGGCCGGCGTTCCCAGGATCTCCGGGCGCCGTTCCGCGTCCGCACGGGCGAACCCGGTCAGCAGGGCGCCGAACCCCAACTTGAAGGGCGCTCCCGCCCCGTCATCGAGGCTGTGCGCCAGTGCCTTCCAGAGCACCTTCGCTCGGATGTCGAGCAGCTTGGTCACGACCTCGTTCATCGCGGCGACGATCGATGCCACGATGAAGAAGATCAGGGCCAGACCGATGCCGACATCCACCAACGTCGCGTCGAACACCTCGACACCCCCACCTGTGTTGTCCCACCTGTTCTCGGCGCCACCCTACGCATCCCAGCAAGTACGTGCACGGGAGGCGAGCGGAGGTGCCCGGGCGGCGCGACGCGGGCTGCGAGACTGCGCCCATGGACGTGCTGGTGTGCACCACCCAGGTCCCCTTCATGCGGGGCGGGCTCGAGATGATGGTGGAGAACCTGGTGGCGGCGCTCGACGCGGCGGGCCATCGGGCCGAAGCCGTCGCCGTCCCCGCCGCCTGGGATCGCGATCGCCTGCTCGATGCCCCCACCGCCTGGCGCAGCATCCCGCTCGACGCCGACGTGGTGATCCCGGTGAACTTCCCGGCCTTCTACGCCCGCCACCCGCGCAAGGTGCTGTGGCTGGCCCACCAGCACCGCGCCGCCTACGACGGCCTCGACCAGCCCTGGAGCGACCTCGGCCTCGACGAGGCGAGCCTCGCCGCCCACCGCCAGCTCGTCGACTGGGACACGCGGGTGCTCTCGGAGTGCCTGGCCCGCTTCACGATCTCGGGCGTGGTGGCCGATCGGCTCCGGCGCTTCAACGGACTCGACGCCACGCCGCTCTACCAGCCGCCGCCCCTGGCCGACCGCCTGACCCCGCGCCCCGGTGGTCCCGGTCGCCACCTGCTCTGCCCCACCCGGCTCGAGGCCAACAAGCGCCCCGGGCTGTTCCTCGACGGCCTGGCCTCGATGGCCGCACCGGTCGACGGGATCCTCACGGGGGTCGGCTCGCTGGCCGAGGAGCTGCGGGGGAGCGCCGAGCGCCTGGGCATCGCCGCTCGCCTGGAGATGCCCGGGTTCGTATCCGACGACGACCTGGTCGATCTGCTGCGCGACGCCATCGCCGTCGTCTACGCCCCCTACGACGAGGACTACGGCTTCGTCACCCTCCAGGCGTTCCTCGCCGGCGTCCCCGTCGTGACCACCGACGACAGCGGGGGCGTGCTCGAGTGGGTGGAGCACGAGGTCACGGGACTGGTCACCGACGGTTCGCCCGATGCGCTGGGCGCCGCGCTCGATCGGCTGGTGGCCGACCCCGAGCTGGCGGCGCGCCACGGCGACGCCGGCCGCGAGCGGGTGCGCGACCGCAGCAGGGAGCAGGTCGTGCGGACGCTGCTCGGCGGGTCGCCGCGGTGACCGAGCGCCGGGTGCTGGCCCTCGTCGCCGAGCCCGGCGGCTCGGCGCGAGCGGTGCCGCTGCTCGGCATCGTCGGCCTCGAGGCGGTGGTCGTCTCGTGGCAGCGGCGCGATGGCGTGGTCCCCGACGCCGTGCTGGCGGCATCGGTGGGTGCGCTCGTCCTGCTCGGCGACGCGCCCGATCGCCCCACGGGCACCTGGGTGCGCCACCACGACGAGATCGACGTGGCCCTCGGCCGCGGCGTCGACCTGCTGCTGACCGGTCGGGCCGAGCTGGTGGCCCGCGGCGCCGTGCTGGTCCCGCCGCTCGGGATCGAGGTCGACCGGTGGCCCCCCGTCGCCCCGCTCGTGCGGGCCCGGCGCCGCGAGGCGCTCGGTCTCCCGGCTCGCCACGTGGTGCGCGCCGACGAGCTCGAGGCGAGCGAGGAGCTCGAGGCGGCCCTGGCGGTCGCCTCGGCCGCGGTGGTCTCGGGGCCGTCGGCCCTGCTGGCCCTCGCCCTCGGCACGCCGTCGGTCACGAGTGCCGACACGGCCCGGCGCCTCGGCGTCCGACCGGGCCGCGACGTGGAGGTGGCATCGGGGCCCGACGCGGCTACCGCCATCGCCGAGGAGCTCGCCGCCGACCCGGCCAGGGCGGCCGCGCTGTCGCGCCGGGCCCGCCGCTTCGCCGAGCGCCACCTCGACCTCGGACGACCCGCGCGCGTCGTGCTCGAGCGCCTCGGGCTGGTGGAGGTGGACGACGGGCCCACCGAGCGCGTCGGCCGGCGCCTCGACGAGCTGGGCACGCCGGCGGGGTCGCCGGTGCGGGCGCGCGCCGCCGACGCGTTGGCGGTGCTCGCCCCCGATGGTGGAGGATCGACGACGTGAGCGCCGAGCCGACAGCCGACGGGTGGAAGGCCAAGGTGAAGGCCCTGGCCGCCCCGGCGGTGCAGCGAGCGCGCGACGAGGTGGTCCGCGCCACGGCGTCGGAGGTGGTGGCGCTGCGCGCGGAGATCGCCGGCCTGCGCGCCGAGCTCGATCGCCAGGGCGCGGAGCACCGCGCCGCGCTGGCCGCGCTCCAGGAGGAGCTGGCCGGGCTGCGCCGAGCGGCCGAGGCGGGCTGAACCCCCTCAGCTGAAGCGGCTGCGGTACTCCGAGCTCTCGAACACGTAGGTCGAGATCGACGTGAGCGACGCCTGCCCGTTGGCCAGGCCGGCGGTGAACAGGGTGAACACGTCGGCGGGGGCGGCCCGGCGGAGCAGGGCCTCGTAGGTCCCCACCACCCAGACGGCGTCGTCGGTGTCGCGGATGTACTCGCTCGACTGCGAGAAGTTCGCCATCACCTGGCCACGGCTCATGCCGCCGTCGAGCCGGGCGGTCCAGTAGGTGGCGCCCCCGGCGTCGGCCGAGCGGCCGAGCACGTTGAGGTAGACCCGATCGACGAACGCCCGGTTCGAGAGCTTGCCGTAGCGGTTGGTGAACTCCGACGACACCGCGAACGAGTTCGAGATCGACACGAGCGAGCGGCCCTCGCCGCGCCGGTTGAGCCAGTAGGTCAGGCCGTTGTGGTCGGGGTTTCGCAGGAAGTAGGCGCGGTACAGGCGGGTGACCGCGTGCACCCGGTTGTCGGCCTCGGTGGACGACTGGAGGTGGGCGATGAACTGGCCCGGCGTCCAGGTGTCGCCGACGCGCGCCGTCCAGAACGCCAGGTCGTCGCTCGTGGGCTCCCGGCGCAGGACGTCGCGGTACTGCTGGGCCACCAGCTGGGACGCCGTGGTGAACGGGGCGAACGCCGTGGGCGGCGGCGTGGTGGTCGTGGTGGTCGGCGCCGTCGTCGTGGTGGTCGTCGACCCGCCCTGCGCGGTCTTGGCGATCGTGCGGATGTCGCTCAGCTCGTCGTAGAGGTTCTGGCCCGGGCACGCCGTGTAGCCGACGTCGCGGTGGCCGATCACCCGCTTGAGCGTGACCGACGTGCCTGCGGGGTACTTGTTCGAGCCCCCGCTCGTGACGGTGACCGAGCCGGTGGGGTCGATGCCGGAGAGGCCGAGCTTCCAACCGATGAGCTTGCCGGCGGCGTCGATCGCCTCGACGCTCGGGCTGGCGGCCGTGGGGCTGGCGCTCGGCTCGTACTGCCCGAGGAACGAGACGCCGACGCTCCCGGTGTTGAACCCTTGGGCGTGGCCGCCCACGATCGCCTTGGCGACGCCACCCGAGCGGCCCTCCCAGATCCGCCCGAAGCGGTCGACCACGAAGTTGTAGGCGATGTCGCACCAGCCGTTCGTGCCCGTGTGGTAGGCGTAGATCGAGGCGAGCAGGGCCGGCACGTCCGACGCCGAGTACGTGTTGGAGTTCACGGTGTGGTGGACCACGGCGAACTTCACGCCGCCCGACGCGGTGGTGGGCCCGCCGGAGCACCCGCTGTTGCCCGTCGCCCAGCCCTTCGAGGTGTAGGTGCTGCGGGGGATGATCGTCGGCTGGGCGGCATCCGCGCCCGCCACCGCGGTGGTCAGCGACGAGCCGCCGCTCGGCGCCTCGTAGCGCATGGTCTGCAGCTCGAGGTCGTGGAGCTCGCCGGCGGTGACGCGGAGCTCGACCTCGCGCACGCCGTCGCGGCCGAACCAGGCCATGCCGCCCGTGTCGCGGGCGCTGTCGTCGGGGCCCTCGCCCTCCTCGGACTCGAGCTCGGTCCAGTCGGTCCAGCCGCCGTCGCCCAGGCCGCGGACCTCGACGGCGCCGTCGGGTGCGCCGGTCCAGCTCGACGCCACCGCCTGGGTGCCGTCGTCCACGTCGAGGTGCGTCGACCAGCCGACCCCGGCGGCGCGGGCACCCGGCGCGCTGCTGGCGCGGGCGCCGGCGTCCGCATCGGGGCCGGTGAGCGACACGATCTCGGTGTGCATCTCGCCCGGGCGGGCGGGGTCGGCGCCGAGCGGGAGCCCGGCGAGGGCGCCCCAGGCGACGAGGGCACCGCCGAGGGTGCCGAGGACCCGCCGCTTCCGCCGGCGGTGCAGGTTCGCGTTCGGGGCCACGTGCCGTCTCCGAGGGTCGAGAGGTGCCACCATGGGAACGATCGGCAGGAGCGCCGGTTTCTGGAGGCCGCAGAGGGGCCCGCACCGTGTCCGACGCACCATCAGGCCCCACCTCCCCCGTGCGGGTGGGCTTCGACGCCACCTCGCTGCTCGAGCCCCTCACGGGTGTCGGCACCGTGGCCGATGCCCTGCTGCGGGGCCTCGTCGGGCGGGCCGACGTGGCCGTGCACGCCTTCGCGGTGAGCTGGCGCGGCCGGGGGCGCCTCGCCGAGGCGGTGCCGCCCGGCGCGGGGGTCCACGCCCGACCGCTGCCGGCGCGCCTGGCCCGGATGGCGTGGGCGCGGGCCGACCGCCCCACCGTGCGGGCGCTGGCTGGACCGGTCGACGTGGTGCACGGGCCGAACTTCGTGGTGCCTCCGGGCGGCCGGGCGGCCGAGGTGGTCACGGTGCACGACCTCACGGCGATCCGCTTCCCGGCGATGTGCACGCCCGACGTGCTCGAGTGGCCGGGCCTGCTGCGCCGGGCCCTGCACCGGGGCGCCTGGGTGCACACCGTGAGCCGGTTCGTGGCCGACGAGGTGCGCGAGGCCTTCCCGGAGGCGGGGGAGCGGGTGGTGGCCGTGCCCAACGGGCTGCGGTGGCCGCGGCCCGAGGGCCCGACGACCGATGCGGCCACGGGCCGGGCCCTCGCGGGCAGCGGGCGCTACCTGCTGGCGCTCGGCACCGTCGAGCCTCGAAAGGACCTGCCCACCCTCGTGGCCGCGTTCGACGCCCTCGCCGCGGACGACCCGGAGCTGCGCCTGGTCGTGGCCGGCGGCGACGGGCTCGCGGTCGACGAGCTGGGCGCCGCCGTGCGGGCGGCGGCGCACGGCGATCGGGTGGTGCGCGTCGGCCGGGTGAGCGAGGACGAGCGGGCCGCGCTGCTCCGCGGCGCCTCGGCGCTGGCCTACCCCAGCCGCTACGAGGGCTTCGGGTTGGTGCCGCTCGAGGCCATGGCGGTGGGCACCCCCGTGGTGGCCACCCGCGTCGGCGCCGTGCCCGAGGTGGTGGGCGACGCGGCGCTGCTGGTGCCCGAGCGCGATCCCGATGCGCTCGCCGACGGCCTCCGTGCGGTGCTCCACGACCCGTCGATCGCCCGGCGCCTCATCGATGACGGAACGTCTCGCGCCGCCGCGTTCACCTGGGACGCCGCGGTGGATGGCGTCGTCGGGCTCTACCGCCGGGCCGTCGCCGACCGCTGAGGGCTACGACCCCGGGGCCGGCTCGGGCTCGGGGTTCTCGTGGTAGTAGTGCACGACCTTGGGGTCGAGGGCGACCATGCCCCGCGCCCGGCCCGGGGCCATCACCTCGAAGCGATCCTGGAGGTCGCGCCGGTCGTACACGGTGCCGCCCGTGCGCGAGGTGGCGGTGACCGAGATCAGGTAGGTGCCGTCGAGCAGCGAGACCGCCGGCATGTCGAAGCACACCGCGCCCACGCCGTCGCAGGCGTGGATCGGCTGCTCCATCGACTGGGTGTCGTCGCCGAAGATCACGTTGTGGGCGAGGTCCTGGATCTCGAAGGCGAAGCAGATGTCGGTGATCCGCTCGGTGGCGACGTAGTCGATCCGCAGGCGCATCGGCTGGTTGGGCAGGAGGAACCGAGACTCGGGGTCGGGGTACTCGGCCTGCACCTTGGTGATGGTCAGCTCCTTCTCGAGCCGCACCGCCGGCACCGTGAGCGAGGGCGGGTCGGACCACTTGGGCTCGACGGCCTTCGGCCCCGACTCCTCGAGCTCGAGGGCGATCCCGCGGCGGGCGAGCGTCTCGCGCAGCGTGCGGATGGCCTCGCCGGGCTCGGCGATGTCGACGAGGTGGCCGTGGTCGAGCACGGCGGCGCGATCGGCGATCTGGCGCACCAGGTCGGCGGCGTGCGCCACGAGCAGGATCGTGCGGCCCGAGCCCTGCAGCTGGCGGACCCGATCGATGCACTTGCGCTGGAACGCCTCGTCGCCCACCGAGAGCACCTCGTCGACGAGCAGGATCTCGGGCTCGACGTTGATGGCCACCGAGAACCCGAGGCGGGCGTACATGCCCGACGAGTAGTGCTTCACCTGCTGGTCGATGAAGTCGCCCAGCTCGGCGAACTCGACGATGTCGTCGAAGATGCGGTCGATCTGGGTCTTGGAGAAGCCGAGGATGGAGCCGTTCAGGTAGATGTTCTCGCGGCCGGTGAGGTCGGGGTGGAAGCCGGCGCCCAGCTCGAGCAGGGCGGCCAGGCGGCCACGCGACACCACCCGGCCCGACGACGGGCGCAGGGTGCCGGCGATGCACTTGAGCATGGTGCTCTTGCCCGAGCCGTTGTGGCCGAGCAGGGCGAAGGTCTCGCCCTCGGCCACCTCGAAGGAGACGTCGTCGAGCGCCTTGAACACGATGTGGGGGTTGCGCCCGGCGCGGATCAGCCGCTCCTTCGCCGACTGCCCGCCCTCCTGGTACACCTTGAAGGACTTGGTGACGTTGGCCACCTCGATGGCGGCGGCTATCAGATCTCCTCCGCGAAGTTGTCCTCGAGCCGGCTGAACAGCGCGAGCGCGCCGTAGAGCAGCACCAGCGAGATGGCGAGGGCGATGCCGAGGTGGGTGGCGTACCAGCCGAAGTGGTGGTCGACCGGGAGCACGCCCTTCTCGGCCGGATCGTCGAAGTCGGGGTTGTAGAGGAACCGCTGGAACGAGATGACCACGGTGATCATCGGGTTCAGGGCGAGGATCCACTCCTTGCCGGCGCCGTAGCGGTCGGTGAGCTCGTCGACGATCAGCGAGTACGGGTAGGCGATGGCCGACATCCAGAACCAGGCCAGCAGGGCCACCTCGAGCAGGTGCTGGGTGTCGCGCAGGTAGACGTTCACGGCGCTGAGCGCGATGGCGAGCGCGGTCGCGAGCACCAGCGTCACCGCGAGGGCCAGCAGGAAGATGGGCAGGTACTCGGGATCGGGGAAGCGCCGGAACACCACCATCGCCGCGATCAGGACCGTGCCCTGGAGGAAGAAGTGCACGAGGGCGCTGAACACCGACGCCAGCACCAGCGCCTCGCGGGGGAACCACACCTTGGTGACCAGCTGGGCGTTCTGGACGATCGACGACGTCCCCTGGCCGAGCGCGGTGCTGAACAGGTTCCACGCCAGCAGGCCGGCGAGGAAGAAGATGCCGTAGTAGGCCACCTCGACCTGGCTGATGATGTTGAACACCAGCGAGAAGACCACCAGGTACATGAGGGGGTTGAGCAGCGACCACACGAAGCCCAGGACGCTGTTCTTGTACTTGACCTTCAGCTCCTTGCGGGTGAGGTTCCCGATGAGCTCCCGGTACTGCCAGAGGTGGCGGATGCGCTCGAACGGCGAGGGCCGCTTGCTGACCTCCATCGCCGGGGAGAGCTGGGCCCGATCGGGGACCAGCGCGTCGGCGGGCGCCTCGACGGGCGCCTCGGAGGGGGTGGAGAGCTGGGTCACGGCTGCACCAGGCTACTTGCGGGCGGGTGCGGCCACGAGGTCGTCGACGACCTCGGCCAGGCGCCGGCCGAGGGCATCCCACCCGTAGCGCTCGGCCACGAGGGCGCGGCCGGCCTCGGCGCGCCGGGCGGCGGCGCCGGGATCGTCGAGGGCGGCGCGCATGGCGGCGGCGAACCCCGCGGGCTCGGCCAGCAGGAGGTGCTCGCCGTCGACCACGTCGATGCCCCGCGCCCCGAACGGCGTGGACACGACCGGCACCCCGACGGCGAGGTACTCGAGGAGCTTGAGGTTGGTGCCCGAGCCCTGGCGCATCGGGTTGAGGGCCACGTCGGCCGAGCGCAGGAGGAGGTCCTTCGCCCGGGTGGACACCATGCCGGGGAGCACCAGGTTCGGCGGCACGAGCCGGTGGCGGAAGGCCTGGCCGTGGTGGCCCACCGACAGGAGGAGCACGTCGGGCAGCTCGGGCGCGATCGCCGCGAGCAGCTCGACGGCATCGAGGTTCGGCGGGTGCCACGAGCCGAAGAACACGGCGAGGTGCTCGGGGCGCTCGGCCAGCGATCCGGTGGACCAGTACCGGGCGCCACCGGGCGCTGGCGTCGCGGCGCGCCACCGGGGACGCGACGTCGTCGGGGACCGTGGTGCCGTTGGGGATGACGGCCGTGGCCTCGATCGACCGGTCGCCGAGCTCGGCGAGCGCGGCCGCGTCGACCGCGGAGCAGGCCGTCACCCGGGCCGCGGTGGCGACGGCTCGGCGCTCGACGTCGACCACCTGGGCGAGCAGCTCTCGCCCCACCTCGGTGTCGGGGTAGGCGTCGGCCTTCAGCGTCGCCTCGACGTTGTAGGCGTCGTAGACCACCGGCACGTCGAGGCCGAGCGCCTCCACGGCCGGGAGCAGGTACGGCTCGGCGAGGATCACCGCGCTCGCGCCGTCGACCGCGGCGCGCAGGGCGTCGAGGTACGCGGGCGTGCGGGCGATCTCGGTGCCGGCCACGAGGTCGGACACCGGGAGCTGCACCTCCCGGCTCAGCGCCTCGATGGCCTGCTGGTGCGCTCGGCTGCGGGGCACGGTCACCTGCACGAGCTCGGTGTCGAGCCCGAGGCGCCCGGCCGGCTGGTCGGGGTCGACCAGCGCCACGACCTCCACCGGGCGGTAGCGCGACAGGGCGCCGTAGAGGTTGCGGGCGCGCAGCTGGCCGCCGTGGCCGGGATCGTTGATGGCGAAGGTCGTGAGCACCGCCACCCGGCGGGGGCTGCGGTCGCGGTCGGCGTCCGCGGCGATGGCGGCGGCGGTCCGGGCCGCCTGCTCCTCGGGCGTGAACCGCTCGTCGCCGAGCAGCGCCTCCACCACCTCCTCCCAGGTGATGCGCTCGCCCCGGGCCTGGCCGGCGGCGCCCAGCTCGGCGGCCAGCGCCGGGTCGGCCACGAGCCGGGCCAGCGCGCTGCCGATCGAGGCGGCGTTGGGCTCGGCCACCAGCCCGGTGACCCCGTCCTTGACGAACTCGGTGGGCCCGCCGGCATCGGTGACCGTCACGACGGCGGTCGCCTGCGAGAACGCCTCGAGCGTGATGAGCCCGAGGTCCTCGTCGTAGGGGAGGAACGGCACGGCGAGGGCGTTGCGGTACAGCTCGGGCAGCAGGTCGTTGCGGGTGAAGCCCAGGAACGAGATGCGCGGGTCGCCCGCCGCTCGCGCCTCGAGATCGGCCCGCAGCGCCCCCGTGCCGGCGATGCGCAGCTCGATGTCGCCGGGCACGTGGGCCATGGCATCGATCAGCAGGTCGAGGCGCTTGGGGCCGTCGAGCCGAGAGGCGGTGAACAGGTACGTGCCGTGCTCGTCGTTGCGCGGCGCGAGCGGGAGCTTCCCCGGCAGGTTCACGATCCGCGGCGACACGGTGGTGGGGAAGTAGCCCTCGCGCCGGGCCACCGTCTTGGACTGCGAGAGGTACTGGGCCACCTCGCCGGGCTCCATCCCGATCCCGTCGAGCCAGCGGATGGCGAGGCGGGCGAACGGGCCGGGGAACGCGAAGTCGGGGTGGTCGGGGCCGAGGGCGGCGAGGGCGTTGTGCCATCGCTCGAAGAACTCGGGCAGCGCGCCCCGGTTGCCGGGGTTCGTCTGCATGAGGTGGAGCAGGGCGAAGGTGTGGTCGTCGGGGTGCTCCACCGACAGCGGCCGGTGGTGGAGGTGGTACGTGTCGTACACGCCCCGGAGCACGTGCATCATCAGGATCGTCTTGTGGGGGTGCTCGACCATCCACGCCGGGTACTTCGTGGTGATGATCCGGTCGAAGTGCGACAGGTCGAGGTTCGAGAACAGCTCGTAGGCGGCGATCACCGACGGGAGCGTCGACTCCTCGACGGGCACCTTGATCATCTCGGCCTCGTGGTGGGTGAGGTCGTTGATGGCCGCCTGGATGCCCCACAGGGCGCGCTCGGCACCGCCGCGGGTGAACGGGACGGGCGAGGGGGCGACGACGGCGATCTTCACGACGCCACCCGCTCGAGCGCGTCGCGCCACTCGTCGGCGGCGCGGTCCCACGTGAGCTCGGCGGCGCGGGCCCGGCCGCCGGCGCGCAGGCGGGCGGCCAGCTCGCCGTCGCTGCAGATCCGCTCGATCGCCTCGGCGATGGCGGTGGGCGTGGGGTCGACGAGCAGGCCCGTCTGGCCGTCGTCGACGAGCTCGGCGAGGCCGCCGCCGTCGGTGCAGGCGATCACCGGGCAGCCGGCGGCCATGGCCTCGATGGCCGTGAGGCCGTAGTCCTCGTCGAGCGCCGGCGCCACGAGGCAGGGGGCGGCGGCGAGGCGGCGCGCCAGGTCGTCGTCGGCCACGCGCCCGGCGTGCTCCACGTTCGTCCGCAGCGCATCGTCGACCGGGTCGACGTCGCGACCGGTGGTGCACCACAGGGAGGCGGGATCGACCGACGCCGGGTCGAGGGCGCCGGTGGCGAAGCGGTGGTCGAGCGTGCGGAGCCAAGCGTCGCGGCCGCCGGTGCCGACCACGGCGACGCGGCGCGCCGGGAGCAGGTGCGCGGCGGCCACGACCAGCTCGGTCCGCTTGGGGAACTCGTTGCGGCCCACCGTGAGGACGGCGCCGTCGCGTCGACCGGCGTCGTCGGATCCGATCGCCCGATCGCCGACGATCAGCCCGGCGTGGAGCACCGACGCGTTGGTGCGCCCGTTGAAGGCCTCGAGCCGGCGGGCGACGGTCTCGGACCCGGCCAGGAACCAGCCGACCTGCTCGAGGGCGGGCTGGTCGAGCTCGCGCACGAGCCGGGCCGCCTCGCGGTGGACGTCGGGCTCGGTGGCGAAGCCCGCCGCGAGGTAGGTCTCCTCGAGGTCGTAGCAGAGCCGGTGGTGGTGGTAGAAGACCGAGAGGTGGCGCGGGTGGCGGACCGCGAACGACGGCGGCTGGGTGGAGACGACCACGTCGAACCGGCGCACGTCGACGCGCTCGAACGCGTCCCAGCCCGCCAGGTACGGGAAGTACTCGGGGGCCCGGTCCCACACGTCGCGGGGGATGTCGAGGCCGGCGACCTCGGCACGCGCCGGACGCATGTCGACGCCGAGGCGCGCCACCTCGTGGCCGTCGGCCCGAGCGATCGCCTCGAGCTCCGAGACGACGGCCTCGAGCCCGCCGGCGACGCCGTGGTCGGGCTTCAGGAAGGCGATGCGCAGGGCGGCCACGGCTCGCTCAGGCCGATGCGGCCTTGCGGGCCACGATCCCGACGTCCATCGGGCCGCCGAGCGCCCAGTTGATCCGGTCGACCACCTGGCGGGCCCGGTCGCGCCCGGCGAGCGGCGCGAGGTCGTCGACCTCCAGCTCGGCGCCGCCCTCGGGGTTGAGGTAGCGGGCCTCGACAGTGGCGAAGCCGCGCTGGGCCACCAGGAACTCGAGGAACTGCGGGTGCAGCGGCTTGAGGTGCGTCGGGTCGAGGTAGAACGACGCCGCACCCACGTTCAGGTTCGTGGGGTTCGGGGTCTCGAGGAGGAGGGCCCCGCCGGGCGCCAGCGCCACCAGCGCGGCGTCGAGCAGGCCCACCAGCGTGTCGAGCGAGAGGTGCTCGACCACGTGGAAGCTCGTGACGGCACGGACCGTTCCGGGCTCGAGCTCGCGGAGGTGGGCGAGGGCGTCGCCCGCGCACGTCGAGGCCGAGCGCCCGGCACCGCTCGACCACGACCTCGTTGGTGTCGATCCCGTAGGCCTCGACCCCGGCCTCGGCCAGCAGCCCGAGCCACTCGCCCCGGCCGCAGCCCACGTCGACCACGGGCCCGTCGGCCGCGGTGGCCTCGATGTCGGCGAGGTAGGGGGCGACCTTGGCCCGCACCTCCTCGGCCGTGCCCCGGAAGCGATCCTCGAGGTCCTGGTAGAGGCGCTCGTGGCCGGTGCCCAGCTCGCGGCTGAGCTCGGTGAGCTGGCCCACCGAGATGCCCTGGTCGGCGAGCGCCTGGCGGGCGGTGCGCAGCACGACCTCCTGCTGGGCGCGCACGACCGCCGCCTCGGACCGGGCCGCCTCCACCGAGGCGTGCAGCGCGGCCACCGAGGCCGCGAGGTCGCCCACCTCGTGGCGCAGGGAGCGCACGTCGTCGGCCAGGTCGTCGATCGCCAGCTCGGCCGTGGCCACGCCGGCTTGGAGCCGGGCCGCCTGCTGCTCGTGGAGGTCGGCGCGGTGCAGGACGCCGTCGAGCGCCTCGGCCACCCCGTCGATCGCCTGGAGCACCGCCCGGTTGAACGGCTCCTGGTGGGAGGTCACCGGGCGCACGGCGCCGAGCACCGCCTGCTTCACCGGCTTGAGCCGGGCGTCCTCGGGGAGGTGGGCGCCGGCGTGGGCGTGGGGGAGGGCCTCCTCGAGCCGGGCGCGGGCGTAGCGGACGGCGTCGGGGCCGCGCGTCGGTGCGGTGCCGCCCCCGTCCACGCGCGCCTTGGCGGCGTGGAGGTAGGCGAGCACCTCGTCGGTGTCGCTCACGAGGCCGAAGGCTACCCGGACGCGAACGAGGACCCGGCGAGCCGGGTCCCTCGAGCGCTGGGGGAACGATGGTCAGGCGGCGCGGGCGACGAGCTCGCGGGCCTGGTCGACCAGGGCCTTGGCCTGCTCGGGCAGCTTCTCCTCGAGCTGGGCCAGCAGGGTCTCGAAGCGGCCCTCGATGGTGGCGAGGCGGTCCTCGAGGACCTTCACCCGCTCCTCGACCAGGTCGCTCACCGAGCCGAGCTGGTCCTTGGCGGTGGCCAGCGAGCCGTTGGCCGAGCCCTTGGCCTCGTCGAGCTGCGCGGTGAGGGCCTTGGTGAGCTCGACGCGCTGCACCTGCAGCTTCTGGAAGGCGATGACGCCGGCGCCCACGGTGATGTAGAAGGCGTCGCGGGCGGTGTCGGCGACGGTGTCGATGGTGAGGTCGGCCATGGTGGCGCTCCTGTTCGGGGGGTTGCGAGGGGGATCCGAGCGGGGCGGTGGCGGCGCCCGGGTGCTGCCTACGATACGCACTTTGTTAAACAGTTGCAAGCACTTCGCGAGCGCGGTGACCCATGTCGCAGGCCCCGAGGGTGGCCCGATCGGCCCGACCTCGGGCGGTAGCCTCGGCCCATCGTGGAAGCAGCACCACCGTCGGAGGCGAGCGACGACCCGGCGGTCGATGCGCCCGCGACGGCCCCGCCGCTGGTCGCCGTCGTCGTCGCGCACGACCCCGGCGAGTGGCTCGAGGAGGCCCTGGCCTCCCTGCGCGACCAGACCTACCCGAACCTCTCCGTGCTGGTGGTCGACGCCGCGAGCACCGACGACCTGACCGGACGCATCGCCGCGGTGCTGCCCGACGCACACATCCACCGGCTCGCGGAGAACCCCGGGTTCGGGCCCGCCGCGAACGTCGTGCGCGAGCTCGTCGAGGGCGCCGCCTTCTACGCGCTGCTCCACGACGACGTCGCCCTGGAGCCCGACTCGCTGCGCTCGCTCGTCGAGGAGGCGTACCGCTCCAACGCCGGCATCATCGGCCCGAAGCTGGTCGACTGGCACGACCCGCAGCGCCTCCTCCAGGTGGGCGTGGGGGCCGACAAGACCGGCGCCCTCGCCGCGCTGAACGAGCGCGGCGAGCTCGACCAGGAGCAGCACGACGCCATCCGCGACGTGTTCGCCATCCCCGGCGGCTGCACCGTGGTGCGCGCCGACCTGTTCGACGCCCTCGAGGGGTTCGACCCCGAGATCGGCGGCCTCGGCGACGACCTCGACCTCTGCTGGCGCGCCCATGCGCTCGGAGCGCGGGTGCTGGTCGCGCCGGTCACGCGCGTGCGCCACCGCGAGGCGCTCGCCGAGCGCGGCACCGTCGACGACCGGCGCCGCCAGCTCGCCCGCCACCGGTTGCGCACGTCGCTCGTCGCCTACGGGAGGTGGCACCGCGCTCGCGTGCTGCCCCAGGCCCTCCTGTTCGCCGTGCTCGAAGCCCTCTACTCGCTGCTCACCGGGCGCCCCGGCCAGGCCCGCGACGTGCTCGGCGCGTGGCCGTGGAACCTGCGGCGGCTGGGGCAGGTCCGGGCGCGCCGTCGGGCCCTGCGCGAGCGCCGCACGGTGTCCGATCGGGAGGTCCGCGAGCTGCAGGTCCCCGGCAGCGCCCGCTTCAGCGCCTTCCTGCGGGCGCAGCTCCACCGGGCGCGAGCGGATGGCGGCCCGTCGATGGCGAGCTCGTCGCGCGACCTCGCCGGTGCCGTGCGCGACAGCTCGCGCCAGCTCACCGTCGCGTTCGGGGTGGTGCTCGTGGTGCTGGTGCTCATCAGCTCGCGCGACCTCATCGTCGACGGCGTGCCGGCCATCGGCGAGTTCGCCCGCTTCCCCTCTCCGGGCGACCTGCTCGGCACCTGGTGGAGCGGGTGGCGGCGGGCTGGCCTCGGGTCGCCCGGCGCGCAGCCCACGGGCGACGGGGTGTTCGGGGTGCTCGGGCTGCTGTTCCTGGGCGCCACCGGCCTGCTGCGCACCGTGCTGATCATCGGGTCGGTGCCCGTCGGGGCGCTCGGCGCCTGGCGGCTGGCCAAGCCCCTCGGGTCGCGGCGGGCGAGCGTCACCAGCCTCGCCGTCTACCTGGCCATCCCGGTGCCCTACAACGCCCTGGCCAGCGGCTCCTGGAGCGGGCTGCTCGTCTACGCCCTCTCGCCGTGGCTGCTGCTGGCGCTCGGTCGGGCGAGCGGCGCCGCCCCCTTCGGCCCGGCGAACGCCGACCCCGACGAGCCGGCCGCCTCCCTCGTGCGCCAGTCGCCGCTGCAAGCGGTGTTCGGCCTCGCCCTCGCCCTGGCCTTCGTGGCCTGCGTCGTGCCGTTCGTGCTGGTCGTGGCGGTGGTCGTGGCCGGGGCGCTCACCGTCGGGTCGATCCTGAGCTTCCGCATCGTCGGCCTGGCGCGCATGCTCGTCGCCGCGGCGGGCGCGGTGGTGCTGGCCCTGGCCCTGCACGTGCCCTGGAGCCTCGACCTGGCCACCGGCCCGGCGCCCTGGCAGTCGCTCGCCGGCGTCTCGAGCAGCGCCCAGGCCCCGCTCGACCTCGGCGCCATCCTGCGCTTCGAGACCGGCCCCTGGGGGGCACCGCCGCTGGGCTGGGCCTTCTTGCTGGCCGGGGCGCTGCCGATCGTCATCGGCCGCTCGTGGCGCCTCGAGTGGGCGGTGCGGGCCTGGATGGTCGCCCTCGCCGGCTGGGGCGCGCTCTGGGCGGCCCAGCAGGGCCACGTGCCCGTGGCCCTCCCCCCGCCCGAGGTCCTCCTCGCGCCCGTGGCCGCCGCCCTGGCGTTCGCAGCCGCGCTCGGGCTGTCCGCCTTCGAGATCGACCTGCGGGCCTACCGCTTCGGGTGGCGCCAGGGCTTCGCCGTGCTCGCCGCCCTGGGCGTCGTGCTCGGCGCTGCCCCCCTCGCCTCGGGCCTGATCGACGGCCGGTGGCGGACGCCCGACGCCGACTTCGGCACGGGGCTCGACGACCTCCTGTCCGACCGCTCCGACGGCGCCTTCCGCGTGCTGTGGCTCGGCGATCCCGACCACCTCCCGGTCCGGTCCTACCGCTACGACGAGCGCTTGGCGGTGGGCACCTCCGACGACGGCCCGCCGACCGTCCGCGAGCGGTTCACCGTTCCCGAGGAGGGCGCCACGCCGCTGCTGCGCCAGGCGCTCACCGCGGCGGAGGACCGCCGCACCAGCCGGCTCGGGCGGCTGCTCGCCCCGATGGGCGTGCGCTACCTGGTGGTCCAGACGCAGCTGGCGCCCACCGCCGACGAGGTCCAGGCAGCCGACGGGCTCGTGCCGATGCTCGACGTGCTGGCCCAGCAGCTCGACCTGGAGCGGGTGCCCGTCGCCGACGGGCTCACCGTGTACCGCAACGCGTCGTGGGCGCCGACCCGCTCGCTGCTGCCCGCCCGCGAGGGCGACCGCACGAGCTGGGAGCAGGCCGACGCCGACGACCTGACGTCGGCCCAGCCCGCCCTCGTCGACGAGGCGGGGGCGGTCGGCGCGGAGGGCCGGGTGCCCGACGCCGGCGAGCTCCTCGTGGCCAGCACCGCCGACGACGGCTGGCGGCTCCGGGTGAGCGGCGTGGCGCTCGGCCGCACCGTGACGTACGGGTGGGCCAACCAGTTCGACGCCTCCCGCGCCGGGGCGGGCGAGCTGACCTACGCCACGCCGCTCTCGCACCACCTGTTCGCGGTGGGCCAGGCGCTGCTCTGGGCCCTCGCCCTGCTCGCCTGGCGTCGCAGCCGGCGCCTCCGGCGCGCTCGTCCGGCCGAGGTTGCGGGCTGATGGCCGCGCGCGCCCGTCGGCGTCGCAGCCGCTACACGCCCCGCCGCTGGCTGCCGTTCCTCGCCCTCTCGGCGCTCATCGCCGGCGCCGCGCTGCTCGACACCGGTCGGCCGCCGGTCGCCCCCGAACGGCTCGACGCGTCGCTCGACGTCACCGCGGTGCCGTCGGTGGCGCGCGCCGACGCCATCTCCACCGCCTTCTACTGCGCAGGCGGCACCGCCCGCGGCGAGGAGGGCCTCGCCGAGCTGTCGCTGGTCTTCGCCAACGACGCCGATGCCGGCGCCACCGCCGAGGTCACGGTCCTCTCGGATGCCGCCGACCCCGCGCCGGTGGAGGTCGAGGTCCCGGCGAACGGCCGCGCCCGCCTGCGCCTCGGCGAGGTCGTGCAGGCCGACTGGGTCGGCGCCGTCGTCGACGTGCGCGGCGGTCGGGTCGCGGTCGACCGCGAGGTGTCCGGGCCGCTCGGCTACGACGCAGCCCCGTGCGCCACCACCGCCGCCGACCGCTGGTACGTCCCGTCCGGGTCCACGCGCCGCGGCAGCGAGCTCTACCTGTCGCTCACCAACCCGTTCCCCGATGCGGCGAGCGTCGAGGTGTCGTTCGCCACCGATCGCGGCACCCGGACGCCCCGCGCCCTGCGGCGCTTCTCGGTGCCGGGTCGATCGGTGCGCGTGGTGTCGGTGGGCGACCTCGTCACCGAGCGCGACGAGGTGGCCGCCACCGTGCGGGCCCGGGCCGGTCGGGTCGTCGTCGATCGCATCCAGACCCACGACGGCGAGGGCGATCCGCGGCCGATCGAGGGCACCGAGGCCTCCACCCCGGCGCCGAAGGGCCTGGTCTCCACCCCGGCCTCCCCGGTGCGGTCGTCGCGCTGGATCGTGCCGTCGGCGCGCGTCGGCGCGGGCGTGCGGACCCAGGTCGCGGTGGCGAACCCGAGCGGTCGCGACGCTCGCGTCGACGTGCTCCTGCGCTACCAGGAGCCCGAGCGCTTCGCGGAGGTGCCGCCCGTCGAGCTGACGGTGCGGGCCGGGGGTGAGGCGGTCGTCGACCTGGCCGAGATCGCCGACTTGGCGGCCGACGCCAACGTGTGGGTCGACGTTCGCTCGCTCGACGAGGTCCCCATCGTCGTCGAGCGCACCACCGCCTACGCCGATCCCTCCCAGGTGCGAGGCGGCGACGGCCCTCGCTCGCCGGCGGCAGCCACGCTGGCTGGTGACCCAGGCCGGGAGCAGCCGGACCCGCAACGGCGCCGTGCTCGTCGCCAACCCCGGTGCCCGACCCGCGTCGATCCGCGCCTACAGCCTGGAGGCCGGGGTGCGGCGCGAGCTGCCGGCGGCCACGGTGACGGTCCCGGCCGGCGATCGCCGCTCGCTCGACCTCTCCGAGGCCGGGGCCGCGGCGACGATCGTGGTGGAGGCGGACGCGGGCGTCGTGGTCGGCTCCTCGCTCGCCTCGACCTCGGGGCCGGGCGTCGCCCTCCAGCCCGGTCTGCCGTACCCCGAGGACCTGGTTTCGATCGTCGCCCCGGGTTGAGCAGACTGGGGCGGTGCTCGCGCTCGTGGTGCTCCTCGTCGTCGGCCTCGGGGCCGGTGCCGTGGCCTGGTACCTCCAGCGCTCCCAGCGGCCCGAGCCGGAGCGGGGGCCGTCGTGGGTCGTGCCGTCGCTCCTCGACCGCGACCACTTCGAGCGGCCCGACGCCCCCTGGCTGGTGGCGGTGTTCTCGTCGTCCACCTGCCTCGCCTGCGCCGACGTCCGGGAGAAGGCGGCGGCGCTGGCCTCCGACGAGGTCGCCGTGGTGGAGCTCGACGCGGTGGCCCAGCGCGACCTGCACGAGCGCTACGGCATCGATGCGGTGCCGATGGTCCTCGTGGCCGACGCCGGGGGGATCGTGCGCCGCGACTTCGTCGGCCCGGTGACCGCCACCGACCTGTGGGCGGCGGTCGCCGAGCTGCGCGAGCCGGGCTCGGTGCCGCCGGGCTGCGACGGCACGGTCTGCGGTTGAGCGCCGGCGCCGCCGGCGCCCGTCAGCCCTCGGAGGGGACGGGCGTGGGCGACGGCGCCGGGTTCGCCGAGCCGAGGTCGCACAGCCGGCGGACCTCGGAGCCGTCGATGGTCTCGTGCTCGAGCAGGCGCCGGGCCACCAGGTCGAGGCCGTTGCGGTTCTCGGTCAGCAGCTCCTCGCAGCGCTTCTCGCACGCCCGCAGGATCTGCTCGACCTCCTGGTCGATGACCCGGGCCGTCTCGTCGGAGTAGTCACGAGCGTTGCCCATGAGGTCCTCGCCCAGGAAGACCTGCCCCTGCGAGCCCCAGGCCATCGGCCCGATCCGCTCGCTCATGCCCCACTCGCGCACCATCTTTCGGGCCCGCTCGGTGGACACGACGAGGTCGTTGTTCGCTCCGGTGGACACGACGCCGAACACGAGGCGCTCGGCGATGCGCCCGCCCATGGCGACGACGATCGACTGCTCGAGGTACTCCTGGTTGTAGGAGTGGCGGTCCTCGGCGGGCAGCTGCTGGGTGACGCCCAGGGCCATGCCCATCGGGAGGATGGTGACCTTGTGGACCGGGTCGGCGTCGGGCAGGAGGGTGGCGCACACGGCGTGGCCGGCCTCGTGGTAGGCGGTGAGCTCCTTCTCGGCGTCCGACAGCGCCATCGACTCGCGTCGCTGGCCCATCAGCACCCGGTCGCGGGCGTACTCGAAGTCCTCGCGGGTGATCATCTCGGCGCCGCGGCGCACGGCGTAGAGCGCCGCCTCGTTGACGAGGTTGGCCAGCTCGGCACCCGACATGCCGGGCGTGCCGCGGGCGACGACCGCCAGGTCGACGTCGGGCGAGATCCGCTTGCTCTTGGCGTGGACCCGCAGGATGGCCAGGCGCTCGGCGTGCTCGGGCAGGGGGACCACGACCTGGCGGTCGAAGCGGCCCGGGCGCAGCAGCGCCGGGTCGAGCACGTCGGGGCGGTTGGTGGCGGCGATCATCACGATGCCCTCGGTGGCCTCGAAGCCGTCCATCTCCGAGAGCATCTGGTTCAGCGTCTGCTCCCGCTCGTCGTGGCCGCCGCCGAGGCCGGCGCCGCGCTTGCGGCCGATCGAGTCGATCTCGTCGACGAAGATGATCGCCCGACCCATCTTGCGGGCCGACTGGAACAGGTCGCGGACGCGGCTGGCGCCGACGCCCACGAACATCTCCATGAAGTCCGAGCCGCTCACCGACAGGAACGGCACCCCGGCCTCGCCGGCGACCGCCCGGGCGATGAGGGTCTTGCCGGTGCCGGGCGGCCCCACGAGCAGCACGCCCTTGGGGATCCGGGCGCCGATCTGGCCGAACTTCTCCGGGTACTTCAAGAAGTCGACGACCTCGCGGATCTCGGTCTTGACGCCCTCGTAGCCGGCCACGTCGGCGAAGGTCGTGCCGGGCCGCTCGGTGGAGTACGTCTTCGCCCGACTCCTCCCGATGGACATGATGTTGCCCATCTGGCCCTGGGCTCGACGCTGCATGAACACGAAGAAGCCGATGATGAGCGCGGGGAAGATGAGCACGGGCAGCCAGGTGGCCAGGAAGCCCGGCGATTCGGTCTTGGGCTTGAGGTCGACGCCGTGCTCGGCGAGCAGCGCGAGGTCGGTGTCGGGGAAGGGCATGAGGCCCGTGGTGGTGAAGTCGGTGGCGCCGTCGATCTCGACGTCCTCGGCGTACTTGCCCGAGATGTGGCCCGTGGCGTTGTCGTAGGTGATCTCCGCGACCTTGTCGGCCGTCACCCGCTTGAGGAAGAGCGAGTACGAGATGTCCTTGCCGTCGTCGGCGCTGTTGCTCAGGGCGAACACGAGGAGGGCGAGGGTGACGGCGACGATGCCCCAGATGGCCCACCGGGCCGAGCCGGCGAGCCGCATCGGGTTGCCCGCGCCGCCGCCGGGACCACCGCCCGAGCCCGGCCCACCGGTGCCCTGGCCACCCGAGCCGCGGTGGCGCGGCGGGGGCGGGGGCGGGGAGGAGGCGGGGGACCATCGGGCGACATGGGGCCATGCTAGGGGCGCCCCGACCCGGCGAGGCAGCCGGGCGCACGGCCTGGGACCATCCGCGCCCGCCCGACGACCTCGGTACCGTGCCGCCCATGCGACGCGCCTGCGCCCGACCGGCCTGCTCGGAGCCGGCCACCGCCACCCTGTCGTACGGGTACGCGTCGGCCACCGTGTGGCTCGAGCCGCTCACGCCCGAAGGCCACCCGATGACCCACGACCTGTGCGAGCGCCACGCGTCGCGCACCGTGGCGCCGCGCGGCTGGGAGCTGGTCGACCGGCGCTCGCCGGTCCGGCTCGCGCCGCCCCTGGCCTCCTGACCGGGGCCGACGGCGCCGCGCCGGTGGCGCACCGGTAGGCTCGCCGCTCCATGGCCGACCCCCGCCACCTCGAGGGCCGACACCTCCTCGCGCCCCCCGCCTCCCCCGACGGGGTGGTGGCGCGCGAGCCGAGGTGGGGGCTGGGCGATGCCTTCGGTGGGTGGCTGATCGCCTACGTCGCCGCCACCCTCATCGGCGCGGCGGTGTACGCGGCGTTCGGCTACGCGCCCGACGACGACGTCCCGCTGTGGCTCATCGCCCTCACCTACCCGCCGCTGTGGCTGGGCTTCGTCGGCGTGCCGATCTGGGCGGCGGCCACCAAGGGCAACGGCTGGATCCGCGACTTCCGGGTCGCCGTGCGCTGGCCCGACGTCCCGATCGGGCTCGCCATCGGCGTGGCCGCGCAGCTGGTGATGGTCCCGCTCATCTCCCTGCCCATCCTCGAGCTCACCGGCAAGAGCTCCGACGACCTCTCGGGCCCGGCTCGCGACCTCGCCGACAAGGCGATCGGCCCGGCCGGCGCGGTGCTGTTCCTCGTCATCGTCGGCATCTGCGCACCGCTGGCCGAGGAGCTGTTCTTCCGGGGCCTGGTGCTGCGCTCGTTCGACCGGCGCGTCGGGCGCTGGCCGGCGGTCGCCCTCTCCGCCCTGTGGTTCGGCATCACCCACTTCCAGCCGCTCCAGATGGCTGCGCTGGTGGCCGCCGGCGCGCTGTTCGCCGTGCTGGTCGAGCGCTCCGGCCGCCTGGGCCCGGCGGTCTTCGCCCACATGGGCTTCAACCTGACCACCGTGGTCGTCCTGCTGTGGATGACGTGACCGCGCCCGAGGGCTTCGTGCGCCTCGACGACCGCGCCAAGGGCTGGGCCCGCGCCACGTGGCGGCGCTGGATCGACGAGCCGGGCCGCGCCGCGGAGGCCGCGGTGTCGTTCCTCGCCGTGCTGCTGTCGACGGCGATCATCCTCGTGGCCCTCAAGCCCAGCGACCTGTTCTCGGGGTCGACGCCCACCGGCGGCGACATGGGCGCCCACCTCTGGGGGCCGCGCTTCCTCATCGACCACCTGCTGCCGCACTGGCGCCTGTCGGGGTGGACGCCCGACTGGTACGACGGCTTCCCCGCGTACCAGTTCTACATGGTGGTCCCGTCGCTCTTCGTGGTGGCGCTGCACGTCGGGCTGCCGTGGTACCTCCAGCTCCCCGTGCTCTTCGGCGCGAGCATGGCGGCCCTCGTGGGTTGGTGGTACCCGCGCTGGCACCGGTTCCGCTGGCCCCTCACGATCGCGGGCGCGGTCGTCGCCGTGCTGGCGATGCCGATCCCCTACAACCAGGCCTTCAAGCTGGTCACGGCCAGCGGCCTGCTCACCCTGCCCCTCGCGTGCTGGTTCCTCGCCAAGGCGGCGAAGCTGCCGTTCCCGACCCCGGCGCTCGCCGCCGGCGGCGGCCTGCTCTTCGTGTTCAACCTCGAGCCGCTCTACAACAACACCGGCAACATCATCGGCGGGAACTTCACGTCCACCATGGCGGGCGAGTTCGCGTTCTCCATCAGCCTCACCCTGTCGATCGTCTACCTCGGCGTGGCCGTGCGGGGGCTGCGCACCGGCCGCCATCGCGCCCTGGCCGCGGTGCTCTTCGCCCTGGCCGGCCTCTGCCACCTGATCCCGGCCTTCTTCGTGCTGGTGTGCACCGGCGCCCTGTTCCTGGTCCACCCCGACCGGGGGCGGTTCCGCTGGCTGGCCACCATGGTCCCCGTCGCCGGCCTGCTCACCGCCTTCTGGGTGCTGCCGTTCCTGCTGCGCCACGCCTACGTCAACGACATGGGCTGGGAGCGCCTCCCGCTGCCCAACGGCGAGGAGACCTCGGTCTGGTACTACCTGCTGCCCCACGGCCTCCGGTACCTGTTCGCGATGGCGGTGGTCGGCATCTTGTTCTCGATCGTCCGGCGCCACGCGGTGGGGCTCGTGCTCGCCGTGGCCTGGGCGGCCGTGTGGGTCGCCTTCGCCAGCCTCCCGCAGATGCGCCTCTGGAACGCGCGGCTGCTGCCGTTCATGTACCTCTCGGCGTCGCTCCTCGCGGCCATCGGGCTCGGCGAGCTCCTCCGGGTGATCGCCGGGGCCGCGTCGGGCGACGCCCGCCGCCCGCTGCGCCTGGACTCGGTGGGCGGCAGCGCCCTGTCGATCGCGCTGATCCTGCTCTACACCCTGCTGCCGCTGAACGGCGTGCTCGACGGCGTCATCACCCGCGAGCCGGTCACCTCGGCCGACGGCACCACCAAGACCCGCTCCTCGTTCCTGTTCTTCGACACCACCCACCTCCACCCGGCGCTCGGCTGGTCGGGCAACAACTACTCGGGCCTCGAGGCCAAGGCCCCCCGCCCGGGCGGCTGCGACCAGCCCGGTTCGGCGGTGGCGTGCACCTCCGGCGGCTTCCCCGAGTACCGGGCGCTCGTGGCCACCATGGACGGCATCGGCAAGGACGATCGCTACGGCTGCGGGCGGGCGATGTGGGAGTACTCGAAGGACCGCCTCGAGGGCTACGGCACGCCCATGGCGCTGATGATGCTCCCGTACTTCACGAACGGCTGCATCGGGTCGCAGGAGGGCCTCTACTTCGAGTCGAGCGCCACGGTGCCGTACCACTTCCTGATGCAGGCCGAGCTGTCGGCCCAGGGCTCCAACCCCCAGCGCGACCTCCCGTACCCGGGCTTCGACATCGACGCCGGCGTGCGCCACCTCCAGCTGCTCGGGGTGAAGTACTACCTGGCCACGTCCACCACGGCCGTCGACCAGGCGAGCCGCCACCCCGACCTCACCGAGATCGCGGTGTCGGGCGCCTGGCACGTCTACGAGGTGGCCGACGCGCCCGAGGTCGCACCGCTGCGCTACGAGCCGGTGGTGGCCACCGGCATCGACGAGACGCAGGACGGCTGGCTGCCGACGGCCTCGGCGTGGTTCCGCCAGTCCGACGAGGACGTGCTGATCGCCGCCCACGGGCCCGACGCCTGGGCCCGCACCGAGGCCGACCCGGTGCCCGCCGACGACCGGAGGCTCGTGCGCTGGGTGCGCGACCAGCTCGGCCGGACCGGGCCGATCGACCAGGTGCCGGAGCTGCCGAAGACCGAGCTCCCCGAGGTCGAGGTCTCCGACATCGAGATGGGCACCGACACGATCTCGTTCCACGTCTCGAAGCCCGGCGTGCCCGTGCTCGTGAAGGCGTCGTACTTCCCGAACTGGGAGGTCGAGGGGGCCGAGGGGCCCTACCGCGTGACGCCGAACCTGATGGTGGTCATCCCGACCGACACGGACGTGTCGATGCACTTCGGCCGCACCCCGGTCGACCTGGTCGCCGCCCTGCTCACGCTGCTCGGCATCGTCGGCGTGGTGCTGCTCGCCCGCAACCCGCAGGTGGCGGTGACCCCCGAGCGGGAGCCGAGGCTGAGCCAGCTGCTCGACCGCCTGGTCACCATCCCGGCGGTCGCGGCCGCCAACGACGCCGCGGCGCGGGGGGAGGCGCCCGCCACGCCCTCGTGGCCCGAGCCGCCCGTCGTGGCGGTCGACGGGCCCCCGCCGGCCGAGGCGACGCCCTCCGAGCCCGATGCCGAGGGCATCTGGGTCGACGACCCCGTGCCGCCCGACGGCGACGACGCCTGAGGTGGGCGCCCTCGATCGGCCGCGCGGGGCCCCCGCGCCGGCGGGCGACGTCCGGCTGAGCGTCGTCGTCCCGGCGTTCCGGGAGGTGGCCCACGTCGCCGGCACGGTCGCCCGCGTGCGCGAGGAGCTGGCCGACGTCGCCGCCGACGGTGGCCTCGAGGTGGTGGTGGTCGACGACGGCTCGGGCGACGGCACCGCCGACGCCGCCCGGGTCGCGGGCGCCGACGTGGTCCTCGAGCTGCACCCGAACCAGGGCAAGGGCGGAGCGGTGCGGGCCGGCATGCGGGCGGCCCGCGGTCGGACCCGCGCCTTCACCGACGCCGACCTGTCGTACGCCCCCCACCAGATCCGCGGCCTCCTGGAGCGGGTCGAGGAGGGGTGGGACGTCGTGGTCGGCGATCGCTACCACGAGGGGTCCACCACGCTGGTGGAGGCCGGGCGCCTGCGTCGGGTGGGCGGTCGGGCCATCAACCTCGCCACGAGGGCGGTCCTCGTGGGGCGCCACCCCGACACGCAGTGCGGCCTCAAGGCGCTGCGCGGCGACGTGGCCGACGTGCTCTTCGCCCACACCCGCATCGATGGGTTCGCCTTCGACGTGGAGCTCATCCACCTCGTCGAGCGCCACGGGCTGTCGCTCGTCGAGGTGCCCGTCGAGGTGGCCAACTCGGACCGCTCGACGGTGCACGTGGCGCGCGACGCCCTGCGCCTGCTGGGCGACCTGGCCCGCATCCGCGCCGCCGGCGCCTCGGGGGCCTACGACCTGTCGGCCGAGGAGGGCGTCCGACTGTCGCTCGGTGCCTCGGAGCCTGCCGAGTAAGGTCGCCGGGCCATGTCGGACCTCGATGCCATCTTCAAGGCGTACGACGTTCGGGGCACCCACCCCGATCAGATCGACGCTGCCGGCTGCCGTGCCATCGGCGCCGCCTTCGCCCGCTTCGCGCTCGCCGAGGGAGGTGCGGTCCCCGAGATCCTCGTGGCGCGCGACATGCGCCCGTCGGGCGTCGAGCTGGCCCTGGCCTTCAGCGACGGGGTCCGCTCCCAGGGGGTCGACGTCGTCGATCTGGGCCTGGCCTCGACCGACCTCCTCTACTTCGCCTCGGGGAGCCGGAACGCGCCGGGCGCGATGTTCACGGCGTCGCACAACCCGGCGCAGTACAACGGCATCAAGTTCTGCCTCGCCGGCGCTCGCCCGGTCGGCATCGACTCGGGCCTCGCCGAGGTGCGCGACGCCGCCCGGAGCGAGCTGCCCCCGGTGGCCGAGCCGGGCGGGCGCACCGAGCTCGACCTGCTGGGCGCCTTCGCCGACCACGTCCGCTCGTTCGTCGACGTCTCGGCGTTCACACCGCTGAAGGTCGTGGCCGACACGGCCAACGGCATGGGCGGCCTCGTGGTGCCGGCGGTGTTCGAGGCGCTCCCGTTCGACCTCGAGATCCTCTACCCCGAGCTCGACGGCACCTTCCCCAACCACCCGGCCGACCCCATCCAGCCCGAGAACCAGCGCGACCTCTGCGCCCGGGTGCGCGAGGTGGGGGCCGACCTCGGGTTCGCGTTCGACGGCGACGCCGATCGCGTGTTCGTGGTCGACGAGCTCGGCAACGGGTTGTCGGGCTCCACCACCACGGCCCTCGTGGCGGCCGGCGTCCTCGAGAAGGAGCCGGGGGCCACCGTGCTGCACAACCTCATCTGCTCGAAGGCGGTGCCCGAGGTGGTGCGCGAGCACGGCGGCACCCCGGTGCGCACCAAGGTCGGTCACTCCTACATCAAGGCCGAGATGGCCCGGACCGGCGCCGCGTTCGGCGGCGAGCACTCGGCCCACTACTACTTCCGCGACAACTACCGGGCCGACTCCGGGCTCATCGCCGCCATGCACGTGCTCGAGCGGCGGTGCCGCGAGGGGCGGCCGATGTCGGAGATCCGCCAGCCCTTCGACCGGTACGCCGACTCGGGCGAGATCAACACGCAGGTGGGCGATCCGCACGAGGTCATCGACGCCGTCGCCGCGCACTTCGCCGAGGTGGCCCCGCAGGCCGACCAGGACCGGCTCGACGGGCTCACGGTCGACCTCGGCGACTGGTGGTTCAACCTGCGGCCGTCGAACACCGAGCCGCTCCTGCGGCTCAACCTCGAAGCCGCCACGCGCGACGATTGCGACCACCACACGTCCGAGCTCCTCCACCTCATCACCAAGGGATGACCGCCATGGCCCTCGACCCGAAGCTCCTCGAGATCCTCGCCTGCCCCGAGGACAAGGGATCGCTGCTCTACTTCGAGTCCGAGCACGCGCTCTACAACCCGCGCTTGAAGCGTCGCTACGAGATCCGCGACGACATCCCCGTGATGCTCATCGACGAGGCCACCACCGTCGACGACGCCGAGCACGACCGGCTCCTGGCCAAGGCCGAGGCCGAGGGCACCCCCTCGACCCTCTCGTAGCTCCGTCGATGACCGAGCCGCTGGACTCGCTGGGCTTCCGCGAGGCCACCTTCGAGCTGCCCGAGCAGGTCGCCGCCGCTGTGCGGCGCCTCAGCGTCACCGGCGACCTGCCGCCCCACGACGACATCGCCAACGTGCTCGTGCTGGGCACCGGTGCGGCCGGGTGGGCGGGCGACGTGCTCGCCGCCACCGCCGGGCCCTTCCTCCCGGTGCCCCTCGTGGTCCACAAGGGCTTCGAGCCGCCCTCGTTCGTCGACCCCTCGACGCTGGTGGTGGCCATCTCGGCCTCGGGCGACTCGCCCGAGGTGGTGGCGTCCTCCACCCTGTGCGTGGAGGCGGGCGCCCGCCTGTTCGCCGTCACGAGCGGGGGCCAGCTCGGTGCGCTGGCCGATTCGATCGAGGCGCCCACCGTGTACCTCCCGCGGTCCACCGCCGAGCACCCGGTGCCCCCTCGCGCGCGGGTCGGTGCCCTGGTGGTGCCCGTGGTCAAGGCGCTCGAGGACCTCGGGCTCTACCCCGGCGGCCGCGACTACCTGGCGGCGGCCATCGCCCAGCTGCGGGCTCGCCGCGACGAGCTGGTCGCCGACGACAGCGCGGCGGTGGCGCTCGCTCGGCGCCTCGCCGGCACGATCCCGCTCGTCTACGGCGGCGGCATCCTGGGCGGGGTCGCCGCGTCCCGCTGGAAGGCGCAGATCAACCTGTCGGCCAAGGCTCCGGCGTTCACCGGCGAGCTGCCCGACGTGGTCCACGGCGAGCTGTCCGGCTGGGCCCAGCACGGCGACATCACCCGCCAGGTGCTCTCGCTGGTGCTGCTGCGCCACGACGACGAACCGCCCGCAGTGGTCGAGCAGTTCGGCCAGGTGGAGACCTGGACCGAGGAGGTCGTCACCGAGATCCACACCGTCCGCGCCGAGGGCGAGGGATCGCTGGCCCAGCTCCTCGACCTCGGCTTCTACGGCGACGTCGTCTCGCTCGAGCTGGCGGCCCGCGCCGGCATCGACCCCGGCCCCACCCCCGTGATCGCGCCCTCCCCGGCCCATGCCGAAGCTCCCTGACCCGCTCCTCGAGCTGGCCGCCCGGGTCTCGAACCGGGGGCGCTGGGGCGAGCACGACCGCCGGGGCACGCTCAACCTGATCGATGCCGCTGCGGTCCTGCGCGGCACGGCGGCGGTGCGCCAGGGGAAGGTCTTCTCCCTGGCCCTGCCCTTCGATGCCGACGGCCCGCAGACCGGCGCCATCCCGGGGCGCACGAACCCCGAGCTCGAGATGACGGCGATCAACGTCGAGTACACGGGCGACGCGGACGGGTTCACCACCAACGACGACCGGTTCTCGATGGGCGTCCAGGCCTGCACCCACTGGGACGCCCTCTCGCACGTGGGCTACGGCGGCGAGCTCTACAACGGGGTGCCCCGCGACCAGGTGACCGAGGCCGGGGCGGGCGATCTCGGCATCCAGGCCTTCGGGCCGGTGGTGTCGAGGGGGATCCTGCTCGACGTGGCCCGGCTCCACGGCGTCGACCACTTCGACGACAACTACCCCATCACCGGCGACGAGCTCGACGCGTGCGCCGACGCGGCCGGCGTCCGGGTCGAGCCCGGCGACATCGTCCTGGTGCGGACCGGCCACCTGCACTTCCTGCGCATCGGCGAGAAGGATCGCTACCGCATGGTGTGCCCGGGCCTGTCGACGAAGAGCATCGAGTGGTTCCGCGACCACGACGTGGCCGCCGTGGCCACCGACACCTTCGTGCTCGAGTGCTTCCCCGGCGAGGACCCCGCGGCGCTGCTGCCGATCCACATGATCCACCTGCGCGACCTGGGGCTGGCCCAGGGCCAGATCTGGGCGCTCGACGACCTGGCGGCCGACTGCGCCGACGACCGGCAGTTCGACTTCCTCCTCAGCGCCACGCCCATCCCCCTCACGGGCGCCTCGGGGGGCCTGGTCGCTCCCACGGCCGTCAAGTAGCTCGCCGGGGGCGCAGGTCGGTCCCCGATCGGCGTGCTGGAATGGCGCCGTGCTCCCGCCCCGCCGCCTCCGTCGACCGATCGCCACCGCCTCGGTGGCCCTGCTGGCCCTCGGTGGTGCGACCACCGGCGCGCCCTCGGCGGCGACGCCCGAACGACGCCCGGTCGCGGCCGCGGCGGTGACCGACGTGGTCGAGCTCCTCCCGCTCCAGACCGAGGATCGCCGCTTCGTCGATCCCGAGGGCCGCGACGTGCTGCTGCGCGGCGCCAACGTCAACTCGCTCGGCGAGTACTGGGAGGGCGTGCCGGGCCTCGGGCCCACCTTCGCCCTGACCGCAGACGACTACGACCTCATGGCGGCCCACGGGTTCTCGGTCGTGCGCCTCCTGGTCACGTGGTCGCGGGTGGAGCCGACCCGGGGCGCCATCGATCAGGCGTACCTCGACGAGGTGTCCGCGGTGGTCGACCAGCTCGCCGCCCACGGCATCTACTCGGTGATCGACATGCACCAGGACGCGTACACGGCGACGATCTCGACCGCCGACCCGGCCGACTGCCCGGCGGGCACGACCCCGGCGAAGGGTTGGGACGGTGCCCCGGCCTGGGCGACCATCACCGACGGGCTGTCGACGTGCCTGACCAACGGCGAGCGGAACAGCTCGCCCGCGGTGAACCGGGCGTGGAACAACTTCTACGACGACCGCGACGGCATCCGCACGCGGTTCGCCGCGGCGTGGGGGGCCATCGCCGAGCGCTTCGCCGGGCGGCCCGAGGTGGCGGGCTACGACCTGCTGAACGAGCCGGAGACGTCGATCCCCGCCGACGACCTGAAGCCCAAGTACGAGGCGATGCTCGCCCAGGTGATCGCCGCGATCCGCGGCGCCGAGGCCGGCGCGCCCTTCGACCACATCATCTTCATCGAGCCGACGGTCCCGGCGGGCAACAACTCGAACGGCATCGTGATCCCCGACCCGGCGGCGGCGGGGGTCAGCACCGAGAACATCTCCGCGTCGGTGCACAACTACTCGGAGTCCATCGGCGGCGGCAGCATCGAGGGCCTGAACGAGGGCATCGATGCGCTCACGACGAGCCTCGGCATCCCGAACTGGGGCGGCGAGTACGGCTTCTGGGACACGTCCGAGGAGACCCTCGCCAAGGCCCGGCGCTACGCCGCCGACGAAGATCGCCTCGCCTGGGGCGGAGCCTGGTGGCAGTGGCGCCAGTCCTGCGGCGACCCGCACGCGGTGTCGTGGTCGGGTACGTCGGTCGTTCCGGGGACGGGCGTGTCGACCCACCTCAACCTGGTGCAGTGCCCCGGCGACGAGCGGCTCGGGCCCAACGAGGCCTTCCTCGACATCCTCGGCCGGGGCTACCCCCGGGCGACGCCGGGACGCATCGTGGAGCTCCGCTCGGATCCGACGACCGGGGAGCTGAAGGTGAAGGCCTCGGTGGGCGTCGCGGGCGGCGAGCTGGTGGTGTGGACGCCTGCGCCCGACGACGCCGCCCACCCGATCTCGACGTTCGGGCTCACCGACGTGGTGGCCCACCCCGTCGACGGCGGCCGGCTGATCACGGCCACGGTCGCCGAGGCGGGGACCTACGCCCTGTGGATCGGGGAGCCCGACGAGGACCTCTCGACCACGACCACCGAGCCCTCGCCCGGCGGGCCGATCGACCCGGCGCCGGCGACGCCGATCCCCGGCGCCGCCGACTACACCGGCTGAGCGGCCCTAGAGGGAGCCGACCCGCTCCTCCATGAGGGCGCTGAGGTCGGCGAGCACGTCGGCGTCGTAGGGCACCGGCGTCATCTCGAAGGCCTCCTCGTCCTCGATGACCCCGCTGGTGGCCGACACGGTGACCCCGATGCCGTCGACGCTGAACGCCTGCCCGGCGAAGGTGAGCGGGATCTCCATGCCGAAGAACGCGATGGTGGCCTCGAAGGTCATGGCCAGGCCGAAGTCGCCGTAGGTGTCGTCGCGCTCGGCTTGGAGGCTGATCGTGAACGAGAAGCCCTCCTCCTCGTCGGTGACCTCGATGTCGTCGCAGTCGTCGAGGGCGTCCACCAGGGTGTCGAGGTTGTCCTCGTTCAGCTGGTCGAGGGTCGGGTCGAGGGTCACCTCGACCTCGCGGTCGTCGTCGGTGGCGAAGCTGGCGGTGACGCTGTCGTCCCCGCCGTCGTCGCTGCTGCCCATGTCGAGGAACTCCAGCTCGGAGATGCCGGGACAGGCCTCCTCGAACTGCTGGTCCATCTCGTCGTCGGTGCTGTCGGTGCTGTCCTCCCCGTCGTCGCCGGTGTCGGGGGCCTGCTCGGTGTAGTCGGGCCCGACCTCCTCGGCGGTCGGGAGGAGCGCCTCGAGCTCCTCGGACGACGGCGTCGACCCGGAGCCCTCGTCCCCGCCGTCGTCGGCGGGATCGTCGGCGGGATCGTCAGCGGGATCGTCGGTCTGGTCGTCGGCGCTCGAGCCGCCGGCCGCCGTGGTGCCGGTGGCGTCGTCGCCGCCGCTGGTGCCGCAGCCGGCGAGGAGCCCGAGGGTGCCGAGGAGGGCGATGAGGAGCAGGAGGGTGCGTCGCATCGGCACAGCCTCGCGCGATCCCTCGAGGGATACGTCGATCGCTAGTCGGAGACGTCGAGGTGCTGGAGGATCTCCTCGGCGAAGCGGTCGAGCCCCGCCAGCTTCTCGTCGAGCGAGAGCTGGAACCCGCCGTAGTACGACCACGGCATGGTGAGCAGGTCGGTGACCCCGAGGTCCTCGGCCCGCTTGAAGTGGTCGACGGTCCAGGCGTCGCTCAGGGAGACGACCATCTGGAAGTCGCCCTCGACGCCCTGCTGCTCGCGGTGCTGGTCGAGCTTCACCCGGGCCTCGCCGGCCTCCTCGGTGGTCATGAGGTCCGAGATCCAGCCGTCGTGGCGGGCGGCCCGCCGCATCGCCACGTCCGAGATGCCGCCCACCAGGATCGGGATGCGGGCGGCCGGCGCCGGGGTCATCTCGAGGCGGGGGAGGTCGAAGTGGGTGCCGTGGTGCTCCACCCAGCCGCCCGACCAGACCGCCTCGAGGACCTCGAGCGCCTCGTCGGCGCGGGCGCCGCGCTTGGCGAAGGTCCCGCCCGTGAGGTCGAACTCCTCCTCGCACCAGCCCATGCCGATGCCGAGCGACACGCGGTCGCCCGACAGGACCGCGGCGGTGCTGACCGCCTTGGCCACGAGCAGCGGGTTGCGCATCGGGAGGATGTACACGTTCGTGAAGAACCGGAGCCGCTCGGTGACCGCGGCCAGCGAGGCGATGGCCACCCACGGGTCGACCCACGGTGTGAAGGGCTCCCACCGGCGGGCGCCCGTCTCGTTGTAGGGGTACTTCGTGTCGAGCGTCTCGAGGTTGATGACGTGGTCGGAGAGCGCCATGGCGTGGTAGCCGAGCTCGTCGCAGCGCCGCGCGATCGGGGCGAGCTCCTCCGGTGGGAGGTAGGCGGTGGCCACCGAGACCCTCATGCGTGGGTCCCCCCGTCGATGCGGATGCACTCGCCCGTGAGGTGCTTGCCGTCGTCGGACAGGAGCATGGCCACCACCGACGCCACGTCGGCGGGATCGCCGAACCCGGTGGGCGACATGATGCGCCGGACCAGCTTGCTCTCGTCCTTGGTGAGGTCGGGCGGGAACTCGACGTTCGAGGTGATGCCGCTGTGCACGCTGCCGGGCGCCACGCAGTTGGCTCGCACCGGGACCTTGCAGTACTCCACGGCGAGGGTCTGGGTGAACGACCACACGGCCCCCTTCGAGGCCGCGTACGCACCCATCCACGGGTGGCCGAAGGAGCTGGAGGTGGAGGCGGCGTTCACGATGGCGCCCTTGGTCTCCATCAGGTGGGGGAGGGCGGCCTTGCACATGAGGAAGGTGCCGGTGAGGTTGACCCGCAGGATCCGCTCCCAGGTGTCGAGGTCGAACTCGTGGGTGCGGCCCGAGCGCAGCATCCCGGCGATGTTGGCGATCCCGTCGAGCTTCCCGAACGCCTCGACCGCCGTCGCGACCGCCTCGTTCGCGCTGGCCTCGTCGCTGATGTCGGCCACCTTCGTGACGAGGCTCCCGCCGTGGTCGGCGACCGCGGCGGCGAGCCGCTCGGTCTCGGCGAGGCCCTCGGCGTTCACGTCGGAGGCGAGCACCCGGCCGCCCTCGGCCACGAGGCGCAGGGCGGTGCCGCGCCCGATGCCGGAGGCGGCTCCGGTCACGATCAGGGCTCTGTCGGTCAGGCGGTCGCACGTCATGGGCGGGACACTAGAACACGTTCCAGTTTCGGGGAGCCGAGTCGGGTGGCGGCCCAGCGGCTAGCCTTGCTCCGGTCCGTCCGGGGCAACCGGGCCGGCCACGTGGGCTGTCATGGGTGAGCCAGCAGGCTCCAGCCCCACCCCTCGAACCCGGCGCGCCCCGAGCGCGTCCCGTCATCGATGCGTGGAGGAACCCGCATGCCCACCCTGAACCCCGACGACTTCAAGGTCGCCGACCTCGGCCTGGCCGGCTTCGGCCGCAAGGAGATCCAGCTCGCCGAGCACGAGATGCCCGGCCTCATGGCCACCCGCGCCGAGTTCGCCGACGCCCAGCCCCTCGCCGGCGCCCGCATCATGGGCTCGCTGCACATGACGATCCAGACGGCCGTGCTGATCGAGACCCTCGTGGCCCTCGGCGCCGACGTGCGGTGGGTGTCCTGCAACATCTTCTCGACCCAGGACCACGCCGCCGCCGCCGTGGTGGTCGGCCCCAACGGCACCGCCGACGCACCCCAGGGCGTCCCGGTCTACGCCTGGAAGGGCGAGACCCTCGAGGAGTACTGGTGGTGCACCGAGCAGGCGCTGCGCTGGCCCGACGGTGCCGGCCCCAACATGATCCTCGACGACGGCGGCGACGCCACCCTGCTCGTGCACAAGGGCAAGGAGTACGAGGCGGCGGGCGCGGTGCCCGAGCCCACCGAGGACGACAGCGAGGAGTGGACGATCGTCCTGCAGCTCCTGAAGGAGAGCGTCGCCAAGGAGCCCACCCGCTGGACCGACGTGGCCGCCGGCATCAAGGGCGTCACCGAGGAGACCACCACCGGCGTGCACCGGCTGTACCAGATGTTCGAGCAGGGCCAGCTGCTGTTCCCGGCCATCAACGTCAACGACTCGGTCACCAAGTCGAAGTTCGACAACCTCTACGGCTGCCGCCACAGCCTCATCGACGGCCTCAACCGGGCCACCGACGTGATGATCGGCGGCAAGGTGGCGTTCGTGGCCGGCTACGGCGACGTGGGCAAGGGCTGCGCCGACTCGCTGCGCGGCCAGGGCGCCCGCGTGATCGTGGCCGAGGTCGACCCGATCTGCGCGCTGCAGGCCGCCATGGAGGGCTACCAGGTGGCCCGCCTCGAGGACGTGCTCGACACCGCCGACATCTTCATCACCACCACCGGCAACAAGGGCATCATCTCGGCCGAGCACATGAGCCGGATGAAGCACCAGGCGATCGTGGCCAACATCGGCCACTTCGACAACGAGATCGACATGGCCGGGCTCGCCAAGATGAGCGACGTCCGCAAGATCGAGGTCAAGCCCCAGGTGCACGAGTTCCAGTTCCCCGACGGGCACTCGGTGATCGTGCTGGCCGAGGGCCGGCTCATGAACCTCGGCTGCGCCACCGGCCACCCGAGCTTCGTGATGAGCAACTCGTTCACCAACCAGGCCATCGCCCAGATCGAGCTGTTCACCAAGACCGACGAGTACCCCGTCGGCGTCTACGTCCTCCCCAAGCACCTCGACGAGAAGGTGGCCCGCCTGCACCTCGACGCCCTCGGCGTCCGGCTCACCGAGCTGACCCAGGAGCAGGCCGACTACATCGGCGTGCCGGTGGGCGGCCCCTACAAGCCCGACCACTACCGCTACTGATCGCCCGGCGGGCCCGCCCGCCCCGATCTGCTCGCCGCCGGGGCCCTCGTGGCCCCGGCGGCGGCGCGTCCGGGCTCAGGTCGCCAGGCGCACCACGCCGGGCTCGGTGAGCTCCTGGGCGGTGACGCGCTGGGTGGTCGACGGCGGCGCCGGCGCATCACCGACCGCGCGGTCCGCGCCCCAGTCGGGGATGAACCCGGCGCGGGCGAGGCGGTCGGCCGCGTCGGCCACGCTGAGGCCGACGACGGCGGGCGGATCCGCGGTGGGCGGCGGCGCGACCGTGACCTTCGGGGCCAGCGCCTCGGCCCGTCGCTCGCGCTCGGGGATCGACGGGCCGCCGTAGACGCCGATCTCCAGGTAGCGGCAGGCGCCGGGCAGCCCGGTGTCGTACACGAGGTCCTGGCCGTCGCCGCCGTCGTGCACGAGCGCGGGGCGACCGAGCACGGTCAGCTCGCGGGTCTTGTGCGCGTCGGGCTGTCGTGAGCTGCGGTTCGGCCAGCTGAGGAGCACCTGGTAGCCGCCGAGGTCGCCGTCCTGGAACCACGAGATGGTGGTCTGGGCGTGCACGACGGGCTGCGAGCGGAACTCGTCCTCCACCTGGAGGCGCGAGATCGGGCACACCAGCGGATCGGTGGGGATCGGGAGGGCGTCGACCTCCACGACGGGGGGCGGCTGCGTGGTGGTCGTGGTGGTGGGCGGCAGGCCGAGGTGGACCTCGGTGCCGATGGCGACCGTCGACCCGGCCGCCGGGTCCTGCGACGCCACGCTCGGCAGCGGGCCGAAGATCGACGGCGCGTCCGAGAAGGCGAACGAGCCGTCGCGGACGAGCCCGGCACGGGCGAGGACGTCCTGCGCCTCGACCTGGCCGAGACCCACGACGTCGGGTACCACGACCGTGCCCGACGGCGCGTGGACCCGGATCGCCCGGGCGGCGGCGAGGAGGGTCGCTCGAGCGGCCTCGTCGTCGTGGGCGGCGTCGATCGAGAGCTGGAACATCGAGCACAGCGGGATCACCTGGCCCTCCTCGCCCGGCCGCAGGACCCGGGCGGTCAGGGGATCGCTCCGCTCGATCGCGGCCACGCGGCCGTCGTCGAGGGCGACGTCGTCGGGGTCTCGGCGGCCAGGGAGACGCCCTCCCAGAACGGCGTCAGGTAGGTGAGCTCCACCGGGCGCCCGTCCTGCTCCCACCGGAGGACGTAGGCGGAGACCGCGGTGCCATCGGCCGCCTCGACCGGAGGGACCACCGCCGGCGTGGCGTCGAGGCCGGAGAGGTCGACGAGCGCCGGAGGGCACACCAGTCGACCGGTGTCCGCGGGGTCCGGGACCGTCCAGGCCGCGCCAGCGGTGGTCGGCTCCCCGGCTCGGAGCTGCTGGCGGGGATCGTCGTGGCGGGTGGCCACGACCGCAGCGACGATCGCCACGACGGCGACGAGGGCGGCCGCCACCACGAGGGGCCGGGCCACCGCCGGCCGGCTCGCCGGCACGGGCGCCTCCGGCCGATCGGGGAGCGGGGAGGGCGAGCCTGCGGCGCGGGCCAGCGAACCGAAGCCGTCGCGCAGGCGCTCGGCGAGGTCGTCGTCGTGCGGGTCCATGGGGGCCTCCTTCATCCGAGCTCCCGGCGCAACGTGGCGCGCGCCCGGGCGAGGTGCTTGCGGACCGACCCCTCGGAGATGCCGAGCTCGGCGGCGACGTCGGCCGGGGCGAGGTCGGCCCAGTAGGTGAGGAACGTGACCGCCCGCTGGCGCAGCGGCAGGCGGGCCAGCGCGGCGAGCAGCGCCGGGTCGGGCGGGTCGTGGTCGGCGGGTCGATCGGCCTTCGGGCGACCGAGCGTAGCGAGCCTCACGGGCACTGCGTCGCAGCGAGCGTCGGTGGCCGCTGCGCACCTCGTTGACCACCGCCCGGGTGAGGTACGCGGCCGGCTCGGTCACCTCGCGCCAGCCCGGCGTGGTGAACGAGCGCAGCACGGCGGCGGACACCACGTCGTCGGCCTCCGACGGCCCGGCCAGGGCGGCGGCCAGCGCGAGCAGGCGCGGCGCCTGGGCTCGGTAGAGCGCGACGTCCTCGGGCGCCCAGGCCTCGGGTGGGGCATCCGCCGCCGGCTCGGTCATCACACCCATCAGAGCCCACCGCCCCCGCCGACGGGTGACACGGTGTTCGGGCTCAGCCCCCGGGCTGGTCCTGGCGCTCCTGCCCGAGCTCGGCCATCGTGAGCCCCTCGATCTCGACCACCTGGCTGGTGGCGCCGTCGACGAAGCGGTCGGCGCCCTGGTCGTTGTCGCCGATCGTGCCCGTGCACCGACCGACGGCCGGGCGGCCCCACACCGTGATCTGGCCGAGGCCCGAGCCGAGCGGGTCGGTGCCGTAGCCGAGGTCGAGGTCGGTGGCGCACTCGACCTCGTAGATCACCACCCCGGTGTCGAGGCGCTCGGCGCGGTGGATGGCCAGCGCCACCCGGTCCTCGCTCGGCCGGGTGGCCGCACCGACGGCCGCGGCGCCGAGGAGGAGCAGCACGACGGCGGCGAGCAGCAGACCACGGCGGGGCACGGTCGCCACCCTAGGAGGGCCGCCGGTACGCTCGGGCGCCGGTCGAGCGACGCAGGGGAGCGCATGGCGCAGCAGGGGATCTGGATCCTGGGCGGGTACCAGAGCGACTTCGCCCGCAACCTCACGCGCGAGGGCGTGGGCTTCGACGGGCTGACCGCCGAGGTCGTGCGGGGTGCGCTCGACGACGCCGGCATCGGCGCTCGCGACGTGGGCACCGTCCACGTCGGCAACGCGTTCGGCCAGCTGTTCACCGGCCAGGGCCACCTCGGCGGCATGCCCGCCACCGTCGACGACGACCTCTGGGGCCTGCCGGCCGCCCGCCACGAGGCGGCGTGCGCGTCGGGGACGGTGGCGATCCTCGCCGCCATGGCCGAGCTGGAGGCCGGGCGCCACGACGTGGCCCTCGTGGTCGGCGTCGAGCTGGAGCGCACCGTGCCCGGCGACGTGGCCGCCCAGCACCTCGGCGCGGCCAGCTGGGTGGGTCACGAGGGGAGCCCGACCTACATCTGGCCGCAGGCGTTCTCCGACCTCGCCGACGAGTACGACCGGCGCTACGGCCTCGACGAGGCCCACCTGCGGGCCTTCGCCGAGATGGCCGTCCGCAACGGGCGCGGCAACCCGAACGCCCAGACCCGGGGCTGGCACTTCGGCGACGCCAGCTTCTCGGCCGACGACGAGGTGAACCCGGTGGTGGCGGGCCGGATCCGCCGCACCGACTGCAGCCAGGTCACCGACGGCGGCGCCGCCGTCGTGCTCGCCTCCGACGCCTGGGTGCGCGACCACCCCGACGCGCTCGGCCGAGGCGCCGCCCGCATCACCGGCTGGGGGCACCGGACCGTCGGCCTCCCGCTACGCGACAAGCTCGACCGCAGTGCCGAGGGGCCGCTCGTGATGCCCCACGTGCGGGACGCGTTCGCCGACGCCCTCGGTCGCGCCGGGCTCGGCTCGGTCGACGACCTCGGCGCCCTGGAGGTCCACGACTGCTTCACCCCCTCGGCGTACCTGGCCATCGACCACACGGGCATCACGGCGCCGGGGGAGTCGTGGCGAGCGATCGAGGGCGGCGACCTCGAGCGCGACGGCCGGATCCCCGTGAACCCCGGCGGTGGCCTGATCGGCGGCGGCCACCCCGTGGGCGCCACCGGCATCCGCATGGCGGTCGACGCTCTCCGCCAGGTCACCGCCACGGCCGGCGCCACCCAGGTCGAGGGCGTCGAGCGGGTCGCCACACTGAACATCGGCGGGAGCACCGCCACCGTCTGCTCGCTCGTGATCGAGAGGACCCCCGCGTGACCGCCATCGAGGTCGACCGGCTCACCCGCACCCTGCCCGACGACGACGCCCACCCGTACCGCTCGGGCGCCTGGCGGCCCCAGCACGTGGAGTGGAGCGTCGACGACGTCGAGGTGGTGGAGGGCGCCATCCCCGAGGACCTCGAGGGCCTCTACGCCCGCAACACCGAGAACCCGCTGCACGAGGCGATCTCGGCCTACCACCCCTTCGACGGCGACGGCATGGTGCACGCCATCCGCTTCGGTGGCGGGCGAGCGTCGTACCGGAACCGGTTCGTGCGCACCACGGGGCTGGTCGCCGAGCAGGAGGCGGGGCGATCGCTCTGGGCCGGCCTGGCCGAGAACCCGAAGAAGGCCGAGCGCACCGACGGGCGCACGGCGCGCGGTGCGATGAAGGACGCGTCGAGCACCGACCTCGTGGTGCACGCCGGCGAGCTGCTCACCTCGTTCTGGCAGTGCGGCGACCTCTACCGCCTCGACCCCGACTCGCTCGAGACCCGGGGCACGGCGTCGTGGGACGGCTGGTTCCCCGACGAGGGCGTGTCGGCCCACACCAAGCTCGATCCGGCCACCGGCGAGCTGGTGTTCTTCAACTACGGCAAGGCGGCCCCGTACCTCCACGTGGGCGTCCTCGACCGCACCGGCGCGCTCGTCCACTACACGCCCGTGCCGCTGCCGGGCCCCCGCCTGCCCCACGACATCGCCATCACCGAGCGGTACGTGGTGGTCAACGACCTCCCGATGCACTGGGACGAGGACCTGCTCGAGCGGGGCGTGCACGCGGTGCGGATGCACGACGCGCCGTCTCGCTTCGGCGTGCTCCCGCGGCGCGGCGGCCCCGACGACGTGGTGTGGTTCGAGGCCGACCCCACCTACGTGCTGCACTGGACCAACGCGTACGAGGACGGCGACGAGGTGGTGCTCGAGGGGTTCCACCAGGGGTCGCCCTCGCCCCGCAAGCCCGAGATCGGCGACGACATGTGGATGTTCCGCTACCTCGCGCTCGACTGGATGGAGACCCGCCTGCACCGGTGGCGCTTCGACCTGCGCACCGGGCGCTGCACCGAGGAGCGCCTGCGCGACGACTTCACCGAGTTCGGCATCGTCGACCCCCGCCGCATCGGGCGCGAGCACCGCTACGTGTGGGCGGCGTCGGGCGTGCCCGGCTGGTTCCTCTTCGACGGCCTGGTGCGCCACGACACCGCCACCGGCGAGGACGACCGCATCCGCCTGCCGGAGGGCACCTACGGCTCCGAGCCGGGCGTGGCGCCGAAGGTGGGCTCGACCGCCGAGGACGACGCCTACGTCGTCACCTTCACCACCGACCCGGCGGCCGACGCGAGCGAGTGCTGGATCCTCGACGGCCGTCGCATCTCCGACGGCCCGGTCGCCCGCCTGCGCCTGCCCGAGCGGATCTCGAGCGGCACCCACGCCACCTGGGCCTCGGCGGCGGAGCTGGCCTGAGGGGTCCCGGTCGCGAGGGGACCTTCGCCCCTTCCGAGCGGGCGAGCGGTGATGTCACCGTCACCCCCATGTCCGATGCGCCCGATCCCGACGCCGCCGCCCACGCCCTCAAGGTGATCGTGCGGGGCGCGGTGCTCGGCGCCCTCATCGTCCTCGCCCTCATCACCGCGATCTGCCTGGCCAACGGCCTCACGATCGTGGAGTCGGTGGCGATCGCCGCCATGCCCGCCCTGTTCGGCGGCCCGCTGGTGGCCGGCCTGTTCATCATGGCCGACTACCACAAGTACGAGCAGCAGCAGCACGTCCACTCGTGACCTAGGTTGCGGCGCGGCCGTCGATCGGCGGCGCAGCGAGCAGGGGAGCGAGTCGTGGAGGAGCTGGCCGGCAAGGTCGCGGTCGTCACCGGAGCAGCGTCGGGCATCGGCCTGGCGCTGACGCGCACGTTCCTCGGCGACGGCATGAAGGTCGTCATGGCCGACATCGAGGCGCCGGCGCTCGAGGCGGCCATCGCCGGCCTCGACGAGGGCGCCGAGGTCGAGCCGTTCGTCTGCGACGTGCGCGAGGAGGCGCAGGTCGAGGCGCTGCGCGACCACGCCGTCGAGCGCTTCGGCGGGGTGCACGTCGTGTGCAACAACGCCGGGGTGGCCGGTGGCGGACCGATCTGGACGGCGACGCGCGAGGACTGGGACTGGGTGCTCGGCGTCAACCTCTACGGGGTCATCAACGGCGTGCGGGCCTTCACCCCGATGCTCATCGAGCAGGGCGAGGGCCACATCGTCAACACGGCGTCGATCGCCGGGATGATCTCGATGCCGTGGGGCGGCACCTACAACGTGTCCAAGCACGGCGTGGTCACGCTGTCGGAGACGCTGTGGGCCGACCTCCAGCTCGCCGGGGCCGCGAACGTCGGCGTGTCCGTGCTCTGCCCCGGCTGGGTGCAGACCCGCATCCACGAGTCGGCCCGCAACCGCCCGGCGACCGGAGGCGAGCGCCCCGAGCCCACCGAGGAGCAGCAGCTGATGATGGCCCACATCGGCGGGCTGATCGCCGAGGGCCTCAACCCGCTGCAGGTGGCGGGCATGGTGCGCGACGCCGTGCGCGAGCAGCGCTTCTACATCCTCACCCACCCGCACTGGAACCCGCTGCTCGAGGACCGGTTCGGGCGCATCCTCGCCGGCGAGCTGCCCGGCAACGGCGCCCTGCCCGGGATGGGCGAGGCCGCCGAGGAGGGCTAGCTCCCCGCCAGGGTGGGGTCGGGCTCGACCTCGACGTCGAGGCGGGGCTCGAAGCCCGGCGGGTGGCCGAGGTCGAGGCGCTCGAGCCAGAACTGGGTGTTCGGGCCGATCGTGAGCGCGAACAGGACGGTGCCGATGCCCACCGTGCCGCCCAGCAGGAAGCCGCCGGCCAGCGCGCACAGCTCGATGCCGGTGCGGACGAGCCGGATCGACGGGCCGCGCTCGGCCAAGCCGGTCATGATCCCGTCGCGGGGGCCGGGCCCGAGGCGGGCACCGATGTACATCCCGACGCCCGGGCCGGCCAGCACCAGCCCGGTGATGAGCAGCCCCCAGCGGGTGGGGAGGTCGCCTGGGTGGGGGAGGCGGGGGATCACCAGGTCCATGACCGCGCCGATGATGATGGCGTTGGCGATGGTGCCCAGGCCGAGGCGCTGGCGCAGCGGGATCCAGCCCAGCACCACCACCACGCCGACGAGGATGCTCACCGACCCGATCGGGATGCCCGTGCGATCCGAGATCCCCTCGTGCAGCACGTCCCACGGGTCGAGGCCGAGCTCGGCGCGAACGGTGCAGCCGAAGGCGACGCCGCACAGCACCAGCCCGACGAGCAGCGGCACCAGGCGGCGACGGACCTCGTCCCAGGGCGGGACGGCGAAGAGGCGGGACACGAGCGGGACCGTACCGGTGCGGCGGTCGGGACCTCGCCTCAGTTCTCGCAGCCCTCGGGCCCGCAGACGTCGCCCTCGGCCAGGATCGAGACGGGCGCGGGCTCCCGGGTGAGCCAGCCCTGGTCGAGCAGCTCGAGGAGCGACTCGGGCGGCTGAGCGCCCGACATGCCGAGGCGGCCGTCGACCACGAAGAACGGCACGCCGTTCACGCCGATCTGCCGGGCGGCGTCGAGGTCGGCGCGGACCTCGTCGGCGAAGGCGTCGCCCACCAGCACCGCCTCGACCTCGTCGGCGTCGAGGCCGACGTCGAGGGCGGCGCGGCGGAGGGTGTCGGGGGGGGGGGGGGGGGGGGCGGCGGGGGGGGGGGCGCGGGGGGGGTCGGGGGGGGGGGGGGGGGGGGGGGGCCCGGGTACGGCCACGGGGGCCTCTCGGGGACCCGTGCAGCGTACGGCGTCCACGGGAGGTGCCCGCCCGCGCCGCCGCCCTCCGGTGGGAGTCGGAGGGCGGGGCTGCGTGTGCTCGGGGAGCGGAGCGGGAGCCGCCACAGTGCGGTGCGCCCTGGACCAGCGCACCCCAATGCGTGATGGAGGGAGGGTTGCGACCCCCGCCCCGGTACCCCGATCGTCGGTGGGGGCGATGTTCCACCGACGCTCAGGTGATCGGCCCGAACCGCCGGGAGCTTGAGCAGAATCTCACGTTGGGTGGCTGAAAATGCGCGAACCGTGTTCAAGCGCTCCGGCGGACCGCCGGGTCGACCGGTGTCGCCCGGGGTGGTCGGTAGCCTCGCCGCCGTGGCTGCGCCCCTCCTCGCCCTGCTCGCCCAGGAGTCGCCCGACAGCGGCGCCTTCCTCGGCGACGACCTGCTGCCCTACCTGGTGCTCGCCCTCGGCGGCGCGCTGCTCGCGGGGAACCTGGCCGCGATCTTCCGACCGCCGCCCACCACGGCGCGCAAGGACGGCGACCTCGAGCGGGCCCCCATCGCCCGGTCGGTCGTGATGGCCGTGGTGGGTGGCGTCGCCGCGCTCTGGGCGCTGGCCTCGCTGCTGACCGGCTGACCGGCTGACCGCGGCCGCGCCGCTACCAGCCCGGCGCCGACCAGCCCTCGGGTGCCCAGCCCTCCTCGGCCAGCTCGAAGCCGGCGAAGTCGAACGCCGGGCTCACCGTGCAGCCCACGAGCACCCAGCCGTCGATCGGCCGGGCCGCCTGCCAGGCGCGGGCGGGCACGACGGCCTGCGGCTCGCAGTCCTCGGTGAGGTCGGGACCGAGGACGATCACCTGGTGGTGGTCGTCCTCGACGATGGCGAGCTCGAGTCGGCCGCCGGCGTAGTGGTGCCAGGCCTCGGCGGCGTCGACCCGGTGCCAGTGCGAGCGCTCGGTGGCGTCGAGCAGGAAGTAGATCGCGCTGCCCACGCCCCGTCCGCCGTCGGCCGGCAGGTCGCGCCAGGTCTCGCGGTACCAACCGCCCTCGGGGTGGGGCACCAGGCCGAGCCGATCGATGACCTCGCGAGCGTCGATCCCCCAGTGTGGCGCGTCCGCCCGCGCCGTGCCGCCGGATCGGCCAAGCTGGCGCTCGGCCCGCCACCACCCCCCGGAGGGACGATGGAGCTGCTGCGCACCCCCGACGAGTGCTTCGCGAACCTGCCCGACTTCCCGTGGGCGCCCCGCTA